>CAZIWV010000003.1:0-292276 GCA_964543145.1 uncultured Pseudomonas sp.
CCCTGTTACCGCCGTGAAAGGGCGGTGTCCTAGGCCACTAGACGAAGGGGACACAGGTTGTGCATGACGCACATTTTCCACGCTACTCAGCGCTAGCTTGTTGCCTTACGCTGCGAAGTGGCGCGAATTCTAGGGAGCCTTTCGAAGGTCGTCAACACTTCAGTGAAAATTATTTTAAATCAATGACTTCTGCCTAGAAGTTAAGCAGTGGCTATCCGCGATAGCACCGAGGCACTACACTCGGGCAAAACTCCAGTAGTGCAGAGGTTTATAAGGTGTCCCCACTCGTAATTACTCTACTGATCGTAGCCGGCATCGTGATTCTGTTCGTGATCGGCTACATCAACCATATGGTAGAGAACAACAAACTGGAGAAGGCCCGCCTCAAGGCTGACCTGGCCGACCGTATACGCCGCTGCAATGACGTGTCGGACTCCCTGCCGGGCCAGTTCATGACCCCCGCCCTCAAGATGCTGCTGACCCGTTTGCTGCTGCAGTTCACCGATCGTCTGCTGGCGGTGGACAAGACCCAGGCCGCTATAAAGGAACGCGCAGAAGAACTGCGTGCTCAGGCGGCGCTAGGCGAAGGGATTGTCGTGCGCAATCAGCCGCAGCCGATTGTTAACGAGGCCAAGGCTAAAGAAGTGCGCGTTACCCTGGAAATTCTCCACGGGCAAATTACCCGCGCCGCGCAAGACAACCTGCTACCCAATGCCGAGGCCAAACAGTGGCTGCAAGAAGTTCGGCATATTCTCGTTCAACTGCATATCGAGCTGTTCACCAACACTGGCCAAAACGCCATGCAGCAAGGCCAGCCCGGCCATGCCCGCCTCGCTTTCGAACGCGGCGTGCAATACATCCGCAAACAGCCTGATGCCAAACGCTACCAGGCACCGCTTAGCCTGCTGGAAAAACAACTGGCACGGGCTAATTCCATGGTGCTGGAGAACACCAAGCCGGCAACCGACGAGCCAAATCAGCTAACCGACGGCTTGAAGTCTCTGGATGGCGACGAAGACTGGAAGAAAAAGAATATGTATGACTGAGCTCCGCTCAGCGCCCAACAAAAAGCCCGGCATCTAGCCGGGCTTTTTGTTGGAACATCAAACGCGCGCGGCTAGAGCCGCCGTCCGAACCGGGATGCCTGCAACTTCCGTAGGGTGTGCTGTGCGCACCAAGACCTTTACGCGCGGTGCAGGCCTGGTGCGCACGGCGCACCCTACGTTGTAGCCTGACCAGAACTTAGCAGTCTGTCAGCCGCAAAAAGATCGCCGCCAGGTTCTCAATCCCACGCTGATCCACGTCGCTAAAGCGTGCCAGCTTTGGGCTATCCAGGTCCAACACCCCAATCAAGCGCCCTTCTTTAACCAAAGGCACTACCAGCTCGCTATTTGAAGCGCTGTCGCAGGCGATATGCCCGGGGAAGGCATGTACATCTTCCACCCGCTGGGTCTGCAAGCTGCTCGCAGCAGCGCCACATACGCCCTTACCAAACGGAATGCGCACGCAAGCAACTTGGCCCTGGAATGGCCCAAGCACCAACTGTTCTTGCTTGTTCAAATAGAAACCGGCCCAGTTCAGGTCGTCCAACTGGGTGTACAGAAACGCCGAGAACTGCGCCGCGTTGGCGACAAAGTCGCGCTCATCGGCCAATAGCGCTTCCAGTTGCGCGGCCAGCAGGCCGTAGCCTTCCAAGCCAGCGCCAGTTTGTTGCAGATCGATCACGACTGTTTCTCCAATAATTGCAGGCCCACCCAATTGCGGGCGAACTGATAGGCACAGCGGCCGTTACGGTTACCGCGGCTGGTGGCGTAGCGCGCAGCGAGAACACCCAATTCCTCAGTCCATTGCCACTCAAGCTTGGTCTGCTTGGCCAACACACCGATCCAGTGGCGCACCACGTCGTGGAAGTGTTCTTGGGTAAACGGATAGAACGATAGCCACAAGCCAAAGCGGTCCGACAGCGCGATCTTGTCTTCCACCGCCTCGCTGGGATGCAGCTCGCCGTTGACCATTTTGCTGTCGAGGTTGTCGCTCTCCTTTTCCGGCACCAGGTGGCGACGGTTGGAGGTGGCGTACAGCAGCACATTGTCTGGCGCCCGCTCCAGCGATCCATCAAGTACGCTTTTGAGTACGCGGTAGTCGCCCTCGCCCGCTTCAAACGAAAGGTCATCACAGAACAGCACAAAACGTTGTGGCAGCTTGCCGATCAGCTCGACGATACGCGGCAAGTCGGCCAAGTAATCGCGCTCAATCTCCACCAAGCGCAAGCCCTCGCCCGCCAGCTCTGCCAACAGCGCCCGCACTAACGACGATTTACCGGTGCCGCGCGCGCCCCACAGCAACGCGTGGTTGGCCGGTAGCCCAGCCACAAACTGACGAGTGTTGCGCGCCAGGTGGTCGCGCTGGGTGTCAACGCCAATTAGATCGGTCAGACGCAAGTCCAGGCTGACCTCAAGCGGTTGCAGGTAACCGCCGCGACCTTCTCGGTGCCAGCGCGCGGCAATGGTGTGGTTCCAGTCCAGCTCAACACGCAAGGTCGGCAACAATGGATCGAGCCGCGCCAACACCGCGTCGGCACGCTCCAGAAAGGCATTTAAACGGGAGTCCACAACTTGCTCCTATCACAGGGAAAAACTCGAAGCGCGTCAGGCAAGCCACATCGCAATTCAGCTATGCTTGCCCAGTGCTCAGAGACGAGGCCGGCCCGCACCTTATGGATATAACGCTCACCCATCGCCTGTCATTCAAACAAGCCAGTCTGACGGTTCTCGTGGCGTTGATCCTCGGCACCTTGCTCAGCCTGATGCAGGTGAGCAGCGATTATGCCAGTGAAGACGCCGCGATCAATCGCGAGATACGCGCGTTGCTGGCGATCAGCCATAACCCCGCGACCCGCATTGCCTACAACATCGACACCGAACTGGCCCAAGAACTGGTCGCCGGGCTGCTACGCTCGCCCGCGGTGGTCAGCGCGCAAATTGTTGATGACACCGGCACCAGCCTGGCCAGCGCCAAGCGCTCACGTATCACCAGCCCCTATCGGATGTTCAGCGACCGCCTATTCGGCCAGAGCCGGCACTTTGAAGACGCGCTTTTTGTTAGCCATTCGCCGCAAGAAACCATCGGCGTGCTGCGCTTGGAGGTCGACACCTTTGCCTTTGGCAATAACTTCCTGCGCCGCTCCCTGGTCACCCTGCTAAGCGGCTTTGCCTACAGCCTCTTGCTGTCGATGATCTTGCTGGTGGTGTTTTATTTCATGCTGACCAAACCGCTCACTGACGTTATTCAAGCGATCAGCGCCCGCGACCTGCGGCGCCCTACCCGGCAAAAGCTGCCCTGCCCACCCGGCCATGAGAACGATGAAATCGGCATTCTGGTCGACGTCACCAATCAGCAACTGTCGAGCTTATCGGAAGAAGTCGAGCACCGACGCAAAGCCGAAGATCAGCTCACGCAATACCTGGGCGAGCTGGAAAACATTATTTCCGCGCGCACCAATGAACTGAAAGCCAGCAATACGCGCCTGACCGTTTCCAACCAGGAGTTAGAAACAGCCCGCGCCCAGGCCAACCAAATGGCCCTGGCCCGCGCGACCTTTCTGGCCAACATGAGCCATGAAATTCGCACCCCACTCAACGGCTTGCTCGGCATGCTCGGCCTGACGCTGGACAGCCACTTGAGCGCCGAGCAACGCCAGCAACTAAGCATTGCCCACAACTCAGGCAAGGTGCTGGTGGAACTGCTTAACGATATTCTCGACCTGTCCAAGTTCGAGGCTGGGCAGTTGCAGCTGGAGTCGATTCCCTTCGATTTCGCCACACTGGTAGAAGACACCGCCAACCTGCTGTCACAGAACACCGCCAGCAATGTCGAGCTCACCTGCTTAATCGACAACCGCCTGCCCGCGCTGCTGCTCGGCGACCCCACGCGGGTGCGTCAGGTGGTGAGTAATTTGCTGTCCAACGCGCTGAAATTCACCCACAGCGGACGCGTGGATATCCGCATTAGCTACACCGATCCGGGTGTACGCATCACCGTCACCGACAGCGGCATCGGAATTGCCGAAGAGGCACAAGCGCGCATTTTCCAACCGTTTGCCCAGGCCGGCGTCACCATCACCCGCCAATACGGCGGCACCGGCTTGGGCTTGGCCTTGACTCGGCAACTATGCGAAGCCATGCACGGCTCGCTGACGCTGAAATCGCAACTTGGCGTGGGCAGTGAATTCTGCGTTCATCTGCCGCTACCAAGCGCGGCACCGCCAGCCTTGCTGCCAGTGTTACGCGGCCGCGTGGTGGCGCTGTGCGATGGGCAAAGCGGCTTGGCTGCGCTGCTGCAAAATCTGCTGCCGTTTTGGGGCCTCAGCTACACCCAATTGGAGCACTGCAGCGCCCAACCGCTGTTATCGGCGGACTTGGTGATTACCGACCGCGCGCACGAGCTGGCCAACCTGCGCGAGCATTTCAAACACACCATATTGTTCGTCAGTGCCTATGGCAGCTTTTTGCCAACCGAGCTGGCCAGCACCCTGGCGCCGATTCTGCAGCTGCCGCGTCCGCTATCCCGCGCCGCCTTGCACAAGGCCCTGCAACGGTCGCTGGAACCAGGCGGTGAAACGATCGCCGCCCCCGCCGCGCTTGGCGCCCCCCAAGTGCTTGACCACAAGCGCGTGCTGCTGGTCGAAGACAACCCGGTAAACCAGTTAGTCGCCAAGGGCATGCTCAGCAAAGCTGGCTGCGAAGTGCTGCTGGCCACTAACGGTGTGGAGGCGCTGGAGATGCTGGAGCAAGAACACGTGGATCTGGTACTGATGGACTGCAATATGCCAGTGATGGACGGCTACGAAGCCACCCGGCGCATTCGCCAGCAGGCACGCTGGGCCGAGCTGCCGATTATTGCCCTGACCGCCAATGCCCTGCCGGATGAGCGCGAGCGCTGCACCGCGGCGGGCATGAACGACTACCTGGCCAAGCCCTTCCGCCGCGACGAATTGCTCGCCCTGCTAAGCCTATGGCTGCCGTCTACGGCGCTGCTATAAAACGATCCAGCAAGGCGCCGAGCTGTTCCCGCAGGCCGTCCAGTTCATCTAGGTTAAAGCCACTCTCACAGAGCAAACGCTGCTTGAGCGGCAACACCTGCGACTTAAGCGCGGCACCATCTACCGACAACGCCAAGTGCACTTCACGCTCATCACGGGCACTGCGCTGACGCACCACTAAACCCAACTGCTCAAGGCGCTTTAACAGTGGCGTCAAGGTGCCGGAGTCGAGCAGCAGCCGCTCACCCAAGGCCTTGACCGTAGGCTGCTCGGGCGGCGTTTGCTGCCACTCCCACAACACCAGCATCGCCAGGTATTGCGGGTAAGTCAGCCCGAGCTGATCAAGCATCGGCTTGTAGCCACGGATCACTGAGCGCGAAGCAGCGTACAGCTTGAAACACAGCTGATTATCGAGCTGTAGTGCGGTAGCGGCGTCCAGTTGCGGAACCGCTGGCGGTACTGGCTGTTGACTCATTGGCAAAGGCTCACTTGAGCAGCGCTTCAATCTCGCTGGTCAATTCTTCCGGCTTGGTCAGTGGTGCAAAACGCTTGACCACCTTGCCGTCCTGCCCCACCAGAAACTTGGTGAAGTTCCATTTCACCCCTTGGCTGCCGAGCAGGCCTGGGGCGCGCTTTTTCAGCTGCACAAACAGCGGATGGGCGTCGGCGCCATTGACATCAATCTTCTTAAATAGCGGAAAGGTCACGCCAAAATTCAGCTCGCAGAACTCGGAAATCGACCCTTCATCACCCGGCTCTTGCTTGCCGAACTGATTGCAGGGGAAACCCAGAATCACCAAGCCCTGATCTTTATAGGTCTGCCACAACTCTTCCAGCCCCTTGTACTGCGGGGTAAAGCCGCATTTGCTCGCGGTGTTGACCACCAATACGGCCTTGCCGCCGAAGTCGGCCAGGGTCTTTTGCTCACCTTTGATGGTGGTGGCGGGAATGCTGAACAGGGTGTCGCTCATGGGCGTAGCTCCGTGGCAATTAAGGGGTGACAGGGCCACAAGATAGCTAACGATTAAATTGTGTGCAATTCGATTTATGGGCTCAGCGGATCACGTGCACTGGCTGCTGGACGAACAAAGTCGAGCCACAAGGCCAACATCACGCCCGCTACCAAGAAGGCTTTCTGGCCGCCGCCTGCGAAACACTAAAACCCGTTGATACCCGTGAAGCGCTGAAAGCGTTTTTCAGCTGCCATTGCCTCGATGAAGTCCGGAGAGACTGCACGCGGCTGCCTTTCAACCAAAACCGCAGTCGATGAAACGCCTCGGCCGCGCCGATTCGCGAAGCCTTGCGAGGCATGGTCGATGGTTTGGAAAATCTGCTCGCCGAGCGCCTGAACCAGGCCAGCGAACCCTTGGCGTTACCGGCGTTAGAGGCTTCGCGCTTACTGGTGACGCTTACCCGGGGCATCGCCGTGATTGAGCGTCTGTACCCCGATGTTGAGCGCCTGCAAAGCACCGCCGACACACTGGTTGATTTAGTTATTGCTGCCCAAGCAGCGGGCTAAACCAGCGGCACGTGTGCGCCTGCGATCTTCATTCGCTCTTAAACCGCGTATTTATGGAAACGTCCATCAGCTTTCAGGACCGATAGCGCGCCTTGATAAAAAACGGCCGCTTATGCGTCTGCCTCCAAGGGCTTAGCGTAAAGACGTAAGCACCCTCAGAGGAACAGAAAATGAATCAAACAGTCCGCCTCCGCTGCCGAACTTGGGCAATCAATGCTTCCATCAGCCCGCTCCTTGCCGCAGCACTAGGCTGCGTCCCAACCCTTTCCTACGCGGGCATGCTGTGTGAAAGAGGGCCAATTGTCGCGATGCAAATGCGCAGTGGCGGCGTAGGCGCCGTTCTAATTTCCACCGACGCTGGACCCGGTGTCGGCACCTCAAAAAAACTCATTGACGGAAAATATTACTCAGAGATAGAGGTGGGTGGAAACGACGTGCGTTGGCGCGATCGTCTCGCCGTATTACGCCTTGCCTACGCGCTGCAAACTCCCGTGCTAATCAGAGCCAATGACGGCTCGGACTGCATCGGCTCTACCGACGAGTTCTCGATCGACCTGTGCCCAGCAGAGAAAAGATGCGAAACCAAAGTCGACTAAATAAGGACACGAAAACATGCGTATACAAATGTTTAACTGCGCGTCGAAGCTAACTGCAAGGTCTGTGACAGCTGCCCTCGCGCTAGTGCTTTGCGTTCTTCCATCCATCGGCCAGGCCGGCACCATCTGCGAAGTAGGGCCAATCATCAACCTGCACATGGCCAGCGGCGGCAAAAGCAAAGTTCTCGTCTTCACCGATGGAGGCGAGGCGTCGCCCAGGGAATCGGTCGAAGGCTTTGTGAGCACCATGATGGAGTACGACGGCAATGATCAACGCTGGCGTGATCGCCTGGCCCTGCTGCGTATGGCTTACGCGCTTGGCCATCCGATCAAGATTGAGGCTAACGCGGGCTCAGATTGCATAGGGTACACAGACGAATTCACCATACGTGTCTGCCAACCAGGTAAGTGCTGATCCAAATAGGCTTGCCGCACTTATACGCAAGTAGACTTGGTGCCCACGTGCGGTTTGCTGACGGTGTACTGCGCAATGAGGCGCATGACGTAGCCGATTTTTATCGCCGTAGGCCCAAGAATCACCCCTGCATGCGCCCCCACCAACGTCGGCAAACTCAAGCGCCCCTCATAGCCGTAGGCAATAAAAAGTCCAACGATCAACAAAACCAAACCACCGACCAGCAATTGATTGGAAATGTGCAGAACATTTTTCGGCGAGCTCAGGTAGGCAAACATTGTCCATCCTCCGATTCAGCTAGATAGGGAAACTTATGCTTCCGTACTGAGTGGTTATCAGGATGTGTGCCACATTATTTTTTACATAAAATCAACGCGTTAAAATTCAAACAGTCAAAAAGACCTAGCAAAACTAGACGTCATTAAGACCGCAAAAAGTCAAAATGACCTAAAAAATCCGCCTCGTTAAACCCACCTATACTGCTTAAACCGCCCCGCCCGGAACCCACCATGCTGCACAAAACCTTCGGCCTGCTGATTGTGCTTTTCAGCCTCAGTGCATACGCCGAGCAGCCTCTGATTGATCTGTATATACCCGACGCCATGCCCCTAGCCGCCCCGCATGACCCACTGGGCCATGGCCTGGTAGGCGATGCGGTCTTGGCGGCAGCCAAGCAGGCCGGCTACCGGGTGAACATCGTCACTGAACCCTGGCTGCGGGCACAAAAGCGCGTGCGTGAGGGTAAAAATCTGCTGATTTTGCCGCTGTCGCGCACGCAAGGGCGCGAGGAGCACTACACCTGGATAGCCTCGGTGCTGCCTTTGCCGCGGGCATTTTTCACCTTTACCAAACCGGTGAAAAACTTCGACCAGGCCCGTGCTCGCTATCAGCGTATCGGCGTTGGCATTGGCACGGCACAAGAAGAGATTCTGCTGAGGGAGGGCTTTAGCCGTGAGCAAATCTACCCACTGCTGCTGGGCGACAAGCCCCTGCGACTGCTTGAGCTAAACCGCATCGACGCCTGGTTTACCACGGTGCCGGAAGGCCAATACACGTGGAAACGCAACACGCCGCAGCCACTGCTGATCGGCCCGGAGTTGGCCACGACCGAGATGTTTCTGGCCTGCTCCAAAACTTGTGACCACACGATGGTTAACGCGCTGCGTGTTGCCATCAAACAACTACGCGCCGATGGCAGCATTGAGCGTATCCGCGCGCGTTACTTAGACCAACCAACTCCCTAGACCACCCAACTCGCTAGCCAGCCGTCAAAAACTGCGACGGCCTGGGTCTTCGGCCGGCGGCGCCTCTTCCTCAATATCTTCCAGCGTCAACTCCATACCCCAATCACCCGCATCCGCCGCCTTGGCTACTGGTGCGACCGGCGCAGCAACGGGCGCGGCCGGGGCGGCTGGCGTTTCGCGGTAAAGCTTCAGTTTGAGGCGCACGTTGTTGGCCGAGTCGGCGTTTTTCACCGCCTCCTCCTCGTCAATCGCGCCTTCGTTAACCAGCTCAATCAAGGCCTGATCGAAGGTCTGCATGCCGAGGTTGCGTGACTTCTCCATGATTTCCTTGATCTCGCTCAGCTCACTGCGCTTGATCAAATCGCGTACCGTCGGCGTACCGAGCAACACCTCCACAGCGGCGCGGCGCTTGCCATCAACGGTTTTAACCAGGCGCTGCGAAACAAAAGCCTTGAGGTTATTACCCAAGTCATTGAGCAACTGCGGCCGACGTTCTTCCGGGAAGAAATTAATGATGCGGTCCAGCGCTTGGTTGGCGTTGTTAGCATGCAAGGTCGATATGGCCAGGTGGCCGGTATCGGCGAAGGCCAAGGCATGCTCCATGGTTTCACGGTCACGAATTTCGCCGATCAGAATCACGTCCGGCGCCTGACGTAGGGTGTTTTTTAACGCCGCATGAAAGCTGCGGGTATCCACGCCTACTTCGCGCTGGTTGATGATCGACTTCTTGTGCCGATGCACGTACTCCACCGGGTCTTCGATGGTGATGATATGGCCGCCGCTGTTGCGGTTGCGGTAATCGATCAATGCCGCCAACGAAGTGGACTTACCTGAACCCGTGCCGCCAACAAACAACACTAGGCCACGTTTTTCCATCACCGTTTTCAGCAAGATTTCCGGCAGCTTGAGGTCTTCAAACTTGGGAATTTCCATTTTGATATTGCGCGCCACAATCGATACTTCGTTGCGCTGCTTAAAGATGTTGATGCGAAAGCGCCCAATGCCGGCAAGCGAGATCGCCAAGTTCATCTCCAACTCACGCTCGAACTCGATCTTTTGCGCCGAATCCATAATGGCATCTGCCACCGCCGCAATTTCGCCAGACTTTAACGGCTCGGCACTGAGGGGCTTAAGCACGCCGTTGAACTTGGCACACGGCGGCGCCCCGGTGGACAGATAAAGGTCTGAACCATCCTGAGTGGCCAGAATTTTCAGCATCGGATTCAAGTCCATGGGGCGCATCTTCCTGAGTCGGTGGAGTTAATACGGTAGGTCAACAATGGCAAAAGCCCAACGCAGTGTAAGCCATTGAATTGACGCCATTATTGCGGCACCAGCAATACTGGCATAACTCGCCAGCCAACCGTCGACTCCAGCGCGCTATCTGCGACCTATGCGACATAAATCGCAACAGCTACAGGGTGAACACCCCATCCCCTCTAAGACAGCTGCATACGCAACTCGCCGTAGTTGATCATCCAGTGCGTGAACGCCGCCAGGGAGACCTGATAACTGCACAGCATCCGGCTACTTTCCTGTGGCTGATAGTTCTCGAAATAGCAGTTGAGTACCAACGCACTACCGTCGGCGGACAGCCTGAGATCCTCTTCGCGAACCCGCAGCACGCCGTCGCGGCGTTCGACGTCTTTACGCACCACCAGAGCATTCATGGCTTACTCCCCCCACTCACAAGCGCTATAGCGCTGCGCCGCATCCACTTGCCCTGCTCGGCCCTCGGCCAAACGCCGCGCCCGTTCGCCGGCAATATGGTCGCGCAACGCACTGTAGTAGTCCGGCCCGGCTTGCAGCCGATCCGTCAGCGGTAGCGCCGCAGCGCGTTGATCCACGGTGGAGCCAATGGTGTTTGCCGTGCTGATGGCCGCCACCGTATCGCTAGTGCCACCGCCAAATGGCGAGAACATAAAGTTTGCCACCCGGCCCACGCTGTCGCGGCTGTTCGCCGAGCCCAGCAAAGGCCATTCGAGAATCGGCCCAGCGCCTATTCCCCACACCCCGAATGTTTGCCCAAAGTCAGCATCGTGATGAGCCAGCCCCATGCGTCCGGCGGTATCAAACACACCGGCCACGCCCAAAATAGTGTTTACGGTAAAGCGCCCTACCGTGCTCAACGCGCGCTGGCCATTACCCTGCAACACGTCGTTGACCAGCACCTTAGGCTCGGCAAAGTTGGCGGCAAAATTGTGTACGCCGTCCTGCACAGGCTGCGGCAACTGCGCGTAACCACGCGCCAACGGCTGCATCACGTACTCATCGGCCACCCGGTTAAACGTGAACACCTTGCGGTTTGCCGGTTCCAGCGGGTCGCGCAGCTCATAGCCAATATCCGCGCAATCAACTTGCCGTGGCGTCTGACTACAGCCCACCAAAGGCACCAGCACTGCGCTCACCGCCAACACCCGCATTACCGCCACTTTTTGCTTTACCCACATAACACCCACCTCCTGAAGAATGGCGGCAAGCTTGGTGCTGTGGTTTTGCGCAAAGATGTCTGCTTAATGGCGACGCGGCAGCAATATTGCGCGATTGAAATATATGACCAGGCGCGGCAAATAGTTTTAGATAAGCGCCTGCCCAGCCACTGGAAAGCGCTAACGTGAGCAGCCTGCTGATCGTCGACGACGACGTGGAAATTCTCGCCCTGCTGAAGAAGTTTTTTGTTCAGCACTCCTACGACGTCGCGGTTGCTACCGATGGCGAAGCCATGTGGGCAGCTATCGCCCAGCAGCGTCCGGATGTGCTCGTGCTCGATGTCATGCTGCCCGGGCAAAGCGGCCTAACGCTGTGCCAGCGCGTCCATAACGAACTGGCCATCCCCATTATTATGCTCACCGCCATGGCCGAACTCAGCGACCGAATCATCGGCCTGGAATTGGGCGCCGATGATTACCTGAGTAAACCCTTCGACGCCCGTGAACTGCTGGCACGGGTGCGCGCGGTGCAGCGCCGGGCAGGCGAAACGCTAAAACCCAAAGGCGAAACACAACGGCCGGTGATTGTCTTCGCCGACTGGCAACTGGACGTCACCCGCCGTGAACTGCGCTCGCCCGAGGGTGTGTTGATTCCGCTGTCCAGTGGTGAGTTCGAGCTACTGCTGGTATTCGTCGACCACCCAGGTCGTATCCTTAGCCGCGAGCAATTGCTCGACCTCTGCCACGGCAATGGCCACGACGCATTTGATCGCAGCATCGACGTACAGGTCAGTCGCCTGCGCCGAAAAATCGAACCCGACAGCAAACGCCCAGACCTCATCCGCACCGTGCGTAATGGCGGTTATCAATTCAGCCCGAAAGTCAGTCGCCGATGAACTGGCCGCCTCGCCCGGCTGACACCATCGCCCGTTGGGTGGCCCTAACCATTGCCCTGGCCATGGCGGCCGCCCTGCTGCTCAATTGGCTGTTTGTTGCGGTCGCCGGCGTATGGGCGCAGCCACCGCTGGAACAAAGCGGCCTGCTGGAGCGTGCCGCCATCAGTACGCGTCTTATCGAAACCGCGCCACAGGCATTGCGCCCGGAACTGGCCAGGGCAGCCAGCCAAAGCAACTTCGAGATTCACTGGTTCGCTGACCGCAACCAACTGGAACTGCCCCCTGAAACAGACGATGACTACGAAGACGCGCAGGTGTTTTTCCAAGAGCTATTGGGTGGTGGCAGCCGACGCATCGAAGGCTTTGAACCGAGTGAATGGCCTGCGCCAAACGGCGACCGCCCCTATATGCTGTTAATCCAGTTGCAGGACGGCAGTTGGCTGGCGTTTACCGCGCCCTACCGCAGTTGGGGGCTCGACCCGGCGCAGCGCTACAGTATCGTTTTCGCCCTGGGTCTAATCGCTGCTCTGGCAGTCGCCTGGTTTGCCACCCGCCGCCTGGCAACGCCGCTACAACACTTCACCCGTGCCGCTCGGCGTTTTGCCAGCGACTTCCACGCGCCGCCTATCGAGCCCATCGGCCCCCAGGAAATTCGCCAGGCCATCGTCGCCTTCAACACCATGCAGGCGCAAATTCAGCACTTTGTTGCCGACCGCTCACACATGCTCGCCGCCATTTCCCATGACTTACGCGCGCCGCTGACCCGCATGCGTTTACGGGGTGAATTTATTGAGGACGGTGAGCAACAACGCAAACTGTTTCGCGACGTGGACGAGATGCAGAGCATGATTAACGCTGCGCTCGACTTCTTCCGCGACGACGCCCGCCTGGAACCGGCCACGCCGTTCGACTTGGCCGAACTGCTGCAAACCCTGATTGATGATTACCGTGACCAGGCTATCGACATCGCTTTCAACGGCCCCGGCAAGCTGGTGTACACCGGCCGCCCGATCGGACTGAAACGGGTGGTGATCAACCTGTTGGAAAACGCGCTGAAATACGCGCACTCACCGAGCGTCTGTTTGCGCAGTAAGGCAGAAGGCGTGGAGATTGAAATCATCGACAACGGCCCCGGTATTCCCGAGCAGTACTTGCAGCACGTATTTGAGCCGTTTTTTCGTCTGGACAGTGCTCGTACCCCCAACTCATCTGGCGTCGGCCTGGGCCTATCAGCGGCCCGCGCCATCGTGCGCGAACATGGCGGAGAGCTGCGCTTAAGCAACCGCAACGCAGGCGGTTTGATAGCGCAGGTGTGGCTGCCGTTGACCTAGGCGCTTACAGCGCCGCAACCGCATGCACCTCTATTTTCAAGCCTAGGCTGATGCGTAGCGCATTAAAGATGGCAGCCAAGTTGTCCATGCTTGGGTTACCGGTCGGCGACAGCATGCGGTGCAGGCTTTTGCTGGGCTTCTGGGTATCGGCGGCTAGCTTTTCGAAACCAATGGTGGCGTTGACCAGGTCACGAAGAATTAGGCGAGCCACGTCAGGTTCACCGTTAAGAAACAGCGAAGCCGCCTCATCAAGCAGCGACTTGGCGAACTCGGGTTCGCGTTCAACGCGCTCAACGATGGTTTGTTTGAAATCTCGGGTTAGCGCCATAGCAACTTCTCCTTTAAACCGGCCGAGCCACTAACCGACTCAGCCTTGCGCCTTTTGTACTCAGCAAACAACGCCTGGGCCTGATTGATGTCGGCAGGCTGGGTAGCCTTCGTGCCGCCACCGAACAGAATGATCAGCGTGTCCGCTTCTTTGGCCAGATAGATGCGATAACCCGGCCCCCAGTCGATTCGATACTCACCAATACCGGCGAACCATTTGATGTTCGAGGTATTGCCCAACTCCATTCGTAACAGCGCAGTTGCCACTTTGCTGGCGGCCTGCACATTCAACGCATCAAACCAGCGCTTGTAAGGGCTTGATTGATCCTTGCGTATGTACTCAACGACTTTAGGCATGGCTATAGTAACCTATGTGTTACCACTAGAAAAGCTGATAATCCATTTACCAGCCAGCACAGCATGCCGGGCACAACAGAGCAGCCCTACCGGCTGCGTAGCAAAGGGACTTGGGAAGGATCGTAAGTGTTGCCGGGTTACCTGATGGAACTTACATGGCAAGCCCGCAGGGCTTCTAAATTGACGCTTCTACCCAGCAAGAAACCAGGGTGCTCAGGCAAACGGCTGTCCACAGGATGAAAAGCCAGCGCTAGGATACTTGCCAAACTTTGCCAAAAAGGCGCGTGCTATGAGCACCATGAACATATCCCTCCCCGAGACGCTCAAGAGCTTTGTGGATGAGCAAGTCGACCTGCGTGGCTATGGCACCAGCAGCGAATACATTAGAGAGTTGATCCGCAAGGATCAGGGCCGACAGCACCTACTAGGCCTTTTGTTAGAAGGTGCCGCTTCAGCGCCGGGAGTCCCAGCAGATACCGCGTATTTTTCATCATTAAGGGCGCGGGTTCAGGCCAGTTCAGAATGAAGGTAATGAAGGTAAAGCCGGTAACGCCCAGGCATCTAGCTCATCAAGACATCGACAATGTCGTTAGTTACTTACTAGAACAAAATTCCCGACGCGCCGCGCTTGGCCTGATTGATGCTCTGGAAGAAGCCTTCAAGTTGATAGGCCGTCACCCCATCTTGCAATAGCTGTTCCGATCTCCCCCTACCACTCCCCATTAATCTTCTCAGTCAACGGCAGCGGCGCCGGCAACGGGAAGCTACGTACGCCAATGCTGGCTTTTTGCGGGCAGTGGAGCGAGCGGCAGAAGTCGCCGAGGTCTTCGGCAACCAGGCGATCATCCTGCGCAAAAATGCGCAACACGCATTGGCTGCTTTGTTCTTGATAGAGATAAACACCGGGCCCCTGCTTTTGCGCAACACCGCGCACACGGCAGGCTTGGTCGTCACGGCCGGCAGCCCAGAGGGCAAATTTGAGGTTGCCGTCGAGCTGGTTGAGTACCTCCATCCAGTCGCGGTCGTTTTCCCGGCGGCCGTCGCGGATGTCTATCCAGTCAGCGGCAACGGACGATGTCAGTGCAAGTAGCAGCAGGGCAAAACGCGCGGCAGGCATGGTGAAGATTCCTCAGGGCAGGAAAACAGCGTAGCAGCGCTTTTTACTGCTATAAAAAAACGCCGAGCCCACGTACTCCGTGGGCTCGGCGTTTTTGTCGCGCTGAATACCGCGCAAATGCAGGCGGCGTAAGGCTTACTTGCTTTTCTTTTTGCCCGCTTCGTTCAAGGCAACCAACTGACTAGCGGCAGCCTCCAGCTTCGCCCGGATCTGCGCCAGCTCGTCATAGCGCTCGGCGATTACCCGTTTGGCCGGGCAACGGCCAGTCAGACCACGCAGCAACACGACGCTGCCGATGGCCGCCCTTACGCTGCCGAGCAAACCGCCATGGCGCAATCCTGTGCCCACCATGGCCACGCCGCTGGTGATGCACACCGCACGCTCCCAGCCATGTACGTTTTGTGGATGGGCATCAAGCTCACGGACCAAGGCTTCAATAGCGGCCATAACGTTCTCCTTAGTGTTCATTCGGATGTTTTCCTCTGAAGGCATAAACAACCGACCGGTCATTGGCGCGAGTGTTCAGTCTTTTGCCCGGGCCGACATAGGCGTCAAGCGTGCATCGCGTCCTGCGGCTGTGGCAATTCTGGGTTTTCGCCCGGCTCACCACGTGGCAGCTCTGGCGGCACGTCGTCCGGCACTTCCGGCGGCTGCTCGTCCGGCACCTGAGCGTAGAGCTCAGGCAGGCAGACGACAAACTCTTCACCGGCCAGGCGGTCGCTGAAGAAACTTTCCAATACTTTCCTTGATGCGTTCATGGTGGCGTCCTGAGCGGCTAGGCGGTTCATAGCGAAATACGACGGCGGTTAAACAGGGTTTGCATGGCGCGCAAGCTCAGTTCCTGACCGCTGTAGGTCGGCAGCTTGGCGGCGTTGCAGTGTGGGCTGTTGCCACTCAAGGCGTTGTCACGGATCAGCACTTCGCGCTTGAGGTTAAGAATCTCGTCGTTGGCAGCTGCTTGGCTGTAGACGTTCTTGGCGCTGATGACTTTGATCAGTGCCTGGCTGTTTTCCTTTTTCAGGTTCAGCACAAAGTTGCCGTCCGGGCGCGGTTGCAGGGAGACAGCGTGGCCAGGAAAGGCGGATACGTAGAGATCGGTAAGTGGCTGCATGGTCTGCTCCTGAAAAATGTTTTTCTCAGGAGGGAAATTGCAAGATAGCGGCCAACCTGAAGCCGATTATTTATCTGTTTAAATTCAATGATTTAGCTCCAACCGCAGAACGCTTACGCTGGCATTCTGCACGAACACCCCCTGTCGCCATCATGCAAATTGCACAGCTCAGCGCCGTAAGCGAGCTGAACCCCCTCGCCCTACCCCGGTCACTAACCAAGTCTCTCCCACCAAGGCCGGGCCGATGTTTGCAGACTTGCAAAGCCATATCCCCATCGCTGAACTCAGAACCCTTCTTATCGCCGCCGTCACCGCGTTAGTGCTCAGTGTTGGTGCTCGCTTAGTCAGCAACATGTTGCAACGCCTGGCCAATCCACTTCCGTTTATGCGCGAAATGCTTGTGCAGGTGCGCCAGCCCGTATGCGTGTTGGTACCCCTGCTAGGCGTGCAAACGGTGTGGACCGCCGCCGACGACAGCCTGATGCTGATCGGCGCCCTACGCCACGTCACCACCCTGGCGATCATCGCCACCTTTACCTGGTTGGGCCTGCGCGCGGTGGCGGCGGTGCAGGAGCTGATCCTTATCCGCCACCCGGTAGACATCGCCGACAACCTGCGCGCCCGGCGCATCCAAACACAAACCCGCGTGTTGGTACGCACCCTTAGCTGCTTTGTGCTGTTGTTTGGCCTGGCCACCATGCTGATGACCTTTCCCAGCGCCCGCCAATTCGGTGGCAGCCTCTTGGCCTCGGCTGGGCTGGCCGGTTTGGCCGTTGGTTTTGCCGCTAAACCAGTGCTGGGCAACCTGATCGCCGGCCTGCAAATCGCCATTACCCAGCCCATTCGCCTGGACGACGTGGTGATCGTAGAAAACGAGTGGGGGCGTATCGAAGAAATCACCGGCACCTACGTGGTGGTGCGCATCTGGGATGACCGCCGGCTCATCGTGCCGCTGCAATGGTTTATCGAAAACCCGTTTCAGAACTGGACGCGCGTATCGTCCTCGCTCACCGGCGCCATTACCTTTTGGGTCGATTACTCCATTCCCCTGGAGCCGCTGCGCAAAGAGCTTGAGCGCCTTCTCCAGCAAGTGCCGCAACTCTGGGACGGCCGCGTTAGCGTGCTGCAAGTGGTGGAGACCAGCGAACGGGCCATCCAGCTGCGCGTGCTGGTCAGCTCGCGCGACTCCTCCAGCGGTTGGGACTTGCGCTGCTACATCCGCGAAAACCTGATCACCTTTATCAGCCACAAGCACCCGCAATCGCTGCCACAGCTGCGCGCCGCCTTTCAAGCCAGCCCCACCGCCGAAGTGGTCAGCCCCAACCACCACGAACCCATCGCCGAACCGGAACGGCAACCGCCGGTATAGCCCTGTGCCAGCCCTTGCCGCGTCTAGGCCCGTCAGTCTGCGCGGGGAAAAAAAATTAAAACTTTTCCGCAGACCGGCCGGTCAGCACTTAAGTAGGGGCAAAGACCTGATTACCCGGGCCAATCCACTTCACCACACCACCGCAAGTCGTGTTGGCACTGCCGATGCGCACCTTTTTTTAGCGACAAACAAGCGAAACGCGCACCGCCATTTTGGCGCGGTGTCATGGGAGGAATAGATGGGCACTGCAATAGCGATGGACCGGCTGAATGAATTCGCTTCGATTGTCCCACCTAGGGCTGACACCCCGCTGGAAAGCCAGAAGCCACAAATGCTTTACCCCAATAAGAAAAAAATCCTCTTCGTGACCTCCGAAATGGCCGACCTGATCAAGGTCGGTGGCTTGGGCGATGTCTCCGCAGCCCTGCCCCGTGCCCTTTCTGAACACCATGACATTCGCGTGCTGATCCCCGGTTACCCGCAAGTGCTCGAGAGTGGCAACCCCATGCGCGTGGTCGGCGAAGTGGGCGGTTACGCCGCCCTGCCACCGTGCAAAATCGGGCGCATGGAATTGGCCGACGGCTTGATTGTGTATGTGCTGATCAGCCCTGAATTGTATGAGCGCGAAGGCACGCCCTATGGCGACGCCAACAGCCGCGACTGGCCCGACAACCATATCCGCTTCGCCCGCCTGGGCATGGCCGCTGCCGACATCGCCCGCGGTCAAGCGTCCATGCGCTGGAACCCGGACCTGGTGCACGCCAACGATTGGCCCACCGCACTGACCCCGGCGTATATGAAGTGGCAAGGCCAAGACACGCCCTGCGTGTTCACCATCCATAACCTCGCTTACCAAGGCATGATCGACAAACACTGCATGCCCGAGCTTGGCCTGCCGCCCGAAGCCGGCGGCCAGGAAGGCATGGAGTTCTATGGTCAGCTGTCGCTGCTCAAAGCGGGTATCACCTACGCCGACCACATCACCACCGTCAGCCACACCTACGCCGAAGAAATCACCACCGAAGCCTTTGGCTGCGGCATGCAAGGCATGCTCCAAGCAAAAACCCACGAAGGCCAACTCAGTGGCATCACCAATGGCATCGACGAAACCTGGGATCCACGCACCGACCCGCACCTGATTGCCAATTTCCATATGCACAACCTGGGCGGCAAAAAGCGCAACGCTGCCTACGTGGAACAGCTGTTTGGCCTGGATGTGGAAGATGGTCCGCTGTTCGCTGTGGTCTCGCGCCTGGTGCAGCAAAAAGGCATCGACCTGACTCTGGAAGTGGTCGACACCATCGTCAACGGTGGCGGTCGCCTGGCCATCATTGGCCGTGGTGAACCGGAGCTGGAACAAGCCGTAATGGAAATGGCCAAGCGCTACCCAGGCCGCGTTGGCGTACGCGTCGGCTTTAACGAAACCGATGCCCGGCGCATGTTTGCCGGCAGCGACTTCCTGCTGATGCCTTCGCGCTTCGAGCCCTGCGGCCTCAGTCAGATGTACGCCCAGCGTTTCGGCTCGCTGCCGATCGCGCGCAAAACCGGCGGCCTGGCCGACACCATTGAAGATGGCGTAACTGGCTTTCTGTTCCGCCGCGCGACCAAAGACAGCTACGTGGACGCCGTGCAGCGCGCACTCAACGTCTTCAAATACCCCGACCTGCTCAACGCCATGCGCTGTCGCGCCATGGCCTCGCCGTTGTACTGGAAAGACTCGGTGCAGCCGTATGACCGCTTGTACAAAGACCTGCTGCAACAACAGGCTCGGCGCGCGCGGGGTTATAGCTGATGCTGGAGCAAGGTGTGTTGCCGACTCACGGCGCTCTGCACGCGGCCGATGGCAGCACCCATTTCGCCCTCTGGGCGCCGGATGCCCGCCAGGTTGACGTGGTCTTTGCCGACGGTAACGCGCAGCCGTTGCAGGCCGAGGCCGGTGGCTGGCATCGCGCCCAACTGCCCTGCCCGGCTGGCAGTGCCTACGCCTACCGCATCAATGGCGAGCAGCAAGTGCCCGACCCAGCGGCGCGTGCCCAGCAGAGCGATGTGCATGGTTTTAGTCTGGTGGTCGATCCTTCGAGCTACGTCTGGCAAAACCCGCAGTGGAACGGCCGCCCCTGGCACGAAACGGTGCTGTACGAAGTGCACGTCGGCCTGCTCGGCGGGTTTGCCGGCGTAGAAGAGCGCCTGGCCGATTTGGTTGAATTGGGCGTGACCGCCATCGAACTGATGCCGCTCAACCAGTTCCCCGGCGAGCGCAATTGGGGTTACGACGGTGTATTGCCGTTTGCCCCGCACAACACCTACGGCACGCCGGATGAGCTGCGGCACTTAATCGACACCGCCCATGGCCTGGGCCTGATGGTGTTTATCGACGTGGTCTACAACCACTTTGGCCCCGACGGCAATTACCTGGGCCTGTACGCCAAAGGCTTCTTTAGGGACGACATCCAGACGCCCTGGGGCGCTTCCATCGACTTCCGCCAACCAGCGGTGCGCGACTTTTTTATTGAAAACGCCCTGATGTGGGTGCAGGACTACCGCGTCGACGGCTTGCGCTTTGATGCCGTGCACGCCATCAGCGAAAAAGACTTTCTTATCGAAATGGCCCAGCGCCTGCGCGCGTCGGTACCGCTGGAACGCCATCTGCACCTGGTACTGGAAAACGAAGACAACAGCGCCGAGCTGCTGCAAGCCGGCTTTGACGCGCAGTGGAACGACGACGGCCATAACGCCCTGCACGTGTTACTCACCGATGAGCACGAAGGCTACTACCAAGACTACGCGCAGCAGCCCACGGAAAAACTCGCCCGCTGCCTGGCCGAAGGCTTTGTCTACCAAGGCCAAACCAATCGCCATGGCAATGTGCGCGGCGAACCCAGCGGGCATTTGCCGCCGACCTCCTTTGTGCTGTTTTTGCAGAACCACGATCAAGTCGGCAACCGTGCCTTTGGCGAACGCCTGAGCTGCCTTACCGACCCAGACGCGCTTAAAGCCGCCACCGTATTACTGCTGCTGTCGCCCATGATTCCCCTGCTGTTCATGGGCGAAGAATGGGGCTCGCGCCAGGCCTTTCTGTTTTTCACCGACCACCACGACGAGCTGGGCATTGCCGTGCGCGATGGCCGCCGCAACGAGTTCAAAGACTTCGCCGTGTTTCAGGATGCCGCCATTCGCGACAGCATTCCCGACCCGAACAAATACGGCACCTTCAATAGCTCGCTGCCCGACTACGCCCCTGATATCGACCCCACTCACCAGGCCTGGCGCATCTACTACCGCAAGCTGCTGGAACTGCGCCATCAGTTGATTGTGCCGCGCCTGCCCGGCAGCCACAGCGGCACGGTGCAAGTGCTCGGCGACAAGGCCGTGAGCGCCAACTGGACCCTGGCCGATGGCAGCAAGCTGCGCATCGACCTCAACTTGAGCGCCGATCCGGTTAACGCCCCGCCTTTGAGCTCAGCGGCGCGGGTGATCTTTGGTAATCGCATCGACTTACACGCCGCGCAACAGGGAGTACGCGGCCCATTCAGCGCCCTGGCATCTTTAGAGGAAAGCGCATGAGCGACGAACAACTGGCCAGCCTGGCAACGGCGGCGGGTTTGAGCGTGGATTGGCTGGACGCCAATGGCCGCCCACAACAGGTAGATGTGGACGCACAGCGGGCGTTGGTGGAAGCCTTGGGCTACGCCGCGCAAAGCCCACAACAAATTGCCGCCAGCCTGGCGCAGCTTAACCATGAACAGCAACGCCACGAACTCGACCCGCTGATTGCCCATGAGGCGCACCGGCCATTGTCGTTGGCCAGCGAATTCGCCGGCGACACCAGCTTTGCCCTGCACCTGGAAAACGGCCGGCGTATAGACGGGCGTCTGGACGGCAACGGCTTCTTGCCGGCCATCGAGCACTACGGTTATCACCGCTTGCAAATCGGCGAACGCTTGCTCACCATCGCCGTGGCGCCACCGGCCTGCCTTAGCGTGGAAGACCTAACCGACGGCCAGCGCCGGCATATCTGGGGCCTCACCGCGCAACTGTATTCCCTGCGCCGCGAAGGCGACGGCGGCCTGGGCGATATGCAGGCCCTGGCTGAACTGGCGCGCAGCGCTGCCCGTCATGGTGCCGACGCCCTGGCCATCAGCCCGATGCACGCCATGTTTAGCGCCTGGCCCGGTCAGTACAGCCCGTACTCGCCGTCCAGTCGTCTGCTGTTCAACCCGCTGTATGCCACGCCGGAAAACCTGCTGGGCGATGCCGCGGTGAACGATGCCTTGCAGATGTGTGGTCTGCACGCGCGCCGCCAGGAATTGGAAAGCCTGCCACTGATCGACTGGCCCGGCGTCACCGACAGCCGCCAGCGCTTGCTGCGCCAGCTCTACCAAACCTTCCGCGACCAGCACAACGCGCTCACGCCGGACTTCGACAAGTTCCTGCTCTGCGGCGGCGATGCGCTGTTGCAGCACTGCCGCTTTGAAGCACTGCAAGGCTTTATGGTGCGCCACGACATGAGTGGCGACTGGCGCACCTGGCCCGAGCACTACCGCGACCCGCACCACGCCAATGTTGAACTGTTTGCCGCTGACCACGCCCAGGAAGTCGGTTACCACGCCTTCTGCCAATGGCTGATCGCCCGTGGTTTGGGGCGCGCGCAAGCCGCTGCTTTAAATGCCGGTATGAAGATTGGCCTGATCGCCGACTTAGCGGTAGGTGCCGATGGCGCCGGAAGCCAGGCGTGGTCGCGGCAAGCTGAACTGCTGCAAGCGGTCACTGTTGGCGCGCCGCCGGACATTCTCAACCGCCAAGGGCAAAGCTGGGGTATTTCCGCGTTTTCGCCACAAGGCCTGCGCCGCAACGGCTACCGCGCGTTTATTGAAATGTTGCAAGCCAACCTCGCCCATGTTGGCGGTGTGCGTATCGACCATGTCATGGGCCTCAAGCGCCTATGGGTAACGCCGCAAGGCGCGCCACCGCAAGCTGGCGCCTACCTGAACTACCCGCTGCAAGACCTGCTGCGTTTGGTGGCGTTGGAATCGTGGCGCAACCGCGCTCTGATCATTGGTGAAGACCTCGGCACCGTGCCCGAAGGCCTGCGCGAAGAGCTGGCACGCAGCCGTCTGCTGGGCATGCGCGTGCTGTTGTTTGAACAAAAAGACGGCGCGTTTATTCCCGCACCGCACTGGCCTGCCGACGCCCTGGCCACCACCACTACCCACGACCTGCCCACCCTGCACGGCTGGATGCAAGGTCGCGATATTGAATGGCGCGAAAACGCCGGGCACACCAGCAGCGAACACAGCGTCGACGACCGCAACCACCGCCACTGGGAAAAGCACAGCCTGCACAAAGCCCTGCAAGACTGCGCCCTGCTGCCGATTCGCGACAACAGCATCACCGAGCAGTTGGACGCCAGTGTGTCGTTCCTTGGCAGCACCCCGGCACCCTTGGTGTTACTGCCCTTGGAAGATGCCATGGGCGAGTTCGAGCAACCCAACCTGCCCGGCCCCGGCGATATCCACCCGAACTGGCGGCGGCGCTGGGCGATCAATGCCAAAGACATGCTTGACCACCCCGAAGCCAACCAACGTTTGCAACGCCTGGACCAAGCCCGGCGCGCCCGCGATCACCTCGCCCCTTCTATGAGATCGCGCCATGACTAGCACCTCGTCAGCGGTAAAGCCGCTTAGCGCCACCGTGCGCCTGCAATTTCATAAAGACTTCACCCTGGATGATGCTGTGCCGCTGGTGGCGTACTTCGCCGGCTTGGGCATCAGCCATGTCTATGCCTCGCCGATTCTGACCGCACGGCCCGGCTCGACCCATGGCTACGACGTGGTCGACCCCACCCGCATCAACCCGGAGTTGGGCGGTGAAGAGGCGTTGCTGCGGTTGGTCAGCGAGCTGCGTGCCCATGGCATGGGCCTGATCCTCGATATCGTCTCCAACCATATGGCCGTCGGCGGCGACGCCAACCCCTGGTGGTTGGACGTGCTCGAATGGGGCCCCACCAGCCCCTACGCCAACTTCTTCGATATTCAATGGCGCTCCCACGACCCGCTGATGGTGGGTCAATTGCTGGTGCCATTTCTGCGCAGCGACTATGGCGAGGTATTGGGCGCCGGCGAAATCACGCTGCATTTCGACGCCGCTGCAGGCAGCCTCTATGCCCAGCACTATGCGCACCGCTTTCCGCTGCATCCGCCCTCTTACGCCGACGTATTGAAAACCGCCGATAACCCGGCGCTGCTGGCCTTAGCCGCGCGCTTTGAGGCATTGGATGTCGACCCCATGGCCTGGCATAACGCCCGGCACATTCGCGCTGAGTTGGCAGAAGTGGCGTTGGTGCCGGAAGTCGGCCAAACCATTGCCGATGCCGTGAGTCAGTTTGCCGTTGGCGATGACGCCGCCTTTAACCGCCTGCACCAACTCCTGGAGCGTCAGCATTACCGCCTCGCCAGTTGGCGCACGGCGGCGGACGATATCAACTGGCGGCGCTTTTTCGATATCAACGAACTGGGCGGCCTGCGTGTTGAACGCAACCGCGTGTTTGAAGCCACCCATGGCAGGATCTTCGAGCTGATTCAGCGCGGGCTGGTGGACGGTTTGCGCATCGACCATGTCGACGGTTTGGCCAACCCTGGCGCCTATTGCCGCAAGCTGCGACGCCGGGTGAATGGGCTCTTGAGCAAGCGGCCGCAAGCGTTGGCGGGTCAAGCATTCCCCATTTACGTGGAAAAAATCCTCGCCGCTGGCGAACAGCTGGCACAGAACTGGTCGGTGGATGGCACCACCGGCTACGAGTTTATGAACGAGGTGTCGCAGCTGCAGCACGACCCCATCGGCGAGCTGCAACTGGCTGGTTTGTGGGAAGCGCGTAGCGGCCGCACCGCCAACTTTATGGACGAAGTGCGCGAGGCCCGGCAGTTGGTACTAAGCGGCACCTTGGCCGGCGACCTGGAAGCCTTGGCCCAGGGTCTGCTGCTGGTGGCCCGCGACGATATCGCCACCCGCGACCTGACACTGGGCTCGATCCGCCGCGCGCTGATGGAGCTGATCGTGCACTTCCCGGTGTACCGCACCTATGCCGGCGGCCATGGTCGTTCAGCGCAAGACCAGGTGTTTTTCCAACATGCGCTGGAGGCCGCCCATGGCAGCTTGGGTGAAGCCGACTGGCCGCTGCTCGCGTATCTAGACCGTTGGCTCGGCGGTGAGGCACTGCGCCACTTGCCACCAGGCCCGGCACGTAAACAGCGGCAAAAACTGCTGACGCGCTTCCAGCAACTGACTTCGCCTGCCGCTGCTAAAGCCGTGGAAGACACCGCCTGCTACCGCAGCGCCGTGCTGCTGTCGCGCAACGATGTCGGCTTTGACCCGCAGCACTTCAGCGCACCGCTAGACGAGCTGCAAGCCAGCTGGATCAAGCGCGGCGAACAGTTCCCCGACAACCTGCTGACCACCGCCACCCATGACCATAAACGCGGCGAAGACACCCGCGCCCGTCTGGCCGTGCTTAGCGAACGCTCGACGTGGCTGGTCGACCGTTTCGACCACTGGTTTCGCCTGGCCGCGCCGCTGCGTGAAGAACTGGCCGACGGCATCGCGCCTAGCCCGGGCGATGAAATGATGCTCTACCAAACCCTGCTCGGCAGTTGGCCGCTGGGTTTGGCCGGTGATGACCAAACGGGGTTGCACGCCTACCTCGAACGCCTGCGCGGTTGGCAGGAAAAAGCCCTGCGCGAAGCCAAATTGCGCAGCAGCTGGAGCGCCAATAACGAAGCCTACGAAGGTGCTTGCCGGCGCTTTCTCGAAGGCCTGCTGCAAAGCAGCGAAGCCGCCGACTTGCGCAACGAAATTGCCGCAGCCGCCGACTCCCTTAGCCCCGCGGGCGCACTGAATGGTCTAGCGCAAAGCCTGCTGCGCATGACCACGCCCGGTGTGCCAGACCTGTACCAAGGCACCGAGTTCTGGGACTTCAGCCTAGTCGACCCAGACAACCGCCGCCCGGTGGATTTCGCCGCGCGCCAAGCTGCTTTCGAGCACCCTCGGCCAGTTGCTGAACTGGTCAACGGCTGGCGCGGCGGCCAGGTGAAGCAATGGCTGGTGCGCCGCACGCTAAACCTGCGCGCTGAGCATCATGAGGTGTTTGCCCGTGGCCACTATGTACCGCTCGAAGTGACCGGCAACCACGCCGCACGGGTACTGGCATTTGCCCGCCATCTGGACGATGAACGTTTCGCCATCGTCGTGCTACCGCGTTTGGCCGCAGGCCTGCTGGATGGCGAAACCCGCCCATTGATTCCTGCCAGCGCCTGGGGCGACACCCAGCTGCTACTGCCGCCGCACCTCTGTCACCACACGCTGAGCAGTGCCTACACCGCCAGCAGCTTTACCCCGGTGGAAGGTCGTTTACCGATTGCCACCGTCTTGCGGGATTTCCCGGTCAACGTGCTACACCCCTTTCAGGAGCCACGCCCATGAGCAGCATCGACGAAAAACGCGTCCGTGAATTCGCTTTTCAAATCTGGGAATCGGAAGGCAAGCCCGAAGGCCAGGCCGACCGTCACTGGAAAATGGCGATCAAATTAGCCCAGTCCGAAGCCGCCGCGCCGGCTGCCAGTAAAAGTGTAAAAGGCAAAACCCTGGTGTCGCCGAACCCGGCTATTCCAGCGGCGAAAAAGCCGGCCAAGGCGAAAGCCGAGAAACCCGCGCTGCTGGAACCGAAAGCGAAAAAAACACCGATCGAAAAGCCAGCCAAGCCCTCCAAACCTGTAGCGGAAAAAACGCCTGCGGCAAAACCCAGTGCAGTGAAACCGCCTGCTGCCAAACCTGCGCCCAAACCCGCTGCCAGCAAGCCGCCAGTGCCAGAGAAAAAAGCACCGGCCAAAGCGCCAACTGACAGCAAACCAGCAGCGAAAAAGCCAGCAGCCAAACCGCCAAAAGCCTGAATACCCTGTGAGGACAAGACCCTATGACCAAGCCGCATAAATCGCCCAACGAGGCTCCGCAAGTGATGCGGCATTCACGGATATCCGAAGGCCACCCATTTCCACTGGGCGCCACCTGGGACGGTCTGGGTGTTAACTTTGCGCTGTTCTCAGCGCACGCCACTAAGGTGGAACTGTGCCTGTTTGACAGCACCGGCGAAACCGAGCTGGAACGCATCGTGCTGCCCGAATACAGCGATGAAATCTGGCACGGCTACTTGCCCGATGCGCACCCAGGGCAAATTTACGGCTATCGCGTTTATGGCCCTTACGAGCCAACCGAAGGTCACCGCTTCAACCCCAATAAGTTGCTGATCGACCCCTACGCCAAGCAACTGGTGGGCAAGCTACGTTGGTCCGAATCGCTGTTCGGCTACACCATCGGCCACAAAGATGCCGACCTCAGTTTCGACACCCGCGACAGCGCCAAATTTGTGCCGAAAAGTAAGGTCATCGACCCGGCCTTTACCTGGGGTGAACGCCCCCATGTGCGCGTGCCGTGGGACAACACCATCATCTACGAAGCCCATGTGCGCGGTACCAGCATGCGCCACCCAGCGGTGGCCGAAGAGCTGCGCGGCACCTATGCCGGGCTGATGAACCCGGACCTGCTGCAGCACTTTAAAAAGCTTGGCGTTTCCACCATTGAGTTGTTGCCCGTGCACGGCTTTGTCGACGACAAGCACCTGCTGGAAAAGGGCATGAACAACTACTGGGGTTACAACACCATTGCTTTTTTTGCCCCCCACGCCGGCTACTCCGCTACTGGCCACATTAACGAGTTCAAAGAGATGGTCGCCCACCTGCACGACGCGGGCCTGGAGCTGATTCTCGACGTGGTCTACAACCACACCGCCGAAGGCAACGAACTCGGCCCTACCTTAAGCATGCGCGGCATCGACAACGTCAGTTACTACCGCCTGCTGCAAGACAACAAGCGCCACTACATCAACGATTCCGGCACCGGCAACACCCTGGACCTGAGTCACCCGTGCGTGCTGCAAATGGTCACCGACTCGCTGCGTTACTGGGCCACGGAAATGCGTGTGGACGGTTTTCGCTTTGACCTCGCAACCATTCTCGGCCGCTATGCCGATGGCTTCGACGAACGCCACAGCTTTTTGGTCGCCTGTCGCCAAGACCCGGTGCTGAGCAAAACCAAACTGATCGCCGAACCCTGGGACTGCGGCCCCGGTGGTTATCAAGTGGGTGGCTTCCCACCCGGTTGGATGGAATGGAACGACCGTTATCGCGACAACGTGCGCGGCTTCTGGCGCGGCGACGAAGGCCAAGTGGCCGAACTGGCCAGCCGCCTTACCGCCTCGGGCGATTTGTTTAACCAACGCGGTCGTCGCCCGTACGCGTCGGTGAATTTCATCACCGCCCATGACGGTTTTACCCTGCGTGACGTGGTGTCCTACGACCACAAACACAACGACGCCAACGGCGAAGACAACCGCGACGGCAGCGACAATAACCTGTCGTGGAACCACGGCGCCGAAGGCCCCACTGACGACCCGGAAATCCGCAGCCTGCGCCTGCGGCAAATGCGCAATATGCTCGGCACCTTGCTGCTGTCACAAGGCACACCGATGTTGGTGGCCGGCGATGAATTCAGCCGCACCCAAGGTGGCAATAACAACGTCTATTGCCAGGACAACGAGCTGGGTTGGGTCGACTGGAACCTCGATGATGAAGGCAAAAGCCTGCTGGAATTTACCCGTCGCCTGATCAGCCTGCGCAAAGCCTTCCCGATTCTGCGCCGTGGCCGTTTCTTGGTTGGCCAGTACAACGAAGAGCTGGGGGTTAAAGACGTTACTTGGCTGTCGCCCTGCGGCAATGAGATGACCCCAGAGCAGTGGGAAGACCCGCACGCGCGCTGCTTGGGCATGCTCATGGATGGCCGTGCGCAACCCACCGGCATTCGCCGCAAAGGGGCTGATGCGACGCTGCTGCTGATCCTTAACGCCCACCACGACGTGGTGAATTTCACCCTGCCGGAAGTGGCGCAAGGCTCCGGCTGGACCTGCCTGCTTGACAGCAACCGGCCAGAGGATCGCGGCAACGAGCAGTTTGAATTCGGCCACGAATTTATCGTCACCAACCGCTCGCTGTTGTTGTTCGAGCTCCAGCGCGACACCCGCGCATGATCAGGAGCACGATGCATGCAACGCCACTTCAGCGATGCCGATCTGCAGACCCTTCTCAGCTGCGCGCCGCTACCGGCGCGCCAGCCTGGCGAGGTGCTGCAACAGCTGGTTGATAACGGCCTGGACCGCCTGCCCTACCCGGGCAGCGGTGCCACCTTGCAACGCTGGCGCGGTTTGGCCAGCGTGGCAGCGGCCGACCTCAGCCTGTGCAAACTCTACGAAGGCCACACCGACGCGATGGCGATCATCGCCGAGGTGCAAGGCCACGAATTCAGCATGCCTGCTGCCAGCACCTGGGGCATGTGGGCGGCCGAGCCGCCGTACGCCAAAGTCCAACTCAACGCCCGCACATCCGACCACGAGGTACGCCTCGATGGCCTTAAAGCCTGGTGCTCGGGTGCCGCGCAAATCAGCCACGCATTAATCACCTGCTGGGATGAAGAAGGCCAACAGCAGTTGGTTGCCGTCGCCCTGCAACAACCTGGTGTGGAAGTCACCGGCAACGGCTGGAGCGCCGTCGGCATGGCGTCCAGCGGCAGCGTTGAAGTGCGCTTCGAACAAGCGCGCGGGCATTTGATCGGCGTACCTGGCGCCTACCTGAAGCGCCCCGGTTTCTGGCAAGGCGGAGGCGGTATCGGCGCCTGCTGGTTTGGTGCGGCGCAGGCCCTTGGCGAAGCGTTGCGCAGCCACTGCGCCAAACGCAGCGAGCCCCATGCCCTGGCCCATCTGGGCGCGCTGGACACGGTATTAACCGCCACGCTCGCCAGCTTGCGCGCCACCGCCGCGTGGATCGATGAACAGCCCTTCGCCAACGCCGAACTGCCGGTACGCCGCCTACGCAGCCAATGTGAATACGCTGCGGCTCAAGCCCTTGAACACGTCGGCCGGGCGTTAGGCGCAGCGCCCTACTGCCGTGATGAAAAATTTGCCCAACTGCTAGCCGACCTGCCTGTCTACGTTAGACAGAGCCATGCAGAACGCGACCTTGCCGCTCAGGGTGAGCGGGTTGCCGAACTACCAGAAGGAAGCTGGACGCTATGACACCCAACCTGATCAACAGCCAACTTATCGGCACACCCTTGCAGGCATGGAACCGCTCCCGGCGCCTGGCCGCTGTGCCAACCACGGGCATTGAGCAGCTGCTGCCGGCCGGCTCACGCGCCGTGATTGTTGCCCCGCACCCGGACGATGAAGTGCTCGGCTGTGGCGGCTTGATGCAAATGCTCGGGCAGCAACAAATTCCGATGCTGCTGATTTCCGTGACCGCCGGCACCGCCAGCAACATGGGCTCGCACTACTGGACACCACAACGCCTGAGCATCGCCCGGCCACTGGAAAGTGGGCAGGCGCTGCACCGTTTGGGTCTTGAGCAAAGCCAATACAAATGGCTGCACGCCGGTTTCCCCGACACCCAAGTAAACCTGTTTGAAGACGAACTCAGCCAGTTTCTCCTTGGCTACTTGCAGCCAAACGACGTGGTGTTTACCACCTGGCGCGCCGATGGCCACAGCGACCACGAAGCCACCGCCCGCGCCTGCTTGGCGGCGTGCGAACAGGCCCAAGTACCGCTGCGGGAAATACCCATCTGGGCCTGGCACTGGGCCGACCCGGAAGACAGCCGTATTCCCTGGGAACGGGCACGCAAACTGCCCCTCGACACCTGGACGCAAGCGCGCAAACGCCACGCCATTCAGGCCTTCGTCAGCCAGATTCACCCCGACCCGCTAGCCGACCTGCCACCGGTATTACCGGCCTGTGCACTGGAGCGCCTGCAACAACCGTTTGAACTGCTATTTGTCTGAGGGCTGGCGTATATGAGTGTGGCTGATAGCTACTTTGAAGGCATGTTCCAAGCCGATGCCGACCCCTGGTCCATGCGCACCCGCTGGTACGAACAACGCAAACGTCAACTGACCCTCGCCTGCCTGCCCCAGCGCCAATATAAAAGCGTGCTGGAACTGGGCTGCGCCAACGGCGAACTCAGCGCCAAGCTGGCTGAACGCAGCGGCCAACTGCTGTGCTGCGACACCTCAGCCACTGCCCTGGAACTGGCCCAAGCGCAACTACAACACCGCGCCAATGTGCAGTTCTGGCAGGGCCGGCTACCCAAACAATGGCCACCGGGCAAGTTCGACCTGATCGTTTTCAGCGAATTGGGCTACTACCTCGACAGCGCCGACTTAACCCAGCTTATTTTCAGCATGCGCTACGCCCTGGCCCCAGGCGGCACGGTGCTGGCCTGCCATTGGCGGCCCACCATCGACGGCTGCCCGCACACCGGCGACCAGGTGCACCACGAACTTCACCAGTTACTACGTATGCCGCGCCTGGTCTGGCACCAGGAGGCAGATTTGCTAATGGAGGTGTGGTGCGAAGACGCCACCTCAGTAGCCGAACATGAAGGGCTGACCAGGAGAGAAACATGATTGGCGTGATCATTCCCGTACACAACGAAGAAGCCCTGCTTGGCGATTGCCTGACGGCCGTGCAACGTGCCGCCGCGCACTGCGCCCTGGACGGCGAGACCGTGCATATTCTGGTCGTGCTCGACAGCTGCACCGACGCCTCGGCGCAAATCGCCCTCGCCCATGGCGTAGCCACCATGGCCGTGGACGCCCGCAACGTTGGCGAAGCGCGGGCCCGCGGCGTGCGCCTACTGATCGACCAAGGTGCGCGCTGGATCGCCTGCACCGACGCCGACAGCCAAGTCGCCGAAGACTGGCTGGTGGCGCAACTCAGCCTGGAAGCTGACGTCGTTTGCGGCACCGTACAAATTGGCGACTGGGGCGATATCCCCGACAGCGTGCAAGCCCAATACAGCGGCCACTACCACAACGGCGATGGCCACCGGCACATCCACGGCGCCAACCTAGGCTTTAGCGCTGGCGCCTATGTGCGTGCGGGTGGCTTTAAACCCCTGAGCGTCGACGAAGACGTAGAACTGGTCGCCAGCTTCCAACGCAGCGGCGCCACCATCGCCTGGAGCTGCAGCCCCCAGGTCACCACCAGCGCGCGCTTGGAAGTACGGGTTGAAGGCGGCTTTGCCGCCTACCTGCGCAACCTGCATATAGGGCAGCAAATAGTGGCCTGACGCCGTACGCGCCGTCGTAGGGTGCGCTGCGCGCAGAAGGTGGTTTAAGTGTGTACCCCTCGGTGCGCACAGCACACCCTACGGCGAACCCTGCCTCTAGCATTCGCGACAGTTGTAGGGTGGGTTGAGCCTGCGGCAAAGCCCAACAGCAGCAGCGCACATCATCCCGTTGGGCTTCGCTGCGCTCAACGCCAACCTACGGGTTGCTGGTGGTTTCTTCGCTGGCTTCAGCGGCGAGCTTTAAGCGGTCGGCTTTGCTGATGTATTTGGGCTTGTTTTTCGGCGCCAGCTTGGCGTTGGCCTTTTTTGCATGCGCCTCTAACAACTGCTTAATTTTTTTCCGACGGTTCATAGGTTTCTACTCGGTTTTTAAACAACACCACGGCGATGGGCTACTGCTAGCCGTGGGCATTGTCCTTGATAAAGTCGATAAACGCCCGCAGCGGCGACGGCACGTAACGGCGCCCTGGGTAGTACAGGTATTGCCCAGGAAAACTCGGCCACCAAGGCTCCAGCACCGGCTCCAGCGCCCCGCTGTCTATGTGCGGGCGCAGCCAGTCTTCGAACAAATAAACGATGCCCAGTCCATCAATAGCCGCTTGCACCGACAGGTCAACGGCGCCGCCGATACGCACGATCAATGGCCCAGTGGGGTCGACGGTCAGGCTTTCGCCGTCCCGCTCAAACTCCCACAGCGGTAGCGAACCGCTGGGAAATTTGCCCCGCAGGCAGGCGTGTTGCAGCAGCTCACTGGGGTGTTGTGCCCGGCCACGGGCGTTGAGGTAGGCCGGCGACGCCGCAGCGGCAAAGCGTTGTGTACGTGGGCCGATGGGCACGGCGATCATGTCCGGCTCCAGGCGTTCGCCGTAGCGAATACCGGCATCGCACCCCGCCGCCAACACGTCGACAAAGCTTTCGTCGACGATCACTTCCAAGCGGATATCCGGGTAGGTGTGCAAAAACGGTGTGATGATCGCCGGCAGCACCAAGCGCGCCGCGCTCAGTGGCACATTGAGTTTTAACGTGCCGGAGGGCCGGTCGCGGTACTCGTTGACCACATCCAGCGCCGACTCCACTTCCCCCAGCGCCGGCACAATACGTTCCATCAAGCGCGCCCCCGCCTCGGTCGGCACCACACTGCGGGTGGTGCGGTTGAGCAGGCGTACACCAAGCCCCGCCTCGATACGCCGCACCGCATCGCTCAGGCTGGAGGCCGATTTACCGCTCAACCGCGCGCCCTCGCGAAAACCGCCGGCCTTCACCACGGCAACAAAGGCCAGCAAGTCTTGAATATCCGTCGCCACTGTTCTAGCTCCCGTACAACCTGTGCCGATTGCAGCGCATTATCAGCGCAGTGGTCAATGCCTATAGTGGGCGCACTTCCACTCATTCCACTACACGCATAGAGGCACACCCCATGAGCAACGCCCGCCAGGCCGGTACCTTTCTACTCGGCGACCGCACTGTAAACCGTATGGGCTACGGCGCCATGCAACTCGCCGGGCCACAGGTGTTCGGCCCACCCAAAGACCACCAAGCGGCGCTCGCCGTGCTGCGCGCGGCCGTAGAAGCCGGGGTCAACCATATCGACACCTCCGACTTTTACGGCCCACACGTCACCAACCAACTGATCCGCGAAGCCCTGCACCCCTATGCCGATAACCTGGTGATCGTCACCAAAGTCGGCGCCGTGCGCGGTGCCGATGCCTCCTGGAACCCCGCCCATAGCCCCGAAGAACTGACGCGCGCCGTGCACGACAACCTGCGCAACCTCGGCCTGGATGTATTGGACGTGGTCAACTACCGCGCCTGGGGCAACCTGCATGCTCCCGACGAAGCCTCTATCGAAGAAGGCTTTAGCACCCTCGCCGAACTGCAACGCCAAGGGCTGATTCGCCACTTGGGCTTGAGCAATGTCTCGGCCGTGCAAGTGAAAGAGGCACAGAAAATTGCCCCGGTGGTCTGCGTGCAAAACCACTACAACCTCTCCCACCGCACCGACGAAAGCCTGATCGCCGAACTGGCCGCGCAAGGCATCGCCTACGTACCGTTTTTCCCCCTCGGCGGCTTTAGCCCACTGCAATCGGAAACCCTCTCCAGCGTCGCAGCGCGCCTAGAAACCTCGCCGCTGCGAGTGGCATTAGCCTGGCTACTGCAACGCTCGCCAAACCTACTGCTGATTCCCGGCACCTCATCGGTGGCGCACCTGCAGGAAAACCTCAGCGCTAGCGAGCTGGTGATTGCACCCGAGTTGTTGGCGGAGCTGGATGGGCTGGCGTAACAGTAAAAGCACACGTGTCTTGGGTCATGGCCTAAGCCCTTTTAACGGCTAATGCCAGTACAACGCCGTGATAGGAATAGGCAATACTCCAATCCGATCTGGCATAGGCCCAAGGCGACCCTCGCCCTAGCATAAGCGCACCCCAACCCCACCGGAGTGCGCAATATGCCCGCTATAAAAACCTTGTTTATCACTGGCGTTAGCAGCGGCTTTGGCCAAGCCCTGGCCCAGCAAGCGCTCGCCGAAGGCCACCGCGTAATCGGCACCGTGCGCAACCAAGCGGCCTTGGCCGCCTTTGAAGCCTTGCGCCCCGAACGCGCCCATGGCGTGCTGCTCGACGTTACCGACTTTACTGCCATCGACGCGGTAGTGGCCGAGGTACAAACCAGCCATGGTCCCGTGGATGTGCTGGTCAATAACGCCGGCTACGGCCACGAAGGCGTTTTTGAAGAGTCGTCTCTAGAGGACATGCACCGCCAATTCGACGTAAACGTGTTTGGCGCAGTGGCCGTCACCAAGGCCTTTGTGCCGTATTTTCGTAAGCGCCGGGCTGGGCATATCCTCAACATCACCTCCATGGGCGGCTATATCACCATGCCCGGCATTGCCTACTACTGCGGCAGCAAATTCGCCTTGGAAGGCATCTCCGACACCCTGAGCAAAGAGCTGCAACCCTTCAATATTTTCGTCACCGCCGTGGCCCCCGGCTCCTTTCGCACCGACTGGGCCGGCCGTTCCATGCACCGTACCCCACGCAGCATCAGCGACTACAACGAAAGCTTCGACCCCATCCGCCAAGCCCGCGAAGAGAAAAGCGGCCAGCAGCTCGGCGACCCACGCAAAGCCGCCCGCGCCATGTTGGCCATAATCGCCAGCCCCAACCCGCCCGCTCATTTACTGCTGGGCAGCGACGCCCTGGCCTTAGTGCGTGACAAGCTGCAACGTACCGCCGAGAGTATTGAGCAATGGCAAGCCCTCAGTTGCTCAACCGACTGCTAAGGTTAAACGCAAAAAAGAGTGCCGCAGATGGCCAAACCGCGAGACCCCAGCACAGCCCGCATGGTGCAGCTCATGGCGCACCTGGCGCCGCTGGAAGGCTACAACCTCAGCGCCCTGGACGACGTGCGCTTTCTGCGCAGCAACCGGCCACTCACCCGCACGCCGGTGCTGTATGAGCCCGGCATCGTCATCCTCTGCCAAGGGCGCAAACGCGGCTATTTGGGCGACGACGTATATATCTACGACGCCCAGCACTACCTGGTGGTGTCGGTGCCCGTGCCCTTCACCATGGAAACCGACGCCAGCGAAGCCGAGCCCATGCTCGCGGTTTACCTGCGGCTGGACTTCACCCTGGCCAGCGAACTGATCGAGCAAGTTGACCAAACCCGCGGCTTCAGCGTCGCCGAGCCCATGGGCATGTACGCCTCGGCCATGGACGAGCCACTGCGCCAAAGCACCCTGCGCTTTCTAGAAATAATGAGCGAGGCCACAGACGCCGCCATCCTTGGCCCCGCCATGCTGCGGGAAATTTACTACCGCATCATCACCGGCGAACAAGGCGGCACCCTGCGCGCGGCCATCAGCCAACAAGGCCAATTCGGCAAAATCACCCGCGCCATTCGCAAAATCCACAGCGGCTACCACCAACGCCTGAGCGTCGAAACCCTGGCCCACGAAGCGCAAATGAGCGTGCCCAACTTTCACCTGCACTTTCGCAAAGTGACCGACGCCTCGCCCATGCAATACCTCAAATCCACCCGCCTGCACCAAGCGCGCTTACTGATGCTGCGCAACGACCTGAGCGCCGCCAAAACCGCCTTTCTGGTCGGCTACGAAAGCCCCTCGCAATTCAGCCGCGACTTTAAACGTCTGTTCGGCCGCACGCCCCTGGCGGAAGTAGCCTGGATGAAACGCACCTACGCACTGCCGGCGCCCACCTCGCCATCGCTATTTGTGTCATCCCATTAAGCGGCGCTGCCCCCTTTTCACCGCGTAGCGCAGCTACTGCGTGGTGACTCCCTGCAGGCCGGTGCTCTCGCTCACTACACCAAGGGCGCAGCGCTTAACGTAGACGGCGGCTTTTCTCTCCAAAGCCCAACGCTGACGCCCAATGCCCCGCTCGGCCCCCTCTCCCGCTCGCGGGAGAGGGCTGGGGTGAGGGCAGCGATCTACACATCAACCAAAAAGCTCAACAGCCGCATTGCGGCGATAACCACGCAATCCCCCCAGCAAACCCCCACCCGACCTGTCACCATGCCCCCCGCCGCTCCAACAGCCACGGATGCACTGGATGAAGCTCACCGCCCTGCTACTGCCCCTACTCAACCTACTTGCCCAACCCGCCCAAGCCGACCCCACCTGGACCCTCGAAGTCTTCGCCGGCACCCCGGGCCAACGGGGCAACCTCGACGGCAAAGGCCAACAAGCCCGCCTGCACATGCCCGCCGACCTGCAATTGAGCAACGACCGCCTGTACCTCAGCGACGGCGAACCCTCCGCCAAAGAAAACTACGCCGCCAGCATTCGCCCCGACTCCAAAGGCCTGAGCAACCGCATCATCGAACTCGACGGCAGCGTGCGCCACGGCGGCATCGGCGGCGGCAAAACCAGCGCCTACAGCGCCCAAGGCGACCTTTACCAAGGCGACCACGGCGAAATCCGCAAAGCCGACGCCGCCAGCGCAAAAACCATCCACGTCGCCTGGGACAAAGCCATCGCCCCCTGGCTCGGCCGCGGCGGCACCGACGGCTGCAGCGCCTGGCTGCCCTGCTTCGCCAACGGTAAGGGCCAACGCGCCACCCTATTCGACGTAAAAGCCCTGACCATGGGCCCAGACAACACCCTGTACTTCAGCGAAGACGGCTACTCACGCGCCGACTTCCACGGCATTCGCGCCGCCAGCGCCGACGGCACGGTACGCACAATCGCCGGCGGCGGCCGTCGCCACGCCCCGCTCGAAGGGCCCTGCGCCGACACCGACTGGGAAGTGGCCGGGCAACGCCTATTCCTCGACCCACCACGCCACCTGCTCTACCTCACCAACGAAAACGGCAAAGGCATCCGCCAAATTCAACTGGCCACCGCCAACCGTCCCTGCCACGTAAAACTGCTCAACCCAGCCGAGTGGACCCACGGCGTCAACATGGTCGGCCTCAACGACCGCGGCGAGCTCTTCCTGCGGCAAATGCTGCTAACCGCCAGCGGCAGCTGGGCCTTTCAATTTATCCGCCTCAACCCACAAACCGGCCACAGCACCACACTGTTCACACCCGCCATCTGGGACGCATACCGCCCCTGCGACCACATCGTCGTCGACCCCAAGCGCGACGTGTTCTACGCCTCGTGTAGCTACAGCTCCGTCATCATAAAAATCGCCGCCCAACCCTAACCCCGTCGTCCCCGCGCAGGCGGGGACCCAGGCGCGCAACGCCCCGCCCCACACCATGTACTGCACTGCACTTAACTACGGAAAACCCAAAAACCACGCGTGCCTTATCTCAATTTTTATTTTTTTGAGATCAAACAGCCCCAATGCGATACGCTGTCTCAATAGTCGCTTTTTTTGAGACAACCATGATCAAACGACCGCCAGCTGTCGACCCCAACCCCTTTGCCGCCGTGGTTAGCCAACACAGCGCCCGCGCCGACGAATACCTCGCCCTCAATACACCGCTAGACGACAAGGGCCGTTACCTTCACTACGACAAACTGCGCTTTCGCCTGGCAGAAGGCATTGACCATCAACTGGCGTGGTCGGTGATCAAATTGGCACGCGCCCGGCAATTAAGCCCACTGGTTAACCTGGGCGAGCCGCCCGCCGCGTGCCAATTCTTGCTAACGCCCGCCATACAAATGGCCATCTCAGAAAGCGACCGGCACACCACCAGCGCCGCGCTGGAATGGATGAGCAGCAAAATTGGCGAAAGCAACCATATGGCCTACCTGCTCAACGACCTGGTTGAAGACGAAGCCATCAGCAGCAGCCAACTGGAAGGCGCCGCCACCACCACCGTGGTCGCCAAAGACCTGCTAAAACGCCAACGCACGCCGAGAACGCCCGACGAAAAGATGATTATCGGCAACTTCCGCATGATGCAATCGGCCTGGAAATGCCGCGACAAAGAGCTTTCCAGCGACCTGATTGCCGAGCTTCATCAAGTCGGTGTCGAGGGCATCGACGACAACCACTACCGCCCCGGCGCGTTTCGCCTGAGCGACGACGTTGTGGTTGAAGACGGCGACGGCCACATCGTGCATACACCGCCACCGGCACAGGGGCTGGAACAGCGCTTAGCCACCTTGGCGAACTGGGTGAACACCAACCACAGCGACGTCCTTAACAAGGCTTACGTTCACCCACTGGTTAAAGCCATCACCCTGCATTTCGCCATCGGCTACGAACACCCGTTCCACGATGGCAACGGCCGTGTCGCCCGCGCCCTGTTCTACTGGTACCTGTTCAAACACAACTTCTCCGCGTTTCGCTACATCACCATCAGCACCCTGCTCAAATCCGCCCCCGTGCAATACGGCAAAAGCTACCTCTACACCGAAACCGACGACATGGACCTGACCTACTTCATCGACTACCAAGCCCGAATCATCATTCGCGCCATAGCCGACTTCAAACAGGCCTACGAAAACACCGCCAACGCCATTGGCGCCTTCAACGCATTCCTCTTCCAATCCGGCCTACTGGGCAAACTCAACGACAAACAAAAAATGGTGCTACACGTCGCCAAAAGCGGCCAAGCCCGCGAATTTACCGCCATGAACATCAAAGAAAACCTCGGCTGCTCCTACAACACCGCCAACGCCGTACTCAACGGCCTGGTCGACCTCAACCTATTCGAAAAACACAAAAACGGCCGCGAATGGGTATTCAGCATGCTGCCGCTGGGGCAAATCATCGGCAGCTGGAAAGCCTGAAACGCCGTCATAGCCTAAGGTTGGGTCGGTCCGCGTGCGGTGAGCCAAGCCAAGCCCAACAAACCAACGCCCACAAAAAAGGGGACTTCAAAGTCCCCCTCCTCACACACGAAAAACAAACAACCCTTAACCCTTACCCTCCTCCTCCACACGCTTACAGGCCCTTACCAACGCCTTAGCCATTTCGCTAAGCGTCTGCACAACCGCAGACTCCAACCCCTTATTCGGAAAGGCATCAGCAGCCGCCAGCGCCTCCACATACAACATCAAATTCGCCGCGCGCTCGAGCGCATCCTCAACAGGCACGCCAGGGTTAACGGAAAACAGCGGCAGGCTGTCCAGTTTGTCGAAGGGTTGTTGGGTGGTTACAGCGATGGATCCATTCATAACGGTAAAACTCCCACATTGATTGAGGAGCTACCTTTATTTGCGACCATGCAAATAGGAGGCAGCTGTGCGCAGGTTGGTCGACCGGAATGTGGAACCGGCACACCCGAAGGTGTCCCGCGCACAGCCGCCATAGAGCAGCGGTAAAAAGCGCCTACCTGTTATAGCAGGCGCCTGTACGCAACACATTTCCCGGCGACCAAACCGGATCGCTGAACATTCAGCGACGGCGAACTGTAGGTCAGGGGAATGGGGGGAATATGTCGGCTGGAGAGGAAGGATGTGAAAGATGCAGGCTACGTAAGGGGGATGAAATCATCTACGCCAGGCATGTGAATTGCCGCGAATTTCTGTAGTAAACGCGGAAAATAAATCTGTTGCTCGACGCATTTGGAATGCGAAACTGAATGCCGGAATAGCCCAAGGATGGCAAAAATGTTTTTTATGTTAGAAAGCGCCGCTTTTACTGCCATAGTGATAATTGCCCTCGCTGCCGCGCTGGGCTTAATGCTCGTCTTGTTCTTACTGAATACGAGCTACCTAGGCATTAAGGCCGCTAGCACTCCCTACCCGGTTCTTCACTTCTTCTCGGAAGCCTTGTATCCCTCGTTCAAAATCCTGCTTTTTCAGGCTTTAGCTTTCTTGGCCGTCGTTTATGTCGTTGGCTTTCTCTCAATCCCAGTATCTTGCTTAACTGGCTTTCTCGTAATTATTGTTATGCAGATTTATATTGCACAGAAGCAGCTACATCATTTCACAGGTAAAGGGCCGGATATTTGGAGCACAAAGCTGTTGGGCATCCCATCTGCAACAACCATGCTCATACTTTGCATTCCAACTGCGTGCCTGATAGCTTTTTCTTTTTATTGGATAGTCAAAGCATACCACTATTATCATTAATAACCTGACTCGCTTACCGCACAGCAACAAAGAGAAGCATCATAAATTTACTCTTGCAAATATTACTGACCACTTAGATATAGCTCGGTGCTTATGATTAAAATTCGACAACACGGACACAACCAAGAGCTGTTTGATATGAACCTATTTAAAGGTGATATCGAAAAGTTCTACGCCATTGAAGAATGGGAAATACAAATTGACTGGTGCTCTGGGGAACGTGCTCAAGAGATCGAAAAGATGTCAGCACAGCCAGTGCGCATTCAAAATTCAGAATTCTGGCGCCTTTATACTGGAATCTACCAAACTATTGACGGCAGCTTCTCTGGGCTGGTCAATGGTGTGGAGAGTTGCAAGCTTAAAGCAGTGGAGTCTTCGTTTTGGGAAGTTAGCGGAAGCAAAGAATTTGAAGAGCATATGAAGCTAACCTATGGTGACCTAAACGAGCAGCCTACTAACTGCCCGTAGATTTAGAGAAACCAAATAAATCACCCTTTTCGCTCCCATAGAAATCGTCCTCATGCGAGAAGTCCTAAAAACAGCGGCGGCCACCTTCAAACTCCAAGAAGTGAGGCAACCGATCCTGCCGACTCCGACCCAAACTGCGTAGAAGCGGAACGGGGCGGCAATTCTTGCTAGAGCAGAGCATGTTCTACTAACGCTAGGAAGAGGAGCAGACGTTGTTGTTCCAAAGCTTATTTCACATTCGCGACCCTGAATTTTCTTTCGAAGCGCCTATAAAAGCATGTTACTGATCAGTATCGCGCTATTTCATTTACAGACTCGAATTAAACCCCCGTAAAACCAAATTTTTTGCCGTTTTATCCACCGGTTACTTTTTTAAAAACCGTGAGTCCACGGTATAAAGCAGCTCACTTTGTACCGGCAAGCCAAATACTGATCGAGCTTTATCGCTACCTTCAAGAACCATCGCAGTCCCGATAGCGCCGGCCGCGCCGCTTATAACGCCGATAATAAATATATTTAGAATCCCGACCATCGATAGGCAAATGCCCATAGGCACTCCGCCCGCTAGTGCCGCAATGATCACTCTGGCTGCCACGCTATTGCTCTTGCGTTTTTCCAGAGCTAACACAGCCGTTATATAAATCAGCCCTGCAAAAGCGGCCACCGGCGCTGCCGCATATACAACGGGAGCAAAAATAAGGGTTACCACTGCCCAGCACCCGCCGATGGCTGGGCCCATCACTGTAAAGGCAAGAACCCATCTAAACGTCAATACTAGTCGACTTTGATGCCACTCCACTTTAAAGGTCATCGCTCTGCATCCCTGCTGGCACTAAATCATTTATTTATGATTGAACTTGACTAACCTGTTCCTGGGCACGCTCAAGCTCAGGCGACAAGTTCCCCGTAATTGCCAACCACAACACTTTGAAGTCACTGACGACACCCCAGAGAGGTTGTGTGGCAAAGGGGCGATTTTTTTGTACTAGCGGGTGGCTGAGCAAGGCGATTGCGTAGCCAAAGCCGGCCACTAAAAAGACGCTCCACCAAGTGAGGAAAAAGGCGGAAGCCAATCCGCCGAGAATACCGATGGAGGTACCTACATAATGACAAGCACGGGTACCGGGTTGGGAGTGCGCTGAAAGGTAAGCGAGCCAGTATTGGTCGAACGACTTATAGGCCATTTTAGGCATGAACTCCCTTGCTATGATCGACGACAAAGGCATGTATTTCCGCCGTTGTGTCCGACTACTGTCCTTGTTCATCCGAAACTTGCCAGTAGATCCGCCGGGCACAGCGCGGGTCGAAACCTTGCAAGATTCCGATGCGAATTACGATGTCATGACCAACAAAACGACAGCTTGATCAACAGCCCCAAAATAAGAGCAGTCAAATAACCCGTCTCCTTTTGGCGCTAGAGTAGCCGCCCCCTTCTTCTCGTGGCAAACCTTCCGAGGTATCGCGTAAAAATGGCCATTCAGTTTTCCGACGGTGAAGGCATTACCGTAAGTCTTGATGTGGACACCTACCAGTTCCCGAACTCCGACGAGTATTGGGACGCCAACTGGCTTCAGGTTCGTGGAACGGTGACGCATCCGCTGGGCGATTGGCATTTCCGCGATCCCTGTTTGGCGACTATGGAGTTAGTGCAGCTCGCTAAGTGGGCTGCAACTGTAGCGAGTGGTGAGACTTCAACGCTTTGCTTCTTTACTGAGCCATGCCTTTCTTTTGAGCTTGTTGAGGCGCCAGAGCCTGCGATTGCTAGGTTTTCCCCAAAGGCAGCGCCGCCGCACTGGGTTCGTGCCCGCAGGCAGTCATTAACTTAAACCCCACCGGCGCTTTTTTCAGAGCAGGAAAAATAAGTCTGTTCTCAATAAGAGGGCTGCCATTAAGATCACTTTTCTTAGTCCTCTGCGTCCACGGATGGTCCACCGATGAGCTTAAAAGCTGCTCTGCTCTGCTTGGTTTTATCGCTACTCGCAAGCATCCCCTGCATCGCAGCAGAGGCGCCAATCGTATACACCTTCGAACAGAACAACCCCATTCCCGATACCGAGCATCTTCCCGAACCGATCCTGGCAGTGCTTGCCATGTATTCACTCCAAAACAGCACCGGGTGCGGGCTAAAAATCAGCGATACCGAGCGAGAGTGCCGCCTAACATCCGCTCTGGGACTGGGCGGAAACTGCTCCCCCGAACACCTGGCTTTTGTGCACGCCTGGTTCAAACGCTCCCCCGAATTGACATCAAGGTGGAGTGAAACGCAGAACGCCGACACATCAAAACCCGGGGCCCTTGAAAGCCTCTGCTTTAACGGAAGTGACTCAGGTAGCTGGGTGAATATCTGGCAGTCGATAACGATTAAATCGAACGACAAGTCGATAACCGTAGACGCAACGCTCGTTTGGGGAAGCAACAATGGCGTTGGACGTGATCGATACGAACACACCTACGAGGTTAATAATCACGAAATCGTTGAGAAGTCTGGTCGCATGACCGAGGTGTCAAGAAGCGGGGAATCCATGTTCGGATTAGAGGAATAGCTGCGGACTGAGGTGTGATTGATAGGTAATAGAGTATGAAAATAAACCTGTCCCGTTTTCCCTACACAACGCCCCTACTTTAGACATTACGGCCTTCTAGCCCTCCTCGCCACTTACGTTTTAGGGCCGCAATCTCTGCAACCCCAAACCTGACCAAAAGGATTTAGTTATGTCGCGCAGCATCTTTAGATACCTACCCATTTTTCAAATTTTATGTCTATCAAGCATTTCAATTGCCGCAGCACCCTGCGTGGCAACGTGTTCTCAACAAGAATACTTCGAAGCCGGGCAGCAAAAGTGGGAGAAGACGGAGCGTGAAGTCGAAGCGGCTTGGAACTTGCTGATTCAGCAAGCCGAGACACCAAAGACACTTAAGGCAGTGCAAGCCGCCAAAGAAAACTGGGCTCACTATAGGGATGAGTTTTGCTCGTCAATGGCTACCACCTATGGCGGGAACTGGGTTAGCGCTAAAGAAGTTGATTGCCGGCAGCTAGTAGCGGAAGCCTTTCTAAAAAGCGCAGGAAACTTTGGATGGTAGCGCCCGATGGCAGGCAGACTTATTACCAACTTCTAAAGCCAATCATATACAGCCAAAAATTCAAAAATCTATTTTTAATAAAAACACTAAAGCAGCAGCTAATTACCTTCACGGAGCTCATATGCCCTTAGCCAAAGGATGGCGGTTTTCTCTAACACTACTCGCCTGTACAGTCCTTACGCTGTTCGTCACAGCCGTAGGTTTTTTTATATACGCGGCATTTGCATCCGAGTGCAAAGTTAGCCGCGACTTGCAATCACAAATGAAAAAACGCTTATCAACGTATCAGTTTGAAACAGCTCGATCTGATAGTGTTGTTTGCCCTACGCTGTTCTTTTACAAAAAAGATGGTGACGATCCGGCAGGTTGTGCCATAGGCGCTGAGGAGTTTTTGCGTGGCACTGATGTTTCTTTTGGAAGCTGCGGTTAATACCGGAGGGCAGCTAAAGGAGTGGATGACGTTATGCGTTCAAAAGAGCACTAACCTATTAGCCGAGGCCAATTCAGAGTAGTTAAATTAATTCACCGCTAATTAAGCTACTTTTATTCCACTCTACGTCATCGTCCTTGGTGCGGTTACGCATTTGAAAAAACCTTTTTACACGCCTCAGTTTGTAGGAGCCAGCTAGCTGGCGAAGCTTGGACGCTTCGGTTCGGAAATCTCGTTTCCAGGGTTCGCGACCAAGGTCGCTCCTACGGGTGTGAGTAGGTTTGGAGTGTCGTCACCCTCCCCATTCTGGGTTCCCGCCTGCGCGGGAACGACGGGGTTGTTGGGGAGAAGGCTGCCATTTCCGGGCAGGGGTTTCACGCGCCTCCTTTTGCCACCACCCCGTTAACCAAACCTGTGATTCCCACCACCTTTATATCCCCACCCGCCCATGTCGCCACGCCCTTCCCTTCCGCTATAGTGGCGCCCGCTTCGAGCCGCCTATTTACTGCGCGGCAGAGCCCTCTTACCCCTGACATGGAGGTCGCCATGCGTGCGTCCCTTTTGCGTTTTACCGCTAGCCTTTTGCTGAGTTCGGTGGCCGTTTTGGCGCAGGCTGAGCAGTTGCCGATTGAAGTGCTGAGTGCGGTGGTGAAGAACCAGAAAATCGCCGGCGCCCAGGTGTTGTTGCAGAAGAACGGCGCGCAAACGGTGGTGGGCACGACCGATGCCCAAGGCCAGGTCACGCTGACCAGCGACTTTGCCGATGACGGCGACAGCCTGTTGATCATCAAGAAAGACGGCTATTCCAATCTGGTGAGCAAGTGCCCGTGCAAGGGCCTGACCTATGCCATCAGCCCGGTGATGGAGAGCCTGGACGGTATGCGTGTGGTGCTCACGTGGGGCAAAACCCCCGATGACTTGGATTCGCACATTGCCTACCCCGGCAACCACATTTATTTCGAGGCTAAACAAGGCCTGAGCGCCAACCTGGATGTGGATGACACGGACAGCTTTGGCCCGGAAACCGTGACGCTGGAGAAGAAGCGTTTTGGTGAGACCTATGTGTATGCCGTGCATGACTACACCAACAGCAACAACCCGCAGGGCCGCGACCTGAGCAACAGCCAGGCCAAGGTGTTTGTGTATGTGGGGCAGTCGTTGGTGCGCACCTATTACGTGCCGAAGAATAAGGTCGGCAACCTGTGGACGGTGTTCCGCATTACCGGCGCTGGCGAGTTTCAGGACATCAATACCTTTGACGGCGTGACGGTGGAAAGCGCCCAACTCGGTCGTTTGTTGAAGCCGTTGCAAGACGACAGCCAGGTGATCACCGAGCAAACCGCCAGCCCCGGCGCGCAGGCTTCGGCCAAGGCGCTGAACACCAAGGGTGAAGCGGCGTACCACGACAACAAGCTGGACCAGGCCATTGAGTATTTCCTGCAGGCCATTGAGCTAAATGGCGCGTTTGGTCAGGCCTATAGCAACCTCGGCTTGGCCTATCAGAAGGCCGGCCGCACCGCCGAAGCCATCTGGGCTAACCGTAAGGCGTTGGCCTTGGCCAGTGGCGCCACGGCGCCGACCGTGCGGGCGAGTTCGTACTACAACATCGCGCGCATTTACGAAGCCGCTGGGCAAAAGGACGACGCCCTGGCGCAGTACAAGTTGGCCAAAGAGCAAAAGGCCAACCCGGTGTACGACAAAGCCATCGAACGCCTTAGCCAATAACCGCACGTTTATCAATTGAGCTACACAGCGCGCCTTTTTAGGCGCGTTGTTGGTTGGGGAGTGCAGCATGGTTAAGCGGTTTTTATGGGCGGCAGTTGCCCTGCTGGCGAGCACCGCGCAGGCGGCCGGGCCGCAGCGTATGGCAACAATGGACCGCTCCGGTTGGGCGCAGCCGTTGAACAGCACGGCGGCGTTTGACACGGCCTCGCGGGCAGAAATGTTGATGTTTGGCAAAACCCTTCTGGCCAGCGAAGGCTTGGCCGAGCCCGAGCTTAAAGAGCAGTTGGGGGTCAAGCAGGTCAACTTGGTTTCGCTGGAAACAGTGCGGCAGCGCTTTTGGCTGGAGCTGTTGAAGAACTATCAGTTGGCCTCGGCTAGCTGTGCGGCGGAGTCGGCGTTTTGCCCGGCGATCCGCGACCTGGGCACGTTGCGTCAGCAGGCGAGCGAGTGGGTTGTTCCGCCCACCTACGCCGCGTGGGCCACGGCCAGTGAAGCCTTCCACCGCAGCTACCTGAACGAGCAACTGCGCTTGGCGGCGTTGTTTCCCGGTATCAGCAGTGAAATTGCCGTGTTCTCCACACTGGAACGCACCGGCGACGAAATGGCCGATCGGCAATTTCTACTGACCTTCGACGACGGCCCCACGCCCAAAGTCGGCAACAGCGAAAAGCTGATGGCGGCCCTGGCCGAACAAAAGCTCAGCGGCATTTTTTATGTGCTGGGCAATAACTTTCAGGCGCGCTTGCAGCACAGCTCAGCTGAGGCAATGCGCAGTTTGTACGCAGGCCAATGCGTAGGGCTGCACGGCTGGGAACATAAATCCCACGGGCAATGGGCCGAATGGCAAAGCTCGGTCACACGCACCCAAGCCTTGGTGCAACAAACCCTGCCCAGCAACTACGTCGGCTGGTTTCGCCCGCCCTACGCGCAACGTAAACCCGACAGCGGCGAGTTCTTTAAACAACAGGGCTTGCAGGTGGGCTTGTGGAATATCGACTCGCAGGACTGGAGCAGCAAAGTCAGCACCGATGCGGCTGGGCAGCGTGTGCTTACCCTGATGCTGCTGTGGCGCCATGGCGTGATTTTGTTCCATGACATCCACAGCAAAGCGCCGGTGGCGGTGCCTTGGGTGGTGAAGGCGGTGCAAGGGACTGGGGTTAATTGGTTGGGGTGCCACGACTATCGCTAAGCGGCCGCAGGTAATTTGAACGGTCGTAAATTGCACTGGTGCGCGCAGCACACCCTACAGTCGAGGTCCGCTTTTGTAGGCTGTGCTGCGCGCACCAAGCGATGTTGTAGTGAACGCCACTCCCGGCCTCAATCACCTAGCGCCTAAACCCCAAACACCCTGGCCAAGCCTTTCAGCGCTTCAAGAATCGCTGCAAACAGGTCTGCATCAATCACACTCATCGTCTTCTCCTCCTAAGAAATTTAGTGCTCGGCCGGGAGTGTAGCGCCCTGCATGGCCTGCACAAACTCCTTCGCCATGGCTCCGGCCGTTCGCCCATATGCCAGCGCTACGGTGCTGGTACAGCCCTCTCCTGTTAACGGCACAAAGCACACGCTTGGGTGGGCCAGTTCGCGCATGCCTTCGGGCAGTAGCGCTATGCCAAAACCGGCTTGGATCAGTTGCAGTTGGGTGGTTTTGCGCGAGATGACTTGCGCGGCGCGGGGGAAGAAGCCGGCTTGCATGCACAGTGAGGCGGTGAGGTAGCTAAGGCCGCCGCGTTGGCTGTGGGGGATGGAGATAAAGCGTTCTTCGCTAAGTTGCTGGAGTTGCACGCTGGTGGCGCTGGCCAGTGGGTGGCCGGCAGCGACGGCGAGGTAGAGGGGTTCGTTGTAGAGGGCCTGGATGGCGATGCCGGGGTGTTGGCGCAGTACGGGCAGGCGCAGCAGGCCGATGTCGAGGTGGCCGTCGGCGATGTCTTGCAGTTGCGCTTCGGAGCCTTGTTGGGCGATTTCCAGGGTGATGTTGGGGTTGGCGCCCAGGTAGCTGCTTAGGCGTTCGAGCAGGCGGCCGGTGAGCGGTACGGTGCTGGAGTGGTTGAGGCGCAGGCTGCCACGCAGGCCTTGGCCGATTTGTTGGGTGAGGCGTTCGGCGCTGTCGAGGTCGGCGAGTAGTTTGCGGGCGCGTTCGAGGAAGGTGTGCCCTGCTGGGGTGAGGCGCGGTTGGCGGGCGGTGCGTTCGAATAGGGGCGTGCCGAGCTGTTGTTCGAGTTCTTTGATTTGCCGGCTAAGGGCGGATTGGGCGATGTAGAGGTGTTCGGCGGCAGCGGTAAAACTGCCGCTTTCGGCGATTTCGACGAAGTAGCGCAGTTGGCGGATGGAGGTCATGCGGCTATCTCGTTTTGCGATGGCTGGTGGGCAGTTTGCATATTAGTCGGCATGGCTTGTGGGTGGCTAACCTTGTGACGTGTTTCCTTTGTTTTGGGTTGGCCATGGTTGATTACATTGCGGCGTTGCTGCCTTTCAGCGGTTTGGATTGGTGGGTGATTGGTTTGGCTATTGCCGCAGCTTATGTGGTGTTTGGCGTGGCAGGGTTTGGTACGGCGTTGGTGGCGGGGCCGGTGCTGATTCACTTTATGCCGCTGTCGCGGATTATTCCGTTGCTGGTGTTGTTGGATTTTGTCGCCGCGTTTGGCAATTGGTTGCCGGCGCGCAAAGCGGTGGCGCGGCAGGAGCTGATTAGGTTGCTGCCGTGTATGGCGTTGGGTTGCACGCTGGGCGTGGTGTTTTTGTTGCAGTTGAAGGCGAATTTGCTGCTGTTGCTGATGGGTCTGTTTGTGAGCGGTTATGCGCTGTATAGCTTGCTGGTGAAGGTGCGGCCTGCGCGTTTGGGCGCTTGGTGGGCGGTGCCGGCGGGTACGGTGGGCGGCTTGTTTGGGGCGTTGTTTGGCAGTGGTGGTTTTTTGTATGCGCTGTATTTGAATGCGCGGTTGAGTTCTAGCGAGCAGGCGCGCGCTACGCAGAGTGCGTTGATCAGTTGCAGTACGGTGGTGCGGCTGGGGTTGTTTTTGCTTGCCGGGGTTTATGCCGATTGGGCGCTGTTGGTGTTGGCGGTGGCGTTGTTGCCGGTGATGTTTTGTGGGCTTTGGTTGGGCGGGCGATTGGCGCGGCGGCTGTCGCGGGAGGGGTTTGTGCGCTTGGTCAATTGGTTGGTGTTGGGCAGTGGTTTGGCGTTGATTGGGCGGTATTTGAGTGTGTAGGTGACGGGCGAATACGCCGGTGTTGGCCGGGCGTTGGGCTTCGCGGGGCTCAGCCCAACCTACGGGTTGGCGGGGTTAGGGGTTTTGGCTTAGCAGCGCGCTTTTATGCACCCAGTCGGCGGTGTTGAAGGGTTTGCGGATCAGGCGCTGTTCGCTGGCCAGTTTGATTGAGCTGTCGAGCTTGCGCAGAAAAGGCGCGTCGAGTTGGGTTTGGAACAGTTGCCCCAGTTTTTCTTCGCCCAAATCGCGTTGCAGGATGGTGGCTGGGTAGCCGGAAAGTGTTGCGATCAGGTTGACGTAGGCGTCTTTGTTGGCTTCGTCGCTGACCCACTGCTCGGCGATTTTCTGCGCGGAGAGCAGACGTTTTACGATATCCGGATGCGCGTCGACAAACGCGCCGTCCCCCACCAGTACGCTTTGAATGCTACCGGCGCCGTTGAGGTCTTTGGTGGTCAGGGGAATGTCGACCAGGCCGCGGGCGCGCAAGGCGGTGAGGTTGGAGGCGCCCCAAGTGGCGTCAATCTGTTTAGCCACCAGGGCGGAGGTGGCGGCTGTGAAGTCGAGGTTGATGACTTTGAAGTCTTTTTCCGTCAGGCCCTGGCTGACCAGCGCCGCATCAAACGACAGCTGCGCAGCGGTGCCACGGAAGATGCCGACGCGCTTGCCCTTCAGCTCGGCCAGGCTGTTGATGCCAGAACCCGGCAACACGCCGAGGTACAGCTTGATATCCCGCGCGGTGGCGCTGAGCAGGCGGGTGTCCAGGCCGTTGGATTTACCGACAATGGCGGCCAGGTCGCCGAGGTAGGCCAGGTCCACTTGGCCATTGGCGAAGGCTTCATTAATAGCCGGGCCGGCGCCTTTGAAGAAATTCCATTGCACCTTGATGCCTTGCTCGGCCAGAGCTTTTTCGAAGATTTGCTGGTCACGCACCACATCCACCAGCCCACCGCCGCTGTGGGTGGCGACCACGCTGAGGTCGGGCACAGCGATGCGGATTTCTGTCAGCGGCTCAGGCTCGCCATGGGCAAGCACCGGCAGCATGCCCAGCAGCCCGGCCAATAGAGGTGAGGCAAATAGGCTCAAGGCCCAATGAAGTGACGCTTTCATAGCAGCAGGCTCCCCGCCAGTGACCGGCTGGCTGCCGGCTGTGGCGAGAGATAAGACACAGCCCAATCAAAACAATAAATACTATTAAATTATTTTTTAGTAACTAAAGGAGATAAACAACACAGATAGCGGTCTGCGCGGCAGATGCAGGGAATGCATAAAAAGTATTCTTCAAAGGCATTTGCTCGCGTTGGGGTGCGGCCATTAAATGCGGCTCTTAGCTTATAAAAGCGTAGATAACCAGATTTGATATACCTATGAAGAATATATCTAAGCCCGCGTCCACCGCACCAGCGCCTAGGGGTCATTGATATGGCAGCCACTCGCACCCTTAGCCTGACGGGGCCATCGCGGCGCTTACGCGTTAACGCCGATCAGCTTCGCCACGCCCTGCTGCCGTGGGCCGTGCCGGTTTTGCTGTTTTTGCTGTGGGCCTTGGCGGCGCGCTATGGCTGGATGTCGGCGCAAACCCTGCCGGCACCTTCGCTGGTGTGGCGAAGCGCGGTTGAGCTCAGCCAGCAGGATTTGTTCAGCAACCTGTGGATCAGCTTGCAGCGCTTGTTTTGGGGCTTGTCCGTTGGAGTAGCGGTTGGCGCCGTGCTGGGCGCGACACTGGGTTTTAGCCCGCGCGCGGAGCGTGTGGTGTTTCCGACCTTTAGCGCCTTGGCGCAGATTCCTACGCTGGCGTGGATTCCGCTGTTTATGTTGCTGTTTGGCATTGGCGAAACGCTGAAGCTGGTGGTACTGGTCAAGGCCGTTGTTGTGCCGGTGACCATTCATACCTTGGTGGGTGTGCGGGATGCGCAGCCGAAACTGCGTGAGGCCAGCGCCGTATTGCGCCTGCCGCCGCATTTGCTGATTTGGCGCCTAGTGCTGCCGGCTGCCCTGCCCTCGTTTATGGCGGGTTTGCGCCTGGCGCTGGCCACCGGTTGGTCGTCGTTGCTGGCGGTGGAACTGCTGGCATCCAGCGAAGGCATTGGCTACCTGATGGTCTGGGGTCGGCAGCTATTTATGCTCGATGTGGTGTTTGTCTGCATCCTGATTATTGGTGTGGTCGGCGTGCTGATGGACCGCGGCATCAATCTGCTCGACCGCCACTTGGTGTTCTGGCCGCACCCACCGACCGCCGAATTTCGCCGCCGCCCGCTGGGTAATGGTTGGCAGCGTGTGCAGCCGTGGTTTTTGCCGCTGGGCCTGGTGGCGCTGTGGCAGCTGGTTAGCCACTTGCAGTGGGTGGACAGCAATATTCTGGTTAGCCCCTGGCAGGTGCTGCTCAGCACCTATGACGGTTTTAGCGACGCCAGCCTGCCGCGGGCCATGGGCGCCAGCCTGTTGCGGGCGGTTGCCGGTTTAGCCTTGGGCGGCGGGCTGGGGTTTGTGCTGGGCGTGGTGCTGGGCTTATCGGCGCGCAGTGAGCGGGTGCTTGGCCCGAGTTTGTCGGCGCTGCGCCAGATCGCGATTTTTGCTTGGGTGCCGCTGCTCACCGCCTGGTTTGGTTTGGGCGAGTTGGCCAAGTTGGTGTTTGTGGGCTTGGCGGCGTTTTTTCCGCTGCTGATAGCCACCCAACGCGGTATTCGCAACCTGTCACCGCAACTGGGCGAAGCCGCCCAGGCCTTGCGCCTTAACCTTTTGCAACGCTTGCGCCTATTGGTGTTGCCCGGTGCCACGCCGGCCATTTTTGCCGGCCTGCGTTTGGGCCTGATCTACGCCTGGCTGGGCACCATTGGTGCGGAATATTTCATGGCCTCGGGCTATGGCATTGGCACCTTGATGATTGGCGCTCAGCAGCTGTTTCGCATGGACCAGGTAATGGCCGCGATGCTGCTGATCGGCCTGACCGGTGCCGCCCTCAATGCCCTCGGCCAATTTATTGAAGCGCGCGCCACGCGCTGGAGAACCGCATGACCACCCTCGCCTCACCCGCGCCGCTGGTGCGCTTTACCCATGTGGGCAAACAGTTCGCCGTCGACGGTGGCGAGCTGGAGGCCATTCGTGAATTCAACCTGGATATCGCCCCCGGCGAGTTCGTCGCCATTGTCGGCTCCAGCGGCTGCGGTAAATCCACCCTGCTGCGCTTACTGGTTGGCTTGGACGGTGAGTTTCGCGGGCAGATTGAGGTGGCCGGCAAACCGGTGCAGGGCATCGGCGGCGATCGCGGCATCGTGTTTCAGGAACACCGCTTGTTCCCCTGGCTGACGGTGGAACAAAACATCGGCTTGGGCTTGGTTAACGAACAGCTGAACCAAGCCGAACGTTTTCGCCGCGTCAGTGAATTTATTCATTTGGTCGGCTTGCAGGGCTTTGAGCGCGCTTACCCGCATCAGCTGTCCGGCGGCATGGCACAGCGTGTGGCGATTGCCCGTGGCCTGGTGGCCAGCCCGCAAATTCTGCTGCTGGACGAACCCTTCGGCGCCCTTGATGCCCTGACCCGCCAGCAGATGCAAGACGAGCTGCTGGCCATCCGCGCCCGCGCGCAAATCACCACGCTGCTGGTGACCCACGATGTGGAAGAGGCGATTTTCCTCGCTGACCGCGTGGTGGTAATGGAGCCACGGCCAGGGCGGATCAAGCGCGTGGTGGCGATTGACCTGCCGCACCCGCGCACCCGCAGCAGCTTTGAATTCCACCAACTGCGCGAAGAACTGCTGCATGAACTGACCAGCGATGGCGCCTATGTGCCACCGCCGTTGGTGCGGGTTGAAGACCTGCCGCTGGCCTATATCGCTTACTAAACCCTGACCACTTACCTGCAAAGGAACTGCCTGCCATGAGTAAACGCCCCAATTTCCTGGTCATTGTCGCCGACGACCTGGGCTTTTCCGACCTCGGCTCGTTTGGTGGCGAAATCGCCACGCCCAACCTCGATGCCCTGGCCAACGCCGGCGTGCGCCTGACCGACTTCCACACCGCGCCAACCTGCTCGCCAACCCGCTCGATGCTGTTAACCGGCACCGACCACCATATCGCCGGCATCGGCGCCATGGCCGAGGCACTGACGCCCGAGCTGATCGGCAAACCGGGTTACGAGGGCTACCTCAACGACCGCGTTGTCGCCCTACCCGAGCTGTTGCGTGAGGCCGGTTACGAAACGTTGATGGCGGGCAAATGGCACCTGGGTTTAACCGCCGATTTGGCCCCACACGCCCGTGGTTTTGAGCGCTCTTTCTCGCTGCTGCCCGGCGCGGCCAACCACTACGGTTACGAGCCGCCAGAAGACGAGAACACGCCGCCAATCATCAAGGGCACGCCGGTGCTCTATATCGAAGACGATAAATTCGTCGACAAGCTGCCGGACGATTTCTATTCCTCCGATGCTTTTGGCGACAAGCTGCTGCAGTACCTCAAAGAACGCGACCAGGCGCGGCCCTTCTTCGCCTACCTGCCCTTCTCTGCCCCGCACTGGCCGCTGCAAGCGCCCGCCGATGTGGTGGCCAAGTACAAAGGCCGTTACGACGCCGGCCCCGAAGTGCTGCGCCAGGAACGCTTGGCCAAGCTCAAGGAATTGGGCCTGGTCGCTAACGACGTAGAAGCCCACCCGGTGTTGGCGCTAAACAAGGAATGGCAACAGCTCACAGATGAGCAACGGGCCATCTCGGCACGGAGCATGGAAACCTATGCGGCTATGGTGGAGCGCATGGACTGGAACATCGGCCGCGTGGTCGATTACCTGCGCCAGCAAGGCGAGCAGGACAACACGTTTGTGCTGTTTATGTCTGACAACGGCGCTGAGGGCCTGCTGCTCGAAGCCTTCCCGCGCTTCGGCGACAGCCTGCTCACCTACCTCGACACCTATTACGACAACAGCCTGGAAAACATCGGCCGCGCTAACTCGTACGTGTGGTACGGCCCGCGTTGGGCGCAGGCGGCGACCGCGCCGTCGCGCCTGTACAAAGCGTTTACCACCGAAGGCGGCATACGCGTGCCGGCGTTGGTGCGTTACCCAGGCTTTGAGCGGCAAGGGCAGATCGTCAAAGCATTCAGCACGGTGATGGACATCACCCCGACCATTCTCGACCTGGCCGGCGTGCGCCACCCCGGCAAGCAATGGCGCGGCCGTGAAGTGGCCGAGCCCAGGGGCAAATCCTGGCTGGGTTATTTGAGTGGCGAGAACGAACAGATTCACGACGAAAACACCGTGACCGGCTGGGAACTGTTCGGCATGCGCGCCATTCGCAAGGGCGATTTAAAAGCGGTGTACTTGCCCGCGCCGGTCGGCCCGGCGACCTGGCAGTTGTATGACCTGAGCAAAGACCCTGGCGAGATTCATGACCTGGCCAAAAGCGAGCCGAAGAAGCTGGAAGAGTTGCTGGAGCATTGGCATCAGTACGTGGCGGAGACTGGGGTGGTATTGAGTAAGTCGCCGTTTCAGCCGTAGACCGTGCACGCAATGGCCCTCTCCCCCAGCCCCTCTCCCGCAAGCGGGCGAGGGGAGCTTTAGCGAAGCCCGACGGGAAATCGAGGATTACGAAAAAATGTTGATTCAGTCCCCTCGCCCCCTTGGGGGAGAGGGCTAGGGAGAGGGGGTAACTGCGAGCACGAGCTTGCGCTCGTAGTTACCCCATCAACGCCGAACGCAGCCGCTCACTCTGCGCTTTCGGGCAATTCACCCACACCTCTGGCAACCCCAACCAGCGCGCCATCTCCAGTAAATTGCGCGCTAAGGCGTGAATCCCCGCTTCATCCAACACCACCGGTTCCTCATGCAACGCATGCACATGCAAGCGCCCACTCGCCCGCTCCGCGCGCACATCCAAGCGCGCGGCTATACGTTCGTTGTGCAAAAACGGCAGCACGTAATAGCCGTACACCCGCTTGGCTTGCGGGGTGTAAATCTCCAGGCGATAGCGGAAGTCGAATAGCCGCTCGGTGCGGGCGCGTTCCCATACCAGCGAGTCAAACGGCGATAACAGCGCCGAGGCATTTACCGCGCGCGGAATGCTTGGGTTTGGCAGGCAGTAGGCGGGTTTATCCCAACCCGTTACGGTGACCGCTGTTAGCGCCCCTGCTTCGACCAATTCGGCCAGCCGCGCCTGGCTGTCGCGGGGGTCGAGGCGGAAGTAGTCGCGTAGGTCTTTTTCGGTGGCCACGCCCAAGGCTGCTGCCGAGCGCATCAGCAGCTGGCGCTGAGCCTCAGCTTCATCGATGTCGGGATGGTTGAGCCAGGCGCTGGGCAGCACCCGTTCGGGCAAGTCGTACAGGCGCTCAAAGCCGCGACGGCCGGCCACGGTTACTTCACCGGCGGCAAACAACCATTCCAGCGCCAGCTTTTCTTCGCTCCAGTCCCACCACGGGCCGGCGCGTTCAGCGCGGGTATTCAGCGCGCCAGCGCCGGTGGCGCCTCTGTCACGAATATGGGCCAGCACGCGCTGCACCACGTCTTGCCGCTCGCGACCGAATTGCGCCAGCTGGCTGTAAATGCCTTCGCCCCGCGCCGCGCGCTGCATGCGCCAACGCATAAGCGGATAAAGGCCATGGGGCATCAGTGAGGCTTCATGGCCCCAGTACTCGAACAGGGTCCGGCGCTTGCCAGAGCTCCAGGCGGCTTGTTCCAGCAACGTCGAGTCGTAGTTGCCCAGGCGCGAAAAGAGCGGTAGGTAATGCGAGCGCACCACGGCGTTGACCGAGTCAATCTGCAGCACGCCCAGGCGTTCGATCAGTTGATTGAGCCGCGCCGGTTTTACCTCGGCGGCAGCGCTACGCCCGGTAAAGCCCTGGGCACTGAGCACCAGACGGCGCGCCTGGTTAACGGAAAGCGATAGCGGTTTGCACATCAACTGCACCTTATTCAGCGTCGGGTGCAGGATACGGTCTGGCAAAGGTGAACACACGCGCCGACGGGCCATTAGCGGCCAATTCGGCCAGGCGCTGCTTGGCATCTTGGGCGGTTGGCAGCTCACCAACGGGCAGCCACCACAGGGCGAGCGACGGCGTGTCGAGCTTTTCCATCCAACTCTTTTTGCTTTTCAGTACGGTGAGATGCTCGCCGCTGTAAACGTAGTCTTTCAGCGCTTCAAACGACTGCCACAGCGACAGATTGACGATCAGACGTGGGTCGTCAAATAGCTGAATCGAAGTGGCGTCGCCCTCTTCCGTCTGCAAGCGCCAGACAAAGCCTGGGCTGCGTTCGGCCAGTTGATTGATGGGGTCGAGTTGCTCAACAAAGCCCCGCAGCAATGGGTCATCAAGCGGGGCGATGGTGCGAGCGATATTGACCTGGGCCAGGTGGTACGTGGCACTCATGCGTTCTTCCTTGGTGGCAGTGGGCTTTGGCTTAACGCTTAAAGGGATCGTCCCAGAATGGTCGCTCCACTTCTTGCTCGAGGTCGGCACGGGACAGGCCCAAGTCTTTGAGCGTAGCGTCCGGCATGCTGGCCAGCAGGCGACGTTGGTTGGCCAGTTCATTCCAACGTTTCACCTGCTTCCACAGCCGTGCCAATAGGCGCTCACCGGAACGTGGTTTGGCCCGTGGCAGGGCGGTGGCGATGGCATAACCTTTTTGCGCTTTCATGATTGAGCTCTCCATGTGCATGCCCCCGTAAGGTGTGCGACGAACTGCTGCGCTTAGGGGATGGCGCAAGTTTCTGCGCGCGGCTAAGATCAATCCAACGAATGTTTCTTATGCGACCCATCTGCCAGTTTGATGAATAGGATTTAAGCCAATGAGCAGCTACGTCGGCATCGACAGCGAACTGTTACGCACCTTTGTGGCCATTGCCGACTTGGGCGGTTTCACCCGCGCCGCCGAAGCGGTGAACCGCACACAATCAGCGGTGAGCATGCAAATGAAGCGCCTGGAAGAAGACGTGGTGCAGCGCGCCTTATTTGAGCGCGACGGCCGCCAGGTGCGGCTTACAGCCGAGGGCCAAGTGCTGCTGGGTTATGCGCGGCGCATTTTGAAATTGCATGGCGAAGTGATTAATACCCTGCGCGAGCCGCATATGGTCGGCTCGGTGCGCATCGGTACGCCAGATGACTATGTAATGCGCTTTCTGCCTGGCATCTTGTCGCGCTTTGCCCAGGCCTACCCGATGGTGCAGGTGGAAGTGCATTGCGAGTCGTCGTCGCAATTGCTGCAACGCCAGGACTTGGACCTGACCATTGTTACCCGTATGCCCGGCGATGAAATTGGTCAGTTACTGCGCCAGGAACGTTTTGTCTGGGCCGAAGCGCTGGGCTTTAGCCCCCATGAACAAACCCCCATGCCGCTGGCCATGTTCAACAGCGACTGTTTCTGCCGCAACTGGGCGTGTAATGCGCTGGAGACCATGGATCGTGACTATCGCGTGGCCTATACCAGCCCAAGTCTGTCGGCGTTAATGGCGGTGGTGAGTGCTGGCTTGGCCGTTACTGCGCAGCTGCAGAGTTTGATCACTGCGGATTTACGCATTCTTGGCAAAGCTGAAGGCCTGCCGGAACTGCCGCTGTGCAGCATCGTGCTGCTGCGCAACGAGCGCAGCCTGTCGCCGGTGACCGAGACTTTGGCCGAGCATATTGTTGAGGGCTTCCGCCTGTAGCGGCTGTCGGTCGCTCGCTTGGCTGCACGCCCCAAGCAATCCGCGCCGAGATAAACCATGGCGTATTAAAGGTAAGCGCGCTAACGTTACCCCCCTCACTCGTCATCACCAGCTGGAGGCTTGTATGGCCACTCCCGAACAACTCAAGCTCGATAACCAGCTGTGCTTCGCGCTGTATTCCACGTCGCTAATGATGACCAAGGTGTACAAGCCACTGCTGCAAGCGCTGAACCTCACCTACCCGCAGTACCTGGCCATGTTGGTGTTGTGGGAAAACGACGGCATTACCGTGGGCGAGCTTAGCCAACACCTGCTCACCGACCCCGGTTCGGTTACCCCGCTACTCAAACGTCTGGAGGCCGAGGGTTTGCTGACGCGCACGCGCAGTAAGGAAGATGAACGGGTGGTGCAACTGCGCGTTACTGAGCAAGGTCGCGCGTTGCAGGAACAGGCGATGGGCCTGCCTGCGTGCATTTTGAAAGCGTCTGAGCAGCAACCGGCGCAATTAATGGCGCTAAAAAGCGATCTCGTCGCCCTGCGCGACAGCCTGCAGAAGGCGATCTAGACGCTTATTCCTGATTTGCTCGATTCATAGAACGAATCAATCCAAATATTTATCTTGCGCGCAAACTAAATAGACACTAACTTTCACTCCACGCACTGCTTAGTGCACAAAACTTTAGCAAGCAAACTGACGACGCAACTCAACCTTACTAAGCAACTGGAGAATCACCATGCAAACTATCAAAGCCCTGTACACCGCCACTGCAACTGCCACCGGTGGCCGCGACGGCCGCGCCGTTTCTTCCGACGGCATCCTCGATGTAAAACTCACCACCCCTCGTGAACTCGGCGGCCAAGGCGGTGAAGCCACCAACCCGGAACAACTGTTTGCCGCTGGCTACTCAGCCTGCTTTATCGGCGCCCTGAAATTTGTTGCTGGCCAGCAGAAAAAACAACTGCCTGTTGACAGCTCGATCACCGGCAAAGTCGGCATCGGCCAGATTCCAGGTGGTTTTGGTCTGGAAGTGGAATTGAACATCAGCTTGCCGGGCTTTGATAAAGCCGAAGCTGAAGAGTTGGTAGAAGCCGCGCACCAGGTGTGCCCGTACTCCAACGCAACTCGCGGCAATATCCAGGTGACATTGAACGTCGCTGTGTAAGGACGCGATTCGTAGGGTGTGCTGTGTGCACCAGCTCGCAGAACGGCGCGCGCAGCACACCCTACGCTTTCCAAGCGCCCATAAAAAAACCCGACCTAGGTCGGGTTTTTTCTGTCGCCGAAAAAGCTAGGTAATTAAACCGGAGCTTTAGCGCGCGATTTGTACTCGCCGGTACGGGTGTCGATTTCGATCCAATCGTCGATCTCGCAGAAGTCAGCCACTTTGACTTCAGTGCCGTTGCTCAGCTTGGCCGGCTTCATCACTTTGCCGGACGTGTCGCCACGGGCGGAACCTTCGGTGTAGGTGATTTGGCGAACGATGGTGGTCGGCAGGTCTACCGAAACCACTTTGCCTTCAAAGAACACGGCTTCGCAGATGTCGGTCATGCCATCAACGATGAACGGCAGAACGCTTTCCAGGTCTTCGGAGTTCAGTTCGTACTGGTTGAACTCTTCGTCCATGAACACGTAGTTCGGTTCGGCGAAGTAGGAGTAAGTCACGTTGACGCGATCCAGAATAACTGGCTCAAGCTTGTCATCGGCTTTGTAAACGGTTTCGGTGGAAGAACCGGTCAACAAGTTCTTCAGTTTCATTTTAACGATGGCGCTGTTACGACCGGATTTAGTGAATTCGGCCTTCTGGATAAGCCAAGGTTGGCCGTCGATCAGGGCCACACTGTTGGGCTTCATTTCTTGTGCGGTTTTCATACGAGTATCCGAATTTGGATGGAGGTACAGAATTCTAGGCCGCGTATCATAGCCAATTTCGGTAAAACTGTACCAGCGCCGTCGCAAGATCAGGCTGTGAGGCCCATTGCAGAGCCTTCTGCTCGGCATGAGCGGTCAGTTCAGAGCGCCAGGTTTGCAAGTTTTCCCACCCTTCAGCGATACCCTCCCCGGCATTCCAGGCCAACCAGAAATCGCTCAGCGCCGCTTGGGATGGCGCCGGTAAACCCTGCTGATACAACGTCAGAAACGCCTGTAACTTGTCGAGATGGGCATCGTCGTCTTGCTTATAGATGTGCCATACCAACGGCCGCGCCGCCCACAGCGCACGAACAAAAGAGTCTTCACCGCGCACCGCATTGAAGTCGCAGCACCACAGCAGGCGGTCGTACGTCTGCTGCGACACGAACGGCAAAATCTGCACCCGCACGTTGCCACGTTCGTGCACATGCCCGGCTCCCAACTGCTCCACACCCAACCAGCGCTGCACATCACCCAGCACCCGCCCCTCGGGCACCAATAAATGACTGGGCTGGGCGGAGTGTGCCAAGGCGTCAAACCAATCGGACAGGCCGGAATTTTCGTAGGCAAATAACGAAATAAGCTGCGCATCAGGCTGCGGCTCAATCCCCAGCGAACGCAAAAACGCCTGACGCGTCACTGGGCTTTGCTGCAAGGCATCGCGCTGCGCAAGCAAATCGCCCTCGCGCATTAAGCCGCCGGTTTTCGCGGTAAAGCCTGGGAAAAAGAAGAATTTCTGCAAGCCGTTGGACTGCATCGATGGCAAGCCATGGCAGCCTTGCACCCAGTCTTCCGCGCTCAGGTATTCCAGGTTCAGCCACAAAGCAGGACGTGCTCGGGCCGCCATGGCGCTGATATAAGCCGGCGGCAAGGTGCAGGCAAAGGCCTCGATCACCACATCGGCCGCCGCCACGTCTGGCCACACGCGGGGCCACTGACAAACCTGCACGCCCTGCTGCAATTGCTGCTCAAGCGCCCCATCAGCCTGCGGACAAATACGCGTAAACGCGGCGAGATCGTCGACCCACAAACGCACTGCACAGCCCTGCTCCGCCACCAGTTGCCGGGCCAGACGCCAGGTCACGCCGATGTCGCCGTAGTTGTCCACCACGCTGCAGAAAATGTCCCACTTCACGCTGAGGCTTCCGAAAAAAGATCGGGCAGTTTAACGCCCCGCTCAAATACAGGGACACCTTTAAACGAAGCCCAAGCGCCGCTCTTGCCATAGCAGCCTTTACTCGGCTGAGGGTTTCGGGACTAGAACCAGGCAAGGCGAAAGTCGGCTTTCAACGCAGCATGGCCGACGGCCCGCAAGCCGACTTTATTAAAAGCAAAAGAAAGCCCGCCATAAGGCGGGCAAAGGGTTGTGCGGAGCAGCACAGGAAAAAAACAGGCAACCGGGGAGTTGCCAAGTACGCCAGGGGAGTAGCGTGAAAACGTTAAGCAGCGAGCGACTGGGCAGGCTTACTGCGCAAAAGGGATTCAAACGTCCAAAGGGTTTTGCTCGCCACAGCCACCTCAAACGAGGTAAACGGCCCGGAGCGCTGCACGCCATCGACCATCACATACCAGCAGGCCAGAAAGCCGTTAGCGCGCAACGGCGCCGGTACTGCACTGCCAACTAACGACATGATGTTGATGTGAGCCATAACCGCCTCCAAACGCTCTGTATGGGGCGTACCTTACTGGCCGCCCTGGGCAGGCGGAAATCAGTAGGGTCGATAGTGGCTATGCTTGAAGCAGATTGGGGAAGGATAGAGATTTTGTAGGGTGTGCCGGTCCGCGCACGGTGTGCGCACCATCCGCGTTTCCCCGTGAACCGGCTGGTGCACGCAGCGCACCCTACGGGACTGCGATGCTGTGTGGACCAGGGTTGGCGCGGATTAACCGAACACGGTCACCGTCTGCCGGCTCAACGCCACCAGCTCTCCCGCTGGCGTCCACAACTGCGCGGCAATATGGCCATAGCCATCACGGGCGTATTCGATTTGTGCGCGGTATTGGCACCAGTCTTCGGTGGTAAGCGTCGGTACTGGCTGCACGAATTCGATGGTCCAGGTAAGCGAGCTACCCGGCGCTGGGCTCTTCAGGTACGGCAGCACGGCTGGCGGCCAGGCATCCACCAGCGCCAACAGGTGCGCTTCGGTCACTGCACTCACCTGCTCTTCACCACGCAGGCGCACATAGCCGCCCATTTCCCGCGACGGTGTGTTGCTGAACGGCATACCGCCAATGGCCCAGCGCATGGCCAGGTAGCGGGTGAATTCCGGGGTGACGCCTTTCAGGTACGGCAACTCCGGGCACTCCTCCACCGCCTTCATCGTTGGCGCTGGTTCGGCCGGCACGCTGATTACCGACTCACGGCCCGCGCCAAAACTGCCCTGTACGATGGTCACCACCTGGCCGTTCTGCACCGCACGCCCCAACACCTGGCTAACCGCTTTACCCTCGCGCAGTACTTCGGCTTCCAGGCTCACCGGTGTGTCGACCGCTAACGGGCCAACAAAGGTAATCGCCAACGATCGCACCGGCCGATCTTGCGGCACCACGGCACGCATAGCCTCATACACCAACATCGCCGCCAACCCGCCAAAACCCGCGCGGCCTTGGCCCCATTCAGCGGGCACAACCACGGCTTTGGGGTTGCTGCGCACAGCGTTGATCAATTCGGAAAAGGTCATAGAAATCTCAGACGGAAAAATGCGTAGCTGATGGTAGGGGAAGTGGGCGACAAGACGAAAGCGCCGGAAAAGGCCGGTTTAGCCAATTGGGCGGGGGATTTGGACCTTCAGCTGGCAAACGTCACTAATCGCTGCAATGCCACATCAGAACGGCGCTCAGCCTCCATCAGTTGGTTCTGCCATTGCCCTACCAGCGGCGCCAGTTCGGGCTCTTGCTCGGCGCGCGCCAGCCATTGCAAGCGATCATGCCAGGCACCAAGAGCGTTTTGTGCTTGCCGGAGGGCTTTGATGTGTTTACTCGGCAGGTTGACCAACTGCGGATAGGTATCGGCGCAGTAGCGCACTCGTTTGATCAGGATGCGCAGGCGATGACGGTCGTGTTCAGGGTCGGCCATCGCCTCACTTAAGCGCTGGCTTTCCTTGGCCAGTTTTTTTGTCACGTAGGCTTTTAAATGCTCCGGCGCCGCATCATGCACCGACTGGCGAAAGAACCCCGGCCACAGGTCCAGTGCGCGCTGCACGCGCAAGGCTTCGGCGCTGCCGAGCAAGGCTTGATACTGCTTTGGCAGCTCGCGCTGACGCCTGGCGATCACCTGCTCCATACCGGCATGCCGGCGCAGCTCAGCTAGCAGCACTTCGCTGTCGCGCACGGGGCTGCTGATACGGCCTAATGCGGCCGCGGCGTTTACCAGGGGGTCATGCTCAATTAGCTTACGGAACGGTCGCAGCAGGCTGCGCAACTTACGCAAGGCAATGCGCACATCGTGCAGGGCTTCAGGGTCGGTGTTGGCGGCCATGCGTTCGCGGCTAGCCACCAGGTTGATTTCCAGTAGCAGCACCCGAGCGACCAACGCGTCGACAAACTCAGACATGGATAAACCCTTATTGATCAATCGCGCTGAAACATGCGCAGGGGTAAGGCGCGCCGCAGTGCGCGCAATTCACGCTGCAACTGCTGGGGCGAGGCAGGGGCGCCCGCATAGCGCTGCGCCTCAAAGGAATCGGCAAAGGCACGAATGTGCCCCACCTGCGCCGGTAACGCCAGCTCGGCGCGCTGGGCAAACGCGCGCGCGCCCTCCCCTGGCAAACGGCGCACACCGTGGCGGGCTAGCAGCCGTTCGAAACGTAGGTAAAGCCGCTGCTGCACATCGCGCTCACGCCGCCAAGGCTTGAATAACCACAGGGCAATCAGCAACAACACCATGCCGCCACCGCCGACCAGGGCCAGCACCAAGTCGCGGGCTTCGAGGCGGCCGAACCACTTTTGTAGAAACTCCAGCTGTGCGCCACGCTGGTAACCCAGCACCACGCCTTCCCAGTCGTAATTGAGGTTTTCCCAACTCATGCGCAGCTGGTTAAGCCAGCCAATATGGCGATAGCGCAGCAGCGACAGCGGCGAATTGGCTAAAAAGCTCTGCTCGGCCGCCAAGGCTTGCTCAAGGCCTAATTCAATACGCTCAGGCGCTACCTGAAAGGTCGGGTCGACAGTGGTCCAGCCAACGCCTTCGCGCCAGTATTCCACCCAGGCATGGGCATCAAACTGGCGCACCTGAATGTAATTGCCCGTGGGGTTGAACTCGCCGCCCTGATAACCGGCCACTACCCGTGCGGGAATGCCCGCTGCGCGCAGCACATAGGTCATGGCGCCAGCGTAGTGCTCACAAAAACCGCTGCGGGTGGTGAAGAGAAAATCATCAATGGCGTTCTCGCCTACGGCCGGCGGACGCAGGGTATAGGCATAGGGCTGTTGCTTGAAGTGCTCAAGCAGCGCCTGTACCAATGCCGGCGATTGCGGGTATTGCGCCTTGAGCTGCTGCGCCCATTCGCGGCTGCGCGGGTTGCCCTCTTTAGGCAATTGCAAGGCACGGCGCAGCGTTGGCTCGCTGGCCTTGGGCTCGCGCAGGGCCTGCGGCCAAGACGTCACTTGGTAGCTCAGCGCCTGGTCCACCGGCGTGCCGCGCTCCAGGCGGAAGTCGCTCATCTGCCGCGTAAGGTCTTGGTCGGTGGTGGCCAGGTCCAGGCCAAACAACCAGGTTTTGCTGGTGGGTTCCATGATGATGCGGTACTTCAGCGGTTGCCCGGCGGCGACCCAGGACGGCGCAGGCGCCCAACGCGATTCCGGCGACTGCGACCAGCGCCGCCCCTCAAACTTGTCCATCGTCAGCGCGCGCCAATACTGCTGGTTGCGCGCCGGCGGTGAGCCCTCGAAGCTGGCGCGAAAGGCCAGGGCGTCCGATTGACTGAGCTCGGCAATATCATTGGGCGCCATGCTGTCCGACAGCCCGGTAATGGCTTTGTTGTCGGGTATCGGTAGCGACCACAACGGGCCAAAACGCGGAAAAAACAGGAACAGCAGCACCATCAACGGCAACGCCTGCACCAATAACCCGCTGGCCAGGCGCAGCGTCGGCCACGGGCTGCGCTGCTGCGGCCCCTGCTGCAAGCCAATTAGCGCCGCCAACAAGCCGGTAACCGGCAGCAGGGTAAACAGCACACGGGTCATGCTGTCTTCAAACAGGTACACGGTTACTACGGCAAAGAAGCCCAGCAGAATCAGCACCAGGGCATCACGCCGGCTGCGCATTTCCACCAGTTTTAAGATAAACGCAGCGATCAGCAGCACCACACCGGCGTCCAGGCCAATAAGGCTGCCGCGGGATAAAAACACGCCACCAACAATGCCCACTGTCAGCCCGGACTTCAGCCAGGTCGCCGGGTATTGCGCACGCATGCGGTAGATCTGCACACGCCAACCGGCGCATACCACCCACAGGGCGATGATCCACAGCGGCAGATGGTCCAAATGCGGAATAATCACCAGCACCTGCGCGACCAACAGCCACAACAACGCGACCCGTGGAATCGCCTGTTCGGCACTCATAAGCTCGCTCCTCGGCGCTGGCGCAACGCATCGATAGGTGCGTGGCCATACAACGCCAACGCGCGCAGACAGGCTTCGCGGTGGGTGTCGCCGCTGTCCGGGCCATACTCTTCGCCGGGCAGACGCAAGGCAAAGGCTTGCTGGCGGTCCGATAAAGTCAGCACCCAATGGCACAGCAGCGACAGGCGCATCTCGTTGTCGCCATCCAAATTGGTGAAATCCAGCCAAATATCGCGCCCGGCCATGGCGGCAAAATCCTTGACCAGCAGACCATGGCCACGGGAATAAGCCTTCCAATGCAGGCGCCGTTTCGAGTCGCCCGGTTGATAGGTTTTCAAACCCTGAAAATCATCGGCGCCCAGGCCCAATACGCGCGCCCCCTCTTCTTCATCGTCTTCATCGCGGGCACCGGCCGCCAACGGCAACTCACCCGCTAACGGGCGGGGATAGACCAATACCGCCTGGTCCAGATCAACCAAACTCCAGGCGACCAAAATACCCAAGGGAAAGCGGCTTTCCACCCGTAAACGCCCAGGGCGCAGCCAACCCCGACGCAGGGCCGGCAGGGTCAGCTCGCACTCGGTCAAACCGTTGGCCGCCACATCAAAGCGCTGCAAATCTTGCGGCGGCCAACCCAGGGCAATGGACTGATGGGCGCGACCATTGCTGGCCAGGCGAATACGCAAGGTCGCCTGCTCGCCGACAAACACCGCACCGCCGCCAGCGGCATGCAACGTTAGCCCGGCGAGGTTTCGATAGGTATGCAAGATGGTGATGATAAACACCGAGGCCAGCAAAAACGTCAGGCCATAGGCCGGGCTGTTCTGGTAATTGATGCCAGCCATCAGCATCAACAACAGCGCCAAGCCATACGCCGCACCAATGCGCGTGGGGATAATAAAAATCCGCCGCTGGGTCAGCAGTACGCTGCTCGCCGGCGGAATGCGCCGTTGCAACCAGCGCTGCCAACGTTGTTTAAGCATTGCCATTAGCGTGCCGCCCTCACAGCGCCGGCACTTCGCGCAGCAACCACTGCACCAACGCGCCGCCGCCATGCCCGGTTGGATCGGCACGCTCACGCAAACGGTGGCCGACCACCGACGGCAACACCGCCTGCACGTCTTCGGGAATCACATAATCGCGCTCGGCCAAAAAGGCCCAAGCGCGAGCAGCAGCCAACAACGCCAAACTCGCCCGTGGCGACAAGCCCCAAGCAAACTGCGGCTGTGTGCGCGTGGCTTCAACCAGGCGCAGCACATAGTCCACCAAGGCATCGCTGACCCGCACCTTGGGCACTTCGGCCTGCAATTCGGCGAGTTGTTGATGGCTGAGCACGGCGTCCAGACGCGGCAACATGGCGCGCCGCGCTTCACCCAGCAGCAAGGCTTTTTCCGCGGCCTTGGCCGGGTAGCCAAGGGATAGCCTCATCAGGAAGCGGTCGAGCTGCGATTCTGGCAAGGCAAAGGTACCGCCCTGGCTCACCGGGTTTTGCGTGGCAATCACAAAAAACGGCTCAGGTAATGGGCGGGTGGCGCCCTCGATAGTCACCTGCCCCTCCTCCATCGCCTCAAGCAAAGCACTTTGGCTTTTTGGCGTAGCGCGGTTGATCTCATCGGCTAACACCAACTCGGCAAAGATCGGGCCGGGGTGGAACACAAACAGGCCGCTGTCCTTATCAAACACCGAGGTGCCGAGGATGTCGCCGGGGAGTAGGTCGGAGGTGAACTGAATACGTTGGAAGTTCAGGCCCAGCACATTGGCCAGGGCATGACTAAGGGTGGTTTTGCCCATGCCGGGCAGGTCTTCGATCAATAAATGGCCACGGGCCAATAAACACGTAAGCGCCAGGCGGACCTGGGGTTCCTTGCCTAGGAGGATTTGATTGACGGCATCCAGGCAGGCGTTGAGTTTTGTAGGCATGCGTTACCCCTTTGTCCACGAACCCCGGATGCTACCGGGGTGCGTGGCGATGGCAAAGCGGTTGCAACCTTTGCTGACGTTTTAAGGCTTGGTTGTGCGGGCTGGTGCACGGAGAGGGCGGGCTATAACGGCGTTTTATTCTAACAATCATCCGTCTACACACCGCCGACCTACATATCTGTTGGCCGCAGCTGGCTGTATCGGCGGCTTTACGTAGCCATAGTTCGCCCTCCGCAGCGCCGAGTAGCCAGTAGGCTACAAGCGAGACTATGATTAACGTGCTCCTCAAAACGCCCGAGTTCGAAGCCTGGCTCGAAGGTCTGACCGATATCCAAGGAAAGATGGCTGTTGTATCCCGAATGCTGCGAGCTGAAGACGGCAATTTTGGCGACTGTGAGCCCGTAGGTGGAGGTGTTTACGAAATGCGCGTGTTTGCCGGGCCGGGTTATCGGGTCTACTTTGTGCGCACCAGTAGGTCCACTTACATAATGCTGTGGGCAAGCGATAAAACCGATCAACCGCGAGCTATCAAGCGCGCAAAGGCGATCCTGAAAGCGCTACGAGGTGACTGAAATGCAATCCGAATTCAACCCTGAGCACATGCCGGTCCTCGACCTCGGCACCACCGGGCTCACCACGTTTGAAGCGTCGCGCTACCTCGACAGTCCACAAGCCATTAGTGCATTTCTCGCCGAAGCGATAAAAGCCCAAGACCCGCAACATCTCATGCGAGCACTCGCAGAGGTCGCAAAAGCCCAAGGCGTAAACAAGGTTGCGCAAGCGGCGGGCGTTAACCGGGAGAGCCTTTATAAATCGCTTAAAGGCGGCGAAAAAACCCGCTTTGAAACGGTGAAAAAACTGATGAAGGCAGTGGGCGTAGAGCTCACCGTGCAACCCATCACCGTGGATGGGTTAGCGCCAAGCGCCGGCAAGCGCACCAAGGCTGCGACTAGACAACCTAACAGCGGTGGTGGCAAAGCCGGCATACGCACTGCAGGTTAAGCAATAGCGATTTTGGCGTCTGGAGCCCAACGCCCACGGCTCACTCAGCTTCCCAATTCCGCTGGCGAAACAATGGTGCTTTTCCCTCGCGAGCGCCCGGAGCTCAAGTAGTCGGCGATTGATTCCTGTGTTACTTCGCCGAGGAAGTCGTTTTCGGCACTCAGAACTGGCAGCCATGAGCTGTTGAATTCGTACATGCGCGACAACAGGATGCGCAGGTGTTCGTCGTGGGCGGCGGTTACGTTGAACTCGCGCAGGAAGGGTTGTACCACGCCGCTCTGTCCGCGTAGGTCGCGGCGGCGGACGTAGCCGAGGCCTTTGTTGTTGGCGTCGGTCACTACCAAGTAGCGGCGGTCGTTTTCTTCCATCAGTTCTTGGGCGTCAGCCACTTGGGTTTCGGCCTTAATGGACGGCGCGTTGTCGGCGGCGTCTTCGGCGCGGATCAGTAGCAGGCGTTTGAGGGTGCTGTCTTGGCCGACAAAACCGCTGACGAAGTCGTTCGCCGGGTGGGCCAACAGCGTGTCGGGATGGTCGAATTGCAGCAGTTTGCCGTCTTTGAAGATGGCGATTTTGTCGCCCAGCTTGATGGCTTCGTCGATGTCGTGGCTGACCATAATCACGGTCTTGTTTAGCGCGCGCTGCATCTGGAAGAACTCGTTTTGAATGGCGTCGCGGTTGACCGGGTCGACCGCGCCAAAGGGCTCGTCCATTAGCAATACCGGGGCGTCGGCGGCCAAGGCGCGGATCACGCCGATACGTTGTTGTTGCCCGCCCGACAGCTCGCGCGGGTAGCGTGACAGGTATTGCTTGGGCTCCAGCTGCACCATGCCCATCAGTTCTTTGGCCCGTTCGTGGCAGCGCTTTTTATCCCAGCCCAACAGTTTGGGCACCACCATGATGTTTTCTTCGATGGTCATATTGGGGAACAGGCCAATCTGCTGAATGACGTAGCCAATGTTGCGGCGCAGGGTCACTTCGTCGATGCCGGTGGTGTCTTCACCATTGATCAGCACGCGCCCGGAGGTGGGCGTAATCAGGCGGTTGATCATTTTCAGCGTGGTGCTTTTGCCGCAGCCGGAGGGGCCGAGGAATACGCAAATCTGGCCTTCGTCGACGGTGAGGCTGACGTGGTCCACGGCCACGACATCTTTGCCTTTTTGCTGAAAGGTTTTCGTCAGTTGGTCGAGTTCGATCATGTTCGGGTCCTCAGTGCGCGGCGCGCAGGCCACGGGGAGTAAGGGTTTTCTGCAGCCACTGCAAAAACAGGTCGGCGATAATGGCGAGCACGCTCACCAGCACTGCGCCGACCAACAACGTGGCCATGTCACTGCGGCTGATGGCGGTCAAAATCAATACGCCCAGGCCGCCGGCGCCAATGGTGGCGGCAATGGTCATCACGCCAATATTCATCACCACGGCGGTACGCACGCCGGCCAAGATCACCGGCAAGGCGATGGGCAAATCGACCATGCGCAGGCGCTGCCAAAAGCTCATGCCAATGCCGCTGCCCGCCTCACGAATACCCGGTTCAACGCCGCTCAGCGCCAGGTAGGTGTTGCGCAGAATCGGCAACAGCGAATAAAGGAACGCCGCCGTTACCGCTGGCAGCGGGCCGAGGCCTTGGCCAAAGGTGGAGTAGAACGGCAACAGCAGGCCAAACAGGGCAATGGAAGGGATGGTCAGCACCACCGTGGCGCTGGTTTGCAACGGGCCGGCCACTTGCGGAAAGCGCGTCATCAGCACGCCCAGCGGTACACCCACCACAATCGCCAACACCACCGCCACGCCCACCAGGGCAATATGTTCGCCGGTCAGGTGCAGCACTTGGCTCCAGTCGATATGGGTAAAGGCCGTCATAAAGTCCATATCACTGCCCTCCTTTAATCAGCTGGCGTTCGCGTAAAAACGCCTCGGCAACGGCCGCAGGTGTTTGCCGCTCGACATCCACACGCGCGTTCAAGCCGCGCATGGTGGCGTCGTCCAGGCTGTCGGCCAGCGGCTTGAGCAATGCCTCAAGCTCCGGGTGCGCCTTGACGTACTCAGCGTTGGCCACGGGGGCCGCGGTGTAAAACGGGAAGTAGCCTTTGTCGTCCTTAAGCAGGCGCAGCTTGAAGGAGTCCAGGCGGCCATCGGTGGTGTATACCAAGCCGACAAACACTTGGTCATTGCGCAAGGCGGTGTAGACCAGCCCGGGGTCCATCTGCCGCACCTCGTCGCGGGAAAACTGCAGGCCGTATTCCTTCACCAACCCCGCCAGGCCGTCAGAGCGGTTGGCGAATTCGATATCCAGCGCTAACAGGTGATCGTCCTCACCCTCGCTTTTCAGCATGGCGGCCAGGTCACTGATGCTGCGTACATCGGGATGGGCCTGGGCAACCTTTTCCGGCAACGCCAGGGCATAGGTGTTGTTGAAGTTGGTCGGCGCCAGCCACACCAGACCGGACTTTGCGTCCAGGGCTTTCACCCGCTCATACGCGGCGTCTTTATCCAAGCGCTCGGTAACGTGGTTGTAAGCCACCAGCGAGGTGCCGGTGTATTCCCAGGTCAGATCCAGTTGCCCAGTTTTCACCGCATTAAAGGCGATGGTGCTACCGAGGTTGCCGGTGATAGTTGGCTGGTAGCCGTGGTTTTGCAGGTACTTGGCGGTCAACTCGGCCAAAATCGCCTGCTCGGTAAACACCTTGGCACCAATGCGGATCGGGCCCGGCTCAGCCTGGGCTACGGCACTGAGCAACAGGCCGAGCAACACCAGGGGAAGGGAAAACGTCTTCATCAAAACTCCTTTGCTTAGCGGCCGGCTCAATGCACCAGCCCCCGCTCAAACCACAGGCGGCTGGCCAACGCCACAGCGCCATCGAGCAACAACGCCAGCAAGGCGGTGGTGGCCGCGCCGAGGATCAGCAACGGTTGGTTTTCCAGGGCGATGGCCGGAAAAATCAGGCTGCCCAAACTGTTCGCGCCAATCAGAAACGCCAACGGCGCGGTGCCCACATTCAGCGCCAGCGCCACCCGCACGCCGCCAACAATAATCGGCACCGCATTCGGCAACTCGACCTGCCACAGCACTTGCTTGGGCGTCATGCCAATGCCGGTGGCTGCTTCTTTCAACGAGCCGGGCACCGCGCGCAGACCTTCATAGGTATTGCGCACAATCGGCAGCAAGGAGGCAAGAAACAACGCCAGAATCGCCGGCCCGTTGCCAATACCGACGATCGCCAAGGCAATCGCCAGCACCGCCAACGGCGGCACCGTGTTGGCCACGTTAAATACCTGCATAAAACGCTCAGCGCGCTGCTCAACACCGGGGCGGCTAAGCAACACGCCGGCGGGCACGCCGACCAGCAACGCCGCCAGCATGGACGCAGCGACTAAGAGCAAATGCGCCTGCAGATAAAACAGCAAATCTTCACGGTGCTGAATGAGAACGGCGGGGGTGATCCAGTGGATCAACAAGGCCAGAACCGCGGCGCTGAACAGCGCACCGGCGACCACCTTGCTCCAGGTTTTAAACATGTTGCGACTCCCTTCAGACACGGCACACACCTGGTTAGCGGGCGCTAACCAACCGCATCGAATGACTATAAATCGCTTGAAATCAAAGACTTGAAATAGCGACACACGACAACTGGACCCGCTGCGCGCCGCTTCGGTTCAATAAAAATGAGCGTATTGCCACTATGGTCGGGGCATTTCAGGAGCCAATGCGCCCTGCCCCAGCCAGACGCTGCCCCGCAGTCAGCGCCCTCTGCCACGGACAGGAAAGAATATGGGTGAGGGTTTTGGCTCGGCTGGCGAGGGTGATCTGCCGCGGGTCTATCGCAGAGCCAAGACGCTCGCAGACGGAAGCAGCGGCAGGTGTCGCGGCCAGGGACGGCTTGTGTTCAACAACGCAGGCAGTGGCCCGCACGCCGGCGACTGGCAAAGGTAAGTCACGCGTAAACGGCGAAACCTAATGCCTGAAAGGCGACATCGCGAAGAACATCGCCAATCGGCAGAGCAGGTTTTAGCGCAAGCGCTCAAGCATCTGGTAGTACCACATACCCACCGCCAACATCTGATTGCCCACCCAATCGCCAAACGGCAAGCGGATATGGCTAACGCCGGCAAAGGTGTCGAATTTTTCCATGGAGCCGGTGACGGCGTTGGCCATGATCTCGCCAACAATATGCGTAGTCGCCACGCCATGCCCGGAGTAACCCTGGGCATACCAGACGTTCTTCGACAGCTTGCCCAGTTGCGGTATGCGGTTAATGACGATACCCATCATGCCGCTCCACTGAAACTCAATCTCCACGCCTTTTAAACGCGCAAAGGTGTGTTCAATGGCTGGGCGTAGTTCGCCGGCGATATCCCGCGAGTCTCGCCCGGAGTAGTTGGCGCCACCCCCAAACAGCAGGCGTTTGTCGGCGGTCATGCGGTAGTAGTCGAGGACAAAACGGCAGTCGTACACGGCCAGGTCTTGCGGGTTGAGCTTGGCCGCCACCTCCTCGCCCAGCGGCTTGGTGACGACAATGCCGCCCGAGGCCGGGAAGATCATGCCGGCCATTTTGCGCTTTTCCAGCTTGTGGTAAGCGTTGCCGGCGAGGATCACCGAGTTGGCCACCACGCGGCCGTGCTCGGTTACCACCACCGGCAAGTCGCCGTGGATGATGTCCAGCACCGGCGATTCTTCAAACACCAAGGCGCCAAGGCTTTCGGCGGCGCGTACTTCGCCTAGGCACAGGTTGAGCGAGTGCAGGTGCATATTGCGTTTGTTGTGCAGGGCGCCGTGGTAGATGTCAGTTTCCAGCAGGCCCGGCATCTCGGCGGCGCTGACGATACGCACGTCAGCGCCCATGCCGCGACGCACAGCTTCGTCGTAGTTGGCTTTAAGGCCTTCCATATGGCTGGGTTTATAAGCGGCGTGCAGGTGACCGTGTTTGAGGTCGCACTGGATGTTGTATTTCTCCACGCGCTTTTTGATGATTTCGTGACCGCGCCAGCGCAGGTTCCAGATAAAGTCGTCGACGTCATCGCCGAGCTTGGCGCGCATTTGTTTGCGCATCGCCTCATCGCCGGACAAGCTGCCGGTGACCTGGCCACCGTTACGGCCGGTGGCGCCCCAGCCGATTTTCTTCGCTTCGATAATCGCCACTTTCAGGCCACGTTCGGCCAGTTCCAGGGCAGTGGAAACGCCGGTAAAACCGCCGCCAATAATGGCCACGTCGACGCGTACTTCGCCGTCCAGGCGCGGGTAACTGGTTTCGCCGTTAAGGGTGGCGGTGTAGTAGGAATTGCTGCGTTGGGAAGTCATAGCGGTAATCCAAAATCTGCGAAAAATATCAGGCTTGTTGCAGGTACCAGCGCCAGTCTTGCTCGCCGACCTCGCCCATAAATTGGCGGTATTCGGCGTTTTTCATCGCCAGGTACACGCCGAGGAACGGCGCGCCAAAGGCGTCACGGGCCCAGGCGGATTTCTCCATGGCGCGCAGCGTGGTCAGCCAATCGGTGGGCAGCACTTCAGTGGCTTGGGCGTAGCCGTTGCCTTCAATGGGTGCGCCGGGGTCGAGCTGTTCGCGGATGCCACGATGAATGCCGGCAAGGATTGCCGCAGCGGCCAGATACGGGTTGGCATCGGCACCGCAGATACGGTGTTCGATATGCCGGCTATTGGCCGGGCCACCGGGCACACGCAGGCTCACGGTGCGGTTGTCGATGCCCCAGGTCGGCGCCAATGGCGCGTAGCTGTTGGCTTGGAAGCGGCGGTAGGAGTTGGCGTTGGGGCAGAAGAACAGCAGCGAGTCGAGCAAGGTCGAGAGCATGCCGCCGACCGCCTGCTTCAATAGCGGCGTGCCTTCCGGCGCTTCGCTGGCGAACAGGTTATTGCCGTCTTTGTCCGCCAGGCTGACGTGCATATGCATGCCGGTGCCGGCGATATTGTCGAAGGGTTTGGCCATAAAGCAGGCGGCCATACCGTGTTTGTGCGCCACGCCTTTAACCAGGCGTTTGTAGCGCACCGCTTCGTCCATGGCTTGCAGGGCGCAGGTGCGGTGTTCCAGGGTGATTTCCACTTGGCCGGGGGCGTATTCGGAAATCGCCGTGCGCGCGGGAATGCCTTGGGCTTTGCAGGCGGCATAAAGGTCGGCGAGGAACGGTTCGATCTGCTCCAGCTCGCGCAGGCCGTACACCTGAGTACTGAAAGGGCGACCGCCGTCAGCGTCCAGTGCAGGTTGCGGGCGGCCATGGGCGTCGCGCTTCTGATCGAGCAGATAAAACTCAAGCTCAGCGGCCATGACCGGGTAGTAGCCGTCGGCTTGCAGGGCGTTGATGACGTTTTCCAGCAAGCGGCGCGGGTCGGCAATCGCCGCCGGCATGCCCTCCTCCGGGTGCATGCTGACCTGCACGGCGGCCGTCGGTATCAGGCGCCAGGGCAAACGCGTGAGGCTGCCGGCTACCGGGTACGCGCGGCAGTCGATATCGCCTACATCCCAAACCAGGCCGGAGTTTTCCACGTCGTCGCCATTGATGGTCAGACCAAGGATAGTGCTCGGCAGCGGCCGGCCGGTTTGGTAAACGGCCATCAGCTCGTCACGGTGCAGCAGCTTGCCGCGCGGCACACCGTTGTTGTCGATGATAAACAGCTCGAACATCTCGATATCGGGGTTTTGTTCGAGGAAATCTAAGGCGTGCTCGGGTTTATCAAAGCGGGGACTGGCAAAGCTCATGGTGCTCTCTCTTTTTAGCGCCCGGCGCTAAAGCGACGGGCATACAGCCGCACACAGACGAACAGCCATGATAGCGTCAGTGCTTTGGTGTAGCGGCTATGCAGGAAACGTGCAGGCACGTAGTGGGCGGATGCCCGATCAGAGAGGAGCAGCATCTGGCGGGCGTGCGTGGCGGCAGTGCCACAACGCCCAAAAGGCCAGTTCGATAGGAAGCGACGTGCTCAATAGAAATGCTCTGTAAACAGATGCTTAGCAGAGTCACACAGGGGCGATGCTGGCTTAAATTCAAATCTGAGTATGTTTAGGTTGGCGGCTGGTAAACATTGCACAGAGGTTGAGCGTGGGCTGGATCGAACGTAGGTTGGGTTGAGCCCAGCGAAGCCCAACATGGAGCCCGCCGGGCTCCGCGTGCAGATTCGAGCCGGGACCGATAAGCGCCGCGCCTTGGGCGGCATGTTGGGCTTCGCTTTGCTCAACCCAACCTACGATTGATCCGTGCGAACTACCGCACGCTCTTCGATCACGTCGGCTTCAAACAGGTTCTCCAGCTCTGCGCGGGCTTCACGGGCTGTTTGAGTGACGGCAGCAGCGTCGTTGTAAACCAAATGCTGCTGGCGTAATACCTCTTCGTCGTGCCGTTTGAAGCGGCGGATACGTGCCAGCGCCTGGTCTTCGCTCAGGCCCAATTCAAGCAAGATCAAACGGCCCATTTCCAGGCTGGAGTGGAAGGTTTCACGCACCGCCGTGGCCTCCAGGTCCATCAAATGGTGCACGTGTTGGCGGTTGCGGGCGCGGGCGATAACTTTCAGGTGCGGATAGAGCTTGCGCACCAAGCGCGCGGTTTCGATGTTGGTTTCCGGATTGTCGGTGGCGACGATAAACAGTTCGGCCTTATCGACGTTGGCAGCACGCAGAATTTCCGGGCGCAACGGGTCGCCGTAGAAGATCGACATACTGCCCAACTTGCGCTGCTGCTCGATGCTTTCTACCGAGGTATCCAGCGCTACAAACGGCACCCGTTGAGCGCGCAATACACGGGCAACGATCTGCCCCATACGGCCCATCCCGGCGATCACCACCCGCGGGGCAGCGCTGTCGATTTGCGTGTATTCCTCCGGCGGTTCCTTTTCGGTCACCGGCAACGGTTTGCACAGGGCGCGAACCAGCAAAAGCAGCAACGGCGTCAGCGCCATCGACAGGGTAATGGAGAGCACCACCAAGCTAAGCAAGTGACTGCTAAACAGGCCATTTTTGTGCGCCAAGTTAAACACCACAAAGGCGAACTCCCCGCCAGCGGCCAGCACTACGCCCAGGGCCATGGCGCCGCGCCGATCCAGGTCACCCAAGGTGCGCCCAAGGGCGTACAACAGCGGCAGCTTGGCGCTTATCAGCAGCAGGGTAAAACCAAGCACCACCAGCGGTTCACGCGCCAGTAAGGCGAAGTCGGCAGTCATGCCCACGCTCATAAAAAACAGACCGAGCAGCAAGCCTTTAAACGGTTCGATCTGCGCTTCCAGCTCATGGCGGTATTCGGAATCGGCCAAAATCAGCCCAGCCAGAAAAGCGCCCAAGGCCATGGAAATACCGGCCAGCTCCATCAACCAGGCGGTGCCTAACACCACCAACAATGCGGTGGCGGTGGACACTTCGCGCAGGTTGGTTTTTGCCACCACGCGAAACACCGGGCGCAATAGATAACGCCCACCGATAACAACGATGGCAATGCTGACGACAATTTTCGCCACCTGATTGACTTCATCACCCGCCGACGTGCCCTGGTGGGCGCTGCCCAGCAACGGGATCAGGGCAATCAGCGGAATGGCAGCAATGTCTTGGAACAGCAGAATGGCAAAAGCCAGGCGGCCATGGGGTTTGTTCAGCTCCTTACGTTCGGCGAGGATTTGCAGGCCAAACGCGGTAGATGACAGCGCCAGGCCCAGGCCAAGCACCACCGCGCTATTCCAGGCCTGGTGAAACAGCGTGTAAGCGATGGTGCCGATTACCAGGGCGGTCAACAGCACCTGCGCCAAGCCAACGCCAAACACTGATTTGCGCATCACCCACAGCCGCCGTGGCGACAGCTCAAGGCCGATGATAAACAGCAAGAGCACCACGCCCAGCTCGGAAATTTGCCCAACGCTTTCAGGGTCGCCAATCAGGCCCAGCACCGAGGTGCCGATCAACACACCGGCGAGCAGGTAACCCAACACCGCGCCCAATTGCAGGCGTTTGGCCAAAGGCACCACCAGCACAGCGGCAAGCAGGAACACCACTCCTGACTGCAGAAAACTATCGCCGTGCTCCATGCTGTTACTCCGTGAATATTAAATGGCCGCGAATTATCGGCAAAAACGCCGCTGGGTGCACAGCGGTATGTCAACGGACTCATCCCAAAAACCCGTCGTCCCCGCATACACGGGGACGACCGAGCAAAGCCATATATTTCTCGGGCATAAAAAAACCCGGCCGAGGCCGGGTTTTTCTAACGCCAGGCTAATTACTTAGCTTGGGCTTCTACTTCAGCTTCTACGCGACGGTTAACAGCGCGGCCAGCTTCGGTAGCGTTATCCGCAACCGGCTTGGACTCGCCGTAGCCAACAGCGTTAACACGCTCGCCACCTACACCGTACTGGTTAACCAGAACTTCACGAACGGCGTTTGCACGACGCTCGGACAGTTTTTGGTTGTAAGCGTCAGTACCAACGGAGTCGGTGTGACCTTCAACAGTGGTGGAGGTTGCTGGGTATTGGTTCATAAAGTCAGCCAGGTTTTTGATGTCGCCATAGCTTTCTTCTTTGACTTTCGACTTGTCGAAGTCGAATTTCACGTCCAGTTCAACGCGAACCACTTCAGCAACAGCTGGGCAGCCATCAGCATCAACGGTTACGTTGGCAGCGGTGCCTGGGCACTTGTCGACGTTGTCGCAAACGCCGTCGTTGTCGCTGTCGGAGCACACTTCTGGAGCTGCAGCAGCGGCTGCAGGCTCAGCAGCTTTTTTGCCGCCGCCGAAGTTAACGCCGATACCAACGCTTGGCGCCCACTCGGTGTCGCCTTGGTCGATGTTGTACTGAGCTTCAACGCCAGCACGGGCGTAGAAGTTCTCGGTGAAATACAGCTTGGCACCGCCGCCGACGTTGGCGAAGGTAGAACGGTTGCGGCTGTTGCTACCGTTCTGGTCGATGCTTTGGTCGGAGAAACCGGCCGACACGTACGGACGCAGCATGTCGCCTGGGGCATTGAAGTGGTACAGAGCATCCAGGGCCGCGTTGGCGCCTTTGATGTTACGACCGTCTTCGGAAACGGCGTTGTGCACTTCGTCGTAGCCCAAACGCAGTTCTACGTCGTCGGTCAGGAAGTAACCAATGGAGCCACCAAACAGGTTGCCGTCATTTTTAAAATCACGCTGGCTGTCGAAGTATTCCTTTTTCGCGAAGCCTTCAATCTCAACCGCACCCTGGCCTTGAGCCAACGCTTGGAAAGAGCTGGCGGCAATCAGCGAACCGATAACAACGCCTAAGGTGTTTTTCAATTTCATCCGTAAATTCCCCGTATAGATTGTGCGCAGATTAACCGTGCATTTAAGCGACTAGGAAAACGTAGTAGAGAAAATCCACTGCCGCTAACCCCGCTTTGCAAATACTTTCAAGCTGGCCCTACGCCAGCCGTGGCCTCTAGCTTGCTCAACTGAGATATGGGCGAGTTTCTTTCAGTTCAACAAATAATTTTAACTATCGGCCATTGGCCGGATTAAACCCGTTGGGCTGTGCAGTCCCCTTCCGATCTCGCACTGGCTCGTGGGTGGGCCGCATAAGCTAGCAACCGCACGCCCATCAAATCGCCACGCCTAAGCTAAGAACTAAAAAGTATTTATTTTTAGTTTTTTAGATCGTTTAGTCTCGCCTTCACCGGACCACCGGACTCTCTTTTTCTTAATCACCGTCCAGTGGTCCGCCCCGCTCTACTCAGCGCGCGCGGAGCCCGTTGAGGAAAATAAAAATGAAAGTGCTTACTCCGCTCCGTCTGCTGGTTGCCTTATGTGTTGCCGGCCTGAGCTTCGCCGCCCAAGCCGACGACATCATCATTGGCTACCAAACCGGTATCGACCCCAGCAAAGTGCCGCAAGCCAACGGTGGCTATGAAAAAGCCATTGGCGAAAAACTCGACTGGCGTCGGTTTAACAGTGGCGCTGAGGTGGTAACCGCCATCGCTTCCGGCGACGTGCAAATCGGCAACCTTGGCTCCAGCCCCCTCGCAGCTGCGGCCACCCGTGGCTTGCCCATCGTGACTTTTGTGGTCGCCGCGCAAATCAACTCGGCCGAAGCCTTGGTGGTGCGCAAAGGCAGCAAGATTGAAAAGCCGGAAGACCTGATCGGTAAAACCATCGCCACCCCGTTTGTTTCTACCTCGCACTACAGCCTGCTCGGCGCGCTAAAGCACTGGAACATCGACCCTAGCAAGGTAAAGGTGGTGAACCTCAACCCGGCGCAAATCACCGCAGCCTGGAAGCGTGGCGATATCGACGGCGCCTTTGTCTGGTCGCCCGCGCTGGGCGAAATCAAGAAAGACGGCAAGGTGCTTACCGACGCGGCCGAAGTCGGCACCTGGGGTGCACCGACGTTCGAAGTATGGGTAGCGCGTAAAGACTTCGCCGAGAAGCACCCGGAAGTGTTAGCCAAATTCGCCAAGGTCAGCATCGACGCGTACACCGCCTACAACGCCAACAAGTCCGCTTGGACTGCCGACTCCCAGCAGGTCAAAGAAATCGCCAAGCTGACCGGCGCCAACGCCGAAGACGTGCCGGAACTGCTCGCTGGTTCGACCTTCCCGGAAAGCGCCGAGCAAAAAACCCTGCTCAACGGCCAGACCGCCAAAGACATCGCCGCTACCGCCGTTTTCCTTAAGGAACAGGGCAAGGCCGATGCTGTGTTGGCTGACTATGCGCCGTATGTGAGCAGCAAGTTCGTTCAGTAATTCCGTAGGGTGCGCTGTGCGCACCACAGGCAACACCGTCCCACCCCGGTGCGCACAGCGCACCCTACGGGACCTCGATTCGTTAAATAGAGGGATAGCCCCCATGGCCTTGTTAGAACTGGAGCGCATCAGCGCACAGTATCCGGGCACAACCGCTCCGGTACTGGCCGACATTTCCCTGACCCTGGGGCCGCAGCAATTGCTCGTGGCCCTCGGCCCATCCGGCAGCGGCAAAACCTCGCTGCTAAACCTGATTGCCGGGTTTGTTAGCCCAAGCGCCGGGCGCATAACCCTGGATGGCGTGCCCGTCAAAGGCCCCAGCGCCGAGCGCGGCGTGGTGTTTCAGGACGACGCCCTGCTGCCCTGGCAAAACGTGTTGGCTAACGTCGCCTTCGGCCTGCAACTGGCTGGCGTCGCGCGCCCGGCACGGGAAGCCAAAGCCCGCGAAATGCTTGCCCTGGTCGACCTCAGCGGCTTTGAACAGCGGCAGATCTGGCAGCTCTCTGGCGGGCAAAAGCAGCGTGTGGGCCTGGCCCGCGCCCTGGCCGCCGACCCACGGGTATTGCTGATGGACGAACCCTTCGGCGCCCTCGACGCCTTTACCCGCGAGCAGATGCAAGAGCTGCTGCTGCAGGTGTGGCAACGCAGCGCCAAGCCGGTGTTTTTGATTACCCACGATATTGAAGAAGCCGTGTTCCTGGCCACCGACCTGATTTTGCTGGCGCCAGACCCGGGCAAAGTGGTCGAGCGTCTGCAACTGGACTTCGGCCAGCGCTATGCCGCAGGCGAACCGGCGCGGGCGATCAAGTCTGACCCTCGCTTTATCGAAACCCGTGAGCATGTGCTGGCGCAGGTGTTTTCCCAGCGCTTGGCCATTCAGGCGGAGGCCCACGTATGAGCAGCTACGAAGCGAGCTTAAGCACCCGCAAAGACAGTACCGCCGATGCCCTGGGCGCCCTGCCCGCCGGCACCGCCAAGGCCCTGAAACCGACGCTAAGCACACGCCTGATCAGCGCCCTGACCTTAAGCGCGCTGGTGGCGATCTGGTGGGCTGTGACGGCGTTTGGCTTTATCGAACCATTGTTCTTGCCGCCACCGTCGGCCGTGCTGCAAAAAGGTTGGTTGCTGGCCACCACGGGCTATATGGAATCCACCCTCTGGCAACACCTGGGTGCCAGCCTTGGACGTATTGGTTTGGGCCTGCTGATTGCCGTGCTGACCGCCATTCCGGTGGGCATCGCCATTGGCCGTAACCGCATTGCCCAGGGCATTCTCGACCCGCTGATCGAGTTCTACCGGCCTATTCCGCCGCTGGCCTATCTGCCGCTGATCGTGATCTGGTGCGGCATTGGCGAGCTGTCGAAAGTGCTGCTGATTTACCTGGCAATTTTTGCCCCGATCGCCATTGCCACCGCCACCGGCGTGCGCACCGTTGACCCGGCAAAACTGCGTGCCGCGCAGTCCCTGGGCGCGACCCGCAGCCAGCTGATTCGCCATGTGATTTTGCCCAGCGCCCTGCCCGACATCCTCACCGGCATTCGTATTGGTCTGGGTGTGGGTTGGTCAACCTTGGTCGCCGCCGAGCTGATCGCGGCCACCAGTGGCCTGGGCTTTATGGTGCAGTCGGCGGCGCAGTTTCTGGTTACCGATGTGGTGATTCTCGGCATTTTGGTTATCGCCGTAATCGCTTTTGCCTTGGAGATGAGCCTGCGGGCTTTGCAGCGCCGGCTGGTGCCTTGGCACGGCCAAACCCACTGAAAACTACTGCGCTCGTTACGTTTTCGAATACTGCCAATGACGCGCCGGCCACGACCGGCGCGCACCCATCACTACCTTGCGTTTGTCGTTACCACTGCCACGTACGAGATCAATCATGAGCCTGCACATCACCCCTCTCAGCTCCGCCCTCGGCGCCCAGGTTGAAGGCGTTACCCTTAGCCAACCGCTGACCGACGCCAACCGCAACGCCATCGAACAAGCCTTGCTGGACCACCAGGTGCTGTTCTTTCGCAACCAGCCGATAACCCCGCAGCAACAAGCGCGGTTTGCTGCGCAGTTTGGCGACCTGCATATCCACCCGATTTACCCCAACGTGCCCGAGCAGCCAGAAGTGCTGATCCTCGACACTGCCGTTACCGATGTGCGCGACAACGCCATCTGGCACACCGACGTGACCTTTCTACCGCAGCCGGCGATGGGTGCGGTACTGAGTGCCAAGTTGCTGCCAGCCAAAGGCGGCGACACCCTGTGGGCCAGCGGTATTGCTGCCTATGAGGCGCTGTCCAAACCGTTGCAAACCCTGCTCGACGGCCTGACCGCCACCCACGACTTTACCCATTCGTTTCCAGCCGAACGCTACGCCACCACCCCGGACGACCTCGCCCGCTGGGAACAAACCCGGCGCAATAACCCGCCGCTGTCCCACCCGGTGGTGCGCACCCACCCGGTGAGCGGGAGCAAAGCGTTGTTTGTGAACGAAGGCTTCACCAGCCGCATCGACGGCCTGGAGCCGGCCGAAAGCAAAGCGCTGCTGACGTTTCTGTTTGCCCACGCCACCAAGCCGGAGTTTTTCGTGCGCTGGCGCTGGGAAGAAAACGACATCGCCTTTTGGGACAACCGCGTCACCCAACACTACGCCGTCGACGACTACCGCCCAGCGCGCCGCGTGATGCAGCGCGCTACGATCCTGGGCGACAAACCGTTCTAAGCCCACACAAGCGGTTGGGGTCAGGCGCCCCAACCGCCCAGATACACCTCCACCACCTCGCCACTAAAGCGCACCGGCCACACCTTTAACGCCTGCTCGGGGTACTCCAGGCAGGTGCCGTCCTGCAGGCGGAAATGCTGTTTATACAACGGCGCCGCCACCACTAACGCGCCGCCCAGGCTGCCGACAATGCCACGACCAATCACATTGGCGCCGGACAGTGGGTCGCGGTTGTCCACGGCAAACAGTTGTTCGCCTTCGGGCAAATAAAACAGCGCCACCTGCACGTCGCCCACCAGCGCCACCACGCCCGAATTGGCCACCAGATCCGCGCGCCCACACACCGCGCTCCAGCCTTGTTCTTGCCTATTTGCCATGGCCTGCATCACACCACCTCCACTGCGTTGATCAGCTCTAGTTCGTCGAGTTGGATGGGGCGGATTTGCCCACGTTCTTTAACGAAATGGATATCCGGGTCGCCGCGCTTGGCGTTAACAAAGGTGCGGAAGCGCTTAAGTTTTTCCGGATCGTTAAGGGCGTTGGCCCATTCGCATTCATAGCGATCGACCACCAGCTGCATCTGCGCTTCCAACTCAGCGCCCAGGCCCAGGCTGTCATCGATAATTACCGCTTTGAGGTAATCGAGGCCGCCTTCCAGGGTTTCGCGCCACACCGAGGTGCGTTGCAGCTTGTCGGCGGTGCGGATGTACAGCATCAGGAAACGGTCGATGTAGCGAATCAACGTTTCATCGTCGAGGTCGGTGGCAAACAGTTCGGCGTGGCGTGGGCGCATACCGCCGTTGCCACTGACGTACAGGTTCCAGCCCTTCTCGGTGGCGATCACGCCCACGTCTTTGCTCTGCGCTTCGGCGCATTCACGGGTGCAGCCGGACACCGCGAACTTAAGCTTGTGCGGCGAGCGCAGGCCCTTGTAGCGGTCCTCGATAAACAGCGCCATTTTCACGCTGTCTTGCACGCCGTAACGGCACCAGGTGCTGCCGACGCAGCTTTTTACCGTGCGGGTGGATTTGCCATAGGCGTGGCCGGTTTCAAAGCCGGCAGCGATTAGCTCGCTCCAGATATCCGGCAGCTCATGCAACTGCGCGCCAAACAGGTCGATACGTTGGCCACCGGTGATCTTGGTGTAGAGGTCGTATTTTTTCGCCACGGCACCAATGGCGATCAAACCGTCCGGGGTGACTTCGCCACCCGGAATACGCGGCACCACCGAGTAGGTGCCGTTCTTCTGCATATTGGCCATAAAGGTGTCGTTGGTGTCTTGCAGCGGCACCAGCCATGGCTCCTGAATCGGTCGGTTCCAGCACGAAGCGAGAATGGAGCCGATGGCCGGTTTGCAGATATCGCAGCCGACATGGCCTTTGCCGTGGCGCGAAAGCATGTCTTCAAAGGTCTCGATGCCGCCCACGCGCACCAGCGAGTACAGCTCTTGGCGGGTATAGGCAAAGTGCTCGCACAGGCTCTTATCCACCACCACGCCACGCGCGGTCAGTTCGTGCTCGAACACTTGCTTAAGCAGGCCCGCGCAACCACCGCAGCCGGTGGCGGCTTTGGTGCAGGCTTTAAGCCCAGCCAGGTCGCTCACACCGCTGTCGATGGCACAGCAGATCGCGCCTTTGCTGACGTTATGGCAAGAGCACACGGTGGCGGTCGCCGGCAGTGCATCCACACCCAGCGCCGGCGCGGCAGCGCCTTGCGGCAAGATCAAGCTGGACGGATCGGCCGGCAACGCAATGCCGTTTTGCACATATTGCAGCAGGGTGTCGTAGTAGCTGTTATCACCCACCAACACCGCGCCCAGGGCTTGTTTGCCGTCGGCAGAAACAACCAGGCGACGGTAGGTAGACGTAGCTTCGTCGATAAAGCGATAGCTGCGCGCACCGGCCGTAGCGCCGTGGGCATCGCCGATGGAACCGACATCCACACCCAGCAACTTCAGCTTGGTCGACATATCGGCACCGAGAAACGGCGTGGCGCTGTCTTCACTCAAGCCCACCGCATCGCACAGTTGCGCGGCCACGCAGCGGGCCATTTGGTAACCCGGCGCCACCAGGCCAAACACGCTGCCATTCCAGGCGGCGCATTCACCGATGGCGAAGATGCGCTCATCACTGCTGCGGCACTGGCTGTCGATGGCGATACCGCCACGGGCACCCAGCTGCAACTCGCAGGCCTTGGCCAAAGCGTCCTGCGGGCGGATGCCAGCGGAGAACACGATCAGGTCTGTCTCAAGAAACTCGTCGTTAGCGAAGTTCATGCGAAAGCGATACTCGCTGCCCTTGCTGATCGACTGGGTGCCGCGCGACAGGTGCACGCTCACCCCGAGCTCTTCAATCCGCGCTTTCAGGGCATGGCCGCCATGGTCATCCAACTGCACCGGCATCAAGCGCGGCGCGAACTCCACCACATGCGCCTCCAGGCCCAGCGACTTCAACGCGTTAGCGGCTTCCAGCCCGAGCAAACCACCGCCCACCACCACACCGCGCTTGGCATTGCGTGCGGCGGCTTGAATGGTGTCGAGGTCAGCCAGGGTGCGATAGACCAAACGCGAATCGCCGGCAGCGCCTTCAATCGGCGGCACAAACGGGTAAGAGCCGGTGGCCAATACCAGCTGGTCGTAGGCCATACAGCCATTGGCAGTGATCACCTCACGGCGGGCGCGGTCGATTTCCAGCACCGGCACGCCCAGGTGCAAGGTCACACCTGGCGTTTGATACAGCGCCGCCTCACCCAACGCCAGCGACTCGGCATCGCGGCCGCCGAAGTACTCGGACAAATGCACGCGGTCATAGGCGCGCAGCGGCTCTTCGCTAAAAACATGAATGCTGTAATGCGCCAGAGCACCGCGCTCCACCAACTGCTCCACGCAGTGATGGCCGACCATGCCGTTGCCGATTACCACCAGGGTTTGCCGCTCATTTGTGCTGTTCATAGGTGCACCCGCCAAGGCCAATCAGGTTTTCGAAAGCAAAAAAAAACGCCTGGAACCAAAAGGTTCCAGGCGCCTTTGCCTGTCTGTGCTGCCGGCCCATGGGCCTGACGCAGTCATGTAGTACCCGGGCCGGTTGCGGCCAAACGATCGCCATTGATCGACAGGGCATCCCACACGCTGCAACGCGGCGGGTTGATTCAACGTATGCAGTGGTTGTGCCAGAAGGATTTTTAGCCGGTGTAACGGGCGCGGTTGGTGAGTTAGACGGGGGTATGTAATGACGGATATACCGATTCATTTGGAGCCAAAACGGTGCGACCAACGCTACACACGCCCCAACGTGACGCGATTTCAGCACGGCCCGGCTCCCTGGAGCGGCTTTAATCGCGAGCTTTTGATCTGCTGTTGATCTGCTGTTGATCTGGCTTGTGATCTTGATCCACCCGCCCCGTTTATCGCAGGCCGAGTGGAGTCGTTGCGTAGGGGGTTGAGCGGCAGGAGCCGCGAAAGGCGTGGGGCCAGGGATGGCCCTGCACGCCGACCCCTGGAGCGGCGACGTAGCGAGGGGACCCGCAGCGCAGCGGAGGGCCAAGGTAGGGGCAAGCCTTTTTGGTTTCTTTTTTGGCGACTGAAAAAAGAAACTCGCGCGTAAGGCGCGAAACAAAACGTTCAGCACTCGCGGTAACGAAGGCCCTCACACATAAAAAAAACAAAAGCTGGTGCGCACAGCACACCCTACAAGGCGATCACGCCTACAGGGTTGCGACGCTGTTGGCCCATCCATTGCTACACACACGCAACGGCCATCAACGACGATGGCCCCCCTATTCAGGCAAAGGCGCCATGCAGCTCCCGTTGAAAAACGGTAGAGCGGCATGGCGCCTTTGTCGTTTCTGCAGGTGAACAAGGCAATGGCCGACGCACTGATAGCCACAAAAACAGTTCGCAGCGTGTGCCCGTATTGCGGCGTCGGTTGCGGCATTGTCATGCAGGTGGAAAACAACCTGATCGTTAAGGTCTCCGGCGATAAAGCCCACCCCGCCAACGCCGGCCGCCTGTGTACCAAGGGCAGCACCTGCGGCCAGGCGGTGGCTAACAGTGGGCGTATGGAGCACGCGTTTATGCGCGAGCAGCGCGAGCGTGATCCGGTGCGGGTGGGTATCGAGCAGGCCATCGCCGCCACGGCCAGTCGCCTGCGGACCATCATCGACGAGCACGGGCCGGATGCCGTGGCGTTGTATGTGTCCGGGCAGATGTCGCTGGAGGCGCAGTACCTGGCCAATAAACTGGCCAAGGGTTTTATCCGTACCCGGCATATCGAGTCCAACTCACGACTATGTATGGCCAGCGCCAGCAGCGGTTACAAGCTGTCGCTGGGTGCCGATGGTCCGCCCGGTTCCTACGATGATTTCGACAGCAGCGATGTGTTTGTGGTGATCGGCGCCAATATGGCCGACTGTCACCCGATTCTGTTCCTGCGTTTGCTCGACCGGGTAAAGGCCGGCGCCAAGCTGGTGGTCATCGACCCGCGGCGCAGTGCCACGGCCGATAAGGCCGATCTGTTTTTGCAGATCCGCCCCGGTACCGATCTGGCCTTGCTCAACGGCTTGCTGCACCTGTTGGTCAAAAACGGTCATACCGATGCGGCGTTTATTAGCGCGTTTACCGAAGGTTGGGAGGTGATGGAGGACTTCCTCGAGCAATACACGCCCGTCTATGTCGCCAAAATCACTGGCCTCGCCGAAGCCGATATTCGCCAGACTGCGCTGTGGATTGGCCAGGCAGAAAACTGGATGAGTTGCTGGACCATGGGCCTGAACCAGAGCGTGCACGGCACCTGGCACACCAACGCGCTGTGCAACTTGCACTTGGCCACCGGCGCTATTTGCCGGCCGGGCAGCGGACCGTTTTCCCTGACCGGCCAACCTAACGCCATGGGCGGCCGCGAGATGGGTTATATGGGCCCTGGCCTGCCGGGGCAACGCTCGGCATTGGTGGCCGAAGACCGCGCCTTTATCGAACAGCTGTGGGGCATGCCCAGTGCCAGCCTGCGCGCCGAAGCGGGCGATGGCACGGTAGCGATGTTTGAGCAGATGCGTGCCGGCAGCATCAAGGCCTGCTGGATTATCTGCACCAACCCGGTGGCCAGCGTGCCCAATCGGCAGGTGGTGATTGAAGCGCTACAAAACGCCGAACTGGTGATTACCCAAGACGCCTACCTCGACACCGAAACCAATCGCTATGCCGATATCCTCTTGCCCGGCGCGCTGTGGGCCGAAGCTGAAGGGGTGATGATCAACTCCGAGCGCAACCTGACCCTCATGCAGCAGGCCGTGCAGGCCCCAGGCGACACCCTGCCCGACTGGCAATTGATTGCCCGCGTAGCCTGCGCCATGGGCTATGCCGAGGCGTTTAACTACAGCAGCGCCGAGCAGGTGTTTGAGGAAATCAAAAGGGCCGCCAACCCGAAAACCGGCTACAGCATTGCCGGCGCCAGCTACGCCCGCCTGCAACAAACGCCGCTGCAGTGGCCGTGCGCCGAGCCCAGTAGCAGCGTGCGCAATCCCGTTCGCTACCGGCAACCGAGCGGCCCGGTGTTTGCCACCGAGAGCGGCAAAGCGCAGTTCTTTGCCCGCCCGTACTTGCCGGCCAGCGAGCTGCCGGATGACGACTTCCCGCTGGTGCTCAATACCGGTCGCCTGCAACACCAATGGCACACGCTCACCAAAACCGGCAAGGTGCCGACGCTAAACAAGCTCAACCCCGGCCCCTTTGTGGAAATTCACCCGAGTGACGCCGAGCGCCTGGGCATCCGCGAGCGCGGCAACGTGGAAATTCGCTCGCGGCGTGGTCGTGCCGTGTTGCCCGCCGTGCTTAGCGACCGCGTGCGCCCTGGCAATTGCTTTGCGCCGTTTCACTGGAACGATGTATTTGGCGAACATCTGGCAATTAATGCCGTCACCAGCGACGCCGTCGACCCGATCTCCCTGCAACCGGCGTTTAAGTTTTGCGCGGTTGCCCTGCACCCCCTCGCGACGCCCAGCGCCGCTGTTACCGCAACCGAGGTGGTAGAAAACACCCAGGCCCACGACAGCTCGGCTTGGCTGGTGCTATGGGCCTCGCAAACCGGCAATAGCGAAACCCTCGCCAGCGCCTGCGCCGAGCACTTGGGCAACGCCGGCCAGCGCACGCGCTTGCAAGCCATGGACGAGGCCAAGCTAGATGACTTGCGCGGCGCCGCTGGCGTGCTGCTGGTGACCAGCACCTTTGGCGACGGCGACCCACCGGACAACGCCAGCGCCTTCTGGCACAGCCTGCAACGCGCCGAACCCCAGGCCTTGGCCCATAGCCGTTTTAGCGTGCTGGCCCTGGGCGACTCCAGTTACGCGCAGTTCTGTGGCTTTGGCCGCAAGCTCGACGAACGCTTGGCCGAGCTGGGCGCCGAACGTATGCAGCCACGGCTGGACTGCGAGCCGGATTACCACGGGCCGGCGCAGCAGTGGTTAAGCGCCCTCTGTAAACGCCTGGCGCCAGACAGCGACGCGGCGCCTCTGCTGCGCCCAACACCGGTGGAAAGCAGCACCTATAACCGCGCCAATCCCCTGCGCACCCGACTGCTGCATAACACGCTGCTTAACAGCCCAGGCGCCGACAAGGAAACCCGCCATCTGGTGTTTGACCTGAGCGGCCACGACTTCCCCTACCAGGCCGGCGATGCCCTTGGCGTCTGGCCGAGCAACGACCCGGAGCTGGTCCGCGAACTGCTCAGCACCCTGCGTCTGCAAGGCGATAGCCCGGTCGAGCTGGCTAACCAAGCGCCCATGTCACTGCGCGAGGCCCTGAGCGACCACCTGGAAATCGCCCGTATCAGCCCTGATCTACTGCGCCGGGTAGCAGCGCAAACTGCCAGCCCATTGCTGGAAGAGCTGCTGCACGACGGGAACGGTGAAGCCTTGCAGGAATGGCTATGGGGCCGGCAGGTGCCGACCCTCTTGCGCGAATTCTCCATCGTCCTTGATGCACAACAACTCGTACGCTTACTCAAGCCGTTGCAGCCCCGGCTGTACTCCATCAGCTCCAGCCCCAGGCTCACGCCAAACGAAGTGCATCTGACCATGGCCACGGTGCGCTACCGGCACCAAGGCCAGGCGCGCGGCGGCGTGTGTTCAACCTTTCTTGCCGACCGTGCCGGCGCCGGTAGCGTGCGGATTTTTCTGCAACGCTCCACCCACTTTCGCCCGCCACAAGAACCTGGCACGCCGCTGATCATGATCGGCCCTGGCACCGGCATCGCGCCCTTTCGCGCCTTTTTGCAAGAACGTCAGGCCCAAGGTGACGCCGGCAAAAACTGGCTGTTCTTTGGCGAGCAGCGCGCCGCCAGTGACTTCTACTACCACGACGAACTGCGCAGTTGGCAACGCAGTGGCCTGCTGACGCGCCTGGACACCGCCTTCTCCCGCGACCAGAAAGACAAAATCTACGTACAACAACGCATGCTCGAAGCAGGCGCCGAACTGTGGCAATGGCTGCAGCAAGGCGCCTATGTGTGCGTGTGTGGGGATGCCAGCCGCATGGCTAAAGACGTGGATGCGGCGCTGAAAAAGATTGTGCAAGTGCACGGCAAAATGAGCGCCGGGGCGGCGACTTTGTATGTGAGTGGCATGAGCAAGGAGCGGCGCTACCTTCGCGATGTGTATTAGCCGCGAGATTCCATCAGGAAAACACCTATCCCCAACCGGCACAGCATTTGCTGTCCCTACAGCAACGGCCGTATTCAAAAGGCCGCAACAGACATGACAATGGCGTCGTGCTCACCCCGCTTTACGCTGGGGAGACACGGCGCTTTTTTTTGCCAAACGAGTTTGGGAAGCTGCCATGAGCGATAGCAATAACCCCAGCGACGCCCTCCACGCCCTGGCCTGGGTGGCCGGCAGCGATGCGCCGGAAAAGAATGTGCTTAACCTCGGTTTTATGCCGCTAAGCGACTGCGCCTCGGTGGTGGTCGCCGCCACCCAAGGCTTTGCCCAACCCTACGGCCTGACCCTCAACCTGAAACGGCAAAGCTCCTGGGCCGGCCTAAGCGATAAACTGCTCAGCGGCGAACTGGACGCGGCCCACAGCCTGTACGGCATGGTCTACGCCATTCAGTTGGGCATCAGTGGCGCGCCGGCTACCGATATGGCCGTGCTCATGGGCCTGAACCAGAACGGCCAAAGCATCAACCTGTCGCAGCCACTCAAAGACGCCGGCGTGACCACCGGCAGTGCGCTGCAGCAACGCGCGCACCAAGGCGGCGCAAAACTGACCTTCGCCCAGACCTTCCCCACCGGCACCCATGCCATGTGGTTGTACTACTGGCTCGCCAGCCAGGGCATTCACCCCCTGCAAGACGTCAATAGCGTGGTGGTGCCGCCGCCGCAGATGCTCGCCCATCTGCAAGCCGGGCGCATTGATGGCTTTTGCGTAGGCGAGCCCTGGGGTGCCCATGCCATTGCCGAGGGCCAGGGTTTTACCGTTAGCACCAGCCAGGCGCTGTGGCCGGACCACCCGGAAAAGGTGCTGGCCTGCACCCGCGAATTTGTCGAGCAATACCCCAACACCGCCCGCGCCTTGGTGATGGCGGTGCTGGAAGCCAGCCGCTTTATCGAAGAAAGCCCGGAAAACCGCCGCAGCACCGCCCAGCTGTTAAGCGCCAGCGAGTTTCTTGATGCGCCGCTGACCAGCATCGAGCCGCGTTTGCTCGGCCGTTATAGCAACGGCCTGGGCAACAGCTGGCAAGACGAACACCCGCTGCGGGTGCATAACAACGGCGCGGCGAACTACCCATACCTTTCCGATGGCATGTGGTTTATCACCCAATTCCGCCGCTGGGGCCTGCTGCGTGAAGAGCCGGATTATCTGGCCGTGGCGCAACAGGTGCAGCAGCTTGAGTTGTATAGCCGCGCCGCCGGCAGCCTGGAAATCGCCCTACCCGTTTCGCCACTGCGCAGTAGCCGATTGCTCGATGGCAGTGTGTGGGACGGCAACGACCCGGCCGCCTACGCGCGCAGTTTTGCCCTGCACGCCCTTAATGATCAGTAACCGGAGACGACCGCCATGCTGCGTATCCTGCTGATCAACGACACCTCCAAAAAGGTCGGGCGCCTGCGTGCCGCCTTGAGCGAGGCCGGCTTTGAAGTAATCGACGAATCCGGCCTGACCATCGACCTGCCAGCCCGGGTCGAAGCCGTACGCCCGGACGTGGTACTGATCGACACCGAATCGCCCAGCCGCGACGTGATGGAACAAGTGGTACTGCTTAGCCGCGACCAGCCACGGCCGATTGTGATGTTTACCGACGAGCATGACCCGGGCGTGATGCGCCAGGCGATCAAGTCGGGCGTTAGCGCGTATATCGTCGAAGGCATTCACGCTGCGCGCCTGCAACCGATCATGGACGTGGCCATGGCACGCTTTGAAAGCGACCAAGTACTACGCGCGCAACTGCACGCCCGCGACCAGCAACTGGCCGAACGCAAACGGGTGGAATTGGCCAAGGGTCTCTTGATGAAAATGAAAGACTGCAACGAAGAAGAGGCCTATACCCTGATGCGCCGCCAAGCCATGAGCCGCCAGCAAAAGCTGATTCAGGTGGCCGAGCAGATTATTGCCATGAGCGAGATGTTGAACTGAGCCACACGATGTCACAGGCTGCTGAACTATCTCCGTCGCCCCCGCGCAGGCGGGGGCCCAGAGTCGTCCGGTAGACCGCATACGTCGCAACACTCTGGGTCCCCGCCTGCGCGGGAACGACGGAGGTATTTCCAATATTTCGCGCACGTACACCTTGGTGCGCGCAGCACACCCTACGCGCCATAACGCAGCACGGCATTTACCAATCCCGCACCCCGTTTTAAGCAAAACCCGCGTTGCAGAGCCTTCCCAGCCACTTGGCACATAACCTGCTCATGCATTCCTACAGGTAGCCAACGGCGGTTGCCCCACCCCGACAAAGACGTCGCTATTCCCTAGGCCAAGTGCCCGGAGGAATGCGGCGTCTTTTGCGTTTTCGGCCTCGGAAACGAGGTGGTGGTGCAGCCGTTCTGGCTGCCCACCTGCAATCACTAACTTTTGCAGATGAGGTGTTGGATGACTAACAACAGTTTCTGGAAAGCCGGGCACACCCCCACGCTGTTTGCGGCGTTTCTGTATTTCGACTTGAGCTTTATGGTTTGGTACTTGCTCGGCCCCATGGCCGTGCAAATTGCCACCGATCTGCAACTGACCACCCAGCAGCGCGGCTTTATGGTCGCTACGCCGATTCTGGCCGGTGCGTTTTTGCGCTTTCTAATGGGCATGCTCGCCGATCAGGTCTCGCCAAAAACCGCCGGCATTATTGGCCAGATCATTGTCATCGGCGCCCTCGCCGTGGCCTGGCAGTTGGGCATTCACAGCTACGAGCAAGCGCTACTGCTTGGCGTGTTTCTCGGTATGGCTGGCGCTTCGTTTGCCGTAGCGCTGCCGCTGGCGTCGCAGTGGTACCCGGCAGAGCACCAGGGCAAAGCGATGGGCATTGCCGGTGCAGGTAACTCGGGCACGGTGATCGCCGCCTTGGCCGCACCGGTGTTGGCCGCTGCCTTCGGTTGGACCAATGTGTTTGGCCTGGCGCTGATCCCGTTGGTGCTGACCCTGGTCGCGTTTAGCCTGATGGCCCGCAACGCCCCCAACCGCGCCAAACCCAAGTCCATGGCCGATTACTTCAAGGCCCTGGGCGACCGTGACAGCTGGTGGTTTATGTTTTTCTACAGCGTCACCTTTGGTGGTTTTATCGGCCTGGCCAGCGCCCTGCCCGGCTACTTCCACGACCAATACGATCTGAATCCAGTAACTGCGGGTTACTACACCGCTGCCTGTGTGTTTGGTGGCAGTTTGATGCGTCCGTTGGGCGGCGCGCTGGCCGATCGTTTCGGCGGCATTCGCACCTTGCTGGGCATGTATGCCCTGGCCGCCATTTGCATTGCCGCGGTGGGTTTTCACCTTTCCAGTTCGGTCGCTGCCTTGGCGCTGTTTGTCGCGGCGATGCTCGGCCTGGGTGCCGGCAATGGCGCGGTATTCCAATTGGTGCCGCAGCGCTTCCGTAAAGAGATCGGCGTCATGACCGGCCTCATCGGCATGGCCGGCGGTATCGGCGGTTTCCTTTTAGCCGCAGGCCTGGGGGCGATCAAACAAAACACTGGCGACTACCAACTGGGCCTGTGGTTGTTCGCCAGTCTGGGCGTCGTGGCGTGGTTTGGTCTGCACGGGGTTAAACGCCGCTGGAGAACCACTTGGGGCTCGGCCGCCTTTACCGCTGCGCGCGTTTAAGGGCTACACATGGGCCTGCAATTGAGCTACGCCGAAGCCAGCGCCAGCGGCCCACGGGCGGAAAACCAGGATGCGATTCGCCTGGTAACACCCGCCCCGGCGCTGGCCGCCAGCAAGGGCTATTTGTTTGCCTTGGCTGACGGCGTTAGCCAATGTGCCGACGGCGGCCTGGCGGCGCGCTCAACCTTGCAGGCCCTGGCCCTGGACTACTACGCCACCCCGGAAACCTGGGGCGTGGCGCAAGCCTTGGACCGTTTGCTGTTGGCGCAAAACCGCTGGCTGCACGCCAACGGTGGCGGCCAACCGCTGCTCACCACCCTCAGTGCTTTAGTGGTGCGCGGCACGCACTTTACCCTCGCCCATATCGGCGACTGCCGAGTGTATCGCTGGTTTGCCGGGCAGTTGCAGCGCATCAGTGAAGACCATGTGTGGGGCCAACCGGGCATGCAGCATGTGCTTAAGCGCGCCATGGGCTTGGAACAGCACGTGGTGGTCGATTATCTGGATGGTGAACTGCGCCAGGGCGAGAGTTTTTTGCTGCTCAGCGATGGTATTTGGGCAACGCTTAGCGAAGCCTCGATTGCCGGCATTTTGCGTGACGAACGTCAGTTGCAGGCAGCCAGTCAGGCCTTGGTCAGCGCCGCCCATAAAGCCGGCAGCCAAGACAATGCCAGCGCCGTGCTGGTACGTGTCGATACCCTGGGTGAAACCGGCCTGAGCGATGTGTTGGGCCACGTTGAACACTGGCCTGCGCCGCCGGTTTTAAAGCCGGGGCAACTATTTGAAGGCTGGCAGGTGGAAGCCGTTTTGGCTGAAAGCCGCCAGTCCCTGCTGTACCGCGTGCATGACGCGCAGCAACAACCCTGGCTGCTGAAAACCCTGCCAGCGGCCCGGGCAACCGACAGCGTGGCCGGCCAAGCGTTGTTGCAGGAAGAATGGTTTCTGCGCCGAGTGGCCGGTCGTTATTTTCCCGAGGTGCACCCCGCCAGTGGGCGTCAGCACCTGTACTACGTGATGCGCGAACACCCTGGCAGCACCTTGGCCGAGCACTTCAAGCTGCACGGCAACCTCGGCCTTAACCAATGGTTGGATGTTGCCGCGCGCCTGCTGCGGGCGCTGGGCATGCTGCACCGGCGCAATATTCTGCACCGCGATATCAAACCGGAAAACTTGCTGCTTAGTGCCGACGGTGAACTGCGGCTGCTGGATTTCGGCCTCGCCTATTGCCCCGGCCTGTCGCGCCAGGACGTTGGTGAGCTGCCCGGCACCCCAAGTTTTATCGCCCCGGAAGCCTATGCAGGCGCTGCACCCAGCGTGGCGCAGGATCTCTACAGCGCCGCGGTAACGCTCTACTACCTGCTCACCGGCCACTACCCCCATGGCGAAATCGAAGCCTTTCAGCGCCCGCGCTTTGGCACACCGGTAGCCGCCAGCCGTTATCGCCCCGACCTGCCGGAATGGCTGGTGCACAACCTGGACAAAGCGCTGGCCACCGACCCGACACAGCGGTTTGAAACAGCGGAAGAATGGCTGCTGGTCTTGCAACAAGGTGAACAACAACCCCTCGCCCGGCCCAAGGCATTGCTGGAACGTGAACCGTTAAAAGTGTGGCGCGGATTGGCGTTGGTTTCATTGCTAGCGAATGTGGCGCTGCTGGCCCTGTTGTTACACACATGACTGATCTGCGGAGGAACACCCCATGAGTGCAAAAGTCTGGCTGGTTGGCGCCGGCCCCGGTGATCCGGAACTGTTAACCCTTAAAGCCGTGCGCGCCCTGAACGCCGCGCAGGTGGTGATGATCGACGACCTGGTTAACCCCGCTGTGCTGGAACATTGCCCAGGGGCAAAACTCATCCCGGTAGGTAAACGCGGTGGCTGCCGCTCTACCCCGCAAGAATTTATCCACCGCCTGATGCTGCGCTACGCCCGCCAAGGCTTTTGCGTGGTGCGCCTCAAAGGTGGCGACCCGTGCATTTTCGGTCGTGGCAGCGAGGAAGCTGATTGGCTGAAAGCCCATGGTATTGAAGTGGAACTGGTCAACGGCATTACCGCAGGCCTGGCCGGCGCCACCGCCTGCGGCATACCCTTGACCCTGCGCGGCGTCGCCCGTGGCGTAACCCTGGTCACCGCCCACACCCAGGACGACAGTAGCCTGAACTGGCAAGCATTGGCGCAAACCGGCACTACCTTGGTGGTTTATATGGGCGTGGCCAAGCTGGAAGAAATCCAACGTGAACTGCTCGCCGCCGGCATGCCCGCCGACACCCCCGTCGCCATGATCGAAAACGCTTCGCTGCCACGGCAACGCGAATGCCGCAGTGAATTGGCCGACATGCAACGAGCCGCCCGCGCCTTTGAGTTGAAAGCACCGGCGGTATTGGTGATTGGCGAAGTGGCCGCGGCCATGCACAGCAGCACGTTATACGCTCAGGCAGCTTTCGCTATTCGCGGGAACGAGTAGCTGTCTTGGCCCCGGCTCACGCCATAGGCGGCGATATAGCGCTAGCTCCGCCATTTTGTGAGCAACAGCGGGCGTTGTAACCGTGTTCACTAGGCCCGTAGGTGACCGAGCAGAAATTCACCCTCAAACCACCAACGCCTATGCCGTTATAGGTGATACGGCCTTGGCCTTTATACAACTCATCCATACACATACTGTCCGGCGCGAAGTTAAACCGAATAGGACTTTCACCGGGAGCAGCCGTAGCGATCAGTTACTCCGATCAGTTCGTGAGTTTGCTGCATCGACCTGACGAGGGCGTAGTTAGGAAACGCTCAACTTATAACTTCCAGCAACAATTAACCGATTAGTTAACAACTACTGAACAAATTCGTATTACTTACACTACAAAATAAAATCAACGCGAATGGCGCATTTATAAATGACCGCAAGCGCGGATAGTGGCGCAGTCAAATCATCCTAAAAGTCTGTATATCCGCCTGATATCTATGTGCTTTTTCCTCCCAGTGTAAGAAGCACTGATTGTTAGACAATCCATTCAGTTCCTCTTCCAGCACTATGTGACAAATTTCAGCACTTATAATTAAAACGTTGGCAACTATTCATTGACGTCAATAAATCAGCGCAACCGCCATTGTTTGTATATCAACTAAGTTATGTCATTCAGTTCACATAATAGGCACTAAGTGCCGCTCTAATCAGTTAACTGGAGCGGCACTTGCTACTTAGCCGGCCTAACAACTAAATAACAGGGCTAGGGCATGTTTGGCGACGGCGGTAGTACAGCGAAAGCAGGACGTTTTGGCGTGGGTTTGGGCTTGAGTTGCTGCCTGGTGACACAGAGTTGGGCGGCGCCACCCCCGCCTGCGCAGTTGATGGCGGAAATCCAGCATGAGTTCGCCCGCCTGTACGACCTGCCTGACAGTATGCTGGCAGCGCAGGTAGAACCAACCCTGGAGATCTTCCCCGAATACCGCGCCGACTTGGTGAAATACCTGGGCCAAGGCGCTTCGCCAGAACGGCAAGAACTGCTAGCTAAAGTCTCCAAGGCCAACAAAGAAGAGCTGGCCGCCTGGTTTGAAACCGATGTTGGCAAGATTGGAATTACCGCAGCCGTGGTGGTCGGCGCCGTAGCCGCCATTGCGGCGCGCGGTGGCAATGGCGGCGGCCATAAGGCAACGCCCAAACCTGCTGCGCCAGAGCCGGCAGCGCCACCGGAGCCAACCCCCGATCCGGGCCTGGACCCTGCCGCGCGCGAAGCCATGCGTACCCGTGAATACAAAAACACCCTGGCGCTCAACGCCATCCACGCCGACTACGCCTATGCCCGCGGCGGCACTGGTGAGGGCGTGGTTATCTCAGTGCAGGACGTTGACCAGATCAACACCAACCACGCCGATCTGACCAACCAACTCGCCACCGGCAGCATCCTTGGTGGCGTGGACGGCCATGGCACCGCCGTCGCCCGCACCGCCCTGGGCGAAAAAAACGCCAACGACTTCCACGGTGTGGCCTACGACGCCAAGTTGCTGACCCATTGGGGCCAGTCGGACTCCGATGTGGTCGACCGCGAAATCCAGTACGGCGCGCGTATCTCCAACCACAGTTATACGGTGGGTGGCACCAATCAACAAATCGCCGACACCTGGGGGGCGATGTACCAGCGTGGGGTGGATGCCGGCATCATTTATGTCTGGGCCGCCGGCAACGACAACACCCAAAGCGAGCCCTCGGCATTTGCCAGCATGCCTCTGCTGGTTCCAGGGCTGCAGGGCCAATGGCTGGCGGTGATCGCCGTCGACCTGAATGTTGATTGGAGCGGCAACGGCAACTCCACCGCCACCGGCCAGCAAGGCAACCCTTGCGGCGCGGCCAAGGCCTGGTGCATCGCGGCGCCCGGCTTTGGTTTCCAGAACCCGGTGGATTTAAGCACTGGCATCAGCATTACCACCGGCTCATCGCTGGCCGCCCCTACCGTGTCGGGCGCCTTGGCGGTGCTGATGGATGTGTTCCCAACGCTGACCTCGGAGCAGATTGTTAACCGTGTGCTGGTCTCGGCCAACAAAGGCGGCATCTACGCCAATCAGGATATCTACGGCCAGGGCCTGCTGGACTTGAACAGCGCGACACGCCCCATCGGCGCGCTGATGCTGAACACCCGTACCGGCATGACCATCCCCATCAGCCAGGCCGCCATTGCCGAAAGCTCGCCGCTGGGCAATGCCATTCGCACCTCGCTGTCCAAGGTCAACCTGGTACTAAAAGACAGCCTCGACGCGCCTTTCTTGGTTAAAGGTGATGCCTTGGGCAATGGCCAGACCACCGAGCGCAGCCGTATCGACAGCGTGGCCTACCTGCAACGGCAAAATCAGGAAAATACCCAGCAGCACCTGCAAACCGAGAGCGGCTTGCGCCTGAACTACACCGAAGGCGGTGAAGGCAGCGGCCTCGCCGGTCTGGGCCAGGTACAGGCCTGGCAAAACGTTGGCAATAACCTTGCCCTGAGCGCCAGCGTCAACACTGACCCATCGTGGAACCAAGGCTTGCAACAAGCGCTGCCAGCGCTGCGTAACAGCAGCGTGACTCAGGCCTTCAGCAACCCGTACCTGAGCCTGGAAGAACAAGCCAGCGGCGCCGGCCTGCGCTGGAATCTCGCCGAGAATTGGCACAGCAGCGTACAAGTACAAACCGCCAAGGCGCAGGAGCGTTTTATCGACCGCCCCAGCCACGACAACCAACACAGCGTGCAAAGCGAATGGGGCTACAGTGCGCCCTCGGGCTTGAGTGCCAGCCTGCAACTCGGCGCCCTGGACGAAGAAAAACGCCTGCTCGGAGCCGAAAGTGCAAGCTGGCTGGGCAATGGCCGCTCACGCACAGTCTTCAGCGGACTTAACGTCAGCCTGCCGGTGAACCCACAGTGGAGCGTTTACGGCCGTTACAACACCGGTCGCACCACCCTTAACGGCAGCGGCCTGGCGCAATCAGCAGCATTGCGCAGCGACAGTTTTACCCTTGGCATGCTTGGCCAGCCCGACCCACAACTGCAGGTCGGCGCGCTGATCTACCAACCGCTGCGGGTGACTGGCGGCAAGCTGAAAACCCAACTGCCTACCGGCCTGAACGCCGACAACAGCGTGGCCATGAGCAACGTCAACCTCAACCTCGACGCCGAGGGGCGGCATATGGAGTACGAGCTGTTTATGCGCTACGAACTGCCAGCCTGGGCCATCAACTTCAAGGGCAGCCTGCTGCGTATCGAGGACTACAACAACCAGGCCGGCAACAACGACTCGATGATTTTGTTCAACGCCGGAATGAAGTACTAATGCCGCACCGGGTACGTCCTGCAGCGCAACCTGCTACCGTCGCCCCTCCTCCCCTTAGTGACTTGTCATGAGCAGTATTCCTACAAACGAACCTTACGTTGCCAACACCTCCGGTGACCGCAGCCGCGCCGTCCCCCTGCAAGCGCAGGGCGGCAGCTGGGGGGCGTTTGTTTTTGCCGGAGTGTGGGCGCTGTGCAACGGCGTCTGGTTTGGCGCCTTGAGTTTTCTTGCACTGCTTGCGCCACTGAGCATGCACAGCTCTCCGCGCCTCAGCTGGCTAGCGCTGCTTGTTGGCGTGCTGGTGTGGGGCTACCTGACCGTCAACGGCCGCCACCTGGCCTGGACGCATAAACGCTGGGGCAGCTACCAACAGTTTCGCGACGCCCAACGCGCCTGGTCAGTGGCGGCAAAATTGTTGTTTGCCCTTAGCCTGGTGTCGCTCGTTTGCCTGGCCGGCTTCTGGATGCTCTTGGGCCAGGGGTTAAGTCATATGAATGGCTAGTGGTGGCGGACCACGCCTAACAACAAAAACCCCGCTCACGGCGGGGTTCTTATTCAAACGCTGAAAAGCGCCGCGGCTTAACGGTTGTTGTAACCGTCTTCGCTTGGGTCGTAGGTGATCTGGTAGATGTTAAAGGTCGAACCACCAATGCCTACGCCGTTGTAAGTGATACGGCCCTGGCCCTTGTACAACTCTTCCATACGCATGCTGTCCGGGCCGAAGTAAAAGGGAATAAACGCCTTGCCGGTGGTGTGGCTGTAGGTGTCGGTTGGCAAGCCGATCAGGTCGTGAGTTTGCTGCATCGACATACCAGGGCGCAGCTTGGAGAACGGGCTACCGGCAGGAATCTGGCCAATGATCTGCTGCTCTTTGGCCTTAGGCGCAGACGGCCCTTGGTGGGCGCAGGCGGCCAGCAGGCCCATGGCGGCGATCATGCTCATTTTCAGGAACGTGCTACGCATTGCGGTTCTCCAGAAGAACTAAAAGAAGTGGCAGAAAGGCTTAGCTTTTCTTAGCCAGGATGTCGGTGGTTACTGCGTTTAACGCCGCCCAGCGCAGTCATAGCTGTTTTTGCCGCGCGCGAAAACGCACCGCGCAATGGCAAAACGTAATTGATGGCTGTGGGGTGAACGGGTACATGCGGGCGTGTTCCTTGCCGCAGGGTGCTTGCAATCCTTTGTCGTATTTTTGATACGCGCGCCACTGTGGCAGGGTGTTCCGGGGCTTTCAATTTTATTTGCTGAGGAGCGGAGAGGCGTCACAGATTGCCGGCTAGCGCAGCATTACTGAGCTGAAGTGCTCGGCAGTTACTCCCTGCCAAGGAATCAAAAAGGCAAACGACTGCCCTGCCCCCAATAAGCCGGTAAAAACGCTTCCACGGCACAACCGTATCGAAGCGAATCTATCGCCAGTTTTACCAAGCGTGGCGAGCTAAACACGATGCCAATTCCATCCCCTCCTGCCCCCGTCGTTTCCTTTTACAATCGCGCTCTGTTTTCTTTCGAGCACTTACCGTGGCGCGTCTATTTGCTTTGCTGTTTTTGCTTCCTGGCTTGGCGGCTGCGGCACCGCCTTTACTGGAAAACACCGAGCTGTACAGCAAAATGGTCGCCGATTGCCACGATGTTGATCTGGCTACGTGGAAACACCCTACCCGCGCGGTGCTGGAGAAAAACGCCATTCAGATTGAGCGTGTTCAGTTGTGCAATGGCGGGCACTATCCGATTTTTCACGTGCAGCTGCCTTACGATCCGCAGGGGCAAACCAAGGACTTTTACATTCCGCTGTATGAACAAATGCGCAAAGCCAACGGTAAATGGCCTTACGCGTTTGTCGCCAGCAATGACGCGCAGGTGCTGTATATCAGCTACCGCGACAACGGCACTATCGCGATGGATTACGAGTTTTATGCCGTTCCGTAAACAGAGGTTAATCGCTCTGCTGCGGGTTGCTTGACCGACGCTCCTGCCCGCTCTAAACCGCACAAAGCTCCAGTCTAGGTTGCTGGCTTCATGCAGCGGCTTGTGCGGTCTGCAAAGGCGTTCGGCGCCCGTCGGCGCTTGCGCGTGGTCAAGTGCCCTGACAAGAGCCCCGCTGATAGGTCCCTTATCCTCATGTGTTAGCACCGCCAGCGTGCATGGCCAATCGAGCTGGCGGCGCTCTAGCGGCGTTAGCCAGCCACTCGACGAATATTCCAAAAACGCATGAGTGATATGCCCTGCATCTACGTTCCGCAACGTTGCCGAGAACAGCAAGATAGCCCCAGCACTCTTGCTACCCACTCAAGGAAACTGCGATGACAACCTTCATGCGCCACACCATCGATACAGCACCGGCATCCTCAAAGCCAGTGCTGGAGGCGGTTAAAACGGCCTTTGGCTTTGTGCCCAACCTGCAAGCTCACATGGCGCAATCGCCAGAACTGCTGAGCGGTTACAGCCAGCTCTGGGAGCTGTTCAGTAACAGCACGCTCACGCCTCACGAACAGCAAGTGGTGTATCTAACCAGCAACTTCGAAAACAACTGCCACTACTGCATGGCCGGGCATACCACGCTAGCGAAAATGATCGAAATGGCGCCCGACGTCATTGCGGCGCTGCGCACAGGTGGCGTGATTGCGGATGCAAGGCTGGAGGCGCTGCATGTCTTCACCACCGCCGTCGTAAGGGATCGAGGCTTTGTCAGTGATGCAGGTGTCGATGCATTCGTGGCTGCCGGGTTCTCTCATCGCAACGTTCTGGAGGTAGTACTGGGTGTGGCCACTAAGGTCATGAGCAATTACACCAACCACTTGGTGCACACCCAATTGGACCCCTTCATGAAGGGTAACGAATGGACCAAGCCGGTTTAAAACCGCTATCCGCCCTTCTAAAGTTGCGCGTTCAAGCGCGCACCAGGAGCTCTCATGAACAAGCGGACTTTTTTGGTTACCGGGGCCAGCAAGGGTATTGGTCTGGCGTTAGCGCATGCACTGGTCGCGGCTGGTCACCAGGTGGTGGGCATCGCCCGCCAGTTTGAGGGAGTTGCCTTCCCTGGGGTGCTGGTGTCTGCCGATCTGGGTGATCGCGTAGCGAGCGCAAAGGCCTTGGCAATGCTGACGCAAGAGTATGCGTTTGACGGTCTGGTTAATAACGTCGGCGCCGTTCGCCCACAACATTTGGCCGATGTGGACCTCGACGACTTCGATGCGGTGCTACGGCTAAATCTGCATGCAGCCATCCAGACCACTCAGGCGTTGCTGCCAGGCATGCGCGCGCGCCGCTGGGGCCGTGTCGTGAATATTTCCAGCCTTACGGTATTAGGCGTACCTCAGCGCACGGCTTACGCCGCCGCCAAAGCAGGGCTTATCAGTTTTACCCGCACGTGGGCGCTGGAACTGGCAACAACGGGTATTACCGTTAACGCTGTCGCGCCCGGGCCAACAGACACGCAGCTGTTCCGTGCGAACAATCCCCCTGGAAGCGAGGGTGAAGCCCGCTATCTGTCAGCAATACCCTTGGGGCGTTTCGGGCAACCCGAAGAGATTGCCGCGGCTATCGCCTTTCTGTTGTCCGAAAGCAGTAGCTTTATCACCGGTCAGACGTTGTTCGTCGATGGCGGAGCATCCATTGGTAAGGCCGCTTTCTAGAAGTTGCTTTGTACTTGGCTTGCTGAGATAAACCCTCCACTGCGACCGAAGCACCTGCTTCGCTCGCATTTTTTTGCAATGGCGTTTTCCGGTTCAGGTGAAGCGACGATGGATCGATTGGCGGCGATGGAAACCTTTGTATGCGTGCTGGAGTCAGGTTCTTTTTCCGCAGCTGCTCGACGGCTCAATCTCGGTCAGCCCGCCGTGTCGAAAAGCATCGCTCAGCTAGAAGAACACCTCGGCGTGGGCCTGCTGCTGCGGTCTACTCGCGGCCTCACGCCAACGGAAGCCGGCACAGCCTATTACCAGCGTGCCAAGCGTGCCATTGAAGAGGCGCACGAAGCCGACTTGGCCGCGCGCGGGGCCGGTAGCGGCCTGCACGGCACCTTGCGCGTGAGTGCGGCGTTGACCTTCGCGCGTCTGCATGTGTTGCCGCATTTGGGCACCTTCCTGGCGGCCAACCCCCAACTAGATATCGACATCGTTTTGGATGACCGCACCGTCAATCTGGTGGAGCAAGGAATCGACGTGGCGTTGCGAATGGGGGCACTGCCAGACTCCAATTTGGTCGCCCGCAAGCTCGCGCAGTGCCGACGCTTGGTGCTAGCCACGCCGGGTTACCTGCAACGCCACGGTGCGCCTTTGACCCCCTCGGATCTGGCCCAGCATCAAGCGGTTATATTCACCCAGGCCGGCGGTGGCGAGCACTGGGCATTTAAGCAAGGCAGTACGGTTCAGTCGGTCACGGTCAACGGACGAGTGCGCGTCAGTGCCGCAGAGGGCGTACGGACCGCGGTGTTGGCGCATCTGGGGTTGGCATTGACGTCCGAATGGATGTTCGCCGCCGAGCTTGCCAGTGGAGACGTGGTGCCGCTGTTGGAGCAGTGGCAATTGCCGCCTCTGGATCTCTGGGCGGTATTTCCCACTGGGCGGTTGGCGAGCGCCAAGGCGCGCGCTTTTGTTGAGTTTGTCGAGGGGTTGCTGAGTTAGCAAAACGGCCAATAAAAAGACCGCGCGAAGGCGGCCCTTTTTACAACGCGTGGCGTCAGCTACGTAATGCCGGCAGCAGTTCGGCGGGTTCGGGACGCAATGTGTAATCGGGGTTGACCTCTGCGTAACGAATAATGCCGTCCTGACCGATAACGAAACGGCCCGGCATTGGCAGCGTCCAGCTCTGGTCGCCGTTGATCGCGGCCAGATTATTGCCCAGGCTCAGATAAAGTTCGATCAGATAGGGCGCCAGGGCGAAGCGCAGGCCAAAGGCGGCGGCGACTTTATTGCCGTTGTCGCTGAGGATTGGAAAATCCAGGCCATTTTCGCGCTGCGATTTGCGGCTGTTTGCTTGGCTCTGTGGCGAGATCGCGACAAGGTTGGCAGCGTGCTTCTGAAACGCCGGCAGTGCCTGCTGCAGGGCTTGCAGTTCCATGTTGCAGTAGGGGCACCAGACACCACGATAAAAACTGACCACCAGCGGCCCGTGGGTCAGCAGTTCTGCCGAGGACACCAGTTTGCCGTGCGCATCCGCGAGGTTGAACAGCGGAGCGCTATCGCCGGCCTTTAGTGCGCGTTCGGCCAGGCCGCTGGCAATCAGTTCTGCCGTGGCCCGTTGCATCAACGCGTGGACTGCCGCGGGGGCATGATAAGGCGCCTTGCCGGCAACAAAATCAGCCTTGAACGCGTCCAGCTTTGCCTGAAGAGTCATGAGTAGTTCCTCGATGGTGGTTAAGTCGAGGCTCATGATCACGGCTGCGTGGGCCGTTCAGTAGAGAGCAGGCCGGCATAGTAACTATGCCGGCGCAGAATAGCGGCTGGTTTTGCACGTTGGCCATACATCGCCGGAGTGCTGGGCCAGCGTATGTTGGCGCGCCCAGCCTGACTGAAGTTAAAGCGAAAACTTGCGCGTCATAACAAACAGGTCGTCCGCCAAGCTGTTGAGCATTTTTGCGGAAGCGCTGATGCCGGTTTGTGCTTCGCTATTTGCCTCAACAATTTGCGCTACACGTTCGATATTTCGCGCCACATCGTCGCCGGCAGCACGCTGCTCTGCCAACGAGTTCGCGATGGCGGCCACGGCGTGCAGGTTTTCACTCACGGCACTGTTAATTCCGGCCATGGAAGCGCCAGTCTGCGCCACCAGTTCCAGCCCGAGGGAAATGCGCGAACAGCCGGCGTCCATGCTGACCTTGGCTTGGTCCATGCCCTTATTGATGGCATCGACCAGGCCAACAATTTCACTGGTGGATTGCGCCGTTCTAGCCGCCAGGTTGCGCACCTCATCGGCCACTACGGCAAAACCACGGCCTTGCTCGCCCGCTCGCGCGGCTTCAATGGCCGCATTCAAGGCCAGCAGGTTGGTTTGCTCGGCAATGCCGCGGATCACTTCAACAATCGAGTTAATGCGGTGGGACTGGTCCGCCAGGTGATCAATATCACCGGAGCTTTGCGTAACCATCTTGGAAATGGTCTGAAACTCAGTTTCCAAGCGGCCCACTAGCTCCACCCCACCCGCGCTGCTTTCGCGCACATTAAGGGCAACCGACTCGGCTGTTTTGGCGCTTTCAGCAATATGGGAAATACTCACCGACAGCTGTTCCATGGCCGCCGCCATGCTCGAGGCGATCCCCGACTGCTGTCCGGAACTGCTGGTAACCTGCTCGGCCGATGCCGCTAACTGGGTGGTGGCGGCCTCTATTTGTTCGCTGCCGGAAACGATCTGACCGACTAAGTGGTGAAGGTTGCTGCGCATCGTCTCCACGGCGCTCAAAACGCCACGAGGAGCCCGGTCGAAACTGATTTTTTTCAGGTCGCCATGGGAGATTTGTCGGGCGAAATTACCCAACTCATTGGGCTCGGCACCCAGGTTTCTACCCAGGTAATTGACCATCAAATAGGCCTGAGCAATGCCAACCAGAAGCGCCGCCGCCAACAACAAGCACACCAGCAGAAATCCGAACTCATAGCGCTCCACACCCAGCTCGTATTGGTGTTTGGATTCGCTCAGTTGCACCTCGATAAGTTTGGCGAGGCTATCGGTGATGGGATCAATCACTTGATAGAGTTCGTTTTTGACGAAACCGTCCAATGCAGCCCTATCTTCGTCGGCGAGGATTTTTTCCAAGCGATTGAGCGGCCCATCGGCGCGCCCTAGCAACGGGGTGATTTCGGCAATTAGGGTTTGCTCTTCAGGCAGCAGGTAGGTGGCGAGGTAAGCCTTCCAGGTTTGGTCGATTACCACGCGCGCGCCCCGCAGCGCGGTGAGCGCATGGGCCGGCGAAAAGTTGTCGTTGCGCGCCTTGTGCGTGGCGTCAACGATGCTCACGGCGTAAGCGTCGGAGATTAGTTTTAAATCTCGCAGCGGCACAACCCGGTCCAGATAAACCGTTTGCAAGCCACCTACGGTGGCATTCAGCGACATCATGCATGCGCTGCCCATAACAGCCGCCAAGCACAACAGCGATGCCACCAATAGCAGAATGCGGTTTTTAACTTTCATACGGTTCTCTAAAACTGCTGAGTGTCATAGACCCAGGCGCTCCGGTCTGCTGCGTCGCAGCGCTTATATGGCAACTTGTATAGACAAAGAAGAGCTATCAAGCAATAACGCCATCATTGTGACATTACTGCCAGCAGAGAAATCTAGTCCGATAGTCGTAGCGAACCAATACCTAGGTCGGAGCGAGTGCCGGCGTGGCGCTGCACGTTTTTTTAAGCGCAATGGGCCAGCCAATTGGCCTGGCGCACTCCCCTGCCCCGCATGGGAGTTGCGTAGGTTGGGTAGAGCCGAAGGTGAAGCCCAACGGCGTGGGTCGACGAATACTTACTAGCGGCCCACGGGTTGGTCCCTGTTGGGCTTCGCTGCGCTCAACCCAACCGCCGCTCTACCTGCGCGTAGAACTCTAAGGTGGCGACGTTCTTGTCTTTGGCTTCAAGCATGATGTCGAAGCGGTCGAGAAACTGCGCGGCGTATGTATTGGTGCAGTGGTTCCACATGCGGTCGCTGTGGGCGTAGAGATCGCGTTTGCTCACGACCTTCAGCAGTGCGTCCATTTCCAGCTTCTGTTCGGCGGCAAAGCCCAGGGTTTGCAGGCTTTCGACCGGTTGTGAGTAGTGCATGGTCGGGCGCACGCCGCGCCAGCTGTCGATGACGCGTTGCACCCGCGGTGCATCAGGGGCGATGTACTCGCCTTCGTGAATCCACAGATGGTGAATGTCCAACACCACGGGCGCCAGATCGGCCATTTGCAGGCAGTCGTCAAGACCGTAGGTTTTTTCGTCGTTTTCAAAGGTGATGCAGTTGCGCGCCACTTCCGACAGCCGCGGCCAGATCGCCCGTGTGCCTTCTACGCCCAGGCGCCCGGCGATATGCACGTTGCATTTGAGGTCTTGAAAACGCCGGCCATAGCCCATCATGCGGATCATGTCGGCGTGGTATTCAAACTCCGCCAGGCTATTTTCCACCACGCCGGGGTTTTCTGAGCCCAGCACGCAATATTGGCCGGGGTGAAAGGACAAGCGAATGTCTGCCGAGCGCGCCAGTTCGCCAATCGCGGCGAAGCCATCGATAAGCTGTTGGGCAATGGCCGGGTCTTGGTAGACGTGGTGCACTTTCGGGTGGCTGTAAAACGGCAGCAAGTCGCTGCTGAGCCGCAGCATGCGCAAGGTTGGCGGCAGCTGCGCCACGTAGGCCAGCAAATGCAGTTGCGCGGCTAAGTTATGGGTAACCACTTCCACCAGTTTTTCCCGCGCCTCGGCGGGACTTACCGACTCCATCCAGCGCAGTGTGGTAGTGCGCGGGTTGAAGGGGCCTTCGATCAGCTTTAACGCCGCTGGCGAGAGGTCACGGTCAGGGTGTTTGTATTGGCAGGCGAAGCCGATGCGGGGGTGGGTCATAGAAGGCAACCACAACTCAAAAAATGGGATCAGCGAGATGAGGTGCAACCTACGCTAAAAGGCCGCTATTGCGCTATCCACAAGACGGATATCGCTTGGTTCGCGCAGCCGACCCTACGGCCAAGAAGGGCGCTACTGCGCCCTCTTCGTCAGCTGTTGTCTATTTGCTTTTCTTCGCCGGTGGCATGGCCTTCCAGATGTCTTCGGCATATTCGCGAATGGTGCGGTCGGAGGAGAACCAGCCCGTGCGCGCGGTGTTGAGTACGGCTGAGCGCCACCACAGGTCGGGCTGTTTCCACAGTTCATCAACGCGGCGCTGGGCGTCCCAGTAGGCGTCAAAGTCGGCGCAGAGCATGTAGCGGTCGTGGTGCACCAGGCCGTCGATCAGGCCGGCGTAACGTTCGGTGTCATCTGGGGAGAACACGCCTTTGCTGATGGCTTCCAGGGCACCGTTGAGCCGTTCGGACTGTTTGATCACGTGAATGGTGTCGTAGTCGCCGGTATGCATGCGCCCTTTCACTTCCTGGGCGGTCATGCCGAAAATAAACATATGTTCTTCGCCGATCAGTTGGCTCATTTCCACATTGGCGCCGTCGAGGGTGCCGATGGTCAGCGCACCATTCAGGGCGAATTTCATGTTGCTGGTACCGGAGGCTTCCATGCCGGCAGTGGAAATCTGTTCGGAAAGGTCGGCAGCCGGAATGATGGTTTCCGCCAAGCTCACGTTGTAGTTAGGGATAAACACCACTTTCAGCAGGCCACGCACGGTGGGGTCGGCGTTAATGGTGCGGGCGATATCGTTGGCCAGCTTGATGATCAGCTTGGCTTGGTAGTAACTGGCAGCCGCCTTGCCAGCGAAGATTTTCACCCGCGGCACCCAGTCGGTGGTGGGGTCGTTTCGGATGGCTTGGTACAACGCCACGGTGTGCAGCAGGTTGAGCAGCTGGCGCTTGTATTCGTGAATCCGTTTGACCTGCACGTCAAAGATGGCATTAGGGTTGAGGTCGATGTTCAGCCGCTCTTTTACCAGTTTGGCCAAGGCGACTTTGCTGTGCTGACGCTGAGCAATGAACTGTTTGCGGAATGCGGGTTTATCGGCAAAGGGTTCCAGTTTCACCAACGAGGTTTCTGGGCTATCAAGCACGCCTGGGCCAATGGTGTCGATCAACAGTTGGGTGAGCGCCGGGTTGGTTTGGTACAGCCAGCGGCGGAAGGTCACGCCGTTGGTTTTGTTGCGGATGCGGTCTGGGTAGAGCTTGTGCAGGTCGCGGAATACGGTTTCGCGCATCAGCTCGGTGTGCAGTGCGGAAACCCCGTTAATGCTGTGGGAACCGAGAAATGCCAGGTTACCCATGCGCACACGGCGGCCATTGTCTTCATCGATCAAGGACACCGAGCGCAGCAGCTCAAAGTCGTGGATGTCTTTAGCCCGCAGCGAGTCGATGTGGTAGGCGTTGATCAGGTAGATGATCTGCATATGCCGTGGCAGTAGGCGCTCCATCAGCGATACCGGCCACGACTCCAGCGCCTCGGGCAACAAGGTGTGGTTGGTGTAGGACAGCGTGGCGACAGTCAGATCCCAGGCGTGGAACCACTCAATGCGGTAAACGTCGACCAACTGGCGCATCAGCTCGGCCACCGCAATCGCCGGGTGGGTATCGTTGAGCTGAATGGCTACTTTTTCCGGCAGCGTATAAATATCGCCGTGCAAGCGCATATGACGGTGCAGCAAATCCTGCAGCGACGCAGAAACAAAGAAGAATTCCTGGCGCAGACGCAGTTCCTGGCCGGCTTCCGTACTGTCGGCCGGGTACAGGACGCGGGAAATACTCTCCGCACGCACTACATCAGCAACAGCGCCGAGGTGATCGCCAGCGTTAAAGCGTTCCAGTTGCAGGTCTTCCAAGGCCCGCGCCCGCCATAGGCGCAGGGCGTTGACGCCGGCACGGCGCCAGCCGACTACGGGGGTGTCGTAGGCAATGGCGCGGATAATCTCATTGGGCTGCCAGTGCTGGCGCGGCACGTCGTTGCGCTCGGCAACGGTGTTTACACTGCCGCCAAAGCCGATGTTGTAGCTGACCTCGGGCCGCTCGAACTCCCAGGGGTTACCAAAGTCGAGCCAGGTTTCCGTGTGTTCGTGTTGCCAACCATCGCTGATCACTTGTTTGAACAGGCCGTGTTCGTAGCGAATACCGTAGCCGTGACCGGCGATATTCAAGGTGGCCATGCTTTCCATAAAACAGGCGGCCAACCGACCAAGGCCGCCATTGCCCAAGGCGGCATCCGGCTCGACTTCACGGATGCGCTCGATGTCCACGTCCAACTCGGCCAACGCCAGCCGTGCAGTTTCCAACAGACCTAGGTTGCTGAGGCAATCAATTAACAGGCGGCCGATCAGAAACTCGAGCGAAAGGTAATACACGCGCTTTTGCTGTTTGCGGTCGATGCGCGCTTCGGACTCTTCCCAGTTGTCTACCAGGTGGTCGCGGGCAGCCAGCGCGATGGCTTCAAACCAGTCATGGATATAGGCGTTAGCTGGGTCTTTACCGACGGCGTATTTGAGCTTGGCCAGGATGTTCTGCTTGAAGGCCTGAACGTCTGGGGTGCTAGCTGCGGCTTGCGAGGAAGAGCTGGGCGCATCGTGCGATTTGCGATCGGCGGACATGGGGCGTGCCTCGGTCAGAGAATTTGAACGCGAGTAAATGCAGCAGCCGTTCGGCAGCATTGGGCTGCCGAGGCTACCGGGTGAGTAACGGCAGCCGTATCAGTTAAAGACGGCGTCGTTCTGCGCATGGCGGGAAACACTCAGGGCGCTGCCGCTTTCGCTGGGGTACATGGCCATCGTGGACTTCAGCGCGTCGATGGTGATGCCGCCCAGGTGCTCGATCAGGAACGCCTTTTTCACCATCCACAGGCCTTCGTCACGGATCAGGTCAAGCAGGTCATGGCCAGTGAGGGTCAGGGATTTGCCGATACGCACCAATTCGCCGCTGAGTGGACGGTGGTCAGCACATTCAACCAAACCGGCCTGCTCAAGCAGGTGCAGGTGGTAGGCGACGCTATCGCCGGAATGTTCTGCGGTACTCAGGGGGAAAAAATGATGGCCTTTATCCAAGGCTTCAATCTCCAGCAGCATTTCCCTGACCAGCTCCCAATCTCTCTTCATTGCCGTGCTCCTCGTCCCCGATTCCTGTTTGTCAGACCCTGCCGCGCAGCTAATAAAAAGGCGCATGGCGGATAAATAGGCGGGGCGTGCTTTCGATAACCGAAGCCAGTCGACCGTAAAGGCCACGCAGAGCTGGTGCTTGAGCGTTTGGCGCCACGCCCCCGTTGAGGATAGGTGTGCATTTGCGCGCCAGAGTTCAACAATTTTGCCCACGCGCTTACCGTCTGCGGAAAAACCTGAACTCTGGCCAACGCACCTCGCTCAGAACCTGTAACAGGCCTGCGACAGCGAAGGCCGCGACTGCTTGACGCTAACTGAGAGGAGCACACCCATGGCCAACCCTGGTTACCTCGAACGCTTGCTCGCCGTGGCGGGGGGTATTTTGCTGATCCGCAAAGGCATGGCGGTTAAGGGCGTGATTGGCGCCGCAGACATTGTGCTCGGCTCGGTAGCGATTTATCGCGGCCTGGGGCGCGCGCGCAGCGAGCTGCCGGCGGCCTATCAGCTAAAGCATTTGCCCGAAGGTGCCCAACGTGCGCCGCGCAGGCCGGTGCGTCGTGGCTATCAGCCGCAAGTGTTTGAACACGATGAATTGGGCCCGGATGTGCCGGTGAAAACGCCGTTTCAACAGCCGTTCAGCTAGTTTCAGATGGCTTGGTGCACACAGCACACCCTACGTAGAGCAAGGCATACGGCCACCATGCATTTTGCAAGGTGGCTTTTTGCTCATCATGCAAAGTGCACGAGCGAAGCGGCCTCTTTAAAACATATCTAATTGATTTATATAGTATTTTTCTTAAATAAATTCTGGCATGGCATCTGCTGTATGTACTCCACCTGAAAAGAATCGTGGAGTACACGGAATGCAACTGGCCATAAAAGAATTCTTCGACGCCTTTCCACAACACACCGTCGCGATCAAGCCTCGCCCAGACGGCTCACTGCTGCTGTCGCTAGCAAGCGAGAACGGCAAGCCGTTGTGCAAGGCGATTAAAAGCGAAGAGCTTCTGAGCCCGGTGCGCATGCAAACGCTGATTCGTGAATTGCACCGTGAAATCAAAATCGAAGCGGGCCTGCTGCGCTGGCGTGGCGATGACGCGGCCTGGGTTGAGCGCGACTTGCCAACCTATGTTGAAGGGCCCATTCACGTGACCAAGGCAAAAACCCTGGCGCGTCGTTCTAATCAGGAATTGCGTCAGCGCCGCGTACAAAAGGCGATGGCCTGCTAACAGCCCGCGCTGCTCAAGTATGCAAAAGCCCGAGGTGTACGCCTCGGGCTTTTTTGTTGCGCGTGTCTCAGCTAGAGGGCCGAGCTTTCATTGTTGTGCGGGGCGCTGCGGCTGATACGCCGCAGCAGAACCACATCAGTAAGATCCACGCCGCACGCACGCATCCATTCCAGCACTGGCTGCCCCACCACCTTATTGACCGGCGGCTTTTCGCCAAACACCTCCATCACCGCACGAAACGCCACCACTTGAATATTGGGGACTGTGCGTGCCTGTAACTTCAAGTGGCGTTCAACGTTGTTATAGGTATAGGTGACCAACCAGTCCATAACGCGGACCTCGTTTTATTCGGCAGTAACGCAAGACTATAGCTGCTGAATAAACGCGCTTGCTCGACGCTACTGCTCTGTGACTGTGTCGGCATTTTTCTTAAGACCGCGACAGTTCATAGCGCACAGACAAAACTGCAAAAGAATCAGGGCGTAGGCGTGGCTATGCAGGCCCCAGATCACCCATAGCACGTTGCTGGCGATAAATACCCAGAAGCCAGCCATACGTCGCCGCGCGCTTTGTGCGCCGATCAGCCAGGCGGCCAGCACGGTTACCGCCATGGCGGGCCATTGCAATAAATCGAGATAGTCCATGGTTGTGCTTATTCCCTGGGAACCTGTGGTGACGGCGGCTTAACCGCGGCTTGGTTAAACGTTCCGACAGCGACAACAGGGAAATAGGTGCAAGTAAACGATGAGACCCAAAGGTGATTAGCGATTCTGGTGGGTTGAGGCGGTGCGCAGGCGACGGCCTAGAAGGCCGCGATGCCCCATCCTGCGGACGGTATGTTGGCCTTCGCCTGCGGCTCACCAAACGCGGACCGACCCAACCCACGATGCATCACGCCGGCTGCGTGGCCTTATCTTGGGCGACAAAACGCATCATCCATTCCGCCACCGCCGCGCCGTGGTGGTCGTGCTGCAGGCTGTCGATACCGGTTTTATAAATCTGCTCGCCCAGGTGTTGCTGACGAATATCGAGCAGGGCGCGCGAGTAGTCGTGAATAAATTCTGGGTGGCCTTGGAAGCACAGAACTTGGTCATTGATGCGGTACGCCGCGATCGGGCAAAACTCGCTGGAGGCGATCACGGTAGCGTCTTTCGGCAATGCAGTGACTTGGTCTTGGTGGCTGATCAGCAAGGTCAGCTCATCCATGGCTGGCGTCATCCAGCTTGGCTGCTCGGCCACTTGGTAGCGGTGGGTACCCACGCCCCAGCCTTGATGGGCGCGCTCACTTTTGCCACCCAGCAGCAAGGCCAGCAGTTGGTGACCAAAGCAGATACCCAGCAGCTTGTCGCCGCGCTGGTAGCGGTCTAGCAGGTAGGTTCTCAGGGTTTCAATCCATGGGTCGGTGCCAAAGGAATCGGCTTTGCTGCCGGTTACCAAGTAGGCGTCGAAACGCTCGTCATCTGCGGGGTAGTTGCCCTCGACCACGTTGTATTTGCTAAAGGTGGCGGCGAGCGGCTGGCGGGCAAACAGTTGCTCGAACATGGAGCCATAACTCTGGTATTGCTCAACCAATTCTGGACGCAGGATGTCCGTTTCCAGAATGCAGATACGTAACGACATAAGGAATTTCCTGAAGCGATGTAAGTAGAGGCCAGCTGTTTGTTTTATTTAACACAGCGGCGCGCGCAAAGAAACCAATAAACAGATGCCTGTGGCGCCCTCCTCGTTTTTTCTGCGCTGTCCTGCCAGTTCGAACAGCAGCGCATTCGTCAATAAAATTTTACGCTGCGGCTAGTTTATTGAGCATTTGCGCCTAGCCCATATTGATCTGTTGATACTGGCCGTCTGCTGTATCAGCCGCCTCGATAGTCACCATGCCGACCATTCACTTCTGGCCATCGCGCCGCTCGGCAATCATGCGACCCATCGGGCAACACCGCCCCACCCAGATGAGGAAATCGCCATGAACAAATTCGGAGCTATCGCCAGCCTGGTTGCCGCCTCGGCCTTCGCCAGCCACTTGAATGCAGAACTGTATCGCAGCGCGGATAAAACCCCAGCGCCGGCACAAACCGCGAAAAAAGACGCCAAGTAAGCAGCAAGTAATCAGGGAGAACACCATGGGCAGCATGTTTAGCGAAACCGGCAAAAACGTATACGGCGTGACCTACGCCACGCTGGACGAAGGCGGTTTGCACTTTGAGTCGGAGCTGGCCATCCAGCTGCTCGACGGCGCCATGGTGACCCTGAAAATGCCAACCCACCTTAGCGAACGCCAAGCCATCAGCCAAATGGTGGCCGACGCTGGCTGCAGCGCTTAACGGGAAGGAATCCGCCCATGAGCATGACCGCAAAATATGTACGCAACGGCGCGTGGGCCGGGGTCGGGTTTTACCTGATCGGCACGGTTGCCCTGCTGGCGTTGAGCACGCATTAACCCTCCTCCCTTCTTACCCAGGTTTAGGACGCCATGACACTGCCTTGCAAAAACTTCCTCGCCCTCGCCGGCTTCACCGTTATTACCAACGGCTTCACCTTGCTGGGCCTTGGCCAAGCCTCTATCGGCTCGGTAGCACGGGCCATTGAGTGCAATAACGCGATTGCCAGCAACCTAGAGATAAGCGCCAGCCTGCGGCAGATTGCTGGCAATCCACCCGGTAAGCGGGAGACGGGATTTGGGCGATTTGTGCTGGGTAGGTTGGTCTGAACGACCGTAGGGTGCGCCGCGCGCAGGCTAGCAGACCACGTCTCGACGCTTAGACTGGATCCCCGCCTGCGCGGGGATGACGATGATCGCTGTAAAAACTCCGTCGTCCCCGCGCAGGCGGGGACCCAGAACCGCAAGTCGACCCTCGCCGCTAGAACCCCTGTCCCTTAGCCGCTTTCTCCAGCAACAACGCTGGCGGCAAGAAACGCTCGCCATACTGCTCGGCCAGGTACTGCGCCCGAGCGACAAAGTCTTTCAGCCCGTACTGGTTAATAAACTGCAACGCCCCGCCCGTCCACGCGGCAAAGCCAATGCCGAAGATAGAGCCGATATTGGCGTCCGCCGTCGACAGCAACACGCCCTCTTCCACACAGCGCACCGTCTCGATCGCCTGAATAAACAGAATGCGGTCGCGCACATCTTCCTGGGAAATTCGCGCGTCGGGCTTTTCAAAGCGGCTTTTCAGCTCCGGCCAGAGCGATTTCTTGCCGCCTGCCGGGTATTCGTAGAAGCCACCGCCTGCCGCTTTGCCCGGGCGTTTGTATTCGTTAAGCATCAGGTCGACCACCGCGAACGCCGGGTGCTCGGGAATTTGCTTGCCTTCGGCGGCCAGGTCTTTCGCGGTTTGCTGACGAATGTGGTTCATCAGGCTCATCGACACTTCGTCGCTAATCGCCAGCGGGCCGGTTGGCATGCCGGCTTTGCGCGCTTCGGTTTCGATCATCGCGGCGTTTACGCCTTCGCCCAACATGGCCAGGCCTTCGTTGGTAAAGGTGCCGAACACGCGCGAGGTAAAGAAGCCACGGCTGTCGGTGACCACGATTGGGGTCTTTTTAATCTGCATCACGTAGTCGAAACCACGGGCCAGGGTTTCATCGCTGGTGTGTGCGCCTTTGATGATTTCCACCAAGGGCATTTTGTCCACGGGGCTGAAGAAATGCAGGCCGATAAATTTGTCCTGTTTTTCTACCGCGTTGGCCAGGCCGGTGATTGGCAAGGTCGAGGTGTTGGAGGCAATCACCGCGTCGCTCAGGGCATGGCGCTCGGCAGCGGCGGTGACCTTGGCTTTTAGCTCGCGGTCTTCAAATACCGCTTCGATAATCAGGTCGCAACCGGCGAAGTCGGCCTCATCGGCGGTGGCTTTGATACGGGCCAACACGGCATCGCGTTTATCCGCAGTGAGCTGGCCACGGCTGACCTTCTTGTCGAGCAAGGTCGCGGAGTAACTTTTGCCCTTCTCGGCTGCTTCCACCGAAATGTCTTTAAGCACCACGTCGATACCGGCTACGGCCGAGACATAGGCAATGCCCGCACCCATCATGCCGGCGCCAAGCACACCGACTTTTTTGGTTGCATAGGTCGGTTGGTCTTTCGGCCGCGAGCCACCAGCGTTGATTTCGTTGAGTTGGAACCAGAAGGTGCCAATCATGTTTTTCGCCACCTGGCCGGTGGTCAGCTCAGTGAAGTAGCGCGCTTCAATCAGCTGCGCGGTGTCGAAATCCACCTGCGCGCCTTCCACGGCAGCACACATGATTTTCTCCGGCGCCGGAAAGCAGCCTTTGGTTTTGTCGCGTAGCACCGACGGCGCAATGGCGAGCATTTGCGCCACATTCGGGCTCGACGGCGTGCCGCCCGGAATCTTGTAGCCCTTCACATCCCAAGGCTGTACGGCCGTTGGGTTGGCGGTAATCCAGGCACGGGCCTTGGCCAGCATCTCGTCGCGGTCGGCGGCGATGTCGTGGATCAGGCCAGCTTTCAGCGCGTCTTGCGGGCGCACTTTTTTGCCTTCCACCAGGTACGGCAAGGCTTTTTCCAAGCCCAGGAGGCGCACCATGCGCACCACGCCGCCGCCACCGGGCAACAGGCCCAGGGTCACTTCCGGCAGGCCGAGCTGCACGCTGCTGCTATCGAGCGCAATGCGGTGATGACAGGCCAGGCAGATTTCCCACCCACCGCCCAACGCCGCGCCATTGATGGCGGCCACCACGGGTTTGCCGAGGGTTTCCAGGCGGCGCAGTTGGCCTTTGATGTTGAGGATCATCTGGTAGAAGTCGTTGGCATCGGCCTTGGTGACTTTTACCAACTCATTGAGGTCGCCGCCGGCAAAGAAGGTTTTCTTCGCCGAGGTAACAATCACACCGGCGATATCGGCTTTTTCGGCTTCCAGGCGGGTAACGATCTCGGCCATGGCTTCGCGGTACACGGCGTTCATGGTGTTGGCGCTTTGGCCGGGCATATCAATGGTCAAGACGACGATATTGTCCTGGCCTTTTTCATAACGGATGGCGTCAGTCATTTTGTTTTTATCCTTGGGGGCCGCAGCGCTCAAACTCTTTCAATAATGGTAGCGATGCCCATACCGCCGCCCACACACAGGGTGGCTAGGCCATAGCGCAAATTACGTTTCTCCAGCTCATCAAGCAGCGTGCCGAGAATCGCGCAGCCAGTGGCGCCCAACGGGTGGCCCATGGCGATGGAGCCGCCGTTGACGTTGACCTTGTCTTCGCTGACGCCCATGTCCTTCATAAACTTCATCACCACCGAGGCGAAGGCTTCGTTGACTTCAAACAGGTCGATATCGCCGACGCTTAGCCCGGCTTTGGCCAGCACCTTGCGCGTGGCCGGCGCGGGGCCGGTAAGCATGATGGTCGGGTCGGTGCTGGTCACCGCAGTGGCAACAATGCGCGCGCGGGCTTTAAGGCCCAGCTCTTTGCCCTTGGCCTCGGAGCCAATCAGCATGGCGGCGGCACCATCGACGATGCCCGAGCTATTGCCTGGCGTGTGCACATGGTTAATGCGCTCGACATGGCTGTATTGGCGGATGGCGGTGGCGTCAAAGCCCATCTGGCCCATAATTTCAAAGCTCGGCTTTAGCGCGCCAAGGCCTTCAAGGGTGGATTCGCCCCGGATAAATTCGTCGTGGTCGAGCAGTACGATGCCGTTTTGGTCGGTGACTGGAATCAGCGATTTTTTAAACGAACCATCGGCGCTGGCCCGCGCGGCTTTTTGCTGCGAGCGCAGGGCGAAGGAGTCGACATCGGTGCGGCTAAAGCCTTCCAGCGTGGCGATCAGATCAGCGCCAATGCCTTGCGGTACAAAGTTGGTGCTCAGGTTGGTTTCCGGGTCCATCACCCAGGCGCCGCCGTCCGACCCCATGGGCACCCGCGACATCGACTCAACACCGCCGACCACCACCAGGTCTTCAAAGCCGGAGCGCACTTTCATCGCGCCGAGGTTGATGGCCTCCAGGCCCGAGGCGCAGAAGCGGTTGATCTGCACGCCAGAAACGCTGACGTCCCACTTGGCCACCATGGGTGCGGTTTTAGCGATATCGGCGCCTTGGTCGCCCACCGGGGTAACGCAGCCCAGCACAATGTCATCGACCTGGCTGGTGTCCAGCCCATTGCGTTGCTGCAGCGCGGTAAGCAGGCCGGCGATCAGGTTGACGGGTTTGACGCTATACAACGCGCCGTCCTTTTTACCCTTGCCGCGCGGGGTACGCACCGCATCAAAAATAAATGCTTCGGTCATGACATCCTCTGGCCTTCTGCTGAAGGACTGGCTATCGGCACCGCGCAGCCGCGCAATGGCCTGTTGTTGTATGCCGCTACACCTTAACCCCGCACGCCCCAGGCTCAATGACCGAAATGCTCAGGGCCATTGACCGCACTGCTCAGACGAACGGTGCTTGGCCGGCCAAGGCAATGCCTGTGGCAGCAAGGCGTCTGTCACCGGGGTTGTTTGCGCGTGATGGCTTTGGGCATAACTGCACGGTTTAAAGCTGGCGCTGCTAGAAACCAACTCTTCTAAGGAGTTTGTGACCCGCGCCCTATCTTCAACAGAGCTAACGTTCATCGCGCTAGGGGCGTCGCTGCCGGGTTTTGCCGGAGCGATTTTCGACTGAGCCAAGGCGTGCCAGGCACCGAAAGGGCCGCGCATGCCAACAAGAACAAAGGCTGACCACCATGTTTAAACAAGCGAAATTCCGCCAAGCCGGCTGGATACTCTTTGCCACCACCGTGGTGTTGATTCTCCCCAACCTCTCCCGACTGATCAGTTAAACGTAGGGTGTGCTATGCGCACCAATGCTCACCCCCAGGAGATCGCACCGTACGCGGACCGGCACCCTATCAAAGCGAGTTCAGCGCTGTGGTAGGGTTGCGCATCACCCTTGGGAGCGGTTGTATGCGCGCACTGTTTGCTGGTTTTTTCTTGCTGTTGAGCCTGCCAGGTCTGGCCGCCGACCTTATCCTCACCCTGCCCTCTGGCACACGCACCCTAACCACCGCCGAATTACTCCAACACCCTCAACTTCAAACCGTCGAGATTGCTGAAGACGTCGCCTATAAGCGGCCCATGCGCTACCGCGCCATTCCTATAGCGGCGTTGTTGGCGGGTGTAAACCCCAGTGATCACCTGCAGATGGTTGCGCTGGACGGTTTTGCTGCCGAACTGCCGGCCGGGCCACTGCTACAAAGCCAAGGCAGCCGCGCGTGGCTGGCAGTTGAAGACCCGGCCCAGCCTTGGCCCGGGTTGGCCAAGGACAAACCCAGCGCTGGGCCGTTTTACTTGGTGTGGAGCGAGCCCCAGGTTGACCATATCGGCCCCGAGCAGTGGCCGTTTCAAGTGGCTTCGGTTCGCGCCATGGCGCCAGTGGCTGAGCGTTTTCCAGCGTTGCTGCCGGCTAAAGAGGCTAACGCCGAGGTGCTCGCCGGCTTCGCCCAATTCCAGAAAAACTGCCTGGCCTGCCATCGGCTTAACGGCGCTGGCGATGCGCAGTTCGGACCAGATTTGAACCTGCCGCATAACCCGACCGAATACTTTGCCGGTGATTTTCTCAGCCGCTATATCCGTGACCCGCAAAGCCTACGGCGTTGGCCGCAAGGCAAAATGCCGGGGTTTAGCCCACAGGTGTTGAGTGATGAAGAATTGCAGCAGCTGATTGGCTACTTGCGACATATGGCCGGGCGTAAGGCGTTGTAGGGTGTGCACACGTTTCGTTTACCAGTAGATCGCTTGGTGCGCACAGCACACCCTACGTTGGCAAGCTCCGCAGCGTAGGGTGTGCTGTGCGCACCACGACGCCGGCATATGAATTAACGCTGTAACTTTAAATTGCGCGCATACCACGGCCTACGCGGACTGCGTTTAAGCAAATCCGCCACTTCTTTCTCGCCACTCAAGGCGATCCGCAGCGCGAGCTTCATCACTTCAATTTCCATCTCTCCCGCCACCTGACTTTCAAACCCTGCACCTCCCGGTTCGGCACAGCCATGGGTCAGCGGCCCCAACCACGGGTCCGCCACCTCGACCCAACGCCCTGGCGCAAACCAACTCACGCCGTTGACCTCGCGGCGCAGCACTTCGCCGGGGTGATAGCGCTCGTGGGCGCGGTACCAGTCCTCGATGCGCGCATCCAACCAGCCGTGAAAACGCCAGAACACCGGGTTGATATGGGAGGAAAACGGGTCACCGAGAAAGTCGTTTTCCGCGCCAAACCAGCGTGCGGCATAGTCGGCCTGTTCGCGGTCGCCAGTGACGGGCTGGCCATTGGCGGGGTCGCGCGTCACCGTGGCCCAGCGCATATGCAGCCAGTCGTGGATATTCAGTTCCACCTCCGAACCAAACTGCGCCAAGGTCAGGCGGCTTAGGTATTCGGGGTCTTGGTACTGCGATTCCCACACTTGAAAGTTGCTGTAGTGGGTGGCGTTGGCTTTGATCTGCGCCAGCCACAGGCTGAGCTCTTCGTCGTCGCTAGCCACCCAGGCCGGCGGTACCGAGTTGCCGTCGCTATTGTCGTGGTAACGGATAAACGCTTGGCGGTCGTGCTCAATAAACACCGGCGGTTGCGGCAGCTCGTGCCAGGTGGGCAGGTCCGGTTGCAGGGTTTTAGCGCGAGCGAGCATATGCCGGTGCATAAAAAAGAAGTCTTCACCGGAGCCATTTAAATGCTTGCGCCGCCCGCGTGCGCCGCGCTCGGCCTCACGCGGGCCAGGCTGCCAGCCAAGGCCACGCAGGGCGTTGCGTTTGTCAGTGTCCAGGCGCCGCCATTTATCCCGACTGGCGTGCCAGAGCTGATGAAACAAGCGGTGCTGCGGCGACACCAGCCAGGCCAGCAACGCCGGCGCCAACGGCGTGCGCTCGCGGGCTTCGGGGAAGGCGCGCTTAATGGCGACGAACTGGCAATCCTGCTCGGGCAGGGTGAGCGCGCGATTGAGGTCGCGGATACGGCCATTTAACGAAGCACTGCCGGCATCGCTCCAAGAACCCCATACCTCATCCAACAGCGCCGTAAATTCATAACGCGGCGACCCGTCGGCGCCGAGCAAACGCCAGCGCAACTGGCCCTCGGGCATGCCGGTCAAATCGCCTTGCACGCGGTACTCAGCTGGCGCGTTGCTGCGCAAGGTGCTCGGCAAGCCCAAATAACCACGAAGCGCCCGGCCGGTTGGGCCAACATCCAGTAGCAGCTCAACCTCGGCCGGCAATCCGAGCATGCCCTGCTCCGAACCGGTTAAACGCACATGCCAAATACCGCGCAACTGATCGGCAAAGCGCGCGCCCGGCGCTGTGGCAGCTTCCACCGTGGCTTCGTCAGGCGTCAGGTATTGGCCCGCTTCAAGCGTCTCGTCGTAATCCGCTGCACGGCGGGCGTACAGCACAGCAGGCACGGCGGCACCCGCTACCGCCAGCCCGGCAATAAAACCACGTCGGGTAAACCTCATCGCGCACTCTTCAAGTCCTGACCTATGGGGCTAGAACGATGGCTACGCAGGAAAATTTAGCGTCGCCACTACGATGCTTGGCTAAATTTCCCAGCGCCTGGCTCGTCCCTCCCAAACAGGAAACCCACCCCTTGTTTGGTCTGAGCATGAACAACACGCGCCGTACCCTGCTATTTGTCTCGTTGCTGTTGGTGTTGGCCGTCGGCACAGCCGCAACCTGGTACTTCCTCGTACCACCCGCCGCGCCTTACCCACGGGAAGTGATGCGTCACGCCAGTGAGCTGCAAGAGCGCATCGTCTCCTTTGATAGCCATATCACCGTGCCGGTGGATTTCGGCACCGAGGGCAACGAGGCCGATAAAGATGGCGACGGCCGCTTCGACCTGATCAAGGCCGCGCGCGGGCGGCTCTCCGGCGCGGCACTGACCGTGTTTGGCTGGCCAGAAATCTGGAACGGCGCCAATGCGCCGCATCGCCCTACCCCAGCGTTTGTCGATGAAGCGCGGCACCAGCAGGAGCTGCGCTACAAAATCATTACCGGCATGGTGCGCGACTTTCCCAATCAGGTCGGCATTGCCTACACCCCGGCCGACTATCGCCGTCTGGCCAATGAAGGCAAGTTCGCGATTTTTATCAGCATGCTCAACGCCTACCCGCTGGGCGACGACCTGAGCCTGCTCGACACCTGGACGGCGCGCGGCATGCGTATGTTTGGCTTTAGCTACGTGGGCAATAACAGCTGGGCCGACTCGTCACGGCCGCTACCGTTTTTTAATGACACGGCCGACGCCCTTGGCGGGCTGTCGCCGCTAGGCGAACAGGCGGTGGCGCGGCTGAATGATTTGGGCGTGATCATCGATGTGTCGCAGATGTCGACCCAAGCCCTGGAAGACGTCGCCCGCCTGAGCCGCACGCCCATGGTGGCCTCGCACTCGGTGCCACGGGCGTTTGTTGATATTCCGCGCAACCTTAGCGACGCGGAAATGCAGCTGATCAAAACCAGCGGCGGCGTGGTGCAGATTGTCGGTTTTCCGGCCTACCTGCGCCCGCTGAGCCAAGCGACCGTGGATAAGCTCAACACCCTGCGCAAACAGTTTGATCTGCAACCGTTGGACGGCCTGGCCAACGCACTGATGCCAGGTGATGCGGTGATTTCCATCTGGCCGGAAAAACGCTTCGGTGAGTACGCCAGCCAGCTGTACAAAATTCTCGAAGAAGAACCGCTGGCAGGGCTGAAAGAGTACGGCGACGCCATCGACTATGCGGTGAAAAAGATCGGCATCGACCATGTCGGCATCGCCTCAGACTTTAACGACGGCGGCGGCCTGGAGGGCTGGCACGACGTCGGCGACACCCGCAACGTGACGGCTGAACTGATCAGCCGCGGCTACTCCGATGCCGATATCGCCAAGCTCTGGGGCGGCAACTTTTTGCGCGTATGGGAACAGACCCAGCAGCGAGCCAAGCCTTGAAGATCAAGCGCGTCGCGGCTAAAGCCACTCCCACCGGAACCGCACTTAGCAGGATCATTCGTAGGGTGTGCTGTGCGCACCAAGCGATCTTCCCGAACACGCAACGGTGCGCACAGCACACCCTACGAGCCCATCCCAGCCTATGACTGACCGCCGCACCTTTCTCAAACAGGCCGGCGTACTAGCGGCCAGTCTGCCCTTGGGCAACGCCGCTTTTGCCAACGACGCCGCGCTTACCTTCAGCAGCAAGCCCAGCGAAAAATGGGCACAACTGCGCACCTTGTTTGAGCTGGATTACCGCCTGGCTCACTTCGCCAGTTTTCTTATCACCGCGCACCCCAAGCCGGTGCGCCAGGCCATTGCGCAGTTTCGCGCCGAGTTCGACCGCAACCCCGCCCTGGCGGTGGATTATGAAAGCGAAGCCATCTGGAAGCATGAAGACAACGTGCGCAATTGGGCGGCCAATTACCTTGGGGTAAAGCCTGGGCAAATCGCCCTGACCGGCAGCACCACCGAAGGCTTGGCGCTAATTTACGGCGGCATCCATATCAAGCCTGGCCAGGAGCTGCTGACCAGCGCCCACGAGCACAATTCCACCTACGCGGCGTTGCGTTTTCGCAAGCAAAAAGACGCCACGCTGATGCGTGAAATCCCCCTATACAAAGACCCGCAAGCCGTCAGCAAAGACGAAGTGCTGCAGGCAATTAAAACTAACCTGCGGCCCAACACCCGCGTGCTGGCCATGACCTGGGTGCATTCGGGCAGCGGCATCAAGCTACCGATTGCGGAAATTGGCGCACTGCTGCGCGAGCACAACAGGGGCCGCGACGAGGCCGACCGCGTGCTGTTTTGCGTCGATGGCGTGCATGGTTTTGGCGTGGAAAACGTCAACTTCGCCGACCTCAACTGCGACTACCTGATTGCCGGCACACACAAGTGGTTATTCGGCCCACGGGGCACCGGCATCATCTGCTCGGCCACGCCAACCATGGCCAATATGACCCCCAGCATCGGCAGCTTTTCCCGCCCCGACGACAGCTTTGCCAGCGTGATGTCGCCCGGCGGCTACCACAGCTTTGAACACCGCTGGGCGCTGGGCAAAGCCTTTGAACTGCATCTGCTGCTGGGCAAAGCCGACGTGCAGGCGCGCATCCAGCAGCTCAACAGCTACCTGAAACGGCGCCTGCAAACGCTCAAAGGCGTGCAACTGGTGACGCCCATCAGCCCGGAGCTGTCGGCCGGCTTCACCTTCTTTAAAACGCCCCATGTCGACGAAGACGCCATTGCTGCCTACCTCACCCGCAATGGCGTGATTGTCGATGCGGTCAATCGCGATGTTGGTCCCGTGGTGCGCATGGCGCCGGGGCTGCTGAACACCGAAGCGGACGTTGACCGCGCCATCAACCTGCTGGCTAACCAGTTGTGAGAGCCCTGCCTATGAAACGCCTTTTTACCGCTGCCACCTTGCTGTTGGCATTGCCCATTCACGCGGCAGAAAAACATGCCGTGGGCAGCGTTTTCAGCGACTGCAAAGAGTGTCCAAAAATGGTTGTGCTGCCGGCCGGTACGTTCACCATGGGCACCCAGGATGAAGAAGTCGGGCGCCAACCGGATGAAGGGCCACTGCACCCGGTCACCTTTGCCAAAGCCTTTGCCATCAGTCGCTTTCAGGTATCGGCTGGCGAGTGGGATGCCTATGTGAAACAGGCCAAAGTGACCATCGCCAACGGTGACGAACGCCCCGGTCGCGAATGTGTAGCGAGCAAACCGCGCTACCCGCAAGGCCCAACGCAGCCAGCGGTGTGCATGAGCTACGACGACGTAAAAGGCTATGTCGCCTGGCTGTCGAAAAAAACCGGCAAGCACTACCGCATGCTTAGCGAAGCCGAACGCGAATACGCCGCCCGCGCCGGCTCGCCGGGGCCATTCCCCTTCCCCTTTGATGAAGGCGCTGACTACAGCATCGCCAAACACGCCAACACCTACGGCCCGGTCGACGGCTTTAGCTTTACCTCGCCAGGTGGCAGCTACCCGCCCAATGCGTTTGGCGTGTACGACATGCACGGCAATGTTTACGAATGGGTGGCCGACTGCATGCACGACAGCTACAACGGCGCACCGAGCGACGGCAGCCCATGGCTGGAAGCCAGCTGCGAATACCACATGATCCGCGGCAACGACTACACCGAAGCGCCGATCTTCTCCCGCTCCGGTAACCGCAATTACCGCGAACCCTACGTGCGCGGTGATTGGTTGGGGTTTCGCGTGGCGCGGGAGTTATAACCCGCCGCGTGCTGGGCCATTAACTCCACCACCCAATCGATAAATACCCGCAGCTTAAGGCTGACATGGCGGTTGGGTGGGTAGGCGATATACAGCGGCATGGGTTCCATCTGCCAGTCTTCAAACAGCGGCAGCAATTGCCCGTTGGCCAGCGCTTCTTGGGCCATATAGGCCGGTAGCCAGAGCATGCCGAGCCCGGCAATGCCCGCCGTCAGGTAAGCATTACCGTCGTCCACCGCCAACATGTAACGGCCCTGCATCTGAATTTGTTCATCGCCTTTGCGCATGCTGTAGGGCAGCGTTTTGCCGGTGCGGGCCCAGGTAAAACCGACCACGCGATGTGCCGAGTCTTCCAGCTCACGCGGGTGCGCCGGCCGGCCCAGGCGTTGCAGATACGCCGGCGCGGCATACACGCCGAGCTGCAAATCGGCGACTTTGCGCGCCATCAGCGACTGGTCGAGTAACTCGCCGCCACGCACCACGCAGTCGACCTTTTCGCCGATCACATCAACCATGCGATCACTCACGCCCATATCGATCTGAATATCCGGATAGCGCGCATGAAACTGCGGCAGCGCCGGTATCAGCAGCGTGCGCGCCAACGGGCTGGGCACGTCCACGCGCAATCGCCCGCGAGGCAAGGCGGCAGCACTGGACAGACTGGTTTCGGCATCGTCCAGATCGCCGAGCAAGCGCACCACCCGCTCGTAATACACCGCACCATCAGCCGTAAGGTTGACCTTGCGGGTGGTGCGATTAAGCAATTTCACCCGCAGCCGCGCTTCCAGTTGCTGCACCAACTGGGTCACGGTGGTTTTGCTCATATGCAGGGTGTCGGCGGCCTTGGTAAAGCTGCCCGCCTCCACCACCCGGGCAAAGGCGAGCATTGCGTCGAAACGGTCCACGGCGTGGGCTCCTCGGTGTGGGTTGCGGGCCGGTGATTATTTGGGAAATACAAACAGTGATGGCCAAGATTGCGCGTTTATCGCTCAAAGTCCAAGGCCTAGAGTGGCGCCATCACCCATTGATGGAGCGTTCCCATGAACACCCGCGACGTTGTTTTCCCCAAAGGCCGGCAAGCGCTGTACGAGCGCAACCGCTATTCGCCAGCAGTGCGTTCCAACGGCTTTTTGTTTGTTTCCGGCCAGGTTGGCAGCCGTGAAGACGGCAGCCCGGAAGCCGAGCTGAAAACCCAGGTGCGCACCGCCTTTAATAACCTCAACGCGGTGCTCGCCGCCGCTGATTGCAGCTTTGATGATGTGGTGGATGTCACTGTCTTTATCGTCGACCCAGCGACTAAATTCGAATCCATCTGGGAGGTGGTGCCGGAGTTCTGGGGCCAAGCGCCGTTCCCCAACATCACCTGTGTTGGCGTGACCTGGCTGTATGGCTTCGACTTTGAAATCAAAGTAATCGCCAAGCTGCCGCAGGCGGCCTAAACCCGCCGCCTTCATCAAGCCGTAACAAAGCAAGCCCACCTTACACACACGCAGTCTATGTGCGTGTGTGCTCACTAAATTGCCGACCTCGTGTTGGCATTTTTTTTGGCTGAGCGTTTTCTGATCTATTTTTTTCAACAGGGCCCCGGCCGCAGGAGGCAAAGATGGAAATCGCAGTGCAAAAACAAACCAGCGAAAGCCGTGAAACCTGGCTAGTCAAAAGCGGCAGCATGGCCATTTCCTTCTCCGACCAGAGCTCGGCCATGACCTTTGCCGACAAACTCAAAGAACGCGTAGAAGCACCGCATCCGTTGTTGGGTGAGGTGGTGTTGTCCAGTTATGCCGGGCTGAACGACGTAAACCAGTAGTTGTGTCTGCGTTTCCCCTAGCCCTCTCCACGAAGGGCTATAGAACTGCGGCGCCTAGCTCCCCTCGCCCGCTTGCGGGAGAGGGGCTGGGGGTGAGGGCAGGTTTCAGCGCCATTCCCCGTGACATCCGCCCAACAATTTTCCTGCAACCAATCTCACACCCCTCCGGTCTGTACTGCCAATCCATGGCAACCGAAACGGCATCTGCCCGCCATCAAACCGCAATATCGGCGCCCTACAGTGCAGCCTCGAATCTAGGAGTTACCCGTTGTGAGCCGCACCATTCGTACTCTGTGCAAAACCCTCGACCACGTTGCCGGCAATAACGAAGCCGCTGCCATCGCCGTAATGCGCGCCGCCGAGGCCGTCAGCGATCAGTTGCTCAAGCAACAATTACTCAACGTGATCCATCGCCTGAATGTCGATGCCACCTTGCTGCAGGCCGCCCGCCATGAGATTGCCAGTGAAGGCTTGAAACGCGCCTGAGCCCTGGCCTCGCGGCCTATTTTCAATCCTCAGCACTAGGTGCTTGCTGACGCACCGACTTTTTCCCGGCCCCTGCCAGCGCTCACCCTCTCCTCTCGTCTGGTCCTTTGCCCCAGACGCAGGAGAGCTGCCATGTCCCGTCTTACCCTTCGCGGTTTTTTTTACTCAATCGATAACGCCCTCGCCCAACTGTGGAACACCTGTGTGCGTGGTGCCGCCGTGGGTGCGCCCTCGTCGTACCGCGCTGCGCTTGTGCCAACCGATACCCGGGAGGACGCGCAATGACTATCCAACGCCTGGATCACTTCACCATCCGCACGCAACGCTGGGATGAAACCGCCGCATTTTTTGCCCAAGTGATCGGTTTGCAACCCGGCCCGCGCCCGGCGTTTCGCTTTCCGGGGCATTGGCTGTATGCCAGTGGCAAGCCGATTCTGCACATCGTATCCATGACCGAAGACCGCGCGGAGCTGGAGGCGTATCTGGGGGTTAAAACGCCGCAACCCGGCGGCGGCTCGATTGATCATGTGTCGTTGCGCGGCGACGACCTTGGCGCCACTCAACAGCATTTCGTCGCACTGAATATCGCTTTTCGCGAGCGGGTAATTCCCGAGGTGGGCGAACACCAGCTGTTTGTCGAAGACCCCAACGGCATCACCGTGGAAATAATCTTTCCCTACTCGCCCGCGGCAAAGATCGTCGGCCAGGCCATGCCCACGCTTGAGGTCGCTGAGCCCTGGGAGCAACGCCATGACTAACGCCCGTAGCGTCCATCTCGGCATAACCGATCTGTCTTTCCACCGGGCCAGCGGCGCCATCGTCAGCCTGGTATTGCAGCGCATGGGGGTTGCGGTGCAAGCCAGCTTTGCCCTGCACCAAGCCAACTTCGAGCGTTTACGCACCGGCAGCATCGATATGCTCGCCTCCGCCTGGCTGCCCTATAGCCATGGCATTTATCGCCAAGAAGTAGAACGCGAGGTCGCTACCCGTGAACTGGGCCTGCACTACCAGCCCTACGCGCTGTGGGGTGTACCGGAGTATGTTCCAGAGGCTGAGGTGGCAAGCATTGAAGACCTGCTCAAGCCCGCCGTAGTGGCGCGGATAAAGCACCGTATTCAGGGCATTGGGCCAGGCGCGGGGATCACCCGTTTCTCCCTGCGCATCATGGAGGAATATGGGCTGTTGGCGGCTGGCTATAGCTTTCATACCGGCAGCGAAACGGACTGCACCTCGGCCTTTGAACAGTTGGTAGCCGAACAGGCCTGGGGCGTGGTGCCGCTGTGGCACCCACAGTTTTTGCACCATCGCTACCGCATTCGCGAGCTGCAAGACCCCAAGGGCCTGCTCGGCGGCGTGGACCGCGCGGTACTGCTGGCCCGCGAAGATCGCTTGGCGCTGTTTACCGCGCAAGAAATCCAGGTGCTGGGCAATATCCGCCTCTCCAACGCCATCGTTGCCGAGCTGGATTACGCCATCAATCGCGGCGGTAAAAGCCCGGAACAAGCGGCGGCCGACTGGTTGCTAGAGCATGCCGACATCCTGGCCAGCTGGCTGGCGCCGCTGCCTACCCACGCAGAACAGCAACCATAACCGTGGAGCCGTTTCTATGCGCCCTACCCCCGAACAGCGCCTGCTTAACGCCGGCCTGAGCTTACCCGCTTGCCCGCCAGCACTGGGCAATTACGTCCCTTGGGCGATTGTTGGCAATACGCTGATGACCTCCGGGCAATTCCCCTGGGTCGATGGCACCCTGCATTACCAGGGGCGCCTGGGCCGTGACCTGAGTTTGGAGCAAGGCTACGCGGCCTGTCGTCTCGCCGGGTTAAATGCCATTGCGCAACTGAAAGACGCCCTTGGTGAGCTGACACGGGTCAAGCAGATCTACCGCCTCGAGGGCGTACTTAATGTCGCCGAAGACTTCCACAACCACCCCAAAGCACTGGACGGCGCCTCGGACCTGATGGTAGAAATTTTCGCCGAACGCGGCCGCCACACACGGATGATTTGGACGAACCCGGTAATGCCCATGGATGGCTTTTGCCTGGTATACCTATTCGCCGAAATCGAGCCCGCCTAGCGCCGCTAAAACCACCCGAACCTAAACGGCGCCTCGGCCCTCTTACCTATACGTCCCCTGCCGAGGCGCCTGCATGGAGCTGGTGATTGCCCGACCCGAAGGTTTGTACTGCCCACCTGGTGATTTCTATATCGACCCCTGGCGCCCGGTAGAACGCGCCGTTATCACCCACGCCCACGGCGACCATGCGCGCACCGGTAACCAGCGCTACCTGGCCGCCGCGCCCGGCGAAGGTATTTTGCGTTCGCGCCTGGGCCAAGACATCAACCTGCAAACCCTGCCCTATGGCGAGCGCCTTAACCATCACGGCGTGACCTTGAGCTTTCACCCCGCCGGCCATGTGCTCGGCTCGGCCCAGGTGCGCTTGGAATACGGCGGCGAAGTCTGGGTGGCTTCCGGCGACTACAAGGTAGAAGCCGACGGCACCTGCACGCCGTTTGAGCCGGTGGCGTGCCATACCTTTATTACTGAATCGACCTTTGGCCTGCCGATCTACCGTTGGCAGCCGCAGTCGGAGATTTTCGCCGGCATTGATGATTGGTGGCGCGCCAATGCCGCCGCCGGCCGCGCCAGTGTGTTGTTTGCTTATTCCTTTGGTAAGGCCCAGCGCATTTTGCATGGCATCGACGCCAGCATCGGGCCGATTCTGGTGCACGGTGCGGTAGAGCCGTTAAACCAGGTGTACCGCGCTGGCGGCGTGCGTATTCCGGAAACCCTGTACGCCGGTGATATCGCTAAAAACGACCCGTTGCTGCGCCAAGCCCTGATCATCGCCCCGCCCTCTGCTTCCAACAGCACCTGGATGCGCCGGTTTGGCGAGTACAGCGATGCCTTTGCCAGTGGCTGGATGCTGCTGCGCGGCACCCGGCGCCGGCGTGGTGTGGACCGTGGCTTTGTGCTCTCCGACCACGCCGACTGGCCGGGGCTACTGTGGGCCGTCGAGCAAACCGGCGCCGAGCGGGTGATGGTTACCCACGGCCAGGTCAATGTGTTGGTGCGTCATCTGCGGGAACAGGGGTTGGACGCGCGCGGTTTTGAAACCGAATACGGCGCCGAGGAAGACAGCGAGGCACCGGCATGAAGGCGTTTGCCGAACTGTATGCGCGGCTGGACGGCACCACCTCCAGCAACGCCAAGCTGCACGCTTTGCAGGAATACTTCGCCAGTGCCGACCCCGCCGACGCGGCCTGGGCGGTGTATTTCCTTTCCGGCGGCAAACCTCGACAAGTAGTGCCCACACGCCTGCTGCGCGAGCTGGCCAGCCGCTTGGCCGGGCTGTCGGAATGGCTGTTTGAAGAGAGTTATCAGGCGGTCGGCGATTTGGCGGAAACCATTTCCCTGCTGCTGCCCGAGGCCGCCCATAGCACCGAGCGTGGCCTGGCCTGGTGGTTGGAAGAACAGCTGCTACCGCTGCGTGGCCTGCCGCCCGAAGAACTGAGCGAACGCCTGCCGCCGCTGTGGGCGCAGCTGGATCGGCAGAGTTTGATGGTCAGCCTAAAGCTGCTGACCGGCTCGTTTCGCGTCGGCGTGTCCAAGCTGTTGGTGACTCGCGCCCTTGCCGGTTTGGCCGGTATTGATGCCAAGCGCGTGGCCCAACGCTTGGTGGGCTACACCGACCTCTCTCATCGCCCCAGCGCGCAACGGTATTTGGCGCTGATCGCCGCCGAGTCGGACGACGAACACGCCCAGCGCGGTGGCCAGCCCTACCCGTTTTTTCTCGCCCATCCGTTGCAGCAAGACAGCGAGCAATTCGACGCCGTACTGGGGCCGGTGCAGGACTGGCTGGTGGAGTGGAAGTGGGATGGCATTCGCGCGCAATTGGTTAAGCGTGACGGCCGCTTATGGATTTGGTCGCGCGGTGAAGAGCTGGTGACCGAGCGCTTTCCTGAACTGCATGAACTGGGCGAAGCGCTACCCGACGGCAGCGTGTTGGATGGCGAGTTGGTGGTGTGGAAACACGACAGCGACAAAGCCTTTGGCATCCAACCCTTCGCCCTGCTGCAACAACGCATCGGCCGCAAAACCCTGAGCGCCAAGTTACTGGCCGAGGTGCCAGTGGTGCTGCTGGCCTACGACCTGCTGGAATGGCGCGGCGAAGACTGGCGCAGCCAAAGCCAAAACGAGCGGCGCTCACGCCTGGAACTGTTGGTGGCAGAGATGGCTGACGAGCGCCTGCGCCTGTCGCCGGAGGTAACCGGCAACGACTGGGCCGACCTCGCCCGCCAACGCCAAGCCTCCCGCGAACTGGGGGTGGAAGGCATGATGCTCAAGCGCCGCGACTCGCTGTATGGCGTTGGCCGTACCAAGGACATGGGCCTGTGGTGGAAGTGGAAGGTCGACCCGTTCAGCATCGATGCCGTGCTGATCTACGCCCAGCGCGGCCACGGCCGGCGCGCCAGTTTGTATAGCGATTACACCTTTGCCGTGTGGGACGACGCCGCCCCTGGCGAGCGCGTGCTGGTGCCGTTTGCCAAGGCCTATTCGGGGCTGACCGATGAGGAAATGCGCAAGGTCGACGCCATTATCCGCAAGACCACGGTGGAGAAATTCGGCCCGGTGCGCAGCGTGACGCCAAGCCTGGTATTTGAGCTGGGTTTTGAAGGCATCGCCCTGTCCAAGCGCCACAAGAGCGGCATCGCCGTGCGTTTTCCACGGATGTTGCGCTGGCGTACCGATAAGACGGTCGACGATGCCGACACCCTGGCCACCTTGCAGGGCCTGCTGTGAGCAGTGCCTCCAGCGCCTGGTTTGCGCTGCAACAGTGGCAGCCCTTCCCCTTTCAAAAAGAGGTATGGCAGGCGGTAAAAGCCGGCGAGTCCGGCCTGCTGCATGCCACTACCGGTGCGGGTAAAACCTATGCGGTGTGGTTTGCTGCGCTCAACCGTTTTGCCAAACCTGGCGTTGCCGCGCCGGCAGACAAACCGCTGAAACGTAAACCGGCTATGGCGCCGCTGACGGTGTTGTGGATTACGCCGATGCGCGCCTTGGCTGCCGACACTGCACGGGCCCTGCAAGCGCCACTGGATGATCTGCATATCCCCTGGAGCGTGGGCCTGCGCACCGGCGATACCAGCGGTGCCGAGCGCGCGCGGCAAAGTCGCAAACTGCCAACAGCGCTGATCACCACTCCGGAAAGCCTGACCCTGCTACTGACCGGCGCCAACGCCCGCGAAGCCTTTGCCAACCTGCGCATGGTGGTGGTGGATGAGTGGCACGAACTGCTCGGCAACAAGCGCGGCGTGCAGCTGCAATTGGCCCTGGCGCGGCTGCGGCAGTGGAGCCCGCAGCTGATGGTCTGGGGCTTGTCTGCCACCCTTGGTAATCAGCCCCATGCCCTGGAAGTGTTGATGCCGGAGGGTCGTTTGGTACAAGGCAAGATGGCCAAAGACCTGCGTATCGACACCCTGCTACCTCCCGGTATCGAGCGTTTTCCCTGGGCTGGGCACCTGGGCCTGCGCATGTTGCCGCAGGTGGTCGCCGAGCTGGAAAGCAGCAGCACCACGCTGGTATTTACCAACACCCGCTCACAGGCGGAGATCTGGTACCAGGCCTTGCTGGAGGCGCGCCCGGATTGGGCTGGGCTGCTGGCCTTGCACCATGGCTCGCTCTCTCGCGAGGTGCGGGACTGGGTGGAATTGGCGCTCAAGCAGGGTTCACTCAAGGCCGTGGTCTGCACCTCAAGCCTGGACTTGGGCGTGGACTTTTTGCCGGTCGAACGGGTGCTGCAAATTGGCTCGCCCAAAGGTGTCGCGCGGCTAATGCAACGCGCCGGGCGCAGTGGTCATGCGCCGGGGCGACCATCTCGGGCCACTCTGGTGCCGACCCATAGTTTGGAATTACTCGAAGCCGCTGCGGCACAAACGGCCGTCGCTGAGCGGCGTATTGAAAGCCGCCAGTCACCGGAAAAACCGCTGGATGTGTTAGTCCAGCACTTGGTCAGCATGGCCCTGGGCGGCGGCTTTATCGCCGCAGAATTGCTTGCTGAAGTACGCAGCGCCTGGGCCTACCGGCACCTGAGCGATGAGGAATGGGACTGGGCCTTGGCCTTTGTCCGCCATGGCGGCCACTCGCTTACCGCCTACCCCGACTACCGCCGTGCCGAGCCCGACGAAAACGGCCGCTGGCAGGTGCCGGACGCACGCTTGGCGCGGCGCCACCGCATGAGCATTGGCACCATCGTTAGCGATGCCAGCCTTAGCGTGAAGTACTGGACCAAGGGCGGCAGCGGCGGTTCGCTGGGCAGCGTGGAGGAAGGCTTTATCGCCCGCCTGCGCCCCGGCGATAACTTTCTGTTTGCCGGGCGTTTGCTCGAGTTGGTGCGGGTGGAAAATATGACCGCCTATGTGCGCCGCGCCAGCGGCAAAAAGGCCGCGGTGCCACGCTGGAATGGCGGGCGCATGCCGCTGTCCAGCGAGCTGGCCGATGCCGTGGTCGAGCAGTTGGGCGCCGCTGCCGACGGCAATTACCCTAGCGCGGAAATGCGCCTGCTCCAGCCGCTGTTAAAGGTGCAGGAAGACTGGTCCGCCCTGCCCACCACCGACACGCTGCTGGCCGAAGTGCTGAAATCCCGCGAGGGCTGGCACCTGTTTCTCTACCCCTTCGCCGGGCGCTCCGTGCACTTGGGCTTGGCCAGCTTATTGGCCTGGCGCTTGGGCCGGGATACGCCGTTAAGCTTTTCCATCGCCGTCAATGACTACGGTCTGGAGCTGCTGTGCGCCAGCCCTATCGACTACCTCGAGGTGTTGACCCCGGCGCTATTTAGCAGCGAACACCTGCTGCAAGACGTTCTCGCCAGCCTGAACGCTGGCGAGCTTGCGCGCCGACGTTTTCGCGAAATCGCCCGTATCGCTGGCCTGGTGTTTTCCGGCTACCCGGGCGCGGCGAAAAGCGCGCGACAATTGCAGGCTTCCAGTGCGTTGTTTTTTGATGTGTTCCAGCAATACGACCCGGACAACCTGCTGCTCACCCAAGCGCAGCAAGAAGTGCTGCGCCAGGAATTGGAGGTGGAGCGTTTGCAGCAGAGTTTGCAACGGCTACAGAGCCGGCGCCTGGACGTGCATCTGATCAAGCGCGCTACACCCTTTGCCTTTCCGCTGCTGGTGGAGCGTTTTCGCGAAAGCCTAAGCTCGGAAAAACTGGCCGACCGGATTAAACGCATGGTCCAGGATTTGGAAAAAGCCGCCGGCCCCGGCGCCTTTGCCGCCGATACCGATGCCCGCTTTGCCATTGACGATGAACGCCCGGCGCCGCGCAAAGGCCGTGCCCCGCGCGAGGGTAAAGACGGCCTGCCACGTAAGAAGAAAGCCAAACCATGAGTGAGCACGTTGCCGTGCAACTGGCCGGGTGCGAACTGTGGTTACTGGCCGATAAAGCCATCTGGTGGCCCGAACAGCAGGCCCTATTAATTGCCGACCTGCACCTGGGCAAAGCCGCCACCTACCGCCAGCTCGGGCAGCCGGTACCCCATGGCACCACGGCGGAAAACTTCCAACGCCTGGACCGCCTGCTACTGCGCCATGCCTGCCAACGGCTAATTGTCCTGGGCGACTTTCTGCATGCCCGTCAGGCACAAAACCCGCTGACCATGGCGGCGTTAAGCGAATGGCGCGGGCGCTATCCGCAGCTCGCCATCACCCTGATTCGCGGCAACCATGACCGCAATGCCGGCGACCCGCCGCCGGCACTGAATATCGAAACCGTGACCGAACCTTTGCTTCTTGGGCCCTTTGCCTTGCAGCACGAACCTGATCCCCATCCCACCCACCACGTACTCGCCGGCCATGTGCACCCGGCCTATCGGCTGCGCGGTAAAGGCCGGCAAAGCTTGCGCTTGCCATGTTTCGTCTTGGGTGAACGGCTGAGTCTGCTGCCAGCCTTTGGCAGTTTTACCGGCGCGATGACGGTTTTGGCCGAGCCTGGCCAGCGGATTTTTGTATTGGGTGACGGTGGGGTTTGGCCGGCGACATAAATGGGTGGGGTTGGTTGGACGTCGGCTTCGTTGGGTGGGGTGGGTGCGTAGGTTGGGTCGGTCCGCGTTCGGTGCGCAAAGCGAAGCCCAATACGGGCCGGCCCAACGGGCCGGCCAAAGGCCGGCGCTTATAGGTTCACGCGGGTATCTGCACGCGGACCGCGGGGCGGTCCCTGTTGTGCTTCGCTACGCTCAACCCAACCTAACCCTTACTTGGACATCCAGTGAATAACGGCGGTGTAGTCCTCAGCCGTGCAATCCATGCACAAGCCGCGCGGTGGCATGGCGTTAAAGCCATTGGTCACATGCTCCACCAAGGTGGCGTCACCTTTTTCCAAACGCGGTTTCCAGGCTGCCGCATCACCTTTTTTCGGTGCGGTGGGCAGTTGGCCGTTGTGGCACATGCCGCACGCGCGGGTGAACACTGCTTCAGGTTCTTGTGCGGCTTGCGCTGCAGTGAAGGCCAATGTGCACAGGGCAAAAAGAAGCGCTTTTTTCATATCCAACCTCATCAGTTTTTTTGTTTAGCCGGTTAGGGCTGCGGTAGTTTGCGCAGTTGCTCGGGGGTGGTTTTGATGGGGATCATTACCTCCAGATTTTTGTTGGTTCTGGGCGTATGGGGGCCAGCCGCTGCCAAGCACTTGGCTGCCCTTCAACACCGTTACTACCCAGGCAGTAAGCGAAATCCCAGCGCGGCGTTTGCCAACGCGCGGCAACGTTCAGCACCTCCAGTGCACTGTTAGCCGTGGCGCTAGCCTTGACTGCTTGTATCCAGCAATTGGGCAGTTGCTGATGAGCCATCAGAATTTCCGTCTGCGGCTCCGTATCACTGGCGCTCCAGCACGCCGCCGCTGCCAACAGCAATCCTTCCAGATGCTCTTCACGCAGCGCGGCCTTGAACGCCGAGCCCTGCAGCCAGCGATAGAGGTTCACGTACAGAGTCCAATCAAGCGGCAAACCTTGGCGTTGGGCGGCTTTTATGAAGCCGCGAAAAATCTGCATACCCTCCGGGGGATCAAGTTTGAGTAGTTCCGGACAATGGTCGAACAGGCTGTGCCAATACGGCTGCATGCCACGGCCCAGGCGCACGAAATGCCGAGTCACTGCCGGGTACGGGCCCAGTGCGGGAAAATCATTGGCGGTGGTACGTTTCATTGTCCGAGCCTCCAGGCAACTGCGGTGCCGTCGGCGTACACCAGCAAATACCGCGGCGCGCCGGCCACGCTGGTCAGGCGCAAGGCGCTAGGCGCCTCGCTGCGCCCAGTTGCGGCAAGCACTTGGGCGACACTGACGCAGCAATCGCCCTGGCTTAGTTCAGGCAAATGCGCCAGGTGTTCGGCCGGTGTCAGCTTGGGGTAGCCGACGTACAGCATGACCACACCCGAAACCAACCACAGCGCCATAAACACACACAGGGCGATGCCAAACCAGCGGTGCCAGAGGTAGAGATAGCGTTTCATCGCCATGGCACTGCCCCCTAGAACCGCGTATCCAAGGCCACTTCAAACGTGCGCGGCGCGCCCATGTAGTAGAGCGTGCCGTAGGCTTGCTTGGCGTAGATTTCATCGGTGAGGTTGCGTACCCGCGCGGTGACGGCGGTGCTCTCATCGACCTTGTAGCGGGTGAACAGGCCATACAAGGTGTACGACGGGGCCTTGAGGGTGTTGGCGTTGTCGGCATACACCGACGCCACATAGCGGGCGTCCACGCCAACCTGCCAGCGTGGGTCCAACTCATAGCTGAGCCAGGCGTTGGCCACATGGTTGGGCACGTTGGTTGGCGTGTTGCCTTTGCGCGACACCGCCTTGCCACTAACGCTTTCGTTGAAATCGTCGTACTTGGCGTCGACATAGGCGAAGTTACCTTCGGCTAATAAACGGCTGGTCAGTTGCAGCTTGCCGGCCAGCTCGATGCCTTTGGAGGTTTGCTGCCCGGCCTGAATGGTCGTGCCGGGGTTGTTCGGGTCGGTAACGGCAAAGTCTTTACGCACGATCTGGTAGGCCGCCACGGTGGCCACGCCGCGGCCGTCGAAGAAGTCGAACTTACTGCCGACTTCAATCTGCTCACCCGTGGTCAGGTCGAAATACTGGGTTTGCGCAAAGGTTGCCGAGGCCAGCGAACCGGCCGGTGGATCGGCCGCCGTGCTGTATTGCACATACACGTTGGCCGCTGGCGTAAGCGCGTAGACCAAGCCAACCCGGCCGGTAACGGGCCGCCAGGTACGCTGAAAAAATGCCGGGCTGGTAGGCGTCACGGCGCCGTAGTTGGTCACCTCCATATGCAGCCGGTCGTAACGCAGGCCGGTGAGCAGGGCCAAACGCTCGGTCAATTCCAGGCGGTTTTCGGCAAAGCCTGCCAGGGTGGTGACTTCATGCTTGCGCACCTTTTGCAGACCGCCATTAACCCCCGGAACGTCATAGAAACTACCGGGGTCGAAGTGGTCCGGATCAAGGCTGTCATACGGGGCGGAAGCAAACCGTGAGTTCGGGTGCAGCACCTGCTGGTTTAGCGAATAGTCGATGCCTGCCGACCACTGGCTGGCCAGGCCAAACAGGCTGTTGTCATGGCGCAGCTCGAAACGGTTGCCGTCCACTTGCTGATCATGCCGTTGCAGTAAGGCCGAGTAGCGGCTGACCAGACTGTTGCTGGCGTTGTAACGGTAGTTCTCGACGTTGCGGTAATCGCGCTGGGCGTCGTAGTGGTAGAGGGTGTTTTGCACGCTGGTGCTGTCACTGATTTGGTAGTCGATGATGGAGCGCACCCAGCGCACGCGCTGTTCGTAACGGCCATCGGCAACGTTGTAGTTTTCAAAGCGCCGGCTCTTGTCGATATGCATGGTGTCGCCGACCGGGTTAAGAATCGGCGAACCCCAGTAGGGGCTGTCTTCTTTATCTTCCTGATACTCCAGCGCCAGGGTGTGGCTAAGCTGCGCAGTGAAGTCGCTAAGGATGGAGAACGCCGTGCTGGTGCTCTCGCGCTCATTGCGGTCCATGTAGCCATTGCCATGGCTGCGGCTGACATCCAGGCGCGCGAAGTGACGGGGGTCCGCACCGCTGCTAAGGGCATGATTAACACCAATGGCCAACTCGGAACTGTCGTAGCTGCCGTAGCGCACCCTACCCTGCACGCCCTGCTCGTCGCGGTTGGCCAGCTTGGTGATGTAGTTGATCGAGCCACCCACGGCACCGGCGCCATAGAGAAAGGTCGAAGGCCCGCCAATAAGTTCGACACGCTCATAAATCCAGGCATCCACTGGCCGTGTGGCACTGCTGTAGCTCATGCCAATGCCGTTGTAGAGCTGGGTAATCTGCGCCTGGGTAAAGCCGCGGTAGGCGACAAAACCGCCGTAGCCAGGGTTGGCCGAGGCGTTGATGCCGGTCATGGTATTGATCACGTCCTGGGTGTCTTTGGCCCCGCGCGCCTCAATGATGGCGCGGTCCGAAACACTGACCGAGGCCGGCGTCTCCCGCGCGGTAAGGCCCAGGCGTGAACCGGTTTTAACCGGTTGGTCCAGCACCAGGCCAGAGGGTTGTTCGAGAAGACCTTCAACGGTCAGCGGCGCCAGCTCGATGGCATCATCGGCCACGGCCAAATTGCAGGCGCCAACCAGCAGCACCCAGGCGGCATTTCTTGAATTCATAAAAAACTTCCACGGAAAAAGTGACGGCTGCTCAGTGCGGCGACGCCAGGGCGCCGGCCGAACAGATCAGACGGTTAGGTTCTTTACGAGGAAATTGCCGGGGAAGCGCGGGGATTAAGTGATGGCCAGCTATGGCGCGGTGGGGCTTGTGCCCAGCTGCGCACGACCACGGGTGCCATGCGCTGCGCTGGCACGTAAGCCAACAGCCAGCCGGCGGTATTGATTGCTACGGCAAGCGCAAACGAGGAACACAACGGGCAACTGAACTGGGCCACCGTGTGCGTGGTTTGGTCCGCGCCCCCCAGGTCAACGCCAGCACCGCCGCCGTCGGTGACCGAGCAATAGCCACCGCCCAGACCGCTCAGCGCCATGCCACTCATTTGCCCATGATGAAGGCCACAGGCGAACAGACTGAACAGAACGCTGGCGTACAGCATCCATGCAATCAGTGAGCGGTCGTGGCGAGCAAGCTTCATGGCTGGCAACTCTGGTACCGGGTTTTATTAGCGAAGAGGAACGGCGCAGGGCAGACCGCCACAGCGTAGAACCGGATTATCTCCAGCGCCCGACTCATCCATCACGAGCCGGGCGCCGACTATTTTCTTAAGCCACCGCTAGCGACGGCACGCAGGTGAAACGACGCACCACCACGTTATCGGCGTAACGCTTCAGGCCCCGCACCACCAGGCAGGTAAACAGCGGCTCGCAGAGCACCAGCGGCAAATACGAAGCGGCAAACACCAGCCAGTTGTGCAATGGCGTCGGCTCTTCGCCCAGCGCGAGCCAGAAACCCACCATGGCCACCACGCCGAAGTAGTACATCGCGTCAAACTTGACCACCTGTGCCCAGCGAATGCTCAGGCCGCCCGCCGCGAAAAAGCGCCGGCCCAGCACGCCATGGGCGGCAATCAGCGGCAGCATCAGCGACAGCGAATTAACCCCCAGGTGCAGCAGATCCTGTGGTTCAAACAGCAGCCCTTGCAGCAGCAGACCTATGGCAAAACCAAACAGCGTTGGCACAAAGCCAAACACCACCTACACCGCCGAGGCGCCAACAAAATGCAGCTCCGAGGCGCCCACTGGCAGGTGAAACACCTCCATAAACAACGAGAAGAACAGCGCAGCGAGCAGCGTTTTAACCAGGTTATCTGGACGGGTAATCAGCTTGGGCGCAAAGGCCACCAGGGTGGCAATGGCAGCGCCATTGGCGTACAGCACTTTTGCGGCGTTCAGTACGCCAGGTTCAATATGCATCGTTCTCCCTCCGAGGGATGCGGGTTAAAAAATGCCGGAAATCGGCACCGTGCATGGCAGGTCTCCTGGCTCGCGGTATGGCATTTTTCGGCGCCTTCCCAGTCGGTTAAACCAGTGGCTATATGCCGAAAAACTAACCGCTCACAGTTGCGGGGGCAGCGCAGGCTTGGCCGAGGCGTACCTGCTTCCCTGTTGTCACCAGCCGAGGCTGGAACCATTCGTTGCGCCCCAAGCGCAAAATGCTCTGCGCCTGAGGCCTGCTTGTTTTATTGGTTGCGGGCCATCAGAAATCCAGGGTCAAACCGGCATACAGCGCGCGGCCGTCGGCCGGCGCATGCAGCGACTGCTGCACGCCTGCGGTCGAGTCATACCAGACGTATTCGCTGTAGCGGTCGGTGAGGTTTTTCAGCTGCAGGTCGACGCTCAGGTCGGCGCTTACCTGGTAGGTCGCGCCCACATTGAGCAGCACAAAATCGCCGTACTTGCCGGTGCTGTTGGTGCGTTCCAAGTAGTAATCGCTTTGCCCATTAACCCAAGCCGACAGCTGCAAGGCCTCGGTGGCCTGATAGGTTGAGCCCAAGGCGTACAGGTGATGGGGCACATGGTCCATTTCCTTGCCTTTACTGGCGGGCAGATTGGGGTTGGGTTTGAGGATTTCGGAGAATTGCCGTGAGTACGACAGCCACAGACTGGTGGCATCGGTGGGGTACAGGTTGACCTGAATGTCGTAGCCGCGACGCAGGGTTTCACCAACGTTCTCGGAGTCGCCCACGGCGTCGTTGAGCTTGCGCTGCACCTCGTCGGAGGCCTTTTGCTCCCAGTAGGCAACGCGCCCGTCCAGCCACGGCAGCGGGTTGAACTTGAGGCCAGTTTCCCAGCCATCATTGATCGACGGTTTCAAGTCGTCGGCCTGACTGGCCAGGCGATAGCTGGCCGAGCCGACACCAATTTGAAAGCTACGGCCCCAGTTGGCGTAGAGGCTGGCGTGTTCCCACGGGGCATATACCAGGCTGATTTTCGGTTGGCGAATCAGGCCATAGTCGTTGACATCCGCACGCTCGCCGGTGAGTTCGTTGCTGTAATCGCCGTAGACCTTGTCCACGCGGTAGGCGGGGATGATTTTCAGCGATTCAACTGGCTCGATCACCGCTTGGACATAGCCGCCATACACATTCAGGTCGAACTGTTGATCGCGGGTTTGCGCCAGGCGTACGCGCTCTTTAGTGCGATAGCGCAGGCTTTCATTTTCCTGACGCTGCACGTCTACCCCACCCTCCAGGGCAAAACCATACAAGTGCTCTACTTCTGGCCGCCAGGTCAGGGTGCTGAGGGCACCGTATTGGTGTTCATCGGCCACCCGCTCCTGCTGGGAGACCGTGCGCCAGTATTGGGTCCAGCGTTCATCTTTGAAGGTGTTTAGGTAGGCCTTGCTGGCCCACGACAGGTCATGCTCCAGGTTGATATCCAGGTGCAGGCTAACCTGGTTCATCTCGCGGTTGCCTTGGTCGGTGGCGTTGTTGGCATAGCTGTCACGGGGATTGTCGTGGGCGTCTTCGCGGCTCAAATACCCGGCTTCATCGGCGTCGCCTTCGTAGTGACGAACGATCAGGCCAGCGCGCCAGATGTCCTCATCGGCGGTGTAAAACCATTTGCCGGCAAAGCTCTGCCGGTCGGCATTGGCGTGGTCGCGGTAACCATCGCTTTGTTGGTAGGCAAGAAAGTAGTTCTGGCTCCAGTTGCCGCTTTCAATGCCTTTGACCACCTGCACTTCCTGGGTGGCAAAGCTGCCATAGCGCACACGCAGCTTGCCCTCGTTGCCGCCGATGCGGGTGTTAATGCTGGCGTTGCCGGCAATGTTATGCAGGCCATAACGCGGGTCGTTGGTGCCGCGCACCACCTCGATACTTTCAATATCCAGCGGCAATAGCATGTCGATAAAGGGCATATTGCCGTCGTTGGTGTTGCTGGGAATACCGTCAATCAGCAGCTTTACGGCATTCACCTCACCTTCGCCGTTAAAGCCGCGAAAGGATAATTTGCCGGATGTGGTGCCCTGGTTGAACTGAGTCAGCATCACCCCAGGCACGCGATTGAATAGCTCCCAGCTGTATTGCACCGGTTGCTTTTCGATGATGTCGCTGCCCAGCACGTCCACCGAACTGAGGATATTGCGGCTGGCCAACGGCCCGGTGTTGGGCGCGGTAATGGTTACCGTACCGAGGGTCAGCGTGGAGTCGTCGTCATTACCGTCGGCAAGGGCAGCAGCGCATGGGGTCAACGCAAACAGACTGCACAGCGACAGCCGCGAAACAGGCGAAAAGCGCATCGAACAGAATCCTATAAACCAAGAAAAGACAGGCGTCGGTTTTACCAAGCGTGCGGCTTAGCAGCAAAACACGCACAAGAGCAGCCACTTTTACGTGCAAGACGCAAATGGCTGAGGACAGGATTCAGACGAGGGGCGAAGCGCGGGGGTTAAGCGAGGGCCAGCTGTAGCGAGGCGGCGGTTGCGCCCAGCTGCGTTCAACAATGGGGGCGACGGTAGTGCCCGGCACATAGTCCAGCATCCAGGCATCGGCGTTCAGCGCGACAGCAGCGGAAAAGGATGAACACAGCGGGCAACTGACTTGTTCAAGGTGTGGGGTTTGTTGCTCCGAGCCATTGGCATCAATGCCCGGACCGTTATCGCTAACCGAGCAAAAGCCGCCGTTAAGACCGCTGAGGCTTAGCCCGCTCATTTGCCCGTGATGAATGCCGCAGACGAACACACTGAACAGCACGCTGGCGTACAGCATCCATGCAGTGAGTGAGCGCGTTTGTCGGGCGATTTTCATGGGGTGCGACTTTAGCACCGGGTTTTATTCCGTAACAGCTAAGAAACGTGGCTGATTGCCGCAGTGATAACACAGCGCCGGTGGCTGCGCGTAACGCCTGAGCAGGATGCGCAGCCAAGCTGCTGACTGACACATCCCACGCCCCTGCCTACACGCCTTTGGTTGATGGCAACAGCACGGTCAAAATGCCCAGCAACGGCAGAAACGCGCAGAGGTGAAACACGAATTCAATGCCATGGATATCCGCTAGGTAGCCCAGCAGCGCGCCGCCAATACCGCCAAAACCAAACATCAGGCCGAAGAAAATCCCGGCGATCATGCCGACATTGCCGGGCACCAGCTCTTGAGCGAACACCACAATGGCCGAGAACGCCGACGACAAGATAAAGCCGATGATCATGCTCAGCACGGCGGTCCAGAACAGGTCGACATAGGGCAACGCCAAGGTAAACGGCGCGGCGCCCAGGATGGAAAACCAGATCACTTTTTTGCGGCCGATCTTGTCGCCAATCGGCCCGCCGAAAAACGTACCCGCCGCTACCGAGCCCAAAAACAGGAACAGGTACATCTGCGAGCTGGTCACCGAGAGGTCGAACTTTTCGATCAAGAAAAAGGTGAAGTAGCTGGTCAGGCTGGACATGTAGAAGTACTTGGAAAACACCAGCAGCGCTAACACCACCAGCGCACCCATCACCCGTTGCTTGGACAGACCATGGGTGGCCACACCGCCGCTCTTGAGCTTGAACAGGTTAAGGTGATTGCGGTACCAGCGGCTCAGGCCGTAAAGCACCAAAATGGCAAACACGGCGAACAGACCAAACCAGGCGACATGCCCTTGGCCATAGGGAATCACAATGGCCGCCGCCAGCAACGGACCAAACGCCGTGCCGGCGTTACCACCGACTTGAAAGGTGGACTGCGCCAGGCCGTAACGCCCGCCCGAGGCCAACCGAGCAATGCGCGAGGCTTCCGGGTGGAAGGTCGACGAGCCGATGCCCACCAGCCCAGATGCCAGCAAAATGGCCGGAAAGCTGCCGACAAAGGCCAACAACAAAATACCCACCAGGGTGCACAGCGACCCCACCGGCAGTAGCCAGGGTTTGGGATGGCGGTCGGTGTGATAACCGACCCAAGGCTGTAGCAGCGAGGCGGTCAGTTGGAAGGTCAGGGTAATAAGACCAACCTGGGCAAAGGTCAGCCCATAGTTGGCCTTGAGCATCGGGTAGATCGAGGGCAGCACAGCCTGAATCAGGTCGTTGATCATATGCGCCAAGGCGCAGGCGCCGATCACGCGCATCACCAAGGGGCTGGCTTGCTGGGCTACAGCGGCGGCAGCCGAAGGGGCAACGGGCGCTGTGGGAGACGCAGTGGTACTGAGGGACATAGGGCAGCTTCCAGACAGACCAGCGCGTCGCACACACGCTGGCAATTTCGGGGGTCGGCGCTATCCTACGGGGCGCTAAAACTGCCTGTCTCACGAAATGCAGACAACACCTATCGCAAAACGGACAACATGATTAAACCCTGGGATGGAATACCACTGGATGAAAGGTTGCAGGCCATTGATGCCGCCGCCTGGCGCGTCAGCAGCAGCGCTACCGACTACCCAGCCGATTGGGTGATCCCGCCGCACAGCCACAACAAGCACCAACTGCTCTACGCCATTCAGGGCGTCATGGTGGTTAACGCCGCCCTGCATCAATGGATTGTGCCGCCCAGCCGCGGTATCTGGATGCCCCGTGGCCAGGTGCACTCGCTGCGCTGCATTGGTCCGCTGAAAATGCGCAGTGTGTATGTGCAGGCCGAGGACAACCTGGGGCTGCCCAGCGAAACCAAAGCGGTGAGCATTTCGCCGCTGCTGAGCGAGCTGATCCAGACCTCCATCAGCATCGCCGAGCCCTACCCCAGCGACTCGCGCGAAGCACGGGTGATGAACCTGATCCTCGACGAGCTGAAAATCCTCCCCGCCCTGCCCCTGCATTTGCCGCAACCAGGCGACCCGCGCATCCAGCCGATTTGCACCGCCCTGCAGCAACACCCAGGCGACAACGCCACCCTCGCCGACTGGAGCAAGCGCCTGCACCTGGACGAAAAAACCATCCAGCGCTTATTCCAGAAAGGCACTGGCATGACCTTCGGCCAATGGCGCCAGCAAGCGCGCCTGCTGCTGGCACTGGAGCGAATTGCCGTGGGGGAAAAGATCATCGACGTCGCCGGCGCCCTTGGCTACGAAAGCCCCAGCGCATTTGCCACCATGTTTAAAAAACAGTTCGGCACCACGCCAAGCCAGTTTTTCAAATAGCGATGCGCCCATAGGAAACACCGCCAGGCTTAGCGCAAAAACTTAACGAAATTTTCACAAGGGCCTGGGGTAAGATGCCGGCCTCTTTGGGGAGTAGCCTGCTTCTGCGCTGTGCAGTCGCGTCCGTATCAACATTCTCGGCAACCTGCCGTGGTGCGGACACCTGACCGGTTGGTGAGACCATCGACATATCCGTGCCAACGTCGGGCGCGTGGTTATGTCGTGGACTCAATGCCCGACTGGTATTCGCTGTGAATCCTTTTTCCCTGATCTTTCTCGCCCTGGCCATGTCCACCGACGCCTTCGCCGCTGCCATCGGTAAAGGCTCCAGCCTGCACAAACCCCGTCTGCTCGAAGCCCTGCGCATGGGCCTTATTTTTGGCGTGGTGGAAGCCATTATGCCGGTGATCGGTTGGTTTATCGGCCGCGCCGCGTCGCAATTTGTTGAAAGCTGGGACCACTGGATTGCCTTCGGCCTGCTGCTCGTTCTGGGCTTGCATATGATCTACAACGGTTTGCAAACAGCCGACCAAGACGAGCCCAAAGCCACCCAACACTCCTTGCCCGTGCTGCTAATCACCGCCATTGCCACCAGCATCGACGCCCTCGCGGTCGGCGTCGGCCTGGCGTTTATCAACGTCAACATTGTCGTAGCCGCCCTGGCGATTGGCTTGGCGACCATGACCATGGTCACCATTGGCACCCTGCTCGGCCGGGTGCTCGGCACGCTGGTGGGGCAACGCGCGGAAATCGTCGGCGGCGTGGTGTTGATGCTGGTCGGCGCCACCATTCTTTACGAACACTTGGCGGTATAACCATCAGCGCCCCGGTGCGCAGCAAACGGTTTCAGCGCTTAACCTCGGTGCGCACAGCACACCCTACGGGAGGTTGGGCGCCCGTTGCGTGGCCGGGCCTAGCGACCTAATTCTCCACTGCTAGGCCATGGCGCTCGGCCACCTGGCGGTACACACCGTTGCGCCGCAGCTTGGCCAAGGCGTGGTTAAACCTCTCGAGCAATTGCTGGGCGTGAGGGTAGCTACGCGAGGTCATCAGGTAGTTGTGGCCGACGGCCAAGGGCTTTGCCAAGACATGAAACGCAGCCTGCTCCTCGGCGGGAAAGTTCTTGCGGATAACGTCCCAACCCACGCTATCGACAGCCGGAACCATGTCCACCCGCCCGGCGCGCAGTTTTTTAAAGCTGGAGTCTTCGCTGGTGGCCAGTTCCAGACTCAACCCGGCCTTATTGAACAGCGCTTCGTAGTAATAGCCGCGCACGCCGCCGATTTTGAAGCGTTTAAGTTCCTCGAGATTCTCGAAGGTACGCGGGTAGCCCTGGTCAGTTGGGCTGTAATAAAACAGCAGCGTTTGCTTGGCGTATAGAGGCTCGGAAAAGAGAAATTTCTGCTCACGCTCGGGCGTTGGCACATAGGGCATGGTCGCCCAAACCTGGAGGTCGTCTACCGCGCGCTCGCAGCGCGGCCAGGGCATAAAACGAAACTCAAACTTCACGCCCATTTCCTTGGCTACTTCAGGCAACAGTTCGGTCAAAAAGCTGTGTTCGGGGTGCGCACTGACGTAGGGCGGCAGCTCGCTGGTGGCGATTATCAGCACCTTAGCGGCGGCTTGGGCTGAGCCACAGAAGCCGGCAAGCAGCGCAATGAGCAGGGCGGCGACGTTAACAGCGGGGTTGAGTGCCATGGGTGCCTGCGGAAAAAAGCTGGGGGGGCATTTAAAACTTTAGACAGTTATTGGCATGGGGCTTTGGCGTATCGCCTTTCGCGCGAGATTAGTAAGCCGTAACCGCGGGAAATTCTTAAAACGTAGATACAGTCTCAATACAGAGACGTAGAGGCCGAGCTGCTGCGCCTGCCTTTTCCCGCTGCTTTGTCTCATGCAAGAGACAAATATCATGAGAGCGCCGCTTAAAAATAAATAAAACCCTTTATTTTCAATACGTTAAACATATGGCACATATCTCGCTATAGCTCCCGCCGCGGCCCAGACCGCAGCCGAAAAACAACAACAATATCGTCGCACGCTATGCGCACTGATCCTGCGGGACGCCACGGCATCGTCCCTAGTCGCACAGCTGCAGCCAGGAGATCTGTTATGAGCTACCCGCTCAGCCACGCCATGGTGCTTGCTACCCTCGGCACCGGCCTTTGCCTTTCCCAAGCGGCCCAGGCCGATTTCATCAAAGACAGCAAAGCCAATCTCGAACTGCGTAATTTCTACTTCAACCGTGATTTCCGCCAAGACGGCGCCGCGCAATCCAAGCAAGACGAATGGGCGCAGGGCTTTCTGCTGCGTTATGAGTCGGGCTATACCGCCGGCACCATTGGCGTGGGTGTCGATGCCATTGGCCTGCTCGGGCTGAAGCTCGACTCCAGCCCCGACCGCGCCGGTTCAGGCTTGCTGCCACGGGGCCGCAGCGCGCCACGGGAAGCGGCCGACGATTACAGCCAATTCGGAGTAACCGCCAAACTCAAAGCCTCCAACAGCGTGCTCAAAGTAGGCACGTTGATACCGAAACTGCCGACCACCCTGGCCAACGACTCCAGGCTGCTACCGCAAACCTTTCAAGGCGCACACCTGAACTCCACCGAGTTTGCTGGGCTGACCCTGGACGCCGGGCGCCTGACCCAAGTGAGCCTTCGCGACTCCTCAAACAGCGAAGACATGACCGTCACCACGGGCGGAGCCAAACGTATCGTCGCCAGCGGCACCAGCGACCAGTTCGACTTCGCAGGTGCGAGCTACAAGTGGAACGACCAGCTCACCACCGGCTACAACTACGGCAAGCTCGACAACCTCTACAGCCAACACCTGCTTAACCTCACCCACGTACTACCAATAAGCGCCGGCCAGTCACTGAAAACCGACCTGCGCTACGGCCGCTCTGACGACGAGGGCCGCAGCAACGTCGACAGCCGCGCCCTCGGCGCCATGTTCACCTACAGCCTTGGCGGCCATGGGTTTGGCTTGGGCTATCAGAAAATGAGTGGCGACACCGGTTTTGCCTATATCGGTGGCACCGACGCATTCCTGGTCAACTTCGTACAGATCGGCGATTTCGCCAACGCCGACGAGCGTTCCTGGCAGGCCCGCTACGATTACAACTTCGCCGCCCTCGGTGTACCGGGGCTGACCTTTATGACCCGCTACCTAACCGGCGACAACATCAGCCTGGCCAGCGGCGCCGAGGGCAAAGAGTGGGAGCGCAACACCGATATCGCCTATGTGATTCAGGACGGCCCGCTGAAAAACCTCGGGGTGAAATGGCGCAATGCGACGGTGCGCTCGACCAACTTCGGCAACGACCTGGACGAAAACCGCCTGATCGTCAGTTACAGCCTGCCGTTGTGGTGACAGCAGGTGCAAAAAAGCGGCGAATCAATCGCCGCTGCGCTACTCCATAAAACACAGCCTTTACCCATAACAATAAAACCATCGGGCGGCCTTTCCGCCCGGTATCAGGAGATCGCTTTATGAGTGTGCTCATCGCCCTCGCCGCCCTCGCGCTGTTGATGCTCGCGGCTTACCGCGGCTACAGCGTTATTTTGTTTGCCCCCATCGCCGCCCTAGGCGCGGTATTGCTCACTGATCCATCTGCCGTGGCGCCTGCCTTTACTGGCGTGTTTATGGAAAAGATGGTCGGCTTCGTCAAACTGTACTTTCCGGTGTTTTTACTCGGTGCGGTGTTTGGCAAGCTGATCGAGCTGTCGGGCTTCTCACGCTCCATCGTTGCCGCCGCCATCCGGTTGCTCGGCACGCGTCAGGCCATGTTGGTGATCGTGCTGGTCTGTGCGCTGCTGACCTACGGCGGTGTGTCGCTATTTGTGGTGGTGTTTGCGGTGTATCCGTTTGCAGCGGAAATGTTCCGCCAGAGCGATATTCCCAAGCGCCTGATTCCGGCCACCATCGCCCTTGGCGCCTTTAGCTTCACCATGGACGCCCTGCCCGGCACCCCGCAAATCCAGAACATCATTCCCACCACCTTCTTCGGTACCACCTCCTGGGCGGCGCCGTGGCTGGGCGTGGTCGGCACCGTGTTTGTGTTTGTTGCCGGCATGCTCTACCTGCGCCGCCAGCTGCGCAAAGCCAAGGCTAACGGTGAGGGCTATGGCACTGACCTGCGCAATGAGCCAGAGACGGCTGAAGACATCGCCTTGCCCAACCCCTGGCTGGCGTTGTCGCCGCTGATTCTGGTGGGCGTGGCCAATCTGGTGTTCACCCGCTGGATTCCGGAAATCTACGGCAAGACCCACACCCTGCAACTGGCCGGCATGGCGCAGCCGGTGACCAGTGAAGTGGCCAAGTTAACTGGCATTTGGGCCGTGCAGGCGGCGTTGCTGCTGGGCATTTTGCTGGTGTTGATTTGCGGCTTCCGCGCGATTAAATCCAAGCTTGCCGAAGGCACCAAAACGGCAGTTGGCGGCGCGCTGCTGGCGTCGATGAACACTGCTTCGGAATACGGTTTTGGTGCTGTGATCGCCTCCCTGCCAGGCTTTCTGGTGCTGGCCGATGCGCTGAAAACCATCCCCAATCCGTTGGTTAACGAAGCCGTCACCGTCACCCTGCTGGCCGGTATTACCGGCTCCGCGTCGGGCGGTATGAGCATTGCCTTGGCGGCCATGTCGCACACCTTTATCGAAGCCGCCAACGCCGCCAATATCCCCTTGGAAGTGCTGCACCGCGTGGCCGCTATGGCCAGCGGCGGTATGGACACGCTGCCGCACAACGGCGCGGTAATTACCTTGCTGGCGGTAACCGGCCTCACCCACCGCGAAGCCTATAAAGACATTTTCGGCATCACCATTATCAAAACCCTGGCCGTGTTTGTGGTCATCGGCACCTTCTACGCTACTGGCATTGTTTAACTGACCCGGTGCGGGCCGTAAACGCGGCCCGCCCACCCGAGGAGAGCGTTATGAGTCTGCAAGGCAAAACCGCACTGGTTACCGGCTCCACCAGCGGCATTGGCTTAGGCATCGCCCTGGTCCTGGCCAAAGCCGGCGCCAATCTGGTGCTCAACGGCTTTGGCGATGCCAGTGTGGCCATTAACGAGGTGGGTGCATTTGGCAGCAAGGTTGGCCATCACCCGGCGGATGTTTCCAAGGTGAACGAAATCGAAGACCTGATCGCCTACGCCGAGCGCGACTTTGGCGGCATCGACATTCTGGTCAACAACGCCGGCATCCAATACGTCGCGCCGGTAGAAGAATTTCCGGTTGAGCGTTGGGACGCCATTATCGCCATCAACCTCACCTCGGCCTTTCACACCACCCGCTTGGCGCTGCCCGGCATGCGCGCGCGCAACTGGGGGCGCATCATCAACATCGCCTCCGCCCACGGCCTGGCCGCCTCGGCCGGCAAAAGCGCCTACGTCGCCGCCAAACATGGCCTGGTGGGACTGACCAAAAGCGTGGCCCTGGAAACCGCCACCACGGGCGTCACCTGCAACGCCATCTGCCCCGGCTGGGTATTGACCCCACTGGTACAAAAACAAATCGACGACCGCGCCCAAGCCACCGGCGATGCCCAACAGGCTCGGCATGACTTGCTCGCAGAAAAACAGCCCTCGCTGGATTTCGTCACGCCGGAACAATTGGGTGAGCTGGCGTTGTTTCTATGCAGCGATGCCGCTGTGCAGGTGCGTGGCGCGGCGTGGAATATGGATGGCGGGTGGTTGGCGCAGTAACCCCGGTAAACGCTGGTGCGCACAGCACACCCTACCCTCGCAGCTGCTCGGGTGTGCTGTGCGCACCAAGGGGCAATACCTGATCAGCAGGCTGATCCGTCATTTTGCAGGAACCGGCTCAAGCGAAACGGCGTCAACTACGGTGATGGTTAGCCGCTAAAATGACACCACGCTCCGCTCAGGACTCCGCTATGACCCAACCCCTCTGGACACCCTCCCCAGCCCGCGTCGCCGCCACCCAGATGGACGCCTTCCGTAGGTTTATCAGTAGCCGTCATCAGCTTGAGCTGGCCGACTATCCGCAGCTGCATGCCTGGAGCGTGTCTGAGCGCGAGGCGTTTTGGCAGGCGATTGTCGATTTCTTCGAGGTGCGCTTTAGCCAGGCCCCTCAGGCCGTGCTGGAAGAAGGCGCACACATGCCCAGTGCCCGCTGGTTTGCGGGTGCGACATTGAATTTTGCCGAGCACCTGTTACGCCGCCGCGATGAGCATCCGGCGCTGGTGGCCATTGCTGAGGACGGCGGCCGTGAGGTGCTGACCTATCGCGAGTTGGCAGCGCAGGTGGCGGGACTGCAAAAGTCGCTGGCGGCAGTCGGCGTCGGTCAGGGTGATCGGGTGGCGGCGGTGATGCCCAATACCTGGCAAACGGTGGTGGGCATGCTCGCTACCACCAGCCTCGGCGCAACCTGGTCGTCTTGTTCGCCGGACTTTGGTACCCAAGGGGTGATCGACCGTTTTGGTCAGATTGAGCCTAAGGTGCTGATCGCCGCAGGCGGTTATCGCTATGCCGGCAACAGCATTGACCAGACCGACAAGCTCAATGAAATTCTTGCGCAGATGCCAACGTTGCAGCAGTTGGTGGTGGTGCCTTATTCCCGCCCCGAGGCGCGAGCGGAGGATTACCAGAGCCGCGCCAACGTGGCGTTGTGGAGCGACTTTTTCCAACCCGGTGGTGAGCCGCAGTTTACTCAGGTGGCGTTCGATCATCCGCTGTATATCCTCTACTCCAGCGGCACCACCGGCGTGCCCAAATGCATTGTGCATGGCACCGGCGGTGTGTTGCTGCAGCACCTGAAAGAACACGGCTTGCACACCGACCTAACGGCCGACGACACGCTGTTTTACTACACCACCTGCGGCTGGATGATGTGGAATTGGTTGGTCTCCGGCTTAGCCATCGGCGCCACGCTGGTGCTGTTTGATGGCTCGCCGTTCCAACCGGGGCCAGAACGTTTGATGGACCTGATCGACGCGGAAAACATCAGCATTTTCGGCACCAGCGCCAAGTACCTGGCGGCGTTGGAAAAGGCTGAAGTCGAGCCGGCTAAAAGCCACTCGCTCAAGACGCTGAAGACCATTCTGTCCACCGGCTCGCCGCTGTCCCACGAAAGTTTTGATTACGTGTACCGCGCCTTTAAAGCCGAGGTGTGCCTGTCGTCCATCTCCGGCGGCACCGATATTGTTTCCTGCTTTGCCTTGGGCAACCCGGTATTGCCGGTGTACCGCGGCGAAATCCAGTGCAAGGGCCTGGGCATGGCGGTCGAGGTGTGGAACGACGACGGCAAACGCCTGATCGGCGAAAAAGGCGAGTTGGTGTGCAGCAAGCACTTCCCGAGCATTCCGGTGGTGTTCTGGAATGACAAAAACGACGAGAAATTCCGCGCCGCTTATTTTGAGACTTTCCCCGGCATCTGGGCCCATGGCGATTACGCCGAAGAAACCCCACGCGGCAGCCTGATTATTCATGGCCGCTCGGATGCCGTGCTTAACCCCGGTGGCGTGCGTATTGGCACCGCGGAAATCTATCGGCAGGTGGAAAAGATCGAAGAGGTGCTGGAGTCCATCGCCATCGGCCAACAATGGCAGGGCGATGTGCGCGTGGTGTTGTTTGTGCGGCTGCGCGAGGGGGTTACGTTGGATGAGGCGCTGCGAAACCGCATATGCGACGTTATCCGCGCCAACACCACCTCACGACACGTGCCGGCCAAGGTGATCGCCGTAGCGGATATTCCCCGCACCATTAGCGGCAAAATCGTCGAATTGGCGGTGCGTAATGTGGTGCATGGCCAACCGGTTAAAAACACCGATGCGCTGGCCAACCCTGAGGCATTGCGATTGTTTGCAGACCTAGACGAATTGCAAACGTAGGGTGTGCTGCGCGCACCAGGGACACCACATTGGCCCTGGTGCGCACATCACACCCTACATGGCAGTTTGCCAGACGTATAAAAGCGCCCTTGTAGGGTGTGCTGCGCACCAAGCGTTTTGCCCGCACACCACACCATCGGCAAACCGACGCTATACCGGCGGCGGCAGATCCCCCAGCGGCACAATCGCCATGGTCAGCCGCGAGATGCAGCTGGGTTTGCCGTCATCACCGCTGAGGCGAATGTCCCAGACATGGGTGGTGCGCCCCAAGTGCACCGGCCGTGCCACGGCAGTAACTCGCCCACTACGCACACCGCGCAGGTGGTTGGCGTTTACTTCCAGGCCCACGCAGTAGAACTTGCTGCTGTCGATGCACAGGTAGCTGGCGGTACTGCCGAGGGTTTCGGCCAACACCACCGAAGCGCCGCCGTGAAGCAAGCCATAGGGCTGATGGGTGCGCGAGTCGACCACCATGCTGGCGGTAATCGACTGGTCATCAAAGGCCTCAAAGCGCACATCCAGCGCTTCATTAATGGTGTTTTTACGCAGACCGTTAAGAGCATCAAGGTCCGGGGTGGTGCGCCATAAACTCATGCCAGCTCCTCGTTAATCAGTCGTGCCAAACCAGCGCTTCGCGCCGCTCGGACCATTCAGCAAAACGCCCGGCATAGGCGTCTTCGACCACGCTGCGTTTGATCTTCAGGGTAGGCGTCAGAAAGCCGTTGTCCACGGCCCAGACTTCCTTGATCAGCACCAGGCCACTGAGCTGCTCGTGTTTATCCAACGCTGCATTGACCTCGGCCAACAGCGTTTTAAAGCTACCTTCCAGCGCCGGGCGCGCGCCATTCACGGCTTCTTCACGGCCTACATCAGAGAGCACACACAGCGCCATCGGCTGCGGCATACCATCGCCCACCACACACACTTGCTCGATACGCGGGTGCACCGCCAGCAGGTTTTCAATCGGCGCTGGCGCCACGTATTTGCCTTTGCTGGTTTTAAAGATTTCCTTGATCCGCCCGGTCAGGCGCAGGTAGTGCTCGGCGTCTTGTTCACCCTTGTCGCCGGTGCGCAGAAAGCCATCTTCGGTGATGGTTTCGGCGGTGCGTTCGGGGTCTTTGTAATAACCCTGCATGGTCGCCGGGCTACGCACCTGCACTTCGCCAAGTTCGCTGATGCGTACTTCAACGCCAGGGCTGGCCTGGCCGATCCAACCTGGGCGGTTTTTACCCTTGCGGCAGATATGCGAATAGCCGCAGTTTTCGGTCATGCCGTAAACCTCAAGCACATCCAGGCCCAGGCGCTGGTACCACTTAAGCAGTGTTTCTGGCACTGGCGCGGCGCCTGAGAGCGCGTAGCGCACCGCGTCCAGGCCCAAACCGGCAAGCACTTTGTGGCCGACACGTTTACCGATAAAAGGAATTTTCAGCAGAAAGTCCAAGCGTTCGGCGGGCATTTTGCTGTACACGCCCATCTGGAATTTGGTCCAGATACGCGGCACGCCAAAAATCAACGTAGGCCTTGCGCGGCGCAGGTCGGCTAAAAAGGTGTCGAGGCTTTCGGCAAAGAACACCGTCTCGCCGGCATACAGCGAGTTCAGCTCCACAAACATGCGCTCGGCGACATGGCACAGCGGCAGGTAAGACAGCAGGCGATCGTCTTCGGTGGCCTTGAACAAGTCGGTACCGTGGCCGGCAGCAAAGGCAAAGTTACCGAAGTTATGCATCACCCCTTTGGGCGTGCCGGTGGTGCCGGAGGTGTAAACGATGGTGGCAAGCTGGTCGTGAGCGCCAATCGGGTTGTCGCGGATTGGCGTACTGGCCTGCAGCTCGCTCCACTGCACGTCAAAAGTGCCTTCGGGGTGCAACGGCAAGGCGATGGTGCGAATGCCTTCGGGAATGCCCGGGGCCATGGTTGCCCAATCATCGAGCTTGCCAACAAACACCAGGGCGGCTTCAGAGTGGGTCAGCACCTGGCGCACCGATTCGGCGGTGAGGTTGGGGTATAGCGGCACCGACACGTGGCCGGCCATCCAGATCGCGAGATCGGTAATGATCCAATGCGCGCAGTTTTTCGACACCAGCGCGATGCGACTGCCCTGCGGCAACTCCTGGGCACGCAGCCAATTGGCAGCGCGGCGCGCTTGGTCGCCTACGTCCGACCAACTCAGCTCCAGTATTTGCCCGCCGGGCAACGGCTGAACCATGTAGCGTTTGTTCGGGTGGCGCGCTTCGCGCTGGAAGAAAATCTCTAAGGGCAACGTTGCAGCATTAGTCACAGGGCCTCCTCCTAATTATTTTTGTGGGGAAACAACCAAGCACTTGCTTGGTCGGACTATTCCACGCAAAACCTGCAACGCGCAAGAGGAGAAATGTTTAGAACTGTAGCCGCCGGTTTAACGCACAAGCTATGGCATAAAACTGCGTCATATATGCAGCGTCCCCTCAGGGAGTTTTCTGAGGCACAATACGCGACGCATTTTTTTAGCTCGGACCCTCCATGTCTAAAGCATTTCCTCTGCAGTGCGCCATTGTGGCGCTGGTGCTGGCAGGCGCTGCCGGCTGTAGCTCGAACAACACCGCCGTATATGAGCACGAAGACTTCGCCGACTCGGGCACCTTCTCGCGCAACTATGCCGCCACCGACGCGCAATCCTGTGAAGCGGCGCGCCGTGCCCTGCTCAGCCAGGGCTACATCATTACCAGCAGCGATCCCAAGCAGGTCAGCGGCCATAAAAGCTTCCAGCAAAGCGGCGACAACCATCTGGAAATCACGTTTAACGTGGTGTGCACAGACGCTGGCACGGTCGACCATCACTCCACGATGTTCGCCAACGCCCTACAAGACCGTTATGCGCTGAAAAAGCTCAACAACTCAGCGAGCCTGGGTGTGGGTGTGTTGGGTTCGGTGTCGATGCCGATTGGCTCCACCGATGACTCGCTGGTGAAGGTGGCCAGCGAAACCGTATCGTCAGCCAAGTTTTACGAACGTTTTTTTGGTCTGGTGGAATTGTTCCTGCCGCCGCCGGTAAAAACTGCCGAACCGGCAAAAGCACCAGTGAGTGAACCGGACCTCGGCATTCCCGAACCGCAAGCCCTGGCGCCGGCCACCGCGCCGGCGATTCAGGAAGTGGTAACACCCGTCATCGAGCCTGCCGCAGCACCTGCAGTAGAGCCAGTGACCGAGCCGGTGGTAGCGCCAATGGCGACCGAGTTGCCGATCAGCCAACCGGCGCCCGTGCCAACAGCGCCAACGCCAGACGCCGCCACCTTGCAAGCGGCGCCGCCGGTGGTTGAACAACCGATAACAGAAACGCCAGCAGAGGTTGTTGCGCCAAGCGCCGACGGGCAGCCGGCAGCTCAGTAGCTGAATCAGCGCGTTGGGCTTCACCGCGCTCACCGCACGCGTACGAGTCCGTGTAGGTTGGGTCGGTCCGCATGCGGTGAGCACAGCGAAGCCCAACAGGCGCGCCTGGTTATTGCGGGTGCACCAACGCCAGCAGGTTCATCAGCCCCGCCGCCGCAAAATCCCCTTCCAGCTCCACCAGGCTCGCGGTGCGCAGGGGCACTGGTTGTTGGCGATGGCCGTGAATCAGCAGCCCGGCCAGTTCACCCAGAAACGGGTTATGGCTGACTAAGAGAATCTCCCCTTCTTCGCGTTCATCCAGGTAGCTCAACGCTTCACGTGGGTCGCTCTCGGGTGTTGCCCAGGGCGCGGTACCGACCGCTGCACGAAAGCCAATGGCCTTGCGCACCAATTCGGCGCTCTGCTGGGCGCGCAGGTATGGGCTGGCAAGGATGGCGGCAATCGGCCGTCCTTCCAACTGCACCGCGCTGCGCAGTACCTCTTCCCGCCCGTGGGGCGTTAGCGGCCGTTCAGCGTCGGTAGGCGCTTCAGGAAAGGCTTCACCGTGGCGCAATAACCACAAGCGCATCAGAGCTTGGGCTCTTCGTCGCGCACCGGGTGCGGGGCCGGGGGAATGCTGTGGGCGGTCTCACCATCCGGCGCCCGCGGCGTTGGCCAATCGGCAAACGGCCAAGGTTTTTCGTCAGTGTTAAAGGTGCCGAAGCGGCCGATCTGCGCCAGGTATTGGCTAAGGCTGTCGCCAAAGCTCAGCAAGCTGGCATTCGGTGCGGTGTAAAACAGGCGATAGCCCAGTTGCAGCAGCACGACAAAACCCAAAATGGTCGCCGCCAGCTGCCAGCACAGGGTGAACACCAGCATCCAGACAATGCGCAAGCCAATGGACTCGCGCTCGAAGTTGTCGCTCATAGCACTCTCCCTTCTAGAAACCAGTGGTGGAAATAAAGTCGACGTCGGTTTTCGGCTCGGCCAACATCAGCCGCTCAATCACCTGGGCCAAGGTACGCCCTTCAAAGAGGATGGCGTGCAGGCCGGTTACCAACGGCATATAGGTTTGCAGTTGTTCAGACTTCACCTTAAGCACTTTGAGCGTATTAACACCTTCGGCCACCTCACCTAAACGTGTTACAGCATCTTCCAGGCTCAGGCCCTCACCCAAGGCATAACCCACTTGGAAGTTGCGGCTTTTGGGTGAGGAGCAGGTAACGATCAGATCGCCCACACCCGCCAGACCAAGGAACGTCATCGGGTTAGCGCCAAGCTTTACGGCAAAACGGGTCATTTCCGCCAACGCGCGGGTGATCAGCATGCTTTTGGTGTTCTCGCCCATTTCCAGCGCAGCGGCCATGCCGGCAATGATGGCGTAGACGTTTTTAAGCGCACCGCCCAGTTCCACCCCGAAGCGGTCGTTACTGGCATAAACGCGAAAGGTGCGGCCGTGCAACGCGGCCTGCACGCGCTGGCAGAGTTCGTCGTCTTCACTGGCGACCACTGTGGCGGTCAGCTCATGGGCGGCAATTTCTTTCGCCAGGTTGGGCCCGGACAACACGCCAATACGTGCCTGCGGGGCGATTTCTTCGATGATCTGACTCATCAACTTAAAGGTCTGCGCTTCAATACCTTTAGTCAGGCTAACCAGCAATTTACCGGCGAGTACGTCGGCGAAGGGCTGCAACACCGTGCGTAACGCGCTGGACGGCAAGGCGACGAAGATCAGCTCACAGGCATCCAGCGTGGCGGCTAGGTCGGTCACAGCATCCACATTGGGGTGAATTTTTACGCCCTTGAGATAACGCGGGTTTTCCCGGTTGGTGCGGATTGCTTCGGCCTGTTCTGGGTCGCGCATCCATTGCCGCACCGGGTTGCCGTTCTCGGCCAGAAGGTTGGCAATGGCGGTGCCGAAGCTGCCGCCGCCGAGAACTGCAATAGGTTGCTGTGCTGTCATAACCGATCCGTAGTGAGCCATAGGGGCATGGCGGGCTGGCCGCATTATTACGGAGCCACCGCGCTGCGACCAGTGTTTGCGCGCTAGCCTTTGGCGGCCCTTGAACAAAAACCGGCGCCACTGGGCAAAAGCTGGCGCGCCGAGCGCCGTTTGAACAGGTAGACTTGCCCGCTTTAAATAACGTCCCGCAGCACCAGGCATAAACAAGGTTGTTTTATGCGATGGCAGCGAAGGAGAGCACAGAGCCCATGAACCTGCGCCGAGGATGGGACATTCATACCCGCACACAGCTGATCAGCGTAGGCCCGGCCCTGCTGCTGACCTTGCTGCTGACCGGTTTTTTTACCTTTGTACGTCTGCAAGACCTGCGACAAGAGCTCAATCACACCGGCCAACTGATCGCTAACCAGTTGGCGCCGGCCACCGAATACGGGGTGATTGCCGGCAATATCCAGGTGCTTAACACCCTGCTCAAAGCCACTCTCGATACGCCCCATGTGCGTTTTATCGAAGTGCGCGATCGCCAGGACAATATCCTCGCCTACGAGGAACAAGCCGCAGCGCAGGACAAGAGCGCCAGCCAAGTGGAAATTTTCCACGCGCCCATCCACCTGCAACGCTTGGCATTGAGCAAAGACCTGCCCTACTCCGCCGGCAATGGCGGCAACCACCTGGACAACGACTACCTCGGCCGCGTGGTGGTGGGTATGTCCAACGATGCCTTTAACAGCCAGCAACAAGCGATTCTGCTCAAGGCCACCGTGCTTGCGTTGTTTGCCCTGCTGCTGACCTTTTTCGTCGCACGCCGCCTGGCCCTGCGCCTCTCTCAGCCGATCAGCACCATGGCCGATGCGGTCAAGGCGATTCAGGCTGGTAACTACCGCACCGCGCTGCCCGAGGTGGATGACAACGAACTCGGCGGCCTGGCCCGGCATATCAACAACCTCGCCAGCGGCCTGGAAAAAGCCAGCCTGGAGCAGCAACAGAGCATCGCGCAGTTGGTTAAGGCGCGCGAGGAATCCGAACAGGCCAACCGCGCCAAGTCTGACTTCTTGGCGATGATGAGCCACGAATTGCGCACGCCCATGAACGGTGTACTGGGCATGTTGCAGTTGCTCGAAACGACAGAAATGACTGACGAGCAGGCCGAATATTCGGCGCTGGCCACCGAATCGACTGAACACTTGCTGAAAGTGATCAACGACATTCTCGACTTCTCGCGCATCGAACGCGGCGCCCTGGAGCTGGAGCGCATCACCTTTAACCTGCTGGAGCTGATCCAAAGCTCAGCCCAAGTGTTTCAGCACAGCGCGCACCAGCGCGGCCTGGCGCTGCAACTGGACACCCAGCCAGGCTTGGAGCAGTTGGTGGTCAAAGGCGACCCCACGCGTATTCGGCAAATCTTGGTCAACCTGCTCGGCAACGCGTTGAAGTTCACCGAGGAAGGCAATATCCGCATCGAAACCCGTTGGCAGGCGCTGGATAACGAAGTGCTGTGGTTTAGCTGCGCCGTGCATGACAGCGGCATTGGCATTTCGCCGGAGCGCCTGGAGCATATGTTTGATGCCTTCCAGCAGGCCGACAATTCCATCTCGCGCCGCTACGGCGGCACTGGCCTGGGCTTGCCGATTGCGCGCACCCTGGCTGAGCGCATGGGCGGCACCTTGAATGCTGAAAGCCAGGAAGGCCGTGGCTCAATCTTCACGTTGGAAATTCCGCTACCGTTTGCTCGACAGACCGAGATCGCCGCCGAGCAGAGCGTAGATGAAGCCAGCTCTGGCAAAGGCCACAAGGTGCTGCTGGTGGAAGATAACCCGGTCAACCAGACGGTGATCGAAGCCATGCTGCGCAGCCTCGGTTATCAGGTCAGCCTGGTTGGCGATGGCGCCCAGGCGCTACGCAGCGTCGAACGCCATGAGTTTGCTGCGGTATTAATGGATTGCCGCTTGCCTGTGATGGATGGCTACGAAGCCACCCGGCAGATTCGCAGGTTGCCCAATAGAAGCGCGTTGCCGATCATTGCCCTGACCGCCAACGCCCTACAGGGCGACCGCGAAGCCTGCCTGCAAGCCGGCATGAACGACTACCTGGCCAAGCCCTTCAAACGCGCTGACCTACAACGTATTTTGCAGGCCTGGGTGGCACCCCGACCTTTGGCGAGTAGTCACAACGCGAGCTAAAAAGGGAACATGCCAAGCTGTCATAAAGTCGTAATAGGGTTACAAACTGAATGCCCCCTGGCAAAAGCCAGCAGCTGCTGACAGTGATAGAGTGCGTCAGCAGCGCCGTAGTAGCTGGCCCGCTTGAGGTTTTAGCGGTGAATGGAACGCTGGGTGTACATGTGTACTCAGAGTCTGTGACTTTCATTTCAACGCAACAGTCTATGACTACGCTGGTAGGTAGAAGCCCCTTACATACCCATGTAATCGGAATGTGCTCAAGCACCGCGCCACCAGCCTAGATGATTCGCTTAGCCCTGCCGCACGGGGATTATTGAGGAGCTCGCATGTCCAAACAGAACGCTTACACTCGGGAAGACCTGCTGCGCTGCAGTCGTGGCGAGCTATTCGGCCCAGGTAACGCGCAACTGCCCGCCCCCAACATGCTGATGGTCGATCGCATCACGCATATCAGCGACACCGGCGGTAAATTCGGCAAAGGCGAATTAGTCGCCGAACTCGATATAAACCCGGACCTGTGGTTTTTTGCCTGCCACTTTGAAGGCGACCCGGTGATGCCAGGCTGCCTGGGCCTGGATGCCATGTGGCAGCTGGTAGGTTTCTACCTTGGCTGGCAAGGCAACCCCGGCCGCGGCCGCGCCCTGGGTTCGGGCGAAGTGAAATTCTTCGGTCAGGTACTGCCGACCGCCAAGAAAATCACCTACAACATTCACATCAAACGCACCATCAACCGCTCCCTGGTGTTGGCAATTGCCGACGGCACCGTGAGCGTTGATGGCCGCGAGATCTACAGCGCCGAAGGTTTGCGTGTCGGCCTGTTCACTTCCACTGAAAATTTTTAAGGGTTATCCGCATGCGTCGCGTCGTGATCACCGGTCTGGGCATTGTTTCGTGCCTGGGCAATGATAAAGACACCGTCTCCGCCAACCTGCGTGCTGGCCGGGCCGGTATTCGCCACAACCCGTCCTACGCCGAAATGGGGCTGCGCAGCCACGTTTCCGGCTCTGTAGACCTGAACCTCGAAGAGCTGATTGACCGTAAGGTGTTCCGCTTTATGGGGGACGCTGCGGCCTACGCTTACCTGTCGATGGAACAGGCGATCAAAGACTCGGGCCTCACGCCTGAGCAGATCTCCAACCCGCGCACCGGCCTGATTGCCGGTTCCGGTGGCGCCTCCACCATCAACCAGATGGAAGCCATCGACACCCTGCGCGAAAAAGGCGTCAAGCGTATTGGGCCGTATCGTGTCACCCGCACCATGGGCAGCACCGTGTCGGCTTGCCTGGCCACGCCGTTCCAAATCAAAGGCGTGAACTTCTCGATTTCCTCCGCTTGCGCCACCAGTGCTCACTGCATCGGTCAGGCCATGGAGCAAATCCAGCTAGGCAAACAAGACGTCGTGTTTGCCGGCGGTGGCGAAGAAGAACACTGGAGCCAAAGCTGCTTGTTCGACGCCATGGGCGCCCTCTCTACCCAGTACAACGACACCCCGGAAAAAGCCTCCCGCGCTTACGACGCCAAGCGTGATGGCTTTGTTATCGCTGGCGGTGGCGGCATGGTGGTGGTTGAAGAACTGGAACACGCCCTGGCGCGCGGCGCGAAAATCTACGCCGAAATCGTCGGCTATGGCGCCACCTCCGACGGCTACGACATGGTCGCCCCAAGCGGCGAAGGCGCGATCCGCTGCATGCAGCTGGCGCTTTCCACCGTTGACGGCCCTATCGACTACCTGAACACCCACGGCACCTCCACCCCAGTGGGCGACGTCGCGGAAATCAAAGGCGTGCGCGCCGTGTTCGGCGACAAGGCACCGCCAATCAGCTCGACCAAAAGCCTGTCCGGTCACTCCCTGGGCGCCGCCGGCGTACACGAAGCGATCTACTGCATGCTGATGATGGAAGGCAACTTCATTGCCGGCTCGGCCAACATCGACGAGCTGGACCCGGAAGTCGCCGACCTGCCGATTGCCACCAAAACCCAAGAAAACGTCACCCTCAACAACGTGATGAGCAACAGCTTCGGCTTTGGCGGCACCAACGCCACGTTGGTACTGAAGCGCTGGGCGGGTAACTGATCTAACGCAGCAATAAAAAAAGGGCTCAGTTCAAACTGAGCCCTTTTTTTTGAAAGAGGTCTTGAGCACAGGCTCATAAACAATGTTCGCTATTAAGTCATCGATGCGGGCATACAGCGGTGCGGACAAAGAGCGGCGCGCCAAGATCTCCCACCTCTCTAATCGCTTTCGAAAGAGGGGACTGTTCGCTATGCGCCGCTCTGCCGCTCAGGCCAAACGGCGTCCTTCGGCTGCAGGAAAAAAAGCAACGCAGACGCCGAAGCCCCATGGACGCGACTTCTACTTTTGCACGTCAGGAACCTCTGCCGGCTCTTTCTCTAATGCGTCAGCGAACATCCGCATCAACCGAACAAGATCCTCGATGTCCTCTGGCGCCCAGGTACTAAAAATCGTACGACTGATCCGCTCGCGGGCGGCATCGATGCGAACGGTCATCTCCTTACCCTGTGGCGAGATGACTGCCTCTCGCACACGGCGATCAGCGGCGCTCTCCTGCCGCTTCACAAGCCCTAGGCTTTCGAGCTTGGCAACCTGTCGGCTGACGGTGGTGTAGTCCCGCCCCGCGCGATCAGCCAACTCCATCACGCCGATCGGCCCCAGCCGTTCGATTCCGACAAGCAGTGGGAACAGCGCCCGGTCGACCCGGATACCCGCGGCCTCGATCAGTTTCTCGTCGCGCTGCGGCCGGTTCATCGCACTAACAATACTTATTAGAGCGCCGTGCAGCACCTTCAACTGCTCAGACATGCGTGCATCTTGCACTCTTTTATTTGGCGTCATAGAATGCCTCCGATTGCGTGCATAATACACTCAATGGAGCGATGATGACAACCACCCTGACAACCGATGTTCTGATCTGTGGAGCAGGCGGCGCCGGCCTCACGCTTGCCATTGAGCTGGCGCGACGCGACGTGCCCTTCCGGCTGATCGAGAAGATGAACGAACCCTTCACCGGCTCGCGTGGTAAAGGCATTCAACCGCGTACGCAGGAAATTTTCGAGGACCAGGACATCGTCGACCGCGTTGTCGCGGCCGGTGGAGTCTATCCGCCTCAACGGGAATATCGCGAAGACGGAAGCTATGTAGAGTCAGCAGTGCTCGAGCATGTGCAGCCCACCCCCGCCGAGCCCTATCACCTGCCGCTGATGGTGCCTCAATTTCTGACCGAAGGGGTCATGCGGGAGCGCCTTGCCGAACTCGGCGCGCAGGTTGGATATGGCTGCGAGCTGGTCGGATTCGAGCAACACGACGACGGCGTGACGGCGCAGATCGCCACAAGCGCCGCGATCGAAACTGTCCATGCACGTTATCTCGTCGGCGCTGATGGCGGCCGCAGTTTCGTGCGTGGCGCGCTCGGTATTGGCTTTCCAGGCAAAACCTTGGGTATCCGGGCCATCGTGGCGGATGTCATCCTCAACGGCATAGAGCGCGACGCCTGGCATCGCTTCAATGAGGGTTCGATGGGACGACAGCTCTCACTATGCCCGTTAGCGGGCACTGAGCTGTTCCAGATTCAGGCACCCATCCCCCTCGAAGGCGATGTTGATCTTTCCGCCGCAGGTCTGACTGCGTTGGTAGCCGAGCGCACCGGCCGCACTGATGTGCAGATTAACTCCGTCGCCTGGGCATCGGCCTACAGCATGAACGCGCGTCTAGCGGATCGCTATCGGGACGGTCGCGTGTTTCTGGTCGGCGACGCCGCGCACATTCACCCGCCAACCGGCGGCCAGGGGCTTAACACGAGTATCCAAGACGCCTACAACCTTGGGTGGAAGCTGGCGGCTGTCACTAACGGCGCTCCCGATGCGCTTCTTAGTAGCTATGAAGAAGAACGCCGGCCCGTGGCGGCCGCCATGCTCGGTCTTGCAACGAAGTTACTTGATGCCCTCAAACGAGGCGAGAACCGTCGTGGCCGCGAGGCACAGCAGCTCGATATCGGTTATCCGAAATCCTCTCTTGCGCTGGAAGCTCCCGAGCGTAGTCGCGGACTACTCGCGGGGGACCGCGCCCCTGATGCCCCAGTATGCGGTGCGGCAGGACAGTCTATCCGCCTCTTTGAATTGTTCGGCGGCACACATTGGACACTCTTGGGCTACAACGTCGCACGCACAAGCGTGCCGGCGCGTCCGGGGCTGCGCGTCCACGTCTTTGGCCCAGGCGGCGATCTCCTTGATGAAGGTGGTCATTTCGCCGACGCTTATTCGCCATTTCACGGCGACTGGATGCTGGTTCGTCCAGATGGCTACATCGGTGCAATCGTCGCGTCCAAGGAAACCGCAGCCTTGGAAAAGTATTTGGATAAAGTTGGAGTGAATAGCCATGCCTAAATTTCCCAACACGCGGTCCTGGGCCACGCCGCTGACGATCAGCTCGTTTCTATTGATGTCGGCCACCGGCGTTCTGATGTTCTTCGAGTTGGATCGTGGCCTGGTGGTTGTGGTGCATCAGTGGTTTTCCTGGTTCTTCCTGGCCGGCGCCGCCGGACACATCGCGGCGAACTTCCGTCCTTTCAGTAACCACTTCAAGTCCGCAGCGACCAAGACCACTGCGATCATCTTTACAAGTGTGCTGGTCGCTTCGCTCTTTTCCTGGGGACGCATGACAGGTCCGCAGATGAAAAGACCCATCGAGTTAGCCTTAGTCGATGCTCCCCTGTCTTCTCTAGCGGGCGTCACTCACACAGAACCAGGTGATCTCATCGAGCGGTTCAAGGTGCATGGGATAGTTGCAACTGAGCAGCAGTCCATCCGGGAGGTAGCCGTCGCATCCGGGCTGAGCGAGAACCGTCTGCTGGGATTAGTGTTCATGTCCGAATGAACTCAAGCTGCATAGCTTTGCACCTGCTAGTCGGCGCTTTGCGCAAAGGGAGTGGCTGGCCGTTGGAATAACCCGCGACTGAGTAAATACGTTTTCCCTGCGCCTGCTCCTGACGCTGGAGCTGTTTCAGGCTCATCTGATTACGCGACGAAGCAACTGCCGGAAACTTGCTCCTTTCAATAACAACCAGCTCGCCTGCAATCAGGCCAGCCTGCCGGCAAAGCTGCACAAAGTGCCGGCAGGTGGCGACAAACGCGACTTTTGGGCGGAATCGTAAGAAGGCCAGCCAGTTCTCTTGGGAATCGCGTTTTCGAACCCAAAACGCATCAGCGTCGAGTTTGCCGACGTAGGCGTCGATCACCCGAACCAAGTGATCCTGGGCAATCAGCTATTGTGAGGAAACGGGAAATAGACCGCGCTGATCTCGAGATCCCCCTCGGACATAGCCCATAAAAAATGCCCCGTATCTTTCGATACGGGGCATTTTCTTTGAGCACCGTGCAGATGGCTAGGTTTTCACACAGTCTGCGGAGCCCCCTTTCTCGATTACTGCGATTTAGCCAAAACCTACTTAGGCTTACGGCCAAACCCTGGACGCTGACCCGCGCCACCGGCTGGGCCGCTGCGCTTAGGCGCAGGCTTACGCGCCGGACGATCTGCCAACTCGATACCCACCCGCACAGGCTTGCCTGCAGGACGCTTCTTGTTGGTGTCGCTCGGACGCTCAGCTACTGGCGTACCACGACCGCGCGGAGCGGAATCCGGACGCGGGCCGCTGCGCTGTGGACGCTCGCCATTTTCCGGACGCGGTGTACGCGCCGGGCGGTCTGCACCTTCGCCACGCGGTGCACGTACCGGACGCTCAGCACCTTCACCACGCGGTGTGCGCACTGGACGCTCTGCACCCTCGCCACGCGGGGTACGAACCGGACGATCCGCACCTTCACCACGCGGAGCGCGTACCGGACGCTCAGCACCTTCGCCACGCGGCGCACGCACTGGACGATCGGCACCCGCATCGTGAGCTGGGCGCAAGGTGCGTGCCGGACGTTCGCCACGACCAACCGGCTTCGCCGACTTGCGCTGCAAGCGGTCGAGCTTTTCTTTGGTTTTAAGCTTCATGCCAGGCTGCTGCACCGACGTCAGGCCCACTTCGGCGGCAAGAATATCCACCTCGCGTTGGCTCATTTCGCGCCAGCGGCCCATGGTCAGGTCAGAGGTGAGAAACACCGGGCCGAAACGCACGCGCTTCAGACGGCTAACCACCAGGCCCTGGGATTCCCACAAGCGACGGACTTCGCGGTTACGGCCTTCCATCACGACGCAGTGGTACCAATGGTTAAAGCCTTCACCGCCAGGGGCTTCCTGAATATCAGTGAAACGTGCGGGACCGTCTTCGAGCATCACGCCGGTCTTCAGGCGCTCGATCATTTCTTCGTCGACTTCACCACGCACGCGCACCGCGTATTCGCGGTCCATCTGATACGAAGGGTGCATCAGGCGGTTGGCCAGCTCACCGTCGGTGGTGAACATCAAGAGGCCCGTGGTGTTGATGTCGAGGCGACCGATATTGATCCAGCGGCCATCTTTAGGGCGCGGCAAACGATCAAATACGGTGGGACGACCATCGGGGTCGTCGCGGGTGCAGATCTCGCCATCGGGCTTGTTATAAATCAGCACGCGGCGGGTTTCTTCGCTGGCTTCTTCGCGTTTTAGCAGGCGCCCATCAACAACGATGGCGTCATGCAGGTCAACGCGTTGACCCAAGGTGGCGAGGTTGCCATTAACCTTGACCCGACCTTCGGCAATCCAGGCTTCAACGTCGCGACGCGAACCCATGCCAATACGGGCCAGGACTTTCTGCAGTTTTTCCCCTGCTGGGCTGTATTCTTCTTGCTCACTCATCTGGGCACCTCCCGGCGTATTAACGCTATGTCCGCCGACGAAACCGCCAGCGGGCGCGCATCATACGCTGCGCTGCCTTGCAAGCCTAGCGCAGGATTGCCGGAGCGTCCGGGAAACGCCCCCTACGGAAGACCACTTGCGCTGGATCCCCGCCTACGCGGGGATGACGGCGTCGTTTGGGGAATACCGTCGTCCCCGCGCAGGCGGGGATCCAGAAGGCAAGGCTTTACGGCCAGGCCTGCACAAACTCATCAATCGGCAAATCTGCCGGCGTACGCAGTTCGCGCTCCGGCGTACCCAGGTAAAGGAAGGCAATGATTTGTTCGTTCGGCGCCAAGCCCAAGCCTTTGGCCACCCGCGCGTTATAAGACAGATCGCCGGTGCGCCACACCGCACCAACCCCTTGCGCATGCGCGGCGAGCAAAATGCCATGGGCCGCACAACCGGCGGCCAGCACCTGCTCCTGCGCCGGCACCTTGGGGTGCTCTTGCACGCGGGCAATCACCACCACCAACAATGGCGCCCGCAACGGCATGGCCAGCGCTTTAGCCAGCGCCTCCGGAGTGGTATCGGCACCCAACGCTGAAGCAAACAGCTCGCCCAGTTGATTACGCGCCCGCCCTTCCACGGTCAAAAAACGCCACGGCCGCAGTTGGCCATGGTCTGGCGCTCGCAGTGCGGCGCGAAACAACACTTGGCGTTGCAGTTGATCAGGTGCAGGTTCGATCAAACGGGGGGCAGAAACACGGTTGAGCAGAGCGTCGAGCGCATCCATGGGAGAGCATCTCCAAATAAGTTCAGCGGCCATTCTAGTGGGGGAAACGGAAAATAGCCGGCTTGATTTAGCCACCGCGCTCGCTTTCCAGCCCAGCCAACATGAGCAAAATTCATGTAAACCGCTACCCCGCTCCAGGCCGTTGCGCGTTTGCTATTATCGCGCCCACTTTATTCCGCGCTTTGTCAGGTACCCCCTCCATGTCCGATCGCCACGCTCGTCTCCAGTCTCTTCAGCAAGCCCTCAGCGAGCGCATTCTGATTCTCGACGGCGGTATGGGCACCATGATCCAGAGCTATCGCCTGGAGGAAGAGGACTACCGCGGCAAGCGCTTTGCCGATTGGCCGAGCGACGTTAAAGGCAACAACGACCTGCTGCTGCTCAGCCGCCCGGACGTGATTCAGGCCATCGAAAAGGCCTACCTGGATGCCGGCGCCGACATCCTGGAAACCAACACCTTTAACGCCACCCAAGTGTCCCAAGCCGACTACGGCATGGAAGCGCTGGTGTATGAGCTCAACGTTGAAGGCGCGCGCCTGGCTCGCCAAGTGGCCGATGCGAAAACCCTGGAAACCCCGGACCGTCCGCGCTTTGTCGCCGGCGTGCTCGGCCCAACCTCGCGCACCTGCTCGTTGTCGCCCGACGTTAACAACCCAGGCTACCGCAACGTCACCTTTGATGAGCTGGTGGAGAACTACACCGAAGCCACCCGCGGCCTGATTGAAGGCGGCGCGGATATGATTTTGATCGAAACCATCTTCGACACCTTGAACGCCAAAGCGGCGATCTTTGCCGTGCAAGGCGTGTACGAAGAGTTGGGTTTTGAACTGCCGATCATGATTTCCGGCACCATTACCGATGCCTCGGGCCGCACCTTGTCCGGGCAAACCACCGAAGCGTTCTGGAACTCCATCAGCCACGCCAAGCCCATCTCGGTCGGCCTGAACTGCGCCCTCGGCGCCAAAGAACTGCGCCCGTACCTGGAAGAGTTAGCCAGCAAAGCCGACACCCACGTTTCCGCCCACCCCAACGCCGGCCTGCCAAACGAATTCGGTGAGTACGACGAAAGCCCGGCAGATATGGCAGTGGTGGTGGAAGAGTTCGCCGCCTCGGGCTTTCTCAATATCATCGGCGGCTGCTGCGGCACCACGCCTGCGCATATCAAGGCCATTGCCGAGGCAGTAGCCAAGTACAAGCCGCGCGTCATTCCGGATATTCCCAAAGCCTGCCGCCTCTCGGGCCTGGAGCCGTTCACCATCGACCGCCAGTCGTTGTTTGTGAACGTCGGCGAGCGCACCAACATTACCGGTAGCGCCAAATTCGCCCGCCTGATCCGCGAGGACAACTACACCGAAGCCCTGGAAGTCGCCCTGCAGCAGGTTGAAGCCGGCGCCCAGGTGATCGATATCAACATGGACGAGGGCATGCTCGATTCGAAGAAGGCCATGGTCACCTTCCTCAATCTGATCGCCTCCGAGCCGGATATTTCGCGCGTACCGATCATGATCGACTCCTCGAAGTGGGAAGTGATCGAAGCGGGCCTTAAATGCATTCAGGGCAAGGGCATCGTTAACTCGATTTCCATGAAAGAAGGCGTCGAACAATTTATTCACCACGCCAAGCTGTGCAAACGCTACGGCGCCGCTGTGGTGGTGATGGCGTTTGACGAACTCGGTCAGGCCGACACCGAGCAGCGCAAAATCGAAATCTGCAAACGTTCCTACGACATTCTCGTCGACGAAGTCGGCTTCCCGCCGCAAGACATCATCTTCGACCCGAACATCTTTGCCGTGGCCACCGGCATCGAAGAGCACAACAACTACGCCGTCGACTTTATCAACGCCTGTGCCTATATCCGCGACAACCTGCCCTACGCCTTGAGCTCGGGCGGCGTGTCCAACGTGTCGTTCTCCTTCCGTGGGAACAACCCGGTACGTGAGGCGATTCACTCGGTGTTCCTGTACTACGCAATCAAAAACGGCCTGACCATGGGCATCGTTAACGCCGGCCAGTTGGAGATCTACGACCAGATCCCGCAAGAGCTGCGCGACTGCGTGGAAGACGTGGTGCTTAACCGCACCCCGAACGGCACCGACGCCCTACTGGCGATTGCCGACAACTACAAAGGTGATGGCAGCGTTAAGGAAGCTGAGACCGAAGAGTGGCGTTCCTGGAGCGTTAATAAACGCCTGGAACACGCCCTGGTGAAAGGCATTACCACGCATATTGTGGAAGACACCGAAGAATCGCGGCTGTCGTTTGCGCGGCCCATTGAAGTGATCGAAGGGCCGTTGATGGCCGGCATGAACATCGTTGGCGACCTGTTTGGCGAGGGCAAAATGTTCCTGCCGCAGGTGGTGAAATCGGCCCGTGTGATGAAGCAGGCCGTGGCTCACCTGATTCCGTTTATCGAACTGGAAAAAGGCGACAAGCCAGAAGCCAAAGGCAAGATTTTGATGGCCACGGTAAAGGGTGACGTGCACGACATCGGCAAAAACATCGTCGGCGTAGTGCTCGGTTGTAACGGCTACGACATCGTCGACTTGGGCGTGATGGTGCCAGCAGAAAAGATTCTGCAAACGGCGATTGCCGAGAAGTGCGACATCATCGGCCTGTCTGGCCTGATCACGCCGTCGCTGGATGAAATGGTTCACGTTGCCCGCGAAATGCAGCGCCAGGGCTTTACCCTGCCGCTGATGATCGGTGGCGCCACCACCTCGAAAGCGCACACCGCGGTGAAGATCGAGCCCAAGTACCAGAACGATGCCGTGGTGTACGTCACCGATGCCTCGCGCGCCGTGGGCGTAGCCACCCAGTTGCTGTCCAAAGAACTGAAAGCCGGCTTTGTTGAAAGCACCCGCAAAGACTACATCGAAGTGCGCGAACGCACCGCCAACCGCAGCGCCCGCACCGAGCGCTTGAGCTATGGCGCGGCGGTGGCGAAAAAGCCGCAGTTCGACTGGGCCAACTATCAGCCGACCGTGCCGACCTTTACTGGCGTGAAGGTGCTGGAAGATATCGACCTTAACGTACTGGCCGAATACATCGACTGGACGCCGTTCTTTATCTCCTGGGACTTGGCCGGCAAATTCCCGCGCATTCTCACCGACGAAGTGGTCGGCGAAGCGGCGACCTCGCTGTACAAAGACGCCCGCGAAATGCTCAGCAAGCTGATCGACGGCAAATTGATCAAAGCCCGCGCGGTATTTGGTTTCTGGCCGGCCAACCAGGTGCAAGACGACGACCTGGAGCTGTACGGCGACGACGGCAAGCCGCTGGCTAAACTGCACCACCTGCGTCAGCAAATCATCAAAACCGACGGCAAGCCCAACTTCTCCCTGGCCGACTTTGTCGCGCCGAAAAGCAGCGGTATCACCGACTATGTCGGCGGCTTTATCACCACCGCTGGCATTGGCGCCGAGGAAGTGGCTAAGGCCTATCAGGATGCCGGCGACGACTACAACTCGATCATGGTCAAAGCCCTGGCCGACCGCCTGGCCGAAGCCTGCGCCGAATGGCTGCACCAGCAAGTGCGGAAAAACTACTGGGGCTATGACCCGGAAGAAACCCTGAGCAACGACGAACTGATCAAAGAAGCCTACAAAGGCATCCGCCCTGCCCCAGGCTACCCAGCCTGCCCGGATCACACCGAAAAAGGCACGCTGTTCGAACTGCTCGACCCAACGGCCGAAGAGCTTAAAGCCGGCGTTAGCGGCGTGTTCCTCACTGAGCACTACGCCATGTTCCCGGCGGCGGCCGTTAGCGGCTGGTACTTTGCCCACCCGCAAGCGCAGTATTTTGCCGTGGGCAAAGTCGATAAAGACCAGATCGAAAGCTACACCGCGCGCAAAGGGCAAGATCTGGCGGTGACAGAACGCTGGTTGGCGCCCAACCTCGGCTACGACAACTGATCTACGTAGCGTGCGCTATGCGCACCAAGCGATTTCACGACAATCGCCTTGGTGTGCATAACACCCCCGCGCCAATCAGAACCGCCTAGCGGCGAGTAATCAGCCCTTGCCGCGCTACCCGCACCAAATCCCGCACACAGGCTTGCAGATTTTCCGCACTGGGCGCCTGCACCACGGCCAAATCAAAGCTGTCGCGAGCAAAGCGTTGCAGCGATTCATCGTTGGCCACGAACTGAATCAAAAATGTACGCGGTGCGCCCCAGCGTTTCGGCCAGCCTTCGAGATAACGAACTAGGGTCGGCTGATGGTTGCCGCCCAGGAGAATTTTTGGGTTGCGCAGGGCCAAGCCGCTGGTGATGGGTGCCAGACGCAATAAGGGGCGCAGATTCAATGGGGCGATAGCAGGCAGTGGCGCAGGGGTAACGGGGGTATTTAAAGCAGTGGGGGCATTCATGTACGGGTCTCTCGCCTCAGAAGCTGTGCAGGCAGCGGTGAGAGGCAACACCGAACCAGCGCTTTAGCGGTATTTGGAAGCGGGTAGTCCCGTCTTCAGTAGCGCCCCGCAAGTAGCTGTTTAAATCGGCGCTGGCGGCAATCCTAGGGAAGCAGCCTCTGGGCGTCAAGCCTGGGCTGCCTGGCCTGCGCCCGCCTGCCAACCCAACCTTAGGTTAGGTTCGGCACGATAAGCCGGAAAAAAACCGCACTGCTGTACCTCGACCAGCGCCCGAGAAGCCGGGCATAAGTGGCCAAAAGCCGCGCTCGCCGTTTCAGCCAGTAACAGGGGAAACACCCGAAATTGTCGGACAAAACACGCAAACATGCCGGATATATCCGACTTAGAGCCACGCCCGGCGTTTCGCTTGTAGTGGCATGAATCCTGTACTACCGCTTGCGCTGTAGTACGCGCCTTGGATGGGCGTGGGGGCTGCCCTGGATGGCGACAACTGCCTTATTCATCCCTTGCGAGAGCGCATATGAACAACAATAAAACTCTGCTCGCCCTCTGCGTTGTTTCTGGTTTGCTGATTTCCAACCAGGTCGATGCAGCTTCAACCGGTTACACGCAAACCAAATACCCAGTCGTACTGGCCCACGGCATGCTCGGTTTCGACAGCATTCTGGGTATCGACTACTGGTATGGCATTCCCAAAGCCCTGCGCAGCGACGGCGCCAAGGTGTACATCACCGAAGTCAGCCAACTCGACACCTCGGAAAAACGCGGCGAGCAATTGCTGGCGCAAGTGGAAGAAATCGTCGCCATCAGCGGCAAACCGAAAGTCAACCTGATCGGCCACAGCCATGGCGGCCCGACCATCCGTTATGTAGCGGCTGTGCGTCCCGATCTGATTGCCTCGGCCACCAGCGTTGGCGGGCCGCACAAAGGCTCGGCCACTGCCGATTTCCTGCGCCAGATTCCGCCAGGTTCGGCGGGCGAAACCGTGGTCGCCGGCATCGTCAATGGCCTCGGCGCACTGATCAACTTTCTCTCCGCCAGCTCCAGCACTACGCCGCAGAACGCCCTAGGCGCGCTAACCTCGCTGAACTCGGCAGGCGCTGCAGTGTTTAACGCCAAGTACCCACAAGGCATTCCCACCACGGCCTGCGGCGAAGGTGCCTACAGCGTGAATGGCGTGCGCTACTACTCCTGGAGCGGCACCAGCCCACTGACCAACGTGCTTGACCCGAGCGATCTGTTGCTCGGCGCCTCGGCCGTCACGTTTAAAGGCGCAGCCAGCGACGGCTTGGTCGGCAAGTGCAGCTCGCACATGGGCCAAGTGATTCGTGACGACTACCGCATGAACCACCTCGACGAGGTCAACCAAACCTTTGGCCTCACCAGCCTGTTCGAGACCGACCCGGTCACCGTGTATCGCCAACAAGCCAACCGCCTGAAAAACGTCGGCCTGTAATCCCTGACACTGGCCGGGCCCACGCTGGGCTCGGTCAGCAAGGCCATCTTGTTGGAGCAAACACACCAATGAAAAAACTGCTGCTATTGCTGCCCATCTCCTTTGCTATTTGCGTGGGGGTAATGCTCTATCTGCAACCGGTAGAACCGCCGAACGAACCCAGCATTGCCAAGGTTGCCAAAGCGCCAGCTGCGGCGAAAAAAACGCCCACTACTACTGATTTGGTCAGCACCCAGATCGCCCCCCTACCCGCCACCCTCGCCCCCTTGCCGCCATCGTTTAAAGGCACGCAAGTAGACGGCAGCTTTCAGGTCGATGGCGCCGGCAATCTGTTGATCACCGGCGACATCCGCCGCATTTTCGATTACTTCCTCAGCTCCTATGGCGAGGAATCCCTGCAAGACAGCGTCAAACGCCTGCGCGCCTATATCGCCAGCCAATTACCGCAGCCGGCGCAAGAACAAGCGCAAGCACTGCTGAACCAGTACATCGACTACAAGCGCGAACTGGTGCTGCTGGAAAAAGACCTGCCGCAACTGGCCAACCTCGACGCCCTGCGCCAGCGCGAAACGGCCGTACAAGCCCTGCGCGCCAGGCTGTTCAGCGCCGAGGCGCATCAAGCCTTCTTTGCTGGCGAAGAGGCCTATAACCAATTCACCCTGCAGCGCCTGGCCATTCAACACGACGACAAACTCGACGCTGCCGCCAAAGGCGCGGCCCTGGACCAACTGCGTGCCGGCTTGCCGGAGGACTTGCAAGAAAGCGTACTGCCGCAACTGCAAAACGAACTGCACACCCAAACCGAACAGCTGCGTGCTCAAGGCGCTAGCGCCGAGCAAGTTCGCGCCTTGCGCCAGCAACTGGTCGGCGCTGAAGCCACCACACGCTTGGAAGCCCTCGACCAGCAACGCGCTGGCTGGAAACAACGCATCGTCAGCTTTGCGGCCGCCAAAACACAGATCGAAAACCAGAAAGGCCTAAGCGACGGCGACAAACAAAGCGCCATCCAGCAATTGGCCAACGAGCAGTTCAACGAAAACGAACGGCTGCGTTTGGATGCAGCGGTGGAGTTATCGGCCAGCAACGCTCAGTAGGTTGCTTTGGTCCGCGTACGCTGAGCCCAGCGGGCCGCCCATCATCAGGCCGGCACAACAGGGGCAATCACCTGCACTGCCACTGCTGCAACACCCGCAGGTGGTTGGCTTCGGCATTGGCCTGCAATACCGGCACCAACAGTAAGCGCTCCCCCGGCTGCGCTTGTGCCAGCCGTGCCAGGGCCTGAGGGGTTAGTGCGCCGACGCGGGGGTAGCCGCCGATGGTTTGCCGGTCGTTGAGCAGGACGATTGGCTGCCCGTCCGGTGGCACCTGGATGGCGCCGAGCGGAATGCCTTCGGAGATCAGTGCTTTGCCTTGGTAGTGCAAGGTCGGGCCTAGCAGGCGGATGCCCATGCGGTCGGCGCGGGTGTCGAGTTGCCAGGGGCGGTTAAAGAGGTCGAATAAGGCTTGGCCGCTGAAGTCGCCAATTTGTGCGCCCAGTACCAGGTCAAGCGGCGTGTTTAAGCTGAGATCAGGGACCAGGCGTTTTTCCAGTTGCCGCGGGGTGGGCGCTTCGCCTGGCCAATTCAACTCATCACCAGCGATCAGCGCCTGACCATCGCCGTGCAAGCCGCCTAATTCCTCACGGCTGACGGTGGCGCAACTGCCCAACGTTGGCGGGCAGTTAAAGCCGCCAGGCGCCGCCAGATAAGCGCGCAGGCCTTGTTTGGGATGGGCGAAACGCAGGCGCTGGCCAGCGCGTACGTTGACGCTTTGCCAAGGTACAAGCGGTTGGCCATCCAGCGTCGCCGCCAGGTCGGCTCCGGTAATGGCTAAGCAGGTGGCGCGTTGCAGCAGAACGTCCAAGCCGCCCAGGCAGATTTCTATTACCGCTGCATCCAGCGGATTGCCAAGCAGGTAATTGGCCCAGGACATCGACAGCCAATCCGCCGCCCCACCCTGAGTAACGCCCAAGTGCCGCACGCCAAAACGGCCGGCGTCATGCAATTGCACCAGCGGTGTGCTGTGTTCGATCAACAGGCCGTTCATGGCAGTGCCTCCAGCGCCGTGTCGTCGCCACCCAGGCGGAGAAATTCGGCGTGGCTGACCGGCGCAAAACGCACGCGGTCGCCAGGTCGCAGCAGGCTGTAGCCGTCGAGGCTACGGTCGAACAAGGCGCTCGGCGTGCGGCCCAGTACATTCCAGCCGCCTGGGGAGGTTTGCGGGTAAGCAGCGGTTTGCCGTTCGGCCAGGGCGACGCTGCCTTTGGTGACGCGTTTACGCGGGGTGTTGATGCGTGGTGCGGCCAGCTGCGGGTCGACCAGGCCCATATAGGCAAACCCTGGGGCAAAGCCGAGGGCGAACACTTGGTATTCGTGGTTGCTGTGCAGTTCGATGACTTGGCTGATCGACAACCCAGTGCGGTTCGCCAGCAGGTGCAACTCCGGCCCCACTTGCGGGTCGTACCACACCGGAATGCTATGGCGGCGACCACTGCCCTCGCCCGCTGGCTGCAAATCGCGCAGTGCCTCGTCGATCAGCGCCCGCGCCTGCACCGAGCCGATGCGCTGCAAATCGTAGTGCAGCATCAGCGTGGTGTAAGACGGCACTAGGTCGATCAAGCCCTCGGCAAACACCGCACGCAAACGCTGCGCGGCGGCCAGCAGCCAAGGCATATGGGCTTCATCAATTTCATCGAACAGGCGCACCATCAGGCAATCGATGGCGACCACCTCGACGCGCACCTTCATGCCGGGTGCAAGCCATCAAGCGCTTCACGAATACGCCGCACCGCAGCCACCGAGCCGGCGTTGTCGCCATGCACGCAGAGGGTGTCGACCTGCAGGTGCAGCAGGCTGCCATCGGTAGCGGTCAAGGGTTGGCCTTTGGCCAATTGCACGGCCTGGGCAACGATACGCTCGGGTTCGTGGTGCACCGCGCCGGGCAGACGGCGGGAGACCAAGTTGCCGTTGCCGTCATAGGCGCGGTCGCTAAAGGCTTCAAACCACAGCGGCACATCGAACTCAGCGGCAAGCGAGTGCGCCAGGCTGTTATCGGCGCGGCCCATCAGCATCAGGCGCAGGCCATCGCCATAACTGGCCACAGCCTGAAACACCGCACGCAGCAGCTGGGCATCGCTCATCATGTCGTTGTACAGCGCGCCATGGGGTTTGACGTATTCCACCCGGCCGCCTTGCGCGCGAGCCACGCCGGCCAAGGCGCCGATTTGGTAATGCAGCATGTCGATGACTTCTTGCCCCGAGCAGGCCATGGAGCGGCGGCCAAAACCGACCAGGTCCGGATAGGCCGGATGGGCGCCAATACGCACGTTGTGCTCAAGCGCCAAGGCCACGGTTTTACGCATGCTGCCGGGGTCACCGGCGTGAAAGCCGCAGGCGATATTGGCGCAGTCAATATAGGGCATTACCTCAGCATCCAGGCCCATGGACCAGGCGCCAAAGCTTTCGCCGATATCGCAATTTAGCAGTGGCATTTCGTTCTCCTATCGCTCCCACGCTGGCGCTTGAATCTGCAAGCCATGCTGGCCTTTGTAAGCAGCGCGCTCAGGTTGCTGCCAGCCGTCCAACAACGCGGCGTCGAGTGTATAGATTTCAACCCCCAGCGGGCGACAAACGCTTAGCGGGTCTTGTGCCTCCGGGCCCCACATCGGCAGGGACAGGTCGCCCCCTGGGCAGGTGGACAATGCGCAGAGCAAATCGATTTCGGCAAAAAACTCCAAGTAGTCGCCCTGCTTTGCCGGGCAGGCTTTCATAAAGTACAGGTCGTCGTCATTCAGGCCGGTGCATTGGAAAACGTTCAGCACGTCGTGCACATCAAACTCGGTCAGGCCGTGGGGCAATACGGCGCGGGTAAGGTTGGAATGGCAGTGGTGATGGAAGTCTTCGCCGGTGAGCATTTTGTTGACGTAGGGGTCGCAGCGGGTGCCGAGCAGGTCGTGCAAACGGCCGCCGTGTTCGTCGATGCCATAGGCGGCCAGGCTGTCGTCGGTGATGGTCACCAGCGGCCGCAGGAACGGCAGGTTCGACCATAGGCGGTCATAGGTGCTGACGTGGGCGCCTTGCAGTTGCCGGGTGCGCGCGGCCCACAGGCGTTCTCGCGGGTCGTTGGCATTCCAGATATTCAAGTCGCCAACTTGCGGGCCCACCGGGGTGGTGATGCGGAATACATGCCCGGCCGGGACGTTCCAGGCGCGGCCGGTGCGGATCGGGATTTCAAAGCTGTCGATCAGCGTGCGGGCGTTTTGCTGCTCGCGGATGCGCTGGTAAAACGCTTCGTCCACCTGCAGGGCCGAGCCTTTGCTGACTTGGTAAGCGGCTGGGTAGTCTTTGTAGGCCTTGGGCATGGTGGGTTCCTTTTATTGACCAATTAGAAGATCAAGGCTCCGCGAGAGAGCTCGCTCCTACGGACACTTCGGTCCGTAGGGTGTGCTGTGCGCACCATTGCGCAAACGCGGCAATCGTTTGGTGCGCACAGCACACCCTACAGATCACCAGCGAATCTAGAGCCTCAAGCCGAGCAACAACAAGTGACGTTTATTAGCAAAACCCGTTAGTTTTACTAACCAGTCCAGCCAGCGAACAGCACCCATGCGCAAACTCCCGCCCCTCGCCGCTCTGCGCGCCTTTGAAGCTGCCGCCCGCTTGCACAGCGTAGGCAAAGCCGCCGCCGAGTTAAACGTCACACACCCGGCCATCAGCCACCAACTCAAGCAGTTGGAAGCCCATTTTGGGCAGATATTGATGGTGAAAAGCGGCCGTGGCGTAACCGTCACCGAGGCCGGTGCGCAGTTGGCGCAATCCTTAAGCGGCGCGTTTGATGCCATGGCCATGGCCTGCGCGCGGTTGCAAGAGCAAGGCCAGCAATCGACCCTGGTGGTGGCCTGCACGCCGTCTGTGGCTTCGCGCTGGCTAATCCCACTGCTACCGACCTTTGCCGGCCGCCACCCCGAGGTGCAGTTGCGCATTGTCTATGCCTCGCAGACTGCCGAGCGCATCGACGAAGGCATCGACATCTTGATTCGCCATTGGGACGGCCCCTATCAAGGCCCCTATGAAAGCCTGCCGCTGCTCAGCGGCGAGACGCGCCCGGTATGCAGCCCAAGCCTTTTGGCGCAACTGGAAGACCCGGCAGACTGGCAACAACTGACCCTGCTACACGACGAAAGCCCACGCGGTTGGCAGGCGTGGTTCGACGCCGCCGGCCTGCCCGCACCGGCGCTGAACAGCGGCATCGTATTTGAGGATTTCAATCTGATGAGCACCGCCGCCATCGCCGGCCACGGCGTGGCGTTGTGCCCAACGGCGTTGATTGAGCAGGACTTGGCCAGTAACTACCTGGTGCCGCTCTCGCCCATCAGCGCCAACCAGGAGCGGCGTTACCTGCTGCTGCACCGCGCGGGTAGCAGCAGCTTGGTCACGGCCTTTCGCGATTGGCTGATGGCGGATGTCATCGGCGAATAACGCCGCGTCTTACTTGCCAGTTTTCACCTTGGTCCAGGTGCGCGTGCGAATACGCTCCAGGGCCGGCGGCAACATCTCCACGCTGTAGAGCTTCGCTTGCATCTCCGCCGGCGGGTACACGTTAGGGTTATTGCGCAGTTCCGAGCTGATCAAACTATCCGCCGCCTGATTAGGGTTGGCGTAGGACACATAATCGGAGATCGGCGCCACCACTTCCGGGCGCAGCAGGTAGTTGATAAAGGCATGGGCCTGCTCGATGTTTTGCGCATCGCGGGGAATGGCCAGCACGTCAAACCAGGCTGCCGTGCCCTCTTTCGGAATGCGGTATTGGATATGAATGCCATTGCCCGCCTCCCTGGCTCGCGCCGCCGCTTGCATGGCGCCGCCCGACCAAGCCAACGCCACGCAAATATCGCCATTGGCCAGGTCGGTGACAAACTTCGACGAGCTGAAGTAAGTGATCGACGGGCGCAGTTTATTCAGGTGCGCTTCGGCCTTTTTGTAGTCCTCGGGGTTATGGCTATTGGGCGACAAACCGAGGTACTGCAGCACTTCCGGAATCACCTCAGTAGGCGCGTCGAGAAAGGCCACGCCGCACTGGTTGAGCTTGGCGAGAATCTCCGGTTTAAACAGCAAGTCCCAAGAATCCAGCGGCGCGTCATTACCAAGAATGGCTTTGACCTTGTCGACGTTATAGGCGATGCCATTGGTGCCCCACATATAGGGCACCACGTAGTCGTTGCCAGGGTCTTTGGCGGCCAACACTTTCAGCAATTCGGGGTTGAGGTTTTTCCAGTTGGGCAGCTGGCTCTTGTCCAGTTTCTGGAACACCTGGGCCTTCATATAGTTGGGCAAAAAGCTGTCGCTGGGCACCACCAGGTCGTAGCCGGAATGGCCGGACAGCAGCTTGGCTTCGAGTACTTCGTTACTGTCGTAAACGTCGTACTTGGGCTCAATGGCGGTTTCTTTTTTAAAGCCGCTAAGGGTGTCTGGGCCGATATAGTCAAACCAGTTGTAGATGCGTACCACCGGCTCGGCAGCCACTGCCGTAGCGCTAGCCAGCAGAGCTGCGGTGAGGGCCAGGCTGAGCAATTTTGGCTTAGTCATGGGCCGCGCCCTCATAGCCTTGCAGCACATTGACGGCGTTGACGCCGATGGCTTCCACCGCGTAACCGCCCTCCATCACAAACAAAGTTGGCAGCCCCAGTGCGGCGATACGCGCGCCCATTTTCAGGTAGTCCGGCGAGTCGAGTTTGAACTGCGAGATTGGGTCGTCTTTGTAGGTGTCGACGCCCAGGGAAATCACCACTACGTCTGGGGCATAGGCGGCGATTTTTTCGCAGGCATCGTCCAACGCCGCACTCCACTCTTTCCAGCCGCTGCCCAGGGCTAACGGGTAGTTATGGTTGCAGCCCTCGCCCGCACCTTCACCGCGCTCATCGGCGTTGCCGAGGAAGTACGGGTATTCGTCCAACGGGTCGCCATGGATGGAGGCGAACAGCACGTCGCCGCGCGTATAGAACAGCTCCTGGGTGCCGTTGCCGTGGTGGTAGTCGACATCAAGAATCGCCACGCGCTGGGCGCCCTGGTCGAGAAACGCCTGGCTGACGATGGCGACGTTATTGAGAAAGCAGTAGCCGCCCATAAAGTCGCTGCCGGCGTGGTGACCCGGCGGACGGCACAGGGCAAACGCCGTGCGCGCGCCGTTGCGCATATGGTCCTGGGCGGTAAGTGCCACTTGTGCCGAGCTATAGATGGCCTGCCAGGTACCAGCGGTGATTGGCGCTTCGGTATCGAAACAGTAGTGGCCGAGTTCACCGATCAAGGCGCGCGGAATGGGACCGTCGCGGCGCAGGCGGCGGGCGGGAAAGGTTGAGGGCAACAGATCGCAGTTATGGCCTTCAGCAGCCCAGCGCGACCAGGCATTTTGCAGAAAGGTCAGGTACGCGCCGTCGTGGATGCGTGCGATAGGTGCCAGGCCGAAATCCTTGGGCGCAATCACTTCACCGAGGTTTTGCTGTTTTACCCGCGCCAACACCGTATCGGCGCGGCTGGGCATTTCGAAGCACGGCTGCAGTTGGCCATCGACCAGTTCTGACTGGCCATGATGCAAACGGTGGTCGTCGCTGTAGACGGTCAACATAGGGGGCGCTCCTCATCAGTGTTGTTGTGCAGGCATTGTGGGCACAGGCTTGGCAACAGAAGAACGCTGTGGGCGGCCAAAAGGGGATCGAAACGGCCAATTTAATTGGCCAAACGTACATCGCGGATCTGTAGGGTGCGCTGTGCGCACCACGGTGTACACGCGCAAATCGCTTGGTGCGCACAGCGCACCCTACGGGATCGAGGATGTTTTGGTTTCGGCACAGCCGTTGGGCTTACACCCGGAAATAACTCGGTGGCTGCCCACTCCAGCGCTGGAAGGCATGCCGCAGGCTGGCGGTTTCGCTAAAGCCGAGCAGTTCGGCGATGCGGTAGATGGGCAGGTCACCCTGTTGCAACAGTTCCTTGGCGCGATTAAAGCGCAGCTCATCCAGCAGTTGCTGGTAGCTGGTGTGTTGCTGTTGCAGGTAGCGCCTCAGGCTGCGTGCCGAGCAGTTCATTTGCCGGGCCAGCTCTTCCAGGCCTGGCGGCGCTTGCAGGCGTTCGGCCAACAGTTCGCGCACCCGTTCCAGCCAGGCGCGGTTGGCGGCCAGTTCGGCGTTTTGCCGGCGGCATTGGTCGAGCATTTCCTGGTGGGTGATGGGGTCGGCCAATGGTAATGGCTGGTCAAGCCAGTGGGCAGCAAAGCCGATGGCGTTGCGCGCTTGTTTGAAGTGCAGGGGGCAGTCGAAACCCTGCCGATAGGCCTGGGCCTGGCCTGGCGCCTCGGCGTAGTCGAACTGTGCGGCCATTAGCGGCAGCGGCTGGCCAAGCAAGTCGGCGCAGACCACCTTGAGCGAGGCCAAGCACAATTCCACGTTAAACGGCCGCAGGGCCTCGTCTTCGCCATAGCCGGTGGCGACTAACCAGGCCGTGTCGCCTTCGATTTTCAGACCGAGGTTGAAGTAAGTGCCCAGCAGCACCGGGTAGCTCAAGCCAATACGCAAGGCATCGCCAAAGGTCGGGGCCGAGAGCAAGGCGTAGCCGAGTAAGCCATAGGCGGAAATACGCGTGCGCAGCCCCATGCGCATACCCAGCGCCGGCTCCGGGCTCAGGCGCACGGCATTGGCAAATACCTGCTGCTCCTGCCCCGGGCCGATCAAGCGTTTCATGCTGCGCAGGTCGTCTTCGGAAATCCCGCTGCCAGCCAGCACCGCGTCGACGCTATGCCCCTCGGCGCCCAACATCGCTACCGTCAAGGTCGACATATGCAGCGAGTTAAGCCACGAGGAGCGGGAGAAAATCGCCTCAGGCATAGCCGCTTAGTTCAGTTGCTCTTTGCGCCGATAGGGGAATACGTCGATCACTTTGCCGGCGCGAATCGCGTCTTGCAGGCTCTTCCAGTAATCGGCCTGGTACAGGTCACCGTGCAGTTGGCTAAACAGCTTGCGCTGGCCCATGTCGGCAAACAGAAACGGCGGGAACTCTTCGGGGAACACATCCAGCGGGCCAATGGAATACCAAGGCTCGGAGGACATTTCGTCTTCCTCGTAACGCGGCGGCGGAATCACGCGGAAGTTGGCTTCGGTGAGGGCGCAGATTTCGTCGTAGTCGTAAAACACCACGCGGCCGTGACGGGTCACGCCGAAGTTTTTCAGCAGCATATCGCCAGGGAAAATATTCGCCGCGGCCAGCTGTTTAATGGCCAGGCCGTAGTCTTCCAGTGCTTCAAGCACCTGGGCTTCGTTGGCGTGTTCAAGGTAGATATTCAGCGGCGTCATGCGCCGTTCGGTCCAGCAGTGGCGCACCAGCACGGTTTCGCCTTCCAGCTCAACGGTAGACGGCGCCACTTCCAATAGCTCGGCCAGGCAATCCGGGTCGAACTTGGACTTGGGAAAACGGAAGTCGGCGAATTCCTGGGTATCGGCCATGCGCCCTACCCGGTCGACGCTTTTCACCATGCGGTACTTTTCAATCACCGTGGCGCGGTCGACGTTTTTCGACGGCGAGAACTTGTCTTTGATGATTTTGAACACAGTGTTGAAGCCCGGCAGGGTAAACACGCTCATGACCATGCCGCGCACGCCGGGGGCCATGATAAAGCGGTCGTCGGTGTTGGCCAGGTGGTTGATCAGCGCGCGGTAGAACTCGGATTTGCCGTGTTTGTAGAAGCCAATCGAGGTGTACAGCTCGGCGATATGTTTGCCCGGCAGAATGCGTTTAAGAAAGCCGACAAACTCCGCCGGAATCGCCACATCGACCATGAAATACGAGCGGGTGAAGGAGAAGATAATCGACACTTCGGCTTCGTCGGTAATCAAGGCGTCAACCTGAATACCGCGCTGCTCGCGGTGCAGCAGCGGAATCACCAGCGGCCATTGTTCGTCGCGGGTGTAGATACGGCCGACCAGATAGGCGCCTTTGTTGCGGTACAGCACCGAGGAGAACAGCTCGATGCACAGCTCCGGGTCTTTGCACACCCAGTCGGGCAAGTTGGTGCGCAGCTGGGCTTCCAGGCGCGCCAGGTCACGGGACAAATCTTCGTAGGGCACGCTAAAGCTGTAGTCGGTAAACACCTGCTCAAGCATGCCGGCCAGGTTGACCTGGGGCATATAGCTGCGGGTTTGCGCGCCGCGTTCGTGGCGGCGCAACGAGGGCCGCGTGGTGTGAATAAACATGCAGCCATCGCTGATCAGGTCGTGGCTGAATAGGCCGCAGAAAATCGAGTTAAACCAGGTTTCCGCCAGCTCATCGTCAAAGCGCGTGTCGATCAGGTTGATATAGGCGCTTTTCACCAGCGGCCACAGGTGCACGTCGAGCAGCACTTCGTCTTTCAGGGCTTGGTGCAGGCGCTGGCCAACTTCGCTGACTTTTTCTTCATACAAATTGATCCGCGCGGCCGAGGCCTGCTGAATTTCCTGCCACTGCGCCTGCTCGAAACGGGCGCGGGCACCGTCGGTGATCTGTTTGAAATGCTCGCGATAGTCGTCGAAGCCGTCGAGGATCAACCGGGCGATATCGGCGGCGGGCCATTGCTGGGGCATAGAGAACTCTCGGCAGTTGGATAGAGGCAGCAGCAGACGCCGAGCTTAGCCAGATGAGGCGCTAAGAGAAAGCTGTGCGGCAAGAAAGTCGTTTTGGCCGAAATAGATTATTTGCCGTAAACGCATTTCGCACGCGACAAATGACAACCATTCTCGATAAGATCGCCGCCGCCCTGCTCCGCCGTCTGTGAAAAGGAAGTACATGTCGCACCGCAAACCTGATGCCAATGAAGCGCAAACCTATCGCGGCTTCTATGCGGACATTCTGCATTACCTGCGCAAACGCACCGATAACGCCAGCGATGCGGCCGACATGACCCAGGACGTGTTTACCCAATGGCTGGGCTACCGCGATCAGGCCAAGGTCGAGCAGCCGCGCGCATTTCTGTTTCAGATGGCGCGCAACTTGCTGCGTGATCACTGGCGCCGACAAAAGGTGCGGCAAACGCTGTTTGTAGAGCAACTGCCGGACAGCAGCGAGGTTGAGCTTCAGGTGAACAGCACACAGAGCAACGAACCGCTGGCCCGGGCGCAGCAGCAACAGCATGTGCAGCGGCTCAGCGCGGTAATGGCCGAGCTTTCACCGCGCCGCCGCGAAGCGCTTATGCTGCACCGTTTTGACGGCATGAGTCAGGCGCAAATCGCCGAGCACATGGGTATATCCATAAGCATGGTGGAAAAACATATCGCCTCTGCACTGCTGCACTGCAAGCGCCGGCTGGAACAGGATGCGAACGAGGAGCCGCAGCCATGAACGCGTCCGTGGAAACGCCGTTCGACGACAGCGTCGACGCCCAGGCCGCCGCCTGGTTTAGCCGTAACCGCGGCGCCAACGCCGACCCGGAGGCTTTTGCCCATTGGTTAGCAGAACCGGCGCACGCCAAGGCCTATGCCGAATTCGAAACGCTATGGGGGCAAATGGCGGAACTGCGTCAGCAGCGCCAGCCGAATACCCTGCTGGCGCAGCGGCGCAAGCGGGTTCGCCGACCAGCCCTGGCCGTAGCGGCGGCGCTGTTTTGTGCCTTGCTGACGATGAACCTCGGTGCACCGCAAACGCTGTACAAACAGCAGATCGCTGCGCAAACCAAGGGCATTCGCCAAGTGCAATTGCCCGATGGCAGCACCCTGTTTGTAAACGCCAATACCCGGCTGAAAATCGACTTCAGCGCCCAGCGCCGCGACATTCACTTGCTGCAAGGCCAGCTGTATATCGACGTGGCCGCCGACAAAGAGCGGCCACTGTGGGTGCACTCCGGTGACTCGCAGGTGCGTGTGGTGGGAACCGGGTTCGATGTACGCCGTGGCCAACGGCAGCTGGTGGTGACCGTCGCCCATGGCCAGGTGGCGCTGCTGCCAACGCCGGATAGTCAACCCACCCTGCTGACTGCCGAGCAACGCGCCAGCTATGACTACCGCAGCGGCCGGGTACAACAGAGCACGCTGGACGCCAACCAAGTGGCCGATTGGCGCAGCGGGCATTTGTATTTCCGTAACCGCGACCTGGCCAGTTTGGTCGATGAACTGGCGCTGTATCGCAATCAGCCCGTGCAGTTAAGCGATCCAGCGCTGGCTAATTACCAAGTCTCGGGCAGCTTGGACGTCAATGACCCCGACGCTCTCTTGCGTGCCCTGCCCGCACTACTGCCGGTTAAAACCGTGATTCTCGGCGATGGCAGCGCACGAATTCTGCCCCGCAAAAAATAGATGCGAATATTTGCTATTCGCATATGAGGGTTTTCTGGGGTGCCGCGTCTTCCCTCTGTCTGCGTTCTGAACGCGGACCTTTTTCGGCCTTAGTTGCCATTGGGGGAATTCATGTTTCGCGTGCACCACAGCATCCATTTCCGCTACACCCGTCCTACGCTCACGGCGCTGTGCCTGGCGTTTAGCCTGCAAGCCCAGGCACAGACCTTCGCACTCAACCTGCCCGCTCAGCCGTTGGCCACTTCGCTAAGCCAGGTTGCACAGCAAACCCAAGTGCAGCTGTTGTTCGACGAAACCCTGCTGCGCAATGTGCAAGCGCCTGCACTCAGCGGCCAGTTCAACCCCGAAGACGCCATCCGCCATTTGCTGCAAAACAGCGCGTTTACCTTGGTCAAGGTCGACACCACCTTTGTTGTGCGCGCCAGTGAAGTGCCGACCAACGAACAAGGCATTACCCTGAGCGCCTTGAGCATTGTTGGCGACGGCGCGCAGGTGGATTCCAGCACGGTTGGCCGCTCAACCCTGTCGCAGAAAGACATTGACCGTCGCCAGCCGGCTAACATTCCCAGCCTGATCGCTACCCTGCCCGGGATAAGCATGATGGGATCGCCAAAACCCGGTGGGCAAAGCATAAATATCTGGGGTATGGGAGATGCCGAAGACGTGCCACTGACCGTCAACGGCGCACCAAAGTCCGGTTTCGAGCGCTACCAGCAGGGCACCGTCTTTATCGAGCCCGAGCTGATCAAAAGCGTCGAAGTGGAGAAAGGCCCACATTCGCCCTTCACCGGAAACGGCGGCTTTGGCGGGACGGTAAACATGGTCACCAAGGATGCTCCCGACCTGTTGCAGCAAGGCCAAGACACAGGCGCCATGCTCAAATACGGATATAGCAGTAACGAACACGCGCAGATCTATACCGGTGCTGTTTATGGTCGCACCGAAAACGGCATGTTCGATGCGCTGGCCTATTACACCAAACGCGACACTGGCGACCTAAAACTGGCTGAGATCCGCGATGACTACTCGTCAACGAGCTACCCGATCAACCCTCAGCGCCTGCCCAATACCTCGCAGAATCTGGATGGCGAGTTGTTCAAGCTCAACTTCCACCCGAATGAAGAGCACAGCATCGGCCTGTCTTATACCCGCTCGAAAAGCAATTACATGACACCGTTCTCAGCCAACACCTATGTCAGCCCGCCCACGGCTGCGGCGATTAAGCAGTACGGCTACGAAGCGGCAATGCGGCGCTTTCTCGCCGACCGCGACACTACCGACACCACATGGTCGGGCAAGTACACCTATCAGCCAATGGCCAACCCATTGGTGGACCTGGAGGTGAGCTACTCGCACTCCAAAACCGAGCAAGTCGATGAACGCGGCGACACTGCGTTTTACGGCGTTACCAGCGGCGGCAAAAAGCTCGATACCGCCTACGCAGATGATGTGTTCGAAGTGCGCAACACCAGCCTGTTCGACACCGGCCCGCTGTCCCACGCCTTGACGGTCGGCAGCCAGCTGCGCGCACACAAACGTGACGTACTGATGTACATGCCGGGCAGCACCTACAACGTTCCTTCGTACAACTACGGCCACTACCAACCGTACTTTATGCCGGAGGGAAATGTGGACAGTCAGGCCGCCTACATCAAAGATGCAATCAGCATTGGCGACCTCACCATCACACCTTCGCTGCGCTTCGATGAAGTTCGCAACGACGGTAAGCCCAATCTGGCTCCGCGCTACAACGTAGCTGGCGTTCATGACTACAGCAGCCAGACCTACAGCGGCTGGTCGCCACGTCTGTCGCTGTTCTGGACCGTAACGCCCAGCCTCGGTCTATTTGCCGACTACAGCAAAACCTGGCGCGCCCCTGTGATCGACGAGCAATACGAAGTACAGGGCGCCACCAGCACACGTAATACCACTAGCCGTCACCTAGACCCGGAACGCATCACCGCCGTGCGCGCAGGCAGCGTGGTCTCACTAGACCAGTTGATTGTCGACAGCGACAGCCTTCAGGTACGCACCACCTTGTTTCGCAACGAGATCAAAGACGAAATTTTTAAAAACCTAGGCATAGATTGCGAGAACCAAGCCAACAACGGCGGCACCATTACTAACAGTTGCGGCGCTGGCAACCGGCCGCTCTATCGCAATATCGGCGGCTCGGTAATCAAGGGTTTTGAGGTAGAGAGTTTCTATAGCTCGACCTGGGCATTCGGCTCGCTGTCCTATTCGTGGATGACCGGCAAACACGACGGCGCCTATCTAAACCCTTGGGGCCCGGACGTTTGGTCACGCGATATTCCTTCGCCAAAATGGGTGGCAGTAGTGGGCACCAACCTGCCACCGCTGGATATGCAAATCGGCTGGCAAGCCGTATTTGTACGCAAGACCGACCGCGTACCTGGCGATGACTGGGCAAGCGACTCACCGTACAACGAGCGCGAGAACGACAGCTACGATGTACACAGCGTCTTCGCCAGTTGGAAGCCTCAGCAAAAAGGCCTAAAAGGCACCGAGGTGAACCTGACCGTAGACAACGTGTTCAACCGTAACTACATCCCTCAATTGTCTGGCGACGGCGTCTACAGCCAAGGCCGCAACGCCAAGGTCAGCATTACCCGCTTCTTCTAAAGCGCCCCATCCAGCGCCCGCTTGGCAAGAAATGCAGCCAGAAAATCAATAAAGGCCTGCACCTTGCCAGTGGCGCGGCGATGGCTCGGGTACACGGCCAAAATATTTGGGCCGAAGGCATCCGGGTCGATTTCATAGTCGGCTAATACCCGCACCAGGCGACCATCGGCCAGATATGGGCTAACACTCCATTCCGGCGTATGCAGTAACCCGGTGCCGGCCAGCGCAGCCGCCAACAACAGGTCGTAGTTATCGCTGCGCAAGCGGGCTTTTTGCGGGTGATCGAGGGTCAAGCGCTGGCCATCGCGCTCGACAAACCACAGGTGTTTATCCAGCGCCGAATGCTGATACACCAACCAGTCGTGGCGGTTGAGGTTGTACGGCGTCAGTGGCTCCGGATTGCGCGCTAAGTACGCCGGGCTGGCGCAGATAAAAATGCGGTTACGTCCCACACGGCGGGCGATCAGCCCAGGTAAATCACTGGGGCCTTCTCGCAGGGCCAGGTCATAACCGCTTTCCACCAGATCGACAAAGGCATCGCACAGGTCGATATGCAGGGTCAGTTGCGGGTACGCAGCCAGAAAGCCGGCGCACACCTCATCCAGAAACGCCCGACCAAACGCCAGCGGCGCAGTAATCCGCAGGTTGCCGTGCAGGCCATGTTGCAACTGGCCAATCTCTTCACCCACCTCATGCAAACGCTGCAATACCTGGCGCGCCGTTTCCAAGTACAAACGCCCGGCCTCGGTCAGCACCGTGCGCCGGGTGCTGCGCTCAAACAGGCGGCTGCCTAACTCAGCCTCCAAGTGGCTTACCGCCTTGGTCAGCGCTGAGGGCGTTTTGCCCAGTTGCTCGGCCGCGCGGCTAAAACTGCCGTGTTCGGCAGTGGCGACAAACATGCCCAGGGCGCTGAGTTTATCCATTGCAGTTTTTCCCATTAGGCAAAAGGGTTTTGCTCCTGGCAGGCGTTCTGCCAGGCAAGCGCAGCCGCTAGTCTCGCCAGCAGACCAATAAATACAAGGGGTTTTCCATGAAAAGGTTCATTCCGAACCTGTTGGCGCTGGCGGTGGCTTTTTCCTCGATGGAATCGATGGCCGCTGCCGACCTGGTGTTATTCAACGGCAAGGTGTTTACCGCCGAAAGCAGCCAGCCCAAGGCGCAAGCGCTCGCGGTCGAGAACGGTAAGGTGCTGAAGGTAGGCAGCGATAGCGAAGTAAAAGCCCTGGCCGACGCCCACACACAACTGATCGACCTCGGCGGCCAAACCCTATTGCCCGGCATGATCGACGCCCACTCCCACGCCATTTTCGGCGGCCTGGAAATGGCCTCGGCCAACATGGGCGATGAAGTGGTAGCCCTGGAAGAACTGCAAAAACGCCTGCGCGGCTGGCGCGACGATGGCAGCGCCGGGCATGGCGAGGTGCTGACCGTGGCCGGCATGAACTCGGCGTATTGGGCGCAAGCCGAGGGCCTGGGCCAGCTGTTTAACAACGGCGAATGGGCCAACGTACCCATCGCTTTTATGGGCAGCGACCACCACACCGGCTGGATCAACAACGCCATGCTCAAGCGTGCCGGCATCGACGCCACGCTGATCAAAAACCTGCCCGCCGCCGAAGCCGACACCATCGGCAAATTGGCCAATGGCGAGCCCAATGGCTTTCTTGTCGACGCCGGCTGGGACCGCGCCGCCGCAGCCCTGCCGCCACCCAGCGCAGCGGTATTGCTCAAGGCCGGCGAGACGGCGGTGAAGTTCAACAACAGCTTAGGCATCACCGCCTGGATGGACCCCGCCGCCAACGCTGCGCCGGGTGAAGCCGTATTCGCCATGAAGCCTACCGAGAAGTCCGTCGGCATTTTGCCGGTGTACAAAACCCTGGCGGAAAAAGGCCAACTCACCGCCCACGTCGCCGCGTTATTAGTGGCCAACAGCAAGAGCCGACCAAGCGACTTGGATGTGCTGAGCAAGGTGCGCGACCAGTTCAGCGGCATCGCCAACCTGACCTTGCCGGGCATCAAAATCTTCGCCGACGGCGTGCTCGAATACCCGGCGCAAAGTGCCGCGCTGATCGACCCGTACAGCAACTCCAGCAAACGCGGCGAACTGCTGATCGACCCCAAACACTTCGGCGAACTGGTCAGCGCCATCGACGCCCGTGGTTGGCTGGTGCATATCCACGCCATCGGCGACCGCGCCGTGCGTGAATCACTCAACGGCATCGAGCAGGCACGCAAAGACCGCAACAGCGGCATCACCCACTCCATCACCCACCTGCAGTTAGTAAACCCCAAGGAATTCGCCCGCTTTAAACCGCTGAACGTCATCGCCGCCATGCAACTGCTGTGGGCCAGCGGCGACGAATACACCGTGGACATGGTCAAGCCCTACGTCAACGCCTTTGCCTTCCGCTACCAATACCCGGCGCATTCGCTGCTGAAACAAGGCGCCACTATTGCCGGTGCTAGCGACTGGCCGGTGTCCAGCCCCAGCCCGTGGTTGGCCATTGCCCAGGCTATTAGCCGCGAAGGTCCGAAAGGAGTACTGAATGCGGACGAGCGCATCGACCGCGACACCATGTTCTACGCCTACACCCTCAACGCTGCGCGAACCATGGGCCTGGAACAACAGATCGGCTCACTGAAAGCCGGCAAGGCCGCGGACTTCATCATCGTTGACCGTGATGTGTTCAGCGTCGATGCCAAGAGCCTGGCGCAAACCCAGGTGCTGAATACCTACTTTGCCGGTAAGCAGGTGTACGCCGCGGACGCCGAATAACGCCACACCTGCGCACCTGGATTCCGAATCGACGGACCGCCGCCTGCGCGGGGAAGACGGAGGAGTTTTCAAAACCATCGTCGTCCCCGCGCAGGCGGGGACCCAGGTACACCGATCTAACAAGAAACTTCACCCCTGCTTAGCCCAGACCTGTTGCATCCAGGCCTGCGGCGAAGCCTTGACCTCGCACTGCCCATGACAACCACAACATAGGGACCACCGCATGAAGCACCTCTTACTCGCAGGCCTCGCCCTGTTTCCGCTCGCCAGCCAAGCCGCGATATCGCTGAACGACGACTTCGCCGTGCAGGTCGACCTCACCGTGGCCAGCGACTACCGCACCCGTGGTATCTCACAAACGCAGAACGACCCCTCCGCCCAAGCCGGCGTCACCCTGCTACACAGCAGCGGCCTGTATGCCGGCGCCTGGACGTCAAACGTCGACTTCGGCTTTGGCCTGAAAACCCGCCAGGAAGTGGACTACTACGCCGGCTGGTTCTGGCAGGCCAACGACGACATCAGCCTGGACACCGGCTACATCAAGTACGCCTACCCCAAAGAAGGCCAGTTCAACCAAAGTGAGGTCTACAGCATCCTCAGTGCCTACGGGTTTAAAGCGGCCGTCTACTACTCCAGCGATGCGCCAACTGTGTTCGGTAAAGACCAGGACACGCTCTACAGTTACATCGGCTACGAAACCACCCTGCCCGCCGATATCGGCCTGAAACTGCGCTACGGCCGCATGGATTTCAAAGACCCGCTGTTCTGGTCGCAAGCCGGCAAAGGCACCGATTCCTACCGCGAGTGGGAGGCCAAGCTCAGCTATGAGCTGTTCGAGGTCACCTGGGGCCTGAGCTATATCGACACCGACCTTTCCGACAACCAATGCGCGAGCAACTACGGCTTTACCGACACCTGCGGCGCCACCGTAGTCGCGAGCGTCAGCAAGTCGTTCTGATTGCCCGTTGCGGCCCCAGTTTAAAACTGCCGGCCGCAGCGTCTTACACGTCGCGCTGTAACTTTCCTGCAATCTTCCCGACTTATTCTCCGGGCACTTTCCACCGCTCTAGAATAAGGTCCTGCCGCATGCCGCGCGCCCTGGCTGTAACCGAACGCGATACTTGGATTCGCACTGTCACCTTTTTGGTTCTGGGGTTTATCTGCTACGCCCTGCCTTGGTCGGTATTTGCCGCACTGCCAGCGCCAACTGGCGACGCCCCCGCGTTGCGCATTCAAGGTTCCAACACCATCGGCGCCAAACTCGGCCCGGCGCTGGTCAAAGGCCTGTTCGAACAACAGGGCCTGAAAAACATCCGCATGGAACCCACCGGTAACGACAACGAACAGCGCCTGATCGGCCAGAACGCCCAAGGCCGCAACGTGGTCATCATCGTTGCCGCCCACGGCTCGGGCACCGGCTTTGTCGCCTTAAAAGACGGCAGCGCCGAGCTGGCCGCCTCCTCGCGCCCAATCAAAGACAGCGAGTACCAAGACCTTAACGCCCTGGGTGATTTAAAAGGCCGTGGCGCCGAGCAAATCATCGCCATCGACGGCCTGGCGATCATTCTCCACCCCAGCAACCCGCTCAGCGCCTTGAGCACCGAACAACTGGCGCAGATTTTCTCCGGCGAAGCGAAAACCTGGGAAGCCGTTGGCGGCAAAGGTGGCCCCATTCACCTATACGCCCGCGATGACAACTCTGGCACCTACGACACCTTTAAAGAACTGGTGCTAAGCAGCCACGGCAAAACCCTGGGCGCCGGTGCCAAGCGTTTTGAGTCCAGCGAGCAGCTGTCTGATGAAGTGGCACAAGACCCCGCCGGCATCGGTTTTATCGGCCTGCCCTATATCCGTCAGGCCAAGGCCGTGGCGATTGCCGATGGCGACTCGCAAGCCATGCCGCCGTCCACCAGCCTGATTGCCACCGAAGACTACCCGCTGTCCCGCCGGCTGTTTTTCTACCTGCCGCCACAGGCAAAAAATGCCTGGGCCGACGCCCTGGTGAAATTCGCCCAGAGCCCCGAAGGCCAAGCCATCGTGGCCAAAACCGGCTTTATCGCGCAGACCGTACAAGCGATCAAAGTGGCGCCCAGCAATGATATGCCCAAGAGCTACCAAGACCTGGCCCGCGATGCGCAGCGTCTGTCGGTGAACTTCCGTTTTAAAGAAGGCAGCGCCGCGCTGGACAACAAATCCCACTACGACCTGCAGCGCGTTTTGGACTACCTCAAAGACAACAACAAACTCAACCGCCAGGTGGTACTGCTTGGCTTCGGCGACCCCAAAGGCGATCCGGCGCGTGCTGCGTTGCTGTCGAAACTACGGGCCATGACCGTGCGCCGCGAACTGGCCAAAGAAGGCGTGATGTTCCGCGACATTGACGGCCTCGGCGACGAGCTACCGGTAGCGGCCAACAGCGCCGAAAACGGCCGCATTAAAAACCGCCGGGTTGAGGTGTGGGTGTATTAAACCCTCTCGCCCGTAGAGGGCCAGGTTCGCGTTAGGGGCGCGCACCAAGCGATATATCGTCGATCGCACGGGTGCGCGCAGCTCACCCTACGAGCCGCAAACGCCCTTGGCCACACCGGCCCAATTGCACCCTCGCACTCACCCCGTTACTCTTCGCGCTGCGGCGTAGTGGGCTGCGAACAGGGAGCGGCAATGAACAACGTGCATGTCGAGTATGTAAAGCTACGCGGGCAGCAATGCTGGCGTGTGCGCATCGGCTACCGGGGCGTAACCTTTGCCGAAGAGCTGGCCGCTCGCACCTTTGCCGCGCAGTTGCACCAGCGTCTGACCTGGCTACAAGCCAAAGAAACAGACAGAGATGGTCCGCAAGACGACGACACGTTGTTTTAAAGTCGCTGCCGCCACTGCCACTCACCTGAAAACACTCTGTTTTCGCGAATAATCCGCTCTTTCTCTCGGACACGTTGGGCTGCTTACAGCGGAAGGGTCTGCTTATCTGCCGCCCTTCAGCTGCTTCACCATCAGAGCTCATTGCACCTGATGGAGTAAACCAAATGACTGCGAAAACATCCCCCATGGCGTACGTTCTACCGGGCCTGGCTGCCCTGGCTTTACTGAGTGCACTTCCATCCGCCGCCAACGCCACCGCATGTGGCGAAGGGCGAATCCTGATGCTGCAACTGGCAAGTGGAGAGTCAAGCGAAGTGCGCGTCGTGACGTCCACCACACCCAGCAATCATTCACTACTGTTCGCCACCAACGGCCAATGGACCACACAAATCTGGCACGACAATCTAACCCGCTGGAACGACCGCCTCAGGGTGCTGCGTACAGCGTTTGCGCTGGGCCAAACCGTGCAGATAACCAGTAACGACCCCAACTGTATGGGCCCTTCTGAAGAGTTCACCATCAGCGTTAAAAACCCCTGATCGCACGTAATATCGACTACTAACACTGGCCCAGACGATAATCTGCAACGCCTGATGTAGCCCACATCAGGCGTTTTTTATTGTAAATATCGATCCGCCGCGCCTCTCACCGCGCGGTCTCTAGCGTCATTTTTGCGGGATATATCTGCACGCTATCCACGCCACGTAACACGCCGCTAGCGGAAGCGACCTCTTATTGCGAGCTACCCACCCGGTCACCATCAAAGCTCATTGACGCTGATGGAGTAACTGCAATGTCTAAATGTCCTTCTTCCAACGCCACGTTAAAAAAGGCTGCAATTTTGTCCCTGGCCGCCATGTTAGTTGGCGCCCCCGCCATTACCCTCGCGAGTACCTTTTGTGAGGGGGGGCGGATTACCTTGATGGAACTCAGAGACGGTAACGAAAGCAGTGTCCTTATAAGTACAGGTCAAAGTACCACCGGCGACTGGCGAAAAGCCGTTTCACTCAAAGGCATACGCGTTACCGAGATGTGGTACAAAGCCAGCGACACCCGCTGGCGCGACCGTTTAGCTCTATTACGCATGGCGTTTTCCTTGCAACTGCCGATAAAAATGTCCAGCGAGGACGACAACTGCATAGGCAATGCCGACGAATTCACCATTACGGTGTGCTCGGTCGATGGTCCGTGCTGATAAGCACACTAACTCTTGGTGAAAAACGATCGCGGCCAGCGCCCCGATCAGCTCAGCGCACACATCGCGGCGTTGAATAACCACCAAGGTCGGCCCGTCCGCGTACGGTGCACGCAGCACCCTCTGCGCGGATAGGCATACCCCTACCCTCAGCAACCCAGGCTTACATAGCCTCCAACCTCGCCATCAGATCACTCACCCGCTCGGCTTTCTGCTCCGTCAGCGCCGCGCTATCGAGGCTGTCGACATACTCGGCCAGCTCCGCCACCGAGCTGCATTCAAACATCGCCCGCAGCGGTACGTTGCGTTGCAGCACCTTTTGCAGCCGCGAGGCGATCTGCGTGGCCAACAACGAATGCCCGCCCAGTTCAAAGAAGTTGTCGTGCACCCCCACCCGTTCAACCTTCAACACCTGCGCCCAGATATCGGCCAGTTGCTGTTCCAGCTCGTTACGCGGCGCTTGATAGGCCTGCCCAGGCAATGCAGCAAACTCCAGCGCCGGCAGCGCGTTGCGATCGAGTTTGCCGTTGGCATTGAGCGGCATACACTCGAGCACTTGCCAGTGCAGCGGCACCATATAGTCGGGCAGTTCGCTGCGTAGCCGCTGTTTGATCTGCTCAAACCACAGGCTGTGTTCCAACACCTGCGCAGCGGGGGAAGCGGCGCTCTGCGCGCTGCTGGCGACCAGATAGCCCACCAGGTATTTGCCGGTCGGTCCCTCCTGCACCGCCACCGCTGCTTCGCGGATTTCTGCCTGTTCATGCAGGCGCGCTTCAATCTCGCCCAGCTCGATACGGAAACCGCGAATCTTCACCTGATGGTCGATACGGCCGACATACTCCAGCACGCCATCGGCCCGGCGCCGCGCCAAGTCGCCGCTGCGGTACAGCCGCCCTGGGCCAAACGGATTGGGCACAAAGGCTTGCGCGGTGCGTTGTGGGTCGCCGACATAGCCGCGCCCAACGCCCGTGCCCGCCACACAGAGTTCGCCCACGGCGCCCAGCGGCACCAGTTCCAGCGCCTCGTCCAGCAGGTACAAGCGGTTATTATCGGTGGGGCTGCCGATGGGCAAATAACTGCCCTCGGTCGAGGCCTGATCGACGCGGAAAAACGCCACGTCGTCCGAGCATTCTGCCGGGCCATAGGCATTTACCAGAGCCACGTCAGGGAAGCGTTGCAGCCATTGCCGCGCCAGCTCCGGAGGCATGGCTTCACCGGTGGGCAGCAGCCAGCGCAGACTGCTGAGGTCCTGTTGGGTGTCGTCGGCAAGCATGCCCTGAATCAGCGACGGCACGCTTTCCAGCACGCTGATGCGCTGCTCGCCAACATGCGCCAATAACGCCTGCGGATCGTGAGCGATGGCGTTCGGCACAATGGCGACGCGGGCGCCAAATAGCGGCGCGGCGAGGAATTGCCACACCGAGATATCAAAGCTTTGCGAAGCGGTCTGCGCGATCACGTCATCAGCGCTAAGGTCGAGATACGGCACCTTGCTCAGTTGGTTATTCAGCATGCCGGCCTGCTCCACCATCACGCCTTTGGGCAGGCCGGTGGAGCCGGAGGTGTAGATGACATAGGCGAGGTTATTCGCCGCGCTATAGATGCCGGGGTTGTGCTGCGGGCCTTGGCCGGCTTGCACCTCTTCCCACACCAGCAGGCGCGGCCGCCAGCCACAGCCCAGCTCTTCGAGCAATTGCACCGCCTGTTCACGGCAGGCGCGGCTGCACACCAGCACGGGCGTGCGGCTCAGTTCGAGAATGCGCGTCAGGCGCTGCACAGGGTGGCCGGGGTCCAGCGGTAGATAACCCGCGCCGGCTTTAAAGCTGCCGACGAGCATGCCGAGCAAATCCAAACCGCGTTCGGCCAACAACGCCACCGGCTGATCCATACGCACACCGACCGCCAGCAGCGCATGGCCCAGTTTGTTGGCGCGCCGATTGAGTTCGCTAAAGCTCCACTGCTGCTCCAGGCAACTGGCGACAATACGCTGCGGATGCTGCGCCACTTGCGCTTCAAACAAGCGCGCATAGCCTTGCTCCAGCGGATAGGCGCGCTCACTGCGGTTGCAGTCCACCGTCAGGAGTTGCTCTTCAGCGGCGCCGAGCAACGGCAGCTCGGCCATATCGCCATGGAAGTGTTCGGCCAGCGCCAGCAGCAGGCGTTTGAACTCCGCCAGCAGGCGCTCGATGGTGGCGCTGTCGAAATAGCGCTGGTCGTAGGACAGGTGCAAGCCCAGCTCATCGCCCGGATAACACACCACCGTCAGCGGGAAGTTGGTGTGGGTGCGACCGGAGTCGGAGGTGGCGTTCAGGCTAAGTGCCTGGTCGAGCACGCCGCTTTCCACCGGGGCGTTTTCAAATACAAACAGGCTGTCGAACAGCGGCTGGCCCTTGGGCAGTTCGCTGCATTCTTGAATCGCCACCAGCGGCAAATACTCGTGCTCGCGCAGGTCCATATTGCTGGCGAACAAGCCTTGCAGCCACTCACGCACGCCCTGCTTTTCACCTATGGCTGGCAGCTTGACCCGCAGCGCCACGCTATTGATAAACAGGCCCACAGTGCGCTGCATTTCAGGCATTCCCACCGGGCGCCCCGCCACCGTGACGCCAAACAGCACATCGCGTTCGCCACTGTAACGACGCAGCACCAGCGCCCATGCGGCCTGGGCAAAGGTGTTCACGGTGAGCTGATGACGCTGGGCCAATTCACGCAGGTGCGCGCCTTCGCTGGCGAGCAAACGGGTGTAGCGATCACCGACCAGCATGCCGCCGGTCTCGCCAGCATGGTCATGCACGATGGGTCGATCACTGGGGATAAAGGTGCTGCGTTCAAAGCCGGCCAGGTTGGCTTGCCACCACTGCCGGGCGCCGTTCAGGTCTTGCTGTTGCAGCCAACTGATGTAGTCGCGGTAGCGCGGTGCCGGCGTCAGTTGCGGCGCGCGCTGCTCGCCAAGCGCCGCGTAGATTTCAAAGAAATCGCTCATCAACAGCCCACGGCACCAAGCGTCGATCAGGATGTGGTGGTTGCTCATCATGAACCAGTAGCGCTCGGCTTCGAGCTTGATCAGGCGCAGGTGAAACGGCGGCCGTTGCAGCAACTCAAAGCCGGCTTCGCGTTCGCGTTTATGCAGGGCTTGCAGCCGTGCTTCATGCTCGTCGGCAGGCAATGCGCTCCAGTCCAGTACCTCCAGTTCAGCGGCACCGGGTTTATGGATGATCTGCAGCATGGCCTCGCCGGCATTCCAGGCAAACGATGCGCGCAGTGCTTCATGGCGTGCCACCACCGCTTGCCAGGCCTGGGCAAAGCGCTCGGTGTCCAGTGCGCTGTTGATGCGGTAACGGTCCTGCATGTAGTAAATGCCGGTGCCGGGTTCCAGCAGCGTATGCAGCAGCAGGCCTTCCTGCATCGGCGTTAGCGGGTAGATATCATCGATCTGCGCGGCGGGCACCGGCAGGTGATCGAGCTGCTCTTGGCTGAGCTGCGCCAACGGGAAATCCGACGGAGTAAAGCCGCCATTGCCGGCTTGCAGGCAGTGGTCGATCAGGCCGTGCAGTTCGTTGATCAAGTCTTGCGCCAGGGCGTGTACGCTGTGTTCGCTGTAGCGTTCGCGGCTGTAGGTCAAACGCAATTGCAGCTCGCCACCGTACACCTGGCCGTCGATGCTCAGCTCATTGGGCAAGGGCGAATCGGGCGCATGGGCAGCGCCGGTGTCGTCGTCTAGCGGGTGCAGCAAGGCGTCGCCGGCAAAACTTTGGTCGAATTGGCCTAGGTAGTTAAAGGTCACCTGCGCCTCTGGCAGTGCGGCGATAGCGCTGCGGCTGGCGGGATCAGCCAGATAGCGCAATACGCCGTAGCCCAGGCCTTTGTGCGGCACGCCGCGGAGCTGTTCCTTGGTGGCTTTGATCGCCGCGCTTAGTTCAGTAGGCGCCTGCAGGCGCAGCGGATAAGCGCTGGTAAACCAGCCGACGCTGCGGGTCAGGTCGAGCTCATCGAACAGCGCTTCGCGGCCGTGGCCTTCCAACTGCACCAGGGTTGAGGCCTGCCCGGTCCAGCGGCATAGCACGCGGGCCAAAGCGGTGAGCAGCAGGTCGTTAACCTGGGTGCGATAAGCCGCCGGGGCTTCGTTGAGCAGCTGCCGAGTGCGTTCAGCATCCAGGCGCAGGCTCAGGGTTTGTGCATCGCCTGCGCGGTTGCTGCCTTCTTGGCGAACACCAGGCAACCCGCTAACCGGCCCGCTTAACTGCTGCTGCCACCAGGCCAATTCTTCACGCAACGATTCACTGCCGGCATAGGCCTGCAAGCGCACAGCCCAGTGGCCCATGGCGGCCGTTTTGGCCGGCAGTTGCACGTCGGTTTGGCCGTTGTGTAATTGGCGATAGGCGTTTTGTAGGTCTTCCAGCAGCACGCGCCAAGACACGCCATCCACCACCAAATGGTGAATCGCCAACAGCAGTTTCTGCTCGCCGCCCGGTCCTTCCACCAGCACGGCACGCAGCAGCGGACCTTGCTGCACATCGAGGCTGCGCTGCGCTTCGGCAAACAGCTGCGGCGCCTGGTTAAAGCTCTGCACTTGGGCGTGCCAGAGCAGCGGTTGATCATTGGCGCTGTCGCTGTAACTGGCCTGCCACAGGCCACCGACTCTGCTAAAGCGCAGGCGCAGCGCATCGTGCTGTTGCACCAGCCGCTGCAGGCTCTGGCGCAGTAGGCCGACATCCAACGCCTGCTGCGGTTGCAGCACCAACGACTGGTTCCAGTGATTGCGCTCGGCCATTGCTGTGGCGAAGAACCACTGCTGAATCGGCGTAAGCGCTGCTTGTCCGGTCAAGGCGCCCTGCTCGCTCGGCACCTGTTGCTGCTCGCTGGCGACAGCGGCCAAGGCCTGCACCGTCTGGTGTTGGAACAGATCACGCGGGCTAAAGTGAATGCCCTGCTGACGAGCACGGCTGACCACTTGAATGGACAGAATCGAGTCGCCGCCCAGCTCAAAGAAGTTATCCGTAAGGCCCACTTGTTTAACGTTGAGCACCTCACGCCAGATCGCCACCAAGCTGGTTTCCATGGCACTGCGCGGCGCCACAAACTGCTGACGGTTTTGCTGGTCTGGCGCGGGCAAGGCGCGGCGTTCGACCTTGCCATTGGCGGTCAGCGGCAGGCTTGGCAGCAGCACGGTATACGTCGGCCACATATGCTCGGGTAGTTGCGCCAGCACATGGCTTTTCAGGCTGTCGCGTAGGGCTTGTTGGTCCTCAACGCTGGCCTCGGCCACTGCCGTGCCGATATACGCCACCAACTGCTTGCCGCTGGCGCCGTCGAGGGCTAGCACCACGCAGTCGTTGACCGCACTGTGCTCCAGCAGCCGCGCTTCGATTTCCCCCAGCTCGATACGGAAGCCACGCACTTTTACTTGTTGGTCGATACGGCCGACGTATTCGAGCAGGCCATCGGCACGTTGGCGCACCAAGTCGCCGGTGCGATACAGGCGCCCGCCCGCTGCACTGTTGGCAAACGGGTTCGGCACAAAACGCTCGGCGGTGAGTGCCGGGCGGGCGTGGTAACCACGGGCCAGGCCGGCGCCGCCGATATACAACTCGCCGGTTGAACCGGGCGGCACCAGGGCCAGGTCGGCGTCCAGCACATAAGCCGTACGCGCGCCGACCACGCTACCGATGGCGACGCTGCTCACGCCCTCTGCCACCTGTTCCGGCGCCAAACTGGCCATCGGCATCACCACCGTTTCCGTCGGCCCATAGGCGTTGAAAAACTGCTGCGGCGCAAAGCCGCCACGGATACGGTGCAGATGCTCACCGGTCAGCGCTTCGCCGCCGGTGATGCACAGGCGCACCGGCAGTTGCTCGTTACGGCTGGCCAGCCACTGGGCGAGTTGGCTGCCATAGCTGGGGGTAAAGCCAAGAATGCTGACGCGGTGTTGGCGGATCAGCGCGCAAATTTCTTCCGCGCCCCACTGCCCCTGGCCGCGCAGTACCACGTGGGCGCCACACAGCAGTGGCGTCAGCAGGCGTTCGCTGGCGGCGTCAAAGTTGATCGAATAGAAATGCAGCTCGCAATCATCGCTGCGCATACCAAAGCGTTGGATCACCGCGCGGCAGTGCATGGCGATTTCACCATGGCTGACCACTACGCCTTTGGGCTTGCCGGTGGAGCCGGAGGTGTAGATCAAATAGGCCTGGTGCAACGGCGAACTGAGGTCGCGTGGCGGTGTAGACGGGAAGTCCGCAAGGCGCTGTTCGGCCATGCAGCAACGCACCACAGTGGCAGGCAAATCACCGAGGGCAGCGAACAGCTCGGCCTGGCCGAGTAGCAGGCCAATGCCGCTGTCGCTAATCATGTAATGCAGGCGTTCCAGCGGGTATTCCGGGTCGAGCGGCACATAGGCGCCACCGGCTTTAAGAATTGCCAGCAGGCCGACCACCAGCTCGGTCGAACGCGGCAAGGCCAGGCCAACGCGCACCTCCGGGCCTACGCCCTGTTCGCGCAGCAGATGAGCCAGGCGGTTGGCCTGAGCATCCAGCTCGGCGTAGCTCAGGCTGGCGTCGGCGAAGGTCAGCGCCGAGGCATCTGGCGAAGCGGCAGCCTGGACGGCGAAAAGCTGATGCACGCTGGCGTCGAGGCGATGTTCGCCCGCCTCTTCACCCAGATCGGCCAGCAGTTGCTGCTGTTCGTCCGCCGCCAACAGCGGCAATTCGGCCAAGCGTTGTTGCGGTGCTGACAGTATGGCTTCCAGCAGATTGACCAAGTGCGCGGCCATACGGGCGATGCGCGGCTCGTCGAACAGGTCGCAGCTGTAGGTAAAGCAGCAGCCCAGGCGATGGTCGAGGTCGGTAACTTCCAGGTTGAGGTCGAACTTGGTCGCCCGCGCATCGTTGGCGATATATTCCACGGTCATGCCCGCCAGTTCGCGGGTTTGCTGGAACTCCCAACGCTGTACGTTGCACATCACCTGGAACAGCGGGTTATAGGCGGCGCTACGCGGCGGCTGTAACGCTTCCACCAGATGATCAAAGGGCAGGTCTTGGTGGGATTGGCCTTCGATAACCGTGTGGCGCACCTGGTCGAGCAGTTGGCTAACGGTGAGTTGCCCATCCACCTGGCAGCGCAGCACTTGGGTGTTAAGAAAGGCGCCAATCAGCCCTTCGCTTTCCGGGCGAATACGGTTGGCCACCGGCGCGCCGATACGCAGATCGGTCTGGCCGCTGTAACGGTGCAGCAAGGTGGCCAGGGTGGCGGTCATGGTCATAAACAGGGTCAGGCCATGGGCGGCGTTAAAGGCGCGCAAGCGTTGGGCTAACTCAGGATTCAGGTCAAAGCGATAGAGCTCGCCGCGATGGCTTTGCACAGCCGGCCTTGGGCGATCGCTGGGCAAGTCGAGCAGCGGGTGTTCGTGGCCCAGTTGCGCGGTCCAGTAGGCCAGCTGGCGCTCGCGCTCGCCGGCTTCCATCCACTGCCGCTGCCACTGGCTGTAGTCGAGGTACTGCACGGCCAGCGGCGCCAGGGGCGACTCGCGCTCATCGACAAACGCCTCGTACAACGCCGCCAACTCGCGGGCGAAGATATCCATGGCCCAGCCTTCAGTGGCGATATGGTGCAGGGTCAGCACCAGGTAATGCTCGCGCTCGGCGCATTTAACGATGCTGGCGCGCAGCAGCGGGCCACTTTCCAAGTTGAACGGCTGGTGGGCATCGGCGTCAGCAAACTGCTGCAAGCGTTGTTGGCGCTCGTCCGGCGCCAGCTTGGAATAATCCTGCCACCCCAGGCGCACGCTGGACTGCGGCGACACACGCTGATAGGCGATGCCATCGCTGCTTGGGAAGGTGGTGCGCAGGGTTTCGTGGCGTTGAATTAGCGCCTGCAAGGCGGCCTCAAAACGCGCCACATCCAGGGCGCCGCTAAACTTGGCCAGGCCGCCGACGTTATAGGCCGGGCTTTCGGGCTCCAGCTGCCAGAGGAACCACATGCGTTGCTGGGAATAGGACAGCGGCAATTGCTGGTTACGGTCGACAATGGCGATGGCGTGTTGGCTATTGCGTTGGCCCGCCGCCTGCGCTGCTTTTACCTGCGCGCTAAAACCTTCAAGCGTGCTGGCTTCAAACAACGCGCGCAGCGGCAGCTCGACATCGCAGGCCTGACGGCTGCGGGACACGATCTGCGTGGCCAGCAATGAATGGCCGCCAAGCTCGAAGAAATCATCGGCCAGGCCCACTTGCGCCAGGCCCAACACCTCGCACCAAATGGCCGCGATCTGCACCTGCAACGGCGTACTCGGAGCAATGTGCTGACGTTGCTGCCACACCGGCTCTGGCAAGGCGCGGCGGTCCAGTTTGCCGCTTGGGCTGAGGGGCATTTGCTCCAGGCGCAGCAGGTGGCTGGGCACCATATAGTCGGGCAACTGCGCGGCCAGGGCGGCGAGCAACTGCGCGCTTTGCGTGGCTTGCGGTGTACGGGAAGTGCCGGTGTAGTAGCCGATTAATTGCGGCCCGGCATGGCCATCACGAATCAACACCACAGCTTGGCCAACGCCCGCCTCGGCTAGCAAGCGCGCTTGAATTTCCTCCGGTTCGATACGGAAGCCGCGCAGTTTTACCTGTTGGTCGAGACGGCCGAGGTATTCCAGCGCACCATCGGCGCCCCAACGCACACGGTCGCCGGTGCGATACAACCGCGCGCCAGGCTCGCCAAGTGGGTCGGCAATAAAACGCTCAGCCGTCAGCCCCGGCCGCCCTAAATAGCCACGGGCCAGCCCAGCGCCACCGATACACAACTCCCCCGCGACACCGACCGGCAACGGCTGCAATTCGGCATCCAGCACATGGCACAGCACATTGCCCAGCGGCCGGCCGATGGGCGAACGCTCGCCATCGCTGGCCTGGCAGTGCCAGTGGGTGACGTTGATCGCGGTTTCGGTCGGGCCGTAGCGGTTATGCAGCGCCACGCCTGGCAAGGCGGTCAGCACCCGGTCGCGCAACGCTGCGGGCAGCGCTTCACCCCCGGAAAACAGACGGCGCAGGCTGGTGCACTGTTGCACCTCAGCTTCCTGAATAAACAGCTGCAACAGCGGCGGCACAAAGTGCAGCGTGGTGACGCCGTACTCACGCACCAATTGCACCAGCCGTTGCGGGTCGCGGTGCTCGCCGGGCGCAGCAAGGAGCAAACGCGCGCCGGTGATCAGCGGCCAGAAACACTCCCACACCGATACATCGAAGCTGACCGGCGCTTTTTGCATCAGCACATCGCTGGCATCCAACGCGTAGTTCGCCTGCATCCACGCCAGCCGCTCGGCCAGCGCCCCATGGGTGACCCCCACGCCCTTGGGTTGGCCGGTGGAACCTGAGGTGTAAATCACATAGGCGAGATTGTCGCCGCTCACCCCGGCGGCGGATGCCGCGTAGGGTGTGCTATGCGCACCAAGCGATGGCTCGGTGTACGCGTCAAGATCAAGCACCTCAACGTTGGCCGGAACCGGCAAGGCGTCGCGCAAATGGGTTTGAGTGAGCAGCAGTTTCGCACCGCTGTCTTCGAGCATGTAGGCCAGGCGTTCGCGGGGGTAATCGGCATCCAGCGGCACATAGGCACCACCGGCTTTAATAATCGCCAGCAGGCCAATCAGCAATTGCGGCGAGCGCTCGGCGGCAATGGCCACGCGCACATCCGGGCCAACACCAAGACCGCACAAATGCTCGGCCAAGTGATTGGCTTGGCCATGCAATTGCGCATAGGTAAGGCTGCCGTTTTGCCAGAGCAGCGCGGTGTGTTCGGCACTGGTTTGCGCTTGCTGTTCCAGGGCGATGGGCAGCAGTTTTTCCGCTGCCGGCATCGGCGCTTGGCTCCACTCGGCCAACTGACGCTGCTCGTGTTCGCCAAGCAGTTGGATATCACCAATGGCCAGTTGTGGTTGCTCGGCCACTTGCTGCAATAGGCTGACCAAACGCTGCGCCAGTTGCTCGATGGTGGCGGAGTTAAACAGCTCATCGGCATAGTCAAAGGACAAAGTCAGGCGCCCCTTGGCGTCTTCTTCGCTATGCAGTTGCAGGTCGAACTTGGCTTCGCGGCTGTGCCAGGGCAGCTCATGGGCGAGCAAGCCAGGCAGGCGGCGCAGGCTACTGAGGTCGCGTTGCTGGTGGTTAAACATCACCTGGAACGGCGTGTGCCCGCCCAAGGCCTGTACCAGTTGGTCGAAGGGCAAATCCTGATTGGCCTGGGCGCCCAACGTGGCGGTGCGGGCATTGCTCAGCACATCCGTAAACGATTGGCGCATGTGCAACTCACCGCGCAGCACCAAGGTGTTGATAAAGAAGCCAAGCAGGCCTTGGGTTTCCAGGCGCTGACGGTTGGCGCCGGGCACGCCGATACGCACCTCGCCCTGGCCGGTGTGGCGCAGCAGCAAGGTTTGGAAGCCTGCCAGGAGCAGCATAAATAACGTGGCCTGCTGCCCCTGGGCGACTTGGCGTAAGCGCTGACTCAGGGCGTCGTCTAGCTTCCAGGTAAAACGCGCGGCGCGGTGTTGGCGTTGTGCGCTGCGTGGGTAGTCCAACGGCAGTTGCAGGGCTGGCGCTTCATCGCCGAGCTGTTCGCGCCAGTAAGCCAGTTGCCGCTGCCCTTCGCCTTCGGCCAGCCACTGGCGCTGCCAACTGGCAAAGTCGGCATAGCCCAAGGGCAGCGCAGCCAACTCGGCCGGCTGGCCGCCGCAGGCTTCGGCATAGAGGCGTGAGAATTCGTCGAGCAGCACGGTCAGCGACCAACCATCAGCGACGATATGGTGCAGGGTCACCAGCAGCTGCTGCTCGTCATCGGCCAGGCGCAGCAGGGTTACACGCACCAGCGGGCCGGTTTGTAGATCGAACGGTGCAGCCGCTTCCTGCTCACGGATGTGTGCGGCTTCGGCGCTTTGCTCACTGCCATTGAGGTGGCGCAGGTCGACTTCGCGAACGTGCAGGTCGGCGCTGGGCAGCACACGCTGCAGGGCTTGGCCGTCCTGTTCGAGAAAGACCGTGCGCAGCGCTTCGTGGCGTTGGATTAAACGGGCGAAGCTGGCCCGCAGCGCGTGGTCGTCCAGCTCGCCACGCAGGTGCAAACCGCCAGGGATGTTGTAGGCGGCGCTGCTGGGGTCCAGTTGCCAGAGAAACCACAGACGGTTTTGTGCTGGCGATTGCGGCAGGTTTTGGTTACGTGCCAGGCGTGGCATCGAGCCTTCGGCAGTGGCGCCCTTTTCGATCTGCTCAGCGATTTGCTGGCTGAAACCGGCAAGGTCGCGGGTTTCGAATAGGTGGCGCAATTCCAGGCTGACGCCGAGTTGCTCGCGCAATTGCGCCATCACTTGCGCGGCGGTAATGGAGTTGCCGCCGAGGAGGAAAAAGTTGTCGTTGTCGGCAACGCTGGGCACGTGCAGGTGCTCAGCCCAGATCGCGGCGATTTGTGCATGCAGCGCGTTCGTGGTGCGCGCAGCACACCCTACGGGAGCGGCGTTCTCGTAGGGTGTGCTGTGCGCACCACGCGATAGAGCGGTGTGCGCTGGGAATTGCGCGTAGCTATTCAGGCTGCCGTCGAGCAAGTCGCTGCGGCAGGCGGAGCGTTGCAGTTTGCCGCTGGAGGTTTTTGGCAAAGCGCCGGGGTTAAGCAAAATGACCGCGCGCGGCGCTTCTTGGTAAGCCTCGGCCACGGCTTGGCGAATGGCGGTGATCAGTTGTTCGGCCGGTACATTTTTCTGCACACTGCGGCCGATTTCGGCGGCGATGCCGATGCCCTCTTCGCCGTCTTGCTGCACCGCGAAGGCGGCCACGCGGCCTTTGCGTACATGGCTGATTTCGGTCTCCACGGTGCGTTCGATATCTTGCGGGTAAAGGTTGTGGCCGCGGACGATCAGCATGTCTTTCAAGCGCCCGCTGATATACAACTCGCCATCGCGCAAGGCACCGAGATCACCCGTGCGCAGCCAGGTATGGCCGTCCCTTTCAACAAAGCTTTTCGCAGTGGCTTCAGGGTTGCGCCAGTAGCCGTGGGCGATGCTCGGGCCGCTGGCCCAGACTTCGCCCACCTGGTTTTCGCCCAATACAGTGAGGCTGTGCGGGTCGACGATTTGCACCTGATGCAGTGGGCGCGGTAAGCCGCAGCTAAGCAGCAGGCTGTCGCCGCCGCTTTCGATGCGGTTGCGGGTTAATGCCTGGGCATCTACGCCCAAGGCCGGAATGCCGTGGCCGCGTGTGCCACTGGTGACATACAGCGTTGCCTCGGCCAAGCCATAGCAGGCGAGATAGCTGCTGGCGGCGAAACCACAAGCGGCAAATTTCTGCGCGAAGCGTTCCAGGCTGTCTTGGCGAATCGGCTCGGAGCCGGAGAACGCCACGCGCCAGCCGCCGAGGTCAAGCTTGGCCAAGGCGTGAGCGCTGACCCGTTCGCTGCACAGGCGATAAGCAAAGTCCGGCCCGCCACTGACGGTGCCACCGAAACGGCTGATGGCCTCCAGCCAACGCACGGGGCGTTCAAGAAAGGATTTTGGCGACATCAGCACACAGGGCACGCCGCTGAAGATCGGCTGTAGCAGGCCGCCGATCAGGCCCATGTCGTGGTACAGCGGCAGCCAGCTGACGATCACATCGTCCGCACCAATGCCAAAGCCCTGGCGAATCAGCAGCTCGTTGGCGAGCAGATTGCCGTGGCTGACTTGCACGCCTTTGGGCAGCGCGGTGGAGCCGGAGGTGTATTGCAAAAAGGCGATGTCGTCGGGCTGCAGATCCGGCGCCAGCCAGCTATCGGCCAGGTCGTCACTGAGGGTGTCGACGCAGAGCAACTCGGGCGCGTTGTCGATGTGTTGCAGGGTTTCGTGTTGGTCACTGCTGGTCAGCACCAGGCGCGGTTCGGCGTCGGCAATGATCGACAGCAAACGCAGTTGATGCTGATGGCGCGAGGATTCCGGCGGATAGGCCGGCACGGCGATCACGCCGGCATACAGGCAACCAAAGAAGGCCGCGACATAGTCCGGGCCGCTGGGGAACAGCAGCACCGCGCGGTCGCCGAGATTCGCCTTGGCTTGCAGCGCAGCGGCAATGCTGCGCGCGCGGCGGTCCAGTTCGGCGTAGCTAAGCACCTGCCCTTCACCGTCATCGCCATCCAAAAAGCGCAAGGCCAATGTCTGCGGCTGTTGCGCCGCGCGACGTTGCAGGGCGTGGACCAAAGTGCGGGGCAATTCAGACGGAGACATGGGCTATTCCTGGGCGAAATCGGCGGGCTATGGGCGTTGGATTAACTGGCGACGCGGGGAATCGGGCGGTTTTGCCGGGCGTGGTGGCGCAACACATGTTGCTCGGCGTAGCGGCGCAGGCAGCGCAACAACGGCGCTTCCTGGCTCTGCAAAAAGAAATGGCCGCCGGCAAACATATCCAGGGAAAAACCACTGGCGGTTTCGCCTTGCCAATCGAGCAATTCGTCGACGCTGATGCGGTCGTCTTTGCCGCCAAATACATGGATGGCGGCTTGCAGCGCTGGGCGCGGGGTGTACTGGTAACTACCGGCGACGAGAAAATCGGCGCGCAGAATCGGCAGCATCAGCTCGAGTAATTCGCTGTTGGCCAAGGCGTCTTCGGGCGTGCCTTGCAGGCTACGTAGCTTGGCGATCAATTCGGCGTCGGACTTGGCTTCGCGGTACTCGCTGACATCGCGACGCGCCGGCCCGGCGGTGGCGGAGATCAACAAGCACAGCGGTTCGGCGAGCCCGCGGGCTTTCAGGGCATGGACCAATTCGAAGGCCAGCAGGCCGCCGAGGCTATGGCCAAACAGTGCGTAGGGCGTGGTCAGATCGCTGGCGATTTCATCGGCCAGCTGGTTGATCAACGTCGGCAAATGGCTGTGCAAGGGTTCGTCCATGCGCAGGCCGCGGCCGGGCAATTCCAGCGGCTGCACCTGCAACCACGCGGGCAAACGCTTGCGCCAGCGGTGGTAGAACATGGCGCTGGCGCCGGAGTACGGCAGGCACAGCAAACGCAGGGTGGCGGGCGCGTTCACCTCAGGCGACCACTGCGTCCTGGTCCATCTTCTGGCGCAGGCTGAGCGGGCGCATGTCGGTCCAGTGCTGCTCAATGTAGGCCAGGCAATCCTTCTTCAAACCGCTTACACCCACCGCACGCCAACCGGCGGGAATGGCCTTGTAATCGGGCCACAACGAGTACTGCTCTTCGCCGTTGATGACCACCTGGAACATCACGTCGTCACGATCGAACACCATGTTTTTTCTCCATGTTGCCCAGGCACCTTGCGCGGGCTTTCACAGTGGAGAACGGACGGCGAAGAAAAATAATTAGCTCATTTCCCACGGATTTTTCGGACCTTTCGTGTCGCGAAAAAATCATTTTTACGTCACGTAGCTGCAATCCGGTAAATTCAAGATTAACTCGCATTTGACAATCATTATCATTGGACATAGTTTGTTACCCCGCTCGCAGGCAGCCTCCTGCGAGCGTTTAACTGCCCTCGGTAGCAAGGTGAATTCCATGACGGAACAACTGTCCACAAGCACGTGCGATACACCCCTCTTTCAAGCGTTCGTCGACAATCGCTCCATTCTCGTCAAGGTGGCCACGCGTATTACCGGTTGCCGCTCACGCGCAGAAGACGTGGTGCAAGACGCCTATTTCAGGCTGCATTCGGCACCGCAAATCACATCGTCGTTCAAGGCCCAGCTCAGTTACCTGTTTCAAATCGTGCGCAATCTGGCCATCGACCATTACCGCAAACAGGCCCTTGAACAGCGCTACACCGGCAGCGAAGAAGAAGGCTTGAATGTGGTCACCCACAACGCCTCACCCGAAGCCTTGCATATCAATTACGCGACCCTGGAGCACATCGCTGACGCCCTCGGCCAATTGCCCGCGCGCACCCGTTACGCCTTTGAAATGTACCGCCTGCACGGCGTGCCACAGAAAGACATCGCGCAAGAATTAGGCGTATCACCGACCCTAGTGAACTTTATGATTCGCGACGCATTGGTGCACTGCCGCAAGGTGGCGAAAGCCGAGCATGAGCAGCACGCGTAAGCGTAGATTGGGTCGGTCCGCGTTCGGTGAGCACGCGGACCAACGCGACCTACCGCAACGCGCAGCGATCAAAAAACCGCTCCCGCTCAATCGCCATTAACGCCGCACGCTTGTGCGGAAAATCGAACTCTTTCTGGCAGTAAAAACCCGCGCTGTGCATATGCCCGATCATTCGCGCATTGTCGGCGCGCGGTTCAGCGACCACCCGTTGTGTGCGTGGGTCATCAAGAAATAAAAAATGTGTTAACGCCGTTAGCCAGCTCGCCACTTTATGCGGGCCGCGATGGTTGTCTTCGCCCACCAGCATATGAATGCCACGGTCGTAATCGCCCGCAGAGTAGAACGGTGCGATGCGGTCTTCCTTGGCCCAATAGGCTTCGAAATAAGCGAACGGCTCATCGTCAAAACAGCCGATCAACGTCAATGTATGCGGGTCGCGTTCGAGCTTTTCCAGATACTGACGATGCTGCGCAAGCGTGCCGCCTTCCTGCCAGAACTCCAGCACCCGTGGGCTGTTTTGCCAACGATTGAACCGCTCTAAATCGCTATCGATATCCAGCGCCCGCAGGGAAATCCAGCTGCCCAAGCGCGCATCGAAGCGGCGGTACAACTCGCCCACTGGTTTCGGCGCTCGCCGTGGATGGCGCTTGCCCTCACTGATGACCATGCGCTGGGGGTAAACCGCGCCCTGCCCGGCCAACAACCAGGGCTGCGGCAACTGCCAAAACGCGCTGCGCTCAGTGCGTAAAATGCCGTCGCCATCAGCCAAAACCAACCCGCTTTGCAGCGTTTCAACTGCCACTGCCGGTGCGTTCCAGTGCAGTGCTTGGCAGGCCTGATCACGGGCAAACAGCCAATAGGCGACCAGCCACACCGCCTGCGCCGACAGCGCCTGCGTAGCCTCGACCTGCAATGGCGCACCGGCTTGCAGTTGCACGTGAATGGGCTCGTGCAGGTCGAGTTGCAGGTGCAAGGCATCGGCGCTGTCCTCGCCGTGCAGGCATTGGCCGGTGGGGAGTGGCAAGGTGTGCATCATCGGGCTGCTCGCATCGAAAGAAAAGGTCAACTGATGTGACGTGGCGTCGGCTAAAAAATTTAACCTGCCCCACCTATCCGACGGTTTCGACCGCTTTTTGTGCGCAGCGTCCTTCACAACTGCCCGCCGCATCCGGCAGCCAAGCGCCGGCGCTGCAACCTACAGTCCGTCCTTGCGCTAAACGGATTTAAGGAACAGCACAATGCCGCTTACCCAGCCAATGAGTGCCTTGGAGAACAGTTGCCGACTGGCCAGCGGAACATTGGCCGCGCTGGGCTTGCTTTGCTTGCAAGATATCCTCACGAACAGCGAAACCGCCTTTATCAGCCGTTATGCGCCAGCCTTAAACCAAGCGCGCGCCAGAGCTGTCTACCGCACCGCACAAAGTGCGCGGCAGCAGTTGATCAAGCTGTTTCAGCGACAAGACCGCGTTGGCGTGCCCAGCACCGCCGAGGAAAATGGCGCCGGCACTGCCCGACCGTTCGGTTCGGTATTTGACGCCAACTCACCGACCTGGTCTGCGCAATTCCCCGAAAAAACCACCGTAGTTGCTCCCGGTAGCGTAGGCGACTCCTCATCTCCAGCGTCCTACGCCGCCAGTCTGTATGCCCTGGCCATGCAACTAGAAGATGTAAGCCCGACAGACGCCTCGCGCATTACCCTCGCCAGCAGACGTCCCGAGTTGGGCGACACGCTGCTAAGTGAGGTGACGGTCAATCAGGTGCTGGCCAAACTGGATATCATCAACCGCACCTTGCAAAGCGGTCTCGATAACAGCAAAAACAATCTGGCGCTGGTCAAGGAACTGCAACTTCAGGACGTTCTCCCGTCCAGCGTTACCCAACTGCCCAGCGACGTCTTGCTGGCCCGCCTGCGCTATCCCGGCCAAGCCCTGCCCTACCACGAGCCACACGATCAGGTTGTCACCGGTCTCGCCGAACAAAAAACCGACCTGCCCACGCTGACCCAAATTGTTCAGGCCGATAAACCGCTATTTTGTGGCGACGCTGGCGATGTCGACCTGTCCAATCGTTTGCTACAACAAGCGGCGAGCTTGAGCCCCGCTCAAGTCGCTCTGGTAATTCAAGCACCTGCATTTACAGACGCGCCCCCCGTCCCGGCGGCCTTTCTCGCCTACAACTTTGGCGTACTCACTGCCGATAATCTCAACCAGCTGCCGGCCTTCACCCAGGCCACCGATTTGCCCACCGAGCAAGTGCTGGAACTCCTTTGCGCAGCAGGACTCGGTGCACAAAATTCCTCGGTGGTGGCCTCTGCCAATGTCCCTCAAGCCATACCTACGCCGTATCACTATGGCGCGGTATTTATTCACGGCGGCAAGCTCCCTGGGCTGGCCTTAAGGCAGAGCAACAGCAGCGACCCGATCAGCATCGACGGTTTGCAGACCGGCACCGGCTCCAGCAGCGTGGTGCTGTATGACCGCTACGACCGAATCAACCGCCTGGTGCGCTTACAGCGCCAGACCGGGCTGGCATTTGCTCAGTTGGATACGCTGCTGGTGGCAGCCATGCATGCCGAAGGCCAGAACAACCCCGCCCTCAACATGAACACCCATACGGTACGCACCTTGGGTTTTTATCAGACCTGGAACGCGGCCTACGGCCTTAGCGCGCAAGAGTTAAGCGCGGTTTTGTACCAACTGTCGCCCTATGCGACAGGCACTGCTGTGCCGCAGTTTGATCGGCTGTTCAACCCACGCGGCAACGCTGCTCAAACCGCCTTGCAACTCGACAATCTGGCCTTCAGTTATACCGCCACCGAGGGCGTCGATGCCGTTACGGTGCGCCAGCTATGTGCGGGCCTAAACTTCAGCGAAACAGAGTTCCTGTTAGTGGCTGAGCAGGTTAACAACGCGCAAAAACTGGTTAAAAACAGCCTCGTGCGCAGCTTGCCAGTTGTCTCCGCCCTTTACCGGTTCAGCACCGTGGCCAAGCGCCTAAAACTGCGCGTAACGGACATGCTGGCGCTGTTGCAATTGATGCCACGGGGCAGGCAATTGCTGATGCAACTGGCCGGCATTCCGCAGTTGGCCGAGTTGGACGACAAGGGCCAAGCAAAAACGGCAGACCTGCTCAATGATCTGCAAGCGCTGGCGCAACTACTCGACTGGCTAAAGGGCCAGCAGTTAACGGTGGCCGACCTGTGGATTCTGCTGGCGCCGCCCCCCAGCGTTATCGCCCCCAGCCCGAGGGAAGTGGCGCTGGTAAACGATATTAACGGCCACCTGGGCAATATCCGTCTGGATGCCAACCGCCTGCAGAACGCCGGCTTACCAATAGCCGACCAGGCAGGCGCCACGTTGGACTGGTTGGCCCTACTCAGCAGCAACAGCGGCGGCGTCAGTGATCAATACGGCCTGATCCGCGCGCAAGCCAGCGACGAGCGCAACAAAGCCCTTGCCGCCGTTGTCGCTGCGCTAGACCTGTCAGACAGCGACAAGGCCGCAGCCCTGTCGATTCTGCAACCACTGCTGGATACGGTGCTTGGCGGCCAGCAAGCATTGCTCGACACGCAACTGGGCAAGCTACTGGCGGTTGCACACGGCACGCTATCGGCGATGTTGCCGTGTCTGGCGCTAAGCAGTTATGCCTTGCTCAATACCTGTCAGGCGCTAAACAAGTCGGGGCTAACTCCGGCCGACATTCCGCAAACACTGATGTCGCCGCTCAACCTCTTGGGCCGCTATAGCCTGGTGGTCGGCCACTATCGCCTGACGCCCGCCAGCCTGACCGCAATGAGCACCCTGCCCGCCGCGTTTGGCGGAGATATCAGCCTCACAATGGCGCTACTGCCGGCGCTGGCCGACTACGTGGCCTGGCGCCAGGCCGCAGGTAGTGAAGATCTTGTGCTGCAGTATCTGCGCGATGCCAACGCCAGCCCGCCACCAAGTGCCAGCGAAGCCAGTGGCAGACTCGCCGGGATGCTTGGCGCGGATGCTGGCGCGGTGCAGCAGGCCGTCGATCTGACGAGCCAAAGCCCCGCGGGGCAAGGGCTGGCGACCACTGTGCCGCAGCTGGGGCGGGTGATCAGTCTACTCGACAGCGCAGCCAGTAGCGGCCTGTCCGTCAACTTGTTACAGCAGATCACCAACCTGGAAATAACGCAGCGCGCCCTCCCCGATCAGGCAACGGACGACAGCACCTTCGCGAGCTGGCGCGTCGCTGGCCTTGCCGTCACGGCAACCCTAGCCGCCAGCAACAGCGGCCCCGCGTAACGGGGGTTCAGCCCCTTGCGCAACCTTAATTGCGGAGCATTGGCATGCAGTACTCAACCCTGACCGGCCAGATGGCCGAACGTAAACGCAACGCCCTCGAGGCCGCCTGGCTGGGCCAGCTGTCGCGCATTCCAGGCGCCACGGCCACCCGCCTGGATAGCGCTGACGATCTGTACAACTACCTGCTTATCGACACCCGCAGCGGCTGGCAGCCCAATACCAGTGTCGTTGCACAACTGATCGCCTCGCTGCAGCAATACATCAACAACATTCTGTTTGGCAGCGAACCGGGTTACAGCCAAGTACGTTGGCAGCAGGACCATCAAGCCCTGCTGCAAGACTGGCAATCCACCAACGCGCAGTACGACGTTTGGGCTGCCAACGTGATGCTCGCCCAATATCCGGAAAACTATCTTTCGCCGCCGCTGCGCATCGATCAGACCCGTGACTTTGCCCAAATGGTCAGCGACCTTAATCAAGGGCCGCTCAACGACGACAGCATCCTCACGGCCGTACAGGGTTACCTCAATCGCTTTGAAGAAGTCGCCAACCTCAGTGTGGTAAGCGGCTACGTGGCCGGTACCGACCTGACACAGGATGACTACTATTTTCTCGGGAGCACCGCCAGCAAGCCGCAAACCTACTACTGGCGCAAATGTGCCATGCACCTGAATACCGTCACCACCCAGGTGCCGGACTCATGGTCAGAGTGGCAAAAAGTCGACCTGCCTCTAGGCGGCGACAATGTGGTCGGCATACCGCGGCCGGTGGTGCATAACAATCGCCTGTATGTGGTTTGGTTTGAACGCCGCTCGACCGCCAGCAAAGACCCGAAAACTGCGCAAACCGTTACCCCAACGCTAACCCTATCGGCGCAGATGGCCTACCTGAAGTTCGATGGCACCTGGAGCACGCCGCAGGTACTTGGCAGCACCACCGGCACCAGCACTGATAGTGGCGATGGCCTGTACTCGACCAACGCCGACTTCTCGACCCTGGCGTTGCAGCTCACTGATGCCACGCAAAACCCTTTTCTCTATACCGGGTTATACAGCGCAGCCGATGCCCAATGCCCCACCAGCGGAATCGCCAACGACAAGGCGATGGTCTGCGCCTTGGATGCGTGGATGAACCCAGTTACGCCGTACGCTGGTGCCCTCAACGTATTGTTTCCGTTATATGCCGATCAGACCTTGGCCAAACAGAACCACAACGCCAGTGTGGTGAACAGCGCTGCCACCAGCCAACAGTTCCTGCAGCGAGCGATTACAACCCGACAGACTGAATGCCAGATAACGAATACTGATCTGACTATTGACGAACTAAAACTAAACGAAAAAATGCCCGTCCTGATGGGCAAAACTGGCGCGGAAAGCGCGCCAAACACTGTTACCGCCGACACCCAAGATATAAAAAACAGCCAACTATTTATAGATCTAACATTTGACAGAATCAGCATTCCTTACCAGCAAATAGTGTACGGTGACGGAACAACATATGACACATTTTTGCAGCGTACCGATGATATTTACTATCGCCTGATTTTGTTGAGCGATAGCACCATAATATTATTCATCACAACATCCTATCCAGACGCATTTTGGAATTTGCACGCTGATACAACGAGCTATTTTCGCGTAGAGTTCTCGTCTGAGCCAACACTATCTTTCGGCAACCTCACTTCTACATATGATGCCGGATACAACGCAACCACATTAATCTCCGTTATAACCAATAGCGAAAAAGCCAACCTTAACAATATTTCTGCTATAGGTAGTTACAGTGGGGAGGGTGGCTTATATCTACGCATAGCATTGCCCAACATGACAAAAAACATCGTTAACCCTGAAGATTGCACGCTTCAGCTGTCTATTGCCAATGGCCCCACCCTCTTAAACACAGTGGAGGTAAATGGACTTACACTTGAGAGCGGCGAGCAGTGCACGGCGACCCTTGCCAATTTGGACATAAGGCAGCACGGTGAATACGCTTTCGATTTATCCACCAGCCTTGAACTCTGGACCAAAGACAAAAAAACCTTGCTGCGCAGAACTAAACGTAACGCCTCTACACTCCTGAGCCTCCCACAATCACTTACACCCGCCACCGACCCTATGCCGATATTGGATAACTATACCGATGCAGTATTAGGCACAGCAGAATTCGTCCACTTTGACTTTAAAGCAGATGCAAGCGGCAATGCGGCGTTTGTACCAAACAACATTCGCCTCAATACGCTATTTGCCAAAGAGTTAGTAAAGTCGGCGCAAAGCGGGTTTGAGCGGTTGTTTCAGTGGAATACGCAGCTGACGCCGGAACCTAATCTAGGTCCAGGAACTTGGTTGGCACTGACTCTGCCCAAGTACGACGCCACGCTGCATGGTGATAGTCGCGAATGCACAGTTGTATTGTTTCCCAGGGATGCGCTCGACTATCCACTGGCGCAAAGCAAACTGGCCGACAAGGAAAAGACGCTGCACGTTTTTATACCTTTCAGCAGCGTACTGGTAATGGATCAGGCCGACAGCCAAGGCGTGGTCTATCAGATTGAGCGGGTGTACTTGCAGACGCAAAAGACTGCATTCAAAGGCCATAACGATGAACTGATCGTCGCCTTTGAAAAGCAGAATGTCGTTATCCCCGCGCAAGTCATGAATGATGCTCCCTGGGGTGTTTTCAGCCGCTACAGCGGTTTTGCCAGCGCCGCCATCGAGCCGGGCACCAGCAACGCCATGGACTTCTCCGACGCCAACGGCCTGTATTTTTGGGAGCTCTTCTACCACACGCCCAGCATGGTGGCGTATGCCCTGCAATCGCGTGGGCAGCCCGCTGACGCACGGCGCTGGCGACAACGCGTTTTCGACCCGGCGGCGATAAACCGTGGCACCGATAGCAGAGGCAATAGCATCAGCAACTACTGGAACGTGGTGCCAATCTCTCCGGACTACGCCAAGGAAGATCCTTCCTACGCCATCGAGGGACCTACCGATCCGGATGCGCTGGCCTACGCCGATCCGGAACACTTTCGCAGAGCCAGCTATATGGGCTACGTGCAAACGCAGATCGCGTTGGGTGACTTCTACTACCGCCAGCTAACCCCCGACAGCCTTAATCAGGCGCTACAAATTTATACGCAAACCAGCGTATTACTGGGTGAGCGGCCCGACACCGGGCTGGTCAGCCCGTGGCAGCCCATCGCCCTAAAGGACGCGGCTGCGCTGGCGCCCCATGGCCAGCAGTTGCAGCGCTTTGAGCAGCAACTGGCGGCCTTGCCAGACAACTGGCGCAGTTACCCCACCGACACGCCCTATCCGAATCTGCAAACCGCTCCATGCGCCGCGTTTTATGCGCCGGTCAACCGCCAACTGTTAAGCCTGTGGGACACCCTCGATGCACGGCGCTACAACCTGCGGCATAACCTAGATATCAACGGCAATCCGCTGCAGTTGGGGCTTTTCGCCGTGCCCTTGGACCCCACCGTGTTGCTCGCGCGCGAGGCCAGCGCCGGCACCACGCAAAACGGGCAAGGCACGGCACTGCTAAACATTGCGCCCTACCGCTACAACGTGATGAGTGAAAAAGCCCGTGAGGCTGCGGCCCTGCTGAGCGAGTTCGGCCAGCAGTTGCTGCAAGCGCTGCAAGGCAAAGATGAACGACACCGCGAGATCCTGGGGCAGACCCAATTGGCCGATTTATGGACCTTTGTGCAGCAAGCGCAAAGACAAGCCGTGGAGATTGCCAGTAACACGCTGAGCACCCTGAACAGCAGCCTGGCAGCAGCGCAACAACGCTATGACTACTACCAAAAACTGGCCGCCGGTGGCCGCTCCGCCCTGGAGTCCGATGCGCTCAGCACCCTAGCCACCAGCAGCATATTGATGGGCTCGGTAGCCATTCCTGCAGTTGCTGCCGGCGTGGTGGCATTGGCCCCCAACATCTTTGGCCTGGCCGATGGCGGCAGCGATTGGGCCGGTCCACTCAAAGGCATTGCCAACGGCACATTGGCCCTGGGCTTTGCCGGCAGCACCGCCGCCGAGGCCATCAATATGCTGGCGGGCTTTGAGCGCCGCCAGCAGGAGTGGCAGCAACAAGCCGAACAGGCCAATCAGGATATCGCCGCATTAATAAGCCAGATCAGCGGCCAACAGCTGCAAATCGCTGCGGCCAAAACCTCGCAAATGCTGGCCACAGCCCAGCATCAACAAGTCATGGCGACATACGCCTTTCTGAGCAATCGCTTTAGCAACGAAGCCTTGTACCAATGGCTGGTGGCGCAACTCTCTGCCCTGTATTACCAAGCCTATGACGCCACTTTGAACCTGTGCCTGGTCGCGCAAACCTGTTGGCAATATGAGCTTGCCGACTTTGCCACCACGTTTGTTCCTACCGGCGGCTGGAACAGCCAATACCAGGGATTGTTAGCCGGTGAAACATTGCGCCTGAGCCTGCTGCAAATGGACAACGCCTGGCTCACCCGCCACACCCGCGCGCTCAATATCACCCGCTCATTCTCCCTGCGCGACAGGCTGGGAGACGGCTGGGCCGCGTTCCTTAGCGATTTAAACGCTGGCAAGGCGACCTTTTCCCTCAGCGAAAAAGACTTTGACCTGGACTACCCCGGCCATTATCTGCGGCAAATCAGCGATGTCTCGGTGACCTTACCGGCCGATATCGGCCCCTACCAAAACGTGCGCGCGACCCTGACGCAAACCGCTAATAGCCTGGTATTAAAGGCCGATCTGGATGCGGTGAAATACCTCAAAGACAACAAGACTGGCAGCCCGGCCAACGTCAAACGCAACCTCAACGCCAGCCAGGAAATTGCCCTGTCGGCGGGGCTCGACGACAACGGCACGCCAGTGTGGAGCGCCAGCGATTCGCGCTACCTGCCATTTGAGGGCACCGGCGCGGTGTCCGATTGGCTGCTGGCATTTCCCAACCCGACCGCTGCAGACCAGCAACAGCTGTTGTCGAGTTTGAACGACGTGATCGTGACGCTCGACTACACCGCGCGCAACGGCGGCGACAGCTTTGCCGAACAAGTGCTCGCGCTCTGGACAACTGCCGGCTAACACCACTGCCCGAATTTAAAACGGCAGCGCAGATATGCCGGAGAGACAGTTTAATGACGCTGAACACCGCTACTGACGACCTCACCTTGACCCCACCGACACTGCCCAAGAGTGGCGGCTCCTTGCAAGGTATGCCCACTGCGCCCGGCCCGGCCCGGTCGCAGGCGATGGCCAGGCCAGCTTGATGATCCCCCTGCCCATTAGCGCAGGCCGTGGCTACGCCCCCTCGCTTGTGCTGCGCTACCAAAGCGGCGCAGGCAACGGACCATGGGGCAGCGGCTGGCAATGCAGCCCATTGGCGATTCGCCGCAGCACCCGCCTTGGCGTACCGCACTACAACGACACCGACAACTTCCTCGGCCCTGACGGCGAGGTGCTAGTAGCTGAAACCGATGCCGCGGGACAGGTCATCACCACCCACATCGCCAGCTTTAACGGGCGAGCTCTGGACCGCACGTACCAGGTCACCCGCTACTTACCCCGAGTCGAAGGCAGCTTTGCGCGCATCGAGCGTTGGCAAGCCGAAGGCGCCGCCGATTTCTGGTTGATCCATAGCCCCGGCGGCGAACTGCTGTGCTTGGGCAAAAGCGCTCAGGCGCGAGTTGCCGACCCGGCCGATCCGCAGGAACGTATCGCTGCCTGGTTAGCCGAAGAGTCGGTATGCCCCAGCGGCGAACACCTCTACTACCGCTACGTCAGCGCCGCTGAGGTGGGGGTCAGCGACCCAGACGGCCGAGACACTCAAAGCCAACGCTGCCTGAGCACGGTGTCTTACGGCAACGTCAGCGCCCAGGCGGCGTTGTGGCTCTGGTCAGGCGATGCAGCCCCAGCGGCGCAGGCATGGCTATTCACCCTGGTACTGGACTACGGCGCGCGCGGCACCGACAGCCAGGTGCCGCCAGCATTTTCGCTACCGCCCGCCACCCCCTGGCCGGTGCGCCAAGACGCGTTTTCCGGCTACGAAAATGGCTTTGAAGTACGCAGCCATTTTCTCTGCCGCCAGGTGCTGATGTTTCACCACTTCCCGGCTGAGCTGGGTGAAGCGGCGACCTTGGTTCAGCGCTTGCTGCTGAGCTACGACGAAAACCCGCAGCTCTCGCATTTACTTGCGGCGCAATCGCTCGCCTACGAGCCTGATGCCGCGCGCTCGCTACAATGCCTGCCGCCACTGGAACTGAGTTACAGCCCATTTGCTCCTGTGCTACAGGCCAACGCTTGGCAGCCGCTGCCCTTACCGGCGCAACTGGGGCCTAAGCCCTATCGCTTGGTTGACGTGTATGGCGAGGGCATACCTGGCTTGCTCTACGAAGACCGCGGCGCCTGGTACTACCACCCGGCAATACGCGATAGCGGCCAGGCTTCGGCCGATGCCGTGACCTTTGGTACACAGGCCGAACTGCCGCTGCTGCCGTCGCTGCAAACCGGCCGCCAGCTGCGCCTGCTGGATTTCAACGCTGATGGTCGCCTGGAGTGGTGGGTAACCCAGGCCAACGGTCTGGTGGGTTACTACACCTTGCAAGCCGACCGCAGCTGGTCGGCGTTTACCCCGCTGGCCGCCGCGCCGCTGGAACTGCGCCACCCCAGCGCCACCTTGGTCGACCTGCACGGCGCCGGCTTGCCAGACCTGGCACTGATCGGCCCGCGCAGCGTGCGCGTGTATATCAATCAGCGCAGCGGTTTCGGCCCTGCACAAAATGTCGCCCACGACGACGATATAGGCTTGCCCGTAATGGGCCGCGACGGGCAAGAGCTGGTGGCCTTCGCGGATATGTTGGGCAGCGGCCAGCCGCAGCTGATAAGCGTGCGCCATGATCGTCTGCTGTGCTGGCCAAGCTTGGGCGATGGACGCTTTGCCAAGCCACTGACCCTGAGTTCAACCCTGCCGTTTACGGCCACACGGTTTGACCCGCGGCGCGTCTACTTGGCGGACTTGGACGGTTCCGGCTGCGCCGATCTGCTCTACGCCGGGCCCAATGGCATCCAGCTATTTTTTAATCAGGCTGGCAACCGCTTGGCCCCAGCAGTCACGTTGCCGTACCCGACTGGCATGAGTTACGACCAACTGAGCCAATTGCAAATCGCCGACCTGGCAGGCCAAGGCACAGCAACGCTGGTACTGACTCAGGTGGCCAGTGATTCAAACCTACAGCGCCGCCATTGGCGCTTTGATCTGAGCAGCGCCAAGCCTTATCTGCTTACCCACGTGAGCAATAACTGCGGCGCCTCCACCACGCTGACCCACCGCAGCTCGGCGCAGGAATGGCTGGACGAAAAACTGGCGATACCTAGCGCCGTTGCCGGGGTGCCCTACCCCGTTTTAGTCCTGAGTCAGATCGAACAATACGACGGCGTGACCGGCAATAGCCTGGTGCAGCGCTTTCAATACCGACGCGGTTACTGGGATGCTGTGGAACGGGAGTTTCGCGGTTTCGCCTATGTTGAATCCGAGGAATATCAAACCCAGGCCGGCGCAAAACTGGCAGACGCGCTGCGTATCTGCCGTTGGCTGCACACCGGCCGCGCCGAAGATGGCTGCGATTTATACGGCGCCCCCTTCCACGACCCCGACGCCTTTGCCCCGCAACAGACACGCCTAACCCGCTGGCAAGGAGGCGCCGACGACGGCCAGGACATCGCCTTTAACCCCGACGCCGCGACTGCCTGGTGGCTGTATCGCGCCTTGAAAGGCGCGCTGATACGCGAAGAACATTACGGCCTGGATGCCGCCGCCAACATTCCCTATCGCGTGCAGCAGATGCGCAGCCAGGTGCGCCTGGTGCAGTCCGGCGCGGTTCCAGTGGCACTTGTGCTTAGCGCGGACAGCAGCACCTATAACTATGAGCGGGTTTCCGGCGACCCCCAGGTCAGCCAAACCATTCCCCTGCACTACGACGGCTATGGCCACCCCCTACAAACGGTGGATATCGCCTACCCGCGACGGCTGAACGAGCAGAGTGCAAACCCCTACACCGCCATCGCGCTTCCAAGCGAGGCCTGGAGCGCCACGTTTGATGCCCAGCAAACCGTGCTGCGCCTGACCGAAAGCCGCATTCAGGTGCTCAATCAAGCCGACCCGCAAGCCTGGGTGTTGGGGGTGCCTGTGGCCAACCGGCAGAACGCCCTGACGTTTACCGCGCAACAACTACCGGCCGGCGGCCTGACGCTAGAGCTGCTGAGTGATCCCAACGGCCTGCTCGCTGCCAGCCAAGCCCGCCTGCTGCTAAACCAGCAACAACACCACTACCGCAGCGACCCGCAGCTACCCAAAACCCTGTTTTTGCCCGACCACCGCGAAACCGCGCTGCTGTTGGCAGATGACCTCAAGGCCTACCTCGATGTACTTAGCCAAGCCGCCTGTGAGCAGTTGCTGGTCGACGGCGGTTACCAGCGCATGCCGGCTTTACTGCCGGTTGCAGGCGCTGCGCCAGAGGGCGATCTGTGGGCAGCCAATACCGGCTACCTCACCTACCTGGGCGCCTCGCAGTTCTGGCGCGCCCATACCCAGACTGCCTCGCCACTCAAGGCCGCCGACGGCCAACTGTCGGTTACCACGGTGGCCTGGGATACACACCTGTGCTGCATCGTTAGCAGCGCGGATGTGTACGCCAATCAGGTCCAGGCCGCGATCAACTACCGCTTTCTGCGGCCCTGGCAAATCATCGACATCAATGGCAATCGGCATGAAATGCAATGGGATGCCCTCGGCCGGCTGGTCGCCACCAGCCAATATGGCACCGAGCTGGCGGCGGATCTGCACGCGGCGGTTAACGTCGGTTTTGCGCCACTAAGCACGGCACCTGCTGCGGTGCATGACACGGTCAACCAAGCCGTGGCCAGCGCCATTTCCATCAACGCCGGCAGCGGCAAACAACAGCAGGCAACGCGCATGGCCTATGACCTGTTCAGCCAGATGGGCAGCCTTAGCATCAGTCAACTCAGGCCAATTGTTGTCGATGATGCGGCGGCGTTGGCCTTGTATCAGCACCTGCAATCGCTGCGCTTTATCACCCCCCAGGGCCATGTAATGAGCCGGGCTTGGAGCTGGTTGCAAACGTCGGCGCCGCTTGCTGACGTACCCGCAGCCTTGGCTGCGGTACTGGCTGCCCTGCCTCGGCAGCCGGTGCATAGCGTGACCCTGGTGGCCGATAACTACCCCGACCAGGCACAGCCGGACCAGCCGCAGCAAATACGCGTGCAACTCACCCACAGCGATGGCTTTGGCCGCGCCCTGCAGAGCGCCGCGTTACGTGCCCAGGCGCAGGCCTACCAACGCACGGCAAGCGGTGGCTTAGCCATAGAAGACGGCCAGCCGCTGCTGGCGTCTGCCGATCCCTGTTGGGCCATCAATGCCCGCGTCGATTTCACCCCCCGTGGGCAACCGGCGAAAACCTACCAAGCATTTCTGGCTGACGACTGGCAGTTCATCAGCGCCGCCGCGCTAGCAACGGCAGGCTACGCCGACAGCTATTTTTACGATGCCATCGGCCGCGAAACCGAAGTAATCACAGCCTTGGGGTGGCTGCGCAGGAGCGGATATACCGCCTGGTTTACGGTGCGCGAAGATGAAAACGATACCGCCGCCGAACGATTGGCTGCCTACCCGCTGACGGAGAACGTTGATGGCTAATCGCACCGCCTTGTATACCGGCACCCCCAGCGTAACGGTCGTCGACAACCGCGGCCTGGCGGTGCGCAGTGTGCAATTCTGCCGCACCTCCATCGGCGCAGCAGCCGACCTACGCCTGACCCGCACCCAACGCTCGCCAGCCGGCTATCTGCACAGCCAAAGTGACCCACGCCTGGGCGCTGCCGGCGTGCTCAACATCAGCCAGGTCGCGGGCCTAAGCGGCACCGTGCTGCGCCAGAGCGGTGGCGATAACGGCAGCACCTGGGCGCTGACCGATATCCTTGGCCGCCCGCTCTGGCAGCGCGGCGCCACGGGCACAGTGACCACCTTCAGCCACGACGCGCTCGGCCGTCGCTACACCATCAGTCGCCAAGACGCTGGCGCAACAGGCAGCCAAGCGTTAGTGCGCGAACGCCATTACTACGGAGATACCGCACCACCACAATTGGTACCCCGCGACCTGGTACAAACCGCCAACCTGCGCGGGCGAACCGTGTGCGTCTGGGACAGCGCCGGCCAGCAACGCGTAGCCGCCGTCAGCCTCAGCGGTCTAGCGCAAAGCAGCAGCAGGCGGCTGCTAGCCCAGGCCGATAGCAGCGGTGATTGGTCCGGCGATGACGGGCAAGCCAGCACCTGGCAACGCTGGGAAGCCACGCTTGAACCCAGTAGTTATGGCAGCCGTGTCACGTTTGATGCGAGCGGCCAATGGCTGACCCACACCAACGCGGCCGGGCATAGCCGTCGCCAGGCTTATGACGTGGCCGGTCTTCTCTGCCGTCAGTGGCTGACGCTCAATGACCAGCCCGAGCAGGTCATTTTGCAAAGCCAGACCTACAACGCCGCCGGCCGCCCACTAACGCAAGTTCAAGGCAACGGGGTCACCGTCAACGCCACTTATCAAGCCGAAACCCAGCGTTTGATCGGCACCTCAATCAGCCGTCTACGCGCCGCAAAAACCGAAGTTCTGCAAGCGCTGGCCTATACCCATGACCCAGTTGGCAACGTGCTGACCGTCACCGACGCAACCCAGGCGTTTACCTGGTTTCGCAACCAGCAGATCAGCCCGGTTAGCACCTTTAGCTACGACAGCCTGTACCAACTAACCAGCGCCAGCGGCCGCGAAGTCGCCACGCAGCAGCGTCAAGGCATCGACCTGCCCACGCTGATCACGCCCCTACCCGCAGACAGCAGCCAGTACACCGCCTACACCCGCACCTATAGCTATGACCGCGGCGGCAACCTCACGCAGATTCGCCATAGCGCGCCGAAAACCGGCAACCAATGGACCAGCACCATCGTCGTAGCCGCTACAGCCAACCGTGGCGTCAGTGCTGCGCTGTTCCCCAACATAACCGCCGAACAAGTAGATGCCCTGTTCGACCCACAAGGCCAACAACTGCAACTGCAGCCCGGACAATTACTGAGCTGGGACGCCGATGGCCGACTGCAGCAGGTGCGGTTCGGCACCGGCGCCGATAGCCCGCGTGAGTATTACGCCTACGCTGGTGCACAACGGCTGCGCAAGGTCAGCGAGCAATACTGCCAAGCCACCCTCTGGCAACGCCAAGCCGTATATCTGGATGGGCTGGAGCTGCGCAGCACGGCACGGGCTGGGGGGCTAACCGAAGCACTTGAGGTCGTTAGTCTGACCAGCGAAACCGGCGAGGTGCGCGCACTGCACTGGAGCAGCGGCAAACCGGAGGGTATCGCCAACAACAGCATCCGCTATAGCTACGGCAACCCCCTGGGCAGTATCGAACTGCAACTCGACCAACAGGGCAACGTGATCAGCCGCGAGGAGTTCTACCCCTTCGGCGGCACAGCGCTGTGGGCCGCCAGCAGCCTCACCGAGGCGGGCCTTAAAACCCGGCGCTACAGCGGCAAAGAGCGTGACGCCACCGGCCTGTATTACTTCGGCTACCGCTACTACCAACCCTGGAGCGCGCGCTGGTTAAGCCCGGACCCCGCCGGCACCGGGGACGGTTTGAACCTCTACCGCATGGCACACAACAACCCAATGACCCTGCAAGACCCCAGCGGGTTGATGCCGTTGTTTTCGTTTCTGGATAAAAACCGCGTAGGCAGTCTTGAGCTCAACGGCCAAAGCGTCGACGTCAGAAAAAGCCCATGGAGTAACTCCTACCAGATCGGCAAAGACCCGCGCCTGACCTTTCAACGCTCAATCGTCTCCGAACGAAACGGCATCGTGACCTTTAACCGCAGCAGCGACAGAGAAGGCTTTGCCGCCTTGTATGAGAAGTGGCAACAAGGTGAGGTAAACCTTATCCGCGGCATCTCTTCCAGCCACTTCTCTTGGAATGAAATCGTCACCGATGGCGTCGTGCGCTCCGAAGGCGATCTGGATCAACCGATGGCCACCATGGGCGGTAGCAAAACCCGCTGGTTACCGACCGCCATAGACGATGCGCCAAACCGCTTTATGGTCGCGGGTATCGCCAGGGGCAACCAAATGGAGCCAATCCGCGAGGCGATGGCCGATGAGCAACGGGCCGGCGACGTGTTGACCGGCGCGATCTTGAAGTTCACCGCCGGCAAAGACCGCCCGCTGCCGATCAACTTTCTGTATGACGGCGAGATCGTGGTGCAAGGTCCGGTAAAAGCACCGGACTTTATCGTCGACAGCGTGCTGACCGGCGATATTTTTGCCCCTATCGATGTTTCATCGCTGGGCAGCAAATACGATGAGTTGCTGCCCCTGGCGGCGCCCTATCTGCCAGCTGAGGTAAAACCCGCAGACGAGGCCTATCAAGTCTACGCAGAGCTGGCGCAGCGCTATCTGGTGCGCAGTGCCGACAGCCTGAACAAAATCCGCATGCAGCTGGCCCGCCGCGATGCCGCCTAACCAACAGCTGCGCCAGCCGATTGCCCGAAGCGGCACCAAGCACGCGTATACTCGCGCCACCTTCAACCGGAGACTGCCATGACTATTTCTCTTTACGCCGCGTCCGTTCCAGTATTCAAACAAATGCTCACCAGCCTCAGCGCTGTACTGAGCAAGGCAGAAGCCCACGCCACCGCCAAGAACATCGACCCTAATGCCCTGCTCCAAGCGCGCCTGTTTCCCGATATGTTCCCGCTGACCCGGCAAGTGCAAATCGCCTGCGACTTCGCCCGTGGCGTGCCCTCGCGTTTGGCCGGTGTCGATGTGCCCAAGCATGAAGACGTAGAAACCACCTTTGAACAGCTGCAAGCCTTGCTAAAAGAAACCCTCGACTACCTGGGCACCTTTACCCCGGCGCAGGTCGATGGCAACGAAGAACGCGAAATCGTCACCCGCCCGGGCACGCCGAAAGAGCGCAAATTCACCGGCCAGTCGTACCTGCTGACGTATGGTCTGCAGCACTTCTTCTTCCACGTCACCACCGCATACGCCCTGCTGCGTCATAACGGTGTGGAAGTCGGCAAGATGGATTACGTCGGTCAGCCGCAGAGCTAAGCCAACCGGATCGTAAAAAGCCCAATCACCGATTGGGCTTTTTTACGCGTTTGTATACAGCGCTCGTCCCGTAGGGTGTGCTGCGCGCACCAGGCGATTACCGCGTATACCCCGTGGTGCGCACAGCACACCCTACTGGCTTTACCGCAGCTAGTTCCGGCAAAGAGACACGCCTTTACGGCTTGCCCAGCTCGCCGCTCTGCCACCCGCCCCCCATCGCCGTTATCAACTGCACACTGGCGGTCAAGCGGCTGCCGAGCAGGGTCAACACGGTGCGCTCGTTGGAGAGTGCGGTGGTTTGCACGGTAACCACATCGGAGAAATCGACGGTGCCGGCGCGGTATTGGTTGAGCATCAGGCGCAGCGATTCGCGGGCTGAGTCGAGGGCTTCTTGTTGCACGCCGCTCTCTTCTTTCAGCACGTCGAGCTGGACCATGTAGTCCTCCACTTCACGAAAGCCGGTGAGCACGCTCAAGCGATACGCCGCCACGGTGGCGTCGTAGCTGGCTTCGGCTTGTTCAACCCGCGAGCGGATCAGGCCGCCGTCGAACAGGGTCATGGCGAAGTCGGGGCCGATGGACCAGTAGCGGTTCGGTGTGGTCAGCAGGTTGGACAAGCTATCGTTACGGAAACCGCCCGAAGCACTGAGGGTCACGTCGGGGTAGTAGGCGGCTTTGTTTACGCCAATCAGGGCATTGGCGGCGACTACGTCACGCTCGGCCGAGGCGATATCCGGGCGACGTTGCAGCAGCGTCGAGGGCACGGTGGCCGGAATTTGCGGCAGACCAGGAATGTCGTCTGTTTCGGCCAATTTAAAGGTCGACGGTGGCTCACCGACCAGCACGGCAATGGCGTTTTCCAGTTGCGCGCGTTGGTACTTCAAGTCGATGGCTTGGGCCTGGGTACTTTTCACTTGGGTGCGCGCTTGCGCTACGTCAGCCTTGGTAACGATGCCGGCGCGGTATTGGTTTTCCGCCAGCTTGAAGGCTTTTTCGTAGGCGCTAACGGTGTCGTCGAGCAGGCGTTTCTGCGCGTCGATGACCCGCAGTTGCAGGTAGTTTTGCGCCAGTTCCGATTGCTGGCTGAGCTTGGTGCCGGCCAGGGTGGCTTGGCTGGCGGCGGCGCTGGCATTGTCGGATTCCAATTGGCGACGCAACTTGCCCCACAGGTCCAACTCCCAGCTGACGCCAAGGCTGGCCTGGTAGCTGTCGCTGATGCCGCCGGAGCTGCCGCTGCTCACCGTGGAGCCATCGGACAACGACACCGTGCCGCCACCGCCGGACGCCTGCCCCGAGCGGGTTTTGCTAAAGGCGGCGCTCAAGCTGGGGAAGAACGACGCCCGCGCCCCCCGGGCCAAGGCTTGTGCCTGGCGGTATTGCGCTTCGGCCTGGGCCAAGGTTTGGTTGGAGGTTTCCAGACGCTGCTGCAGTTGGTTCAGCGTGCTGTCGCCATACAGCTCCCACCAGGCGCCACGGTGCAGGGCATCGCTGGGCTCGGCCAGTTGCCAGCCGTCGCGCTGCTTAAAGCTGGCGGGCACCGCCACCTCAGGCGGCTGGTAGTCCGGGCCAACGGCGCAGCCTGCCACGGCTACGGCCACAGCAAGCAACAGGCTGCGGGAATACAGGCTCATAGCGAAGTCTCCAGAGCATCAGTGCGCACGCCTCTGCGGCGGTTAACCCAGTGGCGCAAACGATCGAGGTACAGGTACACCACCGGCGTGGTGTAGAGAGTCAGCATTTGGCTGGCGATCAGGCCGCCGACGATGGTGATACCCAACGGCCGGCGCAGGCCGGCATCGCCACCCACGCCAAAGATCAGCGGCAACGCGCCAAGGAGCGCCGCCAAGGTGGTCATCATGATCGGCCGGAAGCGTTTTACGCAGGCTTCCAGAATCGCCTCACGCGGGGTCATGCCCAAACGGCGCTCGGCTTCCAGGGCAAAGTCGATCATCAGAATGGCGTTTTTCTTGACGATGCCGATCAGCAAAATAATGCCGATCAAGGCAATCAAACTCAGCTCGCTGCGGCACAAGATCAACGCCAGCAACGCGCCGACGCCGGCCGAGGGCAGTGTCGAGAGAATGGTCAACGGGTGCACATAGCTCTCGTACAAGATGCCCAGCACGATATACACCGACACCAAGGCCAGCAGAATCAGCCAGGGCATATTGTTTTGGGTGTCCTGCACCGCGCCGGCGTTGCCTTCGAAACTGGCCTGAATATCCAGCGGCAATTGCAGCGGTTCAATGGCCGCCATAATCGCCGCGCGGGTTGGGCCGATCTGCGCGCCGGGGGCCAGGTTAAAGGACAAGGTGGTGGCGGCGAACTGGCCCTGGTGGTTAACCGACAGCGGTGCCGAGGCTGGCTCAAAGTGGCTGAACTCAGCCAGCGGCACGCTTTGCCCATCGCTACCGAGCACATACACCTGCCGCAAGATTTCCGGGCTTTGCTGGTACTGCGCGCCCACTTCCATCACCACGTGGTACTGGTTCAGCGGGTTATAGATATTGGCGATCTGCCGTTGGCCAAAGGAGTTATTCAGCACCTCGTCGACCAGGGCCATATTCACCCCCAGCGAGCCTGCGCGGTCGCGGTCGACCACCAGGCGGCTCTGCACACCTTTGTCTTGCGAGTCGCTATTAAGGTCGACCACTTGCGGCAGTTTACGCATTGCCGCTTCCACTTTTGGCGCCCATTCGCGCAGCAATTTCAGGTCGTCGCTGCGCAGGGTGAACTGGTTACTGGCATTGCTATCGCGACCACCCAGGCGCACGTCCTGGCCGGCATTGAGGTACAACGCGGCGCCGGGAATTTCGGCGAGTTTGGGCCGCAAACGGGCAAGGATGGTGTCGACATCATCGCGCTCGCCAATGGGTTTTAAGGTGACGAAAAACGAGCCGGTATTGCTCGACTGCCAACGCCCGCCGCCGAGAAAACCAACGACGTTTTCGATATCCGGGTCGGCGCCGAGAATGCTGCGAAACTGCGCCATCTTGGTCTGCAAACCCTGGAAGGAAATGCTCTGATCAGCAATGGCATAGCCGCGCAAACGCCCGGAATCCTGCGCCGGTAAAAAGCCCTTGGGCACCACCACAAACAGGTACAGGTTAAGCACGATGCAGCCGAGCATAATCACCACCATCAACCGCGAGTGCTCCAGGGCCCACTCCAGGCTGGCCTTGTAGCGGGCCATAAGGTTGAGGAAGAACTGGCTTTCGGCTTTCGGTTTTTCCTTATGCGGCTCGCTGCCACGGGCTTTTAGCAGGCGCGCGCAAAGCATCGGCGTGAGGGTTAGCGACACCAGCAGCGAGACCAAAATCGCCGCCGACAAGGTCACGGAAAACTCGCGAAACAGCCGACCCATAACCCCGCCCATAAGCAGGATGGGGATAAACACCGCCACCAACGACAGGGTCATCGACAGCACGGTAAAACCCACTTCGCGGGCGCCATGAATCGATGCTTCTAGCGGTGACTCACCCTCCTCGATACGCCGGGCAATGTTCTCCACTACGACAATGGCGTCGTCCACCACAAAGCCGGTGGCGACGATCAGCGCCATTAGCGACAGGTTATTCAGGGAGAAATCACACAGGTACATCACCGCAAAGGTGCCGACCAGCGACACCGGCACCGCTAAGGCGGGAATCAGCGTGGCGCGCGGGCTGCGCAGGAACATATAAACCACCAAGATCACCAGCAGCACGGAGATCACCAGGGTGATTTCTGCCTCATCCAACGAGGCGCGAATGCTCGGGCTGCGGTCGTCCATGACTGACAATTTGACCTTGGGGCCGATCAGTTCCTGCATCTCTGGTAGTAGCGCATGGATGGCGTCGGTGGCCTCAATAATATTGGCGCCGGGCTGGCGGGTCACGATCAGCAGCACCGCGGGGTTATTGCCGGAGAAACCGGCGTTGCGCACGTCCTCCACCGCATTGGTGACTTGCGCGACATCGCCCAAACGCACTGCTGCGCCGGTTTCGGCGTTGTAGTGAACAATCACCGGCAGGTATTCGCTGGCCTTGCGCAGTTGGTCGTTGGCGTCGACTTGCCACTGGTACTTGTCGCCGTCAATCGAGCCTTTGGGGCCATTGGAGTTGGTGTTGGCAATCGCCGTGCGCACGCTGTCCAGCGAGATGCCGTACTTGTTTAACGCATCCGGGTTGAGATCGACGCGAACGGCCGGCAGCGAACTACCGCCGATGCTGACTTGGCCAATGCCTTTTACCTGGGCCAGACGTGGCGACACCAGGGTCGAAGCCATGTCGTACATCTCGCCACGGGTGTAGCTCTCGGAGGTGAGGGTGAGGACCATCACCGGCATATCGGAAGGGTTGGCCTTGCGGTACGACGGTAAGCTCGGCATACCGCTGGGCAGCAAGCTGCTGGCCGCGTTGATCGCCGCCTGCACCTCGCGGGCGGCGCCATCGATGTCCTTTTCCAGGGAGAACTGCACAATGACCGTGGTTGAGCCCAGCGAGCTGCTGGAGGTCATTTCGCTGATGCCGGCGATGCGGCCCAAGGCGCGTTCCAGCGGTGTAGCCACGGAGGACGCCATGGTCTCCGGGCTGGCGCCGGGCAGCGAGGCGCTGATCATGATGGTGGGGAAATCTACTGACGGCAGCGGCGCTACCGGCAGCAGGTTGAACGATAGCCAGCCGGCCAAGAGCAGCGCCAGAGTGAGCAGCGTGGTGGCGACTGGGCGGCGGATAAAGGGGGTGGAGATGCTCATTTTGCCATCACCGTTTGCTCTGCCCTCTCCCCAACCCTCTCCCGCAAGCGGGAGAGGGGGCTGACCGAGCTAGCCGCACAAACGCGTAGGTCTCCCCTCGCCCGCTTGCGGGAGAGGGGCTGGGGGAGAGGGTGCTCTTGGCCGCAGCACCGAGGCGCCTGCGCCCCCCTCACCCTAGCCCTCTCCCCCAAGGGGGCGAGGGGACGGACGGAGGTGGCCGCCAAGACGCGCTGGTCTCCCCTCGCCCGCTTGCGGGAGAGGGGCTGGGGGTGAGGGCAAGCCGCCACGCAATTCATCATGACTGCACCGACATATCCAACCCACGCTTCTTACGCCACGCATTCCAACGCCCGGCCATACGATCAAACGCGAGGTAAATCACCGGCGTGGTAAACAGCGTCAACACCTGGCTCAGCAACAAGCCACCGACCATGGCAATCCCCAACGGCCGGCGCAATTCCGCCCCGGCGCCGGCCGCCAACATCAGCGGCAAGGCACCCAGCAACGCCGCCAAGGTGGTCATCAAAATCGGCCGAAAGCGCAGCAAGCACGCTTGGTAAATCGCATCCGCCGCGTTCATGCCTTGGTTGCGTTCAGCATCCAGGGCGAAGTCGATCATCATGATCGCGTTCTTTTTCACAATGCCGATCAGCAGGATGATGCCGATAATCGCCACAATGCCGATCTCCTCCCCCGCCACCATCAGCGCCAGCAGCGCGCCGACACCGGCCGAAGGCAAGGTGGAAAGGATGGTCACCGGGTGGATAAAGCTCTCGTAGAGAATGCCCAGCACGATATACATGGTCACCACCGCCGCCAGAATCAGCAGCAAGGTGCTGGAGAGCGAGGTTTCAAACGCCAGCGCGGCACCGCGGAAACTGGTCTGCACGCCGACCGGCAGCTGCATGTCCTGCTCCACCGCACGAATCGCTTCCACCGCCGCGCTCAGCGACACGTCCGGTGCCAAGTTGAACGACACGGTCGCGGCCGGGAACTGCGCGATATGGTTGATCGCCAGCAGCGTATTGCGCTCTTCAATGCTCGCCAGCGACGACAAGCGCACCTGGGTGCCGTCGCTGCTGCTGACGTAGAGGTTTTCCAGCGACTGCGGGCCCAGTTGGAATTGCGGCGCCACTTCCAGCACCACGCGGTATTGGGTGGCCTGGGTAAAGATGGTGGAAATCAAACGTTGGCCAAAGGCGTTGTACAGCGCGCTGTCGACATCGGCCAGCGACACACCCAAACGCGAGGCGGCATCGCGGTCGATATTAACGAAGGCTTGCAAGCCTTTGTCTTGCCAGTCGCTGGCGACATCCGCCAGTTCCGGCAATTGTTGCAAACGCTCCACCAGCAGCGGCACCCACTTGGCCAATACATCGGGGTCGGAGTCTTGCAGGGTGAATTGGTATTGGGTGCGCGCCACGCGGTCTTCAATGGTTAGGTCTTGTACCGGTTGCAGGTACAGGCGCATACCGGAAATTTTATCCAGCTCCGGTTGCAAGCGGCGGATCACTTCGCTGGCGCTGACATCGCGCTCGCCATGGGGCTTGAGGTTGATCAGCATGCGCCCGGTGTTTAGCGTGGAGTTGCTGCCGTCCACGCCAATATACGAACTGAGGCTGGCCACGGCCGGGTCACTCAGCACGGCTTTGGACAGCTCTTGCTGACGCGCGGCCATGGCTTTAAACGAAATGGACTGCGGCGCTTCGGCGATAGCCTGAATCACGCCGGTGTCCTGCACCGGAAAGAAGCCTTTGGGCATAAAGGTGTAGAGCACGGCGGTGAGCACCAGGGTGCCCAAGGCCACCAGCAACGTCAGCGGCTGATGGCGCAGCACCACCCGCAACGCACGGCCATAGGCAGCGATCAAGCGGTCAATCACCCGGCCAGCAGCACGGGCAAACGGGCCGTGTTTTTCTTCGGGAATATGCTTGAGCAACTTGGCGCAGAGCATCGGCGTCAGGGTTAGCGATACCACGCCCGAGATCAAAATCGCCACCGCCAGGGTGATGGCAAATTCGCGGAACAAGCGCCCCGCTACATCGCCCATAAACAGCAGCGGAATCAGTACGGCGATCAGCGAAAAGGTCAGGGAAATAATGGTGAAGCCAATCTGCTTGGAGCCTTTAAGCGCGGCCTCCAGCGGCGTATCGCCCTCCTCCAGATAACGGCTGATGTTTTCCACCATAACGATGGCATCGTCCACCACAAAGCCGGTGGCAATCGTCAACGCCATCAGCGACAGGTTGTTGACCGAAAAGCCAGCCAGATACATCACGCCAAAGGTGCCGATCAGCGACAGCGGTACGGCCAGACTGGGAATCAGCGTGGCGGAAAAACTGCGCAGGAACAGAAAGGTCACCATGACCACCAGGGCGATGGCCAACACCAGTTCAAACTGCACATCGGCCACCGAGGCACGAATGGTGGTGGTGCGGTCGGTGAGCACCTGCACATCCAAACTACCGGGCAGGCTGGCCTGCAACGTCGGCAGCATGGCTTTAATACTGTCGACCACCTTGATCACGTTGGCGCCGGGTTGGCGCTGAATGTTCAGCACCACCGCGGGCGTTTCATTGGCCCAGGCGGCCAGGCGGGTGTTCTCGGCGGCGTCGTCAACGCTGGCGACATCCTTCAAGCGCAGTGGCGCGCCGTTTTGGTAGGCGACGATCAGCTCGCGGTAGGCCGAGGCGGATTTCAGTTGGTCGTTGGCATCCAGGGTCGAGGCGCGGGTGGGGCCGTCAAAGCTGCCTTTGGGGCCGTTGAGGTTGTTGTTGGACACCGTGGTGCGCAGGGTATCGAGGTTTAACCCTGCCGCTGCCAGCGCCGACGGGTTAGCGCGAATGCGTACCGCCGGGCGTTGGCCGCCGCTGATACTGACCAAACCAACGCCGGAGATTTGCGAAATTTTCTGCGCCAGGCGCGTGTCGACCAAATCCTGCACCTGCGGCAGCGGCAAGTTAGTGGAGGTGATCGCCAAGGTCAGAATCGGCGCATCGGCCGGGTTTACTTTGCTGTACGACGGTTGATACGGCAGGTCATTGGGCAGCAGGCTGCTTGCGCTATTAATCGCCGCCTGTACTTCCTGCTCAACCACATCGAGGTTGCTCTCCAGGGTGAATTGCAGGGTGATCACCGAGGAACCGCCAGAGCTACTGGAGGACATTTCATTCAGGCCAGCGATCTGCCCCAGCTGGTTTTCCAACGGCGCGGTGACCGATGAGGTCATGATTTCCGGGCTGGCGCCGGGGTAGGAAGTGACCACCTGAATGGTCGGGTAATCCACTTCCGGCAGCGCCGAAATCGGCAGAAAGCGGTAGGCGATAATCCCCGACAGCAGAATCGCCACCATCAACAGCGTGGTCGCTACCGGCCGCAGAATAAACGGGCGCGACGGGTTCATTGCGCGGCTCCGTCCTTGCCTTGCGGCGTGGCATCACCTTGGCCAAAGGGCTTTTGCCCGGTTTCTTCGCTGACTTCTTTTTTCACCTGTTCCGGCGCGGCAACCCGTACGGCCATGCCATCACGCAGGCGGTCGGTGCCTTCCACCACCACTTGCTCATCGACGTTCAGGCCCTTCTCCACCACCACCCGCTCACCTTCGCTGGTGCCGAGGGTAACGCTGCGCTGCACCACTTTATCGCCCTCGCCCAACACGTAAACGTAGGTGCCATCGTTACCGCGCTGCACGGCGTTGGCCGGAATCAGCAGCACGTCGTGCAGGGTTTCGGCGAGCAGGCGCACGTTGACGAATTGGTTGGGAAACAAGGAGCGGTCGGCGTTTTCGAACTTGGCTTTGAGCTTGACCGTGCCGGTGGTCGTGTCGATCTGGTTGTCCAGCGTGATCAACTCGCCGGTGGCCAAGGTCACATCTTTGTTGCGGTCCAAGGCTTCCACCGGCAAGGCCTTGGCTTGGTTGATTTGCGCGGCGACGGTGCCCAGTTGTTGCTGCGGCAAACTAAACACCACGGCAATCGGTTTGACCTGGGTGATCACCACCAAGGGCGTGGTGTCGCTGGAAGTGACCAGGTTACCGACGTCGACCTGACGCAAGCCCAAGCGGCCGCTGATTGGCGCGCGCACTTCGGTAAAGGCCAGGTTGAGCTTGGCGTCGTCAACCTGGCCCTGGTTGGTTTTCAGCGTGCCTTGGTATTGGTTGAGCAGCGCGGCCTGGGTGTCGAGGGTCTGCTTGGCGATGGAGTCTTCGGCGTACAAGCCTTTGTAGCGGTCCAGATCGATCTGCGCGTTTTTCAACTGCGCCTGGTTTTGCTGCAAGGTGCCTTCGGCTTGGGTTAGCGCGGCGCGGTAGGGGCGCGGGTCGACCACGGCGAGCAGGTCGCCGGCCTTTACTTCCTGGCCTTCGGTAAACAGCACCTTGACCAGTTCGCCATTGACCCGTGGCTTGACGTTGACCGTGGCAAACGCGGTCACCGTACCGAGGGCGTGGTAATGCACATCAAGGTCGCTGCGCTGCACCTTGGCCACGCTGACGGTCATACCCGCCGCTGCGCCAGGTGGGCCCATGCCCGGGCGCCCACGCACCTTGCCTTCAGGGCCGCCAGTGCTTTTTTCAGCAGACAACCAGATAACCAACAACACCACACCAGCAAAGGCAGCGGCAGTGATCAACCAAGGGCGAAGGGTACGAAAGGTCATGGGCATCATCGATTGCGAAATTCGAGCCCGCACGATAAGCACTGAAACGTCTGACGGAAAGCCTCTTTACCGGCTTTTTACCTATCTCTGACCTTTTCCTAAGCAATTGACCCGCAAATGAAAACGGCCTGTCTAAACAGGCCGCTCAAGTATTACCAGGTGTTGCTTAAGTGTTTATTTCAGAACAGCAGTTGCCGCTTCGTAGTTCGGCTCGGAACCGATCTCGGCGACCAGTTCGCTGTGCAGCACCTTGTCGTTTTCATCCAGCACTACAACGGCGCGGGCAGCAACGCCAGCCAGTGGGCCGTTGGCGATGGCAACGCCATAGTCTTTGAGAAATTCTGCACCGCGCATGGTCGACAGATTGACCACGTTTTGCAGGCCTTCGGCGCCGCAGAAACGTGCTTGGGCGAACGGCAGGTCAGCGGAAATGCACAGCACCACGGTGTTGGCCAGGTTGCTTGTTTCAGCGTTGAACTTGCGTACCGAGGTGGCGCAGGTTGGGGTGTCAACGCTTGGGAAAATGTTCAGCACTTTGCGTTTGCCGGCCAGGCTGGCCAGGGTGACATCGCTCAGATCTGCGCCAACCAGGCTGAACGCCGGCGCTTTCTGGCCAGCTTGCGGCAGCTCGCCAGTGACTTGAATCGGGTTGCCTCGCAGGGTTACTTGGGCCATGAACGGGATCCTTTTTTTGTAGAGTGGTGAGGGGCAACGAGTTAACCACGAAAGGCATGACGCGGGAATGACCGGATTACGCAAAGCAAACACCGCCCGCTCGTAGGGTGTGCTGTGCGCACCAAGCGATGTCTGCACGCTCCACGATTTAAAAATCGCGTTTGTAGAAAATATCCAACGAGCTGGCCAAACCACTGGCTGCTTCCACATACACCCGTTTGCTCAATTCATAACGCAGGGCAATGGTGCTCGCCGGTTCAAACACGCCCACGCCATAACGCAGGCTTAAGCGCTCAGAAAGATTACCGCTGGCCACCACGCTGGTTTGCGCGCCGGTACCGCCGGTGTCTAGCTGAAAATCACTGATGCCCAGGCGCTGGGCCATTTCGCTGGTTACCCCGGAGCTACCCATCAGCCCCAGGCCCAACGCGGCCTCAGCGAGCATATTGTTGTCGCCACTGCCGCTGCTGGCTGGGCGCCCCAGCACCAGGTAAGACAGCGCCTGCTGTTGGCTCATGGCCGGTTCGGAAAACACCGTGGTGGTCGGTTGTTCGGCGTTGCCGCTAATGCGTAACCCGGCAGTGACGCTATCGACCTGGCGAATCGCTTCAACATCCAGATACGGCTGATCAATCGGCCCGGCAAACAACAATCGCGCACGGCGCAGAGTCAGGCGTTGGCCGTAGGCGCGGTAGCGGCCTTTGTTCAGGGTTAGCTCACCTCGGGTGTCGAGGTTGTCGCCCATATGCAGTTGCCCCGCCAATTCAGCGCTCAAGCCAAAGCCATTAAAGGTCAGCGGCGGTTGATCTTTTTCGGCGCCAACGCTGATATCGATATCCATGGCCATCGGCTGCGCCTGCCGCGCTTCGGGGTCGTGGGCACCGACTACTTGGGCGTCGCCGGAAACCTGCACGGTGGACGGCGGCAACTGGCGAATTTCGATCTTGCCACGCGGCACCTGCACCTTGCCCTTTATCGACAAACGCTCATCGGCCAGACGCACGTTCAAGTCCGGGTGCACTTCCAGATTGGCATAGGGCTCGACCACCACCGGCAGACGGCTGCCGACTAAATGTAGGTCTACGTTCAAGCCATTGGCCCAGGCCAATTGCCCACTCAAGCTGCCCTCGCCCGCCTCGCCGCTGTGCCAGTTGCTGGTCAGTTGCAGGCGCTCACCGACGATCAAGGCTTCGGCCTGCAAGCCTTGCACGCTAACCGGCAACTCGCTGCCCGCCACCTCGCCGTCCTTGACCAGCAACCGGCCATTGATTTGCGGTGCCAACAAGCCGCCCGCCAATGTGCCGCTGCCGTTCAGGTGCCCGCTCAGGCGTTCCACCATCGGCACAAACGGCCGCGCCACACTCAGGTCGAGCCCAGCCAAATTAAAAGTGCCGGAGATGGGTTTACTCGCCGGCCGAGGGTCCAGTTGCGCGTTCAGGGTCAGTTGGCCCAGTTTCGGCCCATGGAAGTCCAACTGTGAGTCGACCCGTTGCGGGCGCAATTGGCTCACCAGGCTAAAGCGGTCGTAGGGTAGGTCCAGCCACTGGCCGTTTTCGCGTACACGCAAGTTGCCGCTGCCCAGGTCCAGGCGAATATCGCCGCTGGGGCCGCTGGCGGGTAGGTCGAGCTTAAGGTCGGCATTCAGTTGCCCTTGCCAGGCGAAGTCTGCCGGCCACCACTGCGCCAGGGTTTGCATGGGGAAATCGCGCAGGCGCCAGCGCAAACGTGGTTCCGGCAACAAGCGCTGATCATCACCACACAAGCTTGCCGCCCCGCTCTGCCAGCAATGTGCGCCGAGGGTGAGTTGGCCGTTGGCCAAGCGCTGCAACGGCGCTGCCTGCTGCAAGCGCCACACCTGCCCGGCACTTTGCAGCTCGCCGCTGGCAATACGTCCGCGCCAGGCGAAGTCTGGCGCCAGGCTGCCATCGACGGCCAGCTCCACCTTAAGCTTGGGGCCATCCAGATCAAGGCTCAGCCGTTGCTGCTGGCGATTGCCGTTGCCTTGCAGGTGCAGGCGGCCGAGGTCGGTGTCGGCGTTTTTGATGCCAGTACCGGTCAGCTCCAACGTGCCGCGTTGTGCGCCATCCAGGCTTGCCGCCACGTCGAGGGTCGCCAGCTTTTGCTGTTGATAGCCGAGCTGCGTGCCTTGCAATTTCAACTGCCCCTGCGGCGCTTGCAGGCTGCCGGCCAGGTTGACTTGGCCTTGCAACTGCCCGACCAATTGCGGCCAGAGTTGGCCTAAGCGCGGCATGGCGATGGTCAGTTGCCCGGCCAACCGCTGCTCCAGCGTGCCCTGCCCCGTCACCCGGTTATCGCCCAAACGCACGTCGAGTTTATCCACTTGCCAACGTTCCCCGGCGCCAGCAGCGTGCACTTGCAACAGCGCCGGTTGGCCACGCAGGCGGCCGGTCAATTCCAGGTCGGCATTCAGTTTTAATTGCTCGCGGTACTCGCCCTGGCTGTGCAAGGTGCCACCAAGGGTGCCGGGTAATTCCGCCAGCCAATAGGCCGGATTGAGCTGGCTCAGTTGCAGGCGGCTGTCCCAGTTGATGCCATCGGCAAAGCCTATCGTCACTTGGCCTTCGGCCTTGCCCTGCCCGGCTTGTAGCAGCAGGCTGACCAGGTGCACTTGGCTGAGGTCGCCACTCACCGGGCTGCTGACACTGAACGCACCGGCCGGGCCATTAAGCTCGGCGGCAAAGTTACCGAGGTAGTTGCCGTCTAGATAATGCACTTGCCCGGTGAGTTGATGCAGGTTCACAGCCGGCTCTTGCACATCCGGCAACAGGCGCCGCCAGGGGAAATCCAGCCAGGTGAATTGCGCATCGGCGCTAAACGCTTGCTGCCAATCCAACGTGCCGCTGAGGGTAATGTGCTGCTGCGTTTCAGGCTGCAAGGTCAAGGCCTGAATGTCCGCGCCACTGGCCGTTACCCGCCCGGCCAAGGTCAGCGGTATATCACCGCCCTGCGCCGCCAGCCCGGCCGTGCCGTTGACTTGATAGCCTGCCGTCAAGGTGCCGGCCGCGCTGAGTTCAACGGCGTGCAGCTCAGGCACCTCGGCACTGGCTAAAAATTGCTCGGCCGTCACCTGCACCTGCGCCGGCAATCCTTCGGCCAGCGGCTGCACATGGCCTTGTAGCTGTGCATTCAGGTAACCGCTGCTCTGCGCTGTTACGGCCAGGCTGTTAAGCAAATCGCCCTGCACATGCAGCGCCAATTGCCAGGTTTTTTGCTCCGGCGCCGGCAGTTGCACGCTGCCCTCAAGGTTGAGCGGCCACTGGCCTTGCGGATTAAGCAAACCGTGTACGTCCAACGTCACGCCATTGCTGTTGCCTTGCAAGCGCTCGATAAGCAAACCGGCAGCCGTCCAGTGCGCCAGCACATCCAGCTGACTGGCCTGCTCAGCGCCGTTGTAAACAATGCTGCCGAGTTGGATATCGCCCAGTTGCACGGCCAGCGGCAGCTGGAGATCGGGCAGGCTTAGCGGCCCGTCATCGTTGCTATCGCCGGCGGCAAACTGCAGGTTGAGTTGCCCGGCATGCACCTGGTCCAGGCACAGCGTCAGCTTGAGCAAACAGCTTGGCGACCAGTCAAAACGCACCTCGGTCAACGCCACTTGATCTTCGGCCTGCTGCCACACCAGATTGTCGGCGCTCCATGCTCCGCCCAAATGCCCCGTAAACCCCTGCACCTGCAACCTCGGCACTTGCGCCAACAGCCAGCGGCTGCCGGCGCCGGTGCCGAGCAGCAACGTCACGGCCAATAGCAGAACCAGCAGCAGCGCCAACAGCCCCAGGCCGAACCGCTTAAGCCAGGTCATAGCTCTGGCCCCATGGAAAAGTGCAGGCGCACGCCGCCGTCATCGTCCAGCGCATGGGCCAGATCCAGGCGGATCGGCCCCACTGGCGAGATCCAGCGAATGCCCATGCCCACGCCGGTTTTCAGCGTTGGAATTTCCAGGTTTTGGAAGGAATTGCCCTGATCGACAAACGCCGCCCAACGCCAGCGCTCGGCAAAGGAATATTGGTACTCGGCGCTGCCGGCCACCAGGTAGCGGCCACCGATGCGGTCGCCCCGGTCGTTTTCCGGCGACAGCGATTGGTAGTCGTAGCCGCGCACGCTCTGGTCGCCGCCGGCAAAAAACCGCAGCGACGGTGGCACGGCTTTGTAGTCGTCGGTCAGGCTGCCGCCAAACTGCAATCGCCCAAGAAAGCGGTGCTTGTCCCACAGTGTGGTCAGGCCCTTGGCCAATACCGTGCCGTAAAGCAGATTGCTATCGGAGGCCAGTCCATCCTTGGCCACCGAGCCTTCAAACTGCAGGCGGTAGCCGTTGCGGGGGTCGATGGCGTTGTCGCTGTGCAGGTAGGAATAACTCGCCCCGGGCATCAGCAAGGTGCTTAGGCCACTGTCGTTGCCCAGGCGATACTCCTCGCGCTGCAGCTTGACCGACAGCACCTGCTGCCAGCCGCTGTCGAGCTTGCTATGCCACTCGGGGCCGACCGTGAGCAGGCGGCTCAGGCTGTCGGTATTGGCCAGTTCTTCATACTGGTAGCCGGCCGCCAGGCGGGTTTTATCGGTGAGCGGCGGGTTGCCGGGAATGTCGTAAAACACGCCGACGTTTTGCCTGGGCGCCGACAGTTCCATTTCCGTGCCCCAACTATGGCCCTGGGGGTTTAGCCAATGACGGGTCCAATTGAGCTTGGCGCGCGGCCCGACGTCGGTGGAGAAGCCCAAGCCAACGCCCATGGTTCGAGGCTTGCGGGTGATCAGTTCAATCTTTACCGGAATCTGCTCGCCGCTGGCTTGGGTAGGCGCGGCATCAACCCGCACGCTTTCAAAATAGCCGCTGCCTTGCAGGTTTTGGTAGAGCTTGGCGATCAGGTCGGAGTCATACGCGGTGCCCGGCTTAAACGGCACCATACGTTGCAGCAATAGCTCATCAAAGGTTTCATCGCCGGTGAATTGGCTGGGGCCAAAGTAATAACGCGGGCCGCTGGCGTAGATGAGTTCGACATCCGCCACCCCGGCCTGCGGGTCGATGGCCAAGCGCTGGCTGGTAAAGCGCCCGCTAAAAAAGCCGTAGCGCGAGGCCTGGTTCTGGATCAGGCGTTTGGCGTCTTCGTAGTGGCCATGATTCAGCACGGCACCGGCGGTGAGCTGCGTGCTTTTCGGCACACGAAACGCCGGCAATTGCGCGGCGGGGCCGTCAATGCGTACGGTGACATTACGCAGGTGCACCGGCTCGCCCGGCTCAATGCTAATGATCAGGCGCGGGCCTTTATCGTTATGGCTCACCTCGGTGTCGATCTGCGCCTGGTAATACCCCAGCGCCTCCACCGCCTTGCGCGCCTGGGCCTCGGCGCCGCGACTAAACCGTTGCAGCGCCGCTTCATCGCGCTCGCCGAGGTCGCCAACGTAGCCGATAACATTGGCCTTGAGCGGCGCATTGGCCGGTTTGATACGCACGCTTAATTGCGTCTGAGCGAGGGCTGCTGTGCTGGTGAGCCACAGCAGCAAGGCCAGCCCAGCTGTTCGAGAAAAAGTCATGGGGCCGGATGCTAACACGTGAAGCGCGGCATTCCAGAGCGGCCAACCGCCCTCCACTCAGGCGCTGGCGCGCGCCACTTGCTGGGGGTTGGCGTGGAAAAACACATGCTCGCGAATCGGTCCTACCGCTACTTCACCAATTTCTTCGTAACCCTGGCGTTTATAGAAATCGAGATAACGCGGGTTACCGGTGTCGAGCACCACACCCAGCGACGCTTCGTCTTCGGCACACCAGTTATGCAGCGCTTCCAGCAACTGTTCGCCCAGGTGTTTGCCCTGAAATTCCGGGTGCACACCCAGCAGCGGCAGCACGTGATAGGGCCCTGGCGGCAGGCAGGCGAGCACGGCGTCGTGGTACTGCAGATAGCGTTTGGTGCAGCGCAGGCCGGTGGTCAGCAGCATACGTAGCCGCCAGCTCCAGCTTTCAGTGATATCCAAACGCCGCTGCGGTGGCGCGATCAGGGCCAGGGCCACCAAACGGTCGTTGATCACCAGGCCGATAGCGGGCAGGTCTTCAAGGAAATGCCGATTCACCAACTCGCGCACGGTGGCGCGCACGCGCTGGTCGTAGCCGGGGCGTTCGGATTCGAACAGGTAAGCAAAGGTCGGCTCATGGCGATAGGCGTGGTACAGCAAGGAGCGCGCCTCACGAACAAAGCTGCTATCGAGCAAGCGCATTTCAGCAGCGGGAATGGCAAAGGACGTTGGCATGCACGGTAACCTCAGTTGCCTGCCAGGCTGGGGACCAGAAGGCGGCTTTTATTGTTATACGGACCGACCTCACGTTAGCAGCCAGGCCGCCACCCCGCCACACGTAGGGTGTGCTGTGCGCACCAAGCGATCCCTGCGCAAACGCACGGCTGCATCGCTACCTTTACTGGCCGCATCGCCAGGCATCGGCTAGCATCGCAGGCTTTCTCGTTTGTCTGTTTAGGATCCGCCGCCCATGAAGATCGTCTCCTTCAACATCAACGGCCTGCGCGCCCGCCCCCATCAGTTGGCGGCACTGATCGAAAAACACCAGCCAGACGTGATCGGTCTGCAAGAAACCAAAGTCGCCGATGAGCAGTTTCCCTTTGCCGAAATCCAAGCCCTCGGCTACCAGGTGCACTGGCATGGGCAGAAAGGCCACTACGGCGTTGCCCTGCTGTCGCGCCAGGCGCCGTTGGAACTGCACAAAGGCTTTCCCGGCGACGAAGAAGACGCCCAGCGGCGCTTTATCTACGGCACCTTTGCCGATGAAAACGGCCAGCCGGTAACCGTGATGAATGGCTACTTCCCACAGGGCGAAAGCCGCGACCACCCCACCAAATTCCCCGCTAAACAACGCTTCTACGCCGATCTGCAAACCTTGCTCACCACCCAGTTCAGCCCCGAGCAGGCAGTGGTGGTGATGGGCGATATCAATATTTCCCCGCAAGACATCGACATCGGCATTGGCGAAGAGAACCGCAAACGCTGGCTAAAAACCGGCAAATGCAGCTTTCTACCGGAAGAGCGCGAATGGCTAGCCACCCTGGAAAGCTGGGGCCTGGTTGACAGCTTCCGCCACCTGCACCCGGAAGTGAACGACCGCTTCAGCTGGTTTGACTACCGCAGCCGCGGCTTTGAAGACGAGCCCAAACGCGGCCTGCGCATCGACGTCATTCTGGCCAGCGCACCCTTGCAAGGGCGAATCAAAGACGCCGGTATTGACTACGACCTGCGCGGCATGGAAAAGCCCTCCGACCATGCGCCGATCTGGCTGGAATTGGGCTAAAGGGTCGCTAGCCAGCAACGGCGCTACTGTCGCTACTGGCACAACGTGGGCGGCGTCCGCCCTAGCGCTTAACTCGAAAGACTGGCCGTATTGCAGAATTCTCCGCCACGGCACTGGCATTTTTTTCATGCCGCTGGCGGAACCGGCTACTTATAGCCGTGTGTTGGCAGGGTGCAGCATCAAGGTCCACTAGACCTTGAAGGCATTACCACCATGCACACTCAATGGCATGTTTTTTTACCCGACAACCCTCGCTGGCTTGCCCCACTATTGCTGGCGGTTCTTGCACTGCTCAGCACACCTTCAAACGCTCAGCCAGATAATATTCAACCCACGCCCACTGAAGTTTATCGCGTGGATACACGGCCGCCGGACGATGTATTCGCCCACGGATTTACCAGCGAAGGACAACTGCAAAATTTGCTTGCCCATGCCCTTGGCAGTTCCTGTGATGCAGAAGACCCGGCATACCGATCAGCCTGGGTGAGCACTACCACCAACCGCGAACAAACACTGCAAGTGGCAACCCAGCGGCTGCGGCAGGGAAATATCCCCCAGACCGCGTTGAATGGCGGCAGCGGTATATGGATTTACACCATCACCCCTGACAGCTCTTACCTGCACGTGCTTCATGTTCTTAGCGAAGCCATGCTCAATGGCAGGGTTAGCCAGCGGGGCTACACACCAAGCCATGCGGCCATGCTGGGACAGCTGATTTCACCACCCTCAACCTTGTTTCACGACGCCGAAATAGTGACGCATCGAGTACCGCCGAGCAGTGTTCGCAGCGCCAGGCTCGCGGCCCTTAACCCGGAAGACAATCCCAGACAGCCGCTGATTCAGCCCGTAGGTGGAGTAAGTAACGCCGGCTACCGGGCTCCGCAAACCACCATGACCAACATGGTTAATAACCTCAATGAACTGGTGCCGCCCGCCAGCATTGCCCTTTACCTGCAACCGGCGCCGCAGTCGTGTTTTATGTTCTGCGATGGCGCGTTTGGCGCCGGCAACTACAGCGAGCGCGAGCGGCGTAGCATACCTGCCCGAGCCATTTGCCAAGCGAAACCTAGCGCTTCGCGCGCATTTTTGGGCAGCGAAGACTGAGGTACAACGTTCGGTCATTGACTGGCCTGCGCCATGAAAGACGCGCTTGGTAGTGCGTGGGGGACGCACCATTACGCGGTCAACCCGAAACAAAACGATTAGCCAGCCGGCACAAGCCAAGGTTTTTCCGCAGGCTCGCCCCCTGTGTAGTGCTGGCTAAACAGGCCTGAGGCCACGCAAAGCGCCAAGCCTGTTTACCCAAAGCCAGCTTGAGGAGCCCCAGGGTTCCTCAAGCTGACGCGGCTAACAACCTTAAGCCGCTTTCCCGTGGCTGGCTTTCACCAGTGCCTTGGCCATTTCGCTGAGGTGTTGGATAACCGCGCGTTCCTGGTTTTTGTCGATTAACGCATCGGCAGCGGCCAGGCTTTCGACATACCTCATCAACTGCTCTGCCCGCAGCAACGCGTCTTCAATGGGCACGCCGGCGTTTACGGAAAACAGCGGAACGCTGTCCATGGTGTCGAAGGGTTGGATGGTGGTTACTTTGGAGTTGTCGTTCATAGATGGATCTCGTCGTTAAGTTTCAGAGACCGCCATTACTCGTCGCCAAACGAATAGGGTGGCAGCTGTACGCAGGTTGGCGAACCGGACGACGAGCCGGCATACCCGAAGGTATCCCGCGCACAGCCGCCATAGCTAAGCTACAGGCGCAAAAAAAGCGCCTGCATCTTAGTGATTGGCGCTGATGCGCCGTCGTCTGGGTCGCCAAACCCAGTCGCTGATTTGGCAGCGACGGCGGGACTATAGAGCCGCCCTGCGGCCTGTGGCAATGGCTTTTTACGGCGTATTCCGTGCTTCAGAAATATCGTCCGTAGAGTGTGCCGGTCCGCGCTCGGTGTGCGCACCACTGGGATTACGCGCTTATCCCTGCTGCGCCAGCTTTTCAGGGGTTCTGGTTAAACGCCGTGTAAGGCAAAAACAACGTATCGGCCACCACACTAAACGGCAGATCAATCAGCGCCAGCGGCGCCAGCACCTGAAACGCCCCGGCGCTCTCATCGCCCAAGGCCGAAATCACTTCAATATCGGTAGCCGACCCGCAATACGGCCGCGGCCCGCAACGGGCCGAGTCGTCAAAGGTTTCGGCCATTGTTGAACAGCCCGCCATCAGGGCCAGCGCAGCTGCGATCACCAAACCTTGCATGGGTGTTCCCCGTATTCACAGGCGCCGGACTCTAGCACGCCGTTACAGCGGCCAAGGTGAGGTGGCATCAGCAATGTGAACAAAGCCACTGCCCCGTCGCGCCATCATGGTTTGGTAAGGATTAGGCTTTACTGTCTCGGTATGGTGGCCTTTAGCCGTCCAAGGTTTAGAAACACCGTATACCCGCAAGGTCGCGCATGGATTGCCGCCACTGCCGAACCCGCTTACGGGAGTTGCGCAGAGCAAGCTGGCAGCTACTTATCACGGCAAGGACGCTGCATTCATACCATCGGGCACTGTGCATACGGCACCGGCCTAGGAGTCGATCGCTATGAAGCGTCTTGTAAAACAGCTGTTGTGCACTGCGGTTTGTCTGCTGACGATGCAAGCGGCACGCGCCGAGTTGCCGGCTGACTACCAGGTGGTGTTGTTCACCGAAAACTTCCCGCCGTTCAATATGACGGTCGATGGCAAGAACTTCGCCCACGACGACAAGATCACCGGTATGAACAGCGAGATCATTCGCGAGATGTTCAAGCGCGCCAAAATTGCCTACGACCTGAGCCTGCGCTTTCCCTGGGACCGCATTTACAAAACGGTGACGGAGAAACCCGATTACGGGATTTTTTCCGTCACCCTTAACGACAGCCGCCGGCCACAGTTCAAATGGGTCGGCCCGCTGTCCAGCACCCGCCGCGTATTTGTCACCGCTGGCGATTCGACCTTGACGCTGAAGAGCCTTGATGAGGCGCGTAACTACCGCATCGGCTCGTATAAAGGTGCATCGTCGGGGGCGTATCTGGAGAAAAACAATATTCCCTACACCTCCTCGCTGCGCGATCAGGAAAACATCGACAAGCTTCAGGATGGGCGCATTGATTTCTGGGTAAGTAACGACCCGGTATTTCGCTACTACGCAGAACAGCAAGGGGTGAAAAACCTGCGCGTGGCCTATGTGGCCGAGGCGGAAACCCACCAATACCTGGCGCTCAACCTCGACACGCCGCAAGAAGTGGTCGACCGCTTACAGGCCAGCCTGGAGACCATGCACAGCGATGGTACGGTCAACAGCATTCGCTCCGGCTATATCTCCACCGGTCCATAGGTCGCCCAGCCAGCAATAAGCATTAAAGGAGCCTGCGCTGTTGCCGATAGCGGCGCTGAGCACCTGGTGCTCAGGACGTGCATCCTCTTATCAGTGAATCCTGGAGTACAGCGGTATGGCGCTCAACCTTAAGTTCCGCCACAAAATTCTATTGGCCGCTGGCCTCACCGTGGTTTTTGCCTTTGCCCTCTTTGTCTTGTTCAACGACTACCAGCAACGCAAAACCTTGCGCGTGGACGCTGAGCGTTCCATGGGCGAACTGGGGGCGTTGACCACTTCGAATATCCAGACCTGGCTGCGCGGCAATATGAATCTGGTTGACTCCATGGCCCAGCAAATCGGCCAGGCCGGCGCCGGGCCGGAGGAGCTCAAACGCATCGTTGGCCTACCGGTTTACAGCAGTGCTTTTGTGCTCAGCTACTTTGGTGGTGCCGATGGCCTGATGTTTTCCGTGCCGGCTGGCAGCCGCGCCGCCGACTACGACCCCCGCGCCCGTGGGTGGTACAAGGCCGCCACCGCCGCTGGGCAAACCGTGGTGACCGAACCCTACATCGCCGCCTCGTCCGGCAAGCTGGTGATCACCGTGGCCACGCCGGTTAAACAGGGCAACACGGTAATCGGCGTCGCCGGCGCGGATATCGATTTGGCCAGCGTCAGCGCCACCATCAACTCGCTGGACTTCGACGGCCATGGCCATGCGTTTATCGTTAACGCCGAGAACAAAATTCTGATTCACCCCAGCAAAGACTTGATCCTCAAGCCCCTAGCCGAAGCCTTTCCCAACACCGGCCTTTTGGCCAAGCCTGGGCTGAGCGATGTGGACGCCAATGGCCAAGCCTTGTTGGTGCACTTCGCCGCCATGCAAGGTATTGCCTCGGCCAACTGGCAAGTCGGACTGGCGTTGGAAAAGTCGTTTGCCTTTTCCATGCTCAAGGAGTTTCGCCTGACCGCTGCGCTGGCCACCTTGGTGGCGGTGATTGCCATCATTACCCTGCTGGGCATCCTTATTCGCGCGCTGATGCAGCCGCTGTTTGTGATGGGCCGCGCCATGCAGGATATCGCCGAAGGCGAAGGCGACCTGACCCGCCGTTTGGAGGTGCGCCGCCAAGACGAATTTGGCCAACTGGGCACCTCGTTCAACCGCTTTGTTGAGCGTATTCACCAGTCGATCAAAGACGTGGCCTCGGCCACGCACCACGTAAACGAGGTAGCCTCGCGCGTAGTCAGTGCCTCCAACGCGTCGCTGACCAACTCCGACCAGCAGGCCTCACGCACGACCAGCGTTGCCGCAGCGATCAACGAGCTGGGTGCGGCGGCGCAGGAAATCGCCCGCAACGCGGCCATCGCCTCGCAGCATTCGGCCGATGCCAGCGCCCTGTCGGGCGAAGGGCAAACGGTATTGGGGCAGTCGATTAGCGCCATGCGCGAGCTGTCGCAAAAAATCAGCGAGTCGTGCGGCACCATCGAAACCCTTAACGCCAAAACGGTGAATATCGGGCAGATTCTGGAAGTGATCACCGGCATCTCCCAACAAACCAACTTGCTCGCCCTGAACGCCGCCATTGAAGCGGCACGCGCCGGTGAAGCCGGCCGCGGTTTTGCCGTGGTGGCCGATGAAGTGCGCAACCTGGCGCACCGTACGCAAGAGTCGGCGCAGCAGGTGCAGGTGATGATCGACGAATTGCAAACCGGCGCCCGCAGCGCGGTGGGCACCATGGTCGAAAGCCAGAAACAGAGCGATAAAACCGTGCAAGTGGCCAACCTGGCCGGCGAGCGCCTAGGCAGCGTGACCACGCGCATTGATGAAATCGACGGCATGAACCAGTCGGTGGCCACCGCCACGGAAGAACAAACCGCCGTGGTCGAATCGATCAACCTGGATATCACCGAAATCAACACCCTCAACCAAGAAGGCGTGGACAACCTGCGCACCACCTTGCAGGCGTGCAAAGAACTGGAGCAGCAGGCGGCGCAGTTGAGTCAGTTGGTGCGTAGCTTCCGCATTTAAGCAGCCACCAGCGCAGCAGAAGTTGGGTTGGTTTGAGCGCAGACCAACCCACCCTCCAAACTAAACCTCAACCCGTTGGGTCGGTCCGCGTGCGGTGAGCACCGCGAAGCCCAACAAAAGCCATTCACCGGGCCATAAGCGCGGGCGGCATAGGTGCTGTCGACCCACGCGTTACTGGCCAGCGAACACGCCACTTCACCCGCTACGCCCACCTGCACCACTGCCGGCTCTAAGCTGGGCCTCGACCGTCATGCTTTGGTAATGATTGCGGCGATCCACTCCCGTATGGTGGCAATTCGCTATAGACCGCTACTACCGGCGTCTAGGCACCGCCCCTCTGTGCGGGATTACTCAGCAGTCGAGCATCTAACATGCGCAGGCATTTGCGGCCCCACTGTAGTCAGGGCCGCTGCAGTATCGCTGACATCAGCACCTATCGCCTCGGTAGCCATGGCCTCGCCCTTAGCGCGCTGAGCCTGGCGTTGGCAGGCCTGGCCGGCAACGCCCGCGCCGATACGCAGACGGTCACCACCCGCACCAATGTGCTCAGCAACTACAGCGCGCAAGCCAGCAATGGCAACACCCTGGTGTATAGCGTGCCCGGTTCACCCAGCAATGGCGGTGCTATTTATGTGGCCAGCGGCGCCACTTTGAGCACCAGTACCGATGGCAGTAGCGGCGCCGGCCTGGTGTTTAGTGGCAACAGCGCCGAAACAGGTGGCGCCATTGACCTGCATGGCTTGTCGGCACTGATCAACAACACCACGTTCAGCGCTAACAGCTCCAGCCACGGCGGCGCGATCTACAGCACCCAGGGCTCGATGCTGACCATCGTCAACAGCTCGTTTGCCAACAACACATCGCTGTACGCCGGCGCCGTCAACGTCGATGGCAACAGCAACATCAGTGGTTCGAGCTTTACCAACAACAGCGCGACGCAATCGGGCGGTGGCTTTTACAACAGCACCGGCAGCAGCGTGCTGAACGGCAATACCTTTACCGGCAACACCGCGCAAACGTTCGGCGGCGGCCTGCTTAACTACGGCACCCTGAGCTCCACTAGTGACACGTTTAACGGCAATAGCGCAGCCCTTGAAGGCGGCAGCATTTTCAACAGCAATGGCGCCAACGCGGTGGTGACAGCCGGCACGTTTGTGAACAACAGCTCGGGGCGCTACGGCGGCGCCATCGAGAACAAAGTTGGCTCAAGCCTGACGGTCAACAACAGCACCTTTAGCGCTAACCATTCGGTGGACTACGGCGGCGCGCTGGAAAACTGGAACTCCAACGCCACAATCAACGCCAGCACCTTTACCGGTAATTACTCGCTGTATGGCGGCGCCATCGACAATTACCAGGATTCCACCGCGACGGTGCTTACCGTCAACGACAGCAGCTTTGTACAAAACACCGCCCGCTTTGGCGGCGTCATTTATAACTACGGCGGCACCCTTAACCTCAACGTCAGTGCCGGCGCTACCAGCACCTATGCCGGCAATACCATGGTGTCGGCTAGCGGGGTGACCACGGCGTCGTCGCTGTATTTCGAAAACGGCGGCAGCCTTAACGTCAATGTCGCGGCTGGCGGTTTGCTCGACATGCGCGACCCGCTGTCGTTACAAAACGGCAGCACAGCGCTGAGCATCAACAAAAACGGCGCCGGCATCTGGGCGCTGGGTGGCACCAGTGCCTTAGCGAACACCGGGGCGGCCACTCACTTCACCGTTAGCGACGGCACGTTGTATTTGGACAAAGCCTCGGAAAAAGCCGATGCCGGCAACCGCGGGGCTGACGCCACCGTCACGGCGGGCGCGCTGCAACTGGGCAACAGCGCCTCAACCTTTACCCTAGGCTCCACCGCCACCTTGGTCGCGGCCGGCGCCAACAGCATTACCAGCAGCGGCAACGTGGTGCTGGCCAATGGCGCGACCCTGCGCGGCGGCACGGCTAGCGATGCCACCAGCGCTACGCTGCTGCCTTTGGGTGGCGCCACCTCGTTAACCCTGACCGGCAACGGTGGGGTGCGCTTGCAAGGCGCGCTGGTGTTAAAGGCGTTGGCAGCGGGCGATCAGTTCACCCTGGCGGCCAATCTGGTCAACGCCGCCGCGTCCGTCGGTCGCCTGGTTATCGAAGGCCTGGGGACGGTTAAGCTCACCGGCACCAGCACCTACACCGGCAGCACCATCGTCAACGGCGGCAATTTGCTGATCGCCCAGGGCGGTTCGGCGAAAAATACCGCCACCGTGTGGGCTAACGGTGGCGTGATGGTGGACGGTGTTGGCTCATCTTTGACGGCTGTGGGCACCGGTACCGCGTTTATTGTGGGTAATGGTGGCAGCGGCAGCCTTACCGCGAGCAATGGTGCGGCGGTGGAAAGTCGCGGCGAGCTCAATCTGGGCCAATCGGCCGGCGACAGCGGCACAGCAACCGTCACCAGCGGCGCCACCCTCACGGTGGCCACTAGCATCAATATCGGCAAACTTGGCAGCGGCGCACTAACGGTCTCTGACGGCGGCCATCTGAACCTCAGTGGCTATGTCTCCATCGCTGACCAAGCCGGCTCACACGGCACCGTGCTGGTGACCGGGAGCAATTCCAGCATCACCAGTAGCATTGCCGAAACCATCGTCGGCAACCATGCCGGCAGCGGCGTTCTTACGGTCGCCGACCACGCCACCGTCACCACCCCTAGCGTGGTGATTGCCAATGACGCCGGCTCTAGCGGCACCCTGAATATCGGCGCCGCCGCTGGCGATACGGCAGTGGCCGCCGGCACTTTGGTTGCCAACGCCATGCGTTTTGGCGCGGGCAGCGGCACGCTGGTGTTTAACCATACCGACAGCGCCTACCAGTTCAGCCAGGCGCTAAGCGGCACTGGTACGGTCAACCTGCTGGCCGGCACTAGCGTATTCACGGGCAATAACACCTACACCGGCAGTACCACGATCAGCGCCGGCACCTTGCAGATTGGTAATGGCGGCACAACCGGCGCAATTGCCAGCAACATCGTCGACAACAGCGCGCTGGTGTTTAACCGCAGCGACGCCCTGACCTACGCCGGCAACATCAGCGGCACCGGCAGCCTGACCCAAGCCGGCAGCGGCACCCTGACCCTGACCGGCAGCAACAGCTACAGCGGCCTCACCACCATCAGCGCCGGCACCCTGCAAATCGGCAATGGCGGTAGCAGCGGCAGCCTGACTGGCGCGGTGCTGAACAACGGCCACCTGCAACTGAACCGCAGCACCGACTTCAGCCTGGCCGGCGCTATTTTCGGCAGTGGCGATGTGATCAAACGGGGTAACAACACCCTGACCCTGAGCGGCGTTAACAGCTACAGCGGCGGTACCAAACTCGAGGCCGGCACGTTATTGATCGGCAACGCTTCAGCGATCGGCAGCGGCACACTGGACATGGCCGAATTCACCACCATCGCCTTTACCGACAGCTTTACGCTGGGCAACGCCATTACCCTGACCGGCGACCCGTATGTCGATGTGGCCGCCGGTGTTACCACCACCCTGAGCGGCAGCATCAGCGATGGCAGCCTACCCGGCGACCTGGTCAAACTGGGCGCTGGCACCTTGATCCTCAGCGGCACTTCCACCTACACCGGGCCGACCGAAGTGGCGGCTGGCACCCTGGATATGCAAGGCAGCATTGTCAGCCAAGTGACCGTCGATAGCGGCGCCACCCTGATCGGTAACGGCAGCATTGGCGGTCTGACCGTATTAAACGGCGCAACCGTCAGCCCGGGCGGCAATACCAGCGTCGACACCTTGGCGGTGGTCGGCGACATACGCTTCGCCAGCGGCTCACGCATGGTCGTGGATACCGCCAGCAGCGGCCTTAGTGATTTGCTCCACGCCACCGGCACCGCCACGCTAAACGGCGGCTCGGTACTGGCCCTGCAAGCCGGCAACAACTGGCGCGCGGCCACCCGCTATACCCTGCTGACGGCCGACTCCGGCCTGAGCGGCAGCTTTAGCGATGTGACCGCCACCTTCGCCTTTCTCAACGCCAGCCTCAGCTACGACGCCAATAATGTGTACCTGACCCTGGCGCGCAATGGCAGCAACTTTCAGTCGGTGGGGTTAACGCCCAACCAGAAGCACAGCGGTGCGGCGGTTGAAAGCCTGGGCCTTGGAACGCCGCTGTATGACAGCGTGGTGGTCCTTGAGGCCAACCAGGCGCAAGTGGCGTTTGAAAGCTTGGCCGGCGCCAGCCTGGCCAGTGCTCGCAGCGCCGTTATCGACGACGCCCGTTACCTGCCAGCAGCCATCAACCGGCGTTTACAAGACGTGGCGTTGAACACCCAAGACGGCTTGTGGAGCAGCGCCTGGGGCCATTCGCAGCAGCATTCGGGCGATGGCAATTACCGCAGCCAGAACGTTGACGGCCAAGGCCTGGTCATCGGAGCTGACCGCCAGTTTGGCGCTAACCGCCTGGGCGCCGTGATCGGCCAAAGCCATCTAACCAGCGACAGCAGCGCTGATCACATCAGCAGCCGTGCCGAGCACCTGGGCATCTATGCGGCGACCGCGCTGGACGCCTGGCAACTGCAAGCCGCCGCCAGCCACAGCTGGTACCACAACGACAGCCGCCGGCGTATCGACCTGGCCGGCATCAGCGACCGCGCCAGGGCCAGCTACGCCAGCGGGGTTACGCAGGTGTATGTCGACGGCGGCTACCGCTTTGACTTCGCCCAAGGCAGCCTCACGCCTTTTGTAAACCTGGCGCGCAGTTGGTCGCAGCAAGAGCGCATCGCCGAACACGACAGCGCCGCCGCGCTGCGCGTGCAAGCACAAAGCACTGCCGTTAACTACGCCAGCCTGGGCCTACGTGCGGCCTATAGCCCTACCGCCACCAGCAACCTGCACGCCAGCCTGGGCCAGCAACATGCCTGGGGCGACGTGCACAGCACGCAGCAGCAACGCTTCGCCAGTGGCGGTGACAGCTTTAAGGTGGCGGGCACGCCGATTGCCGAGAACACGACCATCAGCGAGGTGGGCGTAAGCCTTAACTTGGCGCCCAATCTAAGCGTGGACGCGAGCTACCGAGGCGAATGGGCCAGCGCAGCGCGTGACAGTGGCGCGCGTATCAGCCTGGATTACCGCTTTTAAGCAGTGGGCGCGCCAAACACCCGCTGATGCAGCGCGGCATAGCGCGGGTGCCGGGTGATTTCGGCGTTCTCGCGCACGCGCATAAAAATCGGCAACGAGCCAAAGTTCTGCTGTGCGGCGTCTTCCATCAGCCGCATAGCGCGCTCTTGCTCGCCAAGCGCCAGCAGTGGCGTGACATGGCTGACGTTCTGGCTGGTGATCGGCGACTGGCCCCAGCGTTCGACCAGCTGTAAGGCCTGTTCATGCTCACCGCAGCGGGCCAATACGTAGGCCACCGAGGCGGCGGCAAATGACCAGGACAGGTCGCTCAACGGCACATCACGGGCCTGGCGAAGCAACTCGGCGGTGGGGTTTAAGTAGGCGTTCAAGCTGAGCAGATAAATCTGTGCGTGGGAGCTTTCCGGATGTTCGGCGCTGGCCTGGTTGGCCCATTGCAGCGCTTGTTCCATATCGCCGGCCGTCATGCTGGCGCGGGCAAGCATGATGGTGCTGGGCAGAAAAAACGGTGCCAGTTTGCGCGCCTGTTTAAACGCCCCCACGGCCTGCTCTGGTGCACCGGTGGCAAGCAAGTGCCAACCGAAGTAATAGTGGCTGGCCGAGTCATCTAGCGACACGCGCAAGCCTTGCCGATGCCGTTCAAAAGCGGCGCGAAAATCCCATAGGCAATCAAGCAGATGCGCTTGCTGTGAGTGCAGACCGGCGGTTTCCGGCGCATGCAATTCCACTTCATCTAACAGCTCCAGGGCGCCACAGATCGCTTCGCGCTCGACGTTATTGCCGCTGCTGACCATCGCCGATATGCACTCGGCATAGGCCACCTTGGCGGCCATGTAGTGCGGGGCGCGCTCGATCATTTCCAGCAGCAAACATCGGGCACGGCCAAAGGCAGAAACGGTGCGCACCTGAATCAACTGACGGGCATGGATCAGGCTTTCCGCCATGCCCGCAGGCGCCATAGCCGCGTCAATCAGGCGGGTATAGCGCGGTGTATCGGCGGCCAGTTGACCATTGGTCGGACCGGCGCCTAGCACCAGTTGGTAGCCACGGCCATAGGCTGAGCGAATGGCCAGATTGTCTACCGAGGCCAAGGCATGCCGCAGCTGGGTAATGGAACGGGCCAAGCCGGCATCCGACATGCCGCCGCTCCACACCAAGGTGGAAAAGCGTTCCTTGCTTACTACCCGCGGCCAGTCGCTAAGCAGCAGCGTTAACACGCCGGACTCCTTGGGCGGCAACAATAACGGGCGGTCCTGAAAAAAAATGGTGCCGCAGGGGCCAACCCGCAACCCGACTGCAAGGGGGCTAAGCGGAGCGTTTTTTGCGGTTGTACTAAGCATTGCCTGGCCACACGTCCTGTAAGCGAGGGAGTTATATAACACGGGAGAAAAATCGTTTTTTGCTCCGCCAGTCATCATCTTTAGGTAAAGATTGCCCGGGGTTAGGCATGTAGGGTGGCACTTGGCTAGTGGCTCCTGCCCTTTTGCGTTCCATGCTTTACCCGGTTTTTACAGGGTAGTGCACTGAGGAAATGCGGCAGGTCTGTATTCCGTCAAGCGTGCATTTATCTTCCATGACTTCGCTCTCCACCTTGCATATTTCCAGTAGCGGCTTGAGTAGCTACGAAGAAGGCCTGCTGGTTCAGCAGTTAAAAATGCTCCGCGGCCACACCCGCATGCAGTGGGTGTTTGTCAGTGACCACCAGGCCGCTGCGCTGCATATCGAGCGCCCCGCCAGCAGCCCGGCCGATAGCGCCGACGCGCGCCTAAGTGCCGCCGATGGCTCGCCGCCCTTGGTGAAAAAAATTGAAATGCCGCTGCGCGTATTCGGCCTGATTGAGCTGCTGCAAGAGTGCGAACGCCGCCTCGGTGCCTTGCTCCAAGCTCCCGCCGCTGCAGTATTCAGCCGCAGCGCCCAGCTTGCCGCCCTACCCGCCAACCGCATCGCTTACCTGGTTAAGGCGCAGGCGGTGATCGTGGTTCAGGACGACCAGGTGCTAACCCGCGTCGACAGCTTCGAGAAGCTACTCAAGCACGTTCAGGCGCTGGAAGAAGACAGTGAAATCCGTAACCTCGCCGCGGCCCCGGAGCGTCATCAACTGCCGCTCACTTACTCGCTCAAACGCCTGATCTGGGCCTTGGCGCTGGCCGAGCCGGCCGCCGATGGGCTGGGCCGTTTTGTGCCTAACAGCGAATTCAAAATCGCCGCCTGGCCGCAGTTTAGCGAATGGCAGAGCACGCCCATGCGGCTGCGTTTGTCGGCGTTGTTTAGCCGCCAGTTCAGCAGCGTTGAGCAAGCGGCAACGTTTGCCCAAGCCGATGCCGGCGAAGTGCGGGCCTTTTTGCTCGCCTGTGAGCGCTGTGGCTTGGGCATCATCACCCGTATCAGTCAGCCCGCACCGGCGCCCACGCCGGCACCGGCACCGGCAAAAAATCTGTTGCAGCGCCTGCGCAGTCGCCTGGGTTTGGGGTACCGCGAATGAGCCTGAAAATTCTGTTTATCGGGCCGATGGGCGCGGGCAAAACCACCGCCATCTGCGCCGTAAGTGATATCCCGCCGGTGAGCACCGAAGCTGACAACAACGACCTGCTCGGCCATAGCAAAGCCACCACCACGGTGGCCATGGACTATGGCGAAATTCAGCTAGACGACGGCGACGTAGTGGCCCTGTGCGGCATTCCTGGCCAGGAACGCTTTGCCTTTATGTGGCCCATTCTTGCCGAAGGCGCCTTGGGTGCCGTGCTGTTGCTGGACCACAGTGCCGCGCAGCCAAGCGAGCAGTTGGGTATCTACCTGGACGCCTTCCCTGCCCTCGCCGCCCGTGGCTCGCTGGTGATTGGCGTTGGCCATAGCCAGCTGCCTGCCGCACAAACCTTGGCGCCCTATGCCGAGCTGTTGCGCCAGCGTGGTTTGGCCTTGCCGCTGTTCGTCACCGACGTACGCGAAAAGGCCAATGTGCTGCTGTTGATCGAGTCGCTGATTGCCAACGCCGAAGTGAACAAACTACTGGATAACGTTTAGCCATGAACACGCCTTCACCGCTGCGGGCCCTGTGCCTGCGTCACCTGGAAGCCCTGCGCGACAGCACCGACAATTTCCGCATGGCGGCGGTGTCGTCCACCGACGGTTTCCCCATCGCCGTGCTCAACGCCAACCCAGCCGACACCAGCAGCAAAACCACGGCCATGGCGGCAGCGCTGGATGGTTTGAGCAAAACCATCGCCCGCGAATTTGGCCTCGGCCAGCTTGAAGGCACGGTGTTGGAATGTGAGTTCGGCCTGTTTCTATGCCGGCAAATTCACGGGCCCAAACGCAACCTTGTGTTGTTTCTGGTGATGGATGAACAAGTCACCTATGGCCAAGCCCTGTGGGCGGTGAAGAACACCGCACGGCAGATGGCGGCCACCCTGCAAGAACTGGTGGAAAACCCCACTGCGTAACCCCACTCCTGGAGCAAATCCGATGGCAAGCTTGACCGAAACGCTGCAACAACTGCTTGAAATTGATGGTGCCACCTCCGCCGCCGTAGTCGACTACTCCAGCGGTATGCTGCTGGGCGCCGTAGGCAGTGGCCTGGACATGGAAATCGCCGCAGGCGGCAACACCGAAGTGGTCCGCGCCAAACTGAAAACCATGAAAATGCTCGGTCTGGGCGACACCATTGAAGACATCCTGATCACCTTGACCAGCCAGTACCACCTGATCCGCCCGTTGACGCAAACCAACGAACTGTTTGTGTACTACGTGCTCGACCGCAATCGCGCCAACCTGGCCTTGGCCCGTCGCAAGCTGCAATCGGTAGAAGAACAGATCGCTATTTAGGGCGCGTGTTCACCACCGGCCCATTCCCCGCTACAACGGGGATGGGCAAGGTCGAGATAAAGTGCCGGGCCAAGGCACTGCAACTGGCGACACGCGCGGTTGCAAGCCGAGCGCGCGCGGCAGCCGCAACAGGTGTGCGCCTTGCTACGACGCCATCAAGCCTGCAACGGTGGCCGCCAACGCTTCCAGCGCAAACGGCTTGGTCAACACTTCCATCCCCGGCTCAAGCTGGCCATGCCAAAACGCGGCGTGCTCAGCGTAACCGGTGATAAACAGTGTTTTCAGCTGTGGACGCAGTTCCCGCGCCGCATCAGCCATCTGCCGCCCGTTCATGCCGCCGGGCAAGCCGACATCGGTAATCAGCAAATCGATCTGCACATCCGAGCGCAGCACCTTTAGCCCGGCCAGGCTGTCGGCGGCTTCGATCAGGGTATAACCCAAATCGCCCAGCACTTCAGTGAGCAGCAGGCGCACCGTTGGCTCGTCATCGACGATAAGAATGGTGGCGCCAGCCGCTGCATCGATGGCCAGCAGGTTATTGGCGGTGGTCTCCTGCGTAGCCGCCTCGCCGTAATAGCGCGGCAGATAAATGCACACGGTGGTGCCCTGGCCAACTTCTGAATGAATACGCACCTGCCCGCCAGACTGCTGGGCAAAGCCGTAAATCATCGACAAGCCAAGGCCGGTGCCCTGGCCGATAGGCTTGGTGGTAAAGAATGGTTCAAAGGCCTTGGCGATAGTCTCTGGCGACATGCCAATGCCGTTATCGGTTACCGACAGCGACAGGTAGTTACCCTGTGGAATTTCCAGGGCACTGGCCACCGCACCCGCCACTTGCTGGTTGGCCGTGGCGATGGTGATGCGCCCGCCGTTGGGCATTGCGTCACGGGCGTTGATACACAGATTAAGCAGTGAATTCTCCAGTTGACTGGCATCCACCAACGCCGGCCACAGGTCGTTGGCGCTAACGGTTTCCACCACAATGCCGGGCCCTGCGGTGCGCTGGATCAGCTCGCTCATGCCTTCCATTAACGCGTTGACATCGGTGGGCCTTGGGTCGAGGGTCTGGCGCCGGGAGAAGGCCAGTAAGCGGTGGGTTAACGACGCCGCACGTTTGGCCGCGCTCTGGGCCGAGGTGATAAATTTTTCTGCCTCCTGCCAGCGCCCTTGGGAAATCCGTGTGCCCATCAGCTCCAAAGCGCCAGAAATACCGGCCAGCAGGTTATTAAAGTCATGGGCAAGGCCGCCCGTAAGCTGCCCGACTGCCTCCATTTTTTGCGACTGGCGCAGCTTTTCCTCAGCCTGCATCAGCTCGCGGGTGCGTTCGGCAACGCGCTGTTCCAGGGTATCGTTGAATGCACGCAAAGCGGTGATCGCGCGGTCACGCTCGGCCTCAACCGCGCGGCGCCCTTCAACATCAATCAGCACGCCGGGGAAGCTCAGCGGCGTGCCATCGTCGCCATGCTCAACGCGGCCGTTGGCTTCAATCCAGTAGTACTTTCCATCGGCGCGGCGCACGCGGTATTGGTGTGCGTAGGCGCCCCCCCGAGCCACCACTTCATCGATTGCGGCGATCAGCCCGTCGCGGTCTTCCGGGTGCACGGTGGCAATCACCTGCTCCAGGCTAAGGCCATTGCGGCCCAGCGCCGGGTCCAGGCCAAAGGCGCGGGCAAAGGGTTCATCTACGGTGAAGCTGTCGCTGGGTAGGTCCCAGTGCCACGTGCCAAAAATTGCCCCGGCGGCCAGCGCCAGTTGCACGCGCTCGCCATTCTCCCGCGCCGCCGCCTCGCTCGCCCGCAGGCGGGCCTCGGCGTGTTTACGCTGGGTGACATCGCTAAAAATAATCGCGATTTGCCGTTCTGCGGGGTCGCCGATTCGCGCCGCGCGCACGTCAAACCACCGCTCGAAGCCCTTGGCATAACTTTCAAAATTTGCCGGCTCACCGGTCTTGGCCACATGCCCGTAGGTGTCAAACCAGAAGCGCTCCAAGTCTGGGGCAAACTCGGAAACCCACTTGCCCTGCAGGTTAACCCCAGACTCGCGTTCAAAGGCCTGGTTGGCCTCAACAAAGCGGTAATCAATCGGGCGGTCATCGGCATCGTACTTGACCTGCACAATGGCAAAGGCCATCTCGCTGGTTTCCAGAATGGTGCGAAAGCGTTCCTCACTTTTCTGCAGCGCCGCTTGGGCCTTGCGCCGCTGGCTGAGGTCGAGCATCGCGCCGATCATGCGCAAGGCCTGGCCCTCGGCATTGCGAATAACGTGCCCGCGATCGAGCACCTCGGCATAGGAACCATCGCCGCGCAGAAAGCGGTATTCATCGGTCCAGGCGCTGCCCTCACCGTCAATCACGGCATGGATGGAGGCCTCCACCCGGGCGCGGTCTTGGGGATGAATATGGGTTATCCACCAGTTACCGGTACTTTCAATGCTTGCCGGTGCATGACCATAGGCCTGTTCCAGTGCGTCATTCCACAGCACCAGGTTGTCCGTCAGATCCCAATCCCAGATCGCATCGTTGGTGGCCTTGGCAGCCAGCCGGTAACGCTCCTGGGTTTCTTCCAGCACACGATCAGCGGCTAGCGACGGCAACAGTAGTGAGCGATTCAGCGCAGTAAGGCGCGTGACCTCGGCTTCAAGCTCTTCTCGGGTAAGGTTTTTCAGGGCCACGCGCTCGCACTTCAATGTGGGACGTTGCTTGGCGTTTGCGCGCCAGCTGTTGTGCGCGCAATCAAAGCAGAAACCGGGCAATTTTGCACTTGGCTGCCCCGTGCAGACAGCTCGTGCCGGCTCAGCGCCCTAACGCTGGAAACAACAAAAATTGGCATTGAACATTCCTAACTTTGCACTCTCTACCTTTGCAGGTTAGTACGCGAGATCGTCCCCTTGCGCACGCATCACCCGCGTGAAACTAGAAATACGTAATCAAACCGGCAACAATGCCGTACTTCGCACAACGTAGTACGCGCATCTCACGACGCTGGTTGAGATCAGCAGAGGACTCAGGTTTGGATCAGTTAAAACGCCTAGAAAGTGGAATCAACGGCCTGGATACGCTGTTGAAGGGCGGCTTTGTCGCAGGCGCGTCTTACATCATTCAAGGGCGCCCCGGCTCCGGGAAGACCATTCTGGCTAACCAGTTGGGCTTTAATCACGTCGGCAATGGCGGGCGCGTTCTATTTGCCACCTTGCTGGCCGAACCCCATGACCGACTATTCCACTTTCTCTCGACGCTGAGCTTTTTTGATAAAGCGCAGATCGGCGAGAACATGCAATTTGTCAGCGCTTTCGACACCCTCGAAAACGACGGGCTCGACGAAGTGGTCAAGTTGTTGCGCCGCGAGATCAGTCGGCAAAAAGCCACGGTAATGATCCTCGACGGCCTGTTGAATGCGCGCTCCAAAGCCGAGCTACCGATCGACACGAAAAAGTTTATTTCCGAACTGCAAGGCCACGCCGCGTTTGCCGGCTGCACCGTGCTGTTTCTGACCAGCTCGCAGCTAGACGACGGAAGCCCGGAACACACCATGGTCGACGGTGTGATTGAAGTGGGCGAAGAGTCCATCGGGCCAAGAACCGTGCGGCGTATCAAACTGCGCAAAACCCGCGGCAGCGGCTCGTTGTCGGGGGTGCATGAGTTTGAAATCACTGAAAACGGTATTGTCGTTTACCCTCGTCTGGAGAGCCTGTTCACCCACCCCTCGCGTCCCGATAGTGACCAGCTGACGTACGTAAACAGCGGCATCCACTCCCTAGACGCCTTTATCGGCGGCGGTCTGGCAACCTCTTCGGTGACCCTGGTTGCCGGCCCATCGGGCGCGGGCAAAACCTCTATTGGCATTCAGTTTGTGGGGGAAAGTACCCCCGAGGAGCCGGGGCTCTATTTCGGTTTCTATGAATCACCGCAACGTCTCACGCTCAAAGCCGCAGCCCTCGGCCATGACTTCAAAGCCATGCAAGCCAGCGGTGCGCTTCACGTAATTTGGAACCCGACCACCGCCGGGCTGATTGATCGCCTGGGTTACGAGCTGTTGGATGTAGTCGACAAAAAACAGATCAAGCGCGTGTTTATCGACAGCCTTGGCGGCATGGCCCGTGTCGCGGCAGACAAGTCGCGGGTGATGGATTTTTTCTCCGCGCTTACCGGTGAGTTGCGCTCGCGCGGCGTAACGGTCGTTGCCACGTGGGAAATCCAGAATTTGCTCGGTAGCCAAGTGGACGCCCCGGGGCCGAATCTTTCCAGCGTCGTCGACAATTTGCTGCTCGTCCGGTTTGAACAAAATGGTTCTGAACTTCAACGCCAGCTATCCATTCTGAAAATAAGAGACAGCGCTTATGACCCTTCTTTGTTGGAAGTCGTAATCGGAAATTCTGGAATATCAGTGAAGAAGGCCTGACACATGCGCTGGGCGACAAAATCAACGCCAGGGTCAACGATTCCCCGGTTCATCATGCAAGTGCTCCGTGAAGCGGACGCACTATGAAGACCGTGCTGATCCTCGACGATGAATACCTGATTGCGGACATTTTGAGCTTCGCACTTGAGGATGAGGGCATCCTCACGGTTACCGCAGGCCGCGGGCAAAAGGCGCTGGAGATTCTTGATCGCGAGCGCCCTGACCTGATCATCACCGACTTTATGATGCCGGGCATGACCGGCATTGAGTTCGCCGAAGCGGTGCGAGCGCGTGAATCAAACAAAAACGTGCCGATGATTCTCATGAGCGGCGCGCAGGCGCATTTGGGTGCGGAGCGCCCGGATCTATTTGTTGAAGTGTTGGCTAAGCCGTTCGATATCGCTGCGGTGCTGGAAAAGGTTAAAGCACTACTGGATATGGACAACTAAGCGGCCTGCGCCGGCCGGATATCGCTTCTCAAACGCCTGCTCTGGCCCGCCACAGGTCACACCCGCGCGGGCACTCGCAGACGCTTACTTACTTGGCAAAGCCGCGCGGCAAGCGATTGCGGCCAGGCATCTGCTGCAAACGCTGTTTCCATTCCGCGCGCGGAGACAAGGCTGGGGCAGGCTTGCTGGCGGCTGCCTGACAGAGCACCGCAGGCGCTGAAACGACGGCGATTGCGGGCTTGGCCGGCGCAGCCGCTGCCACCTGAGCAACGGCGGCGGGTTTGGTTTCAACGGCAACTGGCGCCGGCTGGTTTTGCGCCTCGGCGGGCGCCGCCTTGGCAGCCTTGGCTGCCGCGCGAAGCTCAGCCAGGCTCGGGGTTTTACGCACCGGTTCAGCCGCGCCCTTCTCCACCGAACGCAGGCAAAGCTTGCATGAAACCTGAGAGAGATCCTGGGTGCTGGTTAAGCTCGCCCCGGTACGTCCACATGCAACCGCATCCTGGGACGCGCAGTAATGAATGGCCAACGTGATAGCTCCTGCGTTTACGGGCGGCGGATTTTACACGCTCGGTCGCCTGATGCGGCATAAAAGACCGGAAAAACTCTTAGCTATCAGTGTTTTGCGGCGTAAACACGACCGCCTAGGCGCGCGTTTTCCCGTAGGGTGTGCTGTGCGCACCTAGCGGTTACGGCGTTTACCCCCGGTGCGCACAGCACACCCTACGGAGATTGAGCGCCAGTTGCGGTTATAGTGCTCGCCCGCTGGTTTCGGAGCTTGCGTTGATGAAACACCCTCTAGTGATTGCCGCCCTCGCCTGCCTGCTGGGCAGCCCTGTTGCGTTTAGCGCCGACCTTGACCCTAACGCCGCCGCTCCAGCGCCCTGGCCGGTGCAGCAGGTAGAGTGGCGCGCGGTGTTGGCCGAAATAAAATCGCCGGTGGCCAATCTGGAAGCCCGCGCCAGCCGCGAGGCGGGTTTACTGCATGGCAGCGCCGAGGTGGCTGCCGAAGGCTTGGTCGACCGTATTGCCGGTAACGACAACTACCAGTTACAACCCCTGCAGCCCTTTGTTGCGACCATGGGCAGCTCGGCCACCCTCTCCACCTTTGTCGATACCCAACGTAACCAGGCTGCGCGCCAGAACGGCACGCTGGTCAATCAGCCGCAGCCGCTCCGTGTTGGTTATTCGATAGTGCTGACACCAAGCCTGCCGCTGGGCACACCTCAAGGTGTGGTGATCAGCGAAGTCGTGGTGGCGCAAACCCTGGCCGATGGCAATGCCGTGCATCAGGCCAATGCCTATAACAAGGCAGGCCTGCGCGAAGGGGATTTTCAGACGTTGGTATGGACCACCGGCAAGCGCCAGTTTTTGTTGGTATTGCGGCGTAAGGGCTCCTCGCCTTTGTAGGGCTTGTTGGGCTTCGCTACGCTCAACCACAACCTACGGTAAGCGTCTGTAGGTTGCGGTTGAGCGTAGCGAAGCCCAACGAAAGCGACAAACCTTAGAAACTAAAATCCACCTTGGTCCACAACGTGCGCCCAGGCTCGTTGATCGCCTCATCGGCGGGGAAACCAAAGCCAGCGTCGCCCGCCAGGTTCAGGTGTTCGGCATAGGCCTTGTTAAACAAGTTGTCGACGCCGGTGCTGAGCTTGAAGTGCTGGTTCAAGCGGTACGCGGCATTCAACGAAAACACGCCAAAGCCACTGCTCTCGCCCAAATCCTGGCCCACCACATTGCCTTTGCCTTCAGCGATACGCCCCTGGCTGGCGACCACACGCCACAGCGCCCCGACACTAAACGCATCACGCTGATAAGTCAGGCCCAGACGGGTTTCCAGCGGTGGCATCTGCGGCAAGGCTTCACCGTCAGAACTGTTTTTGCCCCAGGCATAGGCCAAGGTGGCATCGGTTTTCCAGTTACTGTTCAGTTGATAGGCCGCGCCCAACTCACCCCCCATGATTCGCGCGTCGATGTTTTGCACCTGGGTGCTGTCGCCCATCATGCCGGGGCTGTAAGTGAACAGCAGGTAATCGCGTACTTGACCGACATAGCCCGAGGCCCAGGCCTGCAGTTTTTCGCCGCCGTATTGCACGCCAAAATCCAACTGCGTGGTCTTTTCCGGTTTGCTGCCAGCGAAGGCATTAACGCTGCCAGTAGGCCCGGTGGTGGCAGAAAACAGCTCCCAGTAATCGGGGAAACGCTGGGCATGGCCAAGGCCGGCGTACAGCGTGGTAGGCGAATCGGCCAGGTCATATTCGTAACGGGCAAAGCCGCTGGGCAAGGTGTCGCCACGGGTTTTATTGGCCGTGGGGTTGGCCATATTCATCATGCCGGTGGTTTGCCGGTAGTCAGTGGCCTCGGCCCGGTCTACGCGCGCGCCGCTAATTAAACGTGTGCGTTCAGCAGCATTCCAGGTCATTTCGGCAAAGGCACCGTAGTTATGGAACACCGCATCTTTGCTCCACGGGAACTGGTCAGCGTCGGTATAGCGGCCGGTCATCATGGAATAACTGGAGCTGCGCTCGCGATGTTCGCTGCGCAAGGCCTCGACGCCGGTGACCAGCTCAACATCAGTCCACACCCAGGTTGCCGCCAGGCGCCCGCCCACGGTACGGCGGTCGACTTGCGCAGCCATGGGCATCGGCATGCTGCTGGTTGGATCGGGCGTGCGCAGGCGGAAGTTATCCATCACATGGTCGGCATAGTTGTAGTAAACCTGCGCTTCGACCTTGCTTAGCACCTCGCCAATATTGCTCTTCTCAAACCGCAGGCCGAGGCTTTCGCGCTGGAACTGCGAGCCGTCCATACCACGTCCGGCATAACGCGCTTCGCCATCGCCTTTGCCGGCGGTGAGTTCGATCAGGGTGTCGGCATCTGGCGTCCAGCCCAGGGCCACATCGGTGTTCCACTTGTTCCAGCGCGACGGCACGGTGTCGTTATTACCGTCACGGTAATCATCGGCCTGAGCCTGATTGCCGACCAATCGCAAATAGCCTAAATCGCTGCCCACGGCGCCATCCAACACCTTGTCAAAACGCCCGTTGGAGCCGGCGAGCACGCTGCCATCCAAGCGCCCCCCCAGCTCGGAAAAGTTCTCCGGCTCGCGCTCAAACAACACCGTACCGGCCGAGGCGCCAGGCCCCCACAACACAGTTTGCGGGCCTTTGATCACCGTGAGTTTGTCGAAGGTTTCCGGCGAGATATAGGACGTTGGCGCATCCATACGCGCAGGGCAGGCGCCAAGCATCAAACCGCCATTGGTACGAATATTCAGGCGCGAACCAAACATGCCGCGCAGCACCGGGTCGCCGTTACTGCCGCCGTTGCGTACCACGGAAAAGCCGGGAATGGTTTTTAGGTAATCAGCGCCATCGCTGGCCGGAACGGGCTGGCGGGCGTCTTTGGGATTGGTGACCACAGTCAGCGGCGAGCTTTGCTGCACGGCGGTGATGATCGTCGATTGCAGCTCGATGGCGTGCTCGTGGTGAGCAGCGTGTTCATCGGTCAGTGGGTCGGTGGTTTCCTGGGTGGCAGCGAGGCCAGTCAGCGGCGCCAGAGCGGCGAGTAAACAAACCTTTTTCAAAGGCATGGTGAAATCCTTGCGTACAACGTGAGCGTCAGCTCCCCTCTACCAACTGGCGCATTGCGCGCAGCCGTTAGCCGTGGTCGGCCCGGGGAATTTAGTTAGAAGCGCGGCCAGAACTTAGCCGCCAGACGATCAAGCGAGGGGCGAAGCGCGAGGATTGAGCGAGGGCCAGCTATAGCGTGGTGGTGCTTGCGGCCAGGTTTTAAGCAAACGTGGCGTGATGGCAGGAGCCGGACCGTCGTTGAGCAACCAGCCAGCTGTGTTGATCGCCACCGCCCCAACAAAGGACGAACACAGCGGACAACTGACCTGATCAAGGTGCGGCGCCTGCTGGTCGGTGCCGCCGGCGTCGATGGCTGGGCCACCTTCGCCACTGATGGAACAGAAGCCGCCACCCAGACCGCTCAGGCTCAAGCCGCTCATTTGTCCATGGTGAATACCGCAGGCAAACAGACTGAACAGCACGCTGGCATACAACAGCCAGGCGGTCAGTGAGCGGGTGCGTGGGGTGCGGGTCAGGTTCATGGGCGGCGACTCTAGCATTGCGTATTGCCGGGCGACAGTCGGACAAACGCGGTCGATTGCCACAGCGAGCAAACCTATTTTGTTTAGCTCATTACCTACGATGTGGCGAGGCAATTCCCAGGGAGTGGCGGCCTCGCGCGGCTAAATTTCCTGGCCTATGGGCCGTTCTTTCCACAAGCGATCACGCCTGCGCTCATTCCAGGAAATGCAATGACTGTCCCTTCTACTGCGGCGCCCGGCGCCATTGCCGAGCTAGTTAGCCTGCTAAAACCTTACTGGCTGGTGGTCACGACCTGCATTGCCCTGGGCATGCTCGGTGGCCTGAGCATCACCGCGCTGCTGGCCACCATCAACGGCCTGCTGCATGCCAGCGAAGGGTTAAGCCAAGGGGTGATCATCACCTTTACCGGCCTATGCCTGCTGGCGTTGCTCTGCTCCTTGGCCTCGGACTTAGGCACCAACTATGTGGGCCAGCACGTGATTGCCCAATTGCGCCGCGACCTCGGGGAAAAGGTGCTCTCAGCGCCAATCGAGCAGATTGAGCGTTATCGCAGCCATCGTCTGATACCGGTGCTAACCCAGGATGTCGACACCATCAGCGAGTTCGCCTTCTCCTTTGCCCCTTTGGCCATTTCCCTCACCGTGACCTTCGGCTGCCTGGGCTACCTGGCCTTTCTGTCGTGGCCGATGTTTCTCGTCACCGCCCTGGCCATCGTGCTCGGCACCGGCGTGCAATACCTGGCGCGGGTAAAAGGCATCAAGGGTTTTTATGCCGCGCGCGAAGCCGAGGACGAGCTGCAAAAGCACTACAACGGCATCGCCTCCGGCGCCAAGGAACTGCGTATTCACCGGCCGCGCCGCCACCATATGTTTACCGCGCGCATCCAGCGCACAGCGGACTACATTCGCGACACACACATCCGCTCCATCACCGTATTTGTGCTGGCGAAAAGTCTCGGTTCCATGCTGTTTTTTGTCGTCATCGGCATGCTCTTGGCCTTGCAGCAATATTGGCTGCACAGCCCGGCAGCGGTGATTAGCGGCTTTGTGTTGGTGCTGCTGTATATGAAAGGGCCACTGGAACACCTGGTAACCACCCTGCCAATTATCAGCCGCGCGCAAATCGCCTTTCGGCGCATTGCCGAGCTCTCAGCGCAATTCTCCTCGCCCGAACCGCACCTCCTGCTGAGCGCAGGCGAAGCGCCGGTTACCCAGGTACACAGTCTGGAACTGCGCAATGTGCGCTACGCCTTCCCGCCCGTTGAAGGCGCCACGCCGTTTGCCTTGGGCCCGCTAAACGTGAAAATCGGCCAGGGCGAAATCCTGTTTATCGTCGGCGAAAACGGCTGTGGCAAAACCACCTTGATCAAGCTATTGCTCGGTCTCTATGCACCACAAAGTGGGGAGATTTTGCTGAACGGCGCCCCGGTTACTGCTGAAAACCGCGACGACTACCGTCAACTCTTCACCACGGTGTTCGCCGACTACTACCTGTTCGATGAACTCCTGCAGAACCCCGACGGCATTCCGGAAGACGCCAACCGCTACCTGCAACGCCTGGAAATAGCGCACAAGGTGCAGGTTCGCGACGGCGCGTTTAGCACCACCGACCTCTCCACCGGCCAACGTAAACGCCTGGCCTTGGTCAGCGCCTGGCTGGATAAGCGCCCGGTACTGGTGTTTGACGAATGGGCCGCCGATCAAGACCCAACGTTCCGGCGCATTTTCTATACCGAGTTGCTGCCGGATTTGAAGCGCCTGGGCAAGACCATCATCGTCATCAGCCACGACGACCGTTACTTCGACAGCGCCGACCAACTCCTGCGTTTGCACAACGGTCAGCGGCTGGCCGAGCCGGTCGAAAAAGAAATTTCCGCGTTTGTTGAATAATTTTTTCCGGTTTTTATCTTGCCGAACGTTACATAACTGCGAATAACTCTCAAAAGACAACTGCCAGCATTTAGAGACCAATAATGTCCAACATCCCCCTCTCTCCTTTGGCCGCCGCGATGCGTAAAAAAACCCGCGCCTTGCTCTCTCCCACCCTGCTGGCCCTGGCCCTGAGCAGCCCGCTGTTGGCGATGGCTCAGCCGGTGGCCCTGGATATTCCAGCGCAAAGCCTGGTGGGCGCGCTAAATGCCCTGGCACAACAAGCCAACCTGCAACTGCTGTACAGCCCGGCCGCGATCAAAAACCTGCGCACCCCGGCGCTTAAAGGCAACCTGGAACCAGCGCAGGCACTCAACGTATTGCTACAAAACAGCGGCCTGACCTACGAACTCAACGGCAACAGCGTCACCCTGCGCCCTGCCACCAGCAGCGACGCTGCGCTGGAACTGGCGCCAACCGACATCAACGCCCGCGGCGCCACGGCCACCACCGAAGACTCCGGCAGCTACACCTCCAACGTCGCCACCATCGGCAAGGGCGAGCACAAGCTCAAAGATATCCCCCAGTCGGTGTCGATCGTCACGCGTAAGGCGATGGATGATCAGAACCTCGCCACCCTGGATGAAGTGCTGGAAAAGTCCACCGGCATCACCACCTTCCAAAGCCCATCGGGCGGAAAGTACGTGTACTCGCGCGGCTTTGAGGTTGATACCTACCAGTACGATGGGGTGCCGATGGATCGGCGTTACTACGCGGTAGGCAGCAGCTTTATCTCCGATACATTTTTCTACGACCGGGTAGAAATTCTGCGCGGCGCCAACGGCCTGCTACAGGGCACCGGTACTCCCAGCGCGGCGATCAACCTGGTGCGCAAAAAGCCTAAAGCCGACCCTTTTGTGTCTATCACTGCCAGTGCTGGCAGTTGGGATACCTATCGGCAGACCATTGATGCCGGTAGCCCACTGACCGCAGACGGCTCATTACGCGGGCGGGTTTCCCTGGGGCATGAAGATCGCGACTACTTCTACGACACCGCCGAGAGTAAAAAGAACCTTGCCTATGGCGTACTTGAATACGACTTGGCGCCCAGCACTGTAGTCAGCGTCGGCGCCAGCGTTGAAGACAGCCACGCCACACCCTTCTTTGGTGGTCTGCCGCGTAACCGCGACGGAAGCGCCGTCGATGTCAGTCGCTCAACCTACACCGGCGCGGACTGGAACAAGTGGGACAGCAAGACCGTCAGCTACTTTTCCGATCTGACCCACGACTTCAACGATGACTGGCGTTTGAAAGCTGCCGCCACCTACATGCGTGAAACCAACTACATGCTCTACAGCTTCGGCCGCGGTTCAATCGCCGCACCTTACAGCGCAGGCAATGGCATGTCGTCCCGCGCCTATTTGTACGACTTTGAAAACACCAACAAAGCCGCCGATATCAACCTGACTGGAAAATTCCGCAATCTGGGGCGAGAGCACGAGATTGTCGTCGGGGCCAACGCCAGTGATCTGCGGACCGACGATTTGCAAGCGGGCCTGCTTAACCTGGGGCCGCTAAATATCTACAACCCGGTTTCACCGGCTAAGCCTACGCTCGACCAGCTGTACGGCACTTCGTATACCGCTAACACTCACGCCAAGATCCAGCAAACCGGCCTCTACAGCGTGCTGCGCTACAAACTGCTTGATCCACTGACCTTGGTTGCTGGGTTACGCACTAGCAACTACGAATACGAGTACAAAAGCGCGCCACTTGGCGGTGCTAGCGGCGAGCCCACTACCGCCAAGGAAACCGGTGAAGTTACGCCCTATGGTGGTCTGATCTACGAGCTGACACCTGAGTGGTCTGCTTACGTGAGCTACGCGGATATCTTCAAACCGCAGACGGAATTAACCAGCGACAATGGCACCCTTAAACCCATCGTCGGTAGCAACTACGAGTTGGGTTTAAAGGGCGAACTGTTTGAAGGACGCCTGAATACCAGCTTCGCGATATTCCGCATCGACCAAGAAAACCGCGCCCAGTACAACTACCAATCCCAGTGCGGCATTGACGAAGAAATCAACTGCTACGAAAGCACCGGCAAGGTCCGCTCCGAGGGCTTCGATGCCGAAATCAGCGGTGAAGTAGCAACCGGCTTGCAACTCTTCGCCGGTTACACCTATGTGCACACCGAATACCTCGACGTGGTTAACGACGACGAAAAAGGCAGCACTGGTTTCAGCTATACGCCTAAACATATGTTCCGCACCTGGGCTGAATACACCCTGCCTGACCAGTTCAAACAATGGACAGTGGGCGCCGGTGGCACCGTACAGAGTGCCAATTACCACAGCAACTACGACGGCAGCGGTGGGATCGATAAAATCGAGCAAGCCGGTTACGCCGTGTGGAATGCCCGCGTCGGCTACCAGATCAACAAGAACTTCAATGTCTCCATCAACGGCAACAACCTGGCTGACAAGAAGTACTACTCCACCATCGGCTGGTTGAACGCAGACAACCATTACGGCGACCCACGCAATTACACCCTGACCCTAAAAGCCGATTTCTAACCGGCTACTACGCGATAAAAACGCCGGGCGCTCTGGCCGCGTGAAAGCCACTGCGCTCGGTCTACCGGCATCTTTTCGCCCAACACGCACCGCGAGAAGCGCTACTTATCCAGCGACTCAACGCTGAGAAAACTCGAATCCAGTTCTGCGGCATGAACAGGCACACTCTGTGTCGCCTGATCGGAGGGTGTTTGAGGCGCGGGCACAGTTGCGCTCGCCCTGGCTGTGGCGGTCTTGGCATACGGGCCCTTTCTCCACGTTGCATCCGCGGTGATCCATCGGTTCAAATTTGAACGCGAAACGCCCTCAGCATTTGCAAAGTCTTTAAGGCTCAGTCGCTGCGCTGTTGGAGTCTCGGCGTACTTAACAGCTAACTCAAAATTTCTTGCCATTACTTTTTTACGAGAGCCCACAGTGTTCTTAGCCCTAGGCCCACTCACCATTGTTTCGTACCCTTTAGGAGCACCATCGAGAACCGTCGCATTATCGCCAGCAGTATTATTTTCCAGGCCTCGCTCAAGCGGTTGCATCGCCGCACTGCCAGACCTGTCATTTACGCGATTATTATTTTTACTGCTTTCAATGCTAAGACTCTTACTTATATTGGCGCCAAAGACGTCGTTACTATTTCGCCGTGGAGAAGCTCCGCCACCTTCCTCGCCCTGAGCAGAGCTACTTCCACCGGGCTCGAGACTTATCAACGGTGGCGCGCTGACATTAATATAATCAGCGCTGTTAATATATTCATCAGCATTAAAAGGTAGCGCCTTAACGAGCTTATTATGTAGTTCAAGCGAACCTGCAGCCAATTTTCCCGTTGGGGCGATCCATCTACGAACAGTAGATTTTGGGACACCAAAAAGTTGAGCAAATCTTCCTAAACCAATCGCTGATTGCTGCTCTGGCGTTAACTGTGAGTAGCGTATTGCCACCGATCTAGAGCTGGTTCCTTTAAGTGTATCTTGCAGGTTTTTAAAAGCCTTTTCAAAACCAATATCAAGGGGCAGGCCCTTACTTCTCATGTAGCGCCGGGCATCTTCTTTATCGCGCATTTCTACGGCCTGTATCGCCCATTGTTCTACCCCAAACACCTCAGAATTTTTATTATCGTGTTTGTTTGCCGTCTCTGGCACAGGAGCATCAACTACCGTTTGCAACATCGCCGACCGACGTTTATTAATTTGTTTGGAGAGGTCAAAAATGCTCAATTTTCTCTCTTCAGCAAATTTAATGAGTGGAGTCGAAGCCTGCTCAACTCCCGTCATTCTCAGATAGTCATCAGCAGCTTGATAGACATCAGTAACGCCACCCTCTTTAATCTTTCTTAGCTTCTTCAGCATCTGATAAACGCCACCGTGTCTTCTCTCATCATGTTCGCTAAGAAATTTTTTAGCGGCTGCGTTATCGCTAATATCACTTGTTTCATCAACCCATCGGCGTAAAAGCTCAATTTTGCGCGAAGATGAGCTGGCCCGATTAGTTGCGGATACAGACGTAACGGCCGGCATACTATTAGCAAAAGAATCCATCCCCAGCGGGCTAGCGTAAAACTTACGGGTAAAAACACCGTCAACCGAAACATACTCTGCTAAAGACTTAGCTTTTAGGCCGTACTCTTGGCGATCAGCAGGTCAGCTTTGTCACCAAACACCTCCAGGGTGCCGCTGATGGTGCTCGGTTTATTGCCCGTGACCTCAGTCAAAATCGCCGTGGCGGTGCGTTGCAGATTGGGGTTAAGCAACACCGCGCCACCGATTTGGCTGACGCCATTGGCGCGGCTGTTGTTAAAGATCACGCCGGGCTGCTGCACATCAAATTCACTGAAACGGTTGTGGGAAAGCCCTTTGGCATTGGGGTTGGCGATTTCTATAACCGGCACGCCATTGGCGGCGTTGATGACGCCGGTACCAGAAGGGTTGGTGGCGTCCGGCAAAATGTCCGCCACTGTCAGGCCGGGGGTGCCGGCCAACAGCACGGATAAGACCAGGCGCTTGAGCGAGCTGGTAAAAGGTTCAGGACGTGAAACGCGAGCGGCTTGCTGCCCTGCTTTGCGCTGGGCGCAGGTGACTTCTGCAACGGGGATAAGAAAGCCAAGCGGCTTGCTGAATATCAAACGAAAACAGCGTTTGTTCATGACCGATTCCCTTCGAGGAACTAGCGGTCAACCGTAAAAAACTTCCCTCTGCTTGCCTGTAGGACCGCTCGCAAGACTTGTTGCGACGCCGAGGCACGAGGCTCGGAGGGAGTCGACAAAAACACGACTCCGCCGGATAGCTTCATGCAGTAAGTACTGCAAGTCCGTGTAATCGCTCACTTAGGCTCTGCTGCAGTGCTTTGCCTTTAAGTAGGTCAAAATGCCCTTGCGCCACGGCGCAATGCCAGAGCGGCTCGCCATACAGCGTATCGAGTTGCTGCCTGGCACTGTGTTCACGCTCTTCGGCCCACCAACAAAGGGGTTGCACCTGAGTACGCGGCAAGCGAGCCAATGCCAGTGCCAGGTCATCCAGCTGCAAGGTGGTGCGCAGCCAGTTAAGTTGCTCTTCCGTGTTCAAGCCCAGTGCTACCAGCGCAGCGCAGCCCTCTAGCAGGGGTAATACCTGGCGTAGGTCGATGTGCTGCCAGCCCTGCCCTTGCCAGCGTTGGCACTGCGCAGCGACGCGCGTGGGCTCGGCCTGCATGGCCAATAGGCGCTCTTGCAAGCGCTCTGGCCAGGCGGGTGAAGTAAGCGCCGGTTGCGGCAAGTAGCTATCGACCAGGCCGACAAACGCCACCTCGGCACCGCGTTGCTCCAGTTCCGCCGCCACCAGCACGCTCAATGCGCCGCCCAGCGACCAACCCAGCAGGTGATAAGGCCCGCTGGGTTGTATGGCCATGATGCAGTCGGCGTAGTCAGCGGCCATGTTGGCGAGCGATACGTCCAGCCACTGGCTATCCAGGAGCATGCGGCATTGCACGCCGTGCACAGCCCAATGTGGTTCCAGCGCTTTGGCCAGCGGCGCGTAGTCGAACACCGTGCCCTGCCCGCCATGCAGGCAGAACAACTGGCGACTGGCGCGTTGCCCTTGGTTCAGGGCCAGCACTGGCCCACGATGGCTATCCACCTGCACCAGCTCGCTGATGCGCGGGCTGGCCATCAGTGTTTTCAGCGACAAGGTGAAACCGGGGATCGCCAATTGCCGAACACGGCTAATCACTTCCAGGGCCAGAATCGAGTTGCCGCCGAGTTCGAAAAAACTGTCGTCGAGGCCGATGTTCTGTACCTGCAACACCTCGCTCCATACCGCCGCCAACTGTTGCTCCAGCGCGGTAACTGGCGCGCGGTAGTTGTCGCTGCGTTCCAGACTGGGCGCTGGCAACGCATGGCGGTCGAGCTTGCCGTTGGGGTTTAGCGGCATGGCCGGTAGCGCGACTAATTGCGCCGGCACCATATAGTCAGGCAACACCTGGCGCAGTTGCGCGCGCAGGCTGGCGAACACGGCGTTTTCATCGCCAAGGCCGGGCGCCAGCACCACATAGGCGAGCAGGCGTTTGCTGCGTTCTTCGCCGGCCACTGTGACCACGGCTTCGCGTACTTCGCGCAGGCCAAGCAAGGCCGATTCAACCTCGCCCAGTTCGATACGGAAGCCACGAATTTTCACTTGATGGTCGACACGGCCAAGGTAATCCACCACGCCATCGTCGCGATAACGCACCAGGTCGCCGGTGCGATAAAGACGCCCGCCATTGGCACTAAACGGGTCAGCGACAAAACGTTCGGCGGTCAGCCCCGGTCGCTGGTGATAACCACGTGCCACGCCCTCACCACCGATATACAACTCGCCGGCAATGCCCACCGGTACCGGCTGCAAATCGGCGTCCAGCACATAGGCGGTGCGCGCGCCGACGGGCTGGCCGACGGGCATATATTGCGCATCGAAACGGGTGTCTGGGTACGCGCGCCAGAGCAGCGGCGTGATCACCGTTTCGGTAGGGCCATAGCCGTTGATGATCCGCGCTGGCTGCAACACCCGTTGAATCTGTTCAAAGGTGGCGCGGCTGGTGCCCTCGCCGCCCACGGTGTAAGAGCGAATCGGCAACTGCCGCCCCGCCTCGCCGGCGTACTCGGCCAACTGCTGCAAGTAGCTCGGGGTAAAGCAGGCGATGGTGATGCCATAGCGGGCGATTTCCGCGCAGCAGCGTTCGGCGTCCCACAGTTCGTTGTCGCGCAGCATCAGCAGGCTGCCGGCTACCAGCGGCACCAGCCAACGTTCGTGGGCGCCGTCGAAATTGATCGAGGCAAATTGCAGCTCGCGGTCCTCGGGTGTCATGCCGTAGCGCTCGGCAATCGCCAGGCAGTGCATAGCCAGCGGCCCGTGGCTGACCGCCACGCCTTTGGGTTTGCCCGTGGAGCCGGAGGTGTAAATCAGGTAGGCGAGGTTTTCTGCGCGCACCCGGTAGTTGCCGTTGTCGGCGCTGTAACCGTGCAGGTCGGCACCATCGGCGGTGACCAGCAGACGTTGTACTGGCAACTGTTCCAACAGCGTGGCCTGGGTCAGCAACAAGGCGATGCCGCTGTCTTCGACCATATAGGCCAAGCGTTCGGGCGGATGCGCTGGGTCTAACGGCACATAGGCGCCGCCGGCTTTGAGCACGGCAAGCAAACTGACGGTCATCGCCAGCGAACGTTCGATGGCGATGCCGACGCGCACTTCCGGCCCGACACCGTATTCACGCAACTGCGCGGCCAGGCGATTGGCCCAGGCATTCAGTTGCCCGTAGGTCAGGCATTGCTCACCGACGCGCAACGCCTCGACATCTGGGCGCAACTCGGCTTGCCTTTCGATCAACTGATGCACGCAACGCTGCTCGGCTGGCTGGTTTAAACCCGCGGCATTCCAGGTATGCAGCAGTAACTCGCGCTCATCGCGCGTGAGCATGTTCAATTCGGCCAGGGCGAGTTCAGGTCTGGCAACCATGCTCTGCAGCAGGTTTTGCCAATGCGCGAACAGGCGTTCAACCGTGCTGGTATCGAACAAATCGCAGGCATAGGTAAAGCGCGCATGCAGGCCTTGGCCCTGTTCAACGCAATCCAATACCAGGTCGAAGTTGGCGGTATGCCGCTGGCCGCCCAAAGCTTCGATCTGCAAGCCGGTCAGCGGTATTTCACTGCTCGACGTGTCGCTTTGATGGTTAAACATCACCTGAAATAACGGGCTATGGCTAAGGCTGCGTTGCGGGCGCAGCACCTCCACCAGTTCTTCGAAGGGCAGGTCTTGATGGGCCTGGGCATCCTGCAAGGTGCGTTTGACCTGTTGCAACAGCGCGCGGCTGCTAACGGCGCTGTCGAGTCGACTACGCAGCACCAACGTATTGACGAAAAAGCCCAGTAAGTTTTCGGTTTCCGGGCGATTGCGGTTGGCCGAGGGCACGCCGATGCAGATATCCGTTTGCCCGCTATAGCGCTGCAACAACAGTTGAAACGAGGCCAGCAGCAACATAAACAGACTGCAACCTTCAGCCCGCGCCAACTGGCGCAAACCATCGGCCAAAGCAGCCGGTAATTCGCTGCCAACTTGCCCGCCGCGATGGCTAGGGCTAGCCGGGCGCGGCCTGTCGCTTGGCAGCTCCAATACGCTGGGCGCGCCGTGCAATTGCTGCTGCCAATACTGCAACTGGCGCTCACGCTCACCGGCGGCCATCCAGTGCCGTTGCCACAGTGCGTAGTCGGCGTATTGCAGGGGTAACGCTGACAATTGCGGCGGCAGATCCTGGCTAAAACCTTGGTACAGCTGAATCAACTCCTGCACCAGCAGCTGCAAGGACCAGGCGTCACTGACGATATGGTGTTGGGTCAGGATCAGCACCTGATCGTCCGGCCCCAGGTGCAGCAGTTTTACCCGCAGAAGGGGGCCGTTAACCAAGTCAAATGGCTGCTCCACTTCGCTGGCGATTGCCTGCTCAAGCAAGTGCTGCACAAGCTCCTCCTCGCGCAACTGCACACGCCCTTCAGCTTCGATGCATTGATAGGCCTGACCGCCCTCTTGCACAAAGCGCGTACGCAGCACCTCATGGCGCGCCACTAGCGCATCAAAACTACGGCGCAGTGCCGGCACATTCAGCGAGCCGCGCAGGCGCAACACGGTGGGCATGTTGTAAGCGCTGCTGTGGGGTTCCAGTTGCCAGAGAAACCACTGCCGCTGCTGCGCATAGGACAGCGCCAAGCCCTGGCGTTCGGCCAACGGCACGATGGGCAAACGCGCCAGGTCGACGCCCTTTTGCGCCAATAAACGAAACAGTTCGGCACGCTTGGCGTTGCCCAATGGGCGGATACGTTGCACCAGCATCTCGGTTTGGCTCACGGACGTTTGCGCATTAAGCATCAACCGCCTCCAGTTCATCGAGGGTGGCGAAAATGGTGTCGAAATCATCCACGGGCACGCGGCTGTCGATTACGGCAGCCAACTCGGCCACCGTACTGGCGCGGTAGAACTCCTGCATCGGCAGGTCGATGCCCAGCTGGTTTTTCAACCGCGAAATCACCCGCACCAGCAGCAAGGAATGGCCGCCAAACTCAAAGAAGTTGTCGTGCCGCCCTACCCGCTCGACGTGCAGCAATTCCTGCCACACCTGCGCCAACTGCATTTCCAGCTCGCTCTGCGGCGCAGCGAAATCGCCTTGCAGCGCTTGGCTTTCGATAGTTGCCAAGACCTTACGATCGAGCTTGCCGTTGGCGTTCAGCGGCATGCTGTGGAGCAGCACCCATTGCTGCGGCACCATATAGTCCGGCAACTGGCGTTTGAGCGCGGTTTTCAGGCGGTCGCGCAAGCTGCGTTGCTGCGGTTCATCGGCGCTGGCGTCGGTTGGCACCACGTAGGCGACCAGGTGGCGACCGCTGGCTTGGTCTTGCGCCAACACCGCGCTGTCGCGCACGCCGGGCAGTTCGCTAAGACGCGCTTCGATTTCGCCTAGCTCGATGCGGAAACCACGGATTTTTACTTGATGGTCGCGGCGACCGACATACTGCAGCACCCCATCGCTGCGCCGCCGCGCCAGGTCGCCGGTGCGGTACAGGCGTTGGCCGGGTTCGCTGGCGTAAGGGTCCGGCACAAAGGCCAGCGCGGTGCGCACCGGGTCGCCGACATAACCGCGGCCCACCCCCGTACCACTCACACATAACTCACCCACCGCACGCACCCCCACCAGCTCCAGCTGGACATCAAGCACATGCAGCCTGTTGTTATCGGTGGGCAAACCGATAGGCAGATACACACTTGCGCAGTCGCCTCTGCTCACCGGCGTTAGCGACACATCGTCCGAGCACTCGGCCGGGCCATAGGCGTTGATCAGCGGAATATGCGGATAGCGCTGCAACCAGCGCCGCGCCAGCTCTGGCGGCATGGCTTCACCGGTAGTCAGCAGCCAGCGCAGCCCTGGCAAAGCAACTGGCTCGCCATCAAGCATGCCCTGAATCAGTGACGGCACGCTTTCCAACACGCTGATGCCGCTGGCGTTGACATGGGCGAGCAGCGCCTGCGGGTCATGGGCAATCGGGTCGGGCACGATTTCTACCCGCGCGCCACACAGCGCGGCAGTGAGGAATTGCCAGACGGAAATATCAAAGCTCTGCGAGGCGGTCTGGGCGATCACATCGGTGGCGCTGAGGTGCAGGTACGGCAGTTTGCTCAACTGGTTATTGAGCATGCCGGCCTGCTCGACCATCACCCCTTTCGGTAAGCCGGTGGAGCCGGAGGTATAGATCACATAGGCCAAGTGCCGAGGGCCGATAGGCAGCAGCGGCGCGCGGGCGTCATGGCTTTGTTGCAACTGCTCCCAAACCAATAGCTGCGGACGCTGACCCACCTCCACCGCCGCCAGCAGCGGTTGCAGCGCTGGCACGCATTCGGCGGTACAGACCAATACCGGCGCGCGGCTAAGGGTGAGGATGTGGCGCAGGCGTTCGGCGGGCAGCTGGGGGTCCAGCGGCAAGTAACCGGCGGCAGCTTTCAGGGTGCCGACAATCATGCCCAGCAGCGGTAAGCCGCGCTCGGCCAGCAACGCCACCGGTTGGTCCGGCTGAACGCCAGCACGCAGCAGCGCTTGGGCCATACGGTTGGCCTGCTGCTCAAGCTCGCGGTAACTCCACTGCTCGCCGGCGCAACTGGCGGCTACGCGCTCGGCGTTAATTGCTGCTTGCTGCTCAAATAGCGGCGCATAGCCGTGCTGCAGCGGATAGTCGCGGGTCGATTGGTTAAAGGCGTGCAGTAGCTGTTGCCGCTCTCGCTGCGCTAACAACGGCAAGGCATCGAAGCGCTGTCGCGGCTGCTCGGCCAACTGCAGCAGCAGGTAGTGAAAGTCAGCCAATAGCTGTTGCACAGTGGCGTCATCGAACCAACGCTGGTCGTAAGACAAATGCAGGCCCAAGGCTTCACCTGGGTAGATCACTACGGTCATCGGGTAGTTGGTGTGGGTGCGGCCCGAGTCCGAGGTCACGTTGAGGGCCTGCGCCTGCTCCATTACGCCGTCTTCCATGGGCGCGTTTTCAAATACAAACAGGCTGTCGAACAACGGCTGGCCTTTGCCGATTTCGCTGCACGCCTGAATGTCCACCAACGGCAGATGCTCGTGCTCACGCAGGCGCAGATTGAGGGCGAACAACTGCTGCAACCACTGGCCGACGCTGACGCCACTGCCGGCCTCTGGTAGCTGCACGCGCAAAGCGATGCTGTTGATAAACAGGCCAACGGTGCGCTGCATCTCTGGCATATCCACCGGGCGCCCGGCCACGGTGACGCCAAACAACACATCGCGGGCGCCGCTGTAGCGGTGCAGCACCAGCGCCCAAGCGGCTTGCACCAGGGTGTTAACCGTAAGTTGCAGCTGTTGCGCGGTGGCTTGCAGTTGCCGGGTCTGCTCGCGGTCCAGCTGGGTTTGGCAGTCGCCGATCAGCGAATGGCTGGCATCGCGCAGCGGCTGACGGTCGAACGGCAGGCTGGTCGGCTGCTCAAAACCGGCCAACTGTTCGCGCCAGAAACGTTCGGACGCGGGGCGGTCTTGTTGCTGCAACCAGGCAATAAAATCGCCATAGCGCGACGCCGGCGCCAGCTCGGCCGGGCGCTGTTCAGCCAGGGCGGCGTAGAGGGCGAAAAACTCATCCATCAACAACGAGCGGCACCAGGCATCGATCAGAATGTGGTGGTTGCTCAGCACAAAGCCAAAACGCTGCTCGTCCAGTTGGATCAAGCGCAGACGGAATGGCACCGTCTGTTGCAGATCGAAACCGGCACGGCGCTCGTCCGCCAGCATCTCCAGCAGCGTGCGTTTATGCTCGCTGGCCGGAATGTCGCGCCAATCATGAATCTGCACATCCGGCGTGGCGATGCGCTGAACCACCTGCACCATGCGCTCACCCACACCCCAGGAAAACCGCGTGCGCAGCGCATCATGGCGCTGCGCTACCGCTTGCCAGGCCTGGCGGAAGCGTTCGGTGTCGATGACGCTGTCGACGCTGTAGCAGTACTGCATCATATAAATGCCCGAACCCGGCTCCAGCAGCGTGTGCAGCAGCAGGCCTTCCTGCATCGGCGACAGCGGGTAAATGGCTTCGATCTGGCGTAGGTCGAAGGGCAATTGCTCTAGCTGCGCTTGGGTAAAGCCAGCCAGGGGGAAATCGCTCGGCGTGGCACCACCGGCCTCGTTGCTCAGGCAATGGGCGATCAGGTTTTGCAGCTCATGCAGGTAGTGCTCGGCGAGGTCGGCGATTACCGATTCATCAAACATTTCCCGGCTAAAGGTCCAGCCCAACTCCAGTTCACCATTGAGCACCTGGCCATTAATGCTTAGCCAGTTACCGAGGTTGTTGTGCACGCTTTGCGTAGCGCCGACGCTTTCGCTGGCCGGGGCAAATAGGCCGTCCCTGGCAAAGCTCTGGTCGAACTGGCCCAGGTAGTTAAAGGTCACCCGTGGCTGCGGCAAGGCGGCCAAAGTCGCCTGTTGCTCGGCGTCTCCCAGGTAACGCAACGCACCAAACCCGACGCCCTTGTTTGGCACCGCGCGCAGTTGTTCTTTGATGGTTTGGATGGACCCGGCCACGTCTGCCGCTGGCGTTAACGCCAGTGGGAACAAGCTGGTAAACCAGCCGACGCTGCGCGACAAATCGACATCGTCAAACAGCCCCTCGCGGCCATGGCCTTCGAGTTGAACAAGCGCACTGCCCTGCCCGCTCCACTGGCACAGCGTGCGGGCCAGGGCGGTGAGCAGCAGGTCGTTGACCTGGGTGCGGTAGGCAGTCGGCGCTTGTTGCAGCAGTTGCCGGGTTTGCTCAGCGTTAAGGCGGCAATACACGCTGCGGCTGTGCTCCATCCGCAGGCTGGCATCTTCAACAGCGCCAGGCAGAGTCTCGTAGGGTGTGCTGTGCGCACCAAGCGCTTCATCCGAATGCGCAGTGGTGCGCGCAGCACAGCCTACCCAATAGCTGAGTTCGGCGGCGCCGGCTTGTTGCGTCCATTGGCTTAGGCGTTCGGCCCAGTGTTGTTGGCTGGGCGCCGGTTCCAGCGGTTGGCCGCTGTATAGCGCCTGCAAGTCTTCCAGCAGCACGCGCCAGGACACACCGTCTACAACCAGGTGGTGAATAACCAGGAGCAGACGTTGGCTGCCATCGGCCAAGTTAAATAACACCGCGCGCAGCAGCGGGCCGTTGTGCAAATCGAGGCTGCGTTGCGCCTGCTCAGCGATGGCGGTGAGTTCTGCGCTATCGGCAACCACCCGCTGCCAAAACAGCTCGCTATCGGCCGTGGCCCGCGCTCGCGCCAGCCAACGGTTACCCTCGCGCTGGAAGGCAAAGCGCAAGGCTTCATGCTGTTGCTGCAAACCCTGCAAGGCGGCGCTCAACACATCCGCGCTTAGGGGCTGACGCGGTTGCAAAAGCACGGCCTGGTTGTAGTGCTGCGGCTGCTCCAGCGCCAGCTCAAAGAAGCGCTGTTGCACTGGCAGTAAGACGCTTTCGGCAGCGCTCGGCAACGGCGCTGCAACCTTGGCCGTCACGGCTTTGGCCACCTGCGCCAGTTGCGCGATGGTTTGTTTTTCAAACAGCTGACGTGGGGTCAGTTTCAGGCCTTGGCGTTTGGCCCGGGCGATGATTTGCAGGCTAAGGATGGAGTCGCCGCCGAGTTCGAAGAAGTTGTCGTGCACACCCACCTGCGCCACTTTCAGCACCTCCTGCCAGATCGCCGCCAAGGTGCTTTCCACCTCGTTAGACGGCGCGGCGTAAGACGCTTGCTGCACCTGCGGGCCGGGCAAGGCGCGGCGGTCGAGCTTGCCATTGGCGGTTAGCGGTAGCTGTTCCAGCAGCACGATATGGGCCGGCACCAGGTAGTCGCTGAGCTGGGCTTGCAGCTGTTCTTTGACTGTTTGCGCGCTTAGGCTGCCGACGCAGTAGGCCACTAGTTGCAGTTGCTCTTGGACGGGCACGGCGAGCACGGCGGCATCGTCTATACCGGGCAGTTGGCGCAGCACCTTGGCCACTTCGCCGGGCTCGACGCGGTAGCCGCGAATCTTCACTTGGTCATCGGTGCGACCGAGAAAATGCAGCAAGCCATCGGTCGTGCGCCGCACTCGGTCGCCGCTGCGGTATACGCGGGCGCCGGGCGGGCCAAAGGGGTCAGGCACAAAGCGTTCGGCAGTGAGCGCCGCTTGGCCCAGGTAGCCCTGGGCGACGCTGGCACCGCCGATATACAGCTCGCCCGCGACCCTTTCCGGCACGGGATTTAGCAGGTCATCCAGCACATACACATGCGCACCCGGCAGCGCCGTGCCCAGCGGTACATTGCCCTGCTCAAGCTCGCCCTGCTGCGCATGGGTAAGCACGCCGACCGTGGTTTCGCTGGGCCCGTAATGGTTGATCACCCGGCAGCCTGGCTTTAACTCACGTACGCGCTGATACAGCGCCTGCGAACAGGCCTCGCCACCCACTATCAAGGTGTGGCCGGGCAGCACATCAGCGGCACTGGCGGCTTGCAGCAGGCCGTTAAGGTGGCTGGGCACAATCTTCAACACGGCGATCTGCTGCGCGGCCATATAGGCGGCGAAGCGGTCGGGGTCGAAGGCCAATTCCTGCTCCAGCACATGCAGCGGCCGCCCGGAACACAGTGCGCCGAATACCAGGGTATGGCCCAGGTCGGCGGCAATGGTCGAGACCAGCGCCATGCTCGCGCCTTCTGGCAAGGCCAGACGTTCCAGCACGCCATCAATATAACTGGCCAGCGCGCCATGGCTGACCACCACGCCCTTGGGCTGGCCGGTAGAACCTGAGGTGTGAATGACATAAGCGGGGCTTTGCCGGTGCAGCTGTACCGGTTCTGCGGCTTCGACGTATTGCCAGTGTTCCGGCGCATAGCGCAACGCGGGGCAACCCAAGCCATCGTGGCGGGCATCATCGGCGGCCAGCACCACCAGCTTGGCCTCTGCACGCTCCAGCATTTGCGCCAGACGGTCAGTGGGCGCTTTAGTATCCAGCGGCATATACACCGCGCCCACTTTTAGCGTGGCCAGCAGGCTGACTAACCAGTCCATTGAGCGTTCCAGCAGCACCGCCACGGGCATACCTGGGCACACGCCCACACCCTGCAACTGCGCCGCCAGGCGATTGGCTTGGCTATCCAGCTCGGCATAGCTCAAACGTATGTCGCCATACACCGCGGCCAGGGCTTCTGGCTGGCGGGTCACTTGTTGATCCCAGCGCTGCAACACCAATGGCAGCTCGCTACGGTCGCGGCTAATGACGGGCTCGGGGCTGGGCACAAGGTTTAGCAGCGGCGCATCCGGCTGCGCCAGCACCTGCTCAAATAGCTCGCGAAGGCTGGCGATAAAACCGTCGATGCTGGCCGGCTGATAGAGGTCGCTGGCATAGGTCATCTCCCCCAACACGCTGGCGCCGCTGTCTGTGATATCCAGGGCCAGGTCGAAGTGGGTGCCGACTTTATCCAGCGGGTACTCCGCCACGCTCAGCCCTGGCAATTGCAGGCTTTGGCGCCGTTGCATACCGACGTTCTGGTTGAACTTGGCCTGGAACAGCGGGTTATGGCCAAGGCTGCGCTCGGGCTGCAACGCCTCCACCAGTTGCTCAAACGGCAGTTGCTGATGGGCTTGGGCGGCCAGGCTGGTATCGCGCACTTGGGCGAGTAATTGGCTAAAGCTTTGGCGCAAATCGATCTGGCAGCGCAGCACTTGGGTGTTGATAAAAAAGCCGATCAGCCCTTCCACTTCTTCGCGGCCACGGTTGGCATTGGGCACGCCGATACGGATGTCGTGCTGGCCGCTATGGCGGGCCAAAAACAGACCGTAGCCGGCCAGGGTCAGCATAAACAGGGTCACGCCTTGGCTGCGGGCAAACGCGTGCATACGCTGGGACAATGGCGCGCCAAAGTCGAAGCGCACCGTGGCGCCGGCGTAGCTCTGTACCGGCGGCCGCGGGAAGTCTGGCGCCACCTCCAACAGCGGATGCTCATCGCCCAATTGCTCACGCCAATAGGCCAACTGCCGCGCGCCCTCGCCGGCCTCCAACCAGCGCCGTTGCCACAGGGCATAGTCGGCGTATTGCACCGGCAGCTCCGGCAGGCTGGTGGCGCCTTGCTGATAGAGCTGCACAAACTCGCGGACCATGACATCCATCGACCAGCCATCGCTGACGATATGGTGCATGCACACCAGCAGCACCTGCTCCGTGGTGCTTAAGCGCAGCAACGTTGCCCGTAGCAGCGGACCGCTGAGCAGATCGAAGGGTTTAGCGACTTCGGCCTCTACGGCGTGCTGCAACTGCGCTTCACTGACCTCCAGGCGTTGAATAGCCAAGGGCTGCGCCGGCAACACCCGTTGCTCGGCTTGCTCGCCGTCGATGTGAAACACCGTGCGCAGCGCCTCATGGCGCTGGAGCAAACCATCAAACGCCGCTTGCAGGCGCGCCTCATCCAATTCACCGGTTAAACGCAAGGCGGCGGCCATGTTATAGGCGGCGCTGTGCGGCTCCATTTGCCAGAGAAACAGCAACCGCTGCTGGGCGTAGGACAGCGGCAGGCTGGTTTGCTGATGGCGGCTGGCAACGATAGGCAGCAGGCTAAAGTCCTTGCCGCTTTCTTGCAGCTTGGCGAGGAACTGGCGACGTTGTTCAAGCGACAACCCGATAAACGTTTGCGCGATACGAGCGGGGGTGTTCGGGGTCATGCTCAAACCTCTTCCAATTCATTTATAAAGGCTTCCATCTCGTCCCAATCCGCTGCGCTATGGCTCTGTTGGCCGGCCAGTTCGGCAGCGAGATCAGCCAGCAGCGGGCGCTCGAACAGGCTGCGCAGCGGCAGGCTCAGGCCCAGTTCACGCTTGATGCGCGCCACCACTTGGGCGGCCAGCAGCGAGTGGCCGCCGAGGTCGAAAAAGCTGTCGTCGAGGCCGATGCGCGGCACCTGCAAAACCTCCATCCAAATGCTTGCCAGGGCAATTTCCAGCCTGCTGTGCGGCGCGCGGTAGTGGCTTTGCAATTGGGTGGGGTCGGGTTTGGGCAGGGCGTTGCGGTCGAGTTTGCCGCTGCTGGTAAGCGGCATTTTGGCCAGCAACAGCAGGTGGCTGGGCACCATATAGTCGGCCAGGTTAGCTTGCAGGCTGGTGCGTAGTTGCTGACGAAACGGCTGTTGCGCGCTGGCGTCGGCCAGGGCCAAAGCGGCCTGCTCGGGCACGATATAGGCCACCAAGGTGGCGCCGCTGCCCAGGTCTGCCGCCACCACCAGCGCTTCGCGCACACCGGCACATTGCTGCAAGCGTGCTTCGACTTCGCCGAGCTCGATACGAAAGCCGCGAATCTTTACTTGGTGGTCGACGCGGCCGATGTACTCCAGCGCGCCATCGGCCCGGCAGCGCACGCGGTCACCGCTGCGGTACAGGCGTTGGCCGGGGTTAAACGGGTCGGCGACAAACCGTTCGGCGGTCAATGCCGGCTGGCCGTGGTAACCACGCGCCAGGCCAGGGCCGCCGATATACAGCTCACCAATGGCGCCCTGCGGCAGCAGATTGAGTTCGCTGTCCAACACGTATAGGCGCGTGCCCGGCAGTGGCCGGCCAATGGCAATGCCACGCCAGCTGACCTGCTCCGTCCGCAGGCCGGTGCAGTCGTAAATGCTCGACACCACCGTGGCCTCAGTCGGGCCATAGGTATTAAGCAAACGCACGGCGCCCAGCCCGGCGCGCTGCGACAGCTGCAAACCTTCCACAGCCATGGCTTCGCCGCCTACATGGATTTGCCGCATCTGAGCAAAATCACGGGTTGCACCCTGAGCGAAATCCTTGACCAACATATGCCAGTACGCGGCTGGCAAATCGGCCACGGTAATGCCGTGCTGCTGCACCGCGTGCAGCCAGGTTTCGCTGTCCCAGGTGCGGGCGTCACGCAGCACCACGGCGGCGCCACGGATCAGCGGCGGGTAAAACTGCTCAACAAACCCATCAAAGCTGGCGGTGGCAAATTGCAGCACGCGGTCACTAGGCTGCAGCTCGCTGTACTCGGCGGCCAGCTGACTAAAGCCGGCCAGCGCGCCATGGCTGATGGCCACGCCCTTGGGTTGGCCGGTGGAGCCGGAGGTGTAGATCACATAGGCCAGTTGCTCGGGGTGCACGGACAGGTTGAGGTTGCTGTCGCTATAGCCTTCCAACCAATCGCTTTCCTGCTCAACACAAAGGCTGGCGATGCCCTCCAGGTCTGGCAGGCTAGCGCCTTGGCACAGCAGCAATTGCACACCACTGGCGGCGCAGACTTTAGCCAAGCGCTCGGCGGGTTGGCTCGGGTCCAACGGCACATAGGCAGCGCCGCTTTTGAGCACCGCCAACAACGCCACCGGCAGACTTAAATCGCGCCCAAGCAGCACGGCGACCAGGCTGCCGTGGCCGATGCCCATCTCGCTCAAGCGCCAGGCCAAACGGTTGGCACGGCTATTCAGTTCGCTATAACTCAAGCTCAGTTGACCACCCGCCACCTGCACCGCCAAGGCGTTTGGCGTGCGCTCAGCCTGCTGTTCGAAAAGCCGCTGTACCGGCGTTTCGGCGGCTGGCAATTGCTGGTACGCGTTGTTGGCGTGCTGGCGTTGCTGCTCATCAGCGCTCAGCAACGGCAAGCTACCAATGGGCTGCTCCGGTGCTTCGGTGATGGCCTGTAGCAGATGGCGCCAATGGCTCGCCAGGCGCTCGATGGTGGCCGCTTCAAACAGGTCGGTGGCGTACGTAATCGCCGCCAATAGCTGCTCGCCTTCCTCGCGGGTTTCCAGCATCAAATCGCTGGCTGCCGCATGCTGACGTGCGCCGCCAGCGCCCTGCCCGGCTTCGAGATGGGCCACACGCAAGCCGCCGGCCAGTTGCATTTCGCTAACGTCGGTAACTAATGGCTGATGGTTAAACATCACCTGAAACAGCGGGTTATGGCTTTGGCTACGGGAGGGCTGTAACGCCTCCAACACCGCATCGAACGGCAGCTCTTGATGGGCCTGGGCGCCGGTGGTGGCCTGTTTGACCTGCACGAGCAACTGGCTAAACGGCAGCTCGCCACTCAATTGGCTGCGCAGCACCTGGGTATTCACAAAGAAGCCAATCAGCCCTTCGCTTTCACTGCGGGTGCGGTTAGCGATCAGACCGCCCACGCGAATATCGCCCTGGCCGCTATAGCGGTGCAACAGCACCTTAAAACTGGCCAACAGCACGACAAACAAGGTTACGCCGCTGCGCTTGGCCAATGCCTTAAGCGCCTGCTGCAAGCCCGCCTCCAGGCTGAACTGCAAGCGCGCGCCGGCATGGCTAGGTAGCGCCGGGCGTGGGTGGTCGGTGGGCAGTTCCAACAGCGGGTGCTCATCGCCCAAATGCGTGCGCCAATACGCCAGCTGCCGCTCACCCTCGCCGGCCTCCAGCCAACTGCGCTGCCACAGGCCGTAGTCACGGTACTGCACGGTTAGCGCCGGCAACTGCAGCGGCAGGCCGGCGGCAGAGGCGTCGTAGCCGGCCATAAACTCCTGAATCAGGATATTCATCGACCAGCCATCAGAAATGATGTGGTGCATGGTCAACAGCAGCACATGTTCCTCGGCGGCTAAACGCAGCACCTGCACACGCAGCAATGGGCCGGTCTGTAGATCGAAGGGTTGGGCGGCTTGCTGGGCCACGTGGTGCTGGGTTTGTTGCTGTTTTTCGCTGTCGGCCAGGGCGCTGAGGTCGGTGAATTGCACGGGTAAGGTGGCGTGCTTGGCAATCTGCTGCCAGGCCTGCTCGCCGCGTTGAACGAAGGTGGTGCGCAGGCTTTCATGGCGCTGCACCAGGGCTTGAAAGCTTTGCTCCAACGCCTGGCGATTGAGTGGGCCGAGCAGGCGTACGGCGCTGGGTAGGTTATAGGCGGCGCTATCGGGCTCGAGCTGCCAGAGGAACCACATACGTTGTTGCGCGTAAGAGAGCTGATCGCGGTCGGCGTGGTCCGGCACCGGCACTATTGGGTAGCTGGCGAAGTCGATCTGTTCGGCTTGCAGGGCGGCCAGAAATAGGCGGCGTTTTTCCGCGGGCAGTTCGATAAAGCGGCGGGCCAGGGAGGTGTCAGAAGTGCTCATGTTTCGTCCGAACCGGAAATGGGTGGGCGGGAGATGCCGCGATACCAGTTGAACGAAGGGACGGGGGTTGGATTTAGTGTTGGTTGGTTTGCTTCTATGGACGGGTTTTCTTCGTTACCGCGTGCGCTGTGCCTTTGGTTTCGCGCCTTACGCGCGACTCACTTTTTCCAGTCGCCCGGAATGCCGGCCCAGGCAAAAGTAAGCAAAAACGCTTGCCCCTACCTTGGGTCTCCGCTGCGCTCCGACTTCCCTCGCTGCGTCGTTG
>CAZIWV010000004.1:0-290590 GCA_964543145.1 uncultured Pseudomonas sp.
AGCGCTTAGGCGGTTATTTTCTGTGGCACTTTCCGTAGGCTCACGCCTCCCAGGTGTTACCTGGCACTCCGCCCTATGGAGCCCGGACTTTCCTCCCCCCCATCTTGCGAACAAAATGAGGCAGCGACTGTCCAATCGACTCTCCGCCGCCTAGGGTAGCGGCAGCCTCTGTATAGAACAAGCCAATAAACCGTTATTGCCGCTCCAGGGCCACCTGATAGAGCAGGTTTTTGCGCACCCCGGTTATCTCCGCCGCCACGGCCGCCGCGCGTTTGAGCGGCATTTCTTTGAGCAGCAAATCGAGCACGCGCAGGGTTTGCGCATCCACCGCTTCTTCACCTTCCGGCGCCTGCCAACCAGCCACCAACACCACGCATTCGCCGCGCTGCTGGTTGCTGTCGGCCGCCACCCAGGCGCGCAACTCGGCCAACGGTTGGCCATTTAAGGTCTCGAAGGTTTTGGTTAGTTCGCGGGCCAGCAGCGCCACGCGCTCGCCGCCGAACACCAGTTCCATGTCTTCTAGGCATTCAAGAATGCGGTGCGGCGCCTCATAAAAGATCAGCGTGCGCGGTTCTTCCTTGACCGCTTCCAGGCGAGCGCGACGGCCAACGGCCTTGGCCGGCAAAAAACCTTCAAAGATAAAACGGTCCGATGGCAGCCCCGCCGCCGACAGCGCCGCAATAAGCGCACAAGGCCCCGGCACCGGCACCACCTTGATACCGGCAGCGCGCACTTGGCGCACTAAGTGGTAGCCCGGATCGGAAATCAGCGGCGTACCGGCATCGGAAATTAACGCCACGTCATCCCCTGCCTGCAAACGCGCGAGAAAACGGCTGCCTTCATCGCGTTCGTTGTGCTCGTGACAAGCCGCCAGTGGCGTAGGAATACCGAAATGCTGCATCAAACGCATGGAATGGCGGGTGTCTTCAGCCGCGATCAGCGCCACATCGCGCAGCACTTTCAGGGCGCGGGCGCTGATATCGTCAAGATTGCCGATCGGTGTGGCGACCACATAAAGCGTGCCGGTAGTGGAATTCAAAGCACCCTGAGTGGTCACAACGCACACCTCGTCAATCACAGAAAGCGCGCATTGTAGCCCGATTCACGCCATCAACATCGCGCCTGCCGTGCCCCTTGGGTACAATCCGCCCTCTTCGATCAAGTACCAGGAACGTCTACATGATCATCCGCCTGACCGCCGGCCTGCGCCCGCTCCTTGCTATCAGCCTTGCCGCTCTCTTGGCCGCCTGCTCAAGCTCGCCGTCCTCCACCCTTGGCGAATTGCCGCGCACGCCGCAAGCCAGCATCGAACAACTGATCCAGCAGGCCGACGCGGCGAAACCGGAACAAGCCGCCTCGCTGCGCCTGGCCGCCGCCGACCAGGCGTATCAGCAGAAAGATCTGGGCCGCGCCGCGCAAATTCTCGAACAGGTGCCCGTCGCCACCCTGAAACCCGCGCAACAAGTGTTTGCTGCAACCTTGAGCGCCGAACTCGCGCTAGCCCGCGGCAAACCGAAAAGCGCCCTGCAGGCCCTCGACCAACCTGGTATGCAGCGCCTGGCTGAACTGCCAGTAGAGCAACAAATACGCACCCAGCTGGTTCGCGCCCAAGCCCTTGAAGCCGATGGCCAAACCTTGGCCGCCGCCCGCGAGCGCGTGTTTATCGCACCACTGCTCAATGGTGAAGCGGCACGCAGCAACCACGAAAATATCTGGACGCTGGTGTCCTCGATGCCGGCCGATCAACTGCAAGGCGGTGGCGACGCGGACCTCGCCGGCTGGCTGCAACTGGCCAACGTGGTGAAAACCGCCGGCACCCTGCAACAGCAACAAGCCGCCATTGATGCCTGGCGCCAGCAGAACCCCCAACACCCCGCCGCCGAACAATTGCCGGCGCCGCTGACCAAGCTCAAGGAACTGGCCAGCCAACCGCTGACCAAAATCGCCCTGCTGCTGCCACAAGACGGCCAACTGGCCTCGGTGGCGCGCGCCCTGCGTGACGGCTTTATGGCCGCCCACTTCCAGGCCCAGCAAGCCGGACAGAACCCGCCGAGCGTGGAAGTGTTCGACAGCTCGCGCCTGACCTCAATGGATGAGTTCTACCGCCAGGCCCAAGCCGCTGGCATTCAGTTGGTAGTTGGCCCACTGGAGAAAAACCTGGTCAAGCAGTTGAGTGATCGCGAGCAACTGCCGATCACCACCCTCGCCCTTAACTACAGCGACGTTGGCCGCGAAGGCCCGCCACAGTTGTTCCAGTTTGGCCTGGCTGCCGAAGACGAAGCCCGCGAAGTGTCGCGTCGCGCCTGGGACGATGGCATGCGCCGCGCTGTGGCCTTGGTGCCACGTGGTGAATGGGGCGACCGCGTACTGGCAGCGTTCCGCGACAGCTGGCAAGCCAAGGGCGGCAGCCTGATCGCCGCCGAGCATGTCGACCAACCGGTAGAACTGGCCCAGCAAATCGCCGACCTGTTCCAGCTGCGCCAAAGTGAAGCGCGCGCCAAGCGCCTGCAAAGCGTGCTCGGCACCCAGGTCGCGGCACAGCCGGCACGCCGCCAGGACATCGACTTTATTTTCCTCGCCGCCACGCCGCAGCAAGCACAACAAATCAAACCGACCCTGGCCTTCCAGTACGCCGGTGACGTGCCGGTATATGCCACCTCGCACCTGTTCACCGGCGGCAGCAACCCGTCGCAGTACCAAGACCTGGACGGCATCCGCTTCTGCGAAACGCCGTGGCTGCTGGATGCCAACGACCCGCTGCGTCTGCAAGTCGCCGGTCAATGGCCACAGGCGGCAGGCAGCCTAGGCCGCCTCTACGCCATGGGCGTCGACGCCTATCGCCTGGCGCCGCGCTTGAGCGAACTTAAAGCCCTGCCGCAAAGCCGCGTAGAAGGCCTGTCCGGGCGCTTGAGCCTGACCGCCAGCCAGCGCATTGAGCGCCAACTGCCGTGGGCTGAGTTCCGCGATGGCGCGGTGCAACGCCTGCCCGAAAGCAGCAGCTTCTGATTGACCGCCGCCAGCACCCAGAGCGCAGGTCGCGAGGGCGAAGCAGAGGCCTTTGAGCATCTGCGCCAGCACGGCCTGAAGCTGCTAACCAAGAACTGGCGCTGTAAGGGCGGCGAGCTCGATCTGGTCATGCTGGACGGCGATACAGTAGTATTCGTCGAAGTTCGCGCCCGCCGGCATACCGCCTGGGGTGGCGCAGTAGAAAGTGTTGATGGCCGCAAGCAGCAAAAGCTTATTCTCGCGGCCAGTAGCTTTTTGCAGCAGGAGCCACGTTGGGCCAAACACCCATGCCGTTTCGATGTCGTAGCCATCAATACCGGCAGCGCGCAAGCGAGCCGCCTGAATTGGATTCGCAACGCCTTTGATACCTGAATCAGCCTGAGCCCATAAACGATTGCCGGCAGTACGCTGCGCGGCAGCAAGTTAGTGCAAGAACAGACAAGGTTTCGGCACCGCCCATTACAGACTGCGGCACCGAGCGATTTTCACCTGTAACAGGCAGGCACCAGAATCACGCTGGGCCACCTGATCAGCAGCCACACTGAAGGTCATCTCCGATGGACATGCAATCCCGTATTCGCCAGCTGTTTCAAGCCAGTATCGAAACCAAACAGCAAGCCATGGAAGTGCTTATTCCTTACATCGAGCACGGCAGTCTGGTGATGGTTCAAGCCCTGCTCAATGAAGGCAAGATTCTCACCTGCGGCAACGGTGGCTCGGCCGGCGACGCGCAGCACTTCTCCTCGGAACTGCTCAACCGCTTCGAGCGCGAGCGTCCAAGCTTGCCCGCGATTGCGCTGACCACCGACAGCTCGACCATCACCTCGATCGCTAACGACTACAGCTACAACGAGATCTTCTCCAAACAAATTCGCGCCCTCGGTCAACCCGGCGACGTGCTGCTGGCGATCTCCACCAGCGGTAATTCGGCCAACGTTATTCAGGCCATTCAGGCCGCCCACGACCGTGAAATGGTCGTGGTTGCCCTCACCGGTCGCGACGGCGGCGGCATGGCTTCACTGCTGCTGCCCGAAGATGTGGAAATCCGTGTTCCATCGAAAGTTACTGCACGCATTCAGGAAGTCCACTTGCTGGCCATCCATTGCCTCTGCGATCTGATTGATAGCCAACTGTTTGGGAGTGAAGAATGACCCGTTCGCCATTAATCCTTGCCGCCCTTGCCATTACCCTGGTGCTTTCCGGGTGCGGCAGCCGTTCGTTCGGCAACAAGATCGATGACCAATTCATCCCTTCGAATGTCGAGCAGAAAATCAACCAGGCCAGCCCTGACCTGGCCAACGGCTCGCACATCGTTGTCACCAGCTACAACGGCGTGGTGCTGCTCGCCGGGCAGACCCCGCGCGCAGACCTGAAGGCCGCCGCCGAACAAGCCGCGCGCTCGGTACAAGGCGTGCGCAAGGTCTACAACGAACTGCAAGTGATTGCACCTTCCTCGGCTCTGGCGCGCAGCAACGACGCGTTGCTGACCACCAAAATCAAAACCGAGATGCTGACCGACAACAGCGTATCCAGCTCGAATATCAAGGTGATCACCGAGAACGGCATCGTTTATATGCTTGGCGTCGTCAGCCGTCAGCAGGCACAACTAGCCGCTAACCTGGTGCAAGGTGTGTCGGGCGTACAAAAGATTGTGAAGCTGTTTGAGTACGTCGATTGACCTGAACTAACGTGACAACAAAAAGCTCTGCCTATGCAGGGCTTTTTGCTTTCCAGAAGCGCATTTTGCCCATACACGCCTTGCGGCTTGCCAGGGCTTAGGTCTAGGCCCGAAGATGGGCCCCAGTCAGCTTCTGGCTTGGAGCGCCAATGAATTCGTCTACCCTGCCCCACGGTTCGCCGCACGCAGCGGCTTTCGCCAGCGCCATCAGCAGCTTGCTCGCCAACGCCAGCCAATGGCCGCAGACGCACGCCTGGGCTTGGTACCGGGTGAACGACCAACTGCACCTCAGCGGCCAAGGCGACCCGCAAAGCGAATGGCCCGCCAGCATCGCCCCCGACCAACTGGATGCCTTCTGCCACAGCCACCAGCTCAAGCGCTGGGCCACCGGCAGCGGTGAAAGCGTGTTGGGCTGGCTGCTGGCCCCGCAAAGCAGCAGCGACGCCGACAACGCCGCACTGACCGACCTCGCCCAACAACTTGCCCTGCAGACCCAAGCCATCACCCTGGCCCGCGCCCAGCTAACTCAGCGAGTACTCTACGAAATCACTTATCTGGCCAGCTCCACCCGCGACCGCTCCGCCTTTCTGGTCGGCGTGCACCAGCAGTTGGCCAGCCTGATCGACGCGGAAAACTTCTACCTGTCGCTGTACGACTTCGACACCAAGAAGATCACCTATCCGTACTACGTCGACATCATCGACATCGAAGCGCTGGAGTCGGAGAACTACGAGTACCTAGACCCCGAGCGCCTATCGCTGACCGGCATGGTGCTCACCACCGGCCAACCGCTGTTGATTGACGCCGCCGGCATTTGGGCTGCCGAAGCCCAAGGGCGCTTCTACTGCGTTGGGCATAAACCGGAATTCTGGATGGGCGCGCCACTGAAAAACGCGTCCGATGAAGTCTTCGGCATGCTGGCCATGCAGGTGTATGAAAAGTCGCGCATCTACAGTTCCGAAGATCGCGCGCTGTTTCTCGTCGTCACCCGCCACGTGGCCATGGCCCTCGACCGCATCCTGCACCGCGCCGACCTGGAAGAAACCGTATCGCGGCGCACCGTGCAACTGTCCGAACTGAACCACACCCTGCGCCAGGAAATCGCCGACCGCGAACGCGCCGAACACCTGCAAAGCGCCCTATTCCAGATCACCGAACTGTCCAGCCAGCCCGGCGAAATGGTCGAGCTGTTTCGCGGCCTACACGGCATTGTTGGAGAACTGCTGTTTGCCCTTAACTTCTATATCGCCCAATACGACCGGCAAACCGACGAAGTCAGCTTTCCCTACTTTGTTGACGAACAACGCGGCGACCCGCCGCCACCGCGCCGTGGCCGCCGCGGCCTGACCGAATACGTCATCCGCCAACGCCGCCCCTGCTTGATCGACTACGACGAAGCCTCGCGGCTAATGGACATCGGCGAAATCGAGCGCAGCAACGAACCCGTGCGCTCGCAATCCTGGCTCGGCATTCCGCTGTTCGCCGACAACGACGTGCGCGGCGTACTGGTGGTGCAAAGCTACGAACCCAACGTGCGCTACACCCTGCGCGACCAGGAACTGCTGACCTTTGTTTCGCGGCATATCGACACCGCCTTCTCGCGCCGCAACGCCGCCGAAGCCGTGCAAGCCGCCAACCTGCAGCTTGAAGAACGGGTACAAAGCCGCACCCGCGAGCTGGACTACGCCAACGCCAAACTGCAACACGAAAACACCCACGACGCCCTTACCGGCCTGCCCAACCGTAGCCACCTGCAACACCGCCTCAACGTAGCCTGGCGCGACTTTCGCGAACACGGCAAAGGCCTGGTGGTGATGTTTATCGACCTCGACCGCTTCAAGCTGATTAACGACAGCCTTGGCCACCACTTCGGCGACCTGCTCCTCACCGAAGCCGCCGCGCGCCTGCGCGCGTGCCTACGTGGCAGCGACCTGCTGGCTCGCCTGGGCGGCGACGAATTCGCCGTACTGGCCCCCGGCGCACCGCTGGAAGTAGCCATCGGCATTGCCGAGCGCATCCTCACCGAATTCGATGTGCCCTTCGCCATCGACGGCCACACCTTGTTCTCCTCATGCAGCATCGGCATCGTCAGCGCCGACCAGCAATTCCATCAGGAACCCGCCGACCTGCTGCGCGACGCCGACACCGCCATGTACCGGGTAAAAAACGCCGGCCGCGACAGCTTTGCCGTGTTCAACCAAGAATTACGTCGCGAAGTATCCGACCAGATGGAACGCGAAGGCGCACTACGCAACGCGCTCAAGCGCAGCGACGAACTGCTGCCCTACTTCCAGCCCATCGTGAACGTGCGCACCGGCGAATTAGTGTCGCTAGAAGCCCTGATTCGCTGGCACCAACCAGACGGCACCGTACTCGCACCCGGCTACTTCCTACCCGCCCTGGAAGGCCTTCGCCTGATCGGCCGTCTCGACCTGTACATGCTCAACTGCGTAGCGGAAATTCTCGCCCAACCGCAACACGCCAACTGGCCGCCCGTGCACGTCAACTGCTCCAGCTACAGCATCACCCGCCCAGAATTTGCCGAAGAAGTGCTCTCTCTGCTGACCCGCCACAACATCGCCCCGGCACGCATCTGCCTGGAACTCACCGAAGGCGCGTTGGTAGCAGAACCGGCGCAAGCGCAACTGACCATGCAACAACTCTCCGACAAAGGCATGAGCGTGGTGCTCGACGACTTCGGCTCAGGCTTCTCATCCCTGAGCTACGTACACCAATACCAATTCAGCGGCCTGAAAATCGACAAATCCTTTATCTTCGAACTCACCACCAGCAGCCGCAGCCGCGCCATCGTGCGCGCCATCGTCCGTATGGCCGAATCGCTGGGCCTGTCCGTGGTAGCCGAAGGCGTAGAAGACGAAGCCACCCTACAGCTGCTCAGAGAAATCGGCGCTGGCCAGGCCCAAGGCTACTTCTTCGCCAAACCGCTGGCCCTGGAACAACTCACGCAAAACCCACTCATGCAACCGCGAGGCATCGCCCACAGCGACACCCACTAAATGTCTAAGCGCTTGATCGTGCGTGAAAAAAGGAAGGATTTAAGCTTGACAGCCAAGCCTCAGCCAAGAATAATGCGCGCCACTTGGCTACATAGCTCAGTTGGTTAGAGCATAGCATTCATAATGCTGGGGTCCGGGGTTCAAGTCCCTGTGTAGCCACCAAACAAAACAAAGGCTTACCTTCGGGTAGGCCTTTGTTGTTTCTGGGTGGTGATCTTGTATTGCTTATCCCCCTATTTGCTGCCTCCTCTCTATGCATTGACGCCCTTGCCTAGTAGGGCTTTAAGCCGCCGCATCGGTAGTATCAATCCGTAGCTTGCTGCGCGCCTTCATATGCGACCGTTGTTGATTAAATTCCAGTAATGCTCGCCCAGCACGGTAAGGCGGCATGACTTGGAGTTCATGGCGGCGAAGTACATATGGTCTTCATCTACGGGTTTTACCAGGTTCAGCCGATTCAGCTTTTGCAGGATGGCAAATTTACGGTTGTTTTCGGGGTCTGGTTCAATACCGTGGTTGGGCGCCGGTGGTTGAGGTTCGTAGCTGGGGTCGAGCTGAAAAGCTTCCCCGGGATGGCCAAAAAAGTTGGCGATTTCCTTGAGCTCCGCCAGTTGGATGGGTGGGGAAACTCGGCGTAACGAGGTGAAGGATCGCACGTTGGTTTTGAAGATAGGGCGTTGCTGCCAGCCTCCCAGGGACTGGTCTATATGGGCGTAAACACTACCCGGGGTGATATCCCCGAGAAGGTTGGCCGCGCCTCCGTTCAAGGCATCGACCAATAAGCGAGTAAATACACCAGCGCCCTGCACCTCGTCGGCGTACTGGTCTTTGCCTGAGGCGGTAAGGATGGTCATGCCCTCGCTTAACAACGTTTTCTCGCCAAGCGCTCGGTTGTTGCCGGCAATTCCAGAATGGCAGCTGTCGAGAATTATTATTCGGTTCTTGGCTTTGGAGTCGTGGGCAAACTGGATGATTTCATCGAGTGATACCCCATCGTCGCCTTCACGACAGTCGCAGGTAAGCAGATAACCGGCGTCGTCTTCGACGTAGCCATGGCCAGCGAAATACAGTAGAGCGACGTCTGACTGATCGGCAAACAATAGCCGGATCTGCTCTTTTAATTCCCGCCGACCGATTGCGTTCGACTTGTCCACCGCGCTGAGCAGCCGCACATCGAAGTTAAGTTGCCCGTCTGCGTGGCGCTCCAGAACTTGATGCACCGCATAGGCGTCATTTACACAGCCATAAAGTGGAGATAGATGGGCGTAGTAGTTGATGCCAACGACCAAGGCTTTTCTCATACCAGGCTCCTCTCAAAATCCACGCCCAACGCGTGCTTTTAGTTTTTCGTGGAAGTCGTCTGCGAAGGCGCGCTTGCCGGTGACGCTGCCGAGAATGCTCTCCAGGCTTATGTTTGTTTCCAGCCTGCTCCTGTCACGCTTGTATTCCTCGATGAAGAAGTCCAGATCGGCGGCAGTAGCCAGCACCGGCCATTTTTTCAGGTAGTCAGGCAACCCTGCCGAGCCAACGCGAAATGCCGCGATCCGCCTGTCAATAATGGTGGCTTCGCCGATCTCGAACGGCACCCACCAGGACAATGCGGTTTCACGCGAAATGATGGCCAGCAGGTGGGAACAATCTGCCACGCGCTGGGTGATGACCGAGGTGATGTCTTCGGTAGTACCCGACTCGTCGTCAAGCACATCGAGATAAGTGGAAATGCGCTGCTGCTTCAAACGAGCGTCGATCTGTTGGGCGAGCAGCCGGTCGGTATGCCTGTAGCTGATAAAAACAGTCATACGCCACCTCAAAGATTGTCAATAAACGAGGCGACGTTGTCCCAGGTCCAGCTGACCGTGCGCAAACCCGGTATCGCCGTTTTGTCATCACGCTGGCACCACATGGCAAGAATTGGCTTGCCTTCTTCCTTGGCGCATTGGACTTCCCACTTCTGCCCGGTGGAGGCCAACGAGTTACGGCTGACCAATACGATCACGCCGCTAGACCGACGGATCCGCGTGCGGACTTTTTCTTTCCATTCGCTCACGTAGGCTTCTTTAACGGACATATCCACGTACTCGAACGGGGATTTCACATGCAAGGACTGACCTTTCAAAAGGTCGCGGTAAGCAACATCTTCAATGGCGAAAGCAACAAACACGACTTTGTTCATATCGAACTCCATTTCAAGCCAGAGAGCTGCGCAATGCAGCCAGGGTTTATCGCTGAAAACGACGGGTTCGATCATTCGCGATGCTTGCCAATTTGGCGTTCAGCTCGTTCGTTCACAGAGGAACGAAAATTCGCCAAGTACCGCCGAACAATGGCAGTAGCCGGAAGCCAACAGAAGATGGGGGCCAGGGGAATTGATACGCCGGCATGCTAGCCTTCGCACCAGCAAGTTGGCCTACCCGCCAGGTAGATTCCGGCGATTCCTATGCAGTCTTGGAGCAAAGCACGTGAGAGACGATTTCGACGATATCCGCGCAGAACGCGACCGCCCTATCCGGGCAAGCGGTTCTGCTTCAAACCCACACGCGGGCCTGTGGAAGCAGATCGCGCTGGGCATTGTGGTGGGTTATGTGGTGCTCGGTGTGTTGAGCGCGATTGGTTGGGCGGTGACAGCGCACTTGGTGCTGGGCACGGTGAAATTCGGGGCGCCGTAATAGCGCCTCGGCAATCCCCTCCTCGAAAAATCCACCTGCTTGCACTAACTGAAGCGCGCCAACTGCGAGGCTGGGTCAATGTGTGCCCCACAGTTGTCTGTTTTGCCGCCCAGTTGGGCTTCGCTGCGCTCAACCCAACCTACACCACACTCGTAGGTCGGGTCGGTCCGCGTCCGGTGGGCCATAGGTGAAGTCCAACAAGCAGACGGCGGACCTCGGTCATGCTGGTCTTCGTCTTCAGCTCACCGCCGGCGGACCGATCCAACGCACTTTTTCCTGAACAAAAGCGCTTCAGCGCGTGCTTGCTGCGATTGCCCCTTGCTCGTATCGGGATTGCCTTCCCGCCGTTTTAGGGCGGGGTGTTGGTTGGTCTGGTTTTAGCACTTGCGCGAGCCAACACACCAAATACGGCGGTCAGTAAGGCCCAGCCGAGCAAAACATCCCAGAAATGTTTGATCACTAGCCATGGGGCTAGCGGGGTAATAAGCACCAGGCTCAGAGGCAGGAAACGGTTGGCAAAACTGCCGTCCGGGCAGGAGCCTGGGCCTCCTAAGGAGAAGGGGTGGCAACCGGCTGCGACGATGATTTGGTAGGAAGCGAAGGCGCTTAGGAATGGTAGGCCGAAGACCACGATGAAGGTGATAAGGCTGGCGAGCAGGCTGCGAAAAATCCATCTGTAGAGGTTGGGCATCAGGCGACCGTCCTGGTCAGTGGGCCAATGTTGAGGGCGACGATGCGCGCGGGGATGGTGGGAAAGCCAGGGTTAAACCTGAGGGGCTGGGTCATCGTTGTGACTTCTTCGGCTTCGCATTTGGCTCTGCGCCCGCGAAGCGACCCGGGCTATGCAGGATTCGTCGAGATTGGTTATTGGCGCGCGCAGCACGCCTCACGGGGTCGCGTCGCTGTCGATAAAGCGGGCGATCTCGTCCAGTACCGGCGCTTTGTAGCGCAGCGGTTTGGACAAGGTGGCGATCAGGGTGATGTGGTTAACGTCGTCGTAGTAGTGCTCGCTGACGGGCACGCCGACGTCGCGCAGGCGTTTGGCCAGGCCGCCAGTGTTGCGTTGCGGGTTGACCAGGTCGTCGTTGCGGGCGGCGATCAGTAGCGCGGGTGGGGCGTTGGCGCTGATGTGGTTGATCGGTTGCGAGTCGGGTGGGCTGTTGGGGTAGAAGAACACCGGGCGCACGTCGGGGTTTTTGATGGGTAGAAAGTCGTAGGGGCCGGCGAGGCCGATCCAGCCACGCATGTTTGCCGGGCTCAGGCCTTCTGCGGCCAGTAGCCGCGGGTCGAGGGCGAGCATGGCGGCGTTGTAGCCGCCGGCGCTGTGGCCCATGACGAACAGGTGTTGGGCGTCGCCGCCGTAGGTGGCGATGTTGTTGTGCACCCAGGCGAAGGCGTGGGCGCTGTCGTTGAGGAAGTCGGGGTAGCGTACTTGTGGGTAGAGGCGGTAGTCGGCAATGACCGCGACGTAGCCACGGCTGGCCAAGGCTTCGCCGACAAATTGGTAGTCAGCGCGTTCGCCGCTGTTCCAGCTGCCGCCGTAGAAGAACAGCACCACGGGGGTGGGGCCGGCTTTTTTCTGGGTGGGCACGTAGATGTCGAGCTGTTGGCGCGGGTCGTTGCCGTAGGCGATGTTAGCGGTTTTGCTGTAACTGTCGGTCGGGCTTAGGGCGTTGAGTAGGCCTACGGGGGAGCAGGCGCTGAGGAGTGTGGTAAGGGCGAGAATAAGTGGGGTGAGCAGTTTGCGCATACATGTCCTCGCTTTCGCATGGGACGACGGTGGGAGGCCTTGCCCTCTCCCCTAGCCCCTCTCCCGCAAGCGGGAGAGGGGAAACCTGAGGTGGTTCGGGTTATGAAGACAAGTACGACGAGCGCGTGAGGCCTAAACGCAGGGCGTCGAGGAACTGGGTGCGTTCCCGTGGGCTGATTTTGGCGCTGGCGCATTTGTCACGGTAGTGCGTCATCAACTCCTCGGGCGACAGGTGCACGTAGCGCAGCATGTCTTCGATGGTGTCGTGGGTTTCGATGCCGGCGTGGTAGGCGCTGCCGTCCGGGTTTTGGTAGATGTTCACCGAGTCGGTGTCACCGAACAGGTTGTGCATGTCGCCGAGAATTTCTTGGTAGGCGCCGACCAGGAAGATGCCCAGCAGGTAGTCTTCGCCTTCACGCACTTCGTGCACCGGCAGGCTGGTTTCGATGCTTTGCTCGTCGACGTATTGCTTGATTTTGCCGTCGGAGTCGCAGGTCAAGTCTTGCAGCACGGCGCGGCGTAGCGGCTCTTCGCCGAGGCGATGCAGCGGCAGAATCGGCAGCACTTGGCCGATGGCCCAAGTGTCCGGCAGACTCTGGAATACCGAGAAGTTGCAGATGTATTTGTCGGCGAGCTTGTCGTTGAGTTCGTCCAGCACTTGGCGGTGCGAGCGCTGGCGGGCTTTCAGCGAGTTGTGCAGGCGCCGGCATACGGCGAAGTAGCACTGCTCGGCCAGGGCTTTCTGGGTGAGGGTGATTTTGCCGTCGGCGTATTGGCTGGCCACGTCGCTCATGTAGTGGGTGGCGCGCCAGTAGGTTTCGGTGACCATTTCCAGGTCGGTTGGGCCAAGCAGATCGACGAGCCATTGCACGGTTTCCGGCAAGGTTTCTTTGTCGTCGATTTTCGGCACGTCGTCGTTGTGTTTTTCTACGTCTGTCACTTGCACCACCAGCATGGCGTGGTGGGCGGTGAGGGAGCGACCGCTTTCCGAAAAAATGTGCGGGTGCGGCAGTTCCTGGGCGTCGCAGAATTCTTTGAGCATGCCGACCACTACGCCGGCGTAATCGTCCATGTCGTAGTTGATCGAGCTGGCGTTGCGCGAGTGGGTGCCGTCGTAGTCCACGCCCAGGCCGCCGCCTACGTCGATATGGTCGACTGGCAGGCCAAGGCCACGCAGTTCGCCGTAGTAACGGATGGCTTCTTTAAAGCCGTGTTGGTAGTCGGCCAGGTTGGCGATTTGCGAGCCCATGTGGAAGTGCAGCAGGCGAATGCCTTGGTCCAGGCCAGCGGCGCGGAAGCGTTCAACGACCGACAACAGCTGCGCGGCGGACAAACCGAATTTGGATTTCTCGCCGCCGGTGTCAGCCCACTTGCTCGAGGCCAGGGACGACAGACGCACGCGCAAACCGACTTGCGGCGCGACCTTGAGATCAGCGGCCTCTTCAATCACCAACTGAACTTCAGATTCTTTTTCGATCACGATAAAAACGTTGTGGCCGAGCTTTTGGCCCATCAGCGCCAGGCGAATAAATTCGCGATCTTTGTAGCCGTTGCAAACAATGGTGCCGCCTTTCGGCGCCAGCGCCAGCACGGCAAGCAGCTCGGGCTTGGAGCCCGCTTCCAGGCCGATGGAGACGTTCTGAGTGGCGATGATGTTTTCCACCACCGCTTCCTGCTGGTTGACCTTGATTGGGTACAGGGCGGTGTATTTGCTCTGGTATTCCAGGCGCGCGATGTTGGCGTCAAAGGCGCCGGTGAGCTGGCGTACGCGGTCTTGCAGAATGTCCGGGAAGCGCACTAGCAAGGGCAGCGACAGGCCACTCTGGCGCAGTTCTTCCACTTGCTCGAACAGGTCGATGGGCGCGCTTTTAGGGCCGCTGGGGCGCACTTCGACGCGGCCCGCTTCATTGATGGCGAAATAGCCAGCGCCCCAATGGCGAATGCCGTAGACGCTGCGGCTGTCCGCGACTGTCCATTGGCTGCCGTCATCTTTACGTGTGCGTCGTACGGACATTCAGGTTCCCTTCTTAAAAGAATTCAAAAGCGCCGGGCAGCCCCGGCTCGAGCAAGGTAAGCAATGGACATGACGATTACTGAGGTGTTCAGCCGCGTGGTGAGCTAATGGGCCACCGCGAAGTTTAGGAGGCAGTGGCCTAGCCGCCAGATTTCTTCGCTTTGAAGCCTTGTTTAATCAGCTCATCAAGCAGCAGTTGAACATGATCGCCCTGGATTTCGATAACGCCGTCTTTTAACGAACCACCACAGCCGCAGCGCCGTTTAAGCAGGCTGGCCAGCTCTTTGAGCGGTTCATCAGCCAGCGGTACACCGCTAATGGTGGTGACGGTTTTGCCGCCGCGACCTTTGGTTTCGCGACGGACTCGAGCGATGCCATCCCCGTCGGGAATGGCGGTCTGTTTGCAGATGCAGGCGTCCACGGGCTTGCTGCAGTCCGGGCAATGCCGGCCTGCATCGGTGGAAAACACCAAACCGCCTAGGGCGGAAAAGGACGAAGCTTTCTTGACCACCGGGTTGTCCTCGGTCAGAGAGGTCCAGCGCAGCAATAAGTAGTAGATGGACCTGAAAGCGACTAGCTGACAAAGGTGTCAGCCGCGAAGCCCCACTCTGGCAGGGGCAGCGCACCTGGGCCGGGAGGCTCAGGCTTGAAAGGCGGCGCAGTGTACCGAGAAATATCCCACTTGCTAATAGCCAATTTGCGCCATTAAGCGCTGATTTCGCGACCTGCTGCACCACTGGCCAGATAACGTTTAAACGCTTCGAAAGAATCGGGGCAAAACGGTTGGGTTTTGGCGGCGGCCAGCGCCTGCTCAATCGACATAAAGCGCGCTTCCAGCACCTCTTCCGGTTGCAGGGTTAAGGGCGCATCGGAGACGGCGGAAAACAGCGCGCACCACAAGCGATTATCCGGCTCATCAAACAGAAAGCGCATGTGCTCGCGCAGCGGCACGCCGCTGATGCCGAGCTCTTCTTCCAACTCGCGGGTGGCCGATTCAAGGTAGCCCTCGCCCTGCTTGACCATGCCGCCAGCGGCAACATCCCAGTAACCGGGGTAGATGGCTTTGCTCAAGGTGCGGCGATGCACGCATAACTCGCCGGCTGTATTGAACAGCAAAATCACCGTGCCACGGCCGATCAGCCCACGCTCGCGCAGCTCCGCGCGTGGCAAGCCACCGAGTTCGTTGTCGACTTCATCCACCCAGGCAATTTGTTCGGCATCGGAGGCAGCCCGGTGGGCCGCCTCCTTTTCAGAAACCGACATCAACCTTGGCTCAACAGCTGACGCAGGTCGATGATCGCGGCGTTGGCGCGGGAGATGTAGTTGGCCATTACCAGCGAGTGGTTAGCCAAAATGCCATAGCCGCTGCCGTTCAACACCATGGGGCTCCACAGCGGCTCTTGCGAGGCTTCCAGCTCGCGGATGATCTGGCGCACGCTGACGGTGGCGTTCTTTTTCGCCAGTACGTCGGCGAAGTCGACCTCGATAGCACGCAAGATGTGCGACAGCGCCCAAGCCTGACCACGGGCTTCGTAAAATACGTTGTCGATCTGCATCCAGGGAGTTTCGTACACTTCTTCGCGCACCGCAGGTACATCACCGGCAGTCACTTCTTGCGCCGGCTCTTTAACCACGCTGTTCAAACGCACTTGGCCAACGCTGGCGGACAAACGTTGCGACAGCGAGCCCAAACGGGTGGCGGTGTCGCCCAGCCAGTTGTTCAGGTTGTCGGCACGGGTGTAGAACTGCGCGCTGGGCTGGTTCGGGTCGGAGAGGCGGGCCAGGTAACGGTCGAGGGATTTGATGCCTTCGCGGTACTCGGCCTCAGAAGCAGGCAGGGCCCAGCTTTTATTGTCGAAGTTAAACCGCGGCTCGGCTTTGGCCAGGTCCGGGTCTTCGGTGGACTGAGTTTGCGAACGGGCGAAGTCTTTACGCAGGGCGCGCGACAGGTCGCGTACTTGCACCAGCACGCCGTATTCAAAGCTCGGCATGTTGTCTAGCCACAGGCCGGGCGGCGCGAGGTCGTTGGAGAGATAGCCGCCGGGCTTGTCCAGCAAGGTGGACACCACTTTCTTCAGGGTTTCTACCGTGGTGTATCCACTGACCAGTTGGCGATTGGCTTGTTGTGCCGCCTGCTGCGCATTTTGTTGCACTTGAAACAGCCCCGGCTCCTGGCTCCACCACCAGCCAACCAGCGCCGCGACGATTAGATAAAGTGCCAGCAACGTGCCCAATGCACGACTGACCCACAAGCCACCAAAGTAGCTACGCGCGCCGTCTACCGAGTTGCCGACGCCATCGCGCACAGAGCTCGCGCGGTTCTTCCAATTCAACATAGCCTTGTCCTTTCAATCGAAGTCAGCAGTTCGACCGCAGCCTGGCTAGAGGGTGCCGCCTGATTGGCACTATAAGGGAACCGCTTGCGGATGCGCAGCGCGACGACGCAAACTTAGAGCCGGTTGTGTATCACCTCTGTCACACGTCAGAAGTTTCCACCGCCCGTCAATTAGTTGATGTGCGGTTGGCGTCAAATGATCGACGGTACTAACCTGAAAGAGTGTCGCTGGTAGCATACCGCCACCATTTGAGCCGCGCAGCGGCGCCGCCGTATTACAGAAGACTTCCGGCCATGTCCGAGCAAGAAGACCTCAGCAGCGATCGCCTCAAGCACCACTTTGCCCAGCGGGTTATTCACCAGGCGCGGCAAGTGCTGGAAGTTTGGCAACGCCTGCAGGAACGGGAATGGAACGACACCGAACTGGCGGAAGCCAACCTGCGTTTGCTGCGTTACGCCGAGCGTTTTGGCCAAGATGAACACGCCTTGTTGGCGCGCAGCATCAGCAATTGCCTGGAAGCCAGCGGTGCCAATAAAGGCCGCCTCAATAGCGCGCTGATCACCGAACTCAACCAGTTGATGCAACGCCTATCGCGCACGGGCCTGCGCCATGGCGATCAATACGAACAAACCTTTCTACCGCCGCTGCGCAAGCCTGTTTACCTCGGCCTGCAAGACCGCGAGCGTGCCGAACGCCTGGCCCAGCAGTTGGAGTTTTTTGGCTTGAGCGCACAGTCGTTCGCCACCGTTAGCGCTTTTCGCGCCGCCATGCGCGAGCGCCATCCGGCCGCCATCCTGATGGAGGTGGATTTTGCCGGCCCCTGCCAAGGCCTGGAGCTGGCCAACGAAATTCAACAAGACCTCGAGCAAAAACTGCCGCTGCTGTTTTATAGCGAAGAAGAAACTGACACCCCTACCCGTCTGGCAGCCGTGCGTGCCGGTGGCCGCGAGTTTTTTACCGGCACGCTGGACGCCTCCACGCTGCTGGAGCGCATTGAGGTGCTAACCCACGTCAGCCAGTACGAGCCCTTCCGCGTACTGGTGGTTGACGATTCTCGCGCCCAGGCAACCCATACCGAACGCGTACTTAACAGCGCCGGCATCATCACCAATACGCTAACCGACCCGATCAAGACCATGAGCGTGCTGGCTGAATTTCAGCCCGACTTGATCATCCTTGATATGTACATGCCTGAGTGCAACGGCACAGAGCTGGCCCAGGTCATCCGCCACAACGACCGTTATGTGAGTGTGCCGATTATTTACCTGTCGGCTGAAGACGATCTGGACAAGCAGCTCGATGCCATGAGTGAAGGCGGCGACGATTTCCTGACCAAGCCGATCAAGCCGCGCCATCTGATTGCCACAGTGCGCAACCGCGCCGAGCGTGCCCGCAATCTGAAATCGCGCATGGTCCGTGACAGCCTCACCGGTTTGTACAACCACACCCATATCTTGCAGTTGCTCGACGACACGCGCACCCGCGCCCGCCGGGACAATCAGCCGGTAACCTTTGCCATGCTCGACATCGACCACTTCAAAAAAGTGAATGATGTGTATGGCCACCCTATGGGCGACCGGGTCATCAAAAGCCTGGCGTTATTCCTCAAACAGCGTCTGCGCAAAACCGACCATATCGGCCGCTACGGCGGAGAAGAATTCGCCGTGGTGCTGCCCAATACCGACGCGGCTACCGCCGCCAAGGTGCTGGACGGCATTCGCCAACGCTTCTCGGAAATCCACTACCCCGCCACGCCCACCGACCTGTCGTGCACCTTTAGCTGCGGCATCGCTCAGTTGCAGGACGACACCGACAGCAACACCCTGTCCAAGCAGGCTGACCAAGCCCTCTATGTGGCCAAACACGGTGGGCGTAATCGCGTGGAAATCTTCAGCGGCTGACTACCGACCGCTGGCCGGAAAAGCGTGACACCCGTCACGCTGTCATAAGAACGCAATCAAAAAGCAATAAATTCAGGACTTTAGCCAGTCATGGCGTTTTGACGTCACGTGTAACCGGTCGAGTCCTTTTCTATGCGCCTCAAGCACCTCACCAACTTCAACACCGCCCTGCTCATTGCCGTATGCCTAGCCCTGGGTGCCACGCTCTGGTGGTCGCAACGGGCGCTGGAGCGCCCTTATCAGTTGATGGAGAGGTACCTGAGCCTGTCGCAACGGTTCCAGGCCGAGGTGGCAGACAATATTCAAGACTACCTCGGCAGCGGCGACGCTCTACGCCATAGCAGCGCCAGCCAGGCCATCGACGCATTGCAAAACCAACTGAATGAACTACCGCCAGAACTGGCCGCCAACCTGCGCCCCAGCTTGAGCGAACTGCAAAGTTTCACCAGCACCGAACTGCTCGCCGCCGGCAAGCTGGCCGGCGACCCACAGGGCTTACTGTTACAAGCTGAACGGGAAATTTCCGGCGCGCTGGAGCAACTGAGCAGCTATGCCGACAGCAGCACTGGCGGCGATAGCGCGGCTTATCGTGCTCCGCTATTTAACGCGGCTGTGCACCTGACCCGTCTTAGCCATGCTCGCGGCAAATTAGTCAGCAGCGGTCGCGATGAACTGGCCGGCGATGTCGAACGTGAGGTCACCATCCTTAATCAGCAGGCCGATGCCTTACAGGCGCTGCCATTGTTGGGCGTGGCCGAGGAAAGCAACTCCGGTTCCGATGACTTCGCCTCCATGATGGGCATCGCCAGCGAGGCCAGCACCAGCAAGGCCGAGGACCGTGGCATCGCCTTGAAGCGCGACTTCGCCAGCCTGCTGAAACGCTACCCCACCGAACTGACTCGTACCCGCGAGCTGATTCAAAACCGCGCGGCACTGGCGACTAAAACCCGCGACCGCCTCAACGCCACTCAGCTCGCGCTGGACGAATTGGCGCCGGCCGTTCGCGCTGAATACGGCCGTATCCAGTTGCAGGTGCGCGTGCTGCAGGGCGCCATGATCGGTCTGATTTTGTTGATCGCGCTGCTGATCGACCGCATCCAACGGCGCCTGAGCAACGTCCTGAGCCGTCTGGCGCCGTCGCTGTCGGCTTGGGCGCAGGGCGATTTTGGTAGTGATATCCGCCTGGACTCGAAAACCCGCGAACTGCGTGATATCGAAGAATCGCTTAATCGCCTGCGTGCTTATCTGGTCGACCTGGTCGGCACCATTCGCCTGCATGCCGAACAGGTGGCGGGTAGCAGTCGTGCGCTAGCCGAATTGAGTAATGGCCTGCACAGCGGCGCCGAACGGCAAGCCGGTGATACCGAGCAGATTCGCGATGCCTTGGGCGATTTGGAGTCGACCATTCAACAAGTGGCCGGTGACGCCAGCCAAGCCGCCAATGCCAGCCGTGAAGCCGGCCGCGCACTGGAACAAGGGCAAACGGTGATCGGCCAGAGCCTGACTGGCATGCATACGCTGGTCAGCGAAGTACAGGGCAATGCCAAGGCTATTGAACGTTTGGCGGCCGAGACCGAGACCATTGGTAGCGTGCTGACGGTGATTCGCTCGATTGCCGAGCAAACCAACTTACTGGCGTTGAACGCGGCCATTGAAGCGGCCCGAGCCGGCGAAAGTGGCCGTGGCTTTGCTGTGGTGGCCGAAGAAGTGCGTTCGCTGGCGCAGCGCACCACCGGCGCCACCGGCGAAATTCAGCAACTGATCGGGCGCCTGCAACAGGCGGCCGGGCAATCACTGGAAGCCATGCGCGCGCAGGTTGGCCACGCCGAAGCCACTGCCAGTCAGGCCCAGGCGGCCGATGGCGCGCTGGATGAAATTGTTACGGCCATTCGCACCATCGCCAGCATGGCCGAACGCATTGCCGATGCCACGGCACAGCAGAGCGGCGCGGTCAGCGAGATTCGCGGGCACAGCGAGCGGATTCATCAGTTGGGTGGCGATAACCTGCTGCGCATTGATGATGGGCGCAATCAAGGCGAGCAGTTACAGGCGCTAGGCGGGCAGTTGCATACGGCGGTTCAGGCGTTTCGGGTTTGATTTACGCTGGCGGCTGAGCCGAGATTCTGGGTCCCCGCCTGCGCGGGGCCCCAGGTTCGCAACTATCGAAGCAGACACCGCGCAGCAACCTCCTGTGTCGATTCGCCCAAGGCCACAGCGCAGCGCTTTCCGCTATGATTGCGCGCACCTCCTTGCCGTGAGATTTCCATGCGCCGCCTGCTCAGCCTGTTTCTGCTGTTGCTCGCCCTGCCTGTCAGTGCCAGTTTTCTCGACAACCGCCCAAGCGCGGTACTCGGCTCGCCGCTAAATAACAGCGCCGACTTTCTACCCGTGCGCGAGGCGTTCAAGCTCAGCGTGGTGAGCAATACGGCAGATAAAGTCACCCTGCGCTTTGTCGCCACCGACGGCTACTACCTGTACCGCCACCGTTTTCAGTTCCGCATCGAGCCGGCCGACGTCGGCAATGGCGCGGCGAAACTGCCCGATGGCGAAAAGAAAACCGACCAGTATTTCGGCGACGTGGAGGTGTACCACGGCATTGTCGATGTCGAGCTGCCGCTGAAAAACACCTACAACCTGCCCTACTCGCTGTTTGTCACCTACCAGGGCTGCGCGGACAAAGGCCTGTGCTATCCGCCGGAAACTGAGCGATTGGAGCTTGATGGCAAGGCCGCGCCGGTCAACGCCTCTACCGCGAGCGCCGCCAGCCCAACGCCAGTGAAAGGCTGGAGCTGGCATGAGCTGCTGCTGTTTTTCGTCGCCGGTTTAGGTCTGACCTTCACCCCTTGCGTATTACCGATGCTGCCAATTCTTTCTGGCGTGGTGCTGCGTGGTCAGATTGGCGGCCTGCGCGGGCTGAGTTTGTCGTTGGCTTATGTGCTGCCGATGGCGGCCTGCTTTGCCGTACTGGGCGCCTTGATGGGTGTGTTTGGCGCGGAGTTGAATCTACAAGCGCGCCTGCAATCGGCCTGGGTGCTGGTGCCGTTTGCACTGTTCTTTACCGTGTTTGCCCTGGCGATGTTTGGCGTATTTGAACTGCGCCTGCCGCGCTTTATCAGCGAGCCGCTGGACCGTATGGCCGGCAATGCCAAGGGCGGTTCACTGTGGGGCGCGGCGCTGCTGGGTGTGGTATCGAGTTTGCTGGTTTCGCCTTGTGTCTCCGCGCCTCTGGCCGGGGCGCTGCTATACATCAGCGCCAGTGGTGATGCCTTGGGCGGCGGTTTGAAGTTGTTTGCGCTGGGCCTGGGTATGGGCGCGCCGTTGGTGTTGTTTGCCGTCGGCGGCGGCACCTTGCTGCCTAAGGGCGGCACCTGGATGGTCACCGTGCGCAATGCGTTCGGCGTGTTGCTGCTGGCGGTGTCGGTGTGGATGCTCGAACGTGTGCTGCCGCCGAGCCTGGCGTTGGCGTTGTGGGGGTTGCTGGCGGTAGGCGTGGCGTTGTTCCTGGGTGCACTGGAGTTCAGCTACAAAGCCCCCCGTGCGCGCTTGGCCCAGCTACTTGGTTTGCTGTTGCTGGTATATGGCATCAGCGCCTGGGTAGGCGCCTTGCAAGGTGAAAGCGACCCGCTGCGGCCGCTGGGCCGACAAGCTGAACAGGTTAGCGCTCCCGGCGCGGCTGCGGTCACTAGCACGTGGCAGACCGTTAAAACCCCTGCCGAACTTGATGCCGCACTCGCCGCGGCCAAGGCTGCTAATCAGCCCCTGCTGCTGGATTGGTACGCCGACTGGTGCATCAGCTGCAAAGTCATCGAGCGCGAAGTGCTGCACGCGCCAGAAGTCACCAGCCAACTGGGCCGCTATCGCCTGGTGCGCTTCGACATCACTGACAGCACAGAAGAACAACGCACCCTGCTCGACCGCTACAAACTGTTCGGCCCGCCGGCTTTTCTGTTCTTTGCGCCTAACGGCGAAGAATGGGCAGATATCCGCGTAGTCGGTGAGGTAGACGCCGCAACGTTCGCCGAACGCCTGCGCACGGCCGCCACGCGCTGACGGGCTGCATATATTTGCAGCAATCTGCTGCTATCGTGCTTGGTACTGCTGACAACTGGACACCCACAGCAGGCTGCGGCATAGTCCGGCGCAGCGTTGAATGGCAACAACAATAAGGAAGACACCCACATGGCCACCTTACTGGTCCTGCATGGCCCCAACCTCAACCTGTTGGGCACACGCGAACCAGGCGTCTATGGCGCCACCACGCTGGAACAGATCAACCTCGATCTGGAGCGCCGCGCCCGTGAGGCCGGTCACCATCTGATGTACCTGCAAAGCAATGCCGAGTACGAGCTGATCGAGCGCATTCATGCGGCTCGCAGCGAGGCGGTGGACTTTATTCTTATCAATCCGGCAGCTTTTACACATACAAGCGTCGCATTACGTGACGCGCTGCTGGCGGTGAGCATCCCATTCATCGAAGTGCACCTGTCAAACGTGCACAAGCGCGAACCTTTCCGCCATCACTCCTACTTTTCGGATGTTGCTGTAGGTGTGATCTGCGGCCTTGGCGCCAGCGGTTACCGGCTGGCCCTGGAGGCTGCCCTGGAACAACTTGAACGCCCCTGACCTTTTCCTTGGGAGTTGCTACTTATGGATATTCGTAAAGTTAAGAAATTGATCGAGCTGCTGGAAGAATCCGGCATCGATGAGCTGGAGATCCGTGAGGGCGAAGAGTCCGTACGTATCAGCCGTCATGGCAAACAGCCGCAATACGCCCCCGCCCCACAAATGTTCGCCGCCCCTGCCCCCGCCGCCGCTCCAGTAGCAGCAGCACCAATCGCCGAAGCCGCTCCAGCCGCTGCCAAATTGAATGGCAACGTGGTGCGCTCGCCAATGGTCGGCACCTTCTACCGCACCCCGGCGCCCACCTCGCCAGCCTTTGTTGAAGTAGGCCAGAGCGTGAAGAAAGGCGACATCTTGTGCATCGTTGAAGCCATGAAAATGATGAACCACATCGAAGCTGAAACCAGCGGCGTCATCGAATCCATCTTGGTGGAAAACGGCCAGCCGGTTGAGTACGACCAACCGCTGTTCACCATCGTTTGAACCGCGGAGAGCCTGCGATGTTGGAAAAAGTGCTGATCGCCAACCGCGGCGAAATTGCCTTGCGCATCCTGCGCGCCTGCAAAGAGCTGGGCATCAAGACCGTCGCGGTGTACTCCACCGCCGACCGCGAATTGATGCACCTGGGCCTGGCAGACGAGACGGTGTGCATCGGTCCTGGCCCCGCTAACAAATCCTACCTGCATATTCCGGCGATCATCGCCGCGGCCGAAGTGACCGGCGCTACTGCCATTCACCCAGGCTATGGTTTCCTCGCGGAAAACGCTGATTTTGCCGAGCAGGTGGAAAAATCCGGTTTTGCCTTTATCGGCCCCAAAGCCGAAACCATCCGCCTGATGGGCGACAAGGTTTCCGCCAAGCACGCCATGATCGCCGCCGGTGTACCTACCGTTCCTGGTTCCGACGGCCCGCTGCCGGAAGACGAGGAAACCGCTCTGCGCATTGGTCGCGAAGTCGGTTACCCGGTGATCATCAAAGCCGCTGGCGGCGGCGGTGGTCGTGGTATGCGCGTGGTGCACGACGAAGAAGAACTGATCAAATCGGCCAAACTGACCCGCACCGAAGCCGGTGCAGCGTTTGGCAACCCGATGGTCTACCTGGAAAAATTCCTCACCAATCCACGCCACGTGGAAGTGCAGGTGTTGTCCGACGGCCAAGGCAACGCCATTCACCTGGGCGACCGCGATTGCTCGCTGCAACGTCGTCACCAAAAGGTGCTGGAAGAAGCACCGGCTCCGGGTATCGATGAAAAAGCCCGCCAGGAAGTGTTCGCCCGCTGCGTAAAAGCCTGTATCGACATTGGCTACCGTGGCGCCGGCACCTTCGAGTTTCTCTATGAGAACGGCAGTTTCTACTTCATCGAAATGAATACCCGTGTGCAGGTTGAGCACCCGGTGTCGGAGATGGTCACAGGTATCGACATCGTCAAGGAGATGCTCAGCATCGCCGCTGGCAACAAGCTGTCGATCAAGCAGGAAGATGTGGTAATCCGCGGTCATGCCCTGGAATGCCGGATCAACGCTGAAGACCCGTCGACCTTTATGCCCAGCCCAGGCAAGGTTAAGCACTTCCATGCCCCTGGCGGCAATGGCGTGCGCGTGGATTCGCACTTGTACAGCGGCTACAGCGTACCGCCGAACTATGACTCGTTGATCGGCAAGCTGATCACCTACGGGGCGACCCGTGACGAAGCCATGGCGCGCATGCGCAATGCGCTGGATGAGATTGTGGTCGATGGCATCAAAACCAATATCCCGCTGCACAGGGACTTGGTTCGCGACAAAGGTTTCTGCAAAGGTGGCGTGAACATTCACTACCTCGAGAAGAAACTGGGCATCCATTAACTGGAACTGCTCTGGATAAAGGCCGCTTGATGCGGCCTTTTTTCATTTGCATGGAGTGCGGTGTGGGTGCGCACAGCACACCCTACGATCGCCGCACGGCGTGCAAACGCAATAACGTACGACCCCACATAAGGAAATGTAGATTCCATGGGAATCAAGACAGCTTTTCACGCCACCGTAGCGGCCTTTCGTGAGGCTTTTATCTGCCTCGGCTTGGCGTTTAGAGACAGCCTGCGTCCGGGCATTTTGCTGCGCTCGGCTGGGCTGTGTGCGCTGGCGTTCGGACTCTGGACCTGGGTGTTTTTTGAGTACTACGAACAGATCGGCACCGCGTGTGGCGTGCTGTCGTTGGTGATTATTTATGGCGGTGTGATGCTGGGTTTACTGCCGAGCATCAGCGGCGGCGGAGGCGGTGGTAGCGTCGCCAGCATGGGAAGCATGGGCGGACCGCTGGCGATGATGGTGCTCTATGTCGCTGCACTGGCGCTGGTGATGGTTGTACTGCTGTATGTCGGCGCCATCGTTGCCAGCATTCGCGTAGCCCTGCGCTGGGTATTAATGGGTTCAGTGCGTAAACGCTGCATGCGCCATTACCCGCTGCTGCAGCAGCGCGCAGCGGCAGACCGCAATTTGCTTCGAGGTGCGCGCTATGTCATTGGCCCGTGGCTTGGGCTGACCTTGGGCATGTTGGTGTGCCTGCTAATTCCGTTGCTGAACGGCGTGCTGGTGCTGCTGTTACTGGCGTATCTGAATGTGCGCTTTCTAACGCCTGCGGCGTTTTCCAATCTGGTTAGCAGCAGTGAACAACTCGCGGCCCTAAAGGGCCAGCGGGGCGCGATCCTGGCGTTTGGCATGCTGATTTTGTTGCTGGCCTTGGTACCGGTAGCCAATCTCCTGCTACCAGCCCTACTGGCTGGCGGCGCCTGCCATCTTGGTTACCGCGGGCTCAAATCACCGGTCAACGTGGCCGATTAAACAGCGCAACGGCAGGCAAATAAAAACGCCCCGTATCTCGCGATACGGGGCGTTTTTATTTGCGCCGAGTTCAGCGCCTACTAGTGCAGGATCTGGCTCAGGAACAGCTTGGTACGGTCGCTTTGCGGGTTGTCGAAGAAGTCGTTTGGCGCGGCTTGTTCAACGATCTCGCCTTTGTCCATAAAGATCACGCGGTTAGCCACGGTGCGGGCAAAGCCCATTTCGTGGGTTACGCAGAGCATGGTCATGCCGTCTTCGGCCAGGCCGATCATGGTGTCCAACACCTCTTTCACCATCTCGGGGTCGAGGGCGGAAGTGGGTTCGTCGAACAGCATGATTTTCGGCTTCATGCACAGTGCACGGGCAATCGCCACACGCTGCTGCTGACCACCGGAAAGCTGGCCCGGGTATTTATGCGCTTGTTCTGGAATGCGCACGCGCTCCAGATAGTGCATGGCAATTTCTTCAGCTTTGCGCTTGGGCATCTTGCGCACCCACATCGGCGCCAAGGTGCAGTTCTGCAAAATGGTCAGGTGCGGGAACAGGTTGAAGTGCTGAAACACCATGCCGACTTCACGGCGAATCGCTTCGATCTGCTTGAGGTCGTTGGTCAGTTCCACGCCGTCAACGACGATGCGGCCCTGTTGGTGTTCTTCCAGGCGGTTCAGGCAACGAATGGTGGTCGATTTGCCCGAGCCCGAAGGCCCGCACAACACGATGCGCTCGCCCTGCTTCACGTTCAGGTTGATGTCTTTGAGTACGTGAAACTGGCCGTACCATTTGTTTACGCCCTGCATTTGGATAATGCCTTCAGGGCTCACAGGCTGTTTGATCGCTTCGCTCATTATTCGACTCCTAACGCTTGTGGCCTGTGTCCAGCTTGCGCTCCAGGTGCATGGAGTAGCGGGACATACCGAAACAGAAAATCCAGAAAACCAGGGCCGCAAATACATAGCCCTCGGTGGCCATCCCCAACCACGCCGGGTCGGCGGCCGCTTGTTTGACGCTGTTAAGCAGGTCGAACAGGCCGATGATGATCACCAAGCTGGTGTCCTTGAACAGGGCGATAAAGGTGTTAACGATGCCGGGAATAACCATCTTCAGGGCTTGCGGCAAAATCACCAGGCCCATGCTGCGCCAGTAACCCAACCCCATCGCCGAAGCGGCTTCGTATTGGCCCTTGGGAATGGCTTGCAAGCCACCGCGCACCACTTCAGCCACGTAGGCCGACTGGAACAGGATTACGCCGATCAGCGCCCGCAGCAGTTTGTCGAAGCTCATCCCTTCTGGCAGGAACAACGGCAGCATTACCGACGACATAAACAGCACGGTGATCAACGGCACGCCGCGCCAGAATTCGATAAAGGTCACGCAGACCACACGAATTGCCGGCAGGTTCGAACGCCGACCCAGCGCCAGCAGAATGCCCAGCGGCAATGCACCAGCAATACCAACGGTGGCGATTACCAGGGTCAGCATCAAACCGCCCCATTTGCTGGTGGCGACGTTTTCCAGACCAAAGTAGCCGCCGTGTAGCAGCCAGAAGGCCAGCAGCGGATAGATGATCAGGAAGGCGATGCCGTAAGCGGCTTTGCGCGGGAACTTGCTGATAAACAACGGCGCCACGCCAATAACTGCCAGCCATACCGTTACGTCCACGCGCCAGCGCAATTCGCTGGGGTAAAAGCCGTACATGAATTGGCCGAAACGCTGCTGAATAAATACCCAGCACGCGCCTTCCTTGGTGCAGTCAGCCCGGGTGGTGCCGACCCAGTTGGCGTCGAAAATGGTCCAGTTCAACAGCGGTGGAACAATCAGCCAGATCAGGTACACCGCAAACAAGGTCAGCAGTGTATTGAGCCAGCTGGAGAACAGATTGGCCCGCATCCAGGCCACCACGCCGACGCTGCGGCTTGGTGGTGGCATGTCGGGTTTGAATGTATGAGTCGTCATGCGCCCTTCCTCACCGTTCGATCAGCGCGATGCGCTTGTTGTACCAGTTCATCAGCAGGGAAATGCTGATGCTGATGGCCAAGTACACGCTCATGGTGATGGCAATTACTTCAATGGCCTGCCCGGTCTGGTTAAGCACCGTACCGGCAAACAGCGACACCATATCCGGATAGCCGATGCCGGCCGCCAGAGAGGAGTTTTTCGCCAGGTTGAGGTATTGGCTGGTCAGCGGCGGAATGATCACGCGCAGGGCCTGCGGGATGATCACTTTGCGCAGGGTCGGACCATTACGCAGACCCAACGAGTGAGCCGCCTCGGTCTGGCCGTGGCTGACCGACTTGATGCCCGAACGCACAATTTCCGCGATAAACGCGGCGGTGTACGCAGTCAGGGCGATGGTCAGCGCCAACAGCTCAGGGATCATTACCCAGCCACCAACAAAGTTGAAGCCTTTAACCGCAGGCACAACCCAGTGCAGAGGCGAGCCGAACACCAACACGCTCAAAGCCGGAATCACCAGCATAATCGCCAGCGCTGCCCAGAACTTGTGGAACGGCACACCGGTCGCTTCAAAGCGCTTGTTAGCCCAGCGCACCATCAGCACAGTGGCCACAATCGCCAGCAGCACTGCCACCACGAAGGCGCCAAACCCGTCGGCCATCACGCCTTGCGGCATGTACAGACCACGGTTGCTGAGGAAGAAACTGTCGGCAAAGTTCAAGCTATTGCGCGGCCCTGGCAGCGGCAGCAACACCGCGAAGTACCAGAACAGAATTTGCAGCAACGGCGGAATATTGCGGAAAGTCTCGATATAAACAGTGGCGAGCTTGCTGACCATCCAGTTGGTGGAAAGCCGCGCCACGCCGAGGATAAAACCCAGCAGGGTGGCAAACACGATACCGATGGCCGACACCAGCAAGGTGTTGAGCAAACCGATAACGAACACCCGCGCGTAGCTGTCGGATTCGGTGTAATCGATCAGGTGCTGAGCGATACCAAAACCAGCGCTGTTCTGCAGGAAGCCAAAGCCTGAGGTAATGCCTCGGTGTTGCAGGTTGGTTTGCGTGTTATCAAACAGAAACCAGCCCATTGAGATCACCGCCACCAGGGTGATGATCTGAAATAGCCAGGCACGGAAACGCGGGTCGCTTAGCGAAAAACCCCGCGATGTGCCGATTTGATTTTGCATGGAGAGCCCCACAAACGTTGGAACAAAAAAATCGCCCGGAACCGTTTACCGGTTACGGTCAGGCCGTGTGGGGACAAGTCCCCACACGGCCTGAAGTAGCAAACTACCGGGCGACCGGGCTAGCAGCTATTAACGCACTGGTGGTGCGTACTGCAGGCCGCCTTTGTTCCAGAGTGCGTTCAGGCCGCGCTCGATTTTCAGCTCGCTGCCCGCACCGACGTTGCGGTCGAACACTTCGCCGTAGTTACCCACTTGCTTGATGATCTGCACTGCCCAGTCTTTCGGCAGTTTCAGGTCTTTGCCGTATTCGCCGTCAGCACCCAGCAGACGCAGAACGTCTGGGTTTTTGCTGCCTTTGGCTTCAGCTTCAACGTTTTTGGAAGTCACGCCGGCTTCTTCAGCGTTGAGCATGGCGAACAGAGTCCACTTAACGATGCTGAACCACTCTTCGTCGCCTTTACGGACGACTGGGCCCAGAGGCTCTTTGGAAATAACTTCCGGCAGAACCACGTAGTCGTTTGGCTGAGCCAGTTTGATGCGCTGAGCGTAGAGCTGCGATTGGTCAGAGGTCAGCACGTCGCAACGGCTGGCTTCCAGCGACTTAGCGCTTTCGTCAGAGGTGTCGAAGGTGATGGGGGTGTATTTCAGACCGTTGGAGCGGAAGTAGTCGGACACGTTCAGTTCGGTAGTGGTACCGGCCTGGATACAAATGGTCGCGCCGTCGAGTTCCTTGGCGCTGGAAACGCCGAGCTTCTTGTTAACCAGGAAGCCGATACCGTCATAGTAAGTCACGCCGGTGAATACCAGACCCATGCCCGCGTCGCGGGAGCTGGTCCAGGTGGTGTTACGCGACAGCATGTCAACTTCGCCGGATTGGATCGCGGTGAAGCGCTCCTTGGCAGTCAACGGGCTGTATTTAACTTTCGATGCATCGCCCAACACGGCAGCAGCAACACCGCGGCAGATATCAACGTCGATACCCTGGTAGTTACCCTTGGCATCTGGAACCGAGAAGCCCGGCAGACCATCACTTACACCGCACTGCACAAAGCCTTGTTTCTTGACTTTATCCAGAGTCGCGCCCGCTTGAGCGAAGCCGCTAGCGCCAAGAATGGTCGCTGCGGTCAGAATAGCCAGGGTGGATTTCACCATCTTCATTAAAACCTCCAGTTGCTGTTGTTGTGTTTGGAGTCTTGGCCCCACCGCCGTACCCTTTTGAGGCACGCTTAACCATCGTTGGACGGTTAATACGGGGTGCTGACCTGGGAGCGAGTCTAGTTGGCGATACTCCCACCGGCCAAAACTCACCCCCCGCTTATTCGTGACATTGGTTTGTTCGAATAGACGGGTTGGGGATAGTCCCGTTCGCTTAGTCACCTACCTGGTGACCCGTGGCGAATCTGTTGGGCGTTTCCCTTGGCTTATTTTTAGTAGCTTGTTTCCTGCGTAACGCGATTGCCTGTTTACCTTGCCTGAACAGAGCCTTGCAAACGGTGGAGTGTTACCCAATTTGGGGCACGCAATCGGTTAATTCAGATATAGCAAAGCCCGTACCATACGCCCCGGAAAAGGGCGATTTAGGCTGGTCAAGAGTAAAACTTGCAGCCTTGCGACATGTTCTTAACGGATACACCAAACCTCTGACCAAGCGACGCCCCAGAGCAGGGCGCGCGCACCAGACTGGAGCCCAGCATGCACGAAAATCTGATACTAGAGCCCACACTTTCTGCAAATTCCTGCGTTATTTGGCTGCATGGCCTAGGGGCTGACCGCTTTGACTTCCTGCCTGTAGCCGAAGCCCTGCAACAAACGCTAACCGGCACGCGCTTTATTTTGCCCCAGGCGCCTACTCAACCGGTGACCATCAACGGCGGCTATGCCATGCCAAGCTGGTACGACATTCTGGCCATGAGCCCAGCACGGGCGATCAACAGCGAGCAGCTGGAAGCCTCGGCGCAGCGGGTGATCGAGCTGATAGAAGGCCAGCGCGACAGCGGTATTGACCCGGCACGCATCTTTCTGGCCGGTTTTTCCCAAGGTGGCGCCGTGGTCTACCACGCCGCCTTTCTGCGCTGGCAAGGGCCGCTGGGTGGCGTGCTGGCGTTGTCCACGTACTCACCAACGCTAAGCCCCGACGTGGTGCTGGCGGATACAAAAAAACAACTGCCGGTTTACTGTTTGCATGGCACGTTTGACGACATCGTGCAGCCGGCCATGGGCCGTGCTGCGCATGACTGCCTAAAGGCCCAGGGCGTACCCGTAACCTGGCAGGAATACCCGATGAGCCATGAAGTGCTGCCCCAGGAAATCCGTGATATCGGCGCCTGGCTGGCAGCGCAACTGGGCTAATACCCGCGAATCAGAAAAGGTCAGCCGATGAGCCAAGCCGTTGTTCACCACCCCGCTCAAGTACCCGCCATTGCTTCGTTACGCGACACCCTGGCGATTGAACAAGTGGCCCTGCAGGACCGCGATATGCCGGCCAGCACCTACGAGGTGCTGCAACGCAGCGCGGCGCGTAATCCAAACGCCACTGCGCTGACCTTTCTGCTCCACGGCAATAGCGAAGAACACCCGTACCGCTTGAGCTATGGCGAGCTGTTCGCCAAGGTCACGCAAACCGCTAACGCCCTGCATCGCCTCGGTGTCAGGCCGGGCAAGGCGGTGTCCTTTCTGCTGCCTAACTTGCCGCATACGCATTTCACTATTTGGGGCGGCGAAGCGGCGGGGGTGGTCAATGCGATCAACCCGCTGCTGGACAGCGAACATATCGCCGAGCTGATTCGCGCCTCCGACTCCGAGGTACTGGTCACCCTGGCGCCCTTCCCCGGCACCGATCTGTGGGACAAAGTCGCCGGCCTGCGCGAGCACCTGCCGGAGCTTAAACATATCGTCACCGTCGACATGGCCAACTACCTGGAAGAGCCACAACGCAGCGGCATAAAAGCCCAGCGTGGCGGACTGCCCGCTGGGGTATTGGACTTTGACGAATTGATCGCGGCCTGCCCGGCCGACCATCTGGAAAGCGGCCGAGTTATTTCCCCTGACGATATCGCCTCGTACTTCCACACAGGCGGCACCACCGGCACGCCAAAACTGGCGCCGCACACCCATCGCAATGAAGTAGCGATGGGCATGATTCTGGCCTTTGCCATCGACCTGCATGCCAGCGATGTCACGCTTTGCGGCCTGCCGCTGTTTCACGTCAATGGCGTGATGGTCACAGGCCTGGCGCCCTTCTATGTCGGTGCCGAAGTGCTGCTGGCTACGCCCCAGGGCTATCGCAGCCAGAGCCTGATTCAGAACTTCTGGAAAATTATCGAGCGCTACCGGGTGAGTTTTTTCAGCGGCGTGCCAACCATCTACGCCGGCCTGTTGCAAGTGCCCAGTGCTGGGCATGATCTGTCGAGCCTGCGTTATGCACTGTGTGGCGCCGCGCCGATGCCGGTAGAGCTGATCCGCCAATTTGAAAGTAAAACCGGGCTGAAACTGATCGAAGGTTACGGCCTTACCGAAGGCACCTGCGGCAGTTGCGGCAACCCACCGGCGGGCGAAAGCCGTCCAGGCTCCATTGGTATTCGCATGCCGTACTGCGAGGTAAAAATCGCCATGCTCGACGAGCAGGGCAACTACCTGCGCGACGCCGCCGAAAACGAGATCGGCAACTTGGTGCTGCGCGGTATCACCGTGTTTAACGGCTACCTGCAAGCCGACAAAAACAAGGGTATCTGGGTCGATGGCGACTGGTTTAACACCGGCGACCTCGGCCGCATCGACGCCGATGGTTTTATCTGGCTGACCGGGCGCAGTAAGGATCTGATCATTCGTGGCGGGCACAATATTGACCCGCAAATGATTGAAGAGGCGCTGCACAAGCACCCAGCCGTGGCTATGGCAGCAGCCGTTGGCAAACCCTGCGTGAAAGCAGGCGAACTGCCGGTGGTGTATGTACAACTGGTGCCTGGCGCTTCGGTAAGCGCCGAAGAGTTGCTTGCCCATGCCGCCAACCATATTCCCGAACGTGCCGCCGTACCCAAGGATGTATGGATCATCGACGCCATTCCGCTTACCGCAGTGGGCAAAACCTTCAAACCAACGCTGCGCTATGACGCCATCCGTCGGGTTTTCGAGGCCGACCTACGGCATATCGACCCCGAAGTGCGCGTCGAGGTCAGCGCCCACGAGAGCCACGGCCAATTGGCACGCTTGTACTTCCCAGAGCTAGACGCTGCGCGCCATGCAGCCATAGAGGCTAGTCTCAACGGCTACGCTGTGCGCTACGAGGTAGTGATCGGCAACTGACTCTATGCAGAGAATCAGGGAACGGAAAGCCCGGCAGACAACTCACAATTCTTGCCGGGCTGTGAACCGCTGAGCAGCAGATTGTTGCCTTGGCAGCTAAGGTTCACATGGGTCTATTGCAAGCATCCCAACTCGACGAAAGCCTCAAAGCGGTTCTGCGAACATGATGATCGCCAGTGCCAATCAGAGCCTTCGCCAACGGGTTGCAAGAGGGTAGCCCCAGTTCAGCGAAATCGGGTTTTCGCACTTACGAAAGGATGCGTCGCGATGCCATTCCCTATTGCTTATCTACACGGAACGCTTCAATTGCGATGAAAGACGCGCAGTGGCAGGCCGACCTGCATTCCATTCATGACATGCGTCTGTTCCAGAATGTCGCCGCCCATAACCTGGGCCGCCTGCTGGAGCAGTTTCACGCGTTTGAATTGGACCCCGACGAAGTGCTCCTCTCGCCATTCGACCGCAACCAGCATTTGTATGTGTTGCTTGAGGGCGAACTGAAAGTCTTCCTTGGCTCGCTGGATAATCCGGCGGTAAAAACCTTGGAGCCTGGCGAGTGTGTGGGCGAAATCAGCTTTATCGACAACGACCACCCTTCCGCTTACGTAGTGGCAGCCAGCCGTTGCCTGGTATTGCGCCTGCACCGCGAGTCACTGTTCAGCCTGTTCGCGCAATCACCGGAGCTGATGCAGAACCTACTCACACTGCTGTGTGATCGCGTGCGACAGGGCAACCAGATCATTATCGACAGCGAGCAAAACGCTAACGTCGACACCCTTACCGGCGCCTTTAACCGGCGCTGGCTGGAACATATCTTCGAGCGGGAAAACACCCGCTGCGCCTTTAATGGCCAACCGATGTGTTTATTGATGTTGGACGTTGACCACTTCAAGCCTTACAACGACAGCCATGGTCACCTGGCCGGCGACTATGCCCTGTGTTTAGTGGCCCACACCTTGCGCAATCAACTGCGGCCCAAAGACAGCCTGACCCGCTACGGCGGCGAAGAGTTTGTGATTCTTCTACCGGAAATGAACGCCACCGAAGGCCGCGCCATTGGTGAGCGGCTACGTGCAGCGCTGGAACAGGTGAACTCCTTTTATTCACCCGTTGGGGTATTGCCGGGGGTGACCGTGTCGATTGGCTTGGCGGAAATGAAGCCCAACGATACCCTGCAATCGCTAATTGCACGGGCTGACAGCGCGCTGTATCAGGCCAAACAGCAGGGGCGCAATTGTCTGTGTGGGTAGGGTGTGATGTGCGCATCAACGCCGCAAACGCCCACAAAAAAGCCCGACCTACTGGTCGGGCTTTTTCATTACACCTACCCCTTACTGCGCGAGGATCTGGCCAATGCTTGGGTCTTTAAAGGTACGGGTCAGGGCATCGCTCAACACATCGCTCACCAGTTTGGTGTTGGTGTCCTGATTGGGCGCCATACCGAATTTCTGGTCCAAGGTCGCGCCGTAGTTGCCACTGTAACGGCGAGTGGCGTTTTGTACATCAGCACGGAACTTGGCGCCGATACTGGCTTCGGTGACGTACAGGCCTTCTTTGGGCGACTGGTATTTGAGCTCAGACAGCGTCAGGGTGAGTTGCGGTGCGTTCAGCGCACCTGGCGAGGGGGTAAAGCCGAGCAGACGCACAGCGGCTTCAGCTTGCTGCTGCAACTTCGGCAGAATGTCGGCGCCTTGCACGCTGATGGCGCTGGTTTCTGGATACAGGCCGCCACGGGTGCCCAGTACCGGCGATGGCCGACCATCGACCACACGCACCACCACCGGCTGGCCTTGGCCAACAGGGGTGAGGTTACTGGTGAGTTTTGGCGTCGGGCTCAGTTGTTGCGGGCTGTGGGCACAGCCAACCAGGGTCAGGCTGGTAATAGCGATCAGACCAAACAACAGACGGTGCAGCATGCTCATCTCTCCACAGGGATTAGAACGCCCGATCGGGCCGCTTGAAGTGGCCGGCAGTATACCCAGCGCGCACGCGGCCTGACAGCGCTGAAATGTCTGACACAGCAGGCCTGGCGAGGTTCAGGCGGTGATGGCGTTTTAGCACTCGGCAGGCAAAAAATATCAGTCCGCCTGCGGGCAAGCGGCAAACAGGCGTTGGAGGGCTGACCAAGGGGTGAAGAAAAGTCACGCAAAAAAGCGACTTTTGTCATTTCGCCGTTATAATCGGCCCCCGATTATAAGGACGTCTCCTGATCGGGCCTCGCAGCTACCCTGATGAACTCAGCATCAGCCCGCACCGCCCCAGAGAGTCGCCCACTTCGCGTGACCTTCCGGCACCTCTGCCCTGCTCTAACGCCCGTTTTTAAGCGGTGTAAAAGCGCGCAGATCGTAACCCTGGCACCCGAACTTTTGAGGTTCACGTTTCCAAAAGAGCGTGAAAAAACGGTTTCACAACTTCACAAGAGTGTGGCGAGCAAATGGCGCAAAACGATTACGAGGCTGTCGATGTGCTGCTGGTAGGTGCCGGCATCATGAGCGCGACATTAGCCGTGCTGTTGAAAGAGCTCGACCCCGGCATCAAGCTGGAAGTCGCTGAAATGCAGGGCGCGGGGGCCATCGAAAGCTCCAACCCCTGGAACAACGCCGGTACCGGCCATGCCGGGCTGTGTGAACTCAACTACACCCCCGAAGCGGCTGATGGCTCGGTGGACATTAAAAAAGCCGTGCAGATCAACACCCAGTTCGAGGTGTCGAAGCAGTTCTGGGCGCACCTGATGCAGCAAGGCAATTTTGGTTCGCCGAAAGCCTTTATTAACCCAATTCCACACCTGAGCTTTGTGCAGGGCGAAAAGGGCATCAAATTCCTTAAAACCCGTCACGCCGCCATGGTTCAACACCATGCCTTCGATGACATGGTTTATAGCGAAGACAAGGCCACCATGGCCGAGTGGATGCCGCTGATGATGCCCGGCCGCGCCGCCGATGAAGCCATCGCCGCTACCCGTGTCGAGTCCGGCACCGACGTCAACTTTGGCGCCCTGACCAACCAGTTGCTGAAGTTTCTCAGCGAACAAAGCGACTGCAGCGTCACCTATAAGCAGAAAGTCACCGACCTCAAGCGCAATAACGGCGGCTGGCTGGTGACCATCAAAAACACCGAAACCGGCAACAGCCGCGACGTGCAAACGCGCTTTGTGTTCCTCGGTGCTGGTGGCGCGGCCCTGCCGCTGCTACAGAAGTCCGGCATCCCGGAAGGCAATGGCTTTGGTGGTTTCCCGGTGAGTGGCCAGTGGCTGCGTTGCGATGACCCGGAAATCGTTAAGCAGCACGAAGCCAAGGTGTACAGCCAGGCGGCGGTGGGTTCGCCACCGATGTCGGTACCGCACTTGGATACCCGCGTAGTCGACGGCAAAAAGTCCCTGCTGTTCGGGCCATACGCCGGCTTCAGCACCAAGTTCCTCAAGCATGGCTCGTTCCTCGACCTGCCGCTGTCGGTTCGCCCAAGCAATATCGGCCCGATGCTGGCGGTAGCGCGCGACAACTTCGACCTGACCAAGTACCTGATCAGCGAAGTATTGCAATCGAGCGAGCAACGCCTGGAAGCCTTGAAGCGCTTCTTCCCGAACGCCAAGGCTGCCGACTGGCGCTTGGAGATTGCCGGTCAACGCGTACAAATCATCAAAAAAGACCCGAAAAAAGGCGGCATCCTGCAGTTCGGTACCGAACTGGTCGCGGCCAAAGACGGCAGCATTGCCGCCTTGCTGGGCGCCTCGCCAGGTGCTTCGGTAACCGTGTCGATCATGCTGGAACTGATCGAACGCTGCTTTGCCGACAAGGTTGGCGGTGAGTGGGCTGAGAAGCTCAAAGCGATCTTCCCGGCGCGCGAGAAGGCCCTGGAAACCGATGCAGCGCTGTACCGTGAAGTCAACGCACGCAGCAATGAGCTGCTGGGCCTGACGGCTCGCAAAGTGGAAACTGCTAGCGCCTGATTGCAGATATAGGCGAATAAAAAACGGCGCTTCGGCGCCGTTTTTTATGGGATCGCGATCCGTAGGGTGTGCTGTGCACACCAAGCGATTTCGAGGTAGATCGCGTGGTGCGTAAACACAGCAGACCCTACGCATAAAAAAAGCCCCGCCAAAAAGCGGGGCCTGAAAGTGTTGCGCCAACAAGGGCGCAACAAAGGGAAAACGTTACTTAAACCAGGGTAGTCAGCGCATCGCGGCTAAACGGCAGAATCTCGTCTTCACGGCCATCACGCACTTTTATCGCCCAGTCCGGGTCCACCAACAGCGCACGGCCTACGGCCACCAAGTCGAATTCCTGCTTGTTCAAACGCTCAAGTAAAGCATCGAGTTTTTCTGGCTGAGCGACCTTGTCGGTCTTGACCATAAACTGCATAAACTCGCCGTCCAAACCAACGCTGCCAACGGTGATGGTCGGTTTACCGGTTAGTTTGCGGGTCCAGCCCGCCAGGTTGAGGTCAGAGCCTTCAAATTCCGGCTCCCAGAAACGACGGGTGGAGCAGTGGAAAATATCCACGCCGGCATCGGACAACGGTTGCAGGAACTCACCCAGCGCTTCTGGTGTGGTCACCAGGCGCGCGGTGTAGTCCTGCTGCTTCCATTGCGAAAAACGGAAGATGATGGGGAATGTTGGGCTAGTGGCAGCGCGCACGGCCTTGATCAGCTCGATGGCAAAGCGCGAACGGTTGGCCAGGCTGCCACCGTATTCGTCGTCGCGTTGGTTAGTGCCTTCCCAGAAGAACTGGTCGATCAGGTAACCGTGGGCGCCGTGGATTTCCACGCCGTCCATGCCAATGGCTTGGGCGTCCTTGGCGGCTTGGGCGAAGGCGGCGATCACCTCGTCGATATCTTGCTTGGTCATGCCATGCACAACCTCAACGCCGTCCTTGGTTTTGCCGGTTGGGCCGTAGCCTGGAACACTGGCGTCCGGCTCGGTGCCGATACGGCGAACACTGCCTACGTGCCACAACTGCGGCACGATTTTGCCGCCTTCGGCGTGCACGGCCTCGACCACTTGCTTCCAGCCCGCCAGGGCATCTTCACCAAAGAAACGCGGCACGTGCGGGTAGCCATTGGAGGCTTTGTGGCCGACGGTGGTGCCCTCGGTAACAATCAAGCCCACACCGCCGGCAGCGCGCTTACGGTAGTACTCGATCACTTGCGCGTTGGGCACGCCGCCAGGGGAGAACGAGCGGGTCATGGGCGCCATCACCACACGGGTCGGCAGTTCCAGCGCACCGAGGCGGAAGGGTTCAAACAGGGCTTTGACGAGAGCGGTCATGCATTTCTCCTAGCGGGCAGCAGAGTGCCGGTGTGGGGTTCAAACGGGCGTCAGCAGACGCTCCAGTTGGTGCAGAAAAACAGTCAGCGGCGCGGCATTGGCACCGGCCTTCATGCGCATCAAGGTGCCTTCCCAGGCATTGGCGATAAATTCCGCCAGCTCCACGCAATCGGTAGCGGCGTTCAGCTCACCGGCTTCGCGCGCTTCGTCCAGGCACTGGGCGAGGATGTCCACCGAGCGCTGCAGAATGCTTTCCACCTGCAAGCCAATCGGCTGCGACGGCTCAGCCATCTCAAAACTGAGGCTGCCGATAAAGCAGTGATACTGGGGTTTTTCCTGGCGGCGAAAGTGATTCAGCAACTCAGCATAGAAACTCAGAATGCGTTCACGTGGGCTCATTGCAGGGTTACTCAGGGCACTGGCATAACGCTGCAACCGCGGCGCATAGAGGTGCTCTAGGGCATGCACGGCGAAATCTTCTTTGCTGGCAAAGTAGTGATAGAACGAGCCCTTGGGGATACCGGCGGCCTGCACAATCTCTTGCACGCCCGTGCCGTGGTAGCCACGACGCAGCATGACTTCTGAGCCTTTGGTGAGGATCAGCTCGCGCTTATCCAGACGAATATTGGGGTTGGTTGCGTTCATGGCGGCGATCATATGACCGGTCGTCTCGCCCCGCCCAGCATTATTGATAGGAGTGATTTAGCGCTAAAAAGGGATCGGTAAATGGCGATACGCTGCTGGGTGTTTCGCTGCGGGTGAGATGGCGGTCGTTTGGTCGATACCAGCTATTGATTGGCTCGATTTCTACGGCGGCAGCGCGAGGAATAGTCTGGCCTCACTCTCACTTACCGGGCCGATAGGAGGCTCCAATGAATCGCTTCACTACTATCGCCCTGCTGCTTCTCGCCACCGTTCTGACTGGCTGTGCTGGCCAAGGCCATTCGATGTTGGAACTGCACCCTTACAGCGCCCTGGAGCTTCGCCAGAAGGCGTTAGAAGATTTGAGTCGCCAGGGCTTGTCGTTTGATGAATACCAACTCAAACGCGCCCAACTGCAGGGCCAGCCGGTGCGCGATTTCGACTTTGATGGGCAGGATGAATTGAATGCCGATCGTGGCTTCAGCAATGCCGAAGCCCACCAGGGTTAAGCATGCAAATCCGGGAATTCTGCTTCCCCGCCTATGCGGGGACGACGGGATTTCCCAGCTACTCCGTCATTTCCGCGCAGGCGCAAATCCAGGCTCAGTCAGGCCAGCGCTTTCTCAATAGCTTGAATGATCGATGCATCATCAGGCGCGGTACGCGGCGAAAACCGCGCTAACACCCGACCGTCTTTACCGACCAGGAATTTCTCGAAGTTCCAAGTGATGTCCCCAGGAAATTCCGCGCCCTCGCCTGCCAGCAAGCGATACAGCGAGTGCCGGCCGGGGCCGTTCACTTCGAGTTTGCTGCTCAGGGGAAAGCTGACGCCGTAGTTCAGGCTGCAAAATTCCTGGATTTCGCTTTCGCTTCCAGGCTCCTGGCCAGCGAATTGATTACACGGCAGGCCCAGCACGCTAAAGCCCTGATCCTTGTATTGCTGGTACAAACTTTCCAAACCCGCGTACTGGGGCGTCAAGCCGCATTTCGAGGCGACATTGACCACCAGCACAACTTTGCCCTTGAGGGGTGCAAGCGGCAATTCCTGGCCATCCAAGGCGCGTAAATTGATGTCGTGAAAAGCACTCATGACGAACTCCCGATCAGTCATTACAGACAAAGGGCGCTAAAAAGCGCCCTTTGCACAATCCAGTCAGCCGCTAAAGCAGCTTAGCTGAATCAATGGTGGTGACCACCTTCGCCATGGATATGACCATGGGCAATTTCTTCTTCACTGGCAGCACGTACGGCAACAACTTTGATCTGGAAGTTCAGACGCTGACCAGCCAGTGGGTGGTTGCCGTCAACGGTGACATCGTCGCCGTCCAGATCGCGGATGGTGACGATCTGCATGCTGCCATCCGGAGCGGAGGCGTGGAACTGCATGCCCACTTCCAGTTCATCAACACCTTCAAACATGCTGCGGCTGAGGGTGCTGACCAGCTCGGCGCTGTATTCGCCGTAAGCTTCTTCAGGCTCTACGGCCACGGTCAGTTCATCGCCAGCCTGCTTGCCAACCAGGGCTTTTTCCAGACCTACGATAATGTTGCCTGCACCTTGCAGGTAAACCAGCGGGGCGCCGCCGGCAGAGCTGTCGATCACCTCACCAGCATCGTTGGTCAGGGTATAGTCGATGGAGACAGCCGTATTGGCAGCGATCAGCATGGGGCAGAACCTTTGCGGAAGATTGGAGAACGGGCAAGTTTAACCAAGGGTTCGGCCGAAAGCGAACCGAGCGCGGACGGACGGCCGCAGGCAGCCCCCCATATTCAGGGCTTTCATCAAGATGAAGAAGGCCATTGGGTAGCCGAGCTGAGCTGTGGGCATACTCAACACCTGCGCCATCAACCACCCTGGCAAAACCGCGAGTGGGTGCAAAACCCTATCCAACGCCTGGAAAAAATTGGCCAGCCGTTTAGCTGCGGCTGGTGTGCCCAGGGGCAGGAGCCCCTGACCGAACAAGACGAGGAGCAGTGATGCAAGCACGCCATATTCTGGTGATCAATTGCGGGAGTTCGTCGATCAAGTTCGCCCTGATTCACGAAGCCCATTCGCAAACTTCATTGAGCGGCGAAGCGCAAAACCTCGGTAGCTACGACGCCGAATTGCACTGGCGTCGTGGTGGCGAGCTGGACAGCATGATGATCCCCAATGCCGACCACCGGGCCGCCCTCTCCCAGCTTTTACCCCTGGTTCAAGCGGCCTGCGGCGGCAAGCTGCACGGCATTGGCCACCGCGTGGTGCATGGCGGCGAGCACTTCAGTGAAGCCCGGCGCATCGATCAGCAAGTGCTCAATCAGATCCAGGCCACGGCCCACCTCGCCCCGTTGCATAACCCAGCCAACCTGATGGGCATTGAGGCCACCCTCAAGCTGTACCCCAACCTGCCCCAGGTCGCAGTGTTCGACACCGCCTTCCACCAAACCCTGCCCGAATACGCCTTCCGTTATGCCCTGCCGGAGGCGCTGTACCGCGAGCATGGCATTCGCCGATATGGCTTCCACGGCAGCAGCCACCGTTACGTCAGCAGCCGCGCAGCGGAGATGAGCAACCTGCAAGTGAGCGACAGCTGCTGGCTCTCCGCGCACCTGGGCAACGGCTGCTCGACCTGCGCCATCGTCAATGGCGAAAGCCGCGACACCAGCATGGGCCTGACGCCATTGGAAGGCGTGGTCATGGGCACCCGCAGCGGCGACGTCGACCCCAACCTGCACAGCCACTTGGCGTTAGCCCTGGGCTGGGATATCGACAAGATCGACTACATGCTTAACCACGACGCTGGGCTGCTGGGCCTATCCGGCCTGTCCAACGATATGCGCACCCTGGAACAGGCGCACCACGACGGTCACGAGGGCGCAACCCTGGCCATCGAGGTGTTTTGCTACCGCCTGGCCAAATCCCTCGCCGCCATGAGCTGTGCCCTGCCGCGTCTGGACGGGTTGATTTTTACCGGCGGCATCGGCGAAAACTCCCCGCTGATTCGCGCTAAAACCGTGGCCCATCTGCGCCTGCTTAATCTGCAACTGGATGACGAAGCCAACGAGCGCTATATCCGTGGGCTTTCCGGTACGATTCACGCCTATGGCCATCCACGGGTGTTGGTGATACCCACCAACGAAGAGCGGCAGATCGCCCTCGATACCCTGCAGCTACTGCACTAACAGCGCTGTCGCCAACCAAACAGCGGCCTGCCCAATCCGGCAGGCCGGTATAAAACAGCGCGGACCACGCGCGGCTCAGGAATTTGCATGCAAACCTATTTTCTTGCCCCCAGCGGTTTTGGCGTCGGCCTTACCTCCATCAGCCTTGGCATGGTCGGCGCCCTTGAGCGGGTTGGCCTGCGGGTTGGTTTTTTCAAACCGGTGGCGCAACCGCAACCTGGCGACACCGGCCCGGAGCGCTCCAGCGAACTGATCGCCCGCACCCACGGCCTGCGCTCACCAGCTCCAGTCAGCCTAAGCCACGTCGAACGAATGCTCGGTGAAGGCCAGCTCAACGACTTGCTGGAAGAATTTATTGGTCTGTACCAAGACGCCGCCCGCGACAAAGATGTGGTCATCGTCGAAGGCCTGGTGCCCACCGCCTATACCAGCTACGCCGCGCGGATCAATTTGCACTTGGCCAAAAGCCTGGATGCCGAGGTGATTCTGGTCACTGCCCCAGAAGACGAAGGCATTAGCGAGCTCTCTGACCGCCTGGAAATTCAGGCGCAAATGTTTGGCGGCCCGCAAGAAGGCTCATTGCTTGGCGTTATCCTCAGCAAGGTGCGCGACGAACAGATCAGCGCCAGCCTGCTCGAGCATTCGCCGCTGTTTCGCCGCAACGACTTTCGCCTGCTCGGCAGCATCCCTTGGCTTGACCAACTGAATGCGCCACGCACCCGGGATATCGCTGACCTACTTGGCGCGCGGGTGATCAACGCTGGCGACTACGAACAGCGGCGTATGCAGCGCATCGTGCTGTGTGCCCGTGCGGTGGCCAACACCGTGCAACTGCTTAAGCCCGGCGTATTGGTGGTCACCCCAGGGGATCGTGACGACATCATTCTCGCCACCTGCCTGGCCGCCACCAATGGCATGCCGCTGGCGGGCCTGTTGCTGTGCAGCGACTTCCCGCCAGACCCGCGGATCATGGAGCTGTGCCGAGGCGCGCTGCAAACCGGCCTGCCGGTGCTGTCGGTGACCACCAGTTCGTATGACACGGCGAACAACCTTAATCGCCTGAACAAAGAAATCCCCATCGACGACCGCGAGCGCGCCGAGCGGGTGACCGATTTTGTTGCCAGCCATATCGACCACGAATTTCTTAGCAAGCGCTGCGGCGAACCCCATGAGCAACGCATGTCGCCGCCAGCGTTTCGCTTTCAGTTGGTGCAGCGTGCGCAGGCGGCAAATAAACGTATCGTCCTGCCCGAAGGCAGTGAGCCGCGCACCGTGCAGGCGGCGGCTATATGTCAGGCGCGCGGCATTGCCCAGTGCGTGCTGCTGGCCAAGCCCGAAGAGGTGCAATTGGTCGCCCAAGCCCATGGCATCGAGTTGCCGCCGGGGCTGGAAATTCTTGATCCGGATTTGATTCGCAGCCGCTACGTCGCGCCCATGGTGGAACTGCGCAAAGGCAAAGGCCTGAACGCGCCGATGGCCACTCAGCAGCTGGAAGACCCGGTAATGCTCGGCACCATGATGCTGGCGTTGGATGAGGTGGACGGGCTGGTTTCCGGCGCCATCCACACCACCGCCAACACCATCCGCCCGGCGCTGCAACTGATCAAAACCGCACCGGGCTACAAGCTGGTGTCGTCGGTGTTTTTTATGCTGCTGCCGGACCAAGTGGTGGTGTATGGCGACTGCGCGGTAAACCCCGACCCAACCGCCAGCGAACTGGCAGAAATTGCTGTGCAAAGCGCGGACTCAGCCAGCGCCTTTGGCATCGAGCCACGGGTGGCGATGATTAGTTACTCCACCGGCGAATCGGGCACTGGCGCCGATGTGGATAAAGTGCGCGAAGCCACGCGCCTGGCCCAACAGGCTAGGCCGGATTTGCTCCTCGACGGCCCGTTGCAATACGACGCCGCCGCCATCGACAGCGTGGCCCTGCAAAAAGCTCCCAACAGCACAGTGGCCGGGCATGCCACGGTGTTTGTGTTCCCCGACCTGAACACCGGCAACACCACCTACAAAGCCGTGCAGCGCAGCGCCAATTGCGTCAGCGTTGGGCCGATGCTGCAGGGGCTGCGCAAGCCGGTGAACGACCTGTCCCGTGGCGCCCTGGTGGACGACATTATCTACACCATCGCCCTCACCGCCATCCAGGCCGCAAACTTGCCGTAACGTCAATGACGATGGTGCGCACAGCACACCCTACGGTCGCACCGGTAGGGTGTGCTGTGCGCACCAATGCGCCGATCTTTTTTCAGGCTTGCAGTTACAGCGACAATGGGTAATCTCTGCGCCTAACAACCCGCCAAGTTCTTCGAACAGGTTGAGAGCGGGTAACAATAAATCGCCTCAGGAGGCATCTGCCCCCATGCTGTCTTTTCTGCCTGCGCCACTGCGTGGCGTGCTCGCCACGATTTTGCTGTTCGCCAATACCCTGATCTGGTGCTGGTTTCTGTTTATTGCTGCGCTGGTCAAGCTGCTACTGCCGTTCAAGCCGGTGCGCACCGTGTGCAACCTGGTGTTGAACTGGGCCGCCGAAGCCTGGATCGCTTGCAACAGCGCCTGGATGTGGCTGGTGCAAAAAACCGAATGGGATCTCAAGGGCCGCGAGCAATTCAAGTACGACGGCTGGTACCTGGTCACCAGCAACCACCAGAGCTGGGTCGACATTCTGGTGCTGCAACACACCCTTAACCGCCGCCTGCCGTTCTTTAAATTCTTCCTTAAACAGGAACTGATTTGGGTGCCGGTGATTGGCCTGTGCTGGTGGGCGTTGGACTTCCCGTTTATGAAGCGCTACACCAAGGCCTACCTGGAAAAGCACCCGGAAAAGAAGGGGCAGGACACCGCCGCCACCCGCCGCGCCTGCGAAAAATTCCGCGATGTGCCGGTGGCCGTGTTCAACTTTCTTGAGGGCACGCGCTTTACCCAAGCCAAGCATGACCAACAGCAATCGCCCTTCCGCTACCTGCTGAAACCCAAGGCCGGCGGCATTGCCTTTGTACTGGATGCTATGGGCCAGCAGCTGAAGTCGATGGTCAATATCACCATCCACTACCCTGAGGGCAACCCGAGCTTTTGGTCGTTCCTGTGCGGTGAAGTACCCAAGGTAGTGGTGCGTTACCACACCCTGGAAATTCCTCGGGAGTTTCTCGGCAAGGATTACAACGCCGATGAAACCTACCGCCTGGGCTTTCAGCAGTGGGTAAACAAATTGTGGGAAGAGAAGGATGCGGAGTTGGAGCGGCTGCATCAAGAGTTTCCGCCCAAGGCTTGATGCCGCGCTTGTCTCCCCTCAAAACAAACTCAACTGCTGTGCTCCCCTCGCCCGCTTGCGGGAGAGGGGCTGGGGGAGAGGGCCGGCCCCAGCGAAGATCTGCGCCGAAGAGCCCCTCTCCCTAGCCCTCTCCCGCAAGCGGGAGAGGGGACTGACCGAGTATTCACTCAATTCTTGCGATAACTATCCCAATCAATCTGCGTCGGAAAGTGCATCGTTTCCGCCACCGGCAAACCTTTGGCGACCAAAAAGCCCTGCATGATGTGGCAGCGATGCTCCAGCAGCCAGTCGCGCTGTTCGATGGTCTCCACGCCCTCGGCAATCACCTCCAAACCCAAGTTGCGCCCCAGGTCGATGATGGTGCTTACCACCGCCGCATCTTTGGGTGAGCTGAGCATATTGGAAATAAACAGGCGGTCGATCTTCAGGGTGTCCAGTTCGAAATGGCGCAAGTAGGCTAACGACGAATAGCCGGTGCCAAAGTCATCAATGGCGATTTTCACCCCCAGGGCGCGCAGTTGGCTGAGCTGTTCGCGGGTGGTGTCCAAGTCCTGCATCAGTGCACTTTCAGTCACTTCCACTTCCAGCTGTTGTGGGTGCAAACCGAGCTCAGCGAGTACCCGGCGCAAGTCCTCAACTAATTGCGGCATACCGAACTGCACGGGGCTGACGTTCAGGCTGACCACCACCTGATCACCAAAGGTCGGGCGCCAATCACAGCACTGCTGCACACCACGGCGGAAGATCCAGTCGCCCAGGCGGTTGATCAGGCGTGTTTCTTCCAGCAGCGGAATAAACACATTGGGGGCAATGGTGCCGGACACCGGATGTTCCCAGCGCAGCAAGGCTTCAAAGCCGCGCAGCTTGCCGGTTTCCAGGTAAATCTGCGGCTGGTACACCAGCACAAAATCGTCCTGTTCAATGGCGTTGCGCAGGCTTTCTTCCAGCATCAAGCGCGAGCGCGCGCGGCCGTTCATTTCCGGGGAAAAGAAGCGGTATTGCTGGCGGCCGGCGCGCTTGGCTTCGTACATGGCCATATCGGCTGCGCGCATCAGGCCGTCCACGCTGCGCCCACATTCGGGGTAGCTGGCAATACCGATACTGGCGCCAAGGGTGACGTCCATGCCGTCGACCCGATGGCGCACCGACACCAGCTCAATCAGTTTTTCCGCGATACGCGCGGCGTCTTCCGGATGCTCCAGGCCGTCAAGCAACGCGGTAAATTCGTCGCCGCCCATGCGCGCCAGCACGTCATAGGGGCGCAGGCTGGAGCGCAGCAGATCACCGACCTGGCGCAACACCTGATCGCCAGCAGCATGGCCGAGGGAGTCGTTAATGCGTTTAAAGCCGTCCAGGTCGACATACAGAATGGCCATGCGCTTGCCGTTACGGTCCAAGCGCGCCAGGCTCGCTTCCAACGCCTGGTGAAAACCACGCCGGTTCAGCAACCCGGTCAACGCATCAGTAGCAGCCTGCGACTCCAGCTGCGCGTAGAGGTTGCGCACCACCGACATATCCAGCGCCAAGATCACCATAGAGCGCTGCAAACGCGGCAACGGCGAACTCGACAGCGCCACCGGCAACAGTTGGCCACTGACCGCACGCAAGCTGGCATCGTGCAGGCGGTAAGCCTCGCCACGCAGCCAGTGTTTGTAGAACTCGGAATCCTTCCATGCCGTCGGCAAGCCTTCGGTTTCCAGATAATCCAGCAGCGGCGTGCCTTCCAGCCCCGCCACCGTGCCATTGAGCATGCGCGCCATGGCCGGGTTGACGAAGTTGATGGTGCCCTCCTCGTTCACCACCACAATGCCTTCAGCGGCGTTTTCCAGCACCGAGGCGTTAAACGCCCGGGCGCTATCCAGCTGTTTGGACAGCACCTGCAGGTCGTGCCGATTACGCTCGTGTTCCAGCAGCACATTGATCTTGTGCCGCAGCACCTGCGGGTCGAACGGTTTCAGAATAAAGTCCACCGCGCCCGTGGCGTAGCCTCGCAGCACCGAGTCTTCGGTGTGGGCGATGGCAGACAGAAAAATGATCGGTGTGTAGCGGGTGGCCGGATTGCCGCGCATCAGGCGCGCTACTTCAAAGCCGTCCATATGCGGCATTTGCACATCCAAGAGCACCAGCCCGACATTGTTGTCGAGCAAGCATTGCAAAGCGGCCTCGCCGGAATTAACGGTGCGAACTTGCCAGGGGCTATCACCCAGCAGGGCTTCCATGGCCACGAGGTTTTCCTCGCGGTCATCGACCACCAGCAGAATTTGCTCGCTGGACTGCGGTTTAAGCTGCGCTAGAGCCATTTCGTCCCTCCGATTTCGCTAACCAGCGTTGCAACAGGTCTTTCAAGTCCTGGCGCGCCACTGGTTTGGCTAAGTAATCATCCGTGCCCGCGGCTAAACATTTTTCGCGGTCGCCCTTCATCGCATGGGCCGTCAAGGCAATGATCGGCACCGTGCAGCCTTTCTCCTGCTTAAGCAGACGAGTGGCGGTATAGCCATCCATGTTGGGCATCGCCATATCCATCAGGATCAAATCAAACGACTGCTCGGCAAACGCTGCGAGCGCCTCGAAGCCGTCGCGAGCAGTGCTGACCTCAAGCCCAAGCTCATCAAGCAGCGCACTCATTGCATAGATATTGCGCACATCGTCATCCACCAACAGCACCCGTCGGTCTTGCAGTGGATTGCTCTCTGCCACCACAACCGGTGGCTGCGGTTCACGCACACTGGAAAGAAAACCTTGCACGGCCAGGCTCAGGGCTTGCAGGTCCTGGCCGTTTTTCTGCACCACCACCGCCGAGTATCGACGTAAGCGTTGCAGGATTTGTTGGGTGACATCCACGCCAGTGTTAACCACCACCCGTGTATTGCTCAGAGAACGCTCGCGCGCCATGAGTTCAATCAAATCAAAGCCGTCCTGATCGGGCAGGTTGAGGTCTACCACCAGCGCCGCAAATTCGTCCTGGTGATAGGCGTTATGCGCCTGTTCGGCGGTGGCCACGGCGGTAACGGTAAAGCCCAATTGGCTGAGGTGTTCGCGGTAAAACTCGCGTTCGGGGTCGATGTCTTCCACCAACAACAGGCGGTTCTGCTCGTCGTGCTCATGGCGCGCCAGGTCGGTAAACACCTGTTCAAGATCTGCGCGGGCAATGGGTTTGACCAAATAGCGGGTGCCCTGGTCGTGCCAATCATCGGGCTGCGGCACGCAGGAAATAATGTGCACCGGCATGCCCCGGTGCTGCGGCTGGGCGCGCAGGCTGCGGTAGATCTGCCAGCCGCTGATATCGGGCAGCAAAATGTCGAGAATCACCGCAGCAAACTGCTCACGTTGTAGCAGCTCAATGGCCTGGTTGCCGCTGCGGCAATGCACGCAGGCAAAGCCATGGGCCTGGGCTTCTTCGGCAATCAGGCCGGCAAAATTCAGATCGTCTTCGACCACCAACAACGCCGGCCCCTGGCCCGTGCGAACCGGCGCTATGGACGCGCCAGCGCTGGGTTGGTGGCTAACTCCCGCGTTCTGCACCACCGCCACCGGCAGCTCTACGGTAAAAATCGAGCCCTGCCCGGGCGAGCTTTCCAGCCTTACGGTGCCTTCCAGCACCTCAACCAACTGGCGGGTAATGGCCAACCCCAGGCCCGTGCCGCCGAAGGCACGGCTGGTGGAACCGTCAATTTGCTGGAACGCCTGAAATACGCGCTGATGTTGCTCGGCAGCGATACCAATACCGGTGTCACGCACCACGATTTTGAGCACCTGGCGACCATCGTCGAGGGCGATCGGCAGGCAACCGACCGCTAGCTCCACCTCACCACGCTCGGTGAACTTCAGCGCATTGGAAAGCAGATTGCGCAAGATCTGCTGCAAGCGGCCACGGTCGCAGAAAATCATCCGCGGCACCTGTGGCTCAAGCGCAGTAATCAAACGTAGGCCCTTAAGCTCAGCCATCGGCCGCAAGCTGGCGTCCAACTCCTGCATCAGGTCATGGACGTTCATTTGCTCCATCTTCAACTGCACGCGCCCGGCCTCGATGCGCGCCAAGTCGAGCACGTCGTTGATCAGTTGCAGCAGGTCGCGGCCGGCACGGTGAATGATGTCCGAATGCTTGACCTGTTTTTCGTTGAGATTGCCGGCGCTGTTCTGCTTGAGCTGTTCGCTCAGAATCAGAATGCTGTTGAGCGGGGTGCGGAGCTCGTGGGACATATTGGCGAGAAATTCTGACTTGTAGCGGTTGGCCAAGGCCAATTGCTCAGCCTGCTCACGCAGGCGAGTTTCCGCCGCTTTGCGCTCACTGATATCGATGATCACCGCCTGCACCAACACATCTTCGCCACTGCGCAGCGGTGAAAGCCCCACCTCCAGGGGAATCAAATGGCCGTCCTGATGGCGGCCGAACAGCTCGCGGTTATTACCCATTTGCCGCGGCTCCGGTGAGCGCAAAAAGCTTTTGCGCAGGCCAACATGCAGTTCCTGCAAGGAGTCAGGCAGCAGCTTTTCCACCGCTTGGCCAAGCAGCTCGCTACGCGGGTAACCAAAAAGCCGCTCAGTTTGCCGGTTGGCCATGGCGATATGGCCCTGGCTGTCGACCAGCACAATGGCATTGGGCGAGGCTTCCACCACCAGGCGAAAACGTTCTTCGGCCGCCTTGCGCGTGCTGATGTCGATGATCACCGCCTGCACCAACACATTGGGGCCACTGCGCAGCGGTGACAAACCGACCTCCACCGCAATGGAATGCCCGTCCTTGTGCTGCGCGAACAACTCACGGTTGCCGCCCATCTGCCGCGGTTCGGGGGCCTCCTGGAACGCCTGGCGCAGGCCGACATGGGCGTGGCGTAGCGATTGCGGCAGCAGTTTTTCCACCGCTGCGCCAATCAATTCGTCACGCGGGTAGCCAAACATCAGCTCGGCCTGTTGGTTGACCATGGCAATAACGCCGCTGCTGTCGACCAACACAATGGCGTTGGGCGAGGCCTCTACTACCAAGCGGAAACGCTCTTCGCGCTCGCGCAAGCCGGCGCTTAGCGTCTCAATGTTGGCCACCGCGCGCTCACGCAGTAAGAGATAGCCCCCCACCATCAACCCCAACAGAATTGAGGCCAGCAGGCCGACCCAGAGATTGAACTGCAGCCGCGGATTTTCAAGGCGTCGTTCATATTGCCCGGTGCTGCTGACCGTCATCTGCCACTGACGGCCAAATACCGTGATGCTACGGGTGAGCTGAAATGCCGATTCGTGGCGATAACCGCCACTTAGCAGAGCGCCGCCATCGTCGGAGTTATCCACCAGCTCAACCTGATACAACTCGCTGCGGCTGCCGAGAATGCCCTCTAGCAAGTCCTGCATACGAAAAGCCCCGGCCACCGCGCCGAGAAACGCCTGCTGACGCTCCTCCTCGCTGGTGACCGGGGCGTTATTGGCGTACACAGGCATATACAGCACGGCGCCAACCTGAGCGTCCTGCTCGGTTTCGGATTTCAGCCGCAGCGGCGCTGACAGCACCGCCTCACCGCTGCGCCGCGCGTGATAAACCGCCTTGCGCCGCAGCGCTTCGGACAGCACATCAAAGCCCAGGCCCCGGCGATTGCGCCAGTCCAGGGGGCTGATGTAGTCAGTAATCAGATATTCATCGCGTTCGCCGCTAGGGAATACGCGAAAGTCAGTGCGGCCCTCAGCGTGCTCAGCTGCCACAAACGCCGCCAGCTCTGGGCCGCGTAAATAACGCGTCCAGGCCACCGCCTGAATGCCGGGGTAGCGATCCTGCAACTGCAACTGGTCGGTGGCACGCATCCACTCTTCAGCACTGACCTGATCACTGCCGGCCAACAGCCCGGCCATTCCGCGCAGCACCATTTCATAGGCACGCATGCGCTCGGTAATGCTCTGCTGCACGTCATCCACAGCGATGCTAAAGCGTTGCTCCTGCTCGCGTCGGTTATTGGCCTCCAGCTCCTGCCACTGCCACACCACCAACGCGCCCAGCCCCACCATCAACCCAAGCGCCACAAAATACGGCAGCCAGCGGCGGCGAGAATGAAATCCGCGGTTATCGTCCATGTATGCTCCTGATCCTCCGCCAGCCCTACCCCACGGTAATGGCTCGGCCAGCAATGACCCAGCCGGGGCACTGCGCTGAGTCTAGACAGGAAATCGCAGAGAGGCGCTTTGCCAGCAAAAGATGATTAACAAGACAGGTTTTGTCGGGAGACATGGGTAACACTTGGCGCGCCCGGCCTCTACACCCACCCTTTAACGCGTTTATTCCAAGGGCGGGGACGGGCTGCGGGTAGAAAAAGGCCCCCTAAAAAGGAGGCCTTGTTACTTACTGCGGGTACTGCTGATACCCCTGCTGCGGCACCTGCTGATACTGCTGGGGTTGCTGGTACGGCTGCGGCTGTTGCTGTTGCTGTTGCGGCAACGGCTTCAAATTAACCTCCACCCGGCGATTTTGCGCGCGCCCATCGGGCGTATCGTTGGTCGCGATCGGCTGATCCGGCCCATTGCCGCGTGTCGACAAGCGCGAGCCATCCACGCCTTGCGAGGTCAGATAGCCGGCCACACTGGCCGCCCGGCGCTGGGACAAATCCATATTGTGCTGGCGGCTGCCGGTGCTGTCGGTGTAGCCAACAATTTCAATCGTGTTCTGGTTGTACTGCTTAAACGAATTCGCCAGGTTATTCAGCGGCGTATAGAAGTTGGCGGCGATGTCGGAGGAGTCGGTGGCAAAAGTGATATTGCCCGGCATGATCAGCTTGATCTGATCCCCCTCACGCTGCACCTGCACGCCGGTGCCCTGCATGCTGCGGCGCAACTCGGCTTCCTGCTTGTCGGCGTAATAGCCATAACCGGCACCGGCAGCACCCGCGACGGCGGCGCCGATCAGGGCGCCTTTACCTCGGTTGTTATGGTCGATCAGGGCGCCCGCAGCGGCGCCGGCCAGGGCACCGATACCGCCGTACTTAGCGGTTTTGTTCGAACTCGGCGGCTGGTTGTCATAAGGGTTTTGCGAAGCACAGCCAGCCAACAGCGCAACGGCGGTAGCGGCAATCATCAGGCGACTGAAGGTAAACATGAACGAGGTACTCCTAAAGCGTGGTACGCCCCGCTGGGCGGACCGCTGTTGGAGTTTAAAGTTAGCTGAAAATTCCCTGACGCCCGGCGCGCAAAGCGTGCGCCGCAGCGCGAATCGAGCAACGCGCTTAAGCGCGGATATACGGGTTTTCGCGCATCTCATCGCCCAAGCGGGTATCGGGACCATGACCCGTTACCACCGTGGCGTCCTCATCCAGCGTGTACAACCGCTGCTTGATCGAGCGCTCAATCGTCGGGTAATCGCCACCCCACAGATCGGTACGGCCAATACCACGGCGAAACAGCGTATCGCCGGCAATCAACAACTTGGCCTGCGGAAACCAAAAACTCATCGACCCCGGCGTGTGTCCAGGCGTATGCAGCGCCACCCCACAACCGCACGCCAGCTCCTCATCATCACGCAGCCACTGGTCCGGCGCCGGTACGGGCTTGTACGGCACACCAAACATCTGGCACTGCATCTCCAGGTTGTCCCACAGGAAGGCGTCCTCCTCGTGCAAATGCAGCGTGGCGCCGGTCTTCTCCTTCATCTGCCCGGACGCGAGGAAATGATCCAGATGCGCATGGGTGTGGATGATGCTCACCACCTGCAAGTCATGAGCCTGCAATCGCGCCATGATCAAATCCGGATTGCCCCCCGGGTCGACGACGATGGCCTTCTTGGTGATCGGGTCGCCAATGATCGTGCAGTTGCACTGCAAGGGGCCGACGGGGAAGGTTTCGCGGATCAGGCTGGTGTTCATGACTTTTCCTTCAAATTATCCGGAGCATTCTCTGTTGCGGGCATTGCGGCTTCAAGCGCTAACTGGGCTCTTGAGTCGCCAGGATGTTGCCGATGTTTATCGCCTCCCGACACCGTAAACGACATTGCGCTTATCCATATCTCGCCTATGGTTACTTGACGTTATTTCGAAAGCTGCTAACCCCAACGTGCGCATCTAGTGTTCAACTTAAGGGCGAATATATCGGCAAGGGCTTGGTTGCAAGGTTAAAAGCCGCTGTGTTATCAACTCCCTGGCCCTCTGAGCCAAGCGTAAAAGGGAAATAGCATCATGGACGTGTTATTTGTTACGCCGGACTCTTCAGCCAAGTCCTACCAGGGACTGGCCAATTTGTATTCGGCGATAGAGCCACCGACCTGGTCACTGCTGTTGGCAGAGTCCTGTCGAAGCCAGGGATTCAGCGTTGCGATTCTAGATTGCGATGCGGAACGGCTGACCTTGGAGCAATCGGTTTTGCGCATAGAGGCGCATCAAGCCCGATTGGTTGTGTTTGTGGTCTACGGGCAAAACCCGAACTCCGGCACCACCAGCATGATTGGTGCTCTGGAACTGGCCCGCGCGCTTAAAGAACAATCCCCGCTATTTAAGGTGTGCTTTGTCGGCTCGCATGTCAGTGCATTGCCGCGCGAAGTGCTGGCCCTGCCCTGCGTCGACATCGTGCTGCTTAACGAGGGTGTTTACGCCCTGCACACCTTGCTGCGCAGCAATCTGCACAGCGATCTGCCGTCCATAAAAGGTATTGGCTACAAACAGTCAGGGCCGGCGAACTTTCCTATTCCCACCCTCAATCCCCCTGAGCGCCTGGTGCCTCAGGAGCGCATGGATATCGACATGCCGGGCTATGCGTGGGATCTGCTGCCCTACCGCCAGCGCCCTCTAGACCTGTACCGCGCACACTTCTGGCATGCCGGTTTCGACCATGACAATCGCACCCCCTTTGCCGCCATCTACACCTCGCTAGGCTGCAATTTCGGCTGCAATTTCTGCATGATCAATATCGTTAACCGCACCGATAACGCCGACGACCTCGACGCCGCCAACTTCCGCGGCATGCGCTTCTGGAGCCCGGCGTGGGTCATGCGCGAAATGGAAAAGCTGGCCAAGCTTGGCGTGCATACGCTGCGCATAAGCGATGAAATGTTTTTCCTCAATCGCAAGTTCTACCAGCCGATTCTCGAACAAGTCATCGAGCACGACTTCAACTTCAATATGTGGACCTACTCGCGCGTCGACACGGTTCGGCGCGATGCCCTGGAGCTGTTTAAAAACGCCGGGGTGAATTGGCTAGCGCTGGGGGTCGAGGCCGGCAACCAGATGGTGCGCCAGGAGGTGTCCAAGGGCACCTTTAAAGAGGTCAACATTCGCAATGTCTGCGACGGCATTCGCGACGCCGGCATTCATGTCATCAGCAATTTCATTTTCGGTTTCCCCGAGGACACCCTGGAAACCATGCAGGAAACCCTCGACCTGGCCATCGAGTTGAACTGCGAAATGACCAATATGTACCCCTGCCAGGCGTTACCCGGTAGCCCCATGAACCGCACAGCCCGCGAGCAAGGCTGGGCGTTGCCATCGAGCTATGAGGGCTACGCGTTCTTGTCCTACGAGTGTGAACCCCTACCCACCAAATACCTTTCAGCGGCCCAGGTGTTGAAGTTTCGTGATGAGGCGTGGCAGCGCTACTTCACTAACCCTGCCTATCTGGATCTGGTTCAGGAAAAGTTCGGTCTGACGCAACGACAAAATATCGAAGCGATGACCCGTATAAAACTGAAGCGCAAGCTGCTGGGAGACTGACCGGTGATTGTGACCCGCACGCCTTACCGTATCTCGTTCTTTGGCGGTGGTACCGATTATCCAGGCTGGTACCGCCAGGAAGGTGGAGTGGTGATTTCCACCTCCATCGACAAGTACTGCTACATCAACTGCCGGCATTTGCCGCCGTTTTTTGGCCACAAATACCGCATCGTTTATTCCGCGATCGAAAACGTGATGGAGCCCAGCGAGATCCAGCACCCCTCGGTGCGCGAAGTGCTGAAGTACATGGGCTGCGATAAAGGCCTGGAGATTCACCACGACGGCGACTTGCCAGCGCGCTCGGGACTGGGCTCCAGCTCCTCCTTTACGGTCGGCTTACTGCACGCGTTGAAAGCCATGAGCGGCACGCAGATATCCCATGACTCGCTGGCCAAACAGGCCATCCATATCGAGCAGAACCTGATCAAGGAAAGTGTCGGCTCACAGGATCAGGTGGCCGCCGCTTATGGCGGTTTCAACAAAATCGACTTTCATTGCAGCGGCGACTTCAGCGTGACGCCGATCATCTTGCCCGAGCCGCGCCTGCGCGACCTGCAAGATCACCTGATGCTGTTTTTCACCGGCTTTTCGCGCATTGCCTCGGAAATAGCCCAGAGCCAGATTCAGAATATTTCCGCGCGCCACACCGAACTCACGCAAATGATGCAAATGGCCAACGAGGCCTTATCGGTGCTTCAGTCAACCGGCTCGCTGGATGATTTCGGCGCCCTGCTGCACGAAGGTTGGTGCCTGAAAAAGAGCTTGTCCAACCGCATCAGCAACCCCGACCTCGACCATATCTACGAGGCTGCCAGAGCCGCTGGCGCCATTGGCGGCAAACTGCTGGGCGCTGGCGGCGGCGGCTTTATGCTGTTTTTCGTCAAACCGCACCTGCAAGGGCAAGTGCTGGAAACCTTGAAAGACCTGATTCACGTGCCCTTCCAGTTCGAAAACACTGGAAGCCGTGTGGTCCTTTATCAGCCAAACGGATTTTGACTATGTCGCAGGGGTTCTCCGAGCAGTCTCGGATATTTATTGCCGGGCACCGGGGCATGATCGGTTCGGCGTTTGTCAGGCACTTCACCTCGGCCGGTTTCAGCCAGTTGATTACCCGCAGTCACGACGAACTGGAGCTGACGGACAAGCAAGCGGTCGCAGCATTCTTTGCCGAGCAACGGCCCGAGGTGGTCATTCTTGCCGCCGGTAAAGTCGGCGGCATCATTGAGAACCAGAGTTACCCGGCCGACTTCATCACCCGCAACCTGGAAATTCAGACCAACGTTATCCACAGCGCCCATCGCTTCGGGGTGCAGCGCTTGCTGTTGTTCGGTTCCTCCTGCATGTACCCGCGCGAGTGCCCGCAACCCATGGCCGAAAGTGCGCTGCTCACGGGCAAACCCGAGCTCACCAGCATGGCTTACGCCATGGCCAAACTGGCCGGCGTACAGATGTGCCTGGCCTATAACCAGCAGTACGGCGAGCAACGCTTTATTCCGGTTATTCCCAATAGCGTTTATGGGCCCAACGATAATTTTGACCCGCGCTCCGGGCATGTGCTGTCGGCCCTGATCAACCGTTTCCACAGTGCCCAGCGCGCCGGCGACGCACTGACCACGCTGTGGGGCAGCGGCACCCCGCGCCGCGAATTTGTTTACGCCGACGATTTGGCCGCCGCCTGCCATCTGCTACTGGCAGCCGATCTGGCGGCTGTTGAGCTGCCGATCAACATCGGCTGCGGGTACGACCTATCGATACGCGAACTGGCGCAACTGATCGCCAGCGTTATTGGCTATCAGGGCGACATCGGCTGGGACACCAGCAAGCCCGATGGCACCTTGCGCAAGCTGCTCGACAGCTCACGCATCAACGCCCTTGGCTGGCGCCCGGCCACGGCGCTGGAAGCCGGCATCCGCCATACCTATGCGTCTTTTCTGGAGAGCAGCCATGCATGATGTCGAGCCGGCGCTAGCCGCACGCTTGCGGGAAAAAGCCGATTGGGTGTGGCGCGAAACGTTGAAAATTCACCAACGCGCGCCGGAAACGCGGGTGGCCTCGTCGCTATCGCCCATCGAAATTTTCGTCACCCTCTACTACGGCGGCTTTTTACGCCAGAACCCTGGCAACCCCAGTTGGCCTGGGCGCGACCGCTGCATTATCAGCAAAGGCCATGGTTCGCTGTGCATGTATCCGATCCTTGCCGACCTTGGCTATTTCCCCGCCGCCGAACTTGAGCGTGTGTGCCTGGAGGGCAGCTTTCTCGGCGGCATTCCCGACCCCGTGATTCCCGGCTACGAAACCATTAACGGCTCCTTGGGCCATGGCCTGGGCGTAGCAACCGGCATGGCCTTGGCGTTGAAAAGACGCGGCGTGGAGCAACGCGTTTATGTGGTCACTGGCGACGGTGAGCTGCATGAAGGCTCGAACTGGGAGGCCTTTATGTTCGCGGCTCAACACGGCCTGGATAACCTCACGGTGCTGGTCGACAACAACCAGATCAGCATGCTTGGCGCCACCGACGGCATCGTTTCCCACCGCGACCTCAGCGCCAAGCTTGTCGCATTCGGCTGGCACGCCCAGGTGGTGGAAGACGGGCATAACCCACAAGCCATCAGCAGTGCGCTAACTGCCAGCCAGGCCAGCGCCAACGGCATGCCGCAGGCGCTCATCGTTAATACCCGCAAAGGTAACCGGGTGCCGGGCCTGGAAAATGCGCCGCTGTCCCATGTCACGCCGATTGCGCCCGATCTGCTCGCGCAACTGCTGGGAGCCGAACAATGAATGCCCCGCAAGCCCTGGTAAAACCACGCGCCATGCGCGACACCCTGCTGACCTCGATTCTCGCGGCCATGGAAGGCGACGATGTGTTTTTTGTCACCGCCGACTTTGGCTCGCCGGTACTCGACCAGATTCGCGAGCGTTACCCGCAACGCTTTATCAACGTGGGCATCGCCGAACAGAACCTGATCAACGTGTCCGCAGGTCTGGCCCTTGAAGGTTTCAAGGTGTTTGCCTATGCCATTGCGCCATTTATCACCATGCGCTGCTTTGAACAGATACGCGTCAACCTCGCCCTGCTGTCTACAGTGCGGCCCATGAATGTCAGCCTGATCGGCGTGGGCGCGGGCTACAGCTACGTGGTGTCGGGCCCCACCCATCAGTGCTATGAAGACATTACGCTGATGCGCAGCTTGCCCAACATGCAAATCTACTCGCCGGCCGACCAGATCACCTCAAGCCTGCTGGCTGGCGAATGCCTGCAACGACCAGGCATCAAGTACCTGCGTCTGGACGCCCAAGTGCTGCCGCTGCTCTACCCCGCCGCTAGCCCCGATTTCGAACAGGGTTTTCAACTTCACGGCGAAGGCCAGGCGCTGTGCCTGATTGCCACCGGCTATATGACCCACACCGCGCTAAAAGTGGCCGAATACCTGAACGGCGCCGGGGTTGAAGTCAGCGTGGTGGACCTGTTTGACCTGAGCAATTTCGATGAGCCGGCGCTGCTCAGCCACCTGGGAAAAGCGCAGCGGATCGTCTCCCTTGAGGAAGGTTTTCAAGGGCGCGGCGGCCTCGATGCCTTGCTGTTCAACCTGCTGTCGCGCCATGCACTGAACACACCGTTCCTCAACATTGGTGTGGCGCCGCAGTACCGCTTTGAGCTGGGCGACCGCCAAACCCTGCATGAGCAGGTAGGCATCGGCTACCACGCCGTGATCCAGAAAATCCGTGACTTTCACCCTGCGCTCTCATCCTGAGTTGATAACCACCTGTGCACCGGAGCAGCCGTCGCCTATGAAATACCCCCTAATGCGCAACAACATCCTCAGGGAAGATCTGGACGCCGTTATTGAGCATCTACGCCAGGACGATCCCAAGCTCACGCACGGAGAAGAGGTGAAAGCCTTTGAAGCGGAGTGGTCGCAGTGGCTTGGGGTCAAGTACAGCGTGTTCGTCAACTCCGGGGCCTCGGCGAATCTATTGACCATGGCGCTCCTCAAGCTGCGTCACCCGGAGGGCGGCGAAGTGATTGTGCCGTCGCTGACCTGGGTGTCGGATATCGCCAGCGTGTTGCAAAACGGTTTTACCCCAGTGTTTACCGATATCGACCCACGCACCCTGTCGATGGCCCCCGGCGATATTCTCAGCAAACTCAACGAACGCACCCGTGCAGTATTCCTTACCCACGTTCAGGGCTTTGACGGCATCGACGATGAAGTGCTGCGCGAGCTTGAGCGCCGTGGCATTCCGTTGATTGAAGATGTTTGCGAGTCCCACGGTGCCGAGCATAACGGCAAGCGCCTGGGCAGCTTGGGCTGGGTATCGAACTTCTCGTTCTACTACGCCCACCATATGAGCACCATCGAAGGCGGGATGATTTGCACCAATGACCCCTTGGTATACCAGCAAGCGCGCATGCTGCGCTCCCATGGCATGGTGCGCGAGGCTAACGACCCGGAATTTCGCGCCCAGTATCAGGCCGACAATCCGCAACTGAACCCCGACTTTATCTTTGCCTTTCCCGCCTTCAACACACGCAATACCGAGATCGGCGGAATACTCGGGCGCATGCAGCTCAAACGCCTGAACGCCAACGTCAAACGGCGCACCGACAACCTACTGCGCTTTCTCAGGCAGATAGACCCACAGAAATTCCGCACCGACTTCAAGCTCGAAGGCTCCAGCAACTACGCCTTCAACCTGGTTCTTCGCGAGCCGGATGACGCCCTGGTCGAACGACTAATGGCGCATATGAAAGCCGGCAGCATCGAGTTCCGCCGCGGCAGTGCCGGCGGTGGCAATCAACTGCGCCAGCCGTACCTCAAGGGTATTGTGCCGGCCGAATACTACCGGCAGTTTCCCGAGACCGAGCACATCCATTTCTACGGCTTCTACATCGGCAATTTCCCGGATCTGCGCGATGAGGAAATCGATGGATTGTGCCGCTACCTCAATGACGTTTAAGCCATGACGGTGACCACTGCGATCATCCTGGCTGGCGGTTTGGGTACACGCCTACGCAGCGTCGTATCCGACGTACCCAAGCCAATGGCGCCTATCAACGGCCGGCCCTTTCTAGAGCTGCTGATGGACTACTGGATAGGCCAGGGCATCACGCGTTTTATCCTGTCAGTGGGCTATCAGCATGGGGCGATTACCGAGCACTTCGGCAGCACCTATGGCCGCGCCCAGCTCAGCTATGCGATTGAGCACGAGCGTTTAGGCACTGGCGGCGGGCTGCTCTTGGCAGTGCAGCAGCTGAATGATGAGGACGCGTTTTTACTGCTCAACGGCGATACCTTTTTCGCGGTTGATTTACCTGCCCTGGACCGCTTCGCCCGGCAAAGCGAATCAGGCTGGGTGTTGTCGCTGTTTCGCGCAGGCGAGGCCAATCGCTACATGGGAATAACCCTGGACGCAAGGCAACACATTGTTTCCCTGGCCTCGCAGCGGGGCCTACCAGGTTGCCTGGCCAACGGCGGCGTTTACTGGGTGCGCATCAGCAGTTTGGCCACCCTGCCCTTTACGCCAGGCCAGGCCGTTTCATTGGAAGACACCCTGCTACCGGCCTTGCTCGACAGCACAACAACGCTGTCCGGGTTTGCCGCCAACGGCACGTTTATCGATATCGGCATTCCAGACGATTACCAACGGGCGGCGCAGTTACTGGCGCCTTCCCCCTAACAGCAGCAACGCGGCGTGGCGATAGCCCCGTGAGCGTTTACTTCATTCACGTTTAATTCATTCACATAGTGGAAAAAGGTGCAGACGATGAGCCACAACATTCTTGTAACCGGCGGCGCCGGTTATTTGGGTTCGACCCTGGTGCCAGCCTTGTTGGAGGCAGGCCATAACGTCACGGTGCTGGATAACTTTCTATTCAAGCAAGCGAGCCTGAACCACGTCTGCCATGCGCCTAACTTCACCGTGGTGAAAGGCGATATCCGCATAGAAAGCATCATGAAGCCGCTGCTGGCCAAGGCCGATGTGGTGATTCCGCTGGCCGCTCTGGTGGGCGCACCGATGTGCAACGCCGACCCGGTCGGCGCCTCCAGCATTAACCACGACGCCATCGCCATGATGCTGCGCCTGCTGTCGCCCGAGCAGGTGGTGCTGATGCCCACCACGAACAGCGCCTACGGTACCGGCGATGCCAATAACTTCTGCAGCGAGGAATCGCCACTGCGGCCGATTTCGCAATATGCAAAGGAAAAAGTCGAAGTCGAACAGATCTTGATGCAACGGGAAAACGCCATCAGCTTCCGCCTGGCCACCGTGTTTGGCATGTCGCCGCGTATGCGCACCGACCTGCTGGTCAACGACTTCACCTACCGCGCCGTGCACGACCGCTTTGTGGTGCTGTTCGAGAGTTCATTCAAACGCAACTACATCCATGTGCGCGATGTGGCGCGGGTGTTCCTCCATGGCCTGGAAAACTTCTCGCGCATGAATGGGCAGATCTACAACGTCGGCCTCTCGGACGCCAACATTTCCAAACGCGAATTGTGCGAGCGAATTCAAGCGCAAATTCCCGACTTCGTATTCCTTGAAGCGCCCGTGGGCAAAGACCAGGACCAGCGTAACTACGTGGTCTCCAATGCCAAGTTGGAAGCCACCGGTTACCTCCCTACTACGTCGCTGGATGAAGGCATCAAGGATTTGATCAAGGGCTTCACCATGCTCAAGAACAGTGCCTACGGCAACGTTTAAGGCCAACAGCAGTGCTGTGCAGCGCACATAAGGAACGTCGTATTGGCTAGCTTTCTTCCGGCCAGGCACTTGCTGCGCAATGTCATCAGCCATCGGAGCATGATCCTGGCGTTGGCCTTGCGTGACCTGCAAAGCCGCTACGTGGGAACGCTGGGCGGCATGCTCTGGGCTTTTGCCCACCCGCTGGCGGTGGTGCTGGTGTTTTATCTGGTGTTTGCCATCGGCTTCCGCTCCCAGGGGCCGGTCAATACGCCGTTTATCTTGTGGTTTGTCGGCGGCCTGGTGCCGTGGTTCTTTTTCAGCGAAGCCTTGCAAGCCATCACCCACTCGGTGACGCGTAACAGCCATCTGGTGAAGAAAACGGTGTTTCCCACCGAGGTTCTGCCGCTGGTGCATCTGGTCGCCGGGCTGATTCCCCACGGCGTATTTCTCGCTGTACTGGCCGGCCTGATGCTGTTTTTCCACGTGCCGTTTTTGCCCGAACGACTGCTGTTTCTGTACTACTTGCTGTGCATGGGCGCGTTGTTACTGGGGCTGGGCTGGTTGCTGGCGGCGTTACAGGTGTTCTATCGCGATATTGGCCAAGCGCTGACCATCGTGCTTAACCTGTGGTTCTGGAGCACCCCTATCGTCTGGTCCGCCGACATCATGCCGCCATCGATCGCCGCCTGGCTGGTCTACAACCCGATGAACTACATCGTCAGCGGCTACCGCAACACGCTGATTTTTCAAACGGTGACCTGGCCACCGCTAGAGCAGAGCCTGGTGTTTTGGCTGGCGACCCTGCTGCTATTGGCACTGGGCTCGTTAATTTTTTACCGATTGAAACCCGAATTTGCGGACGTTCTGTAATCGCCATGCCGACTCCTACCGTCATTTCCGTCAGCCACGTCTCGAAGAAATTCAAGCTGTTCTCGTCCCCCCGCGAACGCTTGATAGAAGGCCTGCACCCGCTGCGCAAGCGTTATCACAAAGAGTTTTGGGCGTTACACGACATTTCTTTTGCGGTCGGCAAAGGCGAAATCATCGCCATTCTGGGCCGCAATGGCTCGGGCAAATCGACTCTGCTGCAGATCATCTGTGAAGTCATGCAAGCCACCAGCGGCAGCGTTGCGGTGCAGGGCAAGATTTCCGCATTGCTGGAGTTGGGAGCCGGTTTCAACCCCGAATTCACCGGGCGCGAGAACGTTATTCTCAACGGCTCGATTATGGGTTTCAGCCGCAAGGCGATGGAAGCGCGCATGGCCGAAATCGAGGCGTTTGCCGAGATAGGTGAGCACTTTGATCAACCGGTTAAAACCTACTCATCGGGCATGTTTGTACGCGTGGCCTTTGCTGCGGCCATTCATGTAGATCCGGAAATACTGATCGTTGACGAAGCGCTGAGCGTCGGCGATGCACGTTTTCAGCACCGTTGCTTTCAGCGTATTCGCGAATTCGTCGAGCAGGGCAAAACTATTCTGTTTGTTTCCCACAGCGCCGATACCGTGCTGCGCTTGTGCCAGCGCGGACTGGTGATCGAACACGGCCGGGTAAGCTTCGACGGCCCGATTGTCGCCGCCGTTAACCACTACCAACATTTGCTGTCCGGTGGCGGTAAAGAGCCGGGCACGGCGCAGATTGCAGTGGACCCAACCACGACAATTGCCACACCCGCAGCGACAGCTAGCAATGCCGACCAACTCTGCCTGCGGCCGCTGTATAACGCCCATGAAACCCGTCTGGGTAACGGCAACGTACAGATCATTGATGCCGTGATAAGTGTCGACGGGCGTCAAGACCCGCCGACCATTGCATCCGGGGCAACGGTGGAGCTGCTACTCACGGTGCGCTTTCAACAGCCACTTGACGGGGTATCAGTAGGCTTCGCCATTGTCTCGCTCGACGGCACTTACGTCTTTGGCACCAACCTGCTGATGCGCCAGGCGCCGTTGTTGTCGGCACAGGCGGATGAATGCAAGGTGGTGAAGTTTTCCTTTTACGCAGGCCTTATCGGCGCCGACTATTTTCTCGACATCGGCTGTACTCAAATCACTGCCCAGGAAGATCTTTTCCTTGATGTGCGGCGTTCCGTGCTCAGCCTTAAATTTGCCGATACCCCGGGCGTCACCGGCGTTGCCAACCTGCAGGCCCGCCATGAAATCTTGTAAGCCGTCGAGGCCACTGGCATGAAGACATTAACGGTGGCAGTTGCCTGGAACCAACGCCATTACCTGCCGTTTGGCGGCTGTACGCCGCTGTACCAGGGCTTAATCGAACCGGCCCCTGAAGGTATCTCCCTGCAGGTGTGGGACCACGTCGCGTTGCAACACACGCTTGCCGACTCGACGCCGACGCGCCAGTGGTTGTTGGCCGAACTGACAACGTTGCAGGCACGGCAACGGCGGGCGCCGGTGGGCGGATGGACAGCTGAAGACAGGTTACTTACCCAGCTGTTACCGGGCGATATCGAGCTGTTTCACTCGGTGCCCTTGCCGAGCCTGACCCGCCCGTTCTGGCTGCATATCGAGACGATGCGCTCGCTGTTCTGGCCGTGGTTGCCGGCCGAGACGCCGATAGAGGCTAAGCTGCCCGACATTCGCGCCTACTACCGGCAAGTGCTGGGCAGCCCCTGGTGCCTGGGCGTGTCCTCGCACCTGCCGGAAACGCTCCAGGCTTTAAACGCATTTCTTGACCAACCCGACATTCAGTCACGCCTGGTGAGTACACCCATCGGCTTGCCTGCGCCGCGGCCGGCTAGCGCACCAGGGCTTGAAACAAAAACCGCGCTCAGCTCGCCACGCTTTCTCTTCGCCGTTAGCGCCAGCCCTGAAAGCGATTTTTTCAGCAGCGGTGGCCACTTGGTTCTGCGCACGTGGCAAGCGCTGTTGGCCGCCGGCCAGCCTGGCATCTTGAGCATGGCCTGCGCACGGCCTAGCGCCGCAGCATTGACGGCGGCCGGTGTAAGTAGTGACTTTGTTGAGCAACAAACGGGGCGCAGCATCCTCTGGACACAGGCTTCACGTACCGAGCTTGAAGCCTTGATGGCCGGCTCCCATGTGTTTCTCCAGCCGGCAGACAGCCTCTGTACAGCGGATATTCTGCGGGCGATGAGTCTGGGCTGCGTACCGGTAATCGCCGCCGTTGCGGGCAGCTCCCACTTACTGCAAGACAACCTGCACGGCGTGGTGGTGGGCAGCGCAGCTGTGGTGACCGAGCCCTGGCAACGACCCGTGCGCAGCGCTGAGCAAGAGCAACAGCTTATCGAGCAATTGCTGCAACGCATCCCCCAGTTAATGGTTCCCACGGTGTACAGCGCCGTGCAACGCGCAGCCCAGCTGCACAGCGTGACCGAGCTGTGCGGCAAGGCCTTCGCGGATAACCTGTGGGGCCATGTTCGCCAGCGCTATGCCGCCAGCAAACAGGCCGGCAAACCCGCAGTTTCCAAGCCATTACGCCACTGTCTACTAACCGCCGACGGCCTGCGCCGCGCCTTTAACGGCGACGCCCGCCCGCAGTTGCGCATTTATAACGGGCTATACAGCGTCTGGTCACAAGGCGGGTATTACCTGATGCTGGAAGGCCGCCCAGACCTAGCCGCCCAGCCGCTCTCAGTGCTCAACCCGTACCTGCAACCAGCCACCCCGGCGCTGGTGTTAGCCCACAGCCTGGCAGACCTGCAGGGCAAGTACCTGCCGCAACCGGCGCAGGCCGTTGGTGCCACACCGCCGCCCATATCCAACGCGGTGCGGCTACTGTCGCGGCTGTTGCTGCCGTTTCCGCGCGTGCACAGTCGCTGCTCCCAGCTATTGCGCCGCTACCGTGACATACGCCAGCACTTGCGCAAACGCCCGCTTGCGGCCACCAACACAGGGCCGGCAACACCGCCAACCACTGAGCGGGAAGACCAGCATGACGCACTTTGATGCCCGACCGGCCGTGCACCTTTGGCTCTACAACCACGCCTACTTTGGTATCAGCGACCAAGTCGACTTTCTGCTGCTGGCCTTGCAGCAGCAAGGCTATGCGGTGAGCGTTGGCAATCAGCCGAGCGTAGAGCGGCTAAACATTGTTATCGAAAACTTCTCCGCGCATGCGCGCGACACCCTCACGACCTTCTGCAGTACCCATAACAAACGGGTGGCGGTGGTGATGACCGAACACATCGACTTTGTCGACGGGCAGATCCTTATCCACGGCGAGCCGCTTTGGAATAACAACGACTACATGCACCCCACCATCCAGGTGGCGCGCATTCAGCACCTGTTCGAATGCTTGCCATATATCTGCAGTTTTCTGGTGCTAGGTGACCTGCCCGAACTGCTGAATATGGATCAACTGTTGCCCGGCGTACCGGTACGCACCATTAGCTTTCCACGCCTGGATTGGGTGGACGTCAACAGCGAAACCCAGCGCTTCGACAGCGACCTGCTATTCACCGGCGCCATCACCGACTACCGCGGCAAAATGCTCGAGTTGCTGCGCGAGCAGGACTTTGCCATCGCCTGTCCGCGCCAATTTGTCTCCCACGAACAGCGCGACGCCCTCAACCGCTCGGCCCGTCTGGTCCTCAACATTCCGCAGCGCCTGGAATGGCGCTGGCTGTCGCTGATGCGCATCATCGCCGCACTGCGCGTTGGCCGCGTGACGGTGTCGCTGGGCACCGCCGACACCTCGCAGATCGCCGCATGCTGCCCGCAGCTCGACCTGCATGCCGCCGACTGGCTAGAGCAATTGCGCACACACGTTGCCAACGCTGGCCCGCTGTATGCGCAGATGCACGCTAACTACCAAGCCATGGCCCAGGCCTTTGCGCAGCAATGGCCCTTTCCCCACGACCTATTCACGTACTGGCAGATGACCGATCAGGTGCACTGCTCGCCCGCCATGTTGCAGCAGGAGCTTGGAAATGGACGCTAATTCGCCCCTCGCTACACCCAGCGCGGCGCCGCGCCAAGCGGAAACCGACTCGGCCCCGGCGCTGATCTCGCTGTTGCTGCCGACCCGCGGTCGCCCCGAATTGGTCGCGCGCTTTTTTGCCAGCGTGGTGGACACCGCCGAGCGCCTTGAAGCGATTGAAGTCATTCTCTACGTTGACGACGATGACCCCGGCAGCCACCACCTCGATGGCGGCGCCCTGCACACCGTGCGCATCATTGGCCCCAACCGCTCCATGGGCGCCTACAACACCGCCTGTTACCGCGCCAGCAAAGGCCAGATCGTGGTGCTGGTGAATGACGACATGGTGATGGGCACCATTGGCTGGGACCGCGAACTGCGAAACCTGGACAAGCGTTTTGCTGACCGCATCTACCTCGCCTACGGCAATGACCTGCTGAAAAAGAAAGGCCTGGCCACCTTTCCGATTCTGTCGCGCAGCACCTGCGAATTGCTTGCCGAGCCCTACCCGGAAACTTATGCCGGCGCCTTTATCGACGTGCACCTGTTCGATATTTTCCAGCGCATTCAACACGCCGGTTTCGAGCGGATCATCTACCTGCCCGACGTCATCTTCGAACACCTGCACTACCGCACCGGCAAGGCCACCTACGACGAAACCTACAGTAAACGTGGACGTTTTCACGACGACTCAGCGTTTATCAAACTCTCAGACAACCGCCGCGAAGCCGCCAATCGCGCCATCGCCGCACTCAAGGGCCAGCCGCCAAGCAGCGACCCGCTGCCGCCAGCGCAAGGGGAAGGCCCGGCGACCAATCACAGCGCCTTCCTCTACTACTTCAAGCGCATCGCCCTCGACCGCCAACTGCCGCTGCGCTGGCGCGTGCGTCTGTGGCTATGGTTCACGCTGCGTCACTCAGCAGCCCACGGCTGGCTAAAGCCCTTTGTAAAAGGCTAAAGGAGCCGCCATGGCCTGGTTTCACTTCTGTACCGCCAACCACCACGCGACCGGCAAAGCGACGTTGGCCGATATGGCCAACTGGTTCAAAGCCGGGCTGCTCGACCTGGGGCACACCGTCACGTTCTCCAACACCAACGTGGAAAAATCCGCGATCAATTTGTTTTGGGAATACTTCGAACCTGGCATGGCGGCCAAGCTGCACGAAGCGGGCATTGAATACGGAATAATCGCCACCGAAATACCAGACGGCACGGGCTTTAACTGGCGCACGGAAGCCGAGTGGCTCGACCGATTTCAGGGCTTTAGTGAAGCGGCGCAGCACGCCCGTTTTATCTGGACCATGGTGGAAAGCACCGTGCCTTACTACGCCCGTTTTTGCCCGACGGCCTTTGTTGAACTGGGCTTTTCCCGGCGCCTGATCCCCGCGCAAGCGGACAGGCTTCCAACCGTAGACTTCTGCTTTTTCGGCCTGAGAACGCCCTATCGAGAAGAGGTGGTCGAACGGCTCAGGCAATACGCCCGCGTGGAATGGCCGCAGCACTTTCTTACCGCTGCCGGTGTAAGCGAGCTGATTGCCAACAGCAAAATAGGGCTTAACTTCAAACAGTCGCCACAATGGCCCATCCCCTCACCTACCCGCCTGGGCCGGCTGCTGATGGCCCAGCGCGCCGTTGCCGCTGAATACGTTCCCGTGGCCACGCGCCAAGGTGAAATTGCCGGCATCTGCCCTGAAACAATGCCCTTTCATGAATACGCCCTGAGCATCTTCGAAGCGGGTTGGAAGCAAAAAGCCGACAGCGCCTTTGCCCAATACGAAGCGCAAATGCCCATGGCAGCCATCATGGAAAACGTGCTCGACAGCACCCTGCCCGCTGCCCGTGTTCAACACGCGCCACAGCGTATTCCCCTGCTACTGCTGCCACCGATTCTAGTCAGCGAAAACCCATCGTGGAATTTTGTCTGCTGGGGCGAGACCTACCTCGCCCTGAAAAAATCCCTGGGGCCCGTAGACGTGACAGTAGGCCTAGCGGCGCTGGAAACCCTGTACGGCAGCGGCGCGCTGCACGCCGATAGTTTGCAAGAAGTGCAGCGGCTGGCTGCGCTGGATGATCAGGATTAAACCCAGCCAATCCCCCCGCTGACAAAAGCTTGCCCCTGCCACCACCTGTCTTTCAAGCGCCACCGGCAAACCGGCAGCGAACTTTCAGGCGCGTAATTAGGCCCTGTGAAGCTTCCATCCAACAGACCTTCCCAGATCAACTCGTTCCGCATCAAAGCAGTATGAAAAGCCGGCAGGGACGCAATTAACCAACTTGCCAAATTAAACCAACTAGGTTAATTTCCATGGAAAAGGGCACGCCGCATTGCAAGCTATCCCACGTTAAGGCATTGGTGGCGGCTGGTAGGGTTCGTACCACCCGAGTTGCACGTACTGGCGCGAGTGAATTGGGTTTTGAACTCGAAGACATGCTTGCTGTAGTCATGGCCTTAAAGCCGGCTGAGTTCTGTAAAAGCATGACCACCCATGCCGACCACAAAATTTGGCAAGACGTTTACCGCCCAAGTACCTGCCTGGGCGCGGTGTATCTGAAATTGACCGTCGCTGATGACGTGCTGATCGTATCCTTCAAGGAGTTATGACGATGAAATGCCCCGTATGCGGTGCCGCTGATCTGGTGCATGACACCCGCGACGAGTCCTATACCTACAAAGGCGAAACCACTGTTATCCCGGCGGTGACAGGCGATTTCTGCCCGGCCTGCGATGAGTCAATTCTCGGGGTGGCAGAGACGGACCGCGTGATGAAAGCGATGCGGGCGTTCTCCCGGCAAGTCAACGCCGACCTTGTCGACCCCGACTTTATCGCTAGCGTGCGCAAGAAACTGGCGCTAGACCAACGCGAAGCCGCCGAGATTTTCGGCGGCGGCATCAATGCTTTTTCCCGCTATGAAACCGGCAAAACCAAGCCGCCACTGGCACTGATACAGCTGCTCAAGCTGCTGGATCGTCACCCTGAACTGCTGAACGAAGTCAGAACAGCCTGAGCGTCCACGGTCCATGGATCGTGGACAGCGTCAACCTAGCCCTCCTGCCGATAATCGCTCGGCAACTTCCCCGTCCATTTCTTAAACGCCCGGCGAAAGTTCGAGGCGTCGCTAAACCCCAACAAATAGGCAATCTCGTACAGCGGCAAATGCGTGGTGGTCAGGTATTGCAGGGCCAGGCGTTTGCGCACGTCGTCGAGCACTTGTTGGTAGGTGGTGCCCATGGCAGACAGGTGCCGACGCAAGCTGCGGCCGCTGGTGTGCAGGGCGTTTGCGGCGCTGTTGAGGTCGGGGAAATCGCCGGGGCGGGCCAGTAGCAGGCGGCGCACGCGGGTAAGTAAGGCGTCTTGTACGTCGAGGCTGGCGAGCAGGGCTTCGCATTGTTGTTCGCACATCTGCACGGTGGCCGGGTTGGCCAGGGCCATGGGGCGTTGCAGGTAGTGCTGGGGAATGCTGATGCGGTGGTAGGGCTGGTCGAATTGCACGTTTGCGCCGAAGACGTCGTGGTAGCGCTCGGCATATAGCGGCGCCGGGTAGGCAAAGCCGACTTCAATACCGTGCATTTTTTCCCCCAACAAGAACTGCGCGATGCTGTGCAGGCTGCACATCAGGCCTTCGGCGGCAAAGCGGGTCAGGGCGCCCAAGGGCATCGCTTCACTGGCGCGCAATTCTGAACGTTCACTGCCTTCGATGCGTTCCAGTTCATAGGCCAGCCCCAGCACGCGGTAGTACTTGAGGGCGAATTGAATGGCTTTGTCGAGGGTAGCGCTGGAGAGCACGGCGTAGCCAAGAATGCCGTGGGTCGACACGTTCAAGCGCTGGCCAAGGAGCAGGCCCAGCGCTGGTTCTTTGCACAGGGTCAGGGCAGCACTGGCAAGCAGGTTGAAGTCGATAAACGACAGCCGGCCATTGGGGGTTTGCAGTAGCTGCGGTTTTACCCGCGCGGCCTGGAGCAGTTCATCGCGGGGTATACCGAGCTCGGCGGCCAGGTCGATCAGGGCGCTGGCATAGGCGATAGGCACCAACTCGGCGGCGAAATTCATGGACTGCTTCATCGTGGCTAGACTTCATCGTTGTTGTTATGGGTGGCCATAAATGACGGCACGAGGCATGGATAGTCTGGCGTTCAAAGCCCGCGCACCACTCCTAAAGGTTTGGAAATGGCAGGCAGAAAGCAAAAAAATGGCCCACCGCCGTAGGGTGTGCTGTGCGCACCAAGCGATCGCCGCAAGAGCGCAATGGTGCGCACAGCACACCCTACGAGATCAAAGGCAGCCCGAGCACACGCCCATGCTCTGGCCGGATATGACCCGAACATTGGCAGCTCTCAACCTGTGCGCCCTTGCCCGCGCCGCCCATAGTGACAACCATGGTTAAGCAACGACTCAGGGAGTCAGCATGGTCAGCATGGTCAGCACCACACCCGAAGGACTGCAGATTCGCCCACGCCATCTGGATTTCGATTTGCCTAATCCCTTGCCTCGGCATTGGCACAGCGGCGATGCGTTCAAGACCCATCTGTTTGATGCCATGTCGGTGTTGTTTCCCGACGGCGAGCGCTTCTTTATTGACTCGGTGCGCCATTACCGCGAGCAGATCAGCGACCCGGCATTGAAAGAACAGATCCGCGGCTTTATCGGCCAGGAAGGTCATCACAGCCGTGAGCATCTGGAATACAGCAACCGTCTGCGCGACCTTGGTTACAACATCACTCGCATTGAAAAACGCGCCCAGGCGCGCATTCGCTATACGCAGAAAAAATTCTCGCCGCAGCGTCAGCTAGCCGCCACTGCCGCGCTGGAACATATCACTGCGATCATGGCCGACGGCTTGCTGCGTGATCCCAAACACTTGGAAGGCGCTCACCCGGAATTGATCCGCCTGTGGCGCTGGCATGCGCTGGAGGAAACCGAGCACAAGGCGGTGGCTTTCGACGTGTACAACCAGGTGTGCGGCAGCCGCAAATTGCTGCGCCGGGCAATGGTGATGGGCACGTTCTTTTTTGTGCTCGACACCTTTCGTGGCATGACCCATATGCTTAAACAGGATGGCCTGCTGTGGAACTGGCGAGTGTGGCGCGATGGCATCCAATGGATGTGGGGCAAGCACGGCGTGTTCCGCCCGCTGATCAAAACCTACCTGGATTTTTTCAAGGACGGTTTCCATCCGTGGCAGCACAACAACATCGAGCTGCTGTACGCCTCGCGTGCCGAGTTTGAACCTAGCGAGCCGCAGGCTTTGGCGCAGACGGCCTGAAGCTTTCGACAAGACGTTCTCTGCAACAACAAAAACCGTTGGCTTGAACCCCAGCGGTTTGTTGTTTGGTACGCGCTGCAGTGGCCGCCACTGCTGGGCTGGGTGAAGTCGGTGCCGGTGGCGATAGAGCCTTAAAGATCAGCGGCGCCTGCGGCCCTCACCCCCAGCCCCTCTCCCGCAAGCGGGAGAGGGAGCTAAACCGTGACCTCGCGCCTTACACCGATCAAGCCGCCTCTCCCGTCAGCGGGCAAGGGGGGCTAAATCGCGACCTCGCGCCGTACACCGATCAAGCCCCCTCTCCCGCTCGCGGGAGAGGGTTGGGGTGAGGGCAACCTGCAAACGCCAGTCCCACGCCAGGCGCGATCATCCCACAGCACTTAACCCTGCAAAAACCGCAACGCATCCGCCGCACTCTGCTGGGGAATTTCCTCCATCGGAATATGCCCAACGCCCGCATAGGTCTTCACCTGAATGCCGGGCAAATCGCGCTGCCATAACGGCACATGCTTGGGCGAAATCCAGCGGTCGCGGTCGCCCCACATCAGCAGTGTTGGCGTGGTGATTTGTGCCACCCGCGCCGGCGTGCCGTGCAGTTCTTCGCGGTTAACTTTGAGCAGCACGCGGAAGATATCCATCATCGAGCGGCGGTTACCCGGCCGGCGACTGAGGTCGTAATAGCGCTCAACCACGCCCGGTTTGATCCGCCCCGGCTCGCCGTAAACCTCTTTGATGCCCTGGGCAATCAAGGCGCGCGGCATCCACAGCGGCATGGCCCAGGTCGCGCCCGGCAGCGCTGCTGCGGCAATCATCAACGGCACCTTGTGCATGTGGTAACCGGCTGGGTCGATCAGTATCAATTTCTCCACCCGCTGCGGCTGCGCCAGGGCGAAGTTCCAGGCGATATAGCCGCCCAGGGAGTTGCCAGCCACCACCGCCTTGCTCACGCCCAAGTGGTCGAGCAACAGGCTGAATATTTTTACCATCCGCTCGGCCGAATACACGCCATCACGCGCCGGGCCCGTCAGGCCAAAGCCAGGCACGTCGAAGCGGATAATGCGGTAGTGCTCGGCAAAGGCCGCGATCCAGCCGTCCCAGGTGTGCAGGGAAGCAACCACGCCGTGAATCAGCACCAGCGCCGGTTTGTCGCGCGAGCCCTCATCGCGGTAGTGCACGTTAAAGCCGTCCAGCTCGATAAACCGCGAGCCACTATCGGCGTTGGCGTAGCGGGCTTTCAGGCGATCCAAGGGCAGCGCACCAAAACCCAAACGGGCAAAACCCACCGCCAGTGGCGGCGCTAGAGTCAGGCTGGAAGCAGTCATGCAAAGACCTCGACAATCTTGTTATTGGTCTCGCATCAAAGCATGGGCACCGCGTGCTCGCGCCCCAACCTAGGTTGTGACGGGGCATAGCGCGGCAATCAGCAAATCGCTAAGCACGGTTTTGGCGTGTTCGATTTCTACCCGCGTGGCCGAGCGGCCGAGCAATTCCAACGAGGTGGTTTCCAGCGCCCAGATCAGCGCGCGGTAGGTCAGCGGGTCGCGGTGCTGGCCATCGTGCTCCAGGCGCTCGACCAATAGCGCGGTCATTTCCACATGGGCGCGCTGACGATGGCGGGCCAGCGGCGAGTCGGCGCGTAATGCCTCCTCCTGCATCAGGCGAATGATTGGGCCCACCGCCGAGTGATAGTCGAAGAAACAACCCACCATGGTGCGCAGCCATTGCTGCGGGCTGCCGGCGCCTTGCTGCATATCGCGAAAGCGCGCCAGCAGCAGGACCACGGCGGTTTGGTAGATGCCTTCGAGCACGTCCATTTTGTTGTCGAAGTATTTGTAGAAGGTGCGGCGCGACACGTTGGCGGCAGCCAGCAGGTCGTTAACCGTGGTCTCGCTCAAGCCCTTGCGGGCAAACACCGGGATGGCCGTCAGCTGAATATTGATCCGCTGCAAATGCCCCACCAGCGGCCCATCGGCCAGCTCGCCCTGCTGGCGGGCGACCGCACCGTAGCCACCGAGGTCTTCGAACACCGCCAATACGGCGCCCTGCTCGGCTTTTTCTGCTTCCATCGCGCCCCCCAACGTTGTGCCCCAACCTACGCTTAGGTGACGCGCCGGACCGGGCTGGGTACTCTCGCACCCATACCTATAAAAACCCTCTGCCGGAACGCCCCGTCGATGAAGCTAACACGCCGCCTGCTCTGGCCGCTGGCCATCCTTTTGTTGGTTGTTGCCCGCACATCGCCGGCCGCCGAGCTGTTTTATCTGGGGCAGAAAATTCCCGATATCCAGAAACCTTGGAGCAGCCGCGACTACCAGCAACTGGTCGAAGCCCTGCAAACCCTCGACAAAACCCAGGCCAACGCCCTGCCTCGGCGCAGCGGCGAGTTCACCGGGCCGATTTACCAACGCATGGTCAGCGAAGAAAACTTCCGCCCGCAGCTGAATATCTACTCGCCGCTGGAACTGCGGCAAAACCAAGCGCGTGAGCTGCTGTTCCAGCTCAAAGAGTTGATGCGCCTGTACTTCGACTTTCACGCCGTGCAGCAACCTTATGGCGCCGAAGCGCTGGGGCTGATGACGTACTCGCTGCGCCAACAAGCGGTGCTATTCACCCTCACCACCGAATTCTGGATGACCCTGTCACAACCCGAACAAAGCAACCCCGTGCGCCTGCAAGGCTTGCAAGACACCAAAGAGGCGGCAGCCATGCTCACCTCCAGTGCCTTGGATTATTTGGGCCTGACCAAGCAATTTGGCCGCGAGGATTTAGCGCTGTATGCGGCGGAAATCAGCAAACAATTGCCGGAGCTGTTTGTGCACCTGAATGCCCAGGTACGCCCGCAGGTACTGGCGCGGGTGCAGGAGTTGGCGGATAAGCATGCTTACAGCGAAGTACGCGGCAGCATGAATGACCTGCTGCCCGCGTTGGTGGCGATTCAAACGGATGTGGAACGGCAATTGGCAGAGCCGGTGGCGGCTAAGCCTGCGGCGAAAAAATTGGACCTCACCGCGCCATGATGAATTGTTAGAGCAAAAGCCCCTCTCCCCAACCCTCTCCCGCAAGCGGGCGAGGGAGCTGAACGAGTGAGGAGGCAGATTTTCGTCACCCCTCTCCCCGCAGGCGGCCAGGGAACTAACCGAGTGAGGGGGCAGATATTCGTCACCCCTCTCCCGCTTGCGGGAGAGGGGCCGGGGGAGAGGGTTGGGTTGGACAGGTTCTCTTACTTCAACACCCCAAGCGCCTTGGCTCTGGCCACCGCCTGGGTGCGCCGCTCAACCCCAAGCTTGCTGTTGATATGCCGCGCATGGGTTTTTACCGTGTGCAGGGAGATAAACAGTTGCTCGCTGATTTCCTGGTTGGAGCAGCCTTGGGCAATCAGTTTCAGCACGGCCAACTCCCGCCCGCTTAGCGCTTCAGCCTGAATGCCACTGTCGATCACCTCGGCCTCTTGCTCTTCCAGCTCAGGCAAGATGCTCAGCAGTTTTTCCCGTAACGGGCAGCCAGGGCGCGGCAGCAGTTGTTCACGCAGCCACTGCGGACGCTTTTGCAGCAGCTCGGTAAAAGGCAACAAACCGCCACCGATGGCCGACTCCATGCTGCTAAACAACTGATGCTGCGCTTCGCGGTCGCGGCCTTGGTCGAGCAGCAGCAGGGTCAGTTGCACTTGGGCAAAGCCGCCCATCAACTGCCCACCCACACTTTGCGCACGGGCGATCAGCGAGCGCAGGCGGCGTTCGGCATCCGGCATCCGGCCTTGCAAACGTTCCAGTACCGCTTGCTGCATTTCGATATGCAGCGGCAGTTGCGGGTTGTACTCCGGCGCGGCGGCGGCTTGCTCGCCGCTGTAGGTGGTGGCCAGGCGATATAGCCAGTCACCAGCCAGCTCAGTCTGCCCGCGCATCAGCCACAGCTCGCACTTCACCACGGTGATCATGGCCAGGTAGTAAATCGCCGGAACGTCCCAGATATGCATCAGCCGTTCGGCTTCGGCGAGCTGAGCGAACGCTTCGTTCAACCGACCGCTGCGGCCTTCGATAGTGGCCAGCACGCAATGCCCGATCAGTACGCTGGTGTCGCGGCAGGCGCGGGCTTCACTGATACCAGCAAGCAAACGGGCGCGGGCGGCTTCGGGTTGCATACGCAGGGTGAGCAGATACCCCTCGTACAAGGTCAGGCGCGCACGCACGGCGTATAGGCGTTGGGCGGACAGACCGCGCAAACAGTCCAGGCCATGGCGCACTTCTTCTTGAGCACGCAGCACTTCACCACGGGCTTGCAGCACACGGGCGCGGTCGTAATAAGCGAGTGCCTCAAACAGGGGATTGCCGTAGCGCTGCGCCAACTCCAGGGCATCCCGATTAAGGCCACGGGCGCGCCACAGGTCGTTGCGCACAATGGCCAGGTTGGCCAGGGTCGACAGGCACATCAGGCGCTGCCCGCAACGCTCCTGCGGCAAGGCCGACAGCGCCTCGCTGCAATAGGATTCGGCCAGGGCACTGTCACCGCGCCCCCGGGCGATCACGCCGCTGAGCGCGAGCCACTGGCCAATCATGGAGCGCTGCGCGCGCGCATTCGGCGCCGGTAAAAAGCGCGCGAGCTGGCTGGCTAGGTCTTCGGCGGCGTCGAGCTGACAGGCCAAGGCCAAGGCCCAGGCGTACAGCACAATCAGGCGTGGCGAGCTGCCCAGCAGGCTTTCTGGCAAGTCCATTTTCCAACGCAGCAACATGGCCACGTTTTGTTCGCCGAGCAGTTGTTCTTCCGACAGGTTTTGCACCAGGCTGGCCGCCACATCGGGCTGGCCGGCACGCAAGGCCTGTTCAATGGCTTCGTCGAGCAAACCCTGGCCGCTAAACCAGCGGCAGGCGCGCAGGTGCAATTTGGCCGCTGGCTGGCTTAGCGATACCGGCAGGCGCGCACGCAACAAATCAGAAAACAGGTGGTGATAACGGAACCAACGCCCGTGCTCATCCAGCGGCACCAGAAACACTTGGTGCGCCTGCAAGTGCTGAAGAATCGTGCTGCTGTCATGGCCTTCGCGCACGGCGTCGCACAGTTCTACGCAGAAGCGCTCAAGAAAGGCCGTTTCGTAGAGAAACTCCTGCACCTCGGCGCTTTGGCTTTCGATCACTTCTTCCAACAGATAGTCGCGAATCAGACCATCGGCGCCGTCCAGCGAATGCCCCCAATTGGGCGCATCGCCGCCTTCGCTGGCAGCGAGCATCCATAGCCGCAGGCCGGCGACCCAGCCTTCGCTGCGTTGCAGCAGCGTATCCAGGGCCTCGCCGTGCAGATTCACGCCCTGGCTTTGCAGCAGTTGGCTGGACTCGCCATCGGTCAGGCGTAAGTCTTGCTCTTGCAGCTCCAACAGTTGCCGCGACAAACGCAGCCGCGCCAGGTGCCAGTTCGGCCGTTGGCGGCTGGTAACCAGCAAGAGCAAACCGGCCGGCAAATGATTGAGGAAAAATTGCAGACAACGGTCCAGCACCGGGCCTTGGGCCAGGTGGTAGTCGTCCAAAACCAGCAAGAGCGGCGTGGCCGGATCGAGGCGCTTGGTTAGCTCATCAAGTAAACCGTCGAGCCATTCTTCAAAAGCAAACGGCTGGTGGCGCTGACGCAGTTTGAGCAGGCCCAGCGCCTCTTCACCGAGGCCCGGAAAACAACGTTGCAGACCGAGCACCAGGCGCTCAAGGAACCGGCCGGGGTCGCTGTCCATCTGGCTAAGCCCCAGCCATAAGCTTTGCCACTGGCCCGGTAAACGTTCGCAGAATTCAATCGCCAGCGAGCTTTTGCCAAAGCCGGCCGGTGCGGTAAACAACAACAAGCGACCGGACAGCCCGCCGACCAACCGCTCACACAAACGCGGGCGGGTGACATACCCAGCCGGCAGCGGCGGACGGAAGAAGCGGCCCTCGGCGGGAGGGATGGCAGGAAAAGCCAAGCCTTGGGAACTGGAAAGATCAGTCATCAGCAGATTCTTGTTGTAGTGCTTGGTGACAGTTCGCAGCAGCGGGCTGCGCCTACCGTGGGAATAAGCAAACCTCACTCCTTGAGCCGGGGGTCGGCACTGATTGAGCAACGGCTTTGGCAGCAGCCGGTGGTAACAGAGCAGATACGCGAACGCTTTGCAGCCTAGACGCTTGGCTGATGCATTTGAAGCGTTATCACCGATATTCCAGCGGTTTTTTCCGTTAAACAAGTAAACCCAGGCCCGTAGGGTGTGCAGTGCGCACCAAGGCGCCAACCCCGCAACCGCTTGGTGCGCACAGCACACCCTACCCAAACGCCTGCGCAATCACCTCGATCGCGCCCATAAAAAAACCGGCCTCGTGGCCGGTTTTTTTTGTACAGCAAGGTTAGATCAACGTACGCCCGACTGACGCAGAGCGGCTGGGGTGTAGTCCGACTCCGAGGCTTTCAGGTTGAAGTCGTAGGCCGATTTCTCTTCGTTCTTCATGCCCAGGGCAATGTAACGACCGGACAGCAGGTCATACAGGGTTTCCAGGGTGTACCACGGCACTTGCTTGTCGTAGTAGAACTCAGCATGGGCCTCAGCTACGCGCCACAGGGTGCCACGGCCGTCGTAGTGGTCGCCTTCGGAAACCTGCCAGGTATCTTCGTCAAGGTAGAAGTCACGCTTGGCGTAGATGTGGCGCTCGCCTTCTTTCAGGGTGCCAACTACGTGCCATACACGGTGCAGCTCGTAACGGGTCAGGTCCTGGTTGATGTGACCGGCCTTGATGATGTCCGAGTACTTCAAGTTCGGCGAATCGAGGCGGTAGTTGTTGTACGGAATGTAGATCTCTTTCTTGCCCATCAGCTTCCAGTCATAACGATCTGGCGCGCCGTTGTACATGTCGAAGTTGTCCGAAGTACGCAGGCCGTCGGCGGCGGTACCTGGGCCGTCATACGACACTTGCGGAGCGCGACGTACGCGACGCTGACCGGCGTTGTAGATCCACGCCAGGCGCGGCTCTTTAACTTGGTCGAGGGTCTCGTGCACCAGCAGTACGTTACCGGCCAAGCGCGACGGAGCGGTTACCTGTTGCTTGAAGTAGAACAGGATGTTGCTTGGCTTGTTCGGGTCGTAGTCGGTCAGGTTGGCGCGGAAGGTGAACTGGTCTTCGAAGTACACCAGCGAGTAGGAGCCGTTGGCCTGCGGAGTGGCCTGAGTAACCAGACGCTTCAAGCTGCCGCCGCGATAACGGGTGATCTGGTTCCAGATCGCTTCCACACCATCTTTTGGAATCGGGAACGGGTAGGCAGTGGTGAAGTTTTCCAGACCGTTACCACCTTGCACCAGCTTGGTATTAACGGCGTTTTTCTTCACGGCAGCCTGCACATCAGCCGGCACGGTAGCGGTACGGTGAGTGGTGTAGACCGGAATTTTGTAGGTTTCCGGGTAGCGTTTGAACATCGCGTACTGGCCAGGGGTGAGCTTGGCTTTGTACTGCTCGACGTTCGCGGCGGTGATGGTGAACAGCGGTTTTTCGTTGGCGAACGGATCGCTCAGAAAGCCTTTGCTGTCCACCGTGCCGGCGTTCTGCGGCAAGCCACCGGTCCAGGCTGGAATGGTGCCATCGGCGTTGCCGGCCATTTCTGCACCGACCGGAGTCAAGGTAGTACCGAGCTTGGCAGCTTCCTCGGCCGAAACGGCGGCCATTACGCTAGTAGCCAACAACGACAGTGCCAATGCAGCGCCGGTGTTCAGCAGACTCTTTGTTATTTTCATAGTCATAGCCTTCCTCAAAGTTCCTGTCTGCTTAGAAGTTCACGCCGAAGCTGAGTGCGGCGAAGTCGCGGTCTGCCAAGGTGTTGTAGTCGCCACCGAAGAAGTTGGTGTACGACAGGCTGGCGGTGTAGGTGTTTTGATAGTCAGCATCGACACCCAAGCTCACGGCTTTAGCGCCTTCGTTGAACAGGCCGTTAGCGCCATAACCACTCACGTCATGCGACCAAGCGACGTTCGGCTTCAGGTTGATACCAGCGAAAACGCTGTTGTAATCCCAGATAGCACGAGCACGGTAGCCCCACGAGGTCGACGTAGCGAAGCCGTCGTTTTCGCAGTATTTGGAGACGTTCTTGGTGTTGGTTCCCAGTGTCGCGCGGTTGAGCACATTGCAGGTATTTTGCCCGCCAGTAGCGGCGAGAGGACCTGGGCCATAGCTTGGGTCGCGCCCATAACGAATGTCGGAATTGCTTTCCAAACCGCCAATGTGGCTGACGCCAACCTCGCCCACCAAGGTAAAACGCTCGGCACCCATCACCTGATCAAAGAAGTGGGTAAATGTAGTTTGGAACTGGGTGATTTCCTTACGCTTATAGCCATGCAAGTCCTCCCCGATTGCGCCGTTCAGCGTCGAGGCATTTGCGTAAGCGCCGCCTAGCAGCTTCACACCGCCGTAGAGGATGTCAGTTGAGTTGATCTGCACAGGGGCGTTCGGACGATAGCTAAGCTCACCACTCCACGCTGTGCCGTCGGGCAATGTGGTAGAGAAACTCAGCCCATAAAGGCGGATATCTTCCGGGTACTCCATGAAATACGAAGAGTTGCCCGCGATGATCAACGGCGCCAGGCTTGCGCCTAGCGCGCCCGCGCCAGCATAGGTCGCCGCACCGGGAGCGGTAGCGCTGAAAATCGGCGCACGGCTGTGGTAATTCATGAAGTACGCACCGAACTCTGTGTTCAGTTCGTCAGCAAAGTAGCGGAACGCACCGCCCCATTGGCCGCTATCACGAGCATCGCGATCACCGGTGCGCTTAACAATCACACCTTCATCAGGGTCACCCCAATTCACACCGCGTGCGGCTAGGCCTGCAAGGGCGCCATTCGCCGTTGCGTTGGCAAGTGCTACTGAGCCACCGCCAGCAATAACCTGATTGAACGCAGCAGCACGAACGCCTTCACGAGTACGCAGAACAGCCAAGTTGCTATCGCAGCCATCCGAAACGATGTCAGGTTGTGCGAAGAAAGTGCCGCAGTTGTCGGTAACGGTCTGGTCCCATTCCAGCTGATAGAAAGCTTCCGCCGACAGGTTTTCAGTCAGGCTCTGCTGCACGAAGAACATATTTACTGGAATCAAACCTTCCTTGATTTCAGCGCCAGGGCGGCGGAAAGCAGAAACGTCGATCGGGTTAACGGCGTTGATACCGTTTTGGATAAAGGTACTTTCACCCCAGCTCACCACTTGCTTCCCTAAACGCACGGAGCCTGGCTGATTGGCGATCTGGTAATTGTGATAGACGAAGGCATCGAGGATCTGGCCGCCGGAAGACTGAGCGCCTTCTTTACGGTTGTTATCCGAGATCTGTTTGAATTCGCGATCTTCGTCTTTCAGCTCAAAGTCGTACCAATACTTGCCACGAACAAACACGCCGGTGTCGCCGTATTTCAATTCGAGGTCATGGATACCTTTGAAGATCTTCGAGAAGGTTTCGCCCTTCTTGAAGTTCAGATGGGAATCATCGGAGGTCTGCGACAGACCGTTGCCGCCGTTATTCACGCCAATCAGGTCTTTATCAGCATCCTGGGTCGACCAGCTCGCGCCCACAGAGAGCGACGAGTCGAACGAGCCTTCGATTTCACCAACGTTAAATGTGACTGCGAACGCCGGTGTGGCGAGGGTGGTGGCGAGGCTGACAGCCAGTGGCAGTTTTGCCAGGCGCCAGAACGTTCTTGTTGTTGTCATCGACGCTACTCCATGTTTGTTTTTTTGTTATGGATGGCAGGGACTATAGCCACAAGGATCTAAGCAATGATCCATCTAAAGTGTGATTTGAACGCGCCAAGCACTCTGGAATGCAGGTTTCGGCGGTTTTTAATGCTGCGAACGAGGTGAAAACGGGTTAACGCCAGTGCGTGCGCGGCCAAGCGCTTGCTTGGGCGGCGGGCCGTATAGCGTGTGTACGGCCCGTTACATTCAAACGGTGGACAAAAAGGCGCTGCCGGCCTCCTGCCATTGGGCGATATCCAGGCGGATACGCTTTTTGTCCAGCTTGCCCACGCTGGTCTTGGGAATTTCGGTAACAAGGGCAATTTGCGAAGGGATCGCCCACTTGCTCAGCAGGCCCTGCTCAACGAAAGGTTTGAGGTGTTCCTTCAAGCTTTTCGCGTCAAGGCTATGGCCGTCACGGGCCACTAACAGGGCAAACGGGCGCTCGCCCCACTGCGGGTCGGGAATTCCCACTACCGCTACTTCGCGCACGCCGGGGTGACGGCTAACCAGGTCTTCCAGCTCCAACGAAGAAATCCACTCGCCGCCGGTTTTGATCACATCTTTGATACGGTCGCGAATATCGATAAAGCCCATGTTATCCAGCGTCGCCACGTCGCCGGTGTGCAGCCAGCCGCCTTCCCACAGCTCTTCGCTCTTCTGCGGTTCGCGGAAATAACCCTGGGTCAGCCAGGGCGCACGCAGCACCAACTCACCCTGGGCCTCGCCATCGGCGGGGAGGAACTTGCCATCGGCATCAATAATCGCCGCTTCCACCAACGGCACCGGCACGCCGGCTTTGATGCGGTAAGTGGTGCGCTCGTCTTCGCTGCCGGCCAGCAGTTCGTCATTCATATGAGCGCAGGAAATCATCGGGCAGGTTTCCGACATGCCGTAGGCCGCGGTCAGATGAATGCCACGGGCTTTGGCGGCGTCGTAAAGGGAGCGGTTGAGCGAGCTGCCGCCGATGATGATTTTCCAGCCTTTAAAGTCCACGTCCTGCGCGGCCTTGGCGTTCATCACCATTTGCAGAATGGTCGGTACGCAGTGGGAGAACGTGACCTTTTCTTTGCTCCACAAGCCCACCAACAACTCTGGATCGTAACGGCCCGGGTACACCTGTTTGATACCCAACATGGTCGCCACATAAGGTACGCCCCAGGCATGCACATGGAACATCGGCGTAATGGGCATATACACGTCGTCGTTAGCCATCAACCGCGGCGTTTGTACCGCGCCCATCATGCTGGCCATGCCCATGGTGTGCAGCACCAACTGACGGTGGGTGAAGTACACGCCTTTGGGGTTACCGGTGGTGCCGGTGGTGTAGAAGGTGGTGGCGACGGAATTTTCGTCAAAGTCGGGGAAGTCGTACTGCGTGCTGGCGGCGGCCAGCAATTGTTCGTACTCGCCGACCAGGCCTGGCAGGTCAGCGGTTTTATCCGCGCCATCGGTGAGCAGGATGGTTTTTTCCACCGTGGTCAGCGCGCCGGCAATGCCCTGATAAATCGGTAGGAACTCGCTGTTGACCAGAACGAAACGGTCGTCGGCGTGGTTCATGGTGTACAGAATTTGTTCAGGCGAAAGGCGGATATTAATGGTGTGCAGCACCGCGCCAATCATCGGCACGGCAAACATGCATTCGAGGTAACGGTGGCTGTCCCAATCCATCACCGCCACAGTGTCACCGGCCTTCACACCGGCATTGGTCAGCACGTTGGCCAGGCGGGCGACGCGCTCGTTAAACGTCAGGTAGCTATAGCGCACCAGATCGCGGTAGACGATTTCCCGGGTTTTCTCATAGCGACTGCCCGACAGCAGCAAGCGTTTGATCAACAGCGGCGCTTGGTAAGCGTTGTCGGCGGGTTTGATTACACGGGTTTGCAGCATGAGGGCACCTATGCACACAGGACTGAGGTTTTCTTATGAGGCGCACTCTAGAGCCCTGGCGCTAGGCATAAATCAGTCAAAAGAATGATTTGCGCGTGACTCTTTGGCCACTTTTAGTCACAGGGTAGAATCCCCTCCATCGGCCGGTGTTCAACGGCTGCACCAGACACCCTGTTAGAACAACAAGAGGACAAGCACATGTCAGACATCGTTATCGTCAGCGGCGCCCGCACCCCCATGGGTGGTTTCCAGGGCAGCCTTTCCAGCGTGCCAGCCGTCGATCTCGGCGCTGCCGCCATCCGTGCAGCGGTACAACGCGCCGGCATTCAGGCCGCCGATGTACAGGAAGTGATCATGGGCTGCGTACTGCCCGCCGGCCTGAAACAAGGCCCCGCTCGCCAAGCCTCGCTGAATGCCGGCCTACCCAGCGCCACCGGCTGCACCACCATCAACAAACTCTGCGGCTCGGGCATGAAAGCCGTCATGCTCGCCCACGACCTGCTCAAGGCCGGCACCAACTCGGTGATGGTCGCCGGCGGTATGGAAAGCATGTCTAACGCCCCCTACATCCTGGAAAAAGCCCGCAGCGGCCTGCGCATGGGCCACGGCGAAATCAAGGACCATATGTTCCTCGACGGCCTGGAAGATGCCCGCACCGGGCGCCTGATGGGCTCGTTTGCGCAAGAGACCGCTGACAAATACGGCATCAGCCGCGAAGAAATGGACGCCTATGCCATCGAGTCGTTGAAGCGTGCGCAGAAGGCGATTGCCGATGGCGCGCTGACGGCGGAAATCGTCCCAGTTTCCGTCACCAGCCGCAAAGGCGAGGTGGTGGTTAAGGACGATGAGCAGCCGCTTAACGCCAACTTGGAAAAAATTCCGGGGCTAAAACCGGCCTTTCGTAAAGACGGCACCATCACGGCGGCGAACGCCAGCTCGATCTCCGACGGTGCCAGTGCCTTGGTACTGATGACCGCTGACGAGGCGGCGCGTCGTGGTCTTACGCCGCTGGCCAAGATCGTCGGCCACGCCACGCAAAGCCAGGACCCCAGCGAATTCACCATTGCGCCCATCGGCGCAATCACCAATTTGTTCGCCAAAACCGGCTGGAACAAAGGCGACGTTGACCTGTTTGAAATCAACGAAGCGTTTGCCATGGTGACCATGTTGGCTATGCGTGAGCATGGGTTGGACCATGCCAAGGTCAACGTCTATGGCGGTGCTTGCGCGCAAGGCCACCCAGTGGGCTCGACTGGTTCGCGGATTATCCTGACTTTAATTAATGCGCTGAAAAATACCGGCGGCAAACGCGGCGTGGCAGCGTTATGCATTGGTGGGGGTGAGGCGACTGCGGTGGCGGTTGAGCTGATCTAGGCCGCAAGCGAAAAACAAAAGCCCCTCACCCCAACCCTCTCCCGTAAACGGGAGAGGGAGCTGATCGCGCAATAACCGCGAGCGCAAACTTGCTCCCCTCGCCCGCTTGCGGGAGAGGGGCCGGGGGAGAGGGTTTTTTGCTCTGGCGATTACGGCAACTTGGCAAACGCCACCTTCACGCCCAAGCCAATCAATACCACGCCCATCGCCCGATCAAACCAGTGCCCCATCCGGCTAAACCCGGCGCGCACGCGTTCTTGGCTAAATAGCCAGGCCACCATGCAAAACCACATCGCCGTAGCGGCTGCCAGGTACACGCCATAACCGGCCTGCACCCACAGCGGCGTATGCGGGTTGATCACCACGGTAAACAAGGAAAGGAAAAACAACGTGGCCTTGGGGTTCAGGCCGTTGGTGACAAAGCCACTGACAAACGCCCCACGCGCCGAGCGCTGCACCGGTTCAATCAGCAATTCTTGCTCGCCACCCGCTGCCGCTGGCTGCGCGCGCAAGGCCTTGATGCCGATGTAAACCAGGTAGGCCGCCGCCAGCCATTTCAACGCGCTAAACAGCACGATGGACTGCGACACGATCAGGCCAATGCCCAGCAAGGAATAGGTAACGTGGAGAAAAATCGCGCAGCCCACACCCAGTGCTGTCCATGTTCCAGCCCGGCGCCCATTAGCCACGCTTTCACGCACCACCACAGCGAAGTCTGGCCCTGGGCTGGCCACGGCCAGCAGGTGAATCAGGGCAACGGTAAGAAACTCCGTCAGGTACATAGTGGCGCTCCAGAGTAAGGTAGGCTGGCAACGATACGCCCCTCCCCGTCTGCAAAAAAGGTACAGCTGATGACCGTTTCCAGCCGCGCCGTGTTCCTCGATCACGACTCCCTCGACCTCGGCGACCTCGATTTGGCGCCGCTTCACGCCGCCTTTAGCGCGCTGACGCTGCATGGTCTGACCACCCCGGAACAAGTGGCCCAACGGCTGCAAAACGCCGCTGTGGTGATCACCAATAAAACCCCGATCAGCGCCGACACCTTCGCTGCCTGCCCGCAACTGAAGTTGGTGTTGGTGGCCGCCACCGGCACTAATAATGTCGACCTCGCCGCCGCCCGCGAGCACGGTGTGGTGGTGAGTAATTGCCAGGGTTACGGCACGCCGTCGGTGGCGCAGCACACACTGATGCTGCTGCTGGCATTGGCCACCCGTTTGCCCGATTACCAGCGCGATATTCGTGCAGGCAAGTGGCAGCAAGCGAAGATGTTTTGCCTGCTGGATTACCCCATCGTCGAACTGGAAGGCAAAACCCTAGGCCTGCTCGGCCATGGCGAATTGGGTGGCGCGGTGGCCAAGCTGGCCGAGGCCTTTGGTATGCGCGTGTTGTTTGGCCAATTGCCCGGGCGCCCTGCCCGCGATAACCGCCTGCCACTGGAGGAACTGCTGCCGCAGGTGGATGCCCTGACCCTGCATTGCCCGCTGAACGAGCAGACGAAAAATCTGATCGACACGCCGCAACTGGACCTGATGAAACCCACGGCCTATCTGATCAACACGGCGCGCGGTGGCTTGGTCAATGAGCAGGCGCTGGCGGACACCTTGCGCCGTGGTCACCTGGGCGGCGCGGCGACCGACGTGCTGATTCAGGAGCCGCCCACCCATGGCAATCCGCTGCTGGCCGAGGATATTCCGCGCCTGATCATCACCCCCCACAGCGCCTGGGGCAGCCGCGAGGCGCGCCAGCGGATCGTTGGGCAACTCAGCGAGAACGCGGCCGCGTTTTTCAACGGTGCGCCTAAACGGCAGGTCAGCTAAGCTGCCGGGCTTTTTCCCCAGCGCTCTTTCAAGGAGAACCCCATGGACCCGCGAAGCGAAGTGCTGCTGCGCCAGCCCGAGTTATTCACCGGCAACCTCTTGTTGGTAGGTTTGCCGGCCGATGACCTGCTCGGCCAACTGCCCGCTGCCCATGGCTGGAGCTGGCATGCCGGCGACCATAACGCGCTGAGCGCGCGCTTCCCCGAACGTTGCCAGTTTGGCGTAGCACCGGGCGAGCCAACCTTCGACGCCGCCGTGGTGTTTCTGCCGAAATCCCGCGAGCTCACCGACTATCTGTTGCAGGCGCTGGCCTCGCGACTGGCCGGCCGCGAGCTGTTTCTGGTGGGGGAAAAACGCGCCGGTATCGAGCGCGCCGCCAAGCAACTGCAACCCTTCGGCAAGCCGCGCAAACTCGACAGCGCGCGGCATTGTCAGCTCTGGCAAGTGACGGTGGAACAGGCGCCAAGTCAGCCGGACTTGCAGGCCTTGGCCCAGCGTTATGAGCTGCCCCTGGACGATGGCCCGCTGACGGTCATCAGCCTGCCAGGGGTGTTTAGCCATGGTCGCCTGGATCGCGGCACCGCTTTGTTTCTCGAGCATTTGGACAAGTTACCCACAGGTCATTTGCTCGACTTCGGCTGCGGCGCTGGCGTGCTCGGGGCAGTGCTAAAACGCCGTTATCCCGACAGCCAGGTGACGATGTTGGACGTTGACGCCTTTGCCGCAGCCAGCAGTCGGCTGACCCTTGCGGCCAACCACTTACAGGCCGAAGTCATTACCGGCGACGGCGTCGACGCCGCGCCGAAAAACCTCATGGGCATCCTTACCAATCCGCCTTTCCACGAAGGCGTGCACACCCATTACCAAGCCACCGAACACCTGCTGCGCCAGGCAAAAAAACACCTGGAGCACAAAGGCGAGCTGCGCCTGGTGGCCAACAGCTTTTTGAAATACGCGCCCATTATTGAAGAACACCTGGGGCCGTGCGCAGTGTTGGGTGAAGGTCAGGGCTTTCGCATTTACCGCGCCAAACGTCATTAATTTTGCCTTGCTCCCTACAGCGCTCTCGGGCAGAATCCGCCCCGTCCTAGGGGAGTAGTCTCCCGCAAGTACCGATTTTCTCGATGAAAATGCCCGGTGCTTCGCCCGGCCCGCGTCAACATACTTGCTCCTCAGAGCATGGCGCGTGCGACCCAAGGTCCGCCTAGACGGACCCAGGGGTTTGACAAGACCTATGACACGTAACTCCTTACCCGGGGCGGGAAGTAGTTCGTGTCATAGCCGTGTCTACCCGCCCCTGAGGAAGCCTGATGCTTGATTCCCTTCTTGTTCCAACCGGTATTGTCGCCTTGGCAGAAATTGGCGATAAAACCCAGCTGCTCGCCCTGATTCTGGCGGCGCGTTTCCGTAAACCCTGGCCGATCATCGCCGGTATCGTTGCTGCCACGTTGGCCAACCATGCTGCCGCCGGTGCCGTGGGCGCCTGGGTTAGCGGGTTCTTCTCCGATGTGGTGCTGCACTGGGTGCTGGCGGTGAGCTTTGCCGCTACCGCGCTATGGACATTAGTGCCGGACAAAATTGACGACGACGAAACCACCACCGCACGCAAATTCGGGCCGTTCCTGACCACCCTGATTGCCTTCTTTCTGGCCGAAATCGGCGACAAAACCCAAATCGCAACCGTGATGTTGGCGGCGCAATACCCCGAGCTATGGCTGGTGATTATTGGCACCACGCTGGGCATGTTGATCGCCAACGTGCCGGTGGTATTGGCCGGTAATTTTGCCGCCGACAAGCTGCCGCTCACCTTGATTCGGCGCCTGGCGGCTACGGCGTTTTTTGTTTTGGCCGGTATCGCCATTTACAAAGCCATGCAGGCCAGTGGTTGGTTGTAAGCAACGCACTTCGCTTCGGCACTGTGGGAATCTTGAAAGTGCCAATAACACAGGTCGTTTATATGACGCCAATGGACTGGCGTTTCGGCCAATGCCTAATGACAGCGGCGCCTGCACAGTTGCTTCGGATTTTTCCCACGAAGCAACCCGCAGAGCGCCGCTATGTCATTGGATGATATGAAAAGGCTGGTTCGCCACCACATCGACCTGTCATGGAACAAAGGTCGAATCGCCCTCGCAGAACAACTGCACAGCAAAAGTTTTATCTACAAAAGCTCCTTTGTCGGCCGCCCGCTCGACAGCGCCGCCTTTGGCCAACTGGTGCTGGAAATTCGCAGCGCCATGCCCGATCTAGTGGTCGTTGTTGAAGAAGTCATCGCCGAAGGCAACAAAGTCTTCACCTGGAGCACCCTGATCGGCACCCTGGAAAAACCATCCCTCGGCTACCCCGCCAGCGACAAAATCCTCAGCATCTCCGCCATGGCCTGCTGGACCCTCACCTGCAGCGGCGAAATTGAAGAACTGTGCACCATTTTTGATATGGAAAGCTTTCGCGCGCAGTTGGGATTGGTGACAAGGCCGTTTGCCGAGACTGCACTGCCCTAACCACACCCTACGAGATCAACAGCCCCTCACCCCAGCCCTCTCCCGCAAGCGGGAGAGGGGGCCAGACCGAGTTGTGGCAGGTTGCACCGATCTGCTCCTTCTCCCGCTTGCGGACGGCGGACAGTTTGGGAGCTTTTGATTTGGCTTGTGATCTACCCGCCCCGTTCATCGCAGGCCGAGCGGAGTCGTTGTGTAAGGGGGCGCCGGCTAGGTTGAGCGGCAGGGACGCCGCGAGAGGCACATCGGGCCATGGAAGGCCCGTTGTGCCGTGCCCCTGAAGCAACGACGTAGCGAGGGAAGTCGCAGCGCAGCGTAGACCCAAGGTAGGGGCAAGCGTTTTTGCTTACTTTTTTCTGGTCCGGCATCCCGGCGACTGGAAAAAGTGAGTCGCGCGTAAGGCGCGAAACAGAACGCCCAGCACACGCAGTAAGGAAGAAGATCAAAAGCTGGTGCGCACAGCACACCCTACGTCCGTCGGGCGTTAAGGCTCCAACCCAATCCCCCGCAAAACAACCGCCGTAATTGTCTGCACCGCCTGCTCAAACTGCTGATCACTCAACGGCTGATGCCCATTCAACGCCGTCACCTGATAATCAAAATCCGCGTAGTGCTGGGTCGATGCCCAAATCAGATACAACAACGCAAACGGCTCCACCGGCTTGATGCGTTTCTCTTCAACCCACTGACGAATCTTGTTCTCTTTGAACTTGGCCCCAGCAAACAAGTGCTCATCCAATATGTCGCGAAACAACGGCGCGCCATGCATGATTTCGTTGGCCCACAGCTTGGAGCCGTGCGGGCGCGTGCGCGAGTGGGTCATTTTTTCCCGTACGTAGCTGGTCAGCACTACGCGCGGGTCATCAAAGTGCACAAAGCAGGCGCCTTCCAATTCCCACACGCTCAGCAGGTTAACCAGCACCTCGCGGTACAGGTCGTCCTTGGTGGTGAAGTAGTAGTGCAGATTTGAGCGCGGCAGGTCGGCGCGCTTGGCGATGTCCGACATAGACGTGCCGGCATGGCCTTGCTCGGCAAAGACTTGCTCGGCGGCCAGAAGGATTTTCTCGACGTTTTTGCGGCGGATTTTAATCTTGTGGTTTGTCATTCCATTCCCAGCCCTGCTCCAGTGGAGGAGAGGATATTCGAAAAACGCGGTGAGTTCGTCTGCCTCTGACGTGCTTTATCAACCCTAACGCCACAGCCTTGCAAAATTATTCCGGTCAAGCTCGCGCACACCTGGTCCAGACGCGCCTCTGGCGGGTGGCGCTGGCTGAGCATACTGCCTATTTGCACGGCAAAGTCAGCGTAATGTTGGGTGCTCGACCAGAGCAGAAAAATCAGGTGCAGCGGATCGACTGCGTCCATTTTGCCGGCGGCGGTCCAAGCGCGAAATACCGCGACGCGGCCGGCAAACCAGTCACGGAACTGTTCGTCCAAGAGCGCCTCCAGGCAGGCGCCGCCGCTGATCACTTCCATGGCAAATACCTTGGAGGCAATCGGCTGCTGCCAGGAGAATTCCAGTTTCTGGCGTATATAGCCGGCCAGCGCCTCGCCCGGCTCGTCGTCGGCGTTCAGGCGGTCAAGACTGTCTTTCCACAGCAGCAGAATGCGCGTCAGCACGGCCTTATACAGCGCCTGCTTGCTGCCGAAGTAGTAGTGCAGATTGGCTTTCGGCAGGCCAGCACGCTCGGCGATCATGCCGGTGCTGGCGCCTTTGAAACCATGCTCGGCGAAGGTGGCCTCGGCGGCAGCCAGAAGCAACGCTTCGTTGTTCTGCCGCACTCGCCCAGGGCCACGCTGCGCCAAGCCGTTCATTGCGCGGGCGCCAGCCGTGCTTGCCAGGCGTGACTGGTGGCCAGCAACGCGGCCTCGTCCTGGCGCAGTAGACGGCGATCATCGAGCAGTTGCTCACCCGCCACCCAAGCATGCCGCACGCAGTCGCGCGTGCTGGCGTAGATCAGTTGCGACACCGGGTCGTACAGCGGTTGTTGCGCCAGGCCAGACAGGTCAAAGGCCACCAAGTCAGCGGCCTTGCCCTCCTCCAGTGAGCCCACCTCCTCGCCCATGCCCAAGGCGCGTGCGCCATTTAAGGTGGCCATGCGCAAGGCGTTATGCGCGCTCAACGCGGTGGCGGAACCGGCCACCGCTTTGGCCAGCAAGGCGGCGGTACGGGTTTCGCCGAGCAGGTCGAGGTCGTTGTTGCTGGCCGCGCCGTCGGTGCCAATCGCCACGTTGACGCCCGCTTGCCAGAGTTTTTCCACCGGGCAAAAACCGCTGGCCAGTTTGAGGTTGGATTCCGGGCAATGCAGCACATGGGCGCCGCTGGCTTGCAGCAGGGCAATGTCGCTGTCGTCGATCTGGGTCATATGCACGGCCTGAAAGTGCGGGCCCAACATGCCCAATCGCGCCAGCCGCGCCAGTGGCCGCTCACCGCTGGCCTGCACCGCTGCCTGCACTTCGCCGGCGGTTTCATGCACATGCATTTGCACCCCGGCGCCGAACTCGGCGGCCAGATCGCGCACGCGCAGCATGGTCGCGTCGCCGACGGTGTACGGCGCATGCGGGCCAAAGGCCATGCGAATACGTGGGTGGTTACGCAGCGTTTCGAACAGCGGCAAACCGTGCAGCAAAGCCTCGTCGACATCCGGCGCACCCGGCACCGGGAAGTCCAATACCGGAATGGTGATTTGCGCGCGCATGCCGGTGGCTTCCACCAATTCGGTGACCACCTCCGGGTAGAAGTACATATCGGAGAAACAGGTGATGCCGCCCTTAAGTTGCTCGGCCATCGCCAGTGCCGTGCCGTCGCGTACAAAGTCGCTGTCGACCCAGGTTTTCTCTGCCGGCCAGATATGTTCGTGCAGCCAGGTTTCCAACGGCAGGTCATCGGCCATACCCCGGAACAGGCTCATCGCGGCATGGCCATGGGTGTTGATCAACCCTGGCGCCAGCAACATACCCGGCAGTTCGCGCACCTCACAGGCGCTCAGGGCCAGCAGCTCTTCACGCGGAGCGATACGGGCAATGCGCCCATCACGAATGGCCAGGCCGTGGTCGATCAGCACCGCGCCCGCAGGCTCCACCGGCACCAGCCAGGTGGGCAGTAGAATCAAGTCAAACAGGTTGTCGCTCATGGCCTTCCCCTAAGGTTTGCTGCGGTAGATTTCCGCGTACAGCGGCCAATGGTCGGAGACGCCGTCCGGGTATTTGCCGTCCTGAAAGCGTGCGGGCGAGCCGTATTTGTTCACTTGGTAGCGGCTGGCGTTGGCCAAACGAATGCTCACGGGGTCGACTTTCCAGCCGTTAAAACCATCGGCGGTCATTTCTTTGGGAAACAGCAAAATGTCGAAGAACGACCACTGCCGCAGCTGGTGGTAGTAGTAACTGCCCTTGCAGTCGGTGCAGCCGATCAGGTGCGACACGCTCCAGCTATTGGCCAGGTGGTTGGCGATATAGCCGTGCTCTTTTTCCTCGCCCGCATTGATATTGAAATCGCCGCCAACAATGGGCAGCACATCGGCAGGCAACTGGCTTTTCAGCACGCCCAGAAAGTCCGTCGCCTGGCGCCGCAGGTAGCCTGGGCCGCCACCGGACGGCAGGTGTACGGCAAACACCGAAGCCTTCTGGCCGTCGGGCAACAGCAGGCGCACTTCGAGAATGCCGCGGGTTTTGCCGTTTTTCTCAGAGCTATCGCCGTTCTCGGCGTGGTACGGCACTTTGTGCAGAATCGGTTTATCCCACTGCGGCAAACGGCTGAGCACCACGGTGTCGATACCGCGTTCGTCCCAGCCTTCGAGCAACACGCGGGTCTGGTAGTCGGCCTTGCCTAAGCGGGCATTAAGCATCTCGACCACGTTGAGGTTTTCCACCTCGTCGAGCATCAAAATATCCGGGCCGCGACCGTCGTTGATCTGGCCAATCACATCGGCCAAGCGGGTGAGTTTTTCCTCGAGTTTGGCCTCGGTCCAGTCGGTCTTTTCACACTCCTCACGCCAGGCCGGCACGCTGATTTTTGTGCAGGTGGCGAGGTATTGCGGATGGGCCTTTTTTTCGCTTAACGGCAGGTAGGCGAAGTCGTCTTTGCCGGCGTCGTGCACGGTGTCAAACAGGTTTTCGACGTTGTAGGTCATCAGCGACACACGCTGCTCGTTGGCGGTAAACGAGGGCAACAGGCTGCAGCCGGCCAAGCCAAGGGCGACCAGCAGGGATAAGGAACGCAAGCTCATGTAGTTCATGGCAACTCACTTTCAGCGGGCAAAGGGTGGCTAGCCCGGCCGGAGAACCCGGCCGACTCAGCAGTTATGGGCAGTGAATTAAGGGGCTGGGCGACCGGCCACCAAGGCCTCGTCAAGCAAATGCGCCAGGCGCACGGATGCCAGGCCAACCTGGCGTTCGGCCACGGGAATAAAACGGCCCATATAGGCGCTGTCGATACCGCCACTGCCACTGGCTTTTTTCTCGCCGCTGTCCATCAGCTTGTCGCCGCGGCTGTAGTCCTTACCGGTGCGGTTGTATTCCTGATTTTTCGCCGCGTAATCAATACCGCCGTCCTCATCATCGTCACCCAGGGCACGCTTGGTCGGCAGCTTGCGGCTAGCCGCGGCTTTGGCCGGGTAGATACCGCCATCACGAACGATCAGGCAGGCCTGTTGCGACCATTGCACCGGGTCTTTGCTGTCCAGCGCTGGCAGGTTTTTTTGCAGTTTGTCGGCATAGGCTTTGACGTCCAGCTTTGCTTGCCCGAGCAGGAAGTCGTCCCATACCTGGCGCAGGCTGTAGGTTTTGCCGCCGGCTTTAACGGCGAAGTCGTAGCCGCCTTTGTCGTCTTTAAAGCTGTTGTTTAACGGTGAGCTGGCGTCGGCGGCGTGGTGAATCAGAAACAGCAGGGCCATCAGCCGCGCCTGGTTCGGCGCTTTTGGGTCAGCCAGCGCCGCGCGGTTGCGCTCGATGGCAGCCACGGTGCACACGCCGTTGGGGCAGTCGCGCGGTGGCTGATAGGCGCAGTCGTCGGCCTTGTAAATCACCAGGCGTTCGTCTTTGGTTTTCTCCCACAGCGCTTTGGTTTGCGGGTTCTGGTCCAGGTTGCCGGCCCAGTTGGCGACCACGGAAAAGTCGTTCTGCTTGATCAGCCCGAGCAAGCGCCCGGCCTCCGCTTTAGCCTCTGGGGTGAGCTGCCGCTGGGCCAGTTCACCCACCAGCGCGGTGCCCTGTTGCCCCCAAGCCAACACCTGGCCGGCCCACAGGCCGGCTACCAAGAGCAGGCCGTTACGTAGGGTTTTGCTCGCATTCATTCGCATAGTCTCCTTGGCGGCGGCGCGCAACGGGCCGCCCTGCCGGTATTTAGTGAGCCGCCGGGCACAACGCATTGAGGGTTAGGCGCAGCATGTCGTGGAAGTCTTGTTGGCGAGCTTCGGCGCTGAGTTTTTCGCCGGTAAGAATGTGGTCGCTAACGGTCAATACGGTCAGCGCCTGCTTGCCCAATTCAGCGGCCACGCCATACAGCCCGGCAGCCTCCATTTCCACAGCAAGGATGCCCATCTTGGTCATGCGCTCGAACAGCGCCGGCTCTGGCTCGTAGAACAGGTCGGCGGAAAACACATTGCCGACGTGCACCGCTTGGCCACTGGCATCGGCGCTTTGCACCACGCGCTCAAGCAGGCGGTAGTCAGCGATGGCGGCGAAATCAAAACCGCCCAGGCGCTTACGGTTTACCGCCGAGTCGGTGCTGGCGCCCATGCCGATAACCAGGTCATGCACCTTGACGTGGGGCTGGGTGGCGCCGCAGCTGCCGACGCGAATAATCCGCTCAACGCCGTATTGGCTAAACAGCTCATGGGCGTAGATCGACACCGACGGAATGCCCATGCCCGAGCCCATCACCGAAATGCGCTGGCCCTGATACAGGCCGGTGTAGCCGAGCATATTGCGCACGCCGTTAACCTGCTGCACCTCGGTGAGGTAGGTGTCGGCGAGCATTTTCGCGCGCAGCGGGTCGCCGGGCATCAGCACGGTTTCAGCAAAATCACCCATCTGGGCGGCGATATGGGGAGTAGGCATCTCAGGCGTTTCCACTAAAGGCGGGGGAAAGAAAAGACCGTCCGTGGGAGCACGACGGCAGTCCGAAAAAATCAGCCAGGGTCTGGCCGATGTCGGCAAAGGTTTCGCGCTCGCCAAGGCTGCCGGCAGTTACGCCATGGCCCCAGGCAAGTACGGGAATATGTTCGCGGGTGTGGTCGCTGCCTGGCGTGCTCGGGTCGCAGCCGTGGTCGGCGGCGAGCAGCACCAGGTCGCCCGGCTGCATCTGCGCCAGCAGCTCGGGCAAGCGCACATCGAAGGCTTCCAGGGCAGCGGCATAACCGGCGATATCGCGGCGATGGCCGTAAAGCATGTCGAAGTCGACAAAGTTGCTGAACACCAGGGTGTTGGCCGGCGCCTCGTGCAAGGCCTGCAAGGTGGCGTCGAACAGCGCGTGGTTGCCGTCGGCTTTGTACAGTTTGCTGATGCCCTGGTGGGCAAAAATGTCGCCGATTTTACCCACTGCGTACACCTGGCCGCCGGCATCACACAGGCGATCCAACAGGGTGGGTGCCGGTGGCGGTACGGCGTAGTCACGGCGGTTGCCGGTGCGCGTGTAAGTCGCCGGGCTGTCGCCCCGAAATGGCCGGGCAATCACCCGCCCAATGTTGTAGGGGTCGCACAGTTCACGGGCCAGCTCGCACAGGGCGAGCAAACGTTCCAGACCGAAGTGCTCTTCGTGGGCAGCGATTTGCAGCACGCTGTCGGCCGAGGTGTACACAATAGGTTTGCCGCTGCGCACATGCTCGTCGCCAAGCTGTTCAAGAATGGTGGTGCCGGAGGCGTGGCAGTTGCCGAGGGTGCCAGGCAGTTGCCCGCGTTCGATCAACGCCGCCAGCAATTCTGGCGGAAAGCTGTTTTCCCGCTCATGGAAATAGCCCCACTCAAACAGCACCGGCACGCCGGCCATTTCCCAGTGGCCGGACGGCGTGTCTTTGCCGCTGGAGAGTTCGCGGGCGTAACCATAGGCGCCATCTACTTCCACCTCCGCGCCAAATCCTGGTGGGAAGCTGCCGCCGCTAAGCGCAGCGGCGTGGCCGAGGCCAAGTCGGGCCAGGTTTGGCAGGCTCAGCGGGCCATGACGCTGGGCGTTATCCGCTTCGCCACGGGCACAGGCTTCGGCAATATGCAGCAGGGTATTCGCCCCGGCATCGCCAAAGCGCTCGGCATCGGCGCTGGCGCCAATACCAAAAGAGTCGAGCACCAGCAGCAAGGCACGTTTCATACGGCCTCCAGGCACAAGCCAGAGACCAATGCGCTGGCCTCGCACGCTTCGCTGTCCACCACATAGGCGGCTTGCACCGCTGCGGCGGCCAGCTCGGCCTGGGCCAGAGTGCGCGCGTGGATCATGGCCAAGGGACGATTAGGGCCCACGGCTTCGCCAACAAACGTCAGCTGACTAAGGCCAACGGCGGGGTCAATGCTGTCTTGCGGGCCGCTGCGGCCACCGCCCAGGGAGACCACGGCAATGCCCACGGCGCGGGTGTCGATGCGTTGCACAATGCCTTCACGCGCGGCATACACCGGCATCAGCACCGGCGCCGCTGGCAGGTAATTATCCGGGCGCTCGACCAAATCGGCCGGGCCACCCAAGGCGGTAATCATCTGGGCAAAACGCTGCAACGCCGCGCCGCTCTGCCAGGCTGCCAGCACTTGCTCGCGCGCCAGTTCCACGGTGCTGGCCAGACCAGCACAGAGCAAGGTTTGCTCGGCCAGGGCCAGGGTGACATCCCACAGGCGCTGACTACGCACTTCGCCTTGCAGCAGGGCGATGGCCTCTTCCACTTCCAAGGCATTGCCGGCCGAGCGCGCCAAGGGTTGGCTCATATCGGTGATCAGCGCACGGGTGCGCACACCGGCGCCATTGGCCACGGCAACAATGCTTTCGGCCAAGGCCGAGGCATCGCTGGCTTGGGCCATAAAGGCGCCGTTGCCGACCTTAACGTCGATCAACAAGACGTCGAGGCCAGCGGCGAGTTTTTTGCTGAGAATCGAGGCAACGATCAGGTCAATCGATTCCACCGTGCCAGTGACATCGCGGATGGCGTACAGGCGTTTGTCGGCCGGGGCCAGGTCGTTGGTCTGGCCGATAATGGCGCAGCCCACCGTGGCCACCACCTCGCGCAGACGCGCCATGCTTGGCTGGCTGTCGTAGCCGGGAATGCTGTCGAGTTTGTCCAGGGTGCCGCCGGTATGGCCCAGGCCGCGCCCGGAAATCATCGGCACATAGCAACCACAGGCGGCCAGCAACGGCGCCAGCGGCAGGCTGACCAAGTCGCCAATACCGCCGGTGGAGTGTTTATCCACAACCGGCCCCGGCAGGTTCCAGCTCAGCACTTGTCCGGAGTCGCGCATGGCTGAGGCCAGGGCGATGCGCTCTTCAATGGTCATGCCTTTCAGCAGCACGGCCATGGCAAACGCCGCCGCTTGACCTTCGCTAATGCTGAAGTCGGTAATACCCGCGACAAAGCGCTGGATATCCGCCTCGCTCAATACCTTGCCATCACGTTTTCGGCGAATGACTTCTTGCGGTAACCAACCCATTAGTAGCCCCCTTCCATGGTTGCAGCCGGTTCTGCGCCAACCCGGCGCAGCAAATCGTTGAGCAGGCTTGATGCGCCGAAGCGCAGGTGCCGTGGGCTGACCCAGTCACTGCCATTGATACGTTCGGCGAGCCACATATACACCAGCGCTTCGGGCAAGGTTTTCATCCCCCCGGCCGGCTTAAAGCCCACCGTTGCGCCGCCGACGGCGATACAGCTAAGCATCAGTTCGGCGGCCTCGGCAGTGGCGTTGACCTTGACCTTGCCGGTGCTGGTTTTGATGAAGTCGGCACCGGCGGCAATCGCATCCTGGCTGGCGCGGCGAATCAGCAAGGGGTCGACCAATTCACCGGTTTCCAGAATCACTTTGAGCAGCGCGCGGCCGGCGCACAGGGCTTTGCAGGCTTTAACCAGCTCAACGCCGCTGGCGGCATCACCGGCCAGCAGGGCGCGGTACGGGTAAACCACGTCGATTTCGTTGGCGCCATCGTCGAGGGCCTGGCGGGTTTGCGCCAGCACGTTGTCCAGCAGTTCGGCGCCGGAAGGAAAATTGGTCACCGTGGCCACTTGCACGGCTTGACCACCGAGGCCGTTAAGGGTGTGTCGCGCCAGGGCGACAAAACGTGGGTACACGCACACGGCGGCAACCGGGCCAACCGGGGTCATGGCTTTGTGGCAGAGCTCAACAATACGCGCGTTATCGTCATCGTCGTTAAGCGAGGTCAGGTCCAGCAGCGCGATTACTTTGCGTGCGAGGGTTTCATCGTTATCAGTCATTTCTTATTCACACGACTACAGTAGGTTCAGATCAGATCGCCACAAACACACCAGCGATCGCCGCACTCATCAAGTTGGAAAGGGTTCCGGCAGCCACCGCCTTTAACCCTAGGCGAGCGAGGTCCTGCCGACGATTGGGCGCCATAACGCCGAGACCGCCAAGCAGAATGCCGATGGAAGACAGGTTGGCAAAACCACACAGGGCAAACGTTACGATCACCTGAGTGTGCGCCGAAAGTACGGCCACGCCTTTGGCGGCGGCCTGTGCGGGGTCAATGTAGGCAGCAAAGTCGACATAGGCGACAAACTCGTTAAGCACCAGCTTTTCGCCGATAAAACCACCCGCAGTCACCGCCTCATTCCATGGCACCCCCAGAACAAAGGCTAGCGGTGAAAGCAGGTACCCGAGCAGCAATTGCAAGCTGACCTGCGGATAACCAAACCAGGCCCCGAGCCAACCGAGCAGCCCGTTAATCAGGGCGATCAAGGCGATAAACGCCAGCAACATGGCACCAACGTTCAGGGCCAGCTGCATACCACTGGAGGCTCCCAGAGCCGCCGCATCAATAACGTTGGTTGGTTTGTCATCACCCTCGACCTCAATGGCGTCTGGGTCATCCTGGGGTTTCTCGGTCTCCGGCTCCATCAGCTTGGCCATTAACAAGCCACCTGGGGCGGCCATAAAGCTCGCAGCAATCAGGTACTTCAGTTCAACGCCTAGGCTGGCGTAGCCAATCAACACTGACCCGGCCACCGAGGCCAACCCACCAACCATTACGGCAAACAGCTCAGAACGGGTCATGCGCGCCAAAAATGGGCGAATCACCATGGGTGCTTCGGTCTGCCCAACAAAAATATTGGCCGTGGCCGACATCGATTCGGTGCGACTGGTGCCGAGCAAACGCTGTAAAGCGCCGCCAATCACGCGAATTATCACGTTCATAATCCCGAGGTGATAAAGCACCGCGATAAAGCTGCTGAAGAACACAATCAGCGGCAGCACACGGATAGCAAACACAAACCCGCTGTTGCCAAACACCTCGAACATTTTGCTGCTGCTCAGGCCGCCGAATAGAAAGCTGATGCCTTGGTTGGCATAGCCTTGCAGCGACGACACTGAGTCCGAGACGCTGCTCAACACGCCCTGCCCCCATGGCACATAGAGCGCAAACGCGCCCAGTCCCGCCTGTATCAGGAAAGCCCCGCCCACGGTACGAATACGGATTGCCTTACGGTTACTCGACCACGCCACCGCCAGCAACAACAACACCACAATACCGATGAGACCCATCGATAACTCCCCAGAAAAGGTTCAGCAGAATTAACGTAAAGCCCCCGGCGTCTGCGGCCGGTTAGGCGTGTGCTCTCAGAATTCGCTGAAGGCGCCGGGAAGCAGTTGGTCCACCGTCCAGTCCCGCGCCGCCGATGCGTCATGCCCCACGCAAAACACCGGACAACCTTTGCCAAGCAGCTCAACCATCACCTGGCGGCATGCGCCACACGGTGAGATCAACGCCACCTTGGGCGCGTATACCAGCATTGCCTGGAAGCTCTGCGGCTTCTCTCCTTGGCAAATCGCGCTAAACAGTGCGGTGCGCTCAGCGCAGTTCGTCAGCCCGTACGACACGTTCTCCACGTTGCAGCCCTGAATTACCGCGCCATCGGCGGTGAGCAGCGCAGCGCCGACGGGAAAGTCCGAGTGCGGGCACCAGGCTTTTTCCGAGGCGGCGATGGCCTCGGGCAACAGCTGCTCAAAGAGCGCTTGCAGTTCGTTGCTACGGCTCATTGATCGCTCCCGGCCAGGCTTTCTTCGACCTTCTGAATGCGTTGTTCGGCGTGGGCCAAACCGGCCGGTTGCCCGGCCTGATCGCGACCTTGCAGGTAGCCGATCAGCGCTTCGAGATCATTAAGGCCGGTGTCCATGCGTGCGCTCGCCTGTTTCAGCACGGTGAAGTTGTCACCGCCATCGGCGAGAAACGAGTTCACCGTGACGCGGTAGGTTTGTTCGGCCTGCACCAACTGGCCGTCGACCATCAGGCTGTCGGCCACCACGCGTTGGCCCTGGGGCTGCGCGCCATCCCAGCGGTAGCTCAGCGAGGCCGACGGCTGCAGCGGGTAAAAACCCATGCTGCCGCTCTGCCATTGCTGCTCAAGTAACTCCCGCAGTTGCACGCCGGTAAGGGTCATGATGTTCAGCGTGTTGTTGAACGGCTGCACGCTGGCGACCTGACCGTAGTTGACCTTGTCCTGGCCCTCCTCCAAGGCGATATCCATACGCATGCCACCGAGGTTCATCAGCGCCACTTGCGCACCAAGGGCACGGGTGGCGGCCAGCTGCGAATCGGCAATCAAATCGCCCATGGCCGATTCACCGGCGGCGTTGGTGTCGCGCTTCACTTCACGGGAGGCCAGGCGGGCTAGCGGCGCGCTGAGTTGGTCCTTGCTGCGCGCCTCCACGTGGGCCTGCAACGCGGCAATTTCCTTGGTGGCGGTAAAGCGCTGCGCATCCACCACCAGGTTCTGCGCTTTGACGCCGAGCAACTGGTGTTTATCGGTGTCGATGGTCAGCGTCAGTTGGGTAAGCAGGCGGCCAAACGAGGCGCCTTGGGTGATCAGTTTGTCGCCCAGGCGGCACAGGTAACCCTGGTGGGTGTGGGCGCTGATCACCACTTTAATTTGCGGGTCGAGGCGCTTGACCACATCCACCACGTCGCCACCCAGTTGGCTGCAATCCTGAGTGTCAAAACGCTCCGGGGTTTCCCCGCCTTGGTGGATAACCACCACCACGGCGTCGACCTTTTGCTTGTTCAATTCCGGCAGCAAGGCATTGATCGCATCGGCCTCATCGACCGTGTACAGACCGTCCATGCTCTTAGCGCTGACGTAGGCGCCGACGTCTTTCAAGGTCGCGCCGACAAAGGCAATTTTCGCCCCGTGCGCCTGCTCGATGCGGTAGGCAGCGAACGCCGGCTTGCCGGTTGCCTGCTCCATCAGGTTGGCGGAGATATAGGGGAAGTCCGCGCCCTTGTAATCGTTGTCGAACTGGCAGGCTTTGTCGGCCCGAGTTGACTGGCAACCGCCCTTGATTTGCCGCCGCAACTCGGTGATGCCTTGATCCAGTTCGTGGTTGCCCACCACGGAAAACTTCAGGCCCAACAGGTCAAGCGCATCGACGCTGGGCTCATCGGCCCACATCGAGGAAATCGGTGGGCTGCCACCGAGCATATCGCCCGCCCCCACCAGCAACAGCTGGGAATCCTTGGCGCGCAACTCGGCGAGCAAACCACTCAGCGCGGCAATGCCGCCGGCTTTCAGTTTGACCTCGCCACCTTCAACGGCGGCGTCCTTGTACTTAAACGGATTGCTCAGCAGGTTGCCGTGAAAGTCGTTGATGGCCGCCACATTGACCTCAACCGGCGCCGTGGCTTTCTGGCAGCCACTGGCCAGCAACAAGGCCGCCAGCAGCACTGATACGGGGCGTAGCGCGGAACTCGGGTACGACATGACTTTCCCCAAACGCTTAGGCGTGCTGCAGGTTGGCGGCCGGAGCGGCAACGGGTTTGGCGGTATACGCAGTGCCCATGCCGGCGCGCAGCAAGAGCATTTTCAGGTGGTCATTGATCAGTTCCAGGCGGTCTTGCAGGTGGCTGTTAAACACCAGACCCACCAGGGCAATGGAGATACCCAAGGCGGTGGCGTACAGCGCCGTACCAATGCCACGGGAGACTTCACCCGGGTCGGATACGCCGGCTTCGGCGAGGGCTTTAAAGGTGTCGATAATGCCGAGGATGGTGCCGAGCAAACCAAGCAATGGTGCACCGGCCACCACGGCTTCAAGAATCCACAAACTGTGGTTGAGCTTGCCGCGCATGGAGATGTAAATCGCCTGACCGAGGTCTTCCAGCTCGTTGTGCGAATGCAGGCCGACACGGCCTTCGTACAGCTCACGCACCAGTTGCAACGGCAGGCTGTCGCGTTTGCGCAGCTCTTCGGGCAACTCGTCAAAGCTGCGTACTTTTTTGTGCAGAGCCAGTTCCAGCTTGCGCGCCTTGCTCAGGTTATAAGCAAAGAAAATGCAGCGTTCCACCACCACGAATGCGGCCAGGGCAGCCGCGCCGTACATGATGTAGAAGGTGATGTCGTGGAGTAGATCCATGTTCATGTGTAGGTACCTCAGACAAAAATGCCGGGGCGCCGCAGCGCCCCCAGCGTGGGTGGCGCGTTAGAACGAACCTTCGAAGGAAACCGAGACTGTGCGTTCTTCACCGATGGTGTAGTACGGGTCAGACTTGGTGGAGTTGGTGCTTCTTGGGTCGTAGTCGAAAGCGGAGAACTGGGTAGATTTCACGCCGCTCAGATAGTCCTTGTCGAACAGGTTGGTGACCGACAGGCGAATGGTGGCGGCCTTCATCAGGTTCTTGTTCACCGGCAGGTGCACACCCAGGTTCAGGTCAGCAATGGCGTAGTCGGAGATGCTCTCGTCGTTGGTCATGTCGCCGTACTGCTTGCCGACATATTTGCCGACGATGTTCGAGTAGTAACGGCCGTTATCCCAACCCAGGCTGGCGTTGAACATGTCGCGCGGTACGCCGGCAACCGTCTTGCCTTCGGTTGGCAGATCGACGCCGCGGTACAGCAAGTCGTCCTGCTGCTCGCTTTCGGTGTAGGTGTACGAGGCGTAGTAGTTGAAGTCGTGCGGCAGCAGACCGCTCAGCTCCAGTTCCACGCCCTTGTTGATCACCTTACCGACGTTGAGCATCTCGTAGTCGCCTTCGGTAACGTTGTAGCTGGAGACCTGGCGGTCTTTGAACTGCAGGTAAAACAGGGTCGCGCTCAGGGCGACATCTTCAGTGGCGAAGCGCCAGCCCAGTTCCTGGTTCCAGCTCAGCTCGGGTTTCAGGCTGATGGAGTCGCCTTTGTTGTAGAGCACATAGTTCGGCGGGGTGCGCATATTGCGGGTCAAGTTGTAGAACGCCTGGTTCTCTTCGTTGATCTGGTAGCGCGCGCTAAAGCTTGGCAGGAACTCGTGGTAGGTCTGGTTACGTTTTTCCTTGGCTGCGCTCAGGCTGCCTTTGTTGTCTCCCTTGCGCTCGGAGTAGTCGTAAGCCACGCCAGCGGTCAGGCTCAGATCCGGCGTAACGCTCCACACATCCTGAACGAACAGTTTTTGCGCCGGGGTGATGGTGAATTGGTTACGGCCTTGGATAACGTTGCCATTGGCATCAACGGCAGCGGTGCCATCGTTGTAGCCGGGGGAGATATCGGTCGGCTTGCCATTTTCGTCGAGCGGAATATATGGCTGGCTTTGGCGCTGGCGCGCACGTTCATACCAGTAGCCGGTGCTAAAGGTGTGCTCGTCGTTGATATCCCATTTGAGGCTGGTGTTGATACCCGGACGCCAGGTTTCGGTGATCGAAGGGCGGTAGTAAAGACCGTTGTTCGGCGTGCCATCGGCGTTGTAGGTGCCGGAGGTAGGCAGGTTGCTCAGGTCGTAGTTGCCGCCGGCGTTACCGGTGGTGCGGTTCAACGAGTACGGACCCGTGAAGTTACTGAAACTGCCACCGTTGGCCCAGTAGTAGTAAGGCGCCACGGTAAGCAACAGATCATCACGCAACTGGAAGCGGCCAGTTACCTGCGCGGTGACGTTCTCGAAGGGGTTACGCATCAGTACCGAGTAACCGGTACCGCGGGTGACACCATTTACTGTGGTACCGGTGCCGGTCCTGATCTTGCCGTTGGCGTTGTAGCTTGGGCTTTCCAGGTAATCGAAATCGCGACCGTAGGTTTTGTACTGCGCCTTGCTCGGGTTGGAGTAGTTGTAGTTGTCCTGCTGGTGGTAGTTGATCACGGCGTTGACTGAGTTGCCTTCACCGTCATCAAACAAGCTGTTCAGCGTGACTTTGTCAGCGCGCAGCACACCTTCACCGCGCCACTTGTCACCCTCGGTATGGGACGCCGAGATGTAGTTGCTCAGGCCGTTGAATTCGCCGGTGTTCAGGCGCACAAAGGTTTTACGCAGGTTGTTGCTGCCCACGGTTTGTTTGCCGAATACGCCGAAGTCTTTTTCCGGACGCAGGGTAACCAAACCGATGTTGCCGCCTGAGGAGCCAATATGCGGCGCGTCGATTTCGGAAGAGCCTTGGGTAGCGAAGACTTCGCCCAGGTTTTCCGGGTCGCCCAGCAGGTTGGGGTACAGGTTGTAGTTGCCGGAGTCGTTGACCGGAATACCGTCGAGCGAGACGCCAACCTGGTCAGAACTCATGCCGCGCATGGTGAAGTTAAAGCCACTCAAGCCGGTGGAGTCGTCACTGGAAACGTTGACGCCCGGGGTGTACTTGAGTTTGTCGATGGCGTTGCCGGTGGGTGCCATCTTTTCCAGCGCTTCTTTGGTAACGGTCGAGCGGGCTTTGGCCGCTTCTTCCTTAACCATTTGGCCACCACCCAGTGTCTGCCCGGTGACTTCTACGTCACCGACATCGACCGAATCTTCAGCCAGAGCAGCGGCGGTCCAGCCCCCAAGACCAGCCGCTATAAACATCGCAAAAATCGGATTGAGCTTCACGTATTAACTCCTGAATTTTATTGGCAGGTGTCTGTTTTAGTTATGTTTTCTAGTTTTCTACGTTGTAAACAAAGGTCGCGGTAAAGCGGTATTGGTCCTTGCCCCCAAAGGCCTCCTGAGGAAACGGATTGACCTTTTCCAAGCGCCGCAAACTGGTCTGTGCTGCTTTGTTGAGCAGCATGTTTTTGGCTTTGGTTTCGATACCGGAATCCACGACCTTTCCACTGCGATCCACCAACAACCAAATCACCACATCACCCTCGGGCCGCTGCAACGAGGCCTCACGACCGCGCGGGTATTGCTTGTGGCGTTCCAACTCCGCGCGTAACGCCGCGGTGTAACGACTTTCGATTGCCGCCGTGTCGACACGGGGTGCCGGCGCGGGGGCAGGTGCAGCAACTGGAGCAGGAGCCGGCGTTGGTGCCACGGGCGCCGCCTTGGCCACGACCGCTTGTGGCGGCGGTGGCGTTGGCGTCGGCTTGGCCACTTGCGGTTTCGGCTTGGGTGGCTGCGGCTTGGGCTCAGGCGGTTTGGGCTTGGGCTTGGGCGGCGGCTCCGGAATTTCCACCACCGGTTCCGGGTCTGGCTCGGGCGGTGGTTCCGGGATTGGCTCCGGCTCCGGCGGTGGTGGTGGCGGCGGCGGAACAATCGGCTCGGGCTGAATATCCGCCGGGTCGATCAAGGCCACTTCCACCACGCTGTCGTCGTACTTCGGGGTGATTTTCAGGTCCGCCTGCATGGCGCTCTGAACGGCCACCGCGAGCAGACAAATAGCCGGCAGACAGGCGAGTGCTTTGCGCGATTTGAAAAATACCGACATGGCTTACAGCTTGCGCGTGGCGATCGAGACAGACGAAAAGCCGTTGCTTTTAAGCAGGTCCATGACCGCTACAAGCCGACCTACTTCAACTTCTTTGTCGCTGTTAAGGATGATCACCAGCTTCTCGTTGACGTTTTCCAACGTCTTCAACTGGGCGACCAAGGCATCCTCAGCCAGGTCCTTGCCGTCGAGCTGCAAACGGTCGTTAACACCCAGGGTGATCACGGCCTTGTTTTGCGGTTTCAGCTGTTGTGCATGAGCGGCGCCTGGCAACTGAGTCTTGATGCCCAGGGCCGGAATCACGTTCAGGCTGATGAGCACAAAAAACACCAGCAGGAACATCATCACGTCGATCATCGGGATGATCTCGATATGCACGCGCTTCTTTTTCGGTTCTTCCCAACTACGCATTTATTGCACTCCACCTTTTCTTCGCCAGCCGTGCTGCAAGCGCAGCGCGACTACCTCGACTTCGTTGTTAGGGCTTCAGCACATTGCATGCCAAAACTGTCACAGGCGTCAGGAATACAATAAAAGGGGGAGGTTACAGTTTAATTAAGTGGGCTAGGCGCATCGCACGATTGGGTACGAGCGCGCAAATTTGAAATTGTCGGACAGGTCTACAGCGGCTAAAAAGCCCCAAAAACGTTCATTAAATGATCATTTGTGCACCGACATCGCACTTTTAGTCGCGCAACAGCCTGTAAAGACGGCTCTCGCAATCTAATTGACATAGGTGACAGGTATTAAGGGGCGGCGCTGCCGTCTTTTATCGCCAATGCCAGCATTCCCGGCATGCCGCTTGCTGACGGCAATGGCTCACTTTTATGACCATGAGGTTTTTGTGCGTATGCCCTCCCCTGTTTCCGCTTCGGCCCTGGCCGCGCTTTTCTCACTGTTGCTCGTGGGCTGTGCCACGCCAAAGCAGCCGGCAGACATTCACTGGATCACGCTCGACACGCTGAGCAGCAGCATTCAGAAAGACGCACCGATGGCAGTGGGTTTCGATATTGACGACACCGTGCTGTTCTCCAGCCCGTGCTTTTATGCCGGGCAGCAGAAGTACTCGCCGGGTAGCAACGATTACCTGAAAAACACTGAGTTCTGGACGGAGACCAACGGCGGTTGCGACCGCTATTCGATCCCCAAAGACGTGGCGCGCTCGCTGATTGCCATGCACCAGCAACGCGGCGATACGCTGTACTTCATCACCGGCCGGCCGCACACCGAAGGCGAGCAAGTGACGACGATTTTGCAGCAGGCGTTCGGCATCAAAAATATGCAGCCGGTGGTGTTTACCTCAGGCCCGGAGAAGACCCGCTTTATTCACGACCGTGGCCTGCATGTGTATTACGGCGACTCGGATGCCGACATCACCTCCGCCCAGGCCGCCGGGGCGCGAGCAATCCGCGTGATGCGTGCCGCCAACTCCACCTATAAGCCGCTGCCAGTCAACGGTGCACTGGGCGAAGAAGTGCTGGTCGACTCAACGCACTAAGCCCTTAAGCACTGCACGGGCGCCCGTTAGCGCGGACGAATGCCGTCAAGAATCAGCGCCTGCAAACTGCTTAGCACCTGCTCGAAAAAGGCCGGATCATCCAGGGTGCGGCCGGTGATGGATTCCACCTGCACCCGGAAGTCGGCGTAGTGCTGGGTGGTGGCCCACAGGGAAAAAATCAGATGGTACGGGTCGATCGGCGCCAGCCGGCCTGACTCGCTCCACTGGCGAATCACCTCGGTTTTGCTGTGGACCAAATCGCGCAACTCATGCTGCAACTCGCCACGCAACAGTGGCGCGCCCTGGATAATTTCCAGGCAGAACAGCCGCGAGGCGGCGGGTTGGTCGCGGGACAATTCCAGCTTTAAGCGAATGTAGTGGCTGATGGCTGACAACGGCTCCATCTCCACGCTCAGCGCTTGCAAGGGCGCTAGCCACACGCTCATCAGTTGGTGCAGCACGGCCAGGTAGAGGTCTTCTTTGCTGCCGAAGTAATAGAGCAGATTGGTCTTCGACACATCGGCGCGCGCCGCCACTTGATCGAGGCTGGTGCCATGCAAACCAAATTGGGAAAACAGCTCGATAGCCGCCTCGCTGATGGCCGCGCGCTTGCTTTCCATTTGCCGCTCACGCCGCGCCAGCGTCGCTTCGCTGGGGGTGCGTGAAGCCTTCTTGATCGCTGGGGTGTGCTCAGCCATACGGTATCCAGATTCAGCCCAGACAGGGGCCGTCACCATAGCCAAAAGCAGTGCCGCTGTCAGGCACCCGCACTGTGTGCGCCGTTTGCGGGCACCGTGCACAAACCAAGCGCTCTAAAGCAGACCATTTGGTCTGCACTAAGCCGCCGTATTTATCCAACCCACTGTTTTCCCTGCCATTTCTGTTTTTGGCACAGCTTGTGCTGAAGCGTCTGCGACCTATCGACGCAACAACGTGCGGCGATCATGCAGGCATTGCGCTGCAAAAAGAACAAAAATGGAGCTATCTCTATGAAAGTGGGTGTTTTTATTCCAATCGGCAACAACGGCTGGTTAATCTCCGAAACCGCCCCGCAATATATGCCGACCTTTGAGCTGAATAAGCAGGTGGTGCAGCGCGCCGAGCACTACGGTTTCGACTTTGCCCTGTCGATGATCAAGCTGCGCGGCTTTGGCGGTAAGACTGAGTTTTGGGACCACAACCTCGAATCCTTCACCCTGATGGCTGGCCTGGCGGCAGTCACCAGCAAGATCCAACTGTTCGCCACCGCCGCCACCTTGACCCTGCCGCCGGCCATCGTTGCGCGTATGGCCGCCACCATCGATTCGATCTCCAACGGCCGCTTTGGCATCAACCTGGTGACCGGCTGGCAGCGCCCCGAGTATTCGCAAATGGGCCTGTGGCCAGGCGATGAATTTTTCTCCACGCGCTATGAATACTTGGCCGAATACGCCCAGGTATTGCGTGACCTGTGGGGCACCGGGCACAGCGACCTCAAGGGCAAGTACTTCACCATGGAAGACTGCCGCGTCAGCCCCAAACCCCAGGCAGATATGAAGATTATTTGCGCCGGCTCCAGCGACGCCGGCATGGCCTTTTCCGCGCAATACGCCGACTACAACTTCTGCTTTGGCAAAGGCGTCAACACCCCGAGCGCCTTTGCCCCGACCACCGAACGCCTACGCGCGGCCACGGCCAAGAGCGGCCGCGAGGTCAATTCCTGCGTGCTGTTTATGATCATCGCCGAAGAAACCGAAGCCGCCGCCCGCGCCAAGTGGGAGCTATACAAGGACGGCGCCGATCAGGAAGCGCTGCAATGGCTGGGCGACCAAGCTGCGGTCGACACCCGCTCGGGCAGTGACACCAACGTACGGCAGATGTCCGACCCGACCTCGGCGGTGAATATCAATATGGGCACCTTGGTCGGCTCGTTTGAACAAGTGGCCGCCATGCTCGATGAAGTGGCCGCCGTGCCTGGCACCGAAGGGGTGATGCTGACCTTTGACGACTTCCTCGAAGGCATCGAGAAATTCGGCCAGCGCATTCAGCCGCTGATGAACTGCCGACTTGCCGTCAACGACGCCCTAAAGGAGATCGCGTGATGAGCGAAAACAGCGTATCCAGCTATGCCCTGCCGGTCGATGCCAGCGCCCCGCTAACCCTGCCTGCACGCCCCGAGCCGCTGCAACTGCGCGCCAGCCAGACCGCGCTGATTGTGGTCGATATGCAGAACGCCTACTCCACCCTCGGCGGCTATCTCGACCTGGCCGGCTTCGACGTATCGTCCACCGGCCCTGTCATCGAGAAAATCCAGGTGGCGATTAGCGCCGCCCGCGCCGCCGGTGTGCAGGTGATTTTTTTCCAGAACGGCTGGGACGCTGACTATGTAGAAGCCGGCGGCCCAGGCTCACCGAACTGGCATAAATCCAACGCGCTAAAAACCATGCGCAAGCGCCCGGAGCTGCAAGGCACGCTGTTGGCCAAGGGTGGTTGGGACTACGAGCTGGTCGACCAGTTAAAGCCCTTGCCCGGCGACATCGTTATGCCCAAACCGCGCTACAGCGGCTTTTTCAACACCCCGCTGGACAGCATCCTGCGGGCACGCGGTATCAAGAACCTGGTGTTCACCGGCATCGCCACCAACGTCTGCGTGGAATCGACTCTGCGCGATGGTTTTTTCCTCGAATACTTCGGCGTAGTGCTGGCCGACGCCACCCACCAGGCCGGCCCGCCATCAGCCCAGGAAGCAGCCCTGTTCAATATCGAAACCTTCTTTGGCTGGGTGTCTTCAGTCGACGATTTCTGCACCACCTTTCAGCAGCCAACCCCTTAACCACAGGACGCTTTCCCATGCCTAAACAATCGATTATTCCGCCGGGCACCGGCAAACCCCTGGCCCCTTATGTGCCGGGCTCGCTGGCTGATGGTGTGCTGTATGTCGCCGGCACCTTGCCGCTGGATAAAGACGCCAACGTGGTGCACGTCGGCAACGCCAGCGAACAAACCCGTCATGTACTGGAAACCATCAAAGGTGTGGTCGAAGCCGCTGGCGGCACCATGGACGACGTGACCTTTAATATGATCATGCTCAAAGACTGGGCCGACTACGCGGCCATCAATACCGTGTACGCCGAATACTTTGCCGGTGAAAAACCAGCGCGCTACTGCATTCAGTGCGGCTTGGTAAAACCTGAAGCGCTGATCGAAATCGCCTCCATCGCCCACGTCGGCAAGTAAGCCGTTTGTGGGGTGTGCCGCGCTTGGCGCACCCCACTTGAGGACTGCGCATGCATTACGAAATTCACGGTAATCCCCACGCCGCACAAACCTTGGTGTTGAGCTCCGGGCTCGGTGGTTCCGCCGGCTACTGGGCACCGCACGTGGCGGCGTTGGGTGAGCATTTTCGCGTCATTAGCTACGACCAACTCGGCACTGGGCGCAGCCCGGCGGAGCTGGCCGAGGGTTACGCCATCGCCGATATGGCAGATGAACTGCTTACGCTGCTGGACGGTTTGCAGGTGCGCGAATGCGCGTTTATGGGCCATGCCTTGGGTGGTTTGGTGGGCTTGCAGATCGCCCTGCAGAAACCGGGACTGATCCAGCGCTTAGTGCTGATCAATGCCTGGGCGGAGCCCAACAGCCATAGCGCGCGCTGCTTTGATATGCGCATCCAACTGCTAAAAAACAGCGGTGCTGCCGCTTATGTAGCGGCGCAACCGATCTTCCTTTATCCGCCCGCCTGGATCGTCGCCAACAGCCAACGCCTGGAACTCGACCTGGCCCACGCCCTGGCGCACTTTCCTGGCGAGGCCAACACCTTGCTGCGCATCGCGGCCCTGCGCGCCTTTAACATCGGCGCACAATTGAGCGAAATACACACGCCCACCTTGGTGATGGCCAGCCGCGACGATACCCTGGTGCCCTTCACCCAATCGGTGCACCTTGCCGAAGGGCTGGCCAACGCCCAGCTCGCATTACGCGACTTTGGCGGCCACGCCTTTAACCTGACCGAACAAGCGGCCTTTGAAGCCAGCGTGCTGGATTTCCTCCAGCCAGCAGCCTGAACCACGCGGAGAACGCCATGGGCACAGCCCTCGAAAAAACCACCGTTGTTGCGGCGCTGCCAGCAGTGCTTAAACACGACTACCGCGACGCCATGGCGCGCCTGGGTGCAGCGGTAAACGTGATCACCACCGACGGCCCCGGCGGGCGCGCCGGCTTTACCGCCTCCGCCGTCTGCAGCGTTACCGACGAGCCACCTACCCTGCTGGTTTGCCTTAACCGCGCCGCCTCGGTATACGAAAGCTTCCGCCGCAACGGCGTGGTCTGCGTCAACGTACTGGCCCATGGGCAGGAAGCACTGTCCAACCTGTTTGGCGGTAAAACGCCAATAGACGAACGCTTTGCTGCCGCGCTCTGGCACACCGAAATCACCGGCGCGCCGGTGCTCGATGGCGCGCTGGTCTCGTTTGACTGCCGCGTGGTTGATAGCAGCCAGGTCGGCACCCACGACATCTTGTTTTGTGAAGTGCTGGCGATTCGGCACGGGGAACAAGGGAAGGGCTTGATGTACTTCGAGCGCGGGTATCACGCGCTAGGAGATTGATGGGTGACGACCAAGATCAAAGGCCCCTCTCACTGGCCGCCGCCCCTAGCCCCTCTCCCGTAAGCGGGCGAGGGGAACAGATCGGCACTCGCTCAAACAACTCGATCAAGCCCCCTCTCCCGCTTGCGGGAGAGGGCTGGGGTGAGGGGCTTGTGATCTTGATCTGGGGTTGAGCCGCAATCCGGCAATGCCAAAAAGTAACGCGCGCGTAAGGCGCGAAACAAAACGTTCAGCAGACGCGGTAACGAAGCCTCCCCCGCGCGCGCCAAAGCAAACCTACTTCGGCCGCGCCTGCTGATAAAGCGGCTCAACCCGTGGAATCGCCGCCTGCAACGACGCAATCCGCGTACTCGACGCCGGGTGCGTGCTCATAAACTCCGGCGGCGCCCCCTCACTGGCCTTGGCCATCTTCTGCCACAAACTCACCGCTGCATTCGGGTTGTACCCCGCCCGCGCCGACAACTCGAGCCCCAGCAGGTCCGCCTCGTTTTCATTCTCGCGGCTGTTAGGCAACGTCAGGCTGTATTCCACCACGGTATCGGCCAACGCCATGGTGTCTTCGCCCAAGCCCAGCAACGCCCCCGCGCCCTGCTTGGCGATCTCCATGCCGTAAGCCTTGGACATCGCCTCACGCCCATGCTCGCGCAAGGCGTGGGCAATCTCATGGCCCATCACCGCGGCTAGCTCGTCATCGGTGAGTTTCAGCTGATCAATCAGACCGCTGTAGACAATGATCTTGCCGCCTGGCCCGCAGTTGGCGTTGAGCTCGTCGCTGTCCACCAGGTTTACTTCCCAGGCCCATTGCGCAGAGTCGGGGCGCAGTTTTGGCGCTTGAGCAATCAGGCGCTTGGCCACGGCATCGACGCGCTTGGCGTTGGCGCTGGTTTTGTCCAACTGGCCTTTGCCTTTAGCTTCGCTGAGGGTTTGTTGGTACGACTGCGCGTACATCTGGTTGACCTCTTTGGTCGACAGCATGCTGAACATGTACTGCTTGCGCCCTACCCCAACCGAGTCGCCGGAGGTGGTATTTACCGCTTGGCATCCGGCCAACAACATGGCCAGGCTCAGACCGCTCACATAAAACAACTTCGCCACGACACTCTCCTTGAAAAAATCGGTATCTGCTTTGGTACAGAACTGGGGCGGCACTTTAAGCCGGCCATGACGGTGCGACAACCGCAGCCTTGCAAGACGGCCAGTTGCCATCTTTGCTTGTGACATTGCTCACCAACCTTTTCCCACTCATGTTTCCCCGCGCTTCGGCCGATACGCCATGGACCGGCAACCCCTGTGACTCTGGAGTACTTATGAAATTCAGATCCATCCAATTTTCCGTGGCAGCCCTGGCCGGTGCCAGCGTGCTGGCTGTAGTCGTGGCATTGGTGCTGTATGGATTGTTCGCCGGAGCGCGTACGCAGGAGCTGGTAAAAACCAGCACGCAAAAGTTGCTGGAAGAGACCATTCAGCAGCGCCTTAGCGCCCTGGCCACGGCGCAGATCAGCAAGATTCAAAAAGAACTCGAATACCCCTTGGTAATGGCCACCAGCGTGGCGCAAACCAATGCCCTGGTAGGCGAAACCGACAGCAGTGGCGCTCCGGCCTTGGGCTTGAGTCGAGAGGAGCTGTCCAACCTCTTGCACAACGTGGTGGAGAAAAATCCGAAACTGGTGGACGGCTACATTGGCTGGGAACCCAATGCCTTTGGTGACGACGACGCCAAGTACGCCGGGCAAACCGACAACGCTTACGATGCCAGCGGCCGCTTTATGCCGTGGTGGTACCGTAAGCCCGACGGCAGCCTGACGGTGGAAGCCCTCGGCAGCGACATGGAAAACCCCAAACTACTGCCTACCGGTGTGCGCGCCGGCGAGTATTACCTCTGCCCACGGGAGACCAAAAGCGCCTGCATTATTGACCCGGCCCCTTATGAAATGGCCGGCAAGATGGTGATGCTCGCGTCCTTTAACGTGCCAATTATGGTTAAAGGGCAGTTCCGCGGTGTGGTTGGTGCAGACCTCACCGTCGACTTTATTCAAGAGCTGCTGATCGCCGCAGACAGCAAGCTGTATGACGGCGCGGGCGAGCTGGCGCTGATTTCCAATAACGGCCGTATCGTTGCCTACACCAAAGACGTGAGCAGACGCGGGACGCCAAGTGCCGAAGTGCTGCCTGGCATCGGTGACCTGAAAAGCCTGCCGCTGGGCCAGCCCAGTTTTACCACCAACAAAGACACCGGCATCATTCAATTGCTCATGCCCTTTAGCATTGGCGACAGCACCAGCCGCTGGACACTGGTGATGCAGCTGCCGGAGCAAGCGGTGTATGCCGATATGAACGCCTTGCATCAGAGCCTCAATGATCAGCGTGCAACCGATGTGTTCGGTATGACCGTGGTCGGTTTGCTGATTGCCGGTATCGGCTTGCTAGTGATCTGGTTTGTCGGCTACGGCATTGCCCGGCCGCTAAAGCAAATGGTGCTGATGCTCAACGATATCGCCCAGGGTGATGGCGACCTGACCAAGCGCTTGCAGGTGGATCGCGCCGACGAGCTGGGGCAGATCGCCAATGGCTTCAACACCTTCCTTAACAAGTTGCAGAACATGATTCGCGACGTGGTGGGGTCGGTGCAGAAGGTCAGCGATTCTTCGGAAAACACCGCCGACATCGCCATCCGCACCAACCAAGGCGTGCAGCGGCAAATGATCGAGATTGATCAAGTAGCCACCGCCGTGCACGAGATGACCGCCACCGCCCAGGACGTGGCGCGCAACGCCACCCTGGCGGCCGAGTCAGCCAATGCCGCCGACCGCTCGGCCAACGAAGGCAAGCGCATCGTTAACAACACCTCGCAAGCCATTGCCTCGCTGGCGACCGAGATCGGCCGCGCCGTGGCCGTGGTGCAAAACCTGGCCAAGGACAGCGAAAACATCAACGCCATTCTTACCGCCATTCGCGGCATTGCCGAACAAACCAACCTGCTCGCCCTTAACGCGGCGATTGAGGCGGCACGCGCCGGTGAACAGGGCCGCGGCTTTGCCGTGGTAGCCGATGAAGTACGCAACCTGGCGCAGAAAACCCAACAAGCTACGGAAGAAATTCAAGCCATGATCCAGCAGCTGCAACAGGGCACGCGGGAAGTGGTGAAAGTGATGGAAGACAGCCAAGGCAAAACCGACGACAGCGTTAAACATGCGGCTGAAGCGGCAGGCGCGTTGGATGCTATTACCCAGGCAGTGTCGGTGATCAACGATATGAACACGCAGATCGCCAGTGCCGCCGAAGAGCAAAGCGCGGTGGCGGAAGACATTAACCGCAACGTCACCAACATCGGCCAAGTGGCGGCCGAAGTGGCCGGCGGTGCCGATGAAGCCAGCCAGGCGAGCGCCGAATTGACCAAATTGGCTGAGCAGCAGCGGCGGTTGATCAACCAGTTCAGGGTGTAACGCGCAACTCGGCTTGTTCGCAACGTAGGGTGTGCTGTGCGCACCAATCGATTCCCGTGTATGCACCGCGCATAGAACGGTAACCCCCACAACGCAAAAAGCCCGGCATCCGCCGGGCTTTGTTTTTACAGCGTCTGCTTTCAGCTAATACGATTTGCACCTACGCGATCGGCACCACCTTCAGCTACACGGTTAGCGCCAGTGCGATCTGCACCGCCTTCAGCTACGCGGTTTGCGCCAGTACGATCAGCACCGCCTTCAGCTACGCGGTTTGCGCCAGTGCGATCAGAACCGCCTTCAGCTACGCGGTTTGCGCCAGTGCGATCAGAACCGCCTTCAGCTACACGGTTTGCGCCAGTGCGATCAGCGCCGCCTTCGGCTACGCGGTTTGCGCCGGTGCGGTCAGCGCCGCCTTCGGCTACGCGGTTTGCGCCGGTGCGGTCTGCACCGCCTTCAGCTACGCGGTTTGCGCCAGTGCGATCAGAGCCGCCTTCGGCTACGCGGTTTGCGCCGGTACGGTCAGCACCGCCTTCGGCTACTACAGGGGAATTCAGTTGTTGGTACAGGTCGGTGGCGTGAACGGTTACGGCGCCAGCGGCGAGTACGGTCAGGGTCAGGCTAAGGATCAGTTTGCTTTTCATGGTGGTTGCTCCGGGATCTGTTTGGCTTGGGTGTGGAGCTAGTATTAATCGACTTATCACAGGTAAAAAGCGCAAATAATCGGCATATCCAATCAATAAATTCGATATATCTGGAAAAATCCCCGCCTTTCAGGCAGTTAACCGCCTTCGGACTAAAGCTGGCGTGATGAAAAGGACTGCTCTAGGGTAGGGCTCACCGCCACTTACGATGCGCAATCAAGGAGAAACCATGGACGCTTTTATGCAAGCGGCAATCGAGGAAGCGCAGTTGGGGCTGGCCGAGGGTGGCATTCCGATTGGCTCGGTGCTGGTGCATGACGGCCGCATTATTGGCCGTGGGCACAATCGGCGGGTGCAAGAAGGCAGTGTGATCAAGCACGGTGAGATGGATGCCCTGGAAAACGCCGGTCGCCAACCCGCCAGCCTGTACCGTGAAGCAGTGCTGTACACCACCCTGTCGCCCTGCCCGATGTGCAGCGGCGCGATTCTGCTTTATGGCATCCGTAAAGTGATCGTCGGTGAGAACCAAACGTTTATGGGCGATGAAGAGTTGCTTCGTGCGCGCGGCGTGCAGGTGGACGTGGTGCAAGACCACACCTGCGTGGCGCTGATGCAGCAGTTTATTGCCGACCAGCCGCAGCTGTGGAATGAAGACATCGGCGAGTGATCACGGCGCTTTGTCCTTGGCCAACTGCTTAAAGTAACTACGTGGCGGCAAGCCGGTTCGCGCACGAAAACAGCGGTAAAACACCGACAGCGAATTAAAGCCGGCGGCAAAGGCCAGCTCGTCAATGCGCGTGCCGTCCTCGCCCTTCACCTGCTCCAGCAAGTGATCGACGCGCGCGCGGTTGACGTATTGGTAAAAGCTCAAGCCCAGCACTTGGTTAAGCAAGTAGGAAATCTGGTTACGGGTATAGCCGGTATCGCTGGCCACCTTGCTGAGGTCGAGGTCGGCGGCGAGGTAAGGTTGCTCGGCGCAAAAGTACTGCTGCAAATCCAGCAACATCAATTGCACCTGTGCCGATGACAACCCCAGCCGCGGCACTTTGTCGGCGCTCGCCGGCTGTTCTTCGCGCACCGGCGTGGCGTACTCATGCACGCGCCAGATCAAGCCATCGCGCACGGTTATCGCCTCACTGGCGCGAAACGACGCCAGGCGGCTGCTGCGGCGCAGCGTCAGGCGTGAGTGGTACTGAATAAACGCGGTATCGCCATCCACCCGAATGCGGTCGACATGCTCCAGGCGGTGCTGGGCACTGCGCGGCATGGCGGTGCTGACGTAATCGTGCAACTGCGGTAACGGAATGCGCAGGTTATTAAAGAAGTCGTAGTACTCGATATCCGGGTGGAACAACGCCACCACGCCTGCCACATCGCGCGCCACCCAACACTGGTGATAACGCTCCACCACCTCGCGGGTGCGTTCGGTTTCTTCATCCATTGCTCACCCTCTGCCCTGTTGTGTTGGGCTTATCGGCCCAGCCGTTGGGCTTCGCTGTGCTCACCGCACGCGGACCGACCCAACCTACTCCGTCGGCTTTTCCGCGCGTGCACGCGCGAACGACACCTTAGCAGGCAGCCCCTAGATTCGAGCCACTGCCCGTTTTACCTGTTTACGCGCCGGCAGCTCACGTGGTCGGTAAACCCTCACCGAATCGACGCAGGCCCAACTCCAAGTACCTGCGCGGTTCACCGGAGTAAGCATGATGAAAGGTCTGTTCGGCAAATCCACGCTTAGCTGTGCCATGGCGCTGTTGCTGGGGTTCTCGCTGCAAGCCAGCGCCGCAGGGCAAGAAATTCACTTCGCCAACTGGGGCGACTACGTTGGCCCCACCACCTTTGCCGATTTCGAAAAAGAAACCGGCATCAAGGTAGTACTGGAGCCCTTTGACTCCAACGCCATTCTGGAAACCAAGCTGCTCACCGGCAACTCCGGCTATGACGTAGTGGTTACACCCGCCGACTTTCTCGCCCGCCAGGTAAAAGCCGGTATCTACAGCCCGCTGGACATGGCGCAATTGCCTAACAGCAAAAACCTCAATCCGCTGTTGCTCAAGCGCGTGGAAGCCTCCGACCCAGGTAACAAATTTGCCGTGCCGTACCTGTGGGGCACGGTGGGCATTGGCTATAACACAGCGAAGGTAGAGGCCGCGTTTGGCGACAATGCGCCGGTTAACAGCTGGGACTTGGTGTTTAAACCGGAGAACCTGGCCAAGCTGAAAAACTGCGGCGTGGCCATGCTTGATGAGCCGACCAAGATCATTCCCCTGGCCATGCTTTATCTGGGCAAAGACCCCAACAGCGAAAAAACCGAGGACATCGCCGCCGCTACCGCGCTGTTGAAAACCCTCAAGCCGTCGATCACCTACTTCAACTCCACCAAGTACATTGCCGACCTGGCCAATGGCGATATTTGTGTGGCCATCGGCTTCTCCGGCGACGTGCTGCAAGCACGGCAAAGCGCGATTGATGCCGGCAACAAAAATACCGTCGCCTATAGCCTGCCGGAGCAAGGCAGCAATATCTGGTTCGACAACCTGGCCATTCCGAAAACAGCGAAAAACGCAGCCGGCGCCCACGCGTTTATCAACTACCTGATGCGCCCGGACGTGATCGCCAAAATCAGCAACTACCTGCACTACGCCAACCCCAACACCGCCTCGCAAGCGCTGCAAGACCAGGCCGTGCGGGAAAACCCGGCGATCTACCCGGACGAAAAGCTGATCGGCAAAATGTTTGTCAGCCTGCCGCCGTCGCAAGCCGCCATGCGCGTGATTACCCGTAACTGGAGCGCCATCAAGTCCGGCATTTGAGTTAAGCCCGCGACGCAAAACGCCAGCCCCGCTAAACAGCGGGGTTTGGCAAATCGCCTGAAACTAGCGGCGCAGCTCTGCGCAGTGATCCTGCTCGGGCAACGCTGGCGTGTACCAAACAAAGTCCGCCGTTGCCGCCGTCACCGGCTTACCCACTTCCGCCAATACCAGGCTAACGCTGCCCTGCCCCGCGCCAAGATCGGCCAGGTGCAAGGGCACGCCCAGATCACGCCGCACATGAAACGCGCCGGCAAACAGCAACGCCGGTTGCGGTGCCGCCAACAGCCGCTGCGCCATACGTCGATCACGCTGCTGCTGAACGGCAAGCATGGACGGCAGTTGATCTTCCGGCAGCAGGCCGCAGTGCGACTCGCGAATCTGCTCCAGCAATGGCGCCTGCACGCTGGCTGCCGTCGAGGCAGAGCCGTCTAACGCTGGGCGGTTTTTATAAATGCTCGTGATCTCGCTGCGATCCAGATTGGCCGCCAGCAAGGGATACGGCTGCGCCAACGCATGACGCACGAGGGGGCCGTACAGCGACCATTCCCAGCCTTTCTGCCAGGCCAGTGCTGCCGGCAGATCGGCAATGCTCTGCCCGCGCGCGTTATCAACCTTGGTTTGCTGATCCGGGTTAAGCATTTCCAGCAACACACTGCCCTGCGGCCGTTGTTGCTCCAGCGCTTGTAGCAGCCACAGCTCCAGGGCGTGATGGTCGGGGTTGTCGTGCTGCTCGCCGACAGACACCCGCGGTGCCGGCGCCAGGCGCTTAACCAACTGTTCGGGCGTCAGCACCTCGCCACTGCGCAGATCGCGGATTACCCCGAGGTCGGCATGCTCACGGCCATTGGGGCTTTGCCAGGTCGGCAGTGGCGGCAAGGCTTGGCAACCGGCCAGAAATACGCACAACAGCAAAACAACACGCATGGAAAGTCCTTATCGGGCAATGATCAAGGGGTGGCCGCGCTCGGGATGGCGCTGCACCAGCACTTCCAAGTCGAACACCGCGTGCAGTGGCTCGGCTTGCAGCACCTCATGGGGCGTGCCCAGCGCATGCGCAGTACCGCCGTGCAGCAGCAACACCCGGTCGCAGTAACGCGCTGCCAGGTTTAAGTCATGGAGAATCACCAGCACCGCCACGCCACTGGCAGCGATAGTGCGGGTGGCCTGCAACGTGGTGTGTTGATGCAGCGGGTCAAGCATTGAGGTTGGCTCATCCAGCAGCAGTGTTTGCCCGCTAGCCCCTGGCCACAGCTGCGCCAGCACCCGCGCCAGATGCACACGCTGACGCTCGCCACCCGACAACTCCAGGTAGTTACGCCCAGCCAGATGCCCGGCATCGGCCGCCGCCAACGCCTCGGCGATAATCTGCTGATCGCGGGCCTGGCCAGTGGCGTGCGGCAGGCGGCCCATGCCGACCACATCCTCGACGCGAAAAGCAAAGTTCAGCGTCGAGGTTTGCGGCAACACCGCCAGACGCTGCGCACGCTCCGCTCCAACCCAGGCGGATAACGGCCGGCCATCAAGGGTCACCTGGCCCTGGCTGGGCCGCAGTTCACCACTCAAGGCATCTAGCAGCGTGCTTTTTCCTGCACCGTTTGGCCCCAACACACCCAGCACCTCGCCCGGCTGCAAGGCCAGGTCGATGCCACTGAGCACCAACTTGCTGCCGCGCTGAACCGCGAGCTTTTCTGCACAGAGCATCAGGCGCGACCTCGCAGCAACAGATAGAGAAAGAACGGTGCGCCGATCAGCGCGGTAACAATGCCGATTGGCAACTCAGCGGGTGCCAGTACCAACCGCGCCAACACATCGGCGAACAGCAATAACGCCGCACCAGCCATTGCCGATGCGGGGAGCAGAACCCGGTGATCCGGCCCCACCAGCAGGCGCACCAAATGCGGCACCACCAGGCCAATAAAGCCAATCATGCCGGCCGCCGCCACCGCCGCGCCGACACCTAGCGCCGTGCAAAACACCAGCTCGCGCTTGACCCGCTCCACCTCAAAACCCAGGTGCCGCGCCTCGGACTCGCCCAGTAGCAAGGCATTCAGCGCCTTCGCCCGTTTCGGCAGCCACAGGCCGACGGCTACGGTGACCAGCAGCAACGGCCACAGCCGCGAATAGCTGGCGCCGTTAAGGCTGCCGAGGTTCCAGAAGGTCAGGGTGCGCAGCGTCGCGTCGTCGGCCAAATAGGTAAATAAGCCAATCACCGCGCCCGCCAAGGCGGTCAGGGCGATACCGGCGAGCAGCATGGTCGACACGCTGGTCTGGCCATTACGGCTGCCCAAGCGATACACCAACGCCGTCACCACCAGCCCGCCGGCAAAGGCACTGGCCGACAGTAAGTACGGCGCGATGGCCTCGGGCAGACCGCCCAACCACGCGCCGCCAACAATGGCGACCGCCGCGCCCAGCGCCGCACCACTGGACACCCCAACCAAGCCCGGGTCCGCCAATGGGTTACGGAACAGCCCCTGCATCGCCACGCCCGACAGTGCCAGCACCGCGCCCACCGCCAGGCCGAGCAAGGTACGCGGCATACGGATTTGGCCAATGATCAACTCGGCCTGCTCCAGACCGTCGCCAGTGATGGGCGCGCCGAACACCCGCAACGCCCCTTTGAGGGTATCGAGCAACGGCAGACTGACCGGGCCCAGCGCCAGCGATAACAGCAGCGCGAGCGCCAGCAGCAGGCCCAGTGCAATAAACAGTGAGCGCGGAAGTACAACTGGATTCATGGTTGCGGCTTAGCGTCGGCAGTCAGGGGTTGCGCGGCAGGATAGAAGGCTGCACCCAGCACCGCCAGTGCAGCGGGAATACGCGGGCCCAAACCACCGACCAGCAAGGTCGGGTCCAGCGCCAGCAAGCGATCGTTTTTCGCCGCGCGGGTCGCGGCCAGCGCCGGGTTTTGCTTGAGCAGCGCGGCCTTGGCTTCGGGCCCGGCAATGCTGCGGTCGGCAAAAATAATCACCTCGGGGTCCAGCGCCAGCAATGCTTCGGTGGACAGCGCTTTGTAACTGCTGTGCGTGGTGATACTGCGCCCGCCCGCTTGCGTGATCAGCCAGGCACCGATGGTGTCCTGCCCGGCCGCCATCGGGCTGCTGCCGGCGTGGGACAGCAGTAGCAAAACGGTCGGCGCAGGTTGGCCGGCTTGTGCGGCAGCAACCCATTGCGTTTGTTGTGCCAGACGATGCTGGTAATCGGCCAGCGCCTTAGCCGCCCGTGGCTCATCGCCGAGTAACGCACCGATGCGGGTGAGGTTATGTTCCAGGGTTGCTAGATCAGCCTTGGTCGGCAGCGCCTCGACGGTTACCCCCGCGCTCTTGACCTGCGCCAGCACCGGCGGCGGGCCCATCTCTTCGCTGCCCAGCAACAAGTCCGGCTTTAAACTCAGAATGCCCTCGGCCGCCAACTGACGTTGGTAGCCAATGCTCGGCAATTTCTTCAACTCAAGCGGGTGCAGGCTGGTGGTATCCACGCCCACCAGCTTGCCCTGGCCGCCCAGCTCCACCACCCACTCGGTGATCGAACCCCCGGCACTGACCCAGCGCTGCGGCAGGGCCTCGGCGGCGCTTAGCGACTGGCTCAATAAAACAGCGCAACACAGGCTGGCGATATGGGCAGTTACACGCATAAAAAACTCCATCAATTCGAACTACAGCGCGGCAAATGGCGTACTTCACCGTTACTGCCGCGCTCCTAAAAAACCCGCCAGCGCCTTCTCTATAGAGGAGGCGCTAGCCGGTTGCGTTAGCGCTAATCAGGCCGGCAGAACGGCAGCGGCCTCGGCCAGCTCACGCCATTCGCTGAGCTCGGGCACACCAGGTTTACGCGCGCCAAACAGCTGCACAATCAGCTCGCCATTGGCGTCAAACGCTTCCCAACTGGTGATCACCCCATCGCTGCTCGGCTTGCGTACACGCCACAGCTCTTTTACCGATTGGCTTTTGAGGTGCAGGTTGAATTCGGGGTCCAGAACGTTGAACCAGGTGTCCATCCAGCGCAGGTTTTTCACCGTGCCGGTGTGAATCTGAATGCAGTGGCGGTTGCCGACAAACACCATCAACGGCACGGCGCGCTCACCCGCAGCTTCCATCAGCTTGGCCAACTCAGCCGGCGCCAATGGTTCAGCCCATTGAGTGCCGGCCAGGCGCAGGGCTTGGGTACGGGTGGTTTCGTGCTTTTTCAGCAGGGCGAAAAAGTGGTGGGTGTCTTTGAGCGTTGCCCAGCCTTCGCGCAGCGACTCAACGTCGATTGCGCTATCTGGCTTGGCAATGACTGGAGCTGGCATGGGCTTGAGCTCCAGCACCGAGGTCTGCTCCTCGGCGCGAAAACGCTCCAGCAGCGGCGCCCAAGCGGCTTCATTGCTGTCTTCGGTGAGGAACACTTTGTGTACCGCAACGCCTTGCTGGTCGAACACCTGAATGCTGCGCTGGGTGCCTTTGCCGGTTTCTTCCGAGACGGCAAATACGCTGGCCCAGCCGCCGAGAAACAGGCGCAGATCGATGTCCGGTGACACCACCAGGCCCATCTGCCCGTTGGCCATCACGGTGACGTCGCGGTAGTAGCCTTTGCGCTCGTGCACGCAGTCTTCGTTGCGCGTCAGGGCCATGATGTAACCCAGCTCGCCGAGTGCCGGCAGTAGCGCCGCCCAGTCTGGATTAAGGCGCACGGTATCCACGCCCAGGCGGCTGGCGACCAGTTCGCCTTCGCTGACGTGCAGGTGCGCTGCAGCATCGCGGGCACGCAGTTTCGGCTGCTCGGCGCGCAGCGTTTGCCAGGCTTGGTAGAGATCTGTGGCACTGCTGGCGGCTGGGGTTTGCGCCTGAATGTGGCTGGTCATGGACAACTCCTCGATCAATCAACGGCTCGCCGTCAGGGCGAACTCAATAGGTATTTGCACGCGGCTGGGTACCGCTCGGCCGTCACTGGTTTGCGGACGGAACTGCCAGGCGGACACCGCTTTTAAGGCCGCCTCATCCAGGCTTTCGACGCCGGAGGACTGCACGATATGCAGAGCGCGTTGCTGGCCGCGCTCATCCAGACGCACCTCGACCAACACCACGCCCTGCTGATTTCGCCGCTTGGCCAAACTCGGATAACGCGGCCGCTCGGGCGGCTGCAAAAAACTCGGCGCGCGGCTGAATACCTCTTTCACCGGCGCAGGCGTTGCTGGCCCTGCCGACGTAGCGGCGCTAGGCAACTCCACGCGCGCAACCTCCGGGCCAGGAGCGGCCTTAGGCTCGATGGGTTTGGGCTGCACGGTTTTCTGTGGCGACACGTTCGGCGGCGTTACTTTCGCCAGCGGGCGCGGCTCAACCTTGCGCTGCACGATCACCGGCTTGGCCACTGGCAGCGGTGTTACCGCGGGTTCTACAACGGGCTTCGTTGGCGGCACTGCAACCGGCTGCGTCATCGCCAACGCAGCGGGCAAAGGCGCTGGCGGCAACTGAATCACCATCACCGCAGGTTGCTGTTTAGCTAAGTCCTGAGCGCGCCCTGCCCCTACGACTGACTCGCGCAGAAACAAGCTCGCCACCGCATGCAGCGCGAGCGAAAGCAGGAAATACAGGGCAAAACGGGCCATAGAATGCCGATACTTACCAGATACGAATCTATTTGATAATTATTTGCATTTGAATGTCAAGGCAGCTAAGTTTCCGCCCCGATATCAAACCGGTGGCCAACGCAGCCATCTGACGCTCACGATCTAGGAGTAGATCTATGTCCCTTCGTCCGCCCTTTGCCCACAAGCCTTGGCTGGTTTTGTTGTTGCTCTCGCCGTCGCTGGCGGTTGCCGCTGATAAGACGCCAACGCAATTCGACACCGTAACCGTTACCGCGACCCGCACCGAGCAAACCCTCGACCAAGTGCCAAGCACGGTGTCGGTGCAGACCGAGCGCGATATCGACCAGAAGAACGTCAAAGACATCAAAGATTTGGTACGTTACGAGCCGGGCGTTTCCGTGAGCGGCAGCGGCAGCCGCTTTGGCCTCTCCGGTTTCACCATTCGCGGCATCGGCGGTAACCGCGTGCTGACCCAAGTGGACGGCGTCAGCATGCCGGACGCTTTTTCCTTCGGCGGTTTCCTCAGCGCCCAACGCGATTACGTCGACGCCGACACCGTCAAACAAGTCGAAATCATCCGTGGCCCCGCCTCGTCGCTGTACGGCAGCGATGCCATTGGCGGCGCGGTCAGCTTTCTGACCAAAGATGCCGCCGACTACCTGGACGAAGGCGACGACGCCTACGCCCGCCTGAAAACCGGCTACGACGGTTCCGATGACAGCTGGCTACGCAGCACCACCCTCGCTGGCCGCCAGGGCCCGGTCGACGCACTGGTGCATATCGGCCGCCGCACCGGCAGTGCCGTTGACAGCTACGGTGGCCGTGGCGGCATTGGCGCCGCCCGCGAAGATGAAAACCCGGTCGACTACACCACCGACAACCTGCTGACCAAGTTCGGCTGGAACTACGCCGAAGGCCAGCGCCTGCAACTGACCTACGAGCGCTTCGCCGACGACACCGACACCAATGTGCTGAGCAACTACAGCAACACCGCCGCCATTCGCACGCAAAAAGCCGAAGACAGCGTCGACCGCGAGCGCTACTCGCTAAACCACAGCATCGTGCTCGACAGCCTGCTGGTGGATAACCTGCAAACCCAACTCAGCTACCAAGACAGCCAAACCCGCCAGCGCACCTATGAAGACCGCGTGGTCAGCGGCCAGCCGCGCTATCGCACGCGCGACTCGCACTACGAAGAAAAGCTTTGGGTACTTAACACCAAGCTGGACAAGACCTTCACCATTGGCGCGGTGCAAAACGCCATCACTTACGGCCTGGACCTCAAGCGCCTGAAGAACTCGGACCTGCGCGAAGGCGGCGAAACGGTAAACGCCACCGGCGTGACCACACCGATTCTGCCCACCAGCGACTTTCCCGACCCGACCACCACCGAGTACGCGGCCTTTTTGCAGGACAACATCACCTTTGGCCGCTGGGCCATCCTGCCGGGCGTGCGTTACGACCGCTACGAGATGAAACCCCACGCCACCGACGAGTACCTGAACAGCCAGGCCACCGACGCCAACCCGGACAACTTCAAGGATCACGCGATCTCGCCAAAGCTTGGGGTCACGTTCCAAATCAACGACGAGCTCAGCGCCTACGGCCAATACGCCCGCGGCTTCCGCGCGCCACAGGCGGTAGAAATTTTTGGCGAATTCGTTAACCCCGGCCTGTACCGCACCCTGGCCAACACCAACCTCAAAGCGGAAACCAGCGACAGCTGGGAAACCGGCCTGCGCGGCAAGTACCGTGTCGGCAGCTTTGGCGTGGCGGCGTTCTACAACCGTTACGACGACTTCATCGAGCAAATCACCCGCGCCTCCAGCGTGGCCGGTTTCCCACTGGGCGAGTTCCAGTACGTAAACAAGGACCGCGTGACCATTCGCGGCGCCGAAGCCAAAGGCGAGTTGTTCCTCGACGAGCTGGGCCTGACGCCGAAAGGCTGGAAAGCCATCGGCTCGCTGGCCTACGCCCGCGGTAAAGACGAGGGCACGGGCGAGCCGATCAACAGCGTCGACCCGCTCAAAGGTGTATTCGGCATTGGCTATACCGACCCAGGCAGCAAGTTTGGCGGCGATCTGAGCTGGACCCTGGTTGCAGCCAAGGACCGTGTCGATGAAACCCAAACCGCCAGCCAGTACGAGCCGTCCGGTTACGGCCTGCTGGATCTAAATGGCTGGTGGCAGGTTACCGACGAGTTTTCCGTCAACGCCGGCCTGTTCAACCTGGGCGACAAGGAGTACTGGCAATGGGGCGACGTGCGCGGCCTGACCTCGCTGAACCAGGGCCTGGCGCGTTACTCGCAACCCGGTCGTCACGCCGCTGTTAATTTCATCTGGGAAATCTAGCTATCGCCAGGCCCAGGCGCGCGGGATAATCCGCGCTCACCTGGAGGCGCCTGACTATGCAGTTTCTCTGCGCCCCGGAATCTTTGGCCGAAGGTCAAAGCCGGGGCTTTTTAATGGGCGGAATAAACCTGTTTGCCGTGCGCAAAGACGGCCACGTGTACGCCTATCAAAACCGCTGCCCACACCGGGGCGTGCCCCTGGAATGGCAGCCGGACCAGTTTCTCGACAGCAGCCGCAGCCTGATCCAGTGCGCCATCCATGGCGCGCTGTTTCTGATTGATTCCGGGGAATGTGTAACCGGGCCGTGCGAAGGCGAATCTCTAAACGCGCTGGACTGCCGCGAAGATGCCAGCGGCATCTGGGTCGCCCTGCCCAGCTGACTACAGCTGAACGTCTAGCCGATGGGTCAGGCGAATCTCGGTCGGCGTCAGCACTGCGCCATAGGCCAGCACCTCCACACCCGCCGCTTTCGCCTCACGCACAGCGGCGGCATAGGCCGGGTCGATTTCTTCGGCCGGGCGCACCGCTGCAATGCCGGAGAGATTCACGCAGTACAACTGCACCGCACGAATGCCCTGGCGCGCCAGGCTGGCCAACTCGCGCATATGCTTGGCACCACGCTGGGTTTTAGCGTCGGGAAAGGCCGCCACTGCCGTGCCGTCAAAGCCCAGAGTGACGCTTTTCACTTCCACATAGGCCGGGCCGCTTGGGTACTCCAGGCGAAAATCGATGCGGCTGTTTTCTTCGCCATAGGCCACTTCGCGTTTAAGCGTGGTAAAGCCGGCCAACTCGCTGATCACGCCCTCGCGCAACGCCTCTTCCACCAACGGGTTAGCGCGCGCCGTATTTACGCAAGCCCAGCGGCCTTGCGGGGTTTCGGCCAGCTCCCAGGTGCCCGGCAACTTGCGTTTGGGGTCGTCTGAACGGCTAAACCACACCGCGCCGCCCTCGACCATGCAATTAAACATCGAGCCGGTGTTTGGGCAGTGAATGGTCAGCAACTCGCCGTTGCTGGTTTCGATATCGGCGAGAAAACGTTTGTAGCGGCGAATCAGGCGCCCTTGTTCTAACGGCGGGTTAAACAGCATCAGGGCCGCCAGCTTTTCAGGCCATGGGCGATACGTTCAACCGCTTCCTGCAACCGCGGCAGGCTTTGCGTGTAGGCAAAGCGCACATGGTGCCCGGCTTGGTAACGGCCGAAATCCAGGCCCGGAGTAAAGGCCACGTGCTCGGTTTCCAGAAAATGCTGGCAGAAGGCAAAGGCGTCGCCACCAAACGCGCTGATATCTGCATATAAATAGAAGGCACCTTCCGGCTCCACGGCGATGCCGAAGCCCAGCTCGCGCAACGCGGGTAACAAGAAGTCCCGACGGCGGGCAAATTCGCCACGGCGCTCTTCAAGAATGGCCAGGGTGTCAGGCTCGAAACAGGCCAGTGCCGCATGCTGAGCCATGCTCGGCGCGCTGATATAGAGGTTTTGCGCCAGTTTCTCCAACTCGCCCACGGCTTGCGGTGGTGCCACCAGCCAGCCCAGGCGCCAGCCGGTCATGCCGAAGTATTTGGAAAAGCTGTTGAGCACAAAGGCGTCGTCGTCGACTTCCAACACGCTGGCGGCATCTACGCCATACGTCAGGCCGTGATAGATCTCATCCACCACCAGATGGCCGCCGCGTGCTTTTAAGGCTTTCGACAGCGCTGCCAACTCGTCGCGCGACAGCAGCGTGCCGGTGGGGTTGGCTGGCGAAGCAACCAAGGCGCCAACGCTGTCGCGGTCCCAATGGCGCTCAACCAATTCCGGCGTTAATTGGTAACGCACATCCGGGCCGACCGGCACCAACTGTGCGGCGCCCTCAACCAGGCGTAGGAAGTGTCGGTTACAGGGGTAGCCTGGGTCGGCAAGCAGCCAGTGTTTACCGGGGTCGACCAGCAAGGCCGTTGCCAGCAACAAGGCGCCGGAGCCGCCGGGGGTAATCAGGATACGTTCGGGGCTGATGCTCAAGCCGTAACGTTGCCCGTAGAAAGTAGAGATCGCCTCACGCAGCGCCGGCAAACCACGGGCCGCGGTGTAACGGGTGTGGCCGTTGGCCAAGGCGGCCTGACCGGCTGCAATGATGGGCGCGGCAGTGGTGAAGTCGGGCTCGCCGATCTCCAAATGGATCACATCATGGCCATCGGCCTGCAACTGATTGGCCCGAGCCAGCAGCGCCATCACGTGAAAAGGCTCGATAGCGCGGCTGCGAGCACTGTAGGGCGAAGTCATCGGCCTTCCTTTATATAAGTTCAGGCGGCGATTCTACCCAACCAGTCCGCTAAACAGCAGCACGATGACAACCGGGAGTGGCATACCCGCAGGCGATCTGGTAAGTTCGCCCGCTTGCAGCCGCAGGGCCGGCATAAATGACGGCAATGGACAGTAATCCTGCGCAGTGGATTAGAGAGATTAAGAGGCGGTCATCCATGCCCACCAAAGCAAAAGCAAAGAACGACCCACTCAACCGTAGCTTCGAACCCTATAAAGAAACAAAGGGTGAGGAATACATGAGTGACCCAATGCGGGCTCACTTCACCAATATTCTTGGCAAGTGGAAACTTGAGTTGATGCAGGAAGTCGATCGGACTGTGCATCACATGCAAGACGAAGCGGCCAACTTCCCGGACCCGGCCGACCGTGCCAGCCAGGAAGAAGAATTCAGCCTGGAACTGCGTGCCCGCGATCGTGAGCGCAAGCTGATCAAGAAAATTGACCAGACCTTGCAACTGATCGAAGACAACGACTACGGCTGGTGCGACTCCTGCGGTGTTGAGATCGGCATCCGCCGCCTCGAAGCCCGCCCAACCGCCACCCTTTGCATTGATTGCAAAACCCTGGCGGAAATCAAAGAAAAGCAGATCGGTTCCTGATCTGAGAACGGGGCGCTTAGGCGCCCCGCTTCATTTCTGCCATGCCTATTTCTAGCGTATGACCACTCCAGCCTATATCGGGCGCTTCGCCCCGACACCCAGCGGCTATCTGCATTTCGGCTCATTGGTGGCGGCGCTTGCCTCCTACCTCGACGCCAAAGCCTGCGGCGGCACTTGGTTGCTGCGCATCGAAGATATCGACCCGCCCCGTGAAGTACCCGGCGCCCAAGCCGCCATCTTGCAAACCCTGGAAAGCTACGGCTTTGAATGGGACGGCGAATTGGTGAGGCAAAGCGAGCGCCACGACGCCTACGAACAACTGGTGCAACGCCTGTTTAGCCAGGGCCTGGCCTATGCCTGCACCTGCTCGCGTAAACAGCTGGAAGGCTACCAAGGCGTGTACCCCGGTTTATGCCGCAACGCCGGGCATGCCCAGGAAGGCGCCGCGATTCGCCTGCGCGTGCCGGAGCTGGAATACCACTTTACCGACCGCATACAGGGCGACTACCGCCAGCACCTGGGCCGCGACGTCGGCGACTTTGTTATTCGTCGTCGCGATGGTTTGTATGCCTATCAATTAGCCGTGGTGCTGGACGATGCCTGGCAGGGTGTTACCGATATCGTCCGTGGCGCCGACCTGCTCGACTCCACCCCGCGTCAGCTCTACCTGCAAGAGCTTCTCGGCCTGCCGCAACCGCGTTACCTGCATGTGCCACTGATTATTCAGCCCGATGGGCACAAGCTGGGTAAGTCGTATCGCTCGCCACCACTGGAATCGCATGAGGCGGCGAAGCTCCTGTTGCGGGCGTTACGGGCGCTCGGCCAGCCGGTTGCGCCGGAGTTAGATGACGCTACGCCTGCTGAACTGCTCGCTTGGGGCGCCCGCCACTGGGACGCTTCGCGCATACCGCGTACGTTGACGTTGGCCGAATCGCAGCTGCGTTAGCCCGGCCTTCTCCCCTAGCCCCTCTCCCGCAAGCGGGAGAGGGGAACTAACCGCGCTAGATGCAAGAACCCCGCTTGTCTCCCCTCGCCCGCTTGCGGGAGAGGGGTCGGGGGAGAGGGGCTTTTTGCAGCCCTTCCAGCCCTCACCATCCTTCCGTTACCATCGCCGCACTCCAAACACGAGAGACGGCATGTACATCTACCGATTGGTCTTACTTCTGGTGGTGGGGATTTACCTCTTCTCCCCCGCCATCATGGACTGGTGGATCGATCCGACCGGGGCCTGGTACCGCCCGTACCTGCTGTGGCTGATCCTTATCGTGGTGACCTTTATCCTGCAGAGCGGACGTGATGCTGACGAGCTTTAGCCTGAGTCAGCTGATTCTGATCAGCGCTGCCTATCTCCTTGTACTGTTCGGCGTGGCCTGGATCAGCGAGCGCGGCATTATTCCGCGCTGGATTGTTACCCACCCGCTGACCTACACCTTGTCGCTGGGTGTCTATGCCAGTGCCTGGGCGTTCTATGGCACGGTCGGCCTGGCTTATCAGTATGGCTTTGGCTTTCTCGCCAGCTATCTCGGGGTGTCCGGGGCGTTTCTGTTGGCGCCAGTGCTGCTCTACCCCATCTTGCGCATCACCCGCACCTACCAGCTCTCGTCGCTGGCCGACCTGTTTGCCTTCCGCTTTCGCAGCACCTGGGCCGGCGCGCTGACCACCGTCTTTATGCTGATCGGCGTATTGCCACTGCTGGCCCTGCAATTTCAGGCGGTGGCTGACTCCATCGGCATCCTTACCCGCGAACCGGTGCATGAGCGCGTGGCGCTGAGTTATTGCGCACTGATCACCCTGTTCACCATTTTGTTTGGCGCCCGCCATATCGCGACGCGCGGTAAGAACGAAGGGCTGGTGTTTGCCATCGCCTTTGAGTCGATCGTGAAAATGGTCGCCCTCGGCGGCATCGCGCTGTACGCCTTATATGGCGTCTTCGGCGGCCCCCATGAGTTGGAGGTGTGGCTGCTGCAAAACCAGGCAACCCTCGCCGCCCTGCACACGCCCTTGCAGGAAGGCCCGTGGCGCACGCTGCTGCTGATCTTCTTCGCCTCGGCCATCGTCATGCCGCACATGTACCACATGACCTTTACCGAGAACCTCAACCCGCGCGCCATGGTCAGCGCCAGTTGGGGTTTGCCGCTGTTTCTGCTGCTGCTCAGCCTGACTGTGCCGCTGATTCTCTGGGCCGGGCTGAAACTGGGCGCCACCACCAACCCGGAATACTTCACCCTCGGCATCGGCATTGCGGTAAACAACGACACCCTGGCCCTGCTGGCTTATGTCGGTGGGCTATCGGCGTCCAGCGGCCTGATCATCGTTACCACCCTGGCGCTGTCAGGCATGGCGCTTAACCACTTGGTGTTACCGCTGTATCAGCCGCCAGCCCAGGGCAATATCTACCGCTGGCTGAAATGGACGCGCCGCGCGCTGATCATCGCCATCATCGCGGCGGGTTACGGCTTCTATTTAATGCTGGGCGCCGAGCAGGATCTGGCCAACCTCGGCATCGTCGCCTTTGTTGCGACCCTGCAATTTTTGCCAGGCGTGTTGTCGGTGCTGTATTGGCCGACCGCCAACCGCAAAGGCTTTATCGCCGGGCTCTTAGTGGGCATTTCGGTGTGGACCGCGAGCATGCTGTTACCGCTGATTGGTAACGTGCAAGGCATCTACATTCCGCTGTTCAACTTTGTTTATGTGCTCGACGACACCAGCTGGCACCTGGCCGCCATCGCCTCGCTGGCCGCCAACGTGTTGGTGTTTACCTTGGTTTCGCTGTTTACCGAGTCCAGCCCGGAAGAACAAAGCGCCGCTGAAGCCTGCGCGGTGGATAACGTCCGTCGTCCGCAACGGCGTGAACTGCTGGCCACCTCGCCGCAAGAATTCGCCACCCAACTGGCCAAGCCGCTGGGCGCCAAAACTGCGCAGCGCGAAGTGGAACAGGCGCTGCGCGACTTGCACCTGCCGTTCGACGAAAACCGCCCCTACGCCCTGCGCCGCCTGCGCGACCGCATTGAAGCCAACCTCTCCGGCCTGATGGGGCCGAGCGTGGCGCAGGATATTGTCGAAACCTTCCTGCCGTATAAATCCGGCAGCGAAAGCTATGTCACCGAAGACATCCACTTCATCGAAAACCGCCTGGAAGACTATCACTCGCGCCTCACCGGCCTTGCTGCCGAGCTCGACGCCCTGCGCCGTTACCACCGTCAGACCCTACAAGAATTGCCGATGGGCGTGTGCTCACTGGCCAAGGACCAGGAAATTCTGATGTGGAACCGCGCCATGGAAGACCTCACCGGCATTGCCGCCCACCGCGTGGTGGGCTCGCGCTTGTCGGCCATCGGCGAGCCGTGGAAGGCGTTACTCGAAGGTTTTATCAACCTGCCCGACGAGCACCAGCACAAACAACGCCTGGCCCTTGATGGGCAGATCCGCTGGCTGAACCTGCACAAAGCGGCCATCGACGAACCGCTGGCGCCCGGCAACACCGGCCTGGTGTTACTGGTCGAGGACCTCACCGAAACGCAAATGCTCGAAGACAAACTGGTGCACTCCGAACGCCTGGCCAGCATTGGCCGTTTGGCCGCTGGCGTAGCCCACGAAATTGGCAACCCGATTACCGGCATTGCCTGCCTGGCGCAAAACCTGCGCGAAGAACGGGAAACCGATCCGGAGCTGGCAGAAATCAGCAGCCAGATCATTGAACAGACCAAACGGGTATCGCGCATCGTCCAGTCGCTGATGAGCTTCGCCCATGCTGGCGCGCACCAGCAGTCGGAAGAACCGGTATGCCTGGCGGCGGTGGCGCAAGATGCGATCGGCCTGCTGGCCCTGAACCGACGTAGCATTGAGGTGCAGTTTTTCAACCTGTGCGACCCGGACCATTGGGCCGTGGGCGATCCGCAGCGCTTGGCGCAAGTGTTGATCAACCTGCTGTCCAACGCCCGTGACGCTTCGCCAGCGCGCGGTGCAATCCGCGTGAAGAGTGAAGCCAGCGAACAGACCGTCGACTTAATCGTCGAAGATGAAGGCACCGGCATTCCCAAAGCGATCATGGACCGCTTGTTTGAACCCTTCTTTACTACCAAGGATCCTGGTGAAGGAACCGGCCTGGGCCTCGCGCTGGTCTATTCCATCGTGGAAGAGCATTATGGCCAAATTACAATCGACAGCCCGGCAGACCCGGAGCTACAACGCGGAACCCGGATTCGGGTAACGTTACCGCGACATGTCGAAGCGACGTCCGTAGTGACCAGAGATCGTCGAGAGAGCTGAATTCATGCCCCATATTCTGATCGTCGAAGACGAGACCATTATCCGCTCTGCCCTGCGCCGCCTATTGGAGCGCAACCAATACGAAGTCAGCGAAGCCGGCTCCGTACAAGAGGCGCAAGAGCGTTTCAGCATTCCCAGCTTTGACCTGATCGTCAGCGATCTGCGTCTGCCGGGCGCCCCGGGAACCGAGCTGATCAAGCTTGGCCAGGGCATTCCGGTGCTGATCATGACCAGCTATGCCAGCCTGCGCTCGGCGGTCGATTCCATGAAAATGGGCGCGGTCGATTACATCGCCAAGCCCTTCGACCACGACGAAATGCTCCAGGCCGTCGCGCGCATTCTGCGCGACCGCCAAGACAACAAACCGGCTCCCGCCGCCAGCACCAGCAATGGCACGCGAGCCGGTGACAAACCGGCCGCTGGTAACACTAACGGCGAAATCGGCATCATCGGCACCAGCCCCTCCATGCAGGAGCTGTACAGCAAAATCCGCAAAGTCGCCCCCACCGATTCCACCGTACTGATTCAAGGCGAATCCGGTACCGGTAAAGAACTGGTGGCCCGCGCCCTGCACAACCTGTCCAAACGCGCTAAAGCCCCGATGATTTCGGTGAACTGCGCGGCGATTCCGGAAACCTTGATTGAGTCCGAACTGTTCGGCCATGAAAAAGGTGCGTTCACCGGCGCCAGCGCTGGCCGTGCCGGGCTGGTTGAAGCGGCCGATGGCGGCACACTGTTCCTCGACGAAATCGGCGAGCTGCCCCTGGAAGCCCAGGCGCGTTTGCTGCGCGTACTACAGGAAGGCGAAATTCGCCGCGTAGGCTCGGTGCAATCGCAGAAGGTGGATGTGCGCCTGATTGCGGCAACCCACCGCGACCTGAAAACCTTGGCTAAAACCGGCCAATTCCGTGAGGACTTGTTCTACCGTCTGCACGTTATTGCCCTAAAACTGCCGGCTTTGCGCGAACGTGGCGCCGACGTCAGCGAAATTGCGGCGCTGTTCCTGGTTCGCCAGTCGAGCAAAATGGGCCGCAGCGACCTGCGCTTCGCCCCGGACGCCGAACAAGCCATCCGCCACTACACCTGGCCAGGTAACGTTCGCGAATTGGAAAACGCCATCGAGCGTGCGGTGATCTTGTGCGAAGGCTCGGAGATTTCCGCCGAGCTGCTGGGCATTGATATCGAGCTGGACGACCTGGAAGACGGCGACTTCCTCGGCGCCCCTATCGCCCACAGCAGTAACAACGCCCACGAGCCGACCGAAGACTTGTCTCTGGAAGACTACTTCCAGCACTTCGTCCTCGAACACCAAGATCACATGACCGAAACCGAGCTGGCGCGCAAATTGGGCATCAGCCGCAAATGCCTGTGGGAACGTCGCCAACGTCTGGGCATTCCTCGGCGTAAAACCGGTGCTGCGCTGGAGGGTTGACAGCGTGCCGGTAACAAAGAATGTGTGCGCGCGATCGGCACACTTTGTTACCGCCGCAAATATTGCGTAACAAAGCCGGGTTTAACGGTAACGGAAACCCGGCTTTTTTGTGCCAGCAATGACACACCCAATACAGCTAAGCCCTTGTTTTTAAAGGATTCACAAAAACTGGCACGGCACATGCTATATGTTTGGTACAACAACAATAACAAGCACGACCAACGACAATAAAAATAAGACGTACCGACTCCAGCACAACAAAAACAAAATCGCGGGAGGCGCAGCTAACTGATTCTTTTGGAGAGGAATGGCTTTTGGGGTTCGCCCCGCGACCAGGCTGAGAACAACAAAACTGCTACTAGGCAGAGCCCGAACTGGTTGGATCGCAAGATCATGGCTACATCAGCATCCAAAGCAATCCGTTTGCCATTAACCTCCGAATTGGAGGTTTTTTCCTGAGGCCACTAGGCCGATGGAACGGGTCAACAAACAAAAACAACAAGCCCGATCTAATAATAAAAATAAAGCACGCACCTACTTGGGGGGGAGCTTCGGCTCCCCCAGTAGCTTTCGCTACAACCCCTTCGCTACACGCCCCCATCGTTACAACGACCTCGCGTCACCTCCTCTGCTGTTACTGACCTTGCGAAACGCCTTACCTGTCCTCTGGTAAAAGCCCTCTTGCTACGCGTCCTACACCATCCCCCGACACAATGCTAGAATCCGCAGCCATCATGCGGTCATTTCCAATTCTGACCGGTCATCCAGTCAAACAGTGCATCCCATGCTGAAAAAGCTGTTCCAGTCCCTACGCTCTCCCCTGCGCCGCCCTAAGCACCAGCGCAGCACCCCCGAAGTGGTGACCAGTCACCAGCACCCATTGCGCCGCGCGCATATCAGCCGCTATGCCGTCAGCATTGTTGAGCGCCTGCAAAACGCTGGGTATCAAGCCTATTTAGTCGGCGGTTGCGTGCGCGATCTGCTGCTGGATATCGAGCCCAAAGACTTCGACGTCGCCACCAGCGCCACCCCCGAACAAGTGCGTGCCGAGTTCCGCAATGCGCGGGTGATCGGCCGCCGTTTTAAGCTGGTGCATGTGCACTTCGGCCGCGAAATCATTGAGGTGGCCACCTTCCGCGCTAACCACCCGGTGAGCGAAGAAGACGAAGACAGCAACCAGTCCTCCCGTAACGAAAGCGGCCGCATCCTGCGCGACAACGTGTATGGCAGCCTGGAAGACGACGCCCAGCGCCGCGACTTCACCATCAACGCCCTGTATTTCGATGTTACCGGCGAGCGCATTCTCGATTACGCCCGCGGCATGCACGACATCCGCAACCGCCTGGTGCGCCTGATTGGCGACCCGGAACAGCGTTACCTCGAAGACCCGGTGCGCATGCTGCGCGCCGTGCGTTTTGCCGCCAAGCTCGACTTCGATATTGAAAGCCACAGCGCCGAACCAATTCCGCGCCTGGCCAAGATGCTCAAAGATATTCCCTCGGCACGCTTGTTCGACGAGGTGCTCAAGCTGTTCCTCTCTGGTTACGCCGAGCACACCTTTGAATTGCTGCTTGAGTACGACCTGTTCGAACCGCTGTTTCCGGCCAGCGCCGCCGCGCTCAAGGCAAGCCCGGAGTACACCTACAACCTGATCAGCCAGGCGTTGATCAACACCGACCAGCGTATCGAAGACGGCAAGCCGGTAACCCCGGCATTCCTCTTCGCCGCCCTGCTCTGGCCAGCGCTACCGGCCCGCGTAATCAAGTTGCAAGACCGTGGCATGCCGCCGATTCCAGCGATGCAAGAAGCCGCCCACGAACTGATCGCCGAGCAGTGCCAACGCATCGCCGTGCCTAAGCGCTTCACCATCCCGATCCGGGAAATCTGGGACATGCAGGAACGCCTGCCGCGTCGCAGCGGCAAGCGCTCCGACCTGTTGCTGGAAAACCCCCGCTTCCGTGCCGGCTATGACTTCCTGCTGCTGCGTGAAAGCGCCGGCGAACAGACCAATGGCCTGGGCGATTGGTGGACCGACTACCAAGACAGCACCGATAGCGAACGCCGCACCATGATTCGTGAGCTGGCGGCCAACCCGGAAGAATCCGGCGCCGCACCACGCAAACGTCGCCGTGGCGGCAACCGTAAGCGCGGGCCCGCAGCGCCGAGCGCGGCGCAAGACTGATGGAACGGGTGTATATCGGCCTGGGTAGCAACCTGACCGAGCCGTTACAGCAACTGCGCGGCGCCCTGGCGGCGCTGGCGCAACTGCCGCAGAGCACGTTGGCACAGGCCTCTTCTTTCTATAGCAGCGACCCGCTCGGCCCCGCCGACCAGCCGCGCTATGTCAATGCCGTGGCCGCGCTGGATACCACCCTTGAGCCGCTGCAATTGCTTGATGCCCTGCAAGCCATTGAGCTGAATCAGGGCCGCGAGCGCAAAGACGAACGCTGGGGCCCGCGCACCCTCGACTTGGACATTCTGCTGTTCGGCAACCACCTGCTGAACGAACCGCGTCTGCAAGTGCCGCACTACCATATGCACGCCCGGCCGTTTGTCCTCTACCCACTGGCCGAACTCGCCCCCGACCTGCGCCTGGCTGACGGCCGTCTGCTCAGCGACCTGCTACAAGCCTGCCCCTTCGAAGGCCTGGAACAACTGCCGGTATCGCTGTAAGCGGCACCGTTGCTGGCCTCAGGTAGTAAAACTACAAAATCGGCATTGGCGGTAACGCCAGTAACAAGTCGGTAACACCTGCAATTGACTTCGCCCTTTCGCATCACGACTATAGGCGTCCCGTTGCCCCGCGCCGGTGCGCGCGAGGCTCTAAGAGGACCAATATGATGCCTGACGTTACCCTGAGCACCCTGCAAGAGCTGAATCAAAAAGGCGAAAAAATCGCCATGCTCACTGCCTACGATGCCACCTTTGCCTCCGTTGCCGCCAACGCTGGCGTGGAGGTTTTGCTGGTGGGGGATTCCCTGGGCATGGTCACGCAAGGCCATGACAGTACCCTGCCCGTTACCACTGCAGACATGGCCTACCACACGGCCAGTGTTAAGCGCGGCAACCGGGGCGCGTTTATTGTTACCGACTTGCCCTTTATGGCTTACGCCACCCTTGAGCAAGCTCTGGTCAACAGCGCTGCGGTGATGCAAGCAGGCGCCCATATGGTCAAGCTGGAAGGCGGCGCCGCTCTCGCGGAGATCGTTCGGCGCTTGGCCGAAAACGGCGTGCCGGCCTGTATCCACATGGGCCTTACGCCGCAATCGGTGAACGTATTCGGTGGCTACAAAGTGCAGGGCCGTAACGAAGCCCAGGCGCGTCAACTGCGCAGCGACGCCATCGCCCTGGAACAAGCCGGCGCGGCCATGCTGCTGCTCGAATGTGTACCGAGCGAGTTGGCTGCGGAAATCACCGACGCGGTGAAAATCCCCGTCATCGGCATTGGCGCCGGTAACGCCACCGACGGCCAGGTACTGGTCCTGCACGACATGCTCGGCCTGTCGCTCAGCGGCCGCATGCCCAAGTTCGTGAAGAACTTTATGGACGGCCAGACCAGCATCGAAGGCGCCATCCGCGCCTATGTCGCGGCGGTCAAAGATGCCTCCTTCCCTGGCGCTGAACACGGATTCTCTGCATGAACACGGTTACCACCGTCCGCGAGTTACGCGCTGCTGTCGCCCAAGCGCGTGCCGAGGGCAAAGATATCGGCCTGGTGCCGACCATGGGCAATCTGCACGCCGGCCATGCCGCGCTGGTGGAAAAAGCCGCCCAACGCGTCGACTTCGTCGTGGCCAGTATTTTCGTCAACCCGCTGCAGTTCGGCCCCAAGGAAGACCTGGCGAGCTACCCGCGCACCCTCGCAGCGGACAAACAGCGTTTAATCGAAGCAGGTTGCCAACTGCTGTTCGCCCCCAGCGTTGAAGAGATGTACCCCGACGGCATGGCGGCGCAAACCATCGTCCATGTCTCCGGCGTTTCCGAAGGTTTGTGTGGCGGCAGCCGCCCGGGGCATTTTGATGGCGTGTCGACGGTGGTCACCAAGCTGTTTCAGATGGTGCAGCCAGATATCGCCGTGTTTGGCCAAAAGGACTACCAGCAGTTGGCCGTGATTCGCACCCTGGTGCGCGACCTGAATATGCCCATTCAGATCATTGGCGAGCCCACCGTGCGTGCCGAAGACGGCCTGGCCCTGTCTTCGCGCAACGGTTACCTCGACGAAGCTCAGCGCGCCAGCGCGCCGATCATCTACCAGTGCCTGCAACAGATGGCCGCCGCCATCAAAGCCGGTAGCCGCGACTTCGCCGCCCTGATCACTCAAGGTCAGCAGCAACTGGAAGCGGCAGGTTTCCGTATGGACTACCTGGAAGTACGCCGCGCCGACAACCTGCGCCCGGCTAGCGGCGAAGACCGTCACCTAGTGATTTTGGTCGCCGCCTTTGTTGGCACTACCCGCTTGATCGACAACCTCGCCTTCGACCTGCCCGAAAGCGCTTAAGTCAGTCACTCCTAATAAGAAAAGAGCCAAAGGAACACCTGCCATGCACGCCATTATGCTCAAGGCCAAACTGCACCGCGCCGAAGTCACCCACGCTGTGCTCGACTACGAAGGTTCCTGCGCCATCGACGGCGAGTGGTTGGACCTGGCCGGCATCCGCGAGTACGAACAGATCCAGATCTACAACGTCGACAACGGCGAGCGCTTCACCACCTACGCCATCCGGGGTGAAGAAGGCTCGCGGATTATCTCGGTCAATGGCGCGGCGGCGCATAAAGCCCAGGTCGGCCACCGCGTGATCATCTGCGCTTACGCCCATTACAGCGAAGCCGAACTGCTGAATTTCAAACCGAAAATGCTTTATATGGCACCAGGTAATGAACTCAGTCACACCAGCGATGCCATACCTGTTCAAGTCGCTTAGGCGGCCGGCTATCATTCGCCGCACAACAGACTCAGCGCTTTCACCTGCCCTTGGCATGAAAGCCGCTAAAAGCCTTGTTACCCGCTAAGATGAAAGCCCGGAGCCGTCCGGGCTTTTTAATGGTCATAGGTTTCTCACGTTAGTCAGAAGGAATTTGCAGGCTATGGCGTACTACCAACACCCTCTCGACGTTACCTCCTTGCCGGCCTGGCAGGCCTTGCGCCAGCACCGCGAAGCCATGCAAGACTTCAGCATGCGCGAAGCCTTCAACTCCAATGACCAGCGCTTCAGTGAGTTCACCCTGAGCAGCTGCGGCCTGTTTCTCGACTACTCGAAAAACCTGATCACCAGCGAAACCCGCGACCTGCTGGTCAAGCTGGCCGAAGAAGTGGGCCTAAAGGAAGCCATTGCCGAGATGGTCGACGGTGATCTGGTCAACGCCTCCGAAGGCCGCCCGGCACTGCACACTGCCCTGCGCCGCCCGGTTGGCGATCGCCTGGCCATCAACGGCGTCAACGTGATGCCCGACGTGCACCGCGTGCTCAACCAGATGACCGAGTTGGTCACCCGCATTCACAACGGCCTATGGCGCGGTTACACCGAAAAGCCGATCACCGACGTGGTGAACATCGGTATCGGTGGCTCCTTCCTCGGCCCGCAACTGGTCTCCGAAGCCCTGCTGCCCTACGCCCAACAAGGCGTGCGTTGCCATTACCTGGCAAACATCGATGGCAGTGAATTCCATGAGCTGTCCGAAGGCCTGAAGGCCGAGACCACGCTGTTTATCGTCTCGTCGAAATCCTTCAACACCCTGGAAACCCTGAAAAACGCCCAAGCGGCCCGTAGCTGGTACTTGGCCCAGGGTGGCTCAGAAGGCGATCTGTACAAACACTTTATCGCCGTATCGAGCAACCGCGAGGCCGCGGTCGCCTTTGGTATTCGTGAAGAAAACATCTTCCCGATGTGGGACTGGGTCGGTGGGCGTTACTCGCTGTGGTCGGCCATTGGTTTGCCAATTGCCCTGGCCATCGGCATGGCCAACTTTAAGGAACTGCTGTCCGGCGCCTATGGCATGGACCGGCACTTCCAGACCGCCCCGTTCGAAAGCAATATGCCGGTGCTGCTGGCCTTGCTCGGCGTGTGGTACGGCAATTTCTGGGGCGCGCAAAGCCACGCCATTCTGCCGTACGACCACTACCTGCGAAATATCACCAAGCACCTGCAGCAGCTGGATATGGAATCCAACGGCAAAAGCGTGCGCCAGGACGGCACCCCGGTCACCTGCGAAACCGGCCCGGTAATTTGGGGTGGTGTGGGCTGTAACGGTCAGCACGCCTACCACCAGTTATTGCACCAAGGCACTCAACTGATCCCGGCCGACTTTATTGTGCCGGTGGTCAGCTACAACCCGGTGGCCGACCATCACCAATGGCTGTACGCCAACTGCTTGTCGCAGAGCCAAGCCTTGATGCTGGGTAAAACCCGCCTTGAAGCCGAAGCGGAACTGCGCAGCAAAGGCCTGCCCGAAGACGAAGTCGAGCGCCTGGCGCCGCACAAAGTCATCCCCGGCAACCGCCCAAGCAACACCCTGGCCATGGAACGCATCAGCCCCCGTCGCCTCGGCGCCCTGGTGGCGCTGTATGAACACAAAGTGTTTGTACAAAGCGTGGTCTGGGGCATCAACGCCTTTGACCAATGGGGCGTGGAGCTGGGCAAGGAACTCGGCAAGGGCGTGTACCAGCGCCTGACCGGCGGCAATGAACAGCCGGCCGAAGACGCCTCGACCCAAGGCCTGATCGACTACTTCCGCGGCCGTCACCGCGGCTGATCGCTCGCTGCTTGATCGTAGTAGCTAGCTTGCCAGCGAACGGCCCACCGCCGCGTTCGCCAGCGAGCTGGCTCCTACACAACACCGCGCGTATGCCCGGTTGGGCTGCAGAATCGCTGCCGATACTCCCCCGGCGTTACCCCCAACGCCTGCCCGAATGCCCGCCGCAAGTTGTACTCGCTGCCAAAGCCGGTGCGCTGCGCCAGGCGTTTCAGCGACACCGTGCCCTCCTCCAACAGCCGACAGGCCAGTTCCAGACGCAGTTGCGCCAGCAGCTTGCTAGGGCTTATCGCCAGTTCGTGCTGACAGTGACGATGCAAGGTTCGCGATGAAACGCCCATCGCCTCAGCCATGCCATCGATATCCACCGCCTGTGCCAGGTGCGCGCGCAGCCAGGCCGTCAGCCGCTCGGACACACTGCCCGCTGGCGCCTGCTGGGCCAGCAACTCGGCGCTGAATTGCCGCTGTCCGCCAGGGCGCCGCAGATACACCACCAGTCCCTTGGCCACCTGGAGCGACAGTTCATGGCCATGGTCCTCTTCAACCAGGCTCAAACACAGATCAATCCCGGCGGTCACCCCAGCCGAGCTGTAGTACGGCGCATCGCGCACATACAGCGCCTCATCCAGCACGCGTAGTTTGGGAAACAGGCGCGCCAGCAGCGTGGCGTAACGCCAATGGGTAACCACCTCGCGCCCGTCCAGCAAGCCGGCCTGAGCGAGCAAAAAGGCGCCGGTACACACCGAGCCGCAGCGTTCGCAGAACGGCGCCACCTGAGCCAGCCAGCGCGCCAGCACGCCGGCCCCCATGGCCGCCTGCACGCCGTGGCCGCCGGCGACCAGCAAAGTGCAAGCGGCCAGGCTGTCCGGCTCGGGCAACGCCTCGGTTTGCAGCACCAGCCCGGTGGACGAACGCACCAGCCCGCCGCTGACCGATACCGTACGCAGTGCATACCTCGCGCCCAGCTCGCGCGCCGCCGCGAACACTTCCGCCGGACCGGTGGCATCGAGCAACTGGAAATCAGGGAACACCACGAGCACCACGGTGCGCAGTGGGGAAGAAGAGGCGACGGGCATAGCAGCGTCCTGCACAAAATGACCTTGGCGGATTTTCAACCATCGCTGTCACTTGTGCCAATCCGCCACCCCGCAAACTGCGGCAATCGTCGTCACGGATCGCCTGCCATGTCTCATCTGTCGCTGTTCCTGCTGGGCCTCTCGCTGCTAATGCCCGCCGCTCATGCCGCCGAGGGCGAGCTGCCCGCCTACCAGCCCCGCTTCGAGCGCCAGCGTCCGCTGATTGCCGTGGTCGGTGATAACCGCATGACTGAGCTGGTGGACTTTGTCGTCCCCTATGCGCTGCTCAAGCAAGCGGAAATAGCCGATGTGCGCGCGCTGTCGCTGGACGACGGGCCGCTGCAGATGATGCCGGCGCTGCGCCTGCAGGCTGAACAAACCATCGCGGCCTTTGATCGCCAGTACCCGCAAGGCGCCGACTACCTGATCGTACCGGCCGTGCACCGCAGCGACGATGCACGCCTGGGGCACTGGGTGGCCGAACAGGCGCGCAAGGGTGCCACCGTGGTGGGCATCTGCGACGGCGTATTAGTGCTGGGTTATGCCGGCTTGCTGGAGGGCAAACGGGCGACCGGGCATTGGTACTCGCAGACACAACGACAGGAGGAATTCCCCACCACCCACTGGCAGCGCAATGTCCGATACCTCAGCGACGGCAAGCTGATCACCACCGCCGGGGTGACCGCGGCGTTACCGGCGTCCCTGGCCCTGGTTCAGGCCATCGCCGGGCGGGACAAAGCCGCCGCGCTGGCCCAGCAACTGGGCGTCAACGATTGGTCTGCTGAGCATGACAGCAGCGCCTTCAGCCTGAGCAGCGGCGACTACGCCACCGCGGCCGGCAACCTGTTGGCATTCTGGGGCCATGAGACGCTGCGCCTCGACGCCACCCAAGGCATGGACGACATCACCCTGGCCCTGCGCGCCGACGCCTGGTCGCGCACGTTTCGCAGCGAGGTGATCGCTGTAGCCGAAGGCACAGTAATCACCCGTAACGGTCTGCGCCTGCTACCGGATGCAGCGGCCAGCGCGGCTCCGGCACTGCCGCCGAGCGACAGCAGCCGCAGCGCCGTCGCGCAACTGGAGCAAACCCTGGGCGCCATCGCGGCCCGCTACGACACCGGCACCGCACGCCTGGTGCGCCAGCAGCTGGAGTATCCCGAAGCCCTGAACCATTGATTGGCCGCTACGCTCAATACACAGGCAGGCCGCCGCGTGCTTGAACAGGACAAGCGCTTGGTTCACCCTACGCGGCACTGCGGTCATACAAAAACAAGGACTCCGCCATGTTCAAGATCACCGACCACCCGGTCGCCGACGCCGTGCGTAAACGCGCGTTTCTCGATAGCGACGGCTACAACACCCTGTACCAGCAATCCATCGAGCAGCCCGAGCAATTCTGGGGCGAACAGGCCAAGGCCTTTCTCGACTGGTTCCAGCCCTGGCGCAGCGTGTACCACGGCGATATGCACAGCGGCCATGCCACCTGGTTCAAGGACGGCAAACTCAACGTCAGCTACAACTGCATCGACCGGCACCTGGAAACGCGTGGCGACCAGGTGGCGATCATCTGGGAAGGCGACAACCCCGCCGAATCAGCCCATATCACCTACAAAAAACTTCACCACCATGTCAGCCGCCTGGCCAATGTGCTGAAAAGCCGTGGCGTACAGAAAGGCGACCGGGTGTGCATCTACATGCCGATGATTCCCGAGGCCACCTACGCCATGCTGGCCTGCGCGCGCATTGGCGCGTTGCATTCGGTGGTGTTCGGCGGCTTCTCCCCGGACTCGCTGCGCGACCGCATTCTCGACTCCGACTGCCGCACCGTGATCACCGCCGATGAAGGCGTGCGTGGCGGCAAGTACATTCCCCTGAAGAACAATGTCGACAAGGCCCTGCAGAGCTGCCCCGACGTATCCACCGTGGTGGTGGTGCAACGCACCGAAGGCGATATTGCCTGGAGCGAGGGCCGCGACCTCTGGTACCACGAAGCCGTGAGCGCCGCCGACAACGACTGCCCGCCCGAGCCGATGGACGCCGAAGATCCGCTGTTTATCCTGTACACCTCCGGTTCAACCGGCAAACCCAAGGGTGTGTTGCACACCACCGGCGGCTACCTGCTAATGGCGGCCATGACCCACAAGTACGTGTTCGATTACCACGACGGCGATATCTACTGGTGCACGGCCGATGTCGGCTGGGTCACCGGCCATAGCTATATCGTCTACGGCCCGCTGGCCAACGGCGCCACCACCTTGGTGTTCGAAGGCGTACCGAATTACCCGGACAGCTCGCGCTTCTGGCAGGTGATCGACAAGCATGAAGTGAACATTTTTTACACCGCCCCCACCGCGTTACGCGCGCTGATGCGTGAAGGCGAAGGCCCGGTGAAAAAAACCTCGCGCGCCAGCCTGCGCCTGCTCGGCAGCGTCGGCGAGCCGATCAACCCGGAAGCCTGGGAGTGGTATTTCAACGTGGTGGGCGAGTGCCGCTGCCCCATCGTTGATACCTGGTGGCAGACCGAAACCGGCGGCATCATGCTCACCCCGCTGCCCGGCGCCACGGTGCTCAAACCGGGTTCGGCAACCAAGCCGTTCTTTGGCGTGCAACCCGCGCTGCTGGACGAACAAGGCAAGGAAATTGAAGGCGCCGGCTCAGGCGTGCTGGTGATTAAAGCCAGCTGGCCGAGCCAGATCCGCAGTGTCTACGGCGATAACCAACGCATGATCGACACCTACTTCAAGCCCTACCCCGGCTACTACTTTTCCGGCGATGGCGCGCGCCGCGATGCCGATGGCGACTACTGGATTACCGGGCGGATTGACGATGTGATCAACGTGTCTGGCCACCGGATTGGCACCGCCGAAGTGGAAAGCGCCCTGGTGCTGCACGACGCGGTCGCCGAAGCCGCTGTGGTCGGTTACCCCCATGACGTTAAAGGTCAGGGCATTTATGCCTTTGTCACCCTAATGCAGGGCATTGAAGTCAGCGAAGCGCTGCAGAAAGAATTGCTCGCCCTGGTGGGCAAGGAAATCGGCAGCTTCGCCAAGCCGGAGCTGCTGCAATGGGCGCCGGGCCTCCCGAAAACCCGTTCGGGAAAAATCATGCGGCGTATCTTGCGCAAGATCGCCTGCAACGAACTGGACAGCCTGGGTGATACCTCGACCCTGGCCGACCCTTCGGTGGTCGACAGCCTGATCGACAACCGCCTTAACCGCTAACCCCGCTTACCCGGCGCAGCGCACTGCGCCGGGTTTATTGATGAACTAGGCATTGATTAACTAACCATGGAATTTCTGCGCCAGCGTATCGAACGCCAAGTGCTGAGCCTGACCGGCCTGGCGCTGGGGCAGATCGATTTTGAACAGCCAACCGGCGACCCAGGCTTATTTGGTCCAGACGCCATGTGCTGGCGGGTGCATGGCGACTTCACCAGCATGATGATCGGCGGCATCAGTGCCCTGCTGCTGCAAGCCCTGCATCCACTGGCGTTAGCCGGCGTATGGGACCATTCGAATTTCCGCGAAGATTTGCTCGGCCGCCTGCGCCGCACCGGGCAGTTTATTTCCGGCACCACCTACGGCTCGAGCAAAGACGCCAATTGGCTGATCGACAAGGTACGGACCATTCACCTGCAAGTAACCGGCACCGCCCAGGATGGCCGGCCTTACGCGGCGTTCGACCCGGAACTGCTGACCTGGGTGCATGTCGCCGAAGTCAGCAGCTTTATTGCCGCGCATTTGCGCTACTGCGATGCGGATTTGCCCGTCAGCGAGCAAGACCGTTACTACGACGAAGTCGCCCTGATCGCTGAACGCCTGGGCGCTACAAATGTGCCGCGCAATTGCCAACAAGTGGCCGACTACCTGCACGCGGTTCGTCCACAGTTGCTCTGCGACCATCGCAGTGTCGAGATCATGAACGTGCTGTTTAACGCCCCCGCGCCGAGCGCCATTGCCAAGCCGTTTGGCGCGCTGATGATGCGCGCCGGGGTGGACCTGTTACCACCGTGGGCGGCCGAGATGCTGGGCTTGGAGATGTCCGAGAGGCAACGGCAGTTGGTGCGTAGCGGGGTTAAACGCAGCGCGCCCATGCTGCGTTGGGCGGTACGCAGCGCCGCCGTGCATCGAGCGCGCAAACGCATGGGTTTGTCGCCGCGGCCCTGACCCACCAGTCAGCCTTGCGTGTGGCCGCGCCCCAGCCCCTGTGCCACCATAACCGCCTGTCGCGGCTTGCCCGCGTGCCCATTCAAGCCCGAAGAAGAGGAACTGCGCCATGAGAGACGTCGTAATCGTTGCCGCCACCCGGACCGCCGTCGGCAGTTTCCAAGGCTCACTGGCTGGCATTCCTGCTGTTGATCTCGGCGCTGCGGTGATTCGCGCACTGCTCGAACAATCCGGTATCGACGGCGCCGAAGTCGATGAAGTGATCCTTGGCCAAGTGCTGACTGCCGGCGCCGGGCAAAACCCTGCCCGCCAGGCAGCGATCAAAGCCGGTCTGCCAGTGGCGGTGCCAGCACTGACCCTGAACAAAGTCTGCGGCTCGGGCCTCAAAGCCCTGCACCTTGGCGCCCAAGCCATCCGCTGCGGCGACGCCGATGTGATCATCGCGGGCGGCCAGGAAAACATGAGCCTGTCCCCCTACGTAATGCCCGGCGCCCGCACCGGTCTGCGCATGGGCCATGCGCAGGTGATCGACAGCATGATCACCGATGGCCTGTGGGACGCCTTCAATGACTACCACATGGGCATTACCGCCGAGAACTTGGTGGATAAGTACGCGATCAGCCGTGAGGCACAGGACGCCTTCGCAGCGAGCTCGCAACAGAAAGCCGTCGCCGCTATCGAAGCGGGCCGCTTTAAAGACGAGATCACCCCTATCCTGATTCCACAGCGCAAAGGTGACCCGATCGCCTTCGCCACCGATGAGCAGCCGCGCGCCGGCACCACCGCTGAATCGCTAGGCAAACTCAAACCCGCCTTTAAAAAAGACGGCACCGTTACCGCTGGCAACGCCTCCAGCCTTAACGACGGCGCGGCGGCCGTGCTGCTGATGAGCGCGGAAAAAGCAGAGGCCTTGGGCCTGCCGGTACTGGCGAAAATCGCCGCCTACGCCAACGCTGGTGTTGACCCCGCAATCATGGGCATTGGCCCGGTATCGGCAACCAAACGCTGCCTGGAAAAAGCCGGCTGGACCCTTGACCAACTCGACCTGATTGAAGCTAACGAAGCGTTCGCGGCGCAAGCATTGTCGGTCGGCAAGGAACTGGGCTGGGACGCTGCCAAGGTCAACGTCAACGGCGGCGCTATCGCCATCGGCCACCCCATCGGCGCCTCAGGCTGCCGTGTGCTGGTGACCTTGCTGCACGAAATGATCAAACGTGACGCCAAGAAAGGTCTCGCCACCTTGTGCATTGGTGGTGGCCAAGGTGTAGCGCTGGCCCTAGAGCGTGCCTGAAGCCTTGATCTGACATCTCCGCACCTGGGCCCCGCCTGCGCGGGGGCGACGGCGGATTGAACAACCCCCCCCGTCATTCCCGCGTAGGCGGGAATCCAGGTACGCCGCTCTCATTGCACCAGAGCTTTCCCACAGCCATACCCCATTAGCTTTCTTGTTAAACTGCACGCCCCTAAATTTCTGAGCCGCGGCGCATGTCTTCCCTCGATCTGGCGCTGCGCGCCGCCCTCGCCAATCGCCAGGCCTTGTTGGCTGAGCTGCACAGCCAAGGCACCGACTGCTACCGCCTATTCCATGGCAGCCAGGAAGGTGCTTCCGGCCTGACCATCGACCGCTACGGCCCGCAACTGCTGGTACAAAGTTTCCACACGCCGCTAGAACGTGACGCCCTGTTGGCCGCCCACGCCCTGATCACTAGTGAACTGGGCCTGGACCTGCTGCTGGTCTACAACGACCGCTCCGGCACCAACTCGCGCATCGACCGCAGCGACGCCGTTTACAAAGCCGACCCCGCCGCACTGGACGATTTGATTGGCCACGAATGGGGCTTGAACTACCGCGTGCGCGGCCGCCACGCCGGGCAAGACCCGCTGCTGTTTCTCGACCTGCGCAATGCACGCGGTTGGGTCAAAAACCACAGCGCTGGCAAAAGCGTGCTCAACCTGTTTGCCTACACCTGTGGCGTTGGCCTGGCTGCCGCAGCGGGTGGTGCGCGTGAGGTGTGCAACCTCGATTTCGCCGAAGGCAACCTGGCGGTGGGCAAAGAGAATGGCGCGCTAAATCCTGAGTTGGCGCCGATGCAGTTTATTCAGTCCGACTACTTCCCTGCCATTCGCCAACTGGCCGGCCTGCCGATCAGCCAACGCCGTGGGCAGAAGTTGCCGAGCTATATCCGCCTCGACCAACGTCAGTACGATTTGGTGTTACTCGACCCACCGGCCTGGGCGAAAAGTGCCTTTGGCACCGTCGATTTGCTGCGCGATTACCAAAGCTTGCTTAAGCCGGCGATCCTCACCACCGCCGACGATGGCGTGCTGATCTGCTGCAACAACCTGGCAAAGGTGGCCATGGAGGACTGGCGCGACCAGGTGCTGCGGTGTGCCGACAAACTCGGCCGGCCGGTGCGCGAATGGCAGGTCATGCCTCCGGCCACCGACTTCCCCTCCAGCGACGGCAGACCGCCGCTTAAAACGCTGATTTTGCATTTCTAAACGCCGACGCCGGTAGGGTGTGCTGTGCGCACCAAGCGATCTCGCGCAGAACGCAATGGTGCGCAAACCGTGCGCGGAACGGCACACCCTGCGAGGTCACCGCGCTCAGCTGCGCAAAGGAAACTTGGCGCACGTGCCGAACCTCAGACGCGTGCCATACTCCAAGCCACTTCTTGTCAGGAAAGATGAAGCATCACCATGCCCAAAGGATTGAAACGCGCCATTGGCGCCCTGCTGATTGCCCTTGGTTTATACAGCCTGCTGGGCTTTCTGATTTTGCCGGGCATTGCCCTGCGCATTGCCAATGAGCAATTGACCGCCTTGGCTAATGTGCCAGCCAAGCTTGAGCGTTTTGAGCTCAACCCCTTCAGTCTTGAAGTCCGCGCCTGGGGTCTGCATATCGGTGAACCGGGCGTCGACCAGATCGGCTTCCAACGCCTATATGCCAACCTGCAGTTGGATAGCCTATGGACCGGCGCCCTGCACCTGGCTGATGTTGAGCTGGAAAAGTCGCAAACTGCTGTGCAGTTCGATAAAGACGGCACGCTGAATCTGACCCAACTGTTCAAAATTCCTGAGAGCACAGAGCCGGAAGTCAAAGACCCCGACGCCAAGCCCTTCCCCCTGCGTTTGGACCGCCTAAAGCTGATCGAAGGCGCCCTGCAATTTGCCGACTTGCGCCCCAGCGAGCCGGTGCAGTTTGTCTATGACTCGCTCAACCTGACCCTGAAAAACCTCAGCACCCTGCCTGAGGACAACGCCGAAATGACCCTGATCGCCAAGGGCCCTTCTGGCGGCGAAATCGATTGGAATGGCACGGTTAGCCTGATGCCCGTGACCTCCAGCGGCCAGCTGAAAATCACCGACGGCAATATGAAAGGCTTCTGGCCCTATGTGCGCGACGCCGTGCCCTTGGTGCTGGAGAAAGGCACCTATAGCCTGAGCACCGATTACAGCCTGGACCTGAGCAAAGGCACCCAGCTGCTACTGACCAATACCGCCTTGACGATCGCGCCCTTCGCCATCAAAACCACCGACAACCGCCCGCTGGTCAACTTGGAACGCCTGGAAGTGACCGAGACATCGGTGGACTTGGCCAAGCAAGTGGTAACCATCGGCAAAATCCGCAGCCAGAACCTGGAAACCTGGGCAGCGCGGGAAAAAGATGGCGAGCTGGATTGGCAAAAGCTGTTTGCCAGCAAGCCGGCGAGCAAAAAAGTCGCGCCGGCACCAACGCCGGTGAGCGAGCAGCCAGAGGGCACCGACGCGCCCGTGCCCACACCGCCCTCTAACCCCGATGTCGTCGCCGCCAAACAGCTGCCACCTGAGGCCGCCGAGCCAGCTAAACCGTGGCAGGTGTTGCTGCAAGACACGCAACTGCGCGGCTACCGCATCCACCTCGCCGACCGAGTACCGAAAAACGCCGTGGCCATCGATGTCGGCCCGCTAAACCTCGATCTGGAAAAATTCGACAGCCTCAACGGCTCGCCCTTCACCCTCAAATTGGATACGGGGCTGGGTAAACAGGGCAAGCTCACGGCGGCGGGTCAAGTCAATCTGAACCCGGTGAACGCCCAGCTCAAGGTCACCACCACCGATATCGACCTGCGGGTGGCGCAGTCGTATCTGGAGCCTTTTGTGCGCTTGGAGCTGCGTAGCGGTTTACTTGGCAGTGATCTGGCCGTCGACCTGAAAAGCACCGAGCCGCTGGCCTTTAGCATCACCGGGCGTGCCGAAGTGGATCAGTTGCATACCCTCGACACCCTGAAAAGCCGTGACTTTGTGAAGTGGAAACAGTTGGTGTTGGACGGCCTCAGCTATCAGCACGGCGATAGCCTGTCGATTGAGAAAGTCAGCCTGATGCAGCCGTATGCGCGCTTTATGATCAATGAGGACCGCAGCACTAACGTCAGCGACTTGGTGATTGAGCAGCCAGCAGACCCGAAAGCCAAAGCGCCAGCCAAGGCAGAGCCGGCGGGTAAACCACTGGGTATTCATATCGGCAGCGTGGCGATCAATGACGGCTCGGCCAACTTCGCCGACTTCAGCCTGCGGCCCAATTTCGGCACCGCCATTCAACAGCTGAATGGCCAGATTGGCACCCTGGATAACCGCAAGCCACAGGCGGCCAAGGTGGATATCAAAGGTAAGGTCGACCGCTATGCGCCTGTCAGCATCGAGGGCAGCCTCAACCCCTTCCTGCCGCTGGATGCGTTGGACCTGACCACCAGTTTCAAACACGTCGAGCTGACCACCCTGACGCCGTATTCGGGCAAGTTCGCCGGTTACCGCATTCGCAAAGGGCGGATCAATCTCGACCTGCATTACCGTATCGAAAAAGGTCAGTTGACCGCCGAAAACAAGCTGGTGGTGGAGAAACTGCAACTGGGTGAAAAGGTCGACAGCCCGGATGCCGTCGACCTACCGATTCGTTTGGCGGTGGCGTTGCTGAAAGACACCGACGGCAAAATCCAACTGGAGCTGCCGGTATCGGGCGACTTGAATAACCCGCAATTCAGCGTGATGCCGATTGTCTGGCAGACCCTGCGCAACTTGGTGCTGCGCGCGGCCTCGGCGCCGTTCAAATTTATCGCAGGTTTAGTCAGCGGCGGTTCGGATGTAGACATCAGCACCGTGCAGTTCGCCGCTGGCAGCAGCAAACTCGATGGCGATGCCGAAGGCGGTTTGAACACCCTCTCGGCCGCCTTGAAAGAGCGCCCCATGCTACGCCTGGAAGTAGAAGGTCTGGCGGCCACCAAGGCCGACGGACCGCTGCTGGCGGAGCAGCGTCTGCAGCGTGAGTACCAGTACATCTACTACAAAATGCTGCAACGCCGCGGCGACAAAGTGCCGGCCAAAGCCGGCCTGCTGGAAGTACCGGAAGACGAGCAAGCGCCCATGCTTGAAGGCATTTACCGCACCCGCCTGAAAAAGCAGCCGCCAGCGGAATGGAAAGACCTCAGCGACGACGAGCGCACCGCCAAACTGCGCGGCGATATCCTCGCCCACTGGAGCGGCAACGAGGTGCTGTTGCGCAAGCTGGCGCAAGCCCGCGCCGCCGCTATCAAGCACTACCTGGTAAGCAAAGGCGGCTTGGCCGACGAGCGCATTTATATGGTCGACGTCAGCCTTGGTGAAGCCGAAAGCAACGGCCGCGTCGCCTCGCCGTTAAACCTCGACAGCGAATAGAAAATACCTGGTCGGCGTCGCTACACGGCGCCGGCCAGTGTGACAGCGCTGATACACGGGTGTAGCCTAGCGCCCACAATCGTCCCTCGGACAATTCCCTTGAAAACCCCGTTGTTCACCCTCGCCTTACTTCTGCTCAGTAGCGCCGCGCTGGCCTCCAGCACCTTGCGCTGCGGCAAGGGTTTGGTTAGTGCTGACGACAGTGGCGCTGAAGTCGAAAGCAAATGCGGCATACCGGTTAGCCGCAACATGCTGGGCAACAAAGTGATCTACGGCTATTACGGTGAACGCAGCGAAGTGCAGGTTGAGGAATGGACCTATGGCCCGCGCAACGGCATGTTTTACTTCCTGCGTTTTGAAGGTGATCGCCTAGTCAATATCGATTCCAAACGTGGCGGCTAGCCACACTTGAAAATAGGACAGGAGTCCTTGCTATGAAAAAGTCGCTGTTACTTACCCTGCCCCTGCTACTGATCGCTGCCCACAGCCAAGCGTCGTTGCGCTGTGCCAACGGTATCGCCAGTGAAGGTGACCGTTCCGTTGAAGTGCAAGCCAAATGCGGCGCGCCAGCGAGCAGCAACGTGATTGGCTATCAGAAAACCCGTATCGGCAATCGCACCGAAGAAGTCGAAATTCTCGAATGGGTATACGGCCCACGGGAAGGCGGGATGATGTACTTCCTGCGTTTTGAAGGCGGCAAGTTGATCCGGATCGACAGCAAGCGCGCTTAAGCAAACATCTACACCCCGCTCATTTCAAGGACGAAACGCGTGCTGATCATCCCCGCCGAACACCCCTTGGACTGGAAGAAACCGCCAGTCCTGACCCTGCTGCTGATTCTGCTCAATACCCTGATCTACTTCGGTTATCAGGGTGGCGACGATGCGCGTGAACAGGTGGCGGTAAAAACCTATCTCGATGGCGGTTTGCTCAATCGTGAGAAGGCGTTGTTTATCGAGTCGTTTGCTACCCGCAACAAGCTCGACGAAAAACAAAGCAAGTCGTTTACAGCCGCGCCAAGGGGCCAGTTGGCGCAGTTGATCATCAGCGATCTGCAGTTTGAAAATACCTTGCATCACACCCCCGCTTACCAGGATGACCCGGCCTGGCAGGCCTCCCGCGCCAAGGCCGAAGCTGCGCGCGATCAGATCAGTAACTACCGTTTTGGTTTTATCCCGGCCAAGTTCAGCGTGCAGGGTCTGTTCGGCGCCATGTTTCTGCACGCCGACTTCGGTCACTTGGCCGGCAATATGCTGTTCCTGTTTATCTTCGGTTTTGCTCTGGAGCGAGCCTTAGGCCGCGCGGTGTATCTGGGCCTGTATGTGCTTAGCGGCCTGGCCTCGCACTTGCTGTGGTGGGTGATGGACCCCGTGTGGGCCACCGGCATCGGCGCTTCCGGGGCTATCGCCGGTTTGATGGGCATGTACCTGGGTATTTATGGCCTGCGGCGGATCAACTTCTTCTACTGGCTGGGACCGCTGTTCGGCTACTTTCGCGCGCCGGCGCTGTGGATTCTGCCGATCTGGATGGGCAAGGAGCTTTACGGCCTGCTGCTGGCCAATGACCACGTGAACTACTACGCCCACCTCGGCGGCATGGGCGCAGGCTTTCTTGCCGTATGGCTACCACGCCAGGTCGGCAAATTAAAAGTTGATGAGACTTACCTGAACAAGGAAGACCCGGACGCGCCGTTCAAGCGCGAAGTGGCAGCGCTGGAAAGGCTGATCGGCAGTTTCAATCTGGAACAGGCCGCCACCCGTGGCGTGGATTTACTCACGCGCTATCCGGGGCGCCTACTGTTGCTCGAGCGCCTGTATCCCGTCGCAAAAAGCCGGAAAGACAAAGTGCTGCTTAGCGCCGTGCTCAAACAACTCTTCGCCCTGCCCCACGCCACTGCAAACCTGCCGCAGTTACAGCGTCTGGCCGATGACAGCGGCAACTTCGCCTTGCTGCAACACCCAGCCGTGCAACTGCACCTGCTGCAACGGCTGCTGCAAGGTCACGATGGCGCCAGGGGCTTGTCCACCTGGCGCCGGCTCAGCAAAACGCGCAACCGTCCGCCACAATTGCCGGCCCTGACCCTGCAACTGGCCAAACAGCTTGGGCAACAACAAGACCTGCGCGGCGTAGCCGAACTCAACCAATTCCTGCGCGAGGTCTACCCCGACGCCGAGCAGACGCAGCAGTTGGCGATTTATCAGCGCCATATCGCCCAGTAGATCAACGCATTTGTAGGGTGTGCTGCGCGCACCTTGCGATTTACCGGTGGGTCCGTGAAGTGCGCATAGCACACCCTACGGATCAACAGCATTGCGGCTAAACCCTCTCGCCCCGCAAGCCGCCGATATGAGCACAAATAAAAAACCCCGGGGCACGAACCCCGGGGTTTTCTATTTGTGCTCACAACTTACTAGAGAAGTCGCGAAGCTCGTCCTGAGCCTTTTCTTTCGTCCATCCATAGCGTTCCTGAAGTTTCCCTGCCAGGTATTCGCTATGCCCTTCGACAACATCCACGTCATCGTTCGTCAGGTTGCCCCAACGTTCCTTAATTTGGCCGTTGAGCTGTTTCCACTTGCCTTTGATTACGTCGGAATTCATGGGAAATCCTCCTTCTTTCTGGGCGGGTCAGGCGTCACCGGTAATCCGGGACGCCTAAGGGAATGCTTGAGGCGGTCGGTGAGGTTACTCAGCCGACTTCAGGCCGTCGGCAGAAACTGCCTTCACACCTTTGATGCCTTTGGTTTTGGCTACAGCCAGGTCGCGTTCGGCATCGCTCTTAACTACGCCGGACAAGGAAACCACGCCTTTGTTGGTTTCAACTTTGATGTCCAGGGCGCTGAGGGCGCTGTCTGCAACAAAAGTCGATTTAACTTTGCTGGTGATCCAGGTATCGGTCACAGCTTCTTCAGCGGTGTCAGTAGTAGCAGCCATCATCAGCGGGGCGCTGTGGGTGTTAGCTACGTCAGCGAACGCCAGAGGGGACAACAGGGCGCCGGCAGTGGCAGCTGCAATTACGAATTTATTGAAAGGCTTGTTCATAACGTCTCACTCCTAGTTCATTTGAAAATTCCGCCACCTGTCCTGGCTGCGGTTTCATAGGAGATATCGCAAGGCGTGTGCCAACTTGAGAAAACTTTTTTATCCCTTATTTATCAATGACTTATCCAGTTGGCGGAAATCGACTGATCGTGCAGATTGCAAGTTCACCGCTTCGCTTACTTGCAATCTGCATGAACTGTCAGCCTTTGCTGGCCATGCGTTCGAGAATCGCCGCCAAGGTGTCCACTTCCGAGAGCAATGGCGATTGCGGATAACGGCTGCGGATAAACGCCAACAGCTTTTGTGCAGGCTCAATCTGCCCTAGCCCTTCAGCAAAACCCCGCGCGGCGCGCAGGTAGGCGCGGGGAATATGCGGGTATTCGGGAAAGCGCTGGTGCAGATTGCGCAGCAGGCTCAGGCCTTCTTTTATCCGGTGGCGGTCGAGCAAGGCGCCCGCCGTACGCTCGCAGACCAAGGCGTCGTCAGGCAGATAGTCCGGCTGGATTTTGCGCGCGTTAAGTAACGCCGTAGCGGCCAGCGCCGGATCGCTGCGCGCGGCCAGCGGCAGATAGTGAGCCAGATGGCGCAGGCAACGATCGCGGGCATTAAGGTTAAACAGCAACTGGTGGAAGCGCTCGTTTAGCTTGAGGTCTTCCGGCGCACGTTCCAGCGCTACGGTCAGCGTTTCCAGGGCCTGCTGGCTCTGACCCTCTTTAATGCGTATTTCTGCTTCGGCTATGGCACGGCGGCGCTGGTATTCGGCAGCGGGGTAGCCGTTGTGATTGTCGTCCTCGGCGATGGCGTAACCCAGGGCGCCCTGATACTGAAACACCGCGTAGCCCATCATGGCGCACATCACCACGGTGAAATAACTGAACAGAAAGCTGGCAATCGGCAGCAGGACAACTTTGGGCAAGCCATGGGACAACATCAAAGTCACCCAACTGGGCGACTGCCAGAGAATAAACAGAAAGGCACAGAGGATCAGGTAACGCCAGCCCATGGCCTTAATCACCTGCCCCACTTCTTCCGGGCTCAGCGCAGCGCCAAGGGACTTGTCCAATGCCAAACGGATAATGCTCGCCGGCATGGCCAACATCAGGCCGATATTCACCAGCCAGTAAATCGCCTCGCTGTCGAAATCATGGGCCAGCCACAGCGCGGCAAAACACAGCGCGAACACCACCAGCTGTTTAAAAAACAAACTGAAGCCCGGGCCACTAAACGCACTGGCCAGCGATGGCGCAACTCGCTGCGCCTCGCTGCTGGCTTCGATCACGCTGTAGAAGTATTTGGTGGCGATGCTAAACAGCAGCAGCCACAACACCAGGTAAGGCGGCATAAACAGGCTGGCCAGCGCGAGCAACGCGCTAAAGGCCAGGGGACCGCTCTGCAACCCATAGGCGAAAAACTTTGGAATTCGTTCCCAGAAGGGCTGCGCGGTATTGGCCGCACCGAGAAACTCCAGGCGGCTGGCGCATAGCGGGCAGGTTGGCGTTTCTTCCGGGGCATCTTCATTGAGCGGCGTACAGCAATCGCCGTAGTGCCGAGGACAGGCGCGGCACAGCCAGGTGGCGGGCTGCGCGGGGTGGTAATGGCAAAGACTTTTTTCCATGACTGCTGCGTTCCTTGTGCGTTAGCGTCTCGGCCAAACGGAGGGCTATTTTCCAGGCAAAAAAAGAGGGCCCGCAAGGGCCCTCTCTTCAAACTGCGGTATAGCTCGGATTAACCCTGAGCTTTAGCCGCCGCTACGTCTTTGATCGACAGCTTGATACGGCCGCGGTTGTCCACGTCCAGTACCAATACTTCGACTTCCTGACCTTCTTTCAAGATGTCGGTGACCTTCTCAACGCGGGCATCGCTCAGCATCGAGATGTGCACCAGACCGTCTTTGCCCGGCAGGATGTTAACGAATGCGCCGAAGTCGACGATGCGCTCAACTTTACCCACGTAGATCTTGCCGATTTCAGCTTCTGCGGTGATGCCCAGAACGCGCTGACGCGCCGCTTCTGCCGCTTCTTTGGTCTCGCCGAAGATTTTGATCGAGCCGTCGTCTTCGATGTCGATCGAAGCCTTGGTTTCTTCGCAGATAGCGCGGATGGTTGCACCACCTTTGCCGATAACGTCGCGAATTTTGTCTTGGTCGATCTTCATGGCGATCATGGTCGGTGCGTTGGCCGACAGTTCGGTACGCGACGACGAGATCACTTGGTTCATCTGGCCGAGGATGTTCAGGCGCGCTTCCAGGGCTTGGCCCAGAGCGATCTCCATGATTTCTTCGGTGATGCCGTTGATCTTGATGTCCATCTGCAGCGCGGTAACACCTTTGGCGGTACCCGCTACTTTGAAGTCCATATCGCCGAGGTGGTCTTCGTCACCGAGGATGTCAGTGAGGATGGCGAATTTCTCGCCTTCTTTAACCAGACCCATGGCGATACCAGCAACCGGCGCCTTCATCGGCACGCCAGCGTCCATCAGCGCCAGGGAAGCACCGCACACGGAAGCCATGGAGCTGGAACCGTTGGATTCGGTGATTTCCGACACCACACGGATGGTGTACGGGAACACGTCAGCAGCAGGCAGCATGGCCTGTACCGAACGACGGGCCAAACGGCCGTGACCGATTTCGCGACGGCCAGTGGCGCCCATGCGACCACACTCGCCCACCGAGTACGGAGGGAAGTTGTAGTGCAGCATGAAGGGGTCTTTGCGCTCGCCTTCGAGGGTGTCGAGCAGCTGTGCGTCACGCGCGGTACCGAGGGTAGCCACGACCAGAGCCTGGGTTTCGCCACGGGTGAACAGCGCCGAACCGTGGGTTTTGCCCAGCACGCCCACTTCGATTGCCAGCGGGCGCACGGTGCGGGTGTCGCGGCCGTCGATACGTGGCTTGCCGTTAACGATGTTTTCGCGAACGGTGCGGTATTCGATTTCGCCGAACGCTTCTTTCACTTCACCAGCAGACGGACCGCCTTCGGTGGCGAACTTGGCGACGATCTGATCTTTCAGCTCGCCCAGACGGCCATAACGCTCGTGCTTGATGGTGATGGTGTAAGCCTGGGAGATGGCTTCGCCAAACTCAGCGCGGATGGCGTCGAGCAGAGCGGTGTTCTTGGCAGCAGGTGCCCAAGCCCAGGTCGGCTTGCCAACTTCGGCAGCCAGTTCGGAGATCGCTTTGATCACCGATTGGAATTCGTCGTGGGCGAACAGTACAGCGCCCAACATCTGGTCTTCGGTCAGCTCTTTGGCTTCGGATTCAACCATCAGAACGGCGTCTTTGGTACCGGCTACAACCATGTCCAGGCTCGACGCCTTGAGCTGCTCGTAAGTCGGGTTCAGCAGGTAGCCGGTGCTTTCGTGGAAAGCAACGCGCGCGGCACCGATTGGGCCTTCGAACGGAATGCCGGAGATTGCCAGCGCAGCCGAAGTGCCGATCATCGCAGCGATGTCCGGATCGATTTTCTTGCTGGTGGAAACCACGGTGCAGATCACCTGAACTTCGTTCAGGAAACCTTCAGGAAACAGAGGACGGATCGGACGGTCGATCAGGCGGGAAGTGAGGGTCTCTTTCTCGGAAGGACGCGCTTCACGCTTGAAGAAACCACCAGGGATTTTGCCGGCGGCGTAGGTTTTTTCTTGGTAATGAACAGAGAGCGGGAAGAAGCCTTTGCTTGGGTCGGCTTGCTTAGCGCCAACTACGGTCACCAATACGCTGACGTCGTCGTCAACGGTGACCAATACTGCGCCGGAGGCCTGACGGGCGATACGGCCAGTCTCGAGGGTAACGGTCGATTGACCGAACTGGAATTTTTTGATTACCGGGTTCACGGTGTCCTACCTTCTTTGTGGCTCTTGGGGGAACTGGTTTCTTGCGAATTCTTGGGCAATGTCGGGAATCGGCCCGACCCTTGTCCGGGGTAAAACGTGTATCCAGATAAAACTTGAGGCTGGGAGCCTGCAAGGCGACCGCGGTAAACCGCGGACGTCTTGCAGACCACCAACCTCATAGCGCAATCGCTGATTAGCGACGCAGACCCAGGCGAGCGATCAGAGCGCTGTAACGGCTCACGTCCTTGCCTTTCAGGTAGTCCAGCAGCTTGCGACGCTGGTTTACCATGCGGATCAGACCACGACGGGAGTGGTGATCTTTACCGTTGGCTTTGAAGTGACCTTGCAGCTTGTTGATGTTGGCGGTCAGCAGTGCAACTTGCACTTCTGGCGAACCAGTATCACCAACGGCTTGTTGGTAGTCGGTAACGATTTGAGCTTTTTCTTCAACGCTGAGTGCCATGTGGGCTTCCTCTCAGTAAGGAGCTGCATTCCAGTGAAGGCAGTTCCAATAGGCCGAGGACAAATCCTCGTATTAAAAAATGAGATGTGACCGTGCCTATTAACAGCCACCCTCGCCCATCCCGGTTGCCCGGTATGGTTCGGTCATTCTGACCGAATCAAACGACGCGGCGCGATACGCCCGTCTTCACTCACTTCGCCAATCCCGATGAAGCGAGCATTGTGATCTTGTACGCGAACCATGCCGAACTTCGGTGCGTCCGGAGCACGAACCGCTTGTCCATGCAGCCAGTAAAACGCGCTGTGCTCGGAAAACTGGACCACGGGCCAGTGCTCCAGACCACTGTCGGAAGGCATTAAGAAGCGGTCGACTGCTTCGTTGCCACCGTCAGCGTGAACCTGCTCCAACTCTTCCAGCGTGACGCACTGCGCCAAACTGAACGGGCCGGCGTGGGTACGGCGCAGCTCTGCGACGTGGGCACCACACCCCAACACCTGACCAATATCTTCAACCAGGGTCCGGATATACGTGCCCTTACTGCAGGCTACTGACAGGCTCGCTTGCTCGCCCTCGCAGCCCAGCAATTCCAGGCGCGCAATAGTAACAGAACGCGCTTCGCGCTCCACTACTTCGCCTTGGCGGGCTAACTTGTACAGCGGCTGGCCATCACGCTTAAGCGCGGAGTACATCGGCGGTATCTGGCTGATATCACCGCGAAAACGCGGCAAAACAGCTTCGATATCAGCACGACCAACGGTCACTTCGCGGCGCTCGATCACCTCACCCTCGGCGTCGGCCGTGGTGGTGGTGACGCCCAGCTGCATCAGCGTCTCGTAGCCTTTATCGGCATCGAGCAGGTACTGGGAAAACTTGGTCGCCTCACCAAAGCACAACGGCAACACACCGGTGGCCAACGGATCCAGGCTACCGGTATGCCCTGCCTTTTCGGCATTCAGCAACCAACGCACCTTTTGTAGCGCGGCGTTGGAGCTAAAACCCTTGGGCTTGTCGAGCAGGATGATGCCGCTGACATTGCGGCGGATGCGCTTGACCTGGGCCACGCCTTATTCCTCGTCAGTCACGGGCTTATCAGCCGCAGGCGTTGCGTCAGTGTCCAGCTGGGCGTGCTGGCTATCTTCCGCCACGGCACGCTCAATCAGCGACGACAGGTGCACTCCGCGCGTTACGCTTTCGTCGTAATGGAAATGCAGTTGCGGCACGCTGCGCAGCTTCATGGCGCGGGCCAACTGCATGCGCAGAAAACCGGCAGCCATGTTCAGCGCTTTAACGTTCTGGGCAATTTCTTCAGGGGTGTCTTGGCCCATCACGGTGATAAAAATCTTCGCGTGACCGACATCACGACTCACGTCTACCGCAGTTACGGTGACCAGACCGACGCGCGGGTCTTTCACTTCGCGGCGGATCAGCTGTGCCAGCTCGCGCTGCATCTGATCGCCGATACGTTGGGTACGGCTATATTCTTTGGCCATGCTAACTACCTGTTACCTCCCGCCACGGCGCAAAACCCTGACGGTCTGAAAGCGGCAAACGCCCGGCCAGGCGTGAGCCGGACCGGGCGTTGCGTAAAACAGCTCGTGCTTAAAGGCTGCGAGCCACTTGGATCTTCTCGAACACTTCGATTTTGTCGCCGACTTTGACGTCGTTGTAGCTCTTCACGCCGATACCGCATTCCATGCCGGCACGCACTTCGGAAGCGTCATCCTTGAAGCGGCGCAGGGATTCCAGCTCGCCTTCGAAGATAACGATGTCTTCACGCAGTACACGGATTGGACGGTTACGGTGCACAGCACCTTCGATAACCATGCAACCGGCGATCGCGCCAAACTTCGGCGAACGGAACACGTCACGCACTTCGGCCACACCCAGGATGTTCTCGCGAACATCGCTGCCGAGCATGCCGGTCAGGGCTTTCTTGACGTCTTCGATGATGTCGTAGATCACGTTGTAGTAACGCATATCCAGACCTTCCTGCTCGACGATCTTGCGCGCGCCAGCATCGGCACGCACGTTGAAGCCAAACAGTACAGCGCTGGAGGCCAGGGCCAAGTTGGCATCGCTCTCGGTGATACCACCGACACCGCCGCCGACTACGCGCACTTGCACTTCATCGTTACCCAGGCCGCTAAGAGCGCCCTGCAATGCTTCCAACGAACCACGGACGTCAGATTTGAGGACGATGTTAAGCGTCTTCTTCTCTTCCTGGCCCATGTTCTCGAAGATGTTTTCCAGCTTGCCGGCGTGAGCACGGGCCAGCTTGACTTCGCGGAACTTGCCTTGACGGAACAGAGCCACTTCACGGGCTTTCTTCTCGTCAGCCACCACGCTCATCTCGTCGCCAGCGTCCGGGGTACCGTCCAGGCCGAGGATCTCGACAGGGATGGAAGGACCGGCTTCCTTGATCGGCTTGCCGTTCTCGTCGAGCATGGCACGCACGCGGCCATAGTTCGAACCGACCAGAACCATGTCGCCTTGGCGCAGGGTACCGTCTTGAACCAGAACGGTTGCCACCGGGCCACGACCTTTGTCGAGACGCGATTCAACCACAACACCACGGCCAGGAGCCGATGGAGTCGCTTTCAGTTCGAGAACTTCAGCTTGCAGCAGAACGGCTTCAAGCAGCTCGTCCACGCCAGTACCGACTTTCGCCGACACCGGTACGAACGGCGTGTCACCGCCCCAATCTTCCGAAGTCACGCCGTGAACCGACAGTTCGCTACGGATGCGATCGAGATCGGCGCCCGGCTTGTCGATTTTGTTCACTGCAACCACCAGCGGCACACCAGCAGCCTTGGCATGCTGAACGGCTTCGATGGTTTGTGGCATTACGCCGTCGTCCGCTGCAACCACCAGGATCACGATGTCGGTCGCCTTGGCACCACGGGCACGCATGGCGGTAAACGCGGCGTGACCAGGGGTGTCGAGGAAGGTCACCATGCCGCGCTCGGTTTCTACGTGGTAGGCGCCGATGTGCTGGGTGATACCGCCGGCCTCGCCCGCGGCCACTTTGGCGCGACGAATGTAGTCCAGAAGCGAAGTCTTACCGTGGTCTACGTGGCCCATTACGGTCACAACCGGCGCACGGGCAACAGCCTCACCGGTAAACTTCAGGGACTCAGCCAACTGCTCTTCAAGAGCGTTATCGCTCACCAGCTTGACGTTGTGACCCAGCTCTTCAGCGATCAGCTGCGCGGTTTCCTGATCAAGCACTTGGTTGATGGTCACCGGGGTGCCCATCTTGAACATGAACTTGATCACTTCAGCCGCTTTAACCGACATCTGTGCGGACAACTCGCCGACAGTGATGGTCTCGCCGATGGATACGTCGCGCACAACCGGACCGGTTGGGCTCTGGAAACCATGGGCGTTGCGTTTTTTCAACTTGGCCTTGCCGCGACCGCCGCGACGGAAGCTGTCGCTTTCTTCGTCGGTAGTACGGGGGGCAACGCGCGGAGTCGGCACCTTTTCCTTCTCTTTAACCGAAGGACGATGGGCCGTAGCTTTGCGATCGCCACCACGACGGTCGTCGTCGTTGCGCGGCTTGTCCGGACGGCGCTGCTCGTCTTTCTTGCGCTCTTCAACAGGCGCAACAACAGGCGGCAACTCGATATCGGCAACTACAGGTTCAGGAGCAGCAGGTGCCGCCTCTGCAACCGCTTCCGACGGCGCGGAATTGGCCTCACGGCGAGCCGTGTTTTCAGCCTGACGCTTGGCATCCTCGGCCGCTTGCACGCGCGCCGCTTCCGCCGCGCGCTCTTCTTGCTCGCGCTTTTGCTCGGCTTCGATTTCTTCGTTGCTGCGCTTGACGAAGGTTTTCTTCTTGCGCACTTCAACGCTGATTGTTTTGCTCCCTGCAACACGCAGGGTGCTCGTGGTTTTGCGCTGCAAAGTGATCTTGCGCGGCTCTTCCACTTTCTCGCCGTGACTACCTTTGAGATGCGCCAACAGGGCTTGCTTCTCGCTATCGGTCACAACTTGATCGGCACCCGTGTGCGGCAAACCTGCCTCACGCATCTGCAACAACAGACGCTCTACAGGGGTGGCGACCACTTGGGCCAGTTCTTTGACCGTGACTTGCGTCATGCACTTCTCTCCTCAGGCCGCCTACTTACTCGAACCAATGGGCTCGGGCGGCCATGATCAACTTGCCGGCACGCTCTGCGTCGATACCGTCGATGTCGAGCAGGTCATCAATAGACTGCTCGGCCAGGTCTTCGCGGTTAATCACGCCGCGCACTGCCAGTTCTTGCGCCAGAGCCTTGTCCATACCCTCTAGGGAGAGCAGGTCTTCGGCGGGGTGCGCGTCTGCCAGCTTTTCTTCTGTCGCGATGGCTTTGGTCAGCAGGCGATCTTTGGCGCGAGCGCGGAGCTCGGTGACGATTTCCTCGTCGAAGCCATCGATGCTAAGCATCTCTTCCATCGGGACGTAGGCGATTTCTTCCAGGCTGGTGAAGCCTTCTTCTACCAACACCTGGGCAATGTCTTCGTCGACTTCCAGCTCGTCGATGAAGCTTTGCAGGATGTCGCCAGTTTCAGCTTGCTGCTTGGCCTGAATATCCGCTTCGGTCATTACATTCAGTGTCCAGCCGGTCAACTGACTGGCCAAACGAACGTTCTGACCGCCACGGCCGATTGCTTGAGCCAGGTTATCTTCACCAACGGCGATGTCCATTGCATGGGCATCTTCGTCAACGATTATGGCGGCTACTTCGGCCGGTGACATGGCGTTGATCACGAACTGAGCAGGGTTGTCGTCCCACAGCACGATATCGACACGCTCGCCGCCCAACTCACCCGACACCGCTTGTACACGCGAGCCGCGCATACCAATGCAGGCGCCTTGCGGGTCAATGCGTTTGTCTTTGGAGCGCACGGCAATTTTGGCGCGCGAACCCGGGTCACGGGAGGCGGCCATCACTTCGATTAGCTCTTCAGCAATTTCTGGCACTTCGATACGGAACAGTTCGATCAGCATTTCCGGCGCAGTACGCGACAGGATCAGCTGCGGACCACGGTTCTCGGTGCGAATTTCTTTCAACAATGCACGCAGTCGAGCGCCAACGCGGAAGGTCTCGCGGGAAATGATGTCTTCGCGAGCCAGCAGCGCTTCGGCATTGTTACCTAGGTCAACGATAACGTTGTCGCGGGTTACTTTCTTCACGGTGCCGGAGATGATCTCGCCCAGACGCTCGCGATAAGCCTCGACCACTTGGGCACGTTCAGCTTCACGAACCTTCTGCACGATCACTTGTTTAGCGGTTTGCGCAGCGATACGACCGAATTCGATCGACTCGATCTTCTCTTCAATCAGATCGCCAAGCTGAGCATCAGGCTTGATCTCGCGAGCCTCGTCGAGCGTCAGCTCGGATGCCAGGTTGAACAACGACTGATCGTCAACCACAGTCCAGCAACGGAAAGTTTCATAGCTCCCCGTTACCCGGTTGATCTCAACGCGAAGTTCAACTTCGACGTCAAAACGCTTTTTCGTTGCAGTGGCCAGAGCCAACTCCAACGCCTCAAAAATAACGCCGGCCGGTACGCCCTTTTCGTTGGATACCGACTCAACAACCAGCAGTACTTCTTTGCTCATCGTACGCCTCGCCTTTCGCAATCCATTGGATCCGCGGGATCCGCGTCTCAGTCAAAACTGGGAACAATATTGGCCTTGTCGATCGAATCGATCGGCAACAGATACTCGTGGTCATCAACCAGCACCACAACGTCCTGTTCCTCTACTCCGCGGAGGAGGCCCTGAAAGTTACGCCGCCCATCGAAGGGAGAACGCAGTTTGATCTTTACTTGCTCACCGGCGTGCGCGGCAAACTGTTCAATAGTGAACAGCGGCCGATCCATGCCTGGCGACGACACCTCAAGGGTGTATTCGCTGGCTACCGGATCTTCGACATCCAGGACACCGCTCAACTGGCGGCTAACTTTTTCGCAGTCTTCAACAAGAATGCCGTTGGCATGATCGATATAGACGCGAAGCAGCGAATGCCGCCCTTGGGACAGGAACTCGATACCCCAGCATTGATAGCCAAGAGCCTCGACTACCGGGGCCAACAAGGCCTGCAACTCTTCTAGCTTGCTCGACACTTGAACCCCTCGTGCATGTCGTACAAATAAAAAATGGGCGAAGCGCCCATCCCTTGAAGCCGCTGAACGTTGCTATCAGCGACAAAACAACAGAACCAACAAAGCAACCGGCTAACAAAAAGCCCCTAAAAAGGGGCTCCGCTACAACCGATTGCAGGGGAAAGAAGGCTAAACCACTCCTTCTGCGCCATGAGCCCATAGGGCTATCAAACGGCAGAACCCCACGTTAAAGCTGGGGCCGGATTATACGACCGAATCAGCGCAAGGGTCAATCCAACCCCCAGCAACAGCAAAGCCCGCATGAAGCGGGCTTTGCTGTTTAATTGGTACCGAGAAGGGGACTCGAACCCCTACAGCCTATGGCCACTACCACCTCAAGGTAGCGTGTCTACCAATTCCACCACCTCGGCAATTAACGCACTTACTTCTGCTCTGGAGCTTGAGGTACGTCGCTAGCGCTGTTAGACGCTGGCTTTTGCTCTTCGAGCACCGGCACATCTTCTGCTACCGGTTTTTTCTGCTGCACTTCCATCACAGCTGGATCAGGCAAACCAGCCTGGCTCAGCGTGTGAGCTTTTTCTTTAGCAAAGAAGCCTAAGCCCAAGCTAGTAATGAAAAAAGCGGCGGCAAGTATAGCAGTAAAACGACTAAGAAAGGTAGAGGAACCTTGGCTACCAAAAACAGTGGCCGAAGCACCCGAACCAAACGAGGCACCTGCATCGGCACCTTTACCCTGCTGCAACAGTACGAGCGCAACAACGCCCAGGGCCGCCAGCAGATGCAGAACTACAACGACAGTTTCCAGCATTTCTTAGTTTCCTGCGGCGCGACAGATCGCACCAAACTCTTCCGCATTCAAAGAGGCTCCACCAATGAGCCCCCCATCGATATCCGGCATGCCGAACAATTCAACCGCATTGGCCGCCTTAACACTGCCGCCATAGAGAATTCTTACACCGCGAGCGACCTCGGCACTTTCCGCTACCAGCTGCGCACGAATTGCGGCGTGCACATCCTGAGCTTGCTCTGGCGTTGCGGTCAGGCCCGTACCAATCGCCCAAACCGGCTCGTACGCAACAACAGCACGAGCAAACACTTCAACACCCAACGCTTCAATCACACTGCTTAGCTGGCGACTGACCACCTCAATGGTTTTACCCGCTTCGCGCTGCTCCAAGGTTTCCCCTATGCACAACACCGGCGTCAAACCAGAGGCTTGCACTGCGGCGAACTTACGCACCAGCAGCTCATCACTTTCACCCAGCAGCAAACGACGCTCAGAGTGACCAACCAGAACCAGCGTACAACCCGCATCAGCCAATTGGCTCGAAGCCACTTCACCAGTGAGAGCGCCCTGTGCCGGTTCAGCTGCACAATTCTGCGCACCTACCGCAATAGACTTACCCTCCAGACCAGCAAGCACCTGATTGATGTAAAGGCTGGGCGGAAAAACCGCCACCTCTACACCCTCTGGCAATGCCAAGGCGTGCAGGCCTTTGATCAACTCAGCGACGCTGGCGCGGGTACCGTGCATCTTCCAGTTACCAGCTACCATGGGGCGACGCATGCTCTACCTCGTCGATCAAAGTGGGCGCAGATGCTACCCAAGAGATTAGGGATTAGCAAGCCGAATCAGGCACAGACTTCGGTAACTACTTTAGCTAATTCATCAGCATAGCTACGCACCTGGGCTTCATCATCACCTTCGACCATGACGCGAACCAAGGGCTCGGTACCAGATTTGCGTAGCAAGACGCGACCACGACCGCCCATGCGTTCGGTAACCCGCGCGCAGGCGTCGGTGACAGCAGGATGAGAAACAGGATCAACGCCACCGGAATAACGCACATTCACCAGCACCTGTGGGCATTTGCGCAGACTCTGGCGAGCCTCAGCCAAGCTCTTGCCCCAACGTTTGAGCGCCAGCAGCACCTGCAGCGCCGCAATAATCGCATCGCCGGTGGTGGTGTGCTGGAAGCACACGATATGGCCAGAGTTTTCACCACCGATCTGCCAGTTACGCTCCAGCAGCTCACTGATTACATAGCGGTCACCGACATTTGCACGCACGAAAGGAATATTCAGCTCCGCCAGTGCCAGCTCAAGCCCCAGATTGCTCATTAGCGTACCGACCACACCGCCCTGCAACTTGCCTTGCTCCTGAAGATCGCGGGCGATGATAAACAGCAATTCATCACCATCAACCAAAGCGCCGGTGTGATCGACCATCAATACACGGTCGGCATCGCCGTCAAAGCCGATACCAAGATCCGCCTGATTGGCAACCACAGCCGCCTGCAACGCCTCCATATGGGTCGAGCCGCAGTCATCGTTGATGTTTAAGCCGTTAGGTTGGGCGGACAGCACGGTTACCTGCGCGCCCAATTCACGAAACACACTAGGCGCAATTTTGTACGCTGCGCCATGGGCGCAATCCACCACCAGCTTCAAGCCAGCGAAATCGGTGCTGGTCGGCACACTGCTCTTACAGAATTCGATGTAGCGGCCGGCCGCGTCATTGATACGTGAGACCTTGCCCAACTGCTCCGACTCAACGACCGTCATGGGCGCGTCGAGCAACTCTTCGATCATCAGTTCCACTTCGTCTGGCAGTTTGGTGCCCTGCCCCGAGAAGAACTTTATGCCGTTGTCATGATGGGGGTTGTGCGAGGCGCTGATTACGATACCCGCCTCTGCATGGAAGGTACGCGTCAGATAGGCGATAGCAGGCGTGGGCATTGGGCCCAGCAGCATTACGTCGGCGCCAGCGGCGGACAGGCCAGCCTCCAGCGCAGACTCAAACATATACCCAGAAATACGTGTGTCTTTACCGATCAACACGCGGCAAGCGCCTTGTTTTCGGAACGCCATACCCGCAGCCCAGCCGAGCTTGAGCATAAAGTCAGGGGTGATCGGATATTGACCTACGCGCCCACGGATACCGTCGGTGCCAAAATATTTTTTACCCATAACTACCGTCTCCGATCTCTTATTCTGCCGTTTCCACGGCAGCAATCATGCGCACGACATCGACCGTTTCGGCGACATCATGCACACGCAAAATATGTGCGCCCTTGGCAACCGCCAATGCGGCCAAGGCCAAGCTGCCATTGAGGCGCTCAGCTACTTCACGCCCAAGCGCACGCCCGATCATGCTCTTGCGCGAAACACCCACCAGCAGCGGCCGCCCTAGCGCATGCAGTAGGGGCATATGCTTGAACAGGCTGAGATTGTGCTCGTAGGTTTTGGCAAAGCCAAAGCCCGGATCGAGAATGACGCGCGTCGCATCAATACCAGCTGAAGAACAGACTGCCATGCGTTCCGCCAGAAACCCGCTCACTTCGGCCACTATATCCACGTAAACCGGATTGTCCTGCATGGTGCCGGGCTCGCCGCGCATATGCATCAAACACACTGGCAAACTGGTCGCCGCAACTGCTTCCAGCGCACCGTCGCGCTGCAACGAGCGAACATCATTGATCAAACCAGCGCCCAGCCTTGCCGACTCACGGATAACCGCAGGCGTCGAAGTATCTACAGAAATGATCACATCCAACTCACGGGCAATAGCTTCGACTACAGGCGCTACGCGCTCCAGCTCTTCAACCGGAGATACTGGTCGCGCACCAGGCCGAGTGGACTCACCACCGACGTCAATCAGCGTAGCGCCAGCCGCAACCATTTCCGCGGCATGACGCAGCGCCAAGTCGACGCGACTAAAGCGCCCGCCATCGGAAAAAGAATCTGGAGTGACATTAAGAATGCCCATCACGTGTGGGCGGCTTAAATCAAGAAACCGGCTACCACAAGGTAGCCGGTTTGGGTGTTGCGTCTGAGACATGTCTGGCCTTAATGCTCGGCAGCAGGGCCGCCAATGGGCTTCTCAGGGGTTTCGACTTCATCTTTTTTGCTGATGGTGGTGCCTGAATCACCATCATCCTGCCAATCACGCGGCTCACGTGGCGTACGACCATTCATGATGTCGTCGATCTGGTCGGCATCAATGGTTTCGTACTTCATCAGCGCATCGCACATGGCATTGAGCTTATCGCGGTTCTCTTCGAGCAGACGCTTGGCAGTGCCGTAGCACTCGTCGATGATGCTGCGTACTTCCAGGTCGATCAGTTTGGCTGTATCCGCAGACATGTTGCCCTGCTGACCGCCGCCGCCACGACCAAGGAATACTTCGCCCTCTTCCTCTGCATACATCAGCGGGCCAAGCTTTTCGGACAAGCCCCACTTGGTAACCATGTTCCGCGCAATCTGGCTGGCGCGCATGATGTCGTTGGAAGCACCAGTGGTAACGCCGTCAAAGCCCAAGGTCATTTCTTCAGCGATACGGCCGCCATATAGCGAGCAAATCTGACTCGTCAGTGCGCGCTTGGACAGGCTGTAACGATCTTCCTCCGGCAGAAACATGGTCACGCCCAAGGCACGACCGCGCGGAATGATGGAGACCTTGTAGACCGGATCATGCTCTGGCACCAAGCGGCCCACGATGGCGTGACCAGCCTCATGAAACGCGGTGTTCATTTTCTCTTTTTCGGACATCACCATCGATTTGCGCTCGGCGCCCATCATGATTTTGTCTTTGGCCAGCTCAAACTCTTTCATCTCGACGATGCGTTTGCCGGCACGGGCGGCGAACAGCGACGCTTCGTTGACCAGGTTAGCCAGGTCGGCACCGGAGAAGCCTGGAGTACCACGGGCTATCACTGCCGGTTTAACGTTGTCGCCCATAGGCACTTTGCGCATATGGACTTTAAGGATTTGCTCACGACCACGAATGTCCGGCAGACCGACCACAACCTGACGGTCGAAACGGCCCGGACGCAGCAGCGCAGGGTCGAGTACATCCGGACGGTTAGTGGCGGCAATGACGATGATGCCGTCATTCATTTCAAAGCCGTCCATCTCAACCAGCAACTGGTTCAGGGTCTGCTCACGCTCATCGTGACCACCGCCCATGCCGGCACCACGGTGGCGGCCGACGGCATCGATTTCGTCGATAAAGATGATGCAAGGGGCGTGCTTTTTGGCCTGTTCGAACATATCGCGAACGCGGCTAGCGCCCACACCCACGAACATCTCAACAAAGTCAGAACCGGAAATGGTGAAGAACGGCACTTTTGCTTCGCCAGCAATCGCCTTGGCCAGCAATGTTTTACCGGTACCGGGTGGGCCAACCATCAGCACGCCGCGCGGAATACGGCCGCCCAAGCGCTGGAACTTGCCCGGATCGCGAAGGAATTCGACCAACTCGCCCACTTCTTCTTTGGCTTCGTCGCAACCGGCAACGTCAGCCAACGTGGTCTTCACCTGATCTTCGGAGAGTAGGCGCGCCTTGCTCTTGCCAAAGCTCATCGGGCCGCCTTTACCGCCGGCACCGCCTTGCATCTGGCGCATAAAGAACATGAATACAGCAATGATCACCAGGATCGGGAAGCTGGCAACCAGCAACTGAGTCCAGATGCTCTGCTGCTCAGGCTTTTTGCCTTCGACGGTGACGTTGTTGTTGATCAGATCGCCGATCAAGCCACGGTCTTCAATCATCGGGCGCACGGTGGTGAATGTCTTACCGTCAGTGCCAATACCGGTGATGTTGAAGCCTTCGATGGTGACTTTCTGTACGCCACCATCTTTAACTTGCTCGATAAATTGCGAGTAGTTCAACGTCTGCGGTTCGCTTGGGCTGGAGAAATTGTTCATCACGGTCACAAGGACCGCGGCGATAATCAGCCACAAGATCAGGTTCTTTGCCATGTCGTTCAATTAGCTACCCTCTGAAGCAGGCCCCACGCGGGACGAACCTCGCATTACGGCTGGATATTGATCAGCCTAACTTACTACACAACTTCCGAACCTAGGCAGGAAGCGTCTGTAACCCTTTATGAGGCACTGCCCTGACGTAGCGGCAAAACAACGCTCGATTCGTACAACGTGTGACTGGCCCCCGTCTTCATGGGTTCAATCTTGCGCTCCGCGAAAGCCGCGGGCCAGCAAATATTGCTCGCGAGACCGATCACGCGACGACAGCGGCTTACGCATCTGCACTTTCTCAAACATGGTCCGCACTTGCTTGTGATAGACGTCAAAACCTTCGCCTTGGAAGATTTTGATCAGAAAGTCACCGCCGGGTCGCAGTACCTGGCCGGCTAAATCCAGCGCCAATTCGCACAGGTACATCGCGCGCGCCTGATCAGCCATCTTCACCCCACTCATATTGGGGGCCATATCCGAGATAACAAGGTCTACCGGATTATTGCCGACCGCTTCGAGGATTTGTGCCAGCACAGACTCCTCAGTGAAGTCACCCTGAATAAAGGTGACATCCGGGATACTGTCCATCTCCAGGATATCTGAGGCAATCAAGCGGCCTTTGTCACCTAACACTCGACTGGTTACCTGCGACCAACCGCCCGGCGCGGCGCCAAGGTCGATCACGGTATTACCAGGGCGCAGAATGCGGTCCTTCTCTTGAATCTCTAGCAACTTGTAGCTAGCGCGCGAACGGTATCCGTCCTTCTGCGCCATTTTTACGTAGGGGTCGTTGAAATGTTCTCTCAACCAACCTTGGCTTGTCTTGGAACGTGCCACTGGGCACCTCAAAAATTAACGGGGCGTGATTAACTGGGCGGTACCGAGAGCGCTCGGGTAAACTAGCCGCCGCTTTTTACAAGATCAGACGCAGGGGTCAGATTATGCCGCTCACTCAAGAGCAGAAGAAACAGTACAAATCTATCGGTCACCATCTAAAACCGGTATTGATTGTTGCTGACAATGGTTTGACCGAAGGTGTGCTCGCTGAATTGGAGCGCGCTTTGAGCGATCACGAACTGATCAAGATTCAACTCAGAATTACCGAGCGTGAAAGCCGTTTGGCCGCGATTGCCGAATTGTGCAAAACCGCCAAGAGCGAGCTGGTTCAGGTAATCGGCAAGATGGCGCTGATTTACCGCAAGAACCCAAAGGCCAACAAGCAGCTGTCGAACGTTACTCGCTTCAGCTGATCCTGCCTTACCGGTTAGTGGCGCGCTTTGCGCGCCCTGGCTGCCTCGCCGTCCGGCACTGGCTGCAACACCAGCAGCGCACCGCATAACGCCAAAATCAAAAAGCAGAAGAGCTGCAGACGCATCGCGTCCGGCAACCAGAGCTCAACCGCGCCATAGCTCAGCGCCACCAGCAAACCTACCAGTAGCAACTGCCCACACGAATCACGCCACAGCGCCGAAAAACGCTCGACCTGCAACAAGATCAGCGCTTGCAGCAGCAACCCACCACCGGCTAACAACACCAGTAATGGGCTTAGCCTGTTGGCAATTTCCTCAACGAGCATCGGCGCTATGCCAATGCGCTCAAGCGCCGGCAGCATCACGAAGTGCAGCAACCAAAGGCCGCCAACCCAAAACGTCTGGACCAGCCGCCAGGTGACTGCACCGATGTCGACTGGCTGACGCTTAGATATGACGGACCTCGACGATCTCGTACTCGATCACGCCGCTAGGCGTGCGCACGGTCACCACATCACCCTCTTCCTTGGCAATCAAGGCGCGAGCGATGGGCGAACCAACGGAGATTTTGCCAAGCTTGATATCAGCTTCGTCTTCACCAACGATCTGGTAAGTCACGCGCTCGTCAGTTTCAACGTTAGCGATCTCTACCGTGGTGCCGAAAATCACTTTACCGGTCGGGGTGATAGCCGTGACATCGATGATCTGCGCGTTTTGCATGCGCCCTTCGATATCGCGGATACGCGCCTCAACCATACCTTGCTGCTCGCGAGCAGCGTGGTATTCAGCGTTTTCCTTAAGATCACCCAATTCGCGGGCCGTGCCGATGTCCTGGCTGAGCTTCGGACGCACGACCTTGGTCAAATGGGCGTGTTCTTCTTCCAGGGCGCGTGCGCCCTGAACGGTCATTGGGTACTTGATCATGCCTTCAATCCTGCATGCAGATCCTGCAAGCGGCGTACGGTTTTTTCAGGACCGAACTTAAGCGCTTCACAGATAGCCTCGCCCGCTGCAATGGTGGTGGTGCAGTAAATCTTATGCTGCAGCGCGTTACGGCGGATGGAGTAAGAGTCAGCGATCGACTGACGGCCTTCGGTGGTGTTGATGATCAGGGTGACTTCGTCATTTTTGATCATGTCGACCACGTGCGGACGCCCCTCGGTCACCTTGTTCACGCGGCGAACTTTCAGGCCAGCCGCTTCAATCAGCTTGGCGGTACCGGCGGTAGCAACAATCTCAAAGCCCAGGCTGATTAGGTCGCGAGCGACACCAGCAACCAAAGGCTTGTCATCGTCACGCACGCTAATAAACGCGGTGCCGCCGGTAGGCAGAATTTCGCTGGCGCCCATTTGGGCTTTGGCGAATGCCTCACCAAAGGTATCGCCCACACCCATCACTTCACCGGTCGACTTCATTTCTGGGCCGAGGATCGGGTCAACGCCTGGGAACTTGGCGAAGGGGAACACCGCTTCTTTCACACTGTAGAAGTTCGGAATGATCTCTTCGGTCAGACCGACTTCCTTCAGGGTTTTACCAGCCATAACGCGCGCGGCAATCATGGCCAGGGAAACACCGATGCACTTGGACACGAACGGCACGGTACGCGAAGCACGTGGGTTCACTTCGATAACGAAGATGTCCTCGCCCTGCACGGCCATTTGCACGTTCATCAGACCGACCACACCGAGCTCCAGGGCCATTTTCTTGACCTGTTCGCGGATCTCGTTCTGGATGTGTGCTGGTAGCGAGTACGGCGGCAGCGAGCATGCGGAGTCACCGGAGTGCACGCCCGCTTGCTCGATGTGCTGCATGATCGCGCCGATTACCACGGTTTCGCCGTCGCACACTGCGTCGATATCGACTTCGATGGCGCAGTTGAGGAAGTGATCGAGCAACACAGGGCTGTCGTTAGACACCTGCACCGCTTCACGCAGGTAGCGCTTGAGCTCGTCTTCTTCGTAGACGATCTCCATCGCGCGGCCGCCCAATACGTAGGACGGACGCACAACCAGCGGGTAACCGATCTTGTTAGCGGCGCGAATGGCTTCTTCTTCGCTCCGCACGGTAGCGTTTGGCGGCTGACGCAGGTTCAAACGCTCAACCATTTGCTGGAAGCGCTCGCGGTCTTCAGCACGGTCAATAGCATCAGGCGAGGTGCCAATGATTGGCACGCCAGCTTCTTCAAGGGCGCGAGCCAGTTTCAGCGGGGTCTGGCCGCCGTACTGCACGATCACGCCTTTAGGCTGCTCGACGCGGACGATTTCCAGCACGTCTTCCAGGGTTACCGACTCAAAGTACAGGCGGTCCGAGGTGTCGTAGTCAGTGGAAACGGTTTCCGGGTTGCAGTTGACCATGATGGTTTCGTAACCATCGTCGCGCATCGCCAGTGCGGCGTGTACGCAGCAGTAGTCGAACTCGATGCCTTGGCCGATACGGTTCGGGCCACCACCCAAGATCATGATCTTGTCGCGGGTCGAAGGGTTGGCCTCGCACTCTTCCTCGTAGGTCGAATACATATAGGCGGTGTCGGTGGCGAACTCGGCGGCGCAGGTGTCGACGCGCTTGTAGACCGGCAGGACCTTCAGCTTGTGACGGTGGCTACGCAGGTTCTTCTCGGTAACACCCAGCAGCTTGGCTAAGCGCGCGTCGGAGAAACCTTTGCGCTTGAGCTTGTACATCACATCGCGGTCGATGGACGACAGACCCAAGGTTTTGATGCGTTCTTCGTCTTTGATCAGGTCTTCGATCTGCACCAGGAACCAGTGGTCGATCATGGTCAAGGCGTAGATGTCGTCGCAGCTCATGCCAGCACGGAAGGCATCAGCCACGTACCAGATGCGCTCGGCACCCGGAACAGTCAGCTCGCGCTTAAGCACGCCCTTGGCTTCCGGGTTGGCCAGATCCAGCTTGGGATCAAAACCGTTCACACCCACTTCCAGACCACGCAGAGCTTTCTGCAAGGACTCTTGGAAGGTGCGGCCGATGGCCATTACTTCACCCACCGACTTCATCTGAGTGGTCAGACGGGCGTCAGCTTTGGGGAATTTTTCGAAGGCGAAACGCGGAATCTTGGTGACGACGTAGTCGATCGCCGGTTCGAACGAAGCCGGGGTTTTGCCGCCGGTGATGTCGTTCTGCAGTTCGTCGAGGGTGTAACCCACGGCCAGCTTGGCGGCAACTTTGGCAATCGGGAAGCCGGTAGCTTTCGAGGCCAGGGCAGAAGAACGAGAAACCCGCGGGTTCATCTCGATCACCACCATGCGGCCGGTTTCCGGGCAGATGCCAAACTGCACGTTCGAGCCGCCCGTTTCCACGCCGATTTCACGCAGTACCGCCAACGAGGCGTTACGCAGAATCTGGTATTCCTTGTCGGTCAGAGTCTGTGCCGGCGCCACGGTGATCGAGTCACCGGTGTGCACGCCCATCGGGTCAAAGTTCTCGATGGAGCAAACGATGATGCAGTTGTCCTTTTTGTCGCGGACCACTTCCATCTCGTACTCTTTCCAGCCGATCAGCGATTCGTCGATCAGCAGCTCTTTGGTCGGCGACAGGTCCAGACCACGGGCGCAGATTTCTTCGAACTCTTCACGGTTGTAAGCGATACCGCCACCGGTGCCGCCCATGGTGAAGGACGGACGGATGATGCACGGGAAGCCCAGCTTCTCAAGTACCGCATTCGCCTCTTCCATACTGTGGGCTATGCCGGAGCGCGGGCACGCCAGGCCGATGTCTTTCATGGCCTTGTCAAAGCGCGAACGGTCTTCGGCTTTGTCGATGGTATCGGCATTGGCGCCGATCATTTCCACGCCGAATTTTTCCAGAACGCCATGGCGCTCAAGGTCCAGCGCGCAGTTCAGCGCGGTCTGGCCGCCCATGGTTGGCAGCAGGGCGTCGGGGCGCTCTTTCTCGATGATCTTGGCAACGGTTTGCCACTTGATCGGCTCGATGTAAGTGGCGTCAGCCATGGCCGGGTCGGTCATGATGGTCGCCGGGTTGGAATTCACCAGGATGACCCGGTAACCCTCTTCGCGCAGGGCTTTACAGGCCTGGGCGCCAGAGTAGTCGAACTCACAGGCCTGGCCGATGACGATGGGGCCGGCGCCGAGGATCAGGATACTTTTGATGTCTGTACGTTTTGGCATTTTCTACTCTCGAATCCTTTGGTCAGTCGGCAGGCTTAACGGCGCGCGGCCATGGCTTCGATGAATCGGTCGAACAGAGGCGCTACGTCGAGCGGGCCCGGGCTGGCTTCAGGGTGACCCTGGAAGCTGAACGCCACTTTGTCGGTGCGCTCGATACCTTGCAGGGTGCCGTCGAACAGCGACTTATGGGTAGCACGCAGGTTAGCCGGCAGGGTCGCCTCGTCCACGGCAAAACCATGGTTCTGACTGGTGATCATCACCACGCCTGTATCGAGGTCTTGTACCGGGTGATTGGCACCGTGGTGGCCGTGGCCCATTTTCACGGTCTTGGCGCCGGAGGCCAGAGCCAGCAGTTGGTGGCCAAGGCAGATACCGAACACCGGAATCTCGGTTTCCAGCACGTCTTTGATCGCCTGAATGGCGTAGTCGCACGGCTCGGGATCGCCTGGGCCGTTGGACAGAAATACGCCGTCCGGCTGCAAGGCCAACACTTCGCTGGCAGGGGTTTGCGCTGGCACCACGGTGACGCGGCAGCCGCGCTCAACCAGCATGCGCAAGATGTTCAGTTTTACGCCGTAGTCGAAGGCCACCACGTGGTGCGGCAGTTCGCTGGCGGCGATTTCCGGGTGACTGTCGGTCTTCAGGTTCCAGACACTGTGGCGCCACTCGTAGCGCTCGGTGGAGCTGACCACTTTGGCCAAGTCCATACCTTTCAGGCCTGGGAAGCCACGCGCAGCGGCTAGCGCTTGCTCGTCGGTGATGTTGTCACCGGCCAGAATGCAGCCGTTCTGAGCGCCTTTCTCACGCAAGATGCGGGTCAGGCGGCGGGTGTCGATACCAGCGATAGCCACCACATTGTTGGCTTTCAGGTAATCCGACAGCGACATGGTGTTACGCCAGTTACTGGCCACCAGAGGCAGATCGCGAATGACCAGGCCGGCAGACCAGACGCGGTTGGACTCAGCATCTTCCGGCGTGGTGCCGGTGTTGCCGATATGCGGATAAGTCAGGGTAACGATTTGTTGGGCATAGGAAGGATCGGTAAGGATTTCCTGATAGCCGGTCATAGCAGTATTGAACACCACCTCTCCGACGGTTTGACCGTCGATTCCGATGGCTTCGCCGCGAAAAATGCTGCCATCAGCAAGGGCGAGTATGGCTGGCTTAGTCAAGAAGACCTCCCGTAAATCAAGCCTGACAGGGCATACGCAGGTTGTAAAAAAGCGGGATGACGTTTAGACACGTCACCCCGCTTTTTTAGAATCACTTTTTCAAGTTAACTGCGCGCTTTTAGTGGACACACTAAAGCTGTAGCTTACAGAAAAAGGCATTTTTGGTCTACCCGAGATATCAACCGTTTAGTTGTCTCAGTGCAGATCCAATACATCCTGCATGTCGTAAAGCCCGGCAGCCTTGCCATCGAGCCACAATGCCGAACGCACAGCACCCCGAGCAAAAGTCATCCGACTAGAGGCTTTATGGGTGATTTCCACGCGCTCGCCGTCTGCTGCAAACAGCACGGTATGGTCGCCAACCACATCACCCGCACGCACGGTAGCGAAACCAATGGTCTCGCGTTGACGAGCACCGGTCTGGCCTTCGCGACCATAAACGGCCACTTTTTCCAGATCACGCCCCAGCGCCTTAGCGACAACTTCGCCCATGCGCACAGCAGTGCCTGACGGTGCATCGACTTTATGGCGGTGGTGCGCTTCAAGAATCTCGATATCCACGTCATCGCCCAATACCCGTGCCGCAGTATCCAGCAATTTGAGGCAGAGGTTTACGCCGACGCTAAAGTTGGCGGCAAACACAATCGGGATTTCCTTGCCCACCAGGGCCAGCAGCTGTTTTTCTTCAACGCTGAAGCCTGTGGTACCGATAACCATGGCCTTGCCCGCCTTGCGGCAGACTTCCAGGTTTTTCAGCGTCACCGTCGGGTGCGTGAAGTCGATCAGCACATCAAACTGGTCGACCACATCAGCCAGACTGCCCACCAACTGCACACCTAACTTGCCAACCCCAGCCAGCTCACCGACATCCGCGCCAATCAAGCTGCTATCCGGACGATCAACCGCCGCCGTCAGCTTAGAGCCCTCAGCCTGCTGAATCGCCTCGATCAGGGTCTTGCCCATACGCCCGGCGGCGCCCACTACGGCTATACGTCGCATACATCCCGCTCCCAGCTAATAACTTGCAGCCAGCGAAGGGCGCGAGGCGCCCCGCTCAGCCTTGTTTACACGTCCCCGAAGAAGCGCTTCACGCCTTCGAACCAACCACTGGCCTTGGGCGAGTGACTGTCGTCAGTGGCCAGCGACTTGCGGAATTCTTCCAGCAATTCACGCTGACGCTTGTCGAGATTCACCGGCGTTTCCACCGCCACACGGCACATCAGGTCGCCAGCGCCGCCGCCACGCACCGGTGCAACACCCTTGCCGCGCAGACGGAACAGCTTGCCGGTTTGCGTACCTTCGGGGATTTTCAGTTTCACGCGGCCATCCAGCGTTGGCACTTCCAGCTCACCACCCAGAGCGGCATCAGCAAAGCTGATTGGCACGTCGCAATACAGGTGCTTACCGTCGCGCTGGAAGATCGAGTGCTCGCGCACATTCACCACCACGTACAGGTCGCCAGCCGGGCCGCCCATGGCGCCCGCCTCGCCTTCGCCAGACAGACGAATACGATCGCCCGTATCCACGCCCGGTGGCACTTTCACCGACAGGGTTTTGTGCTCTTCCACACGGCCGTGGCCATGGCAGGTGCCGCACGGGTCGGCGATCATCTTGCCGTTGCCGTGGCAACGCGGGCAGGTTTGCTGCACCGAGAAGAAGCCTTGCTGCATACGCACCTGGCCGATACCGCCACAGGTGGTACAGGTAACCGGGCTAGTGCCCTTCTTCGCGCCCGAGCCATCGCACGTTTTGCAATTGACCAAAGTCGGCACACGAATGGTCACGGTCGTACCGCGCACCGCTTCTTCCAGATCCAGCTCCAAGGTGTAACGCAGGTCGCTACCGCGCTGAGCACCGCCGCGCGAACCGCCACGGGCACCACCGAAGAAATCGCTGAATACGTCGCCGAAAATATCGGAGAAATTTGCGCCGCCAAAACCGGCACCGCCAGCACCGCCGCCGCCCATACTCGGATCGACGCCAGCATGACCGTACTGGTCAAATGCCGCGCGCTTGTTGGCATCAGACAACACTTCATAGGCCTCATTAGCCTCTTTAAAGCGCTCTTCGGCCTCTTTATCGCCAGGATTGCGGTCCGGGTGATGCTTCATCGCCAGGCGGCGGTAAGCCTTTTTCAGCTCCGCTTCGCTGGCACCACGCTCAACACCCAACACTTCGTAAAAGTCACGCTTAGCCATAATTCTTCAACACTCTTAAATCGGCTTCTCCAGACACGCCAACGCGGGAGCAAGCTCCCGCGTGGCGGATAACACCCGGCCAGCACTATGGCTGGCCAGGTTGGAGAGCAAGCAAATGGACGCTTACTTGTTTTCCTTAACCTCTTCGAACTCGGCATCGACGACATCGTCAGCGCCGCCTTTCGGCTCTTCCTGGCCAGGTGCAGCTTCGCCAGCCTGAGGCTGCTCGGCATACATTTTCTGCGCCAGTGGAGCGGTAGCCTCGGACAGAGCAGCTACTTTAGCGTCGATGGTTTCTTTGCTGTCGCCTTTGATGGCCACTTCCAATTCGCCCAACGCTTTTTCGATCGCCGCTTTCTCGTCCGCAGTGGCCTTGTCGCCCGCTTCGGTGATCATTTTACGGGTCGCGTGCACCAAAGCGTCGCCCTGGTTGCGAGCACCAGCCAGCTCTTCGAACTTGCGGTCTTCCTCAGCGTTAGCCTCGGCATCACGCACCATCTGCTCGATTTCTTCCTCGGACAGACCGGAGTTGGCCTTGATCACGATGGACTGCTGCTTGCCGGTCGCCTTGTCTTTCGCCGACACGTGCAGGATACCGTTGGCGTCGATATCGAAGGTCACTTCGATCTGCGGCACGCCACGTGGAGCTGGCGGAATCTCGGCCAAGTCGAACTTACCCAGCGACTTGTTCTGCGCAGCTTGCTTACGCTCGCCCTGCAACACATGGATAGTCACAGCACCTTGGTTGTCATCGGCGGTCGAGAACACTTGCGACTTCTTGGTAGGAATCGTGGTGTTTTTCTCAATCAGCGCAGTCATCACGCCGCCCATGGTTTCGATACCCAGGGTCAGCGGGCTAACGTCCAGCAGCAATACGTCTTTCACGTCGCCAGCCAGTACCGCACCCTGAATCGCAGCGCCCATGGCTACCGCTTCGTCCGGGTTCACATCTTTGCGTGCTTCTTTACCGAAGAACTCGGTAACCAGCTTCTGCACCAACGGCATACGGGTCTGACCGCCGACCAAGATCACGTCGTGGATCGCGCCAACGTCGATACCGGCATCTTTCAGCGCGATACGGCAAGGCTCGATGGTGCGCTGCACCAAGTCTTCCACCAGCGACTCCAGCTTGGCGCGGGAGATCTTCACGTTCAAATGCTTAGGACCACTGGCATCTGCAGTGATATACGGCAGGTTGACGTCGGTCTGCTGAGCAGAAGACAGCTCGATTTTGGCTTTTTCCGCAGCTTCTTTCAGACGCTGCATCGCCAGCGGATCACCTTTGAGGTTGATGCCACTTTCTTTCTTGAACTCGTCGACGAGGTAGTCGATCAGGCGAATGTCGAAGTCTTCACCACCGAGGAAGGTGTCACCGTTGGTGGCCAACACTTCAAACTGGTGCTCGCCATCTACTTCGGCAATTTCGATAACCGAGATATCGAAGGTACCGCCACCGAGGTCATAAACGATCACAGTGTGATCGCCCTTGGCCTTGTCCATACCGTAAGCCAGAGCGGCTGCGGTCGGTTCGTTGATGATGCGTTTAACTTCAAGACCAGCAATTCGACCGGCGTCTTTAGTAGCTTGGCGCTGGCTGTCGTTGAAGTAGGCCGGCACGGTGATCACCGCTTCGGTGACTGGCTCGCCGAGGTAGTCTTCGGCGGTTTTCTTCATCTTTTTCAGCACTTCGGCAGAAATTTGCGGAGGTGCCATTTTTTGGCCCTTCACTTCTACCCAAGCGTCGCCATTGTCGGCTTTAACGATTTTGTACGGCACCATCTCGATGTCTTTCTGTACGACGTTTTCTTCAAAACGACGACCGATCAGACGCTTTACTGCGTACAGCGTGTTGTGCGGGTTGGTGACCGCTTGGCGCTTGGCCGACTGACCAACAAGGATTTCGCCATCGTTGGTGTAAGCAATGATCGACGGAGTGGTACGCGCGCCTTCGGCGTTTTCCAGCACCTTGACCGCGCCGTTTTCGAGGATCGAGACGCAGGAGTTAGTAGTCCCCAGGTCGATACCGATAATTCTGCCCATGTTTTGCTCTCCTGAAACTTGAATTTGGTTGCCGCAGCAGTGGTGGCTAACTGCGGTAGCACTTAAACGCTTGACTAATAGATGGGGGCCTTACGGCAGATTTCAAGCCTGCTCATCAATAGAAGGTTGCGGCTCAGCTGGCGCCTTGCTGACCACGACCATTGCTGGGCGCAGCAGGCGACCATTGAGCAGGTAACCTTTCTGGAACACCTTGAGTACGCTATTGGGCTCAACGCTGGTGCTTTCTTGCATCGCCATCGCCTGATGATGCTCAGCATTGAACGGCGCGCCGTGCGGGTCGATGGCTTCGAGGTTGTAACGCTTGAGGGTGTCTTGGAACAGCTTGAGGGTCAGTTCAATACCTTCACGCACGGCCTTGATGGCTTCGTCGTTAGGGTTGGACAATTCCAGACCACGCTCAAGACTGTCGACCACTGGCAGCAGGTCATTGGCGAATTTTTCCAAGGCAAACTTGTGCGCCTTCTCAATATCCTGCTCGGCACGGCGACGCACGTTCTGCATATCTGCGGCAACCCGCAGCGCTTGATCCTGAGCGGCGGCCAGCTGTTCTTCCAGCGTTTGCACGCGCGCTGCCAGGTCTTCGCTCGCAGCCTCGGCGGCGGTTTCGATATCTGGATTCTGGGAATTCTGGGTCTGTTCGTCGGCCATTTGGTTCTCCTATCTATTCGCTCGCGAGCTCTAGCTGTTTGATTCGCGAGCCTCAACTCACGCTTGTGCCCCATATATGGGGCCGGAATCTGACGATTCAAGAGCAAAGGAGGATTGTCAGGCGCAAAAGAAACACTGTATAAATAACCAGACTTTACGCCTGGAGCCTCTGCCATGCTGGTACACCTCTCCGTACACAACTACGCCATCGTCGAGCACCTCGACCTCGAGCTGAATGGCGGAATGAGCGTTATCACCGGCGAAACCGGGGCCGGCAAATCCATCATGCTCGACGCCTTGGGCCTAACCCTCGGCGACCGTGCCGACAGCGGTGTAGTGCGCCCTGGCGCCGACAAAGCCGATATCCTCGCCAGCTTTGATCTGGCCGACATTCCCGAAGCCAAGGCCTGGCTTGCCGAACGGGATCTGGATAACGACGGCCCGTGCATCCTGCGCCGTGTTATCACTGCCGAAGGTCGTTCGCGCGGCTATATCAATGGCTCTCCCTGCCCACAAGGCGATTTAAAAGCCATTGGCGAACTGCTGATCGACATCCACAACCAGCACGAACATCAATCGCTGCTCAAGCCGGAAACCCATCGCCGCCTATTGGACGAATACGCTGGCAGTCAGGAACTCGCCCGTCAGGTGCAATTAGCCGCGCAGCGCTGGAAACAAACCCGCAACGAACTGGAGCGTCTCTCCAGCGCTGGCGACGAACAACGCGCCCGCCACCAATTGCTCAGCTATCAGCTGGAAGAGCTGGACAACCTAGGCCTCGGCGACAACGAGCTGGAACAGTTGGAGCAGGAACACAAAACCCTGACCAATGCCGAAAGTCTGCTGAGCGCCTGTCGCCTGGTGATTGAGCAGTGCAGCGAAAGCGATGGTGGCAACGTGCTGGCGGCGCTGACCAGTAGCGTCGGGCGCCTGAGTAATTTCCGTAGTCAGCCCGGCTCTCTGGGTGAAGCAGTCAACTTGCTGGCCAGCGCGCAGATCCAAGTAGAGGAAGCCATCGGCGAACTCAACCGCTTCCTCGACCACTTCGACGCTGACCCCGAGCGCCTGCAACTGCTTGAAGAGCGCCTGGATGCAATCTATACCTTGGCGCGCAAACACCGCATTTTGCCGAGTGAACTGGCGGCCACCCAACAACGGCTATTCGACGAATTGGAGAGCCTTAACGCCGACGACCAGGCTACCGAGCGCCTTGGCGAAGAGCTGACGGCCTACGCCCGCCACTATCAAGAAAAGGCGCAAGAGCTGAGTGCTCTGCGCCATGGCGCCGCCAGCAACCTGGCCCGCGCCGTTGAAGTTGAAATGCAGCGCCTGGGTATGCCGGGAGGACGATTCACTATCGAGTTGCATAACACCGCCATCACCGACCCACATCCGCAAGGTTTGGAGCAGGTGGAGTTTTTGGTCAGCGCCAACCCAGGCCAGCCACTGAAAGCGTTGGCCAAAGTGGCCTCGGGCGGTGAGTTATCGCGTATCAGCCTGGCCATACAGGTGATTACTGCGCAAACCTCGCGCGTTCCCACGTTGGTATTCGACGAAGTGGATGTGGGTATCGGCGGCCCTACCGCCGAAGTAGTAGGCCAACTACTGCGCCGCCTTGGCGAGCGCGGCCAGGTGCTGACTGTCACCCACTTGCCTCAGGTAGCGGCGCAGGGCCATCAACATCTATTCGTGCACAAGGCCCGCGGCGATGGCGAAACCCATACAGCAGTGGCGACGCTGGACAGCGCTGGCCGCGTTGAAGAAGTGGCGCGGATGCTGGGTGGCGTTGACCTGACGGAAGAATCCTTGGCCCATGCCCGCAAGATGGTTAGCAGCGCGGCAAACGCTTAAACAGCTACAAACAAAAACGCCGCGCCCTTAAGCAGGGCGCGGCGTTTTTATATACGTACCGCTAACAGCGATTAGCGCTTTTTGCGCACGTACAACACGAGATTGTGATCAACCATCTCGAAACCATGCTCACGCACGATCTCTTTCTGACGCTTCTCGATCTCGGCATCAAAGAACTCAATAACTTCGCCAGTATCGACACACACCATATGGTCGTGATGGCCGCCATCGGCCAGCTCGAACACGGCATGGCCGCCATCGAAGTTATGACGCACCACGAGACCAGCGGCTTCGAACTGAGTCAGTACACGGTAGACCGTGGCCAAACCTACATCCTCGCCAGCCTCCATCAGTGCCTTGTAGACATCTTCCGCACTCATATGGCGCTGCTCTGCAGAGTCGAGCATTTGCAGAATCTTGACCCGCGGCAGGGTCACTTTCAGGCCAGCTTTACGTAGTTCGCTATTTTCTACCATGGTCAGCTTTCTCGTGGTTGCTGCTTCGCAGCTCCCTTCAATGCAGGTATGATCGGTGGCCAAATTGCCCAGCCAAGATAGTGGAAGTCTCCCACCGATGCAAAACACCAAGCTCTTGCTGACTAGCCTCACCTTTGTGGGCTTACTCGCACTCGCCGGCTGTTCATTCCCCGGGGTTTATAAAATCGACATTCAGCAGGGCAATGTCGTGACGCAGGACATGATAGACCAGTTGCGCCCTGGAATGACCAGACGGCAAGTGCGGTTTATCATGGGCAACCCCATGATCACCGACACTTTCCACGCCAATCGCTGGGACTACCTGTACAGCATTCAGCCTGGTGGCCGTCAGCGTTTGCAGGAACGCGTGAGCATTATCTTTGATGCCAACGACCAACTCGCAGGCCTGTCTGGCGACTTTATGCCGGGCGTGAGCCGCGACCAGGAAATCCTCGGCCCGGATGGCGTACCACAAGCGCAGCCGCAGGAAGAAAAAGCCAAAGCAGAAGAGCCAGCCAAACCCGGTTCGCTGCTGGAAAAAATCCAGAAGGATGTGGACGTGGAAACCGTACCGGTGCCAACGCCAACACCGCTGGAAACATCGCCGCAGTAATTACCTGCAGCGCAAAACGAAAAAGCCCGGACATGTCCGGGCTTTTTTATGGCTATTCGTTTCATCTGCTGCGCCACACCCAGGGGGTACTGCGCGCCCCACGGACCACTTCGGTATGGCCTGGCGCGCACAGCACACCCTATGCGCGGTTGGCCGCTGCCTTTGCTGCGCGCTGCTTGCGCACTTCTTTAGGGTCAGCAATCAACGGGCGGTAGATTTCTACCCGATCGCCTTCTTCCAGTACTCGCGTCGACGGGTCGCTGAGCGCCTTGCCAAAAATCCCCAGCGGGCAATTCTGGCTATCTAACTCTGCAAACTCCGCAGCCAGACCAGAAAGCGCCGCCGCTTGCCGCGCCGTAGTGCCAGCCGGCACCCGCAAACTCACCAAGCGCTGAACTGTCGCCAATGCATAAGCGACCTCCACCGCGATCAACGATTCAGCCATACAGCTGTTTGGCCCGCTGGCAGAACGCATCCACCAAGGTATTGGCCGCCTGATTGAACAACGGCCCCAAAGTGGCACGCACCAATGGACCTGCGTATTCAAATGACAAGTCCAGGCTGATTTTGCAGGCCTTATCCGTCAGCGCCTTGAATTGCCACACGCCGTGCAGCTCGGTGAACGGCCCCTCCTCCAGGTTCATCACAATACTTTGCCCAGGTGCCAAGGTATTGCAGGTGACAAACTTCTGGCTTAGCCCCGCTTTGGCCACTTCCAGGCTCGCGCGCATCAATACATCGGTTTCCTCAATCACCGTAGTCGACGAGCACCAGGGCAAAAACTCGGGGTAACTCGCCACGTCGTTGACCAGGTCATAAAGAGCCTGCGCCGGGTACGGCAACAAAGCAGAGCGTTGAATATGGGTGGTCATGCAGATCTCACTTCAATAGCTGCGCGGCAAACACGATGAGGATACCCAGCGGCGCAACATAGCGCATAAGGAAGAAGGTTACGGCAAACAGCGCGGCATTGCGCATGGCCAGTTCGTCACGCACCGCCTCACGGCCCATCACCCAGCTGGCGAACACCACAAAAGTCAGGGCGCCCAGAGGCAACATGATGCGCGACGTAAAGAAGTCGATGACGCCGAATACGTCCAGCCCTCCCGTTGCGCCCCACTGATACAACTGGAAAGCACCGCCTTCGCTGACAAAAAACTTGGCCTCTTTCCAGATATTGAAAGAGAAAACCGTACCCAACCCGACAAACCAGCAGATAAAAGCCAATGCGGCGGTAACCCACAGGCGACTGACTTTGGTGCGCTCCACCAGGTAAGCCACCATCGGTTCCAGCAAGGAAATCGCCGAACTCCACGCCGCCACGGCAACCAAGACAAAAAACACCACGCCCATTAATTGGCCAAAAGCAACGTTGCCAAAAGCCAGCGGCAAGGTCACAAACATCAGCCCCGGTCCCTCGCTGGCGTTCAAGCCGGCAGAGAACACGATGGGAAACAGCGCCAACCCGGCAAGGAGTGAGACAAACGTATCCAGTAGCGCAACCGCCACCACCGTGCCGGCAATTGAGGAGTTCTTCGGCATATACGCGCCGTAAATCAGGATCGAACCGACGCCTACGCTAAGCGAAAAAAACGCATGGCCCATGGCCGGCAACAGGCCGTCCAGCAGGCGCGAGGTGTCGAGGTTAAACATAAAATGCACACCAGCCATAAAGTGTCCGGTGGTCAGGCTGTAGCCCAACAGAATCAACAGCAGCACAAACAACAGCGGCATCATAATGCGCAAGCTGCGCTCCAGGCCGGCTACCACGCCACGGGCAATTACCCACGCGGACAGCAGCATAAACAGCGTATGCCAGAGAATCAGCCGCCAAGGGTCGCTGACCATATCAGCGAAATAACGCCCCGCTTGCTCAGCGCCAATGCCCTGGAAATCGCCGCGACCAAGGTCGACGATGTAGTCCAGCGACCAGCCGCCGACCACGCTATAAAAAGACAGAATCAGCAGTGCGGTGATCATCCCGGCAAAGGCCGCCCACGACCATTTATGCGAATGCGCCGCCTCGAGTGCCAATTCACGCAGCGCGTTCGCCGGGCTTTGCCGAGAGCGGCGGCCAATCAACGTTTCAGCCAGCATCACCGGCAAACCAAGCAAGGCGATGCACAGCAGAAACATCAGCACAAAGGCCCCGCCGCCGTACACGCCGGTCATGTACGGGAACTTCCAGATGCTGCCCAAGCCCACAGCCGAGCCGGTGGCCGCGAGGATAAATACCCAGCGGCTGGCCCACGAGCCGTGAATTGAAACCTTGTCGCCTGCCATAAAAGCCTGCCTAGCCAATGAGTGGCCAAAGGTTAGGCCAGCAAAAAGAGGCGCGCATTGTCCGAGATTCACCCAGCCCTCTCAAGCCTTTGCGCCCGAGGCAAAACTGCCAGGCACTTGGGTAAGAAAAGCGCTGCGCCTGTCGCCAGCGCCACCACTACTGCCTATAATGCCGCGCCTATGGCCAAGCAAAAAAAACACCCCGAGGGCACCATTGCCCAAAACAAGAAAGCCCGTCACGACTACTTCATCGAACATAAATTCGAAGCAGGTATGGTGCTCGCGGGCTGGGAAGTCAAAAGCCTGCGCGCAGGTAAAGCCCAGTTGGTCGACAGCTATGTACTGCTGAAAAACGACGAAGCCTGGCTGATCGGCGCGCACATCGCGCCGCTTACCGCTGCCAGCACCCACGTCATCGCCGACCCGGTGCGCACCCGCAAGCTGCTGCTGAACAAGCGTGAAATCGAGAAGATAACCAGCTCCGTGCAGCAGAAAGGTTTTGCCTGTGTGGCGCTCTCCATCTATTGGAAAGCGCACCTGATCAAAATCGAGATTGGTCTGGGTAAAGGCAAGAAGGAATACGACAAACGCCATACCGAGCGTGAGCGCGATTCCGACCGTGAGTTGCAGCGCGCCGTGCGCACCAAAGGCAAGGATGACTGATGTGCCCGTAGGGTGTGCTCGGCATACGCAAGGTGCGCGCAGCACACCCTACGGTTAGAGTCCCTGCCGTCTCTCAGCCCGCGCTACGCGCTGGGCTTCTTGTAGGCCTTCGGCCAATACCTCTTGCACGTAGTGAATATGCCGATTGGAAATCTCCCGGGCGTCTTCCGCGCGGCCGTCGACAATCGCTTGGTACAGCTCGCCGTGCTGCTGCATCAGCATTTTGCGCGTCTCGCTGCGTAGCGCGTACATACCGCCGATATTGGTCACGACGTTGCGTTTAAGCAGGTCAAACAAACCACGAATGGTGTGCAGCAACACGGCGTTGTGGCTGGCTTCGGCAATCGCCAGGTGGAAGCGCGCATCGGCCGCGCCCTCCTCCGTACGGCTGACTTTACCTTCGCTGGCATAGCAACTTTGCAGCGCCTCAAAGGCTTCACGCAGGCGCTGATGATCCAACTCAGTGGCGCGCTGGGCAGCGTAAAACGCGCAGGAGCCTTCCAGGGTGTGGCGGAATTCCAAAAGGTCGCGCTGGGCTTCGGGGTTGCTTTCCAATAGGTGCAACAGCGGGTCGCTAAAGGTCGAGCCCAATGACTCGGCGACATAATTCCCACCGCCCTGGCGACTGACTAGTAGGCCTTTGGCCGCCAACTTCTGAATTGCCTCACGCAGCGAAGGACGGGAAACCCCGAACTGCTCCGCCAGCGCCCGCTCGGCAGGCAGCCGCTCGCCAGCCTTTAACGTGCCTTCGAGAATCATGCGCTCCAGTTGCGTGACGATATCGTCCGACAAGCGGCGCTGCTGTATATGCCCGAACCCCATGCCTCTCTCCACCCCTATTCAACGTGCGCGCAGCCTACCGACCGCCACTGCTCTGCGACAACAACTACTGCCTGCGCTACCAAAGTCGTAGCTCTGAAAATTGACAGCATCCATGTAGGGCTTTTACCCTGAGCCGTCGAATTTGTAAATTGGTAATACCAATTTACCCGACGCACAAGTTGAGCACGCCATGACGACGCCACAAGCGCCCGCCTGAGCGGACTCAATACCCAGGCACACCCAACAATAATCAGGGAGCCAACCCACGATGCAAACCTGGCAGCAGCTATACACCCCTCTCGGCAGCCTTGGGCTGTCCGCCCTGGCGGCCGTTATACCTATCGTTTTTTTCTTTCTTGCCCTGGCCGTGTTTCGCCTGAAAGGCCATGTCGCTGGCAGCATCACCTTGGCGCTGTCCATCGTGATCGCCATCGTCGCGTTCAAGATGCCTGCGGACATGGCCTTTGCCGCAGCAGGCTACGGCTTTATGTATGGCCTGTGGCCAATCGCCTGGATCATCGTCGCGGCGGTTTTCCTCTACAAACTGACGGTCAAAAGCGGGCAGTTCGAGATTATTCGCAGCTCGGTTTTATCGGTTACCGATGACCAACGCCTCCAAGTGCTGCTGATCGGTTTTGCCTTTGGTGCGTTCCTGGAAGGCGCCGCTGGCTTCGGCGCGCCCGTGGCGATTACCGCCGCGCTGCTGGTCGGCCTGGGTTTTAATCCGCTGTATGCAGCGGGCCTGTGCCTGATCGCCAATACCGCACCGGTTGCCTTCGGCGCCCTGGGTATTCCAATCATTGTGGCTGGCCAAGTAACGGGTATCGACGCCTTTAAAATCGGCGCCATGGCCGGGCGCCAACTGCCGCTGCTGTCGATCATTGTGCCGTTCTGGCTGGTGGCGATGATGGATGGCTGGCGTGGCATCAAGGAAACCTGGCCGGCCGCGCTGGTGGCTGGTTTGTCCTTTGCCATTACCCAGTACTTCACGTCCAACTTTATTGGCCCGGAACTGCCGGACATCACCTCGGCGCTGGTCAGCCTGGTGTGCCTCACCTTGTTCCTCAAAGTCTGGCAGCCACGTCGCAGCGCCAATGCGCAGATTGCCGGTGCCAGCGGCGGCTCGGCTGTGGCAAGCGCGGGCGGCTTCGGTCAGCCGCGCACCACCATTGCTTCGCCCTACAGCCTGGGCGAGATTTTCAAAGCCTGGTCGCCGTTCCTGATTCTCACCGTGCTGGTGACCATCTGGACGCTAAAACCCTTCAAGGCAATGTTCGCTGCCGGCGGCGCGATGTACAGCACGGTGTTTAACTTTGCTATTCCGCACCTTGATCAATTAGTGATCAAGACTGCACCCATCGTCACCGCACCAACCGCCATCCCGGCGATCTTCAAGCTCGACCCGATTTCGGCCACCGGCACGGCGATTTTCTTTGCTGCGCTGATCTCTATGCTGGTCCTGAAGATCAACATTAAAACTGGTCTTACCACTTTTAAAGAAACGTTGTACGAGCTGCGCTGGCCGATTCTGTCTATCGGCATGGTGTTGGCGTTTGCCTTTGTCACCAACTACTCCGGCATGTCCTCGACCATGGCCTTGGTGCTGGCTGGCACGGGCGCGGCGTTCCCGTTCTTCTCGCCATTTCTGGGTTGGCTGGGTGTGTTCCTCACCGGTTCGGATACCTCCTCGAACGCGCTGTTCAGCTCACTGCAGGCCACTACCGCGCACCAGATTGGCGTTAACGACACCCTGCTGGTGGCGGCGAATACCAGCGGAGGCGTGACCGGCAAGATGATCTCGCCGCAGTCGATTGCCGTGGCCTGCGCCGCCACAGGCCTGGTGGGTAAAGAGTCGGATCTTTTCCGCTTCACCCTCAAGCACAGCCTGATCTTTGCCGCCTTTGTTGGCCTGATCACCCTGGCGCAAGCCTATTGGCTCACCGGCATGCTCGTGCACTAAGCAGCCTTGGCCCCGGCGCTGCCGGGGCTGAACTAAACCGGCGAGGCCATGGCCTCGCGTTTCTGTTTAAACGGTTCAATTCAAAGGTGCCTCATGATCATCTCTGCCTCCACCGACTACCGCGCCGCCGCCCAGCGCAAGCTGCCGCCATTCCTGTTCCACTACATTGATGGTGGCGCCTATGCCGAGTACACCCTGCGCCGCAACGTCGAAGACCTGGCCAGCATCGCCCTGCGTCAGCGCGTACTGCGCAATATGTCTGAGCTCAGCCTGGAAACCCGCCTGTTCAACGAAACCCTGGCCATGCCCATCGCCCTGGCCCCGGTCGGTTTGACCGGCATGTACGCCCGCCGTGGCGAGGTGCAGGCGGCCAAGGCGGCGGCGGCCAAAGGCATTCCGTTTACCCTGTCGACCGTTTCTGTCTGCCCAATTGAAGAAGTGGCACCAGCCATCGACCGGCCCATGTGGTTCCAGCTCTATGTGCTGAAGGACCGCGGCTTTATGAAAAACGCGCTGGAGCGGGCCAAGGCCGCTGGCGTCACCACCCTGGTATTTACCGTCGACATGCCAGTGCCCGGCGCCCGCTACCGCGACGCGCACTCGGGCATGAGCGGTGCCAACGCCGCTATGCGTCGCATGCTGCAAGCCATGACTCACCCAAGCTGGGCGCTGGATGTTGGCCTGCTTGGCCGCCCGCACGACCTGGGCAACATCTCTGCGTACCGCGGCAACCCCACCGGGCTTGCCGACTATATTGGCTGGCTGGGCGCCAACTTCGACCCGTCGATTTCCTGGAAAGATTTAGAGTGGATTCGCGACTACTGGCAGGGTCCGATGGTGATCAAGGGCATTCTTGATCCGGAAGATGCCAAGGACGCGGTGAAGTTTGGTGCCGACGGCATCGTCGTCTCCAACCATGGTGGCCGTCAGTTGGACGGCGTGCTCTCCAGCGCCCGTGCCCTGCCGGCAATTGCCGACGCGGTAAAAGGCGACCTGGCGATTCTGGCCGACTCCGGTATTCGCAACGGCCTGGACGTGGTGCGCATGCTCGCCCTTGGCGCCGACACCGTGATGCTCGGCCGCGCTTTTGTGTATGCCCTAGCCGCCGCGGGTGGCGCGGGGGTGAGCAACTTGCTGGACCTGTTCGAAAAAGAAATGCGCGTGGCCATGGTGTTGACTGGCGCCAAGACCATTGCCGAGATCAGCACCGATTCGTTGGTGCGCGAAATCGGTAAAGCGCAGGTTGAGCAGTACCAGCAGTAACGCCGAAATAGCCTGATGAGGCCGCTTAAGCGGCCCGCAAAAACAGCTCCAGGAGTGACCATGAGCCTGCCCGCCGCCTTTCTCGCCGCCGTCGAACAGCTAATTCCAAAGCAACGACGTTTCGACGACCCGCTATCGACCCTGGCCTTCGGCACTGACGCCAGTTTCTACCGCTTGATTCCGAAATTGGTGGTGCGGGTAGAAAGCGAAGCCGAGGTGGTGCAGCTGCTTAAACTGGCCCACACCGAGCAGGTGCCGGTGACCTTTCGTGCGGCCGGCACCAGCTTGTCTGGCCAAGCCATTAGCGACTCGGTATTGATCGTGCTGGGCGATAACTGGAATGGCCGTGAGATCCGCGCCAACGGTGGGCAGATTCGCCTGCAACCTGGGGTAATCGGTGCCCAAGCCAATGCTTGGCTGGCGCCCTTTGGCCGCAAAATTGGTCCTGATCCGGCGTCGATCAATGCCTGCAAAATCGGCGGCATCGTCGCCAATAACGCCAGCGGCATGTGCTGCGGTACGGCGCAAAACACTTATCACACCCTGGCTGGCATGCGCCTGGTATTGGCCGATGGCACGGCGCTGGATAGCGAAGACCCACACAGCGTTGCCGCGTTCCAAGCGAGCCACGGCCAGTTGCTTGAGCAGCTGGCAGAGCTAGGCCGCAGCACCCGCGCCAACATCGAACTGGCGGCCAAGATTCGGCATAAATACCGCCTGAAAAACACCACCGGTTTGTCCCTCAATGCGCTGGTGGATTACGACCAGCCGCTGGATATCCTCACCCACTTGCTGGTGGGCTCGGAGGGCACGCTTGGCTTTATCAGTGCAGTCACTTACGACACCGTGGTCGATCACCCGCACAAAGCCTCGGCGCTGATTGTGTTCAGCGATGTAGAGAGCTGCTGCAACGCTGTCACGGTGCTGAAAAGCCAACCGGTTTCCGCCGTCGAACTGCTCGACCGCCGTAGCCTGCGCTCGGTAGAAAACAAAGCGGGCATGCCGGCCTTTGTCCGCGAGTTATCCGTTGGTGCCTGCGCCCTGCTGATCGAATCCCGCGCGGCCAGCGACAGCTTGCTGCAAGAACAACTGGGTTTGATCATGACCGCGCTGGCCGGTTTCCCAGTGGAAAAACAGGTCGACTTCAGTACCGACCCCAAGGTGTACAACCAACTGTGGGCCATCCGTAAAGACACCTTTCCCGCGGTCGGCGCGGTGCGTCAGACCGGTACCACGGTGATCATTGAAGACGTGACCTTTCCAGTGGAACACCTGGCTACTGGCGTTAACCGCCTGATCGCCCTGTTCGACAAACACCGCTACGACGAGGCGATCCTGTTTGGCCATGCCTTGGAAGGCAATCTGCACTTTGTCTTTACCCAGGCCTTTGACACGCCCGAGCAGGTCGCCCGTTATTCGGCGTTTATGGACGACGTGGCGCAATTGGTCGCCGTGGAATTTGGCGGCTCGCTAAAAGCCGAGCACGGCACCGGGCGCAATATGGCGCCCTTCGTCGAGTTGGAATGGGGCAGCGACGCCTATCAACTGATGTGGCAACTGAAACGCCTGCTCGACCCGCGCGGCATCCTCAATCCGGATGTGGTGCTGAGCGAAGACCCACAGGTGCATCTGAAAAATCTCAAACCGCTGCCAGCGGCGGACGAGATTGTGGATAAGTGCATTGAATGCGGTTTTTGTGAGCCAGTATGCCCGTCCAAGGGCCTGACCCTCAGCCCACGGCAACGCATCGTGATCTGGCGCGATATTCAGGCCAAGCAACGCGCCGGCATCGACACCACCGAACTGGAACGTGACTACCACTACCAGGGAGTCGATACCTGCGCCGCCACCGGCCTGTGTGCACAACGCTGCCCGGTGGGAATCAACACCGGCGAGCTGGTGAAAAAGCTCCGCGCTCAGCATGCCGATCAAGGCAAAGCGGCTGGCTGGCTGGCGCGTAATTTTCATACAGCCCTCCAGGGTGCGCGCTTCACCCTGCATGTCGCCAACGGCGCGCGGATGATGCTTGGGGCGCCGCGTTTGGCGAAGATCTCCAAGGCACTGAGCAAGGCCTCGCAACAGCGCGTGCCGCAATGGAACGCCGCTATGCCGCAGCCAGAAAGCGCCATTCGCTTTCAGCCGCCAGTGGACGACCAACGTCCTCGCGTGGTCTACCTGGCCGCCTGCGTATCACGGGTAATGGGGCCCGCTGCTGGCGACCGTGAACAGCAGTCGCTGCTGGGCAAAACCAAAGGTCTGCTGGAAAAAGCCGGCTATCAAGTGGTGTTCCCCGACAACCTCGACAACCTCTGCTGCGGCCAGCCGTTTGCCTCCAAGGGCTATAACGAGCAAGCCGAAGCCAAGCGCCAGGAACTGATCGGCGCCTTGCTGCACGCCAGCCGGGGCGGCCTCGACCCGGTCTACTGCGACACCAGCCCATGCACCCTGCGCCTGGTGCAAGACCTCGGCGAACCACGCCTGGACCTGTATGACCCGGTACGGTTTATTCGCACCCACCTGGTCGACAAGCTCGACTTCACCGCCCAGGAAGCGCCCATCGCCGTGCACGTTACCTGCAGCACCCAGCACCTGGGCGAAAGCCAGGCACTCATCGACCTGGCGCGCCTATGCAGCAAAGAAGTGGTGATTCCGGAAGGCATTCATTGCTGCGGGTTTGCCGGCGATAAAGGCTTTACCACGCCAGAGCTCAACGCCCATTCCCTGCGCAGCTTGAAAGACGCCGTGCAGCATTGCGACGAAGGCATCTCCACCAGCCGCACCTGCGAGATTGGCCTCAGCCAACATGGCGGCATTGATTACCACGGCTTGGTTTATCTGGTGGATCGGGTCACCCAGCCGCGGCAAGCGGTCCCCACCACCTAGGGTGTGCTGCGCGCACCAGGCGATAGCTCGGTTGGCGCCACAGTGCGCACACCGTACACCGACCGGCACGCCCTACAGACGAGACGCACAAATCAGTTGCTGGGGAAAAAACACTGAACCGCTGCGCTTTTGGGTCAGTCATTTGTATACGCCCGCTGATTCAGGCGGGTTTGTATATCTCGCCCCTCACGGTTCCGCGAGCCCCATTCCGGGGATCTGGACGAGAACCGCAGCCACGCGAAGGAGATTCACCATGAAGCGCACCAACCTGCTCTACCCAGCGGCAATGTTGTCCGTAGCTCTGATGGCATCACCTGTTTTCGCCGCCGATTTGTGCGACGCCAATCTGCAAAAAATCAAAGACACTTTGACCACCGATGCCGCAACGCTCCCCGAGTCGACCAAGACTCAAGTGGAAACGCTGCAGACCACCGCGCAACAGGCCAAGGCCGCCGGTGACGAGAAAAAATGCGTTGAGGCTTCCGCTCAGGCAGTACAACGCCTGGAGTCGCCAAGCACTGAAGGTAGTGGTAAAGGTAGCGGCAGCTAATAACTGCTTCTGCCAGGATCGAAAGCCGGCATTACGCCGGCTTTTTCTTGCGTGCCGTTTGCCACTGAGCACCTCTCACTGGCGCTCGATCACCACCACATCGGCCAGCAACTTCATCGCCAATTGCCGCAATTGCTGCAAGTCGATGGGTTTGGCCAGGCAGGCCTGGGCACCTCGGCGCACGGCGTCGGCAAACACTTCGTCATCTGCCGCAGCACTCACAACCAGCACTGGCACTTCACTCAAGTGCGGGGTATGACGCAGCATGTCGAGAATATGCAGACCGTCGCCATCGGGCAGGTCGAGGTCGAGCAGCACCAGGTCCGGCACAAAACTCTCCAGCAGCGCATACGCCCGCTGAATCGATGCTGCGCCACGTACATCAGCCATCTCCCGCAGGCCTTCCTGCAACACGCGCATGCAGGCTGGGTGATCTTCAACACACAGCACCGACGCCAGCTCCCTGGCCGGCTCAGCGTCGACAGCGGGAGCAGCGCCAGCATCTGGCGCTGCTGCACTAGGCAGGTCAATCCAGAAGCGACTGCCGATGCCGGGAGTGCTCAAAAAGCCCAGCTCGCCGTTCATCAACTCCGCCAACTCACGACTCAACACCAGGCCGATACCAGCGCCGGGAATGGTCGAGTTTTCCCAACCTAGACGCTGAAATGGCTGAAACAGCCGCGTCTGTTGTTCTGCAGTAAGGCCCGGGCCAGTGTCTTGCACCCATAAACGAATACCACTAGAACGCACTTCATAACCCAGACTGACCATACCCTGTGGAGTGTTGTACTTGATCGCATTGGAGAGCAAATTCAGTAGCACTTGACGTACCCGTCGCACGTCCGCCCAGACAAACATGCCTGGCTGCTCGGAAGCCATCACCTGCAATTGCTGACCACGCTGCAACGCTTCGGGCTGTACCAATTCGGCGCAGCTACGCAGCAGCTCAGCCACATCCACCGAGGAAAACTGCAACTGCTGACGCCGACTTTCGATGCTGGAGAGGTCGAGGATGTCTTCCACCAACGCGGTCAAATGGCGGCTGGCGTTAACAATCTCGCGGGCGTAATCAGCCTGTTGCTCACCGCCGGGTTGGTCCTGCGCATCCAATTCAATTAACTGGGCAAAGCCATAGATCGCGTTTAACGGCGTGCGCAATTCATGGCTCATGCTCGACAGAAAACGGCTCTTGGCCTGACTCGCTTCCTGCGCTTCCAGACTGGCGCGGCGTAGGTCTTCCTGCACCTGTTTAAGGCTGGAGATGTCCACATGGGTGCCGGCCACCCGCAAGGCGCGGCCTTTGCTATCGCGCTCAAGCACCTTGCCGCGGCTAAGCAGCCATACGTAATGGCCATCCGCATCGGCAAAGCGATACTGGGCCTCAAAGGTGTCTTCAGTGCTGTCGGCAAAACCAAAGCGTAACTGGCGCAAACGATCAACATCGTCCGGGTGCACACGCTGATTGAACTCGGCAAACGTCAGGCACTGGATATTCAGGCCATAGCGCTTAACGCCGCGACCGCGCACCGTGATGGTCATGCTGCGCGCCTCGACTTCCCAAAGGCTTTCGGTAGTACTTTCCAGCACCAGCTCTAATTGACTTTGGGCCTTATGGCGCTCGTCTTCACTGGCCTGCAGTTGCTGCCCGGTTTGCTGCGCGGCATCGGCCATATAGGCCAGCTCGTCGATCTCGATTTCGCTCGATTGCGGTTTGAAATTGCCTTTACCTAGCTCGCCCATCATGTCGACCACATCAGCCATTGGCTTGGCCAACTTAGCTGTTAGCAAACGCGAGCGTCGCCACATCCAGGCAAAGAACAACAGATAGAAAAACACCAGTCCTGCGATCAGCAGATAGCCGATCTGCTGATAACGCGCCGCCAAATTATTGGTGGCCTGAAAGATGTTCGCCTCATCTACCACCACCAACAAACGCCAACCGGTTTGCGGAATTTCACTCCAGGCCACCAGTTGTTTGCGCCCTCCCAGTAGCACCTCTCTAACGTCGCTGCGGCTGGCGGTCATAGCCTGCAGCAACGGCTGCAGATCGCGGCGGTCCTTGAGGTCGAAGTCATCAGGCTTCAACACCTCGCGGCGCACGGCTTCGGCGTAGCTGTACTCGGTCAATTCATTGAGGCCGAAATCCTGCTCACCAGCAGCAGGCAAGGCGATCACTTTTTGATCACGATTAACCAATACCGCGTAACCATGCCAGGGCACCTGTAGGTTGCCTATCTCACTGACCATCTGCCCAACGGTGATATCCAGGCCTACCACGCCTTCGAGGAAATCATTGCGGTACACCGGTGCTATCGCCGACATCATCCAGCCTTGGCCAGCGGGGTCCAGATACACATCGGTCCACACCACCTTGCGCTCGGGGTTGTGCTTGGCGTCGGCCAGGTAATAGAAGTTGTAATCGGGGATCACCATGTCGTGGGCATAGCGATCGGGGGTCATAAAGAATGGGTAGATGCGGTTGTAGCTGTCCCAACCGTTGAAATACAGCGCCGACACCAGCGGGTTGGCATCACGGATCCAGCGCATCAGCGGATCGACGCGGGACAGGCGTAGCGCTTTGTCGTGATCCTGCCTTTCCACCGGCGTGCTATTGGAATAAAACGACGCCGCGCGGCCATCATCACGATGGGTGTAATGCACGCCATCGGACGTTACCGAATAGCGCGAACGCTCCAGAGCGTCGGGGTGATACGTCATGTCGCTCAGGGCGCGCGTGGTTGCCGCCTGAAAAACCTTCGTCTGCGCCTCCAACCCCTCCAAGCGCCGGCCGATAATCTCGCCTTCACGCTGCACCGTGCCGGTCAGATCCTGAGCGGCGCGCTGCTGCAGATAATCCAACTGCGTATCGCGGATCGCGGTATTGGTTAGCAAATACACAGCAATCAGCACCGACTCCACCAGCACCAGGGGAATCAGAGCACTTTGCAAAAATGCGCGCCAAATCCATTGGCGCAGGGGGTAACGCGGTGTACACGGCATAGGGCAGGTCTCAAGAATATCTGCACGTTACTACAGAACGCTTTTGAGCCTAATCATATAGCCTGTTAACGAGCATGACGTATGGCAACGCGGTCGACGGATCGGAACCTTTCCCGTACACTTCCGGTCCCAACCGTTAACCACGGTAGGTTTTGGGGCCGATTAGGATTCGACGCCGGTTACAAAACTTGAGGGGCATGCCGAGTTGGTAACAGAACTCGTAAATCCACTGTTGCAAAACTCTATAATTGCCAATGATGACAATTACGGTGCCCAACTAGCTGCGTAAGCAGCCTAGTCGCACTTCTGGTAGCTTCGGCTCCAGCAATCATGAGGGGATGTCTGTAAACCCAAAATGATTGTCATATAGAACAGAATCGCCGCGTAGTACGTTGTGGACGAAGTGGCTAAAACTTACACAACTCGCCCAAAGCACCCTGCCCGTCGGGCGGCTGAGGGTTAACTCAATAGACACGGCTAAGCATGTAGAACCGACAGCAGCGGACTGGCGGACGGGGGTTCAAATCCCCCCGGCTCCACCAAACATGAAGGTAAGTCTTTGAAATTGAAGACTTATTTTTAAAGGGGTTCAAACCACGTCTGGAACTTTCTCTGAAAATTCCAATGACGAGAAGGTTGAACCCCATGAAACGCATAGCAAACTATCTGTACCTAGATGCAGCCGGCCAACTCACGTTCCGGCTCATTCTTTCCCGCCTCCTGCAACAACGCTTCCCCTCTGCCAAGCGAGAAATCCGCTGGTCCCTTGAAGGCCTGTCCGAAGACGACGCCCGCCACATGGCTTGCGAGTTGGCCAAGCAGGTTCACGACCTACGCTATCGCCTGGGTGTTATCAAAACAGCCGAGGGGCTTTACCAAGCGCTGGAGCTCATTCGCAGCTCAATCGCTCCCCTGGCCAAACAAGTCGCGATTCGTCCCACACCGTCGCCACACAGTTCGCAAATCCCTTGCCCAGTTGAAGACCTATCGCTCGCACTAGGCCGGACCCGTTTTGAACAGCTGCGGATGATGCCGACGTTCGTGCTCAAAGAGCCTGACCAATACACGCTGCAGGTCCCCTTGCCTGATCTGCTTTCAGCCGCCTATCCCTTGATGCTGAAAACTCAGGTATTCGAACTGCATACGCTGGAGTCTGAAGAAGCCAAACAGCGCTCGCTGTTTATTCTCCAAGGGATGGCTGAGCTAAACATTCTGTTTGAGAAACATCTGGAACGAGGGGAATGGCTCCCGCTTTATCAGGCGTCTTTTCACCTTGAACTGATCCGGCGTTACCTGCGACCGGAGCATGGTCTGCACTTTCGCCACAACCCACGCTGGCTCGCCCTTCGGCCACAGGACCTTCGCGAGCGCGACCATCAGTTTCTGCAAGCACTGGATGCTCCGGACAAACAAAGTCAGGCGCAGCATGTCCTGCACCCAGCGATTGGCATGCCCCACCTGCTGGATGTCACGATGCCGAGCCTGCTCCGCGAACACTACCCTCAACTGCCGCAACTGCTCACGTTCGATCTTCATACCAAAGACCTTCATGAGGCGACTTTGAAATCGGGTTTTGTGCTTGAGCGCTTTGACTGGTTGACCGATCTGGTGGAGCAAGGCCAGCAGTTTGGCGGCGGCATTCCTGCCCTCAACGAATTGCGGATCCATGTCGAAGCTATTCGGGCTCGCTTGCAGCCTGACGGTGACATCCCAAAACCACCTAGCGGAAGTGGCCCAAAGGGCTCGCCGAGTAACGACAAGCCAGATTATTGGGGGCTGCCCTCCTCTCATGACGAAGTAGATGCAGCCAATCCACTCGGAGCGCTTTTCAAAAGCGGCTTTGAGGCCGCCGCGGCGCAATCGCCAGGGGCCACAATCACCGTGCAGATGCTTCTGGAGCGCTTTCGACGCGACCAGGAGCTGACAGGCGAATGGTCCCACCAGGGCACACGCTTTTTGAACTGCGCTCGACTGGAATCGGTATGCGAACTCCTGGGGCCTCAGCGCCCCATTCAGTCAATCACAAGTGAGGACTTTCGAAATTTGCGCACCGTGCTGCTGATGTACCCGCGCAACCGAAGGCAAATGAAGGAACTCAACAGCGTTCCGATCCATGTGCTGATTCAGAAAGGCGGCTACGAGCCGATCCATGCAAAGACGGCAAAAAAGTACTTCGACTTGGGCAGGGCGATGTTTCGCTTCGCCTTCGAGAACGAATGGATTGGACGCGACGTTGGCGAAGCTATTCGGCTGAAGGAGAAGGCGCGGGTTAAGAGCAATCGCGTTCGCCGCGCCTACACGGCACTGGAACTAGGACGCCTGTTTAGTGGACCGGTCTACACAACCGATACTGTCGTGCCCCGGTGGCGAATGGACAATTTCAAATTCTGGTTGCCGCTTCTGGGGCTCTACACCGGTTCACGGTTGAACGAGCTGTGCCAGCTAACCCTTGAAGATATTTTCCAGACGCCCGAGGGCGTCTGGGTCATGAGCCACAACCTCAATCACCCACATAAGCTGCTGAAAAATATATCGAGTCAGCGGGATATTCCCCTGCACTCCGTTCTGCTTGAGAAAGGTTTTCTGGAGTTCCTTGAGCAGCGCAAAGCGGAATCGCACTCGGCAACCGAACTGCTCTTTCCAGAGATGCGGGCAGATACACGACGCGCGCACAGCCATTTTGCCTCGCGTTGGTTTTGTGGGGATCCAGGACGCGCGGGCTATCTTCAGCAGTGCGGATTTCCACGCTTGTGCGGCTTGAGCTTCCACTCACTCAGGCACACTTTCATCAACCAACTGCGCCAGACCGGCGTGGATCAACCACGCATACAGGCGCTGACCGGGCACACCAACGATACGACGACAGCCGAGTACGGTGACGACTATCGGATTGAGATTAAGCAACAAACGGTAGAAATGTTGCGCTTCAAATTAGAGCTCGCCCATGTGAATTTCGCACGCTACTCAACGCTGAAAAAGAAAAGTCGTATGCCTGGACGCCCTGTCGCTAAGCCATCCAACTCGGCGCCCCAGGTGCTCGTCCACGGCCCCTCAAAGGTTCCAGACACAACTCACTTGGCAGAGTGGCTGACAAGATGAGTTTGCTGAACAGAACCTCTGAAACTGCAGAGAATCATTGCGGGAGCTCCGTGTGATGCCCACATGCTCTGACCAGTGCAGTGTCTGCCAGTCCCCCACGATCACCGGCTCCTTGAAGGGAGCAGCGAACGGCGTCCACTACCACCTAAGGCTATGTGAAGGGTGTTTTTGGCATTGCTACCTTCTCGCGAGGAACGATCGCAAGCTCAACACCCTGTTCGATGTCGATTTCGACAGCACTTCCCTTGATGATTTTGGGAGGATTGACTAATCAAGGCATGGCCCTTCGCGCTAGCACCCGCTCTACCGAAGGGCTTCTACCTCAGCGCATATGCCGTTCGTCACCCTGATACATTCCCGAACTCAATATATCCCGCCTATCAAATACCAACCTCCAATGAAATTTATTTCCTTTATTTCTCTATAACTTCCACACGAAGAGCTTTGTAGATTATCAATACTGTCGCCGGAATTTATAAAATTTGACTATAAAAAAAGGTTTGTCAGGATATGGCTACATCGCGCCCTGGAAAAAGCCAAGCCCCTAACTAACTCCCTACTCAAAACACGCAATTGACAGAGTCAAAATGAGCCATATATTAGAAAACAGTTGGCAACCCCAACTGACCATTAAAACAGTCTCGTTATGGTCCAACAATCGAGCATACGGGAACTTCCATGTCAGATATGTACAACCTTTCTGTAACTCTACCTCCAAGCTTTTCAGGCGACATTAAGGAAATACAAAAGAACGTCCAGAAATTTATAGACGACCAACAACGCCTCGATAACGAAAGGGAAACCGAATCCCAGCGTAACCTTTCTCCCGAGTCATCCTGCCAGACAAAAACTCTCCAAGATGCGATGAATGACATGGTCATTGAACGCAGATCCCGAAAGGACTGGAGGGCTAACACAGCTTATAAGTACACCTCCCAGCTTCAGCAGATCGTCACGTTCTTGGGTGCCAGCCGAGCGGTTAGTTCACTGCGCGAGCGAGATATTCATGACATTAGGAGAGCACTCAACACCAAGGCAAAAAACACAAAGGAACTAACTCCAGCCAAAGGCTCATACGTTAAGAATGTCATTGGAGCCGAGACTAACGAACGCTACTTCAACATCCTGAAGCGTTTCCTAAATTATTGCCAGGAGCTGGGCTACCTCGACACATGCCTTTATAAAAACAGCGCGCCATCTCCTGTCTCGGATGATGAGAGCAAGTACAAAACTTTCAGCCATCTAGAGATGACGGACATATTTTCTAGTCGGGTTTTTACAACCGCACCTGACACTAAGATACGGTGGATTCCGTACAGTTACTGCTTCTGGATTCCTCTTCTGGCTGCGTTCACCGGAGCACGGCCTGGCGAGCTTTGCCAGCTCTTGGTTGGTGACATTCACCATCAAGACGGTATTCCCGTCATTCGTATAACTGACGAAGGCCCACTACAACATCTTAAGAATGGCGTTAGCCGTCGAACCACTCCTGTCCACCCTCAACTCCTCAAAATCGGCCTCTTGGATTTCCTCGAAATGCGACGAAGAGAAGGAGGGAAATACCATCCCCTTTTCCCAGAGCTTTCGTACACGGAAAAAGACGGTCATGCGCGCATGGCGTCTCGGTGGTTTAGCGGCCAAGGTGCGAACGATCCTGGTTACATTCAACACTGCGATCTACGAAAAGGCGAAGGCGCCTGTTTGTATAGCTTCCGTCATACCTTCATTAACAGCCTGCGGTCTCGTGGAATACAAGAAGTGATGATCAAGCTTCTGGTGGGCCATTCGGTAGAAGAGGACGTAACAATCCACTATGGAAACAATTTCTCGCTTAAGCAGATGGCCGACACCGTCGCAGAAGTTCGCTTCGATACAGACCTCTCAGGCGTCTCATGGCAGCGCTACCATCAACTGCAGCAGCGCTATCCACAATGTCAGAAGATCCGAAGGACGACGTAATCCAATAGAGCTCGTCGCTAGCAAGCCTCTCCTACGAATAGTGGGAGAGGCTTTTGTGTTTTCAGGGTGAGCAGTTCCTTCAAATTGCAGGAGAAGAACCGGAAGGTCCAACGCTCCGAAGTGTCTTAGTCACCGCCCCACCAAGTTTGTCTGAGAGATCAACGCCACCATCCACGTGAGCTTTGAAAGCCAGGTCTTGCTCTGGCTCATCCTCGATTTCAAAATCCTCCTCGATGCTCCGCAGCCAACTCGCCAACGCTCTATTAGGGACAATCTCGTTATCAAAACGGAGAGAGGTACCCAGTCGCAGCTCGCCCGCTTGAGTCCAGCGGTCGAATCCTGCAAGTGGAAAACTCACCGTGCCAACATGAACGCTGACCGATGCTGAAACGTGCATGGATATCTCTTCCACCAGGCGAGCAGCGACGCTTTCGCTGAGTGCGTGCCCTCGCAGCAGGATATATGCCTCATCAAAGCCGTCTTTATGGAACGTCGCCGTGGGTGATATTTCGTTAAGGCTTAACCACTCGAAATCGGACTGGCCTACTCCGACCAACCGGAGCCAGCTATGCGGACCGGGTAGACGAAGCTCAATGTTGGCACCGAGGGTATTAGCTACAACTAAACTGGCCCATCCCGACTGAACGGTATCTCGGTGAGACAGTTCGACTGGTACGGAGTCAGCAGGTTTTCCACACGTCACCGACCACGCCTTGCCCTGTTCGTCTAACGAGTTAAGGATCGGCTGGCACATCAACCAAGCTCGGTGCGAGTCAGGTGAGATGACGCCCTGACGAATTAGTGCAGCCTCTCCGAGGCGCTGAACGCGATGAAGCTGCAGGATCGGATCTGCATTGGGGTTGAGGCGACTTCTTATACCGGAGAACCGTTCTTCCCACTCTTCTGCGCCAACATCAAACGTAGCTCCCGTATCTCGCTCCTGAATTCGCTCACCTCGTGGCTCATCAGTTTTCTCATCTCGCCAAGAAGAATCTGATTCTCGATGGCGAGGGAGGTCATCGTCTGCAGGAGAGGAAACATCGCAGCCGCTAACTCCTCGTTCGTTTTCACATTCGCTTGGTGCATCGCGTCCAGGTGGCGCGTCAACTCGATCTGCATCGTTTTCGACCGGTCCAACAACTGCTGCTGGGTCTTTTGCTCCGCTTGTTTTTGCATGCTCATTTTTCCAAAACTCCAGTCCTGCGCGCTCGTCTTCGGACGGCTCATACCCTCCAACTTCAATTCCTCGAATAGCTAACTCAAGCCAGATTTTCTTGCGAAAATCCTGGGAACCAGAAACACAGATTCGTCTAACCGCCTGCCGTTGAGCACGAATGGCCAATGCTTCATAGGCATGCGGATGACTTGTTAATGCTAGGTACACCGTTTTGTTGTCGACGTTGCTTTCAACGAAGGCCGTTCTTGAAGGTTTACTTCGCCATACCCAGTCGGTCCTTATCTCGCTTCTTGGGCGGGCCAAAAACTTGCGCATGACGCTGCGATCAGCAGAGGACGACTCAAACACTGGAGGGAGTTCGCTTTTGGTCTCAACAATAAGCTCTCCGCCAGGCTTCTCATGCGGAAGTGAAAACTTGCGAAGCAGGTTCATGTGATAAGAAGCCGAGAAATGCGTTTTTTTGGATAACGCAGACCACGCATATCCCTTTCCCAAATCAGATCCCTTCATTGGCATGCCGTCTTGATACCGAAACGAGATACCGGAGACGCGCGTGCCTTGGTTGGTGATGACTGGAATCGGGGTGACTTCTGCATCCAGTAAGCGTTGCAAGAAAACAGGAAATGTTGGCTCATCTACCAGAATCAAGCTGATCAATTGCTGAAGCAGCATCCGATCCGACGGTTTTCCGGTGCGTGTCATCATCTGGAGCTCGCCACCAGTTGGCGCTTTCTTTAGAGATGGTTGGCCACCCGGTCGGCCGACCATAACTTTGTACAAGTCGTACTTTTCTTCCAGCCTGCTAGCTGCCGCTTCCCAACGCCGAAAGTCCTCGCGAGGGTTCCAAATTCGCCCGCTAGCTTCTACAACAGAGAAAGCAATGTGCACATGGAGGTGAGATTTATCGCCATGTACTACGTACAAGACCTGCCGCTCACCAGGAGCCACCTCAGCCATCGCCTCTTTGGCCATAGCCAGAGCTTGCTGAGCTGTAACTTGATCGGCTGGACACTCTTCGTTACCTGGAAAAAAGCTCATTACGGCATGCACAAAGTAGTCAGCAGGTGCCTTTTTCCCTCGTCGCTCGTTAGCCGTGAATTGCCAAAGCTCTTCCGTCCAACGATGCGCATAGCCCTTCAACGTTTCGCCTGGAAGCATGGGCAGAGCATTCAGTGACTCGTGCAGCAATACACGTTCGTTGGATTTCGCTAACTGCCGAAGCAAATAGCGAACGAGGTTTCGAAGATGTCGCTTCGTCCGACTCTTTTTGACCTTAAAAATCATCCAAAAGCCCTCTCAGAGCACGTAGCTCTACAGCAATTTCAACCAATGCAGCGTTATCAATGGGCATTCCCTGGTTCGCCCAATGAGCCAATTGGTTGAGGTTATTGCCGACACGAGAAAGCTGACTGATCGATTGCTCATCCCATACAGAACGTGGGGAGAGAATCTCACGATCAAATGCGGCTCGAATGAGCCAGTCAGAAGCGCTGAGACCAAAATATCTGGCTCTGGCGACGATGATTTTTTTGTCGAACGGGGTTATTCGAAGGCTAAGCCTTCCAGTTTTTCTATCCATGACAAGCACCTTTTTATTGTTTTTATGTCAATGCTATTGACGTATTAATTACGCCTTTCTTTTTCAAACGCAGTGCGGAAAAAGCGAGCCGCAATGGGCGTCACGAAGTGACGTACATTGCCTTTGCTCGCAAGTCCGTGCGCCTAGAAAAAGTATCTCACGAAAAAACGGTCGAAAAATCGGCAAAAGGAAACTCGGTCGTTTTCGAAGGAAATTCGGTATTTATCTCGATAAAAACCGAATTTTCCTAGCAAAGTCCTGATTCACAGTTGCCGACTGTGAATCCCTATTCGACCTTTCTTTTCCAAATTTGGACGCCTAGTTTCCGAATTCGGACGTCGATTGCCGATTTCGGTAATCAATGTCCGAAATCGGCAAACGAATACCGAACTCACCGTCGTGAAGCCCTTTTGGGAAAGCCAAAACCGAAATCGGAAACCCGTAACCATTTTGGGAAGGACTGCATTCGATGTCACAGCTATGCATGGTTAATGAGCCCGAACTTATTAAGCACTTGCGCAAGACCGTGAGAAGAACAGACGAGGGCTATCTGTCGCTCGAAGACGTTAGACAGTCCGTTTCCAATCCAAGAATCCGGGGCTTCTACGTTCGCAACGCAGACACCACCGAGTTGTTATTGGCTGGGGTAAGTGCGCTATCCGAAATCAGCAGAATTGCTGATGACCGGCAAAGGGCATTTGCGCTCAGCCCCGCTCAAGGGACCGAGCAAGAAGGCGTGTTCGACTTCGTCGATAGCTATCACTTCTCCGACCCAACCGTTTCGAAAATCCAACTCTGGTATTGCGATCCTTTTGCGGCGAGCTGTGAAGACATTCGTTCGCTAATTGCTTTGGCCATCTCATTCACCAGTGACGAACTAGCGCACTACGAGTAGATCTGTGGCGCGCTTAACCAACAACTCATTCCGTATGGATTCGCGTTCGATGTCTGCTGATCCTGACAATCGAGAAAAGCCAACTCAAGGACATTGCTATGCATAAACAGCTCGACGCGCTTCTCTGCGCTCGCTATCCGCAAATCTTCTCAGGACGCGGCAATGAAGCATTCTCGCTTTTCGGGTTCGAATGCGGTGATGGGTGGTTCAATCTGATTGATTCCACCTGCTCACTAGTACAAAAGCACTCGGGCGACACACCAGAGCGCGCCCCCCTGATCGCTTCACAAGTGAAGGAAAAATTTGGGGAGCTACGTTTCTACCATCGCAATGTAAATGAATATGCCACGCAGGTGATTGACCTGGCTGAAGCCTTGTCCGGCAGCATTTGTGAGGTGTGTGGATCGCTTGGGGAAATGCGAGAAACTAAAGGATGGATTCAAGCTCGCTGCGTCGCTCACAAGCTCACACCCATTCCCTCTGAGGCTGAACGGGAAAAGCTCGTAGGGACCATCCTACTCGGCCCTTCGCTATCCGAAGTTATGCATGCCTCTCTCAATCTATTTGATATGAGCGCGGAACACGCATCCATATGGCTGAAAAGACCTGCAAGAGCGCTCGCAGGCGGTACACCACTTGAAGCTGCGCTCTCGGCAGAGGGGCAAAAGGACGTGCTCAAGCTCATATACCAGATCGAGTACGGGGTCATTCCCTAGCCCTCCGTTCATACCATTAGCGTTTTGCGCGTTATTAGCTGGCCAGCAAATAACTACTGGAGGCCAAATTTTATGGAAGAGTCTTTAATCATCAAAAATCGGACTGTCTACGAGCGCGAGATACTCGAAAAGCTGGTCGACTCGCTCACGTCCGCATTTGCGTTCAACCAAGAGGTTACCCTTGAGTATTGCCGAACACTGAAAATGGACGGCCCTGACGCTCTCATTCAGTTAAAAGCAGAGAACGAGATCCACCATGTCGCTATCGAAATTCTTCGAGCTGCTTACCCACGGGACATCCGCAGGATCATATGGAAGCTCGACGAGTATGAAACGTCCGCAGTGAAGGCATCTAACGTGATTAGGTTGATAGCTGCTGAGAGCTTGAGCCATGGAGCAAAGTTGCTCCTAATCAAGAAGGGCTGCGCATTTTTTGAAGTCAGTGGGAGCCTTTACCTTCGATCCAGAAATTTCTTTATCAATATTGAGCGCGAAACCCAAACAACCAGCCGCTCTGCACCACCGTCGCTGTTCACCGACGCTCGAGAAGGCGTTGTACATACCCTTCTCAAGAATGCTCCCGAGTGGACAACCGGGGCGGAGCTTGCTGAGTTATCTAGGTCTTCCCCCTACACATGCTCTGTAGTGATGCAGGAATTGGAGCGCAGAGAATGGTGCGAAACCAAGGGGGCGGGACCCTCAAAACGCCGTAGGCTAATAAAGCCAGGCGTGCTGCTCGACGCATGGGCCGAGCAATGGAAAAAGCGCAATAGAACCAACTCCAGCTGGTATGCGTTTGTGGTGGACCCTCGGCAGCTGTTGACCAGCATCTCCTCAGAGATAGAAGACTCACACTTAAATTTTCCGTGGGCGTTTACCGGAACCTCTGCGGCGAATATTTATGCGCCACTTTTGACAGGTACCGATAACGTTGAGATCGTCGTGCCCCCAGGCTTCACCATGTGTTTAGCCCAAACTCTCAAGCTCAAGCCGGCAGAAAAAGGGAGCAATGTCTCTATCATTGAGCGAGAAGGCGCGAGCTTACTTTTCAGGGATCGCGGCGCAGAGTTTCCAACCTACTTTGCAAGCCCCCTCATCATGTACCTCGACTTGTTGAACGGCAGAGGAAGAAATAAGGAGTTGGCTGCACACCTTAGGGCTCAGTTTGAGCGTTCGTGGATAGCAAAATGAAAACATTCTGGACAGAGTCCTTTCTAGGCAGAAAGCAACCGCCTGGGCGCCTACGAGTCAGTTTAGCTTGTATAGCGGCTGATACAGCCGCTACACATCCACTCGCCATCATCATAAATACCACCGCTCATCTCCGTGCGCTGATGACACCATCCGCACATTCCCATAAGTGGTTCAGGGTTAAAATTGCTCTCTTTTTCCCGATACAGAGGGCTCCGCGAAGGTAATAACTGCGGGGATGGAGGGGTGGAGAAGCTTCCGCAATTGCTGCACCACTGGCCACCGAGGTGCCCTATACAACTAGCCTTGTGGCAGCGCAAGCAAACGTTAGCCAGAGCTGAATACGCTGGCTCCTCCGCCATGGGCAGCGCCACTTGCAATAGCGCCTCAAGAGCGTCAACCCTCTGACATTCCAAGCCGTTCTTATTCAAGTAAACCAACAGCGGATCGAAACCCTTGTCCTTGGAAAGGACGATGCATTCGGTTTCAGGGGCGGTCTCAAATGTTCGCCCTAACTGGAACGCAATATGGAAGTCGAGAGCGTTCTTACCCACACCTTCGATTTTATGGAAATCCACCCTGGTGAAACGATGCGCACTCGAGGGATCGCGTGAGGCCCTAGGCGCGTTCTGCTTGGCTCCAACGAAAATAATTGCCCGGTACGAACTGTCGAGCAGCGACAAATCAATTTTGCCTATATTTTCGTAATCCACCAAAACTAGGCGTTGCTTCACACCGCGGTGTCCACTATCGATCGTCATACCTGTCTATCTCCTTCCTTGGCAGATAATGGGGTTAGACCTAACCCAACCACCGCTCTTTTAAATCGCTTAGAAGCCCATAGATTGGATCATTTCGCTCTCACTGACAGCCTCTGGAGTCACGACAGCATCTTTGAGCATTAACTTGCCCCGCAAAAGGCGGTCAAGATGTACGTCAAATGAGTCGAACTGCGGATGAGTTACGGCAGGTAGATGGATAAAAACATCCTTCTGCTGCCCTATCCGATAGACCCGATCGGACGCCTGAGCCTCCTTCGCTGGATTCCAATGGCGCTCGAGATGCACAACGTGGTTAGCACCTACGACTGTCAAACCGACTCCCGCTGCGACAGGCGACATGATCATCAAGTTAAATCCAGGTTGCGCCTCAAATGCAGCGATCAACCTCTTGCGGGTCATGTCCTCGGCATTGGTCGCAACGGCCTTGGTATCACCATTAATCACCGAAACGTCTAGACCATATATTTGGTCAAGCCACAATTTGAGCACTCGTTGCAGGCGTTTGGTCATCATGAACAGAATGACCTTCTCCCCTTTGCTCTGGATTTCATCAAGCAACTTCAACATCACGGCTAACTTGCCGGACTTTGCCATAAGCTCCCGAGCATGCTTGCCGTCTCGGCTATAAAGCGAGGCCTCGTCATCAAGGTGAGGATGCAGCGAGACGGATCGGAGCTGAGTCAGAGCAGCCAATGCGCAGCCGCGCATATCGTCTGCACTTGCACGACGGCCGCGGTAGTCATCAAGGATCTCGTCGTAGACACGCAGTTGCTCGCCTCGCATCAATGCGCCCAGCTCTGGAGCAAACTGCTGAACGCCACTACTAGCTTGCTCAACGCCACTACGAATCGTCTTAGAAGGTAAACCTTTGAGTTGGTCCTCCTTCACTCGCCGTAACATAAATGTGCCGACGGCCTTGCGCAGCTTCTCCCCTAGCAGGGTACGGACCTCATCTCTTTCATGCTCGCCTGCCGCCAAGATGGGTTTAATCCATGTATCTCGATACATCTCCCAGCTACCTAAAAGGCCAGGCTGAGCGGTGTCCATCAGACACCAAAAATCCCCTAAGCTGTTTTCAACAGGTGTCCCAGTAGCAAGCAGTTTGAAATCAGCCTTGAGGCCTTTTGCGGCGCGAGTTTGCAGAGCATTGGGGTTCTTGATGTTCTGGGCCTCATCAAAAATCACCATCCCCCAATCAATACGGCAAAGTGAGAACTGATAGTCTCGGAGTGTCTGATAGGTGGTCAGCACTAACCGTCTATCCATGTCGAGGCGATGTGCGCCTGATTCAGGACCAACACTGAGCGCGTAACGAACGGTCTTCTCATCCATCATGCCTTCGTCATCAGCCAAAGAGGCAAGCTGCACGGACTCTCGCTCAGCGCCCTTTATACGAAATCGGTTGAGGTCTCGACCTGATTGCAGAATGACTACGTCGCGGAATGGAATGCTGTTGAAGGTCTTGCCTACTTCGTCTTCCCAGTTTTCTAAAAGGCTTAGCGGAGCAACTACTAGAATCGGCTTTAGAGCTTTGTCTGTTGCGCGCTGCCGCGACAGGTATTCGCCCACGGTTACTAGAGCCATGTAGGTCTTACCTAGCCCCATGTCATCTGCGAGCAGACTGCCCTGCAACCTGTACATATCTTCGTGATTGTCCTGCAAGGCAGTCCCTAACAACTTGAGCATCCACTCAATACCCTCGCGCTGATGCGGAAAAGGTTGTCGAGCATAGGAAGTCCAATCTGGCGCTTGCCCAAGTAACGCGAGGTTGGCCTTCTGCACCAGGCCTGCATTGATCTCGTCGGCCTCTTTAAGGATGACGCTAACTTTCTCTGTAGGGCGCTCGGAAGCGGCACCGGCGTCCTCCTTCTGGTAAGAGTCGAAATCGGAATGGCTCACTAGCTTTTGCCTTGCAAAGCCAAGCTCCGCTTCCACTTTCACAGCATCGGAAATATCAATAAGCTCGCCGGCAAAGCTCAGGCTTGTGGAACCCTGCGCCTGGGCGGCCTGCAGCACTTCCTCGAACCGTTCCAACTCCTCGGAGGACTGAATAACTCTACCGATGATTTCGGGCGGAGCCGGGCGCTTATCCAAAGCGAACCAGTCGTTCTTGGTTCCATCTAGCGCGCCAAAGTCCATGTGCTGGAGCTTGCCAATCCCAGCGATACGAACCGAAAAGCCGACTTCCAGATTGACCAACGCGGCATCAAGAAATGCCGTTGGTGTCGCAATGAACTCCGCGACCCTATCTGGGGGGATCTTCTTGTTAGCCAGAATATTTCGGATCCCGTCCATCTTGGCCGAGTCGAGCAGAACTACGCGGTTATCAATGCGTAATACTCCTCCCAAGGCATCCATATCCAACTGCGACCAGCGCTTCTCTAATTGATCAGGAGTTGTCCCGTCGCCAAGACTGGGACAAAGTTGAAGGCTCCCATCGGGCATGCGCATTGCAGTAACACCAATGTTTTTTGGAACCACTACATCCAGTCGCTCGAAATGACTGAGATCAATGTGCATACCGCTTCTAGCAGCGGTCTGCAGCTCAGCCATCAAACGTAAGTTGGCAGCTTCTCCGCGCAGTTCCGGCATCAGGTTTTGATGGTGTTCACAAGCCATGACTCCCATAAGCTCAGCGGGGGTGAGACGATAAATATCCGCAGAGGTCAGGTATAAAAATGGCCCTTTTCGACGAAACGGAAGGCTCGTATTGGAAGTAACGGCCGTGAGTTCAACGGCGAAGCTGCTGTTGCCGGTACGGCCACTGATAGCGCTCGAAAAATGCCCTCTAAACCTTCGTGGCAACCGCAAGACTTCAGCCTGCTCGTCGTCAAGGCCAGCAACATCCTCAGCTGTTACGTGAAAGCCGTTAGCCGTTGGCTCGGCGACACCCTGTTCCATCAACATTCGCAGCACGATCAACTGCACTTTTTGCAGCGCATTCCCCTTACCGGCTTGCAATGCATTGAAGACAGGGCGATCCAAGTAGAAATTCAGCCCCCCTGAGTCAGGTGAAAGAGAAAAGCCGACCTCCGTGCTTAACACAGCGGATCCTTCACCAATCAACCTTTTCAAAAGATCACCCAAGGACATGCCGCTCTCTCTTATTTCGACTGCAAGTGATTTAAGGCGTCAACGACAGTAGCTTCTACTGCCCAACCGTAATCTCCACGCTGAAAGCACAGTTGCTTGAGTGGGCCGTACAGAATCTGATTTATTTCTCGAGCCTCAACACCAAAAACATTCGCGGCAAATCTCACTCGATCGCCCGGGTTGTCAGCAAAATACTGAAGTACTCGCCTCTCAAGATCGCCCAGCATTTTTACGGCCTCTAAACTTGCCGCCGTAGCTGTGGGCCTTGCCGTAACGGCACGATTTGAAAGCGGTTCACCGACATATTCCGTCCCAAAAGTCGTCAGGGACCACCGCAACACGCTGTCCTTGGAAGCGTAAATTGAGAGCCCGCCTTCAAGGCTGGACTTTATTTGCCCCATCGTTACGCCTTCGTCTCTCAGGCCACGATATATGTCCCCCATGAGACTCTCAGGGTGCGCGGCCAGAAAATCGATCATCGAACGTTGCACATCAGACAGGCCTGTCCGCTCCGTTTCGGCTTCTTTACGGGGAATTGAAGACTCGGAAGACAGCGGGCTCACAACACGCTCAACTTTGGGCTTGGCTATTTGCACCTCAACCACTGTATTTTTCTTCAAGACTGAAGACGCAGCAGATGCAGTTTTTTCTTCGAATCGCGGCATCAGCGGTTGGGGCACGTGAACCTTCTGCGGGCTTACCGATGGCATTCCGTATTTTGAGAGGTAGAACTTGTAGTCCCGCTTACTGAGCAATTGCTCAATATCCAATCCGATACCGTTACTGCCAAGAAACTCAAAGACCTTTCGCTGCCATGTCCCGTGATGGGGAACCGCTTCGTAGTCCAGTGTTGGATACAGCTTTTTGTAGTCTCGCGGCAGAGTGATGGTCAGATCCGCGTGCGAGAACAGATTTTTGTCGTAAGACTTTAAAGTAGCGCCCGGCGCTGCCAGGAAGCTCCAGATCTTAAAGCTGTGAGAACCCTCTACCAGGTGAAAATCCCCGCAGTCGAGGTAAATCACCGCCTTGTCGTTCATGTTGCCATCCATACGAGCAAAGCTGGTTTTAACCTCGCTACCCAAAATCCGTCTCACCGCCTCTTGGGCAGCCCTCCCTAACAACAAGCGCGTATGGCGAATAAGCCCCAGCCTGAAAAGGCCCTCCAGAAAAACTTTGCGTGCAGGGAACATTCGCTGCAGCTCAGCGTTACTGGTCTCCTTTCCGTATTGCTCAACCGCCTGCAAAAACAGACGGAGATCTTCCTTCGAAAGCCAGCCCCGAACTTTGCCAATCCGATCCTCCCCAAGCGGTTTCCACCATTCTCGAAAATTAGCAGCAGAACTTGCAATGCGCGGATCGCCCGCAAGATTAAGGATGAAGTTCTGCCACGCCTCGCCTGGGTCATCTCCTGCGCGATCAATCATGATCTCCAGCGCCACATGACCAATACGCTTGTCGCCCTCATAGGGCGCTTTGCTTACCGACGGCTTGAGTAACTCATCAAGTACATCGTCCCATTCACCAGGGCTCAGCTCCCGAAGCACCTCAAGATAGAAATGAGCACGGCAGACATCGCCAAACCGCCCCACATCGAAGCCATTGAGCCCCAGTGTTTCAAAGGTCTTGCCCAGCTCACCGCCCTGGTCACGCACCGTTTTGGCCAATGTTAGTGGCCCATCCAGGGTCAACAACCACCCGCCCTCATGCTTAAGGGTTATCAAGGGATCGCTTACAAATTTATGTCGCGATTCCGGCAGCAGCATCAGCTGATCCATGAGGTGCCGCTCCAGTTGCTCCCGCACGCTACGTTCGTTTGCCCGATCACGCTCGTCCAATCGGTCAAAGTAACGGAAGTACAACTGCACCAGCTGAATCAGTGTCAACCGGCTCAAACGAGGGTGTTGATGCTCTATCAAGACATCTAGCATTCTTGAGTTGAATAAGCGCGGACCGACTACGTCATCGTGCAGCCACAACCACGTCAATGCTCGTGCCCCCAGGCGTCTGCCAAGCAAACCCTGCAAGCCCTCAAAACGGCCAGTACTGGCCATGTCTCGAAATTGGGCAAGCATGCGCTCAAACGCATCACTGCCCCCGACCTTGGCTTTCATACGATTGGCCTTTTCGACCAATCTCACCCAGCCTGCAAGAACTACAGGCTGCCACTCACCTCGGCGGTTATCGATGGGTGGAAGATTCATTAGTCGGAGTTTCCAAGCAACGTCTTCACTGCCTCGTACTCAGTGCTTTGCGGTCGCCGAATAGTGAAGCGGATGTCGATCCGGCGATTTAGCCGGTAGTCCTCTTCGGTCTCTTGACGCTTACTGACAGGACGCGTCTCGGCATAACCACTTACAGAGAAAAGTGGCTCGCCGTCCTGATTTTTCAGGCGATTCAAACGATCTCCCTCAGGCAGCCCGTTGCTCCAGAATTGCCACAGGGAAATAGCGCGAAAAGTCGACAGACCCCAGTTACCCTTCCCCATAAAACCAGGAGAGGGACGATTATCGGTGTGCCCCTCAATGAAGATAGTGTCCAGATAATTGACACGATCGTTCTGGCTTATCACTTGATTGATGACCTCACCAATCTCCAAAGCGGTTGGTTGATATCGCGGCTGGAGTTCATAGGCGTTGGTATCGAACCCAAGTAAGTCATTGGGGATTCGAAGCACCGTGTGGTTCTCGCTAACCTCAACTTTGATACCGCGCTGCTGCAGCTTCTCTACCGCCTCGTTAAGGATGTCACGACGGACTTCCTCAGCCTTCTGCAACTGGGAAACCTTTTCATCAAACTGAGCACTTTTTTCCATAAGCTGCAGAATCAGGACCACAGACGCCAGGATAAAAAGCACCAGAAGAGCAGACATGATGTCGACAAAGGATTTCCAATACGGATCTTCATCCTCCATCGGAACGTCATTGGATTTACGCCAGCGCATCAGCGGGCCTCCAACTCATCAACGATGTTACTCACTGCCTGCACAACCGCTTGCATTTGGCTGGCAAAGCTCAGGGTTTCTTTGTTCCATTGGTCCATGCGCTCGTGGACTTGATCGCGCACCTCGCTGGAGTAAGAACGCAGCCATTGCTCGGCCTGCTGTTCGACGCCCAGTACCTGCGTACGGAGCGCCTCGCCCAAAGCTGTAAATTCGCCTCGCACACTGGTGAGGAACTCTTGTTGGTGGCTCTTCATCTCGCCAAAGCCGTTACGTGCTTCGCCGGCAGCCTGCTCGAAACGTTGCGCGCCCTCTAGCAGCGCTTGCTGCAACTGAGTCAGCGCAGCAGCTTGTCCCTGTAGGTGAACCGCCAGCTGTGCATTCTGGTCGCCTGCAGACTCAATTCGCTGGGTGACGCTCTCCAAACGCTGACCGAGCAATTCAGCTGCCTGCCGCACATTGGCGGACAGAAGGCCAAGCTGATTGGCACTGCTATCCATGTGTCGACTGCTCGTCGCTGCGGCCTCTGTCGCCCGCTGCAACCCCCCCATCAACTGCTGGTGTTGCTCGGCCATCTGCCGACTTTGCAATTGAGTCGTCTGCACCGCGGTGGCAATGCCTTGCAGAAGTTCTTGCTGTTGAGCTGCCATGTTTTCTAACTGATCGTTGAAGCGGTGTTGGCGAGACTTCTCACGCTCTTCGGCCTGCTGGCCATGGCCTGCCATCTGTTCTCCGAAACTACCCAGCAACTTGCCCACGGAGTCTTCCAGTGCGCGCTGCTGCATCGCTGCGGACTCAGCAATGGCGGCGATCTGCTGTTGACTGGTCTGTCCAAGGCTACCAATCAGGTTTTGCTGCTGGGCGGCCTGAGCTGCCTGCTGCTGCTCGTGGCGTAACGCTCGCTCTTGCTCGCGCTGTTCGGCAGCCCCCATCTGAGAATCGAGCTGAGTATTCAGGCTCATCATTAGGCGGGAAAACACCTTTTCAAGGTTGTTATGTCGCTCGTTGCCAGCTTCCGCCAACGCTTGCAACTGCTCGCCACTGGCAGCCGCAAATTTATCCAAAAGAGAAGCCTGACTAACACGCGTCTCGCCAAGCTGACGCTCAAATAAAGCCTGGCGTTCATCATCGCGGCGCTGAGCAGAGCCTAGCTGATCGTCGAGCTGGCCAGTCAGCCCGCTCAGTAGCTCGCTAAAACGTCCCTCCAATTGCTGCTGACGTTGTTCGGCGGAGGAGGACATACGGTCTAACTGAGTCTCGAACTGTTGCCCCTGCCGCTGACTGACTTCTAGCTGGCGAGTCTGCTGATCGCTGAGGCTGTGAAACAACTGGTTAAGTTGTTGAGTCATGCCGCCGACAGCGCTATTTACTTCCGCTGCAGCTTGCTGCATCAGGCCGCCCTGCTCGCGCCCTGCCGAAGTCAAACCGGTCATAAAGCTGCCCACAAGTTGCTCTAGCACTTGGGTGGACTGCTGATTTGTAGTGCTGACCAAAGTCTGTATTGCCGGAGCCATGATGTTGTTTAGCGCATCGGTAAGCGCCGTCTGCATCGCCTCGTTCATTCCAGCGAGGCTTTCCTGCAAACGATCGCCAATGCGCTCATGAAGCTCCTGCAACGCCTCTTTGCTTTGACGACTGTAGTCGGCGATATGTACCAAGGACTGTTCTGCAGGAATGAGGGGATAAAGAGAGTCGATCTGATGCTGAAGATCCTGAATCCGACCCAGCGCTGCCCGCTCTGTGATCTTCTCAATCAGGTTTAATACGAGGCTAAATCCCACCCCCCATACCGAAGCCATAAACGCGACAGCAGCACCCTGGATCATGACCGAGATGCCTGCGCGCAACTGATCGACCCCCCCGCTGCTGTCGAGCTTCAACTTCGACAAACCGATGGTCAGCCCCACAAAGGTTGCCAATACACCCAACCCAACCAACAATCCGGGCAGAGAGCCAAAAAAGCGGCTTCCGCTCAGCCCCGACGCCAGCGTTCGAGCATTGAAGAAATGCTCGGCATCCAAAGTATTGAATAGCTGTTTGTGGTCACTTGAACTAACCAAGCTGTCGTCAAACTCGCGCCACAGCGCCCCTATACGCTTAATTTTGAGCCCGAGCGCTTTCTGCAAAGTCTCTCTACGGTTCAGGGCCAAATTTTCACGGCTCTGTCCGGCGATCAGGCTTCTCAACGCACGCATACGTCCAGTGAAACGAGCCCAGCCGAGCGCCAGCGAAACAATCGAATAGAAAAAAAGAGCAGCCATAATTAGCCAAAATACGACACCTATCGATTCGGTACTTCCGCTCTGCAGCAAAGCAAAATTTGGCAATAGGTGATCTAGAAATTCCATAAGATAGACTCGAAAAAGGTAAGCAAAAAACTAAGCCAATGAATGCATAACGAACTTGTCCGTTGTACAAACGGACCGGCTTGGACGGTTTACGTCGATCGTGGCGCCACTTTATATCGCCCACACTTCAAGCTCGACGCACCTGCTCCAGGTGTTCGGGCCATACAAAACAGGGGACTTCGAAATAGTGTTTTCAACGAGTCATCCTTGAAACCCTGGCTTGCCATCCGTGTCACTCGACGAAATCGAGACTGAAGTACCGGAAAACCGATAAAGGCATAGTGCCAGTTTTTTTCGCGAGCTAGTACCCTTCCAAGCTTTTACGCGACAAGCTTATTGTGCGAGCGCCGGTGGCAAGCCTTCTGGTGTTGGGCGCCGGGCTTTCTTACGCAAAACTCATGCTCGCGGCGTCCAACCGTCACAATCAAAAGATCGTTAGTCACCACGTAAGCATTTCGCACCTTCTCAGCAAGTTGTCGCTCAGCAGGCAGAAGGGACTGGAGCAGCAGTTGGAAGCCTGACCGATCAAAGAAAAAAACTTTGGCGCCGCGGTTCCAGGTAAAGGCACCGTAGGCAATAAGCCAATCGATTTGAATTGCCCGGATTCCACGCTGACGGCAGCGTTGCAGCGCATGCGTACTGAAGTCCATCTCACACCTCCACTCGCTTAGAAAAAACCGGAAACTGGGATGGCCATCCATGGCACCAGAGTCCATTCCTGCACACCTCCTGATGGGCGCAGCGAAAGGATATGTCGCTTAAGTAGACATACAAATAGTGGAAGTACGTACAGGTCAACTTTTGGAGCAGGTACGGGTGCCCCTTGTGGCAGAAAGCAGTCCGTCAGCGCCAAAGCTGGGCTGACGGGTCAACTAATCAAGCACACTCGTGGATAACAGTCTGCTCCACCACAGAGCGCCTCCCCCGCCTTACGCACTCATCTCTAGCGATGTAGCGGAGGCCAATTGGGCCCTCAACGGTAAATCGGCCAGTTCGACGCCCATTAACCGCTTATTTTCCAGATCGAAGGGAAGCACCCACAAACTCATGTCCTTGCCGTACTCGAACACCGGTAACGGCTCCAACAACCCTGTCCAATATGGATATATCAACACAAGCTTGGGCGCTGAACCTTCGCGACCATATTTGTGGCCGTAAGCAAACAGCTGATAAAAGTCGCTCTGGCTAAGTCCGTAGTTTTTATCTCGCAAGCCGGCACTTACTCGTTTCCATTTGGTGTCGAGTATCCATCGCTGTTGTGGAGTATCGATCAGCAGATCGGGCTTCAAGCGAAACATTGCGCTCTGATCGTGCTGGCACAAGTACTCGCTGGATGACTGAGGCTTCAGGCGCGCGCCGGACTGCAGTTGCTCCGAAAGCGACGCCTCGACATACCGCTCGAACAACCTCTCCATCGGGAACAACAAGCTCATGCCCTGCCACTGCCCAGCCAGCGCCACCGGCATCTGCTGGTTAAGGATCAGTTCGCTCCACGGTTTGATCGGCTGGTAGTGCGCCATCAATCGGTCTCGGCTCCACGCCTTCAAATCTGAAGATACGTCGCGACTCGTAGGCACCTGCGCCAACAGCGACCGTAGCTCGTTGGCCAAGCGCCAATTGCCGGCATTCTGAGTCGTCTTGGCGACGTGCTCCAACGCAAGCGCCAGCAATCGGTTCTCCGCCCGATCAGGCACAAACACGTCGTGGCGAATCTGGAAGTGGTGCTGCCGCCCGGGTGGTTGCCGCATCTGTGCGACGACATTCAGCTGCCCGCGGAGAAAACGCTGCTCCTCCTCCACGCGCTTGTAGTCAAAGCGAATACCGCGCTTGGTGAGCTGGTCCAGCTCAGCGAGAAACTGCCCCATGACCCACTCGGTGAGTGGGGCATCGAACAGAGCAAGACCGGTCACAGATGCTTGCCGAGATTTAAGGTCGAGTGCGGCCTGAATCATCGTGCGCAATAACGCGCGGCTGCGCCGGATGCAGTCGCCCTGCTCAAAGTGCTTGGGCAAAATTTCGATGCGCGTGCCGCAAGGTGTTTCCAGCACGCCAACGTAACTGTCCCAGCGCAACGAGCGGCGGCCTTCAACCTGCAAAAGCGTTGCACCGCTGCGACTGAAGCTGCCGCTCAGGTCGCAAAGCCAGTCGAACGCGCTGGTCGAGACTTGAGCTTCATCGAGCGAATCCGACACAGCTTCAGTGGTAAGCCGTGCGTACTCCCGAATTACAACCGCCGTAGTCACCGCGACTCCAGCAAGCGTGTAATTAGCTGGCGTCCCAACGCACGAGTATTCAATGCGTTTCCTTGGGCGTTTAACGGGCTTATACCCAGTTCGCTCGCCACCGACCGAAGCAACGGTTTGCTTGGTACTTGCTGAACGTCTGCTCGCCACACTTCGATAGAACCGGTAACACGCTCACGCAGTAGAAGATCGCCGTGTTCAACCTCTCGTCCGACGCCAGCCAAGTCACCAACTTGTTGATGATCGATCACCCCGAGATAAGCCTCGATGCGGTCAAACGCTTCGTCACGAACATGCCAGGTTTTTCCGCCCGGCCCAACGTTCACATCCGAGCCAAACAACGCCTGCACGTCATTGGCGCGCTGGTAGATGAAGCGGTCGCACTCTGCCTTGCGATGATCGTTGAACACCCATTGAATTCGCTGCCAGTCTTCGAAGAAGTACTCCTGGAGCAATGGCAGAACCTGGTTACGAAAAATGGCCGTCAACAGCTCAAGCGAAGGTTCGTCTTTTAGCGGCATAAAGTTAGCGTGGCCTAAACAGTGCTCCCTATCCAGAAGCATCTCTATGCGCTGATTCATAACCCGCAACAACTGCCCGGCGTCGACACGCCCCTCCACTAAAACCCCGTCCAGAAGATCGGGGCGAGGCGGCATCTCAATAAAGGAGAAGCGGCGCCGTAACGCAATGTCCAGCCCGGCCAATGATCGGTCCGCCGTGTTCATTGTGCCCAGCAGAAACACGTTGTCCGGCACGCTGAATGGCTTCTTCGAGTAAGGCAGCTTAACGCTCAGCGCCTCTTCAGCGCCCTCACGTTTGGAGTGTTCAATCAGTGTGATCAGCTCGCCAAAGATGCGCGAAACATTACCGCGATTGATCTCGTCAATGATGAGCACATAGGGCTTGCGCTCCTCCGTAGGCGTGACTATCGGAGACACCGGCGCAATATCCTGTTGCTGCAAATAAGTAAGCAGGTCCGCCCACGAAAACCGGTCCATGGCGTACACGGTTTTCAACGTGAACTGTCGGCCATCGTTCAACGGCAAAATTGACAGATTGATATCGCGGTACAACCAGCGAACAGGTCGCACATGTTGGTAGTGTTGCAAGATGCCTGCAGGTGGTTGCGCCTCATACCGATAGTCGCCCGTCACCACACCAATAGAGCCGATCAGGTCGGCCGCGTGAATGCACAGCAGAATGTCGCCGACCACCATCTGCTCGGCAAAATACCCCAGCGTGCCTTTGTCTCCAGAGCCCAGCGATTCATAGAACTCGTTCTGCTCAGCCGAGTCTCGCAAATCGCCGGTCTGTCCCCAGCCTATCCGCGCTTCACCGTGCTCAAGACAATACGTTTTGGTAGCAGACTGGCCCGCGCCATTGATAGAGATTTTCCAGATACGCGGATTATCGCGAATACCGCTTTGTTTCTGCGCTCCATGAGTGCGGGCGTCATCACAGAGCTGTTTGAATACGCCAGGCTCAACGCGATACTCGATTTGTCCGCTCTCAGCATCGCTATCGGCGCGCAATCCCTCGACGAAATCTTCGTAGCTGAAACTCTGGTGAAAGGTTGTAAAGCGAATGCGCTCATCTTTAACCAGCTCGTCGTAGCGAGCCTTTAATCGGCTACGCGAGGATAGATCGCCCTCAACACAGTCCGCCAACAACTGAGGGTCGAGAATGGCTAACGCATGATTGATAGTGGAGTAGGTTTTACCGGTACCGGGTGGCCCAAACAAAATCTGGTTAAGTGCGACCGGTGTCTTCTCCATGAACTGTTCACCCTCGCCATCAATGGCCTTTTTTGAACGTGATGCTGACTGCTCCAACTCAGCAGCAAATTCCAGCAAATTGCGATTTCCACGCTGCGCCAGCAACTGCTGCTGCAACTTCAGATACGGGCCGCTCGAGCTCTCTCCTGCAACACGCTTCAACTGGTCAATGGAGTAAAACGGCACAAGGCTTGGCGCCTCGCGGTCCTGGTACAGGAACGCTACTTTCCATACCCGAGCCCCTCGCGCACTCTTCAATCGGGTGATGGGTTCTAAATTACCCGCCGTCACGGCTTCCACAGCCGACAAAATCTCGGCTTTGATAGTCTCGAAAGCTTCGTTAGCACTATTGCCGAGAAGCGAATACCAGATGTAGTGGTCATCTACTTGAGTGTCAGGGCCCGGTGCCGCATTAGCGTTACGCCCGCGCGGGCGAACACCAGAACTTAGAGGACCTTCATTGAAATTTCCAAGCTTCTTGGTGCCATCACATAACCATCGAAAAAAATCGTCAGCCCCTTCCTCACCGTAATACTGCTCTAGCGTCAGCTCGCGTAACTTCTCCACGGGCCAACGCTCAAGAAACAAATCCCACTGTTTGCCACCCTCTATCGGGTCAATGGCTCCGGTACCCTGCGGCTCTGGCAAGCCCAGACGGACAAACTCCAGCCACTGTTTGAGCCCGCCATGCACATTTCCGCTATTACTAGTTCCAACTTGGGCATTCACGCCCCGGGGGCCATATTGCTGATAAAGCGGCTCAAGCTCATTGACATCCGTTATGTCGAACACCTCTCGACCGCAATGCCTTGAGACGATGTTTACTCCGGTAAAATAGTTGCTGGCGGTGTTCTTGGTCTTTCCGGCAGCGACCATCCAATCCTTGAAAGCCTGGCTGTTTTTCTGACTCAACGGTTACGCTCCAAATTGGCACTGGTTTCGGCAGACACAGCTGCCTCCATGCTGGATAAAAAAAGCAAACGACCTAACGCGAGCCCCCCTTATCCGAGGGACCGTCGAGACTCCCGGTTAGCAGGCCAGGGCTAATGCCTTCCAACCGCCCGACCAACTCGCGAAGCAATTCGGTATCCAGCTTCGCAGCCCAGGAAGGATCGTATTTATTCAAAAAAATCTGGCCCTGCCCCTGATAAAACTCAATCAACTCCGGCTCCAACTCTTGGCTGAGCCAAAGCAGAACACGGTCGTTGAAATGCCACTTTCGGCGGCGAGGCAGATGCGCGGAAATTATTGATTTCAGTTGTTCAGCCAGCTCAAATGTGAGCGGAAAGCAGTCACCGGAAAAGCCATATTCAAGACGGATCTCCGTCACCTGAATTCCGCCCTGAGACAGTTTTAGAAATCTCTTCTGCATATGTCCCTATGAATCACATGTCCGATGCATTTGCTCGTCGTGCAGCAACGTAGCCTTGCGCGGTGTATTTACCGATGTCGAACCTTAACCGGCCGTCAAGTCAGGGGCCAGATAGCGCCGGCGAAATAAGCAGATCAGTGCTGAGTAAGGCTGATGCGCTCACGTCGCGCCACCACACTTCCCGCTTCCAGACGCATATACACGCCAGGAATACTGAAACGGTGCCCGCTGGGTAGATAGGCCGCGGCATCTTCAAAAGGATGCAGGTTGGCGGCCGCCATATCGCGCTCAATACCGTCGTACCAGGGCAACACAAGCAATTGAGCACTCACGATCGCCTGAGGGAATCGTCGCATGCCAATCTCCAGGCTGCCCATGCACTGCGCCACACGTTCTTGCCGGGCCACGTAACACGGCGTTTTCAGCTGAATTCCCTCGCCGTCTGCGGTAGGGAGCACAACCGCCACTTCCATCATGATTTGTTCGTTCACGTCTACTTCTCCTTGTCAGACGAATGCACTACAGGGCACTCGACCAACGCACATACCCACGGTGACGCTCAACTGGACAGATGCCATCCAGCGTTCTTGTCGTCGCTCACAAAGATATGTAGCGTTAGCAGACGTATCTAGAGTGTTTACCCGTACAGGTAAACTTTTCGAGCAGGTGGAGCAGCCATGAAACGCAAACAAGAAATCGAATCGGTGCGCTGGGACCTGGCGTTGCGCTACCGCCTTATCGAGACAGTTGCCTGGTGGGAAGGACGTCTGACCACGAATCACCTGATGCAGAGCTTCGGCATCAGCCGTCAGCAGGCCTCAAAGGACATCAACACCTACATCAACGAGCACGCGCCAAAAAACCTGACATATGACAAACATGCGAAGGGGTATGTGCCGAGCAAGCAGTTCGCGCCGGTGTTTATCGACGACAGTGCCAGCGCGTATTTGCACCTGCTAAATCAAAACCAGGATCGAGCCCCGCACGTTGAGGGACTGGCTTTGGCTTATGCACATACAGAAGTGCTGCAGGTACCGGATCGCACGGTGCGCGCAGAACTGCTGCGGCCACTGTTACGCGCCTGCCGCGAAGGCCTGCGCCTGGAGTGCGAGTATGTGTCCTTCACCACCCCGGAGGCCGAGACGCGCTTGATTGCCCCGCACACGCTGATTTACACCGGCATGCGCTGGCATGTGCGTGCGTATTGCGAGAAGAACAGGGACTACCGCGACTTTGTACTCAGCCGCTTTCGCGGCGTGCCCGAGCTGATGGACGACGAAAGCGAAAATACCCGTGAACGTGATCCAGGTTGGACCCGCCAGGTCCAGGTCGTCATTGCGCCGGACTCCCGACTCAAACCTGCGCAACAAGCCATCATCGAAACCGACTATGGCATGCAGGAGGGGCGCCTGGTCATCGACACCCGTGGCGCCCTGGTGCAGTACGTGCTGCAGCGTTATCAGATTGATACCGCCAAGGTGCATGCCAAGGCGACAGCGCAGCAGATTGTGGTGGTGAATCTGGATGAGCTGCAGCAGTGGCTTTATCACTGACGTCTCGGTTTCATCAGCATGAGATCGCCTTCGTCCACCCGCCGCGAAGGTACAACTCTGGTGTGGACTCTTCCGAAGTCCCCTCCAGCATCAGAACATTTTTGGCATGCATGAATGCTTTCAGAATCGACAAGCCAATTGCTACCCAGCCTCAGCCTCAGCAATTCATTGAGGGTTGGAGTGAAAGGTGACACACAGCTATCGGCCAATAACAGCCCGCTTTAGGCCGTACCTCAGGGGAGAAATTCTTATCTGCAACAGATGAACCGTTTACTTCAGTGAGCCCCATAACGTGTCGCTTGGGACGGAGATCACTCCCTCCAGATCTCCGCCGTAAGCGGCAACTCATTCAGCTCAGCACGCGCCTCCCGCCAGGTTGGGTAATGCTCGGTGAGGATGGAGATAAAGCGCTCGTTATGGGTAGGCTCCTTCAAATGAACCATCTCGTGAACGATCACGTACTCAAGGAGATCTTTCGGCTTCTTAACCAACTCGGTGTTCAGGCGAATATTGCCGGCTTTGTGGTTACAGCTACCCCACTTGGTTTTCATACGCTGAAGGTAGTAGCCAGTGACCTTGACTTGCAGCTTGCGCTCCCACTTCCTGAGTAGCCCCGGCACAAGGGCATGCAGTTGCTGCTTGTGCCATTCATGCATTACCTCTGCGCGCTTGAATGCATCACTACCGGGGCGCACTGTTAAGGTGATGCGTTTGTGATCGAGCATTACCGCAGGCTTAACATCTTGGTAGTTCACTACCATCAGGTAGCGTCGCCCCCAGACATAGTGGCTTTCTCTTTCCACAAACTGGCGCGGTGCCTCTCGGGCCTGCGCGTTCAATTTACTCTGCTGATCACGAATCCAGCCCAGTTTTGAAATAGCGTAAGCCCGTGCCACCTCCAGCCGCGTACTAGTCGGAGCGACTAGCGTGACCCGGCCCTCTGGCGGATGCACCGTCAGGTGGACATTTTTGATGTCCTTACGGGTCACCAAAATAGAAATGTCGCCCAGTTCAATAATCTCGTTCATCAATAGCCCGGTTGGTTCTTGATGATCTCAAAAATGGCCAGGGTTGCTTCACGGTCGCGCCCCATCAATGGGAACAGCGCATTCAAAACCTGCGCCTCGCGTGCAGGGTCTCCACGCCAGGAGGCGGGGGCTGATCCGCGCATGGCTGTATCGATGTCCAAAGCCAACTTCACTTTTTCAGCCTCATCGTTCGGGCACTGAAAGGTTGTCGCGGCAATGCTGTCGAGGTTGTTGAACAGCACGGTGGCCTCGCGATGGCCGTTAAGAGCCGCAGGTGAGCCACCTGAGCCCTTCTGCGCCATTTGCCGAACCAGCGCTTCAGCCTTGCGCAGAAATTCCTCGTAGGCTGCTGCATCATCACGGCTCTGCTTGATCAGATCCTCCAGCAAGCGCGACATCCCCTCGTAGAATCTTGGGTCAGTCAACTGTTCACGGATGATGGTCTTACGCACGTTATTGATGATGCCTTCGGCAATCGCATCCTTGGAGAGCTTGCCCTTGGCGTTAAGTTTCTTGGCGATGGCATCGTGAACGCCCGTCTGGATGATCAGTTCAACCAGCGAGAAGTTATCGACTGTACTTAAAGGGTCAGCAGGATCTGCTTGGATATAGGTATTGAGCAGGTGCCGCATGTCCGCCTCGAACGGCTTGATGTCCAGCTCTTCACCCGCGTGCTTTTTGATTGCCTCACGCAAGTCGGCATAAAACTGCACTTCAGTTTGTAGCCTGCCCGCTTCAGCTACCGAGTAACCCGCCTCGGTCAGGTGCTGCGCCAAATCAGCAAACGCACGCACGAATGAGGCCACAGCTTTGTAGAAAGAAATCCGCAGCGCTTCAGTCTCGTCCAGGCCATTGGCATCCGCAGCCAGGCCACAGAAGTAATGGATAAACTGCTCAACCTCGCGCGGCGGTGCCACTGGGGCACAGAGATAGCTCAGCGCCTCACGGGCTGCATCCAGCTGCTTCTTGCCCTCAACCAGCCAGTTCTTCAGCTCCACGTTATTACTGCCACCGCCGCCCGTATCGATATCCAACTCGTCGGAGGTGTACACAGAAATGGCATCCTGCACGTCGCCGAACAGCTCTTTGAAGTCGACGATATAGCCAAAGTCCTTGTCATCACCGTCGAGTCGGTTGGTGCGGCAAATGGCCTGGAATAGGTTGTGATCTCGCAGTTCATTATCCAGGTAGATGTACGAACAACTGGGGGCATCGAAACCGGTTAGCAGCTTACTCACCACAATGAGCAGCTTCAGGTTGGCCGGTTCCTCGATAAAGCGACGTTTGGTCTCTTCTTCGTAGGCCGTTGTGCTCTGGCCGTGCTTCAGCACGTACTGCGTGTAGGTATCGAACTTGTAACGCTCATCGCTTTTTGCCGGCTCACGGGAGATCGCATTGTGATTCGGCTCATAAGACGTAACGATGCCGCAGTATTGGCCGAACATAGTCCCATCAAACAGGCGGAAGTAATGGCAGGCATCGTAGATGCTAGCCGCCACCAGAATGGCCGTACCTCGATCATTGTTCAGCCGTGGCTTTAGGCTGAAGTCCTCGATGATGCTGGCGATGATGCGCTGCTTGCGCTCCTGGGCGCTCATCAGAGCTTCCATGGTTGCCCAACGCTTGCGCAGGATCGACTTCTGATAGTTGTTCAATGCTCTGGTTGCCCGCTCAAACCAGGCATCGATGGCCTCACGCGAAGTCAAACGTGCAGGCACATCACGCGCCTCATACTTCAGGTCCAGCACCACCTTGTCCGCCACAGCCTCATGGAATTTGTAGGTGTGGATATAGGTGCCAAATACATCACGTGTGGTCTGTTTGTCTTTGCGCAGCAAGGGTGTACCGGTAAAGCCGATGAACAGGGCATTAGACAGCCACTGCTTCATTTGCTTGTTCATGTCACCACCTTGGGTACGGTGGCATTCATCCACGAACACGTAAAAGCTCCCGCGCATGGGTGGCGGCGGCACGCTCAGATCAGGCTCGAACTTATGCAGCAACGCGCACAGCAAACGCGGCGTAGTGGCGGATAGCTTCTGCACGAGATCAGCGCGAGACGTAATGCGCGGCGAAGGTGAGTCATTGCCGATGACTCCAGCATTGCGCATCACCCCGGAGATTTGCTTGTCCAGCTCATCACGATCCGTGATCACCAGAATGCGCGCATCCGGGTCATGCTCCAGCAACCATTTGGCGATCAACACCATCAGGATGCTCTTGCCACTGCCCTGAGTATGCCAAATCACCCCGCCCTCTTTCCTGCGAACCCTCTCCTGCGCGGCCTTAACTGCGGTGTACTGATGAGGGCGCGGCACTTTTTTGATACCAGCGTCAAAGATGATGAAATTGCGGATCAGATCGAGCAAGCGCGACTTCTCGCACATCTGCGCCAGCGGATCATCCAACAGATACCCTGATTTCATTGCTTCTACACTGGGTAGCACCTGATAGTGAGCACGCATCTCGCGCAACGTATTCAGTTCAACAGGCTCCAGTTTTAAGGCGCTAGCTTTCCATTCGACAAAGAACTCGGCGCGAGTGGTAGCAGTGCCATAGCGCAAGCCCTGTGAGTCGCTAGCCGCGAAAACCAGTTGAATCGTACTGAAGAACCCCAGGTTGAAGATTTGCTCCTGGTTGGTGATCAGTTGGTTGATACCGTCGGCCACGTCCACCGAGCTACGTTTCAGCTCAATAACCCCGATGGCGATACCATTCAGGTAAATCACCAGATCAGGACGGCGCTCGTGGCCCCCGCGCAGGGTCACTTCCTCGGCGATGGCAAAATCATTGCGCTCGGGGTGCTCCCAATCGACCAGATGCACCGTCTCATGGGCCTGGCCAACGGCTACCTGTACCGGCACACCGTAACGCAGCAACTGATAGGTCCGCAGGTTGGCCTGATACAGCGTGATGCCCGTGGCATCCGCCGCAGCCATCAACCGTTGCAGCGCTGCCGATATGTGCGCATCGGAGTAACCGCGCTTCTGCAGGTTGGCCTGCAGCAGCTCCGCCTCAATGTTGCGGTTTTGCCCACGCTTGCTCCACTCGCCCAGGTAGTCGTAGCCGAGGCAATCAGGCCGTGTTTTTTCCGTAAACAAGGCTACGACTCGGTTCTGCGTGAGACGTTCAGATCGGGCGAGCTTAGACATAAGCAGTATCTCGCGCCTCAAAACTAGCAACAGATGCTGCTAGTTTAAGAAGCCATGGCTCAATTCCGTCACGCTCTACGATTTGCGTTGGTATCGCGTCGTCGACCAACAGTCCCAAGTCTCGAAGTGCGCTAGCTACATCACCCTGAAGAGCATCTTCAGAAGGCTCATATTTGACGTTAAAATTTTCATCATCGAACCAAACCGCGAACCACAAAAGGACTTCATTTATCGTGAACGACATATAGAAGTAGGGAACCGTTTCAGTGTCACTAACGGAGCCATAATCATCCAGTTGCAGTGGCTTAAGCTTTGCCATATCAGCCTTTAGCTTGTGATACAGCGCATAGCTGAAAAGCTCAGCGTGCATGCCGTTCATCTGCGTCTTACTCAGTAGATAAATCTGGCCAGATGTCTCAAACCGGAGGCTGCGCGATTGGCAGTAAGCCAAAGCCTGCGGCGTTCGAACAAGCGCCTCGACCCACTGCTCAAGCTCTGTCGCGTTCTCGACCAAAGCTCCTAGCTGCGTAACAAGATTGGCAGTTGGGTCAATGCGATCCAGAAGCTGTTTTAAAACCTCCCTGCACTTAGATGCATAGTCGTTAGCACCTCTGAGCAAGCGTTTCCAGCTGCCAGTATCGGTAGATGAATTAACCAAGAACGAATGGTTTCGCCCGCTGGGTAGTAAGTAGTCGCCAACGCAAAGCAAGGCTCGTTCCCAGAGGAAATCAGGCTGCGCCCTCAGACCTTTATCATCAAACATCACGGATGCCTTGGTGAGGTACTCCTGAAACGTCCCTTGTTCCCCACGGTGTTGTTCGACGCTCCAGTCCTGAATCGGAGCCCTGACCTGAATACCGGAAAAATTCAGCAAAAACTCGATCTGACCACGTAAATAACCATGTGCTTCGGCTCGATCAATGATCTCGGCCCAGCTGCTTTCCGCCAGAACAAGCTGAGCTTTCAGCCTTTCCTCTTCGATTTGCTGCTTTAAAAAGCCCGAAACCGTCGATTCCGCATCAGCGAAATACACAAGTATGTCTTTCGACGCAGGCAGTAACTCCCGCAAACCACTGATGCTTCGCTGGAGATCATCTGTACGGTTGTACTCAGTATTTTCAGAAAGGTTGAATACGATGCGCATCCAGTCCCGGAGTTGCTCGGCCTCATAGCCGTCATCGTTGAATTCAAGGAACAAGGCATAAGCGGCAAACTGAACAATCTCGGTGTACGAAAGAGACTTTTGAGCAGTAACTATCTTCTGGAAGCACGCACGCTCATCGAATGGATGACCTTCAGGCAGTAACGTTTTCAACCCGTCACTGCCCCCACTCCAGGCATCAAGCAGCGAAATAACAGTCAGCGTGAAATCCTCGTCCAGCCAATTTCTAGCGTGGAAATCACCGTAATTTGGCGCACGCACACTCTGCCGCAAGCGCTCGACATCTTCCAAATACTGGCCGCTTTCCGGGCTTCTGGTGACCATAGCTACTGCTCGGAATACGCTCATAATTGCGCCGTCGTATTGGTTGCTCGACTTGTCACGAGCGGCCCAAAACAAGTCCGCCCAGGCATTGTCCATCCGCCAGGCAACGTACTCGGCAACAGAGTGTGTTGCCCCTGCGAATTCGTATGATCGGCTTGCAAACTGCGCTTTCAACTCACGCTCGTATCGGGCCTTGAAGGTCTCGAATGGTGTAAGCGGCTTTCCGCGCGAGTTCATCTTGATATACAGGTCATCGGACAGACCGAAATTTTCAAGATCCAGCAACTGAAAAGTAATGGCTGGCTGGCTCTCACTGACCAATCGATCAAACAGATTGGCAGAGGCGGCAAAACAAGCATGGATGGCATCCAGCATGAATAGTGCTGACTGAATGGTGGGATCTAAACGCCAGCTACGAAAATACCAAGGCTGATCAGTAATCAGGTCGCTAAGCCGAGCAACGTTCTCAGGCGCGTCATCGGGTGAAAAGCCAATGAGCGCATCAAAAAACTCGTTACTGCTGGGGCGAACGCTATAGAAAAAGCGAGATTTGCCAAAGGCCATGAACATATCGGCAAACCGTTTCCACTGCCCATCAACCCAAGCTAGATACCAATGAAGAAGAAACAGCGTCGTCAGCCGTTGCTGACCGTCAAGCGGTAAGAATCGTTTGTTTTCAGGCCCCTCTACACTGCCGTAGATGAAGTCGAGATTGAATGGTAGAGAGGGATCATCCGCAGGCTTATCCAGAGCAACCTTGATCGCTCGAAGAAAGTCCTGACGAACCTCCTCTTCCTCCGGGCGGCCTTGCGCGTAATCACGCTGGATGATTGGAATACAGACTCTGCCGTGGCGATCCAGTAGCTGCTTGAAATTGATCCGGCTATCCATTGCACTCATTGTCCACTCTCCATGTTTCCACCGAAGAAATCAGCCAGGGTATTGGTCATGACCTCTAGGTAACCATTACTGTCTTCTTCGCCCCAGAACATCATGTTGCCCACTTCAGGGCTGTAACACTTGAGGAACACATTACGGGTACACAAGGGCACAAAAATACCTGCCTGATCCAGCTGCAGAAGCCTCTGCCGCTTCACGGCAAAAACCGCATTTTTGTAGCTCTTGTTGGTGTGCTCATCGAGCAAAGCGAGATTGGCAATGCTGTGGTCAGCAGCCTCGTCAGAGCCCTCATTGAAATTGGCGAGAACACGCTCATGCAGCGGGTCAAAGATGTCGTTGCCGGCATCAGTTTGAGGCAACGCCAGAAACGACTGGATGCTTTCTTGAAGCTCCGGCTCAACGCTGCCCGACTCAAGGTAGCTCAGGCAATTTCCCAGCCATTTGACTCGTTCATGATGGCGCTCGGGCTTATCAGCCGTGATGGAGCGGACATGCTCGATGTTCCAGCTCGCACCTTTAAAACTATCGAACTGAAAACGCAGGTTCGACTGCGTGTTTTGCAGCAGCGTTGCCACATTGAATAACAGCAACAGTGACTTAATTTTGGGAGACGGATACTTGAGAGTGTCAAGGCGCTCGGCTACCAGCTCACGGACTTCCTGCTTACTCAATGGCCAGATCGCCTTAGCATCAATCGCCTTGGCAAAAATCTCTTGGCGAAGCCGCTGTTGAAAGCCGCTTTTCGAGCAATTGGAGGACAGCTCTCGAATACTATTTATCGCTGTGTTTTCACTGACCAGATAACCAATCATGTGAAAAAGCACACGGTCCTCATACCATTCTTCAAGCAGCAAAAAGGCCTGTTTGATCTTGCGCCACTCGGCCTCAAGGCTGACACCCGGCAGCTTCAATCGCATGCCGAAGGTAAAGAAGATGCCGTATGGATCATGCTTAAATGCTTCAGGAATACCCTCAACACTGGCCACCAACTCAAACAATAAGCCGATGCGATTCTGCGCTCGATCCAAGTCATTACTGACGAAATACCAGAACGCATCTGCCTGCAGCGCTTTCTCTATGTGATCCCACTCGTAGGCGATCTGCGTTTGCAGGTTGAGGGACTCAGCCTGATCGCCACTGGAACGCTTAAGGAACAACGCACGAATCAGTTCGTCATTGGTCAGCGGAATTTTCCCGACGTTAAGCCGGGTAAACACATCAACCGGGTGCTCGGTCTCTGCAATCTCATACCAGATGACCTTCGCCTTGCCCTGGAAAGCGGATTTGATTTCCTCCAGCTCACTGTCCTTGTCGGCAAACCACTCCTCGATGGCATCCATCGCCATTTTCAAGTGGAAGAAATCCACATTCTTACTAGCCAGCTCTTCAGTGGGCTCATCAAGAAACTTGAGCAGCTCTGGCCTTGTTTCGTATTCGAGCCGAAATACCGGTTGCCGGTATTTCTCGGTGAGCCGTTCATTGAAATGGCGCAATATCAGCATCAGCGTAGTTAGGCGCTGCTGCCCATCCACGACCTCATACCCCCCCTCTTCGGAGACGCGCATCACCAGCGGCTGCAGGCAATAAAAGTCTTCCGGCTGAGGATTACGACGCTTGGTAAATTCGCGGATATCTTCCAGCAGTTGCGTCACCTGCAGCGGCGTCCAGCGGTAGCCTCGTTGATAGGCCGCAATAAAATAGCGCTGGGGCTTTCCTTCATTGTCTAGCCGTAATTCGTTGACGGTTTTAAGCGCAATGGCCTGTTCAGTCATATCAGTCGGGTCCTTCCGGTTAGCAGCTCTTGCATCATGCCTTGCTTAAGTGCACGGGTTTTGGCCAGGCGTTGCTCCAACGCGGTCAGTTCGGCGTCCATATCAGAAAGTACGGTGGCGATGGCGGTTTGCTCTTCCTTCTCAGCGGGTAGGCGAACCTCATACACAATGAGCTGCCCTTTGCCGATTTCAAGAAACGTGCTGCCTCCACAAAGGCTGATAAAGCCCTGCTTTTGCGTCGTGAGCACGTAGTAAAGAAAGTCCACGGCCACCGACGGCAGCGGCACGAAATTCTTGAAGCCCTGATTGGTCGAGACGGGAACTCTATTGATGGCGCACTCGCCGATTGTCGCCCGCGAAGTCATCACGATTGAATTGGCCGGAATCATTTCAGCCGAACTGGACTTCAGCCCGTGCTCAGTGATTCTGCGACTCGTCTCGCTCAGGTATTTGTGCCCATTCAGAGCCGTGATGTCCGTCGGTGTGCACCACGGTACAGCTCCGTCCCAAAATCTCGGTTCAGTCGTGCTCGGTGTGCCGCCGCTTCGAATGTCAGCGAGCTCTCCCAGCTGCTTCACCTCCCACTCGCCGTGGAAGCCAGGGAGGCGGGTTTGGCCGGTGAGGAGTTGTTGCATAGCGGCCTGTTTGAGGTCGCGCTTTTTGGCGATAAACAGCTCCAGCGCACCCAGCAGTGCATCCACATCACTCAACGCCGTCGCGATGGCGCGTTGTTCTGGAAGGGGCGGCCATGGCAATTGAACACTATAAATGCTCTTGTTCGAGGTGTGCCGCACTGTTGAGCCTACGGCCTGCTCCCTTATCCTGCGGAGATAAGGCCTAGACAAAAGCATGAAAAATAGAAGGGGCAGCTCAAGACTGTTATCTCTCAGGACAACTTTACCAATTCGCTGGTTATGCAGAATCACCTCATCGCTCTGAACGACTGCGGGCTTCCCGAGAAGGTTGCAGTCCGGCGTCAAATCCGTCATTACGATGAGCAAGTCGCCCCGGCTAAAGGTCATTTTTGCCGAGTAGGTTCCTGAGTAGCGCTTGGTGTTGCGGTCTTCAAAATAAAGCCCGCCTTCAAGTAAGAAATTACCTGGCGTTAGAACTATTGGACCGACATTTGAGAAGTGTTCGCTGCTGAATGCGAAACCACTTTTCAGAGTGAATACGTCCTTTAACGCCTTCAACTCCCAATCTTCGGGAATGACACCGACCTCCGTTTGCTTATAGCCCGGCTTCACTGCCATACCGCCCCCATCTTCTTCAGATGTTCGTCTACGCGACTGGCAAGGGTAGCGACTTCATCAGCGAGCTGCGGTAACGGGGTGGCGTAGCGCTCGCTCAGCTCACGAACACGCCCGGTCAGGGTCTGCGACACACGATCCAGCTCGCCTTGCACGGCGAAGGCCAAGGTGGCCAACCACTTATCGTCCACCACCAGGGTTTTGATCTCGGCTTCGCTTAGCTTCGGGTATTTAACGTGGATCTTGTTGTCGAGCTCTTCCTCGGCCTTTTTCAGTTTGGCTTTAAGCGTGCTTTGCTGGTCGAGCAGGTTGGCATATTCAGCTAGCACCCCCAGCTCTTCCTCATAGTTCGGGTCGTTATCAATCTCGCGCTGGCGGGCCTTGATGGCTTTGGCGGTGACCTTCTGCTTGTCGCCCTCGCCTTCGGTCACCTCGCTCAGTGAGCCATCTTCGCCGCTGTGTTCTTCGAGCAGCTCGCTCAGGCTTTGCTCAATACTGGCCAGCTGCGTTTCCAGCCCTTCAATGGCGTTACGCTCAGCGCTGAAGTAACGGGCAACCAGCAGCTCGACCGGGATCAGGTCAGATTTAAAGCGGCGCTTGCCTTGGCTGTAGTCATGCTTTTCCGCCCAGACCAGCTTGTTGTTCCTGTCCTTAACCTTGTGGATCTCACGCACTGTCGCGCCAGCCTTCCAGCCATCGGCGCTGATCAGGTAGCAGTCGTCCTGCATGGTCTCGGCCCAGTAGTCCATCAGGTGCTGGTAGATGTCGTAATGGTCGAGCAAGGGTGCCTTGGCAAAGGCGCTGAGCAGCTCTTCCGAGAGTTTGAAGATCAACTCCTTGGGGTGACTGCTGACCGCATCCGCAGTAAAACCTTTCAGCTGCGGCGTGCTGCTGGCCAGCCACTGGTTGAACAGCGTATCCACCCCTGCTTTGAACGCAGTGAACTGCGGGTGGCCGAAGATCACCGGCTTCACGTCGCGGTTGACCAGCTCAAAATAACCGGCGTGGTTGGCGGGTTTGAACAAGGCCGCACGCAATGCAGGCATCACCTGCCAGTAGCTGTCGAAGGCATCGATGTCGCGCTCGGGAATGCCGCCGCGCATGTGACCGTCGATGTCCTGAATATCCTCCGGCTCGGTGCTGTCGATATAGCGCGGCAGATTGAGGTTGAAGTCGTTCTTCGGATCGCTGATCTCGTCGAAGGCGACCATACGTGCATAACGCGGCACATCGACCATGCGGGTAAAGGCATCGACGATCTTGTGCACGTCCTGATCGCGCAGGCGGTTTTTCGGGCCGTCTTTGATAAAGCCTTTGGCGGCATCGATCATAAAGATGCCTTTGCGCGCGCTGGCATTTTCCTTGTCCAGCACCAGGATGCAGGCGGGAATACCGGTGCCATAAAACAGGTTAGCCGGCAGGCCGATAATGGCCTTGAGGTAACCGGAGCGCACCAGCTGCTCGCGGATTACCGCCTCGGCATTGCCACGGAACAGTACACCGTGGGGAAGAATGCAGGCGGCTTTGCCGGTGTTTTTCATGGAGCGGATGATGTGCAGCAGAAAGGCATAGTCGCCTTGCTTGGCGGGCGGCTCGCCCCAGGCAAAACGCTGATACGGATCCTTGGCAGGCGTTAGGCCAACACTCCAGGTTTTGACTGAGAATGGCGGGTTGGCCACCACGTAGTCGTAGGTGCGCAGTTGCTCGCGATCTTTGAACTTGGGCGTGGACAACGTGTTGCCCTGCAAAATGTTAGCGGTCGGGAAGTCATGCAGGATCATGTTCATGCGGGCGAGACCGGCTGTGGTCACGTCCATCTCTTGCCCTTCCAGGGTGATGTGCTTGCCGGCCTGGTCGGCCACCTTCAGCAACAGCGAGCCTGAACCGCAGGTAGGGTCATAAACGGTGGTGGCGGCAACGGCATTGGCAGGGCTGATACCGATGACCTTGGCAATGATGCGGCTGACCTCAGACGGGGTATAGAACTGCCCCTTGCTCTTGCCGCTTTCGCTGGCGAAGTGGCGCATCAGGTATTCGTAGGCGTCGCCGAGAATGTCGTCGTTGTCGGCACGGTTCTTCGAGAAGTCCAGTTCGGGCTTCTCGAAGATAGATACCAAGTTGGTGAGCTTCTCCACCATGTCCCTCCCCTCGCCGAGCTTGCTCGGGTCGTTGAAGTCGGGGAAGTCACTGCGGGCAAGCCGGGCGTTGGCATCGATCAGCGGCTGGATGATCTGCGTATTGATCTTGTTGCCAATATCAGAATTGCCTTTGAGGGCAACCATGTCCTTGAAACTGGCTCCAAACGGGATCGTCACCGGTGGCGCAAAATCATCCGAGTTACCGTACTTGTCGGAGATGTACTTGATGAACAGCATGAACAGGACGTAGTCCTTGTACTGGCTGGCATCCATCCCTCCACGCAACTCGTCACACGAGGCCCAGAGGGAGGAGTAAAGGTCGGATTTCTTGATAGCCACGAACAATCCTTGCTGGTGCAATAAAATAAGTACATAGGCGCGTCTTTGGCCTAGCTGGAGGCTGGACCTCAAAGCCGGGCCACTGCCCTAGCAGAGCAGACACATATGTGGACGATGCTTGACCTACGATTAACCTGGGAACCTTATCCACTTCAGCCACATTGGGCCAGCATGGATAGGCATACAGGTAAGGTTTTAGTGCATGTCTTGGTTGCCGCTTTTAGGCACATGCTGTATTTGCGAAGAAACGCCGGTGAATGCGAAGCCTGTAACGAAATATCGTGGCGCTTAAAACGACCTAAAGCTTGTTAGGGCTGAGCACCTGACAACGGGGTGTCGCCCAATGAAGATGTGGTCTATGAGCGAAAGCAAACCGTGGATTTTCCCCACCATTCGCAGCCGTGCTGCATGCAGCTAACGCAGATACAAGAAACGTCAAAGCCCTAACTGTGACGCTGATTCAACTCGACTAGGCTGACAGCGCTCAGTGCTTGTACGGCGCCATTACATAGCAGCAAGCAACGCACATAGCCGCTACCTGATTGAGCACGGGCCACAGTTTGCAGCAGCCATCAGTACAGCAGACGGCATCGTATTTCACGACCAAGACTTTCTGGTGGCCCTACGGCGCCTGAGCAGAAACCACCTGCGGTGGCTTGCATCAAGCCCCGCTTGGCATGGTTGTTTCCGGTGCCCAAGGAACCTTTGCGATCTTTTTGTTTTACTGATTCGTTTAGCAAAAGATTTACGATGGTGCCGACACCTTTGAGACTACCAAATTTATGCTTTGCCCTTAAATCAAGGAATTAAATCGGTATGCGCACCCAGATAATCATCGAAGATCATGTTGTACCGCAGCTTTTAACGTCCGCGATTGAAGCTTATGAAATGGAACATCGCACGCATGCCAAGGATATAGGCAAAACCAATCTTGAAACGTTTGGGCTGCTCTGGGGCTATGCACTGCCTGCACGTGAGAACGGCGTACCGCCTCGGTTGGTGGCGGTAACCGCGACAGTGGAAACCTCTGCACTTCGTCACTCAGACTGGGTACGACCATCCGCTGAATCAATTCGCAGTAAGCGAGACTTTTTTGCCGAGTACTGGCCTCAACTTGAATTGATTGGCACCTTTCATTCGCACCCCTATGACAGCCTTGAGGAGGTTAATGAGGTACGTGGATGGCGCGCATCACAAGGCGACAATGAGTACTGGCCAGATCTTCATAAGCTCGTCTGCCCCGAAATGGACCAGATGACCCACTTAACAATCACAATCACGGCTTTAAGCCGCAGGGGGAATGCGTTACCTGATCGTTTGCCAGGCAATGAGTACAACGCTGGCTATGTATTTAATGCAGATACTCGTAAGTTTTGGATCAAGGGCCACACCAGTGAACGCATGGAAGATCACAGCCTTGAAGTTTTCACTGACGACGAGGTACTTCTTGAAATACCCAGCCTAAGCCAGCGTTTCCGAGATAGCGTACTGCGCAAGTAATCGCGCGGAGGGGGCCTGAATAACCATGCTCCCTTTCAAGCTAAGTCTGAGGGCCTGAGTCCAATCCTGCCAATAATATGATCATGCGCCAACCGCCTTTATCATCCGGCTCCCACAACTTGGCCTGCTCAAAATGCAGGTAGACCGTATGCGTCCGGCCAAGTCATCTGCCCAACCCCGAAAAGTCAGGACATGGTGTGCACTTAAATTTAAGTGGACACCAGTTCTAGCCTTTTAAGCGGGTATTTCATGCAGCCAACACGCCGTTCGTATTCCAAGTCCTTCAAGGCCCAGGTCATCCAAGAGTGTGTCCAGCCCGGCGCCTCAATCGCCAGCGTAGCCCTCAGCCACAGCCTCAACGCAAACCTCGTCCACAAATGGATTCGAGTGCAGGCGCAGAAAAGCACGGCGCTTCAACCTGCATTCATCCCGTTGCCTATAAAAACAACGGTGCCAGTATCCTCGTCAAATATTAGCGTTGAGATTCCTCACCCGCGCGGCACCGTCACAGTGAGCTGGCCGACTGATAGCGCCGCTGCCTGCGCCGCATTCCTCAAAGACCTGTTGCGATGATCCGCATCGATGCCATCTGGCTCGCTACCGAGCCTATGGATATGCGCGCCGGCACTGAAACGGCGCTGGCCAGGGTGGTGGCGGTGTTCGGTGCGGCGAAGCCGCACTGCGCTTATCTGTTTGCCAATCGCCGCGCGACTCGAATGAAAGTGCTGGTACATGATGGGATTGGCTTCTGGTTGGCGGCACGTCGATTGAACCAGGGAAAATTCCACTGGGCAGGCGTTCGACAAGGTAGTGAAGTGCAGTTGGACACCGAGCAACTCCAAGCCCTGGTACTCGGCCTGCCTTGGCAACGTGTTGGCGCTGGCGCTGCAATTACGTTGCTTTGAAAAGTGTAATTAATGCCTTGGCTTGCTGTAGAGGATGGTGTGCTTTGGTAAAATCCACGCCATGACTTCCAACCCTGATTTTGCTCAAATGACTCCCGAGCAACTGCGTGTATTCGCTGCGCAGTTGCTGTCGCAAGTCGAGACCATGGGTCATACGGTTGATACCATGAGCAAGACGGTCGAAACGATGGGCAGGAAGATCAACCGCGATCAAACACTGATCGAGAAGTTGACCCACGAGATCGCACAGCTCAAGCGTTTGAAGTTTGCCAAGCGCAGCGAGCACATGAATCCCGAGCAGGCCAGCCTGTTGGATGACTTGATCGATACCGATATTGCAGCGATTGAGGCCGAGCTTCAGGCATTACAAATAACGCCCGTTGCGACCGAGAAAAAGCAAAAGCCGAAGCGTACGGCCTTGCCGCCAGAGTTTCCGCGCACGTTGATCCATCACGAACCGGACAACACCGACTGCCGATGCGGCTGCGCCCTCAAGCGCATCGGCGAAGATGTCAGCGAGAAGCTGGACTACATCCCGGGCGTGTTTACCGTCGAGCGCCATATTCGGGGCAAGTGGGTGTGCGATGACTGCGAAACGCTGATCCAGGCACCAGTACCTGCGCACATTATCGACAAGGGCATCCCGACTGCCGGCTTGCTTGCCCACGTCATGATCGCGAAGTTTGCTGATCATCTCCCGCTTTACCGGCAGGAATCGATTTTCGGTCGGGCAGGCTTGGCGATTCCGCGTTCGACATTGGCACAATGGGTTGGCATGACAGGCGTGCATTTGCAGCCCCTGGTCGATGCCCTGCGTGACGTGGTGATCGGGCAACAGGTCGTGCACGCGGATGAGACGCCCGTGCAAATGCTCGCTCCGGGCTCGAAGAAAACCCACCGTTCTTATGTTTGGGCTTATGCCACCAGCCAGTTCTGCAAAACAGCCGCCGTCGTCTACGACTTCAGCCCCAGCCGCGCTGGCGAGCATGCTCGCAACTTCCTGCAAGGCTGGAAAGGTAAGTTGGTCTGCGACGATTTTGGCGGCTACAAGGCCAGCTTCGAACTCGGCGTGACCGAGATTGGCTGCATGGCCCATGCCCGGCGCAAATTCTTCGAATTGCACGCTACCAACAAGAGCCAGCTCGCCGAGCAGGCCCTGCGTTACATCCAGTTGCTGTACGAAATCGAAAGAGAAGTCCGCGATCTGGAGCCGGATTTACGGTGCCGAATACGGCAAGAAAAAGCCGTACCGGTGATGGATAAACTGCATGCCTGGATGATCGCTCAGCGTGATCTTGTGCCCGAAGGATCGACTATCAGCAGAGCACTCGATTACAGCCTGAAACGCTGGCCAGCGCTGTCGCGCTACCTCGATGACGGGGCTGTCCCCATTGATAATAATTGGGCGGAAAACCAGATCCGACCGTGGGCTCTTGGGCGTAAGAACTGGCTATTTGCCGGGTCGCTACGCAGTGGAAAACGGGCTGCGGCGATCATGAGCTTGATCCAGTCTGCTCGCCTCAACGGGCATGATCCGTACGCCTATTTGAAGGACGTCCTCACGCGCCTGCCGACGCAGCGGGCGAATGATATTGCGCTGCTACTGCCGCATAGGTGGCTTCCAGCTTAGCTGCGAAGACGTGATGCCCGGATGCACAGGATAATCGGGCTAGTCACGTGGAGTGGTTTTATCGAGCTTATGCTTCGTGTCATAAGCCTGACGGCAATCCTCTATACTAGGCCAATTATCCCTGATCCATGAGGTAAAACCCTCAAGAGCAGGAAGCATGCTCGCCCCCATTTCCGTCAACTCATATTCCACCCGTGGAGGCACTTCTGGAAAGTAATGCCGCACCAAAAGCCCATCGCGTTCAAGGTTACGAACCGTCAGCGTCAACATGCGCTGTGTTATTCCCACGATCCCGCTCTTGAGGGCTGAGAAACGAAGCCGGTAACCAGGCGCGACTGCTAAATGTGACAAGACCAGGATTGTCCACTTGTCACCAAGCCTCGCCAGCACGCCGTTAGGAGCGCACGGCTTAAAACGCGGGCCTTGTTCAGTTTCCTGATAGGGACGGCCATTTATCAGCTTTTCCATTAGTATCATCCGTGTGCTTGAGGGTGAAAAATGTGCCGTCTTGTGGTGCCTTTTCATCAGTATATATTGGTAACCCTTGGATGTTCACGAGGGTAATTTCATGTCAGGCACTAAACGTTCGATCTTGGTTTTCGGGGCAACGGGCCAGCAAGGGGGAGCAGTCGCATCAGCACTTCTCAAGGAAGGCTGGCAGGTTCGCGCACTTGTCCGCGATCCTGCTTCCGCTAAGGCCAAGTCGCTTCGAGCATCCGGCGTTGAGCTGATTCAAGGCGACTTCAATGATAATGAGTCGATCCGAATGGCCATGCAGGGGATGTACGGTGTCTTCAGCGTTCAGCCCAGTTCACCTGGTGGGACTGTGAGCGACGAGGACGAGATCCGTTTTGGCAGTGTTGTAGCAGACCTCGCCGTTGAATACGGCATCGATCATTTTGTTTATAGCTCCGGGGGAGCCGTAAGCGAAAAGCCAACCGGCATGGGCCATTTCGACAGTAAGGCTGATATCGAGGCACATATCCGCACACTGCCGATCACCGCGACCATTATTCGCCCGGCGTGCTTCATGGAAATGTTAGTAATGCCTGGCTTCGGGCTGGATGAGGGTCGCTTCAACTTCTTCATGAAGCCTGATCAGCCAATGCAACTCGTTGCAGTGGAAGATATCGGCAAGTTTGTGGCCGCTATCTTCGCGGACAAGCTGCAATTCAGTGGCAAGACGCTCGACATCGCGAGCGATACGGTCACGGGTAAAGACCTGGAGGCGACATTTACGCAGATGGCGGGCATTCCGATCAGATATGCACGTTTTTCCGAGGAGGTCTTGGAGCAAAACCCCTTTCTGAGAAAACTCTCCGAGCTGATGGACGATGGAACCCTTGAAGGCAAGGCTGATCTGGAGAGTTGCCGGATGATCGTTCCCGACCTGCAATGCTTTGACCACTGGCTGGCCAAAACTGGTCGCCACGCCTTCCAGGCAGCACTCGGGACATCTGGCACTTGGGCCTATAACACTTGATTTGCAGACCAATGGCCGCCTGAGTCATGCAAGGTGACTTAGGCGGACGCTTACGGTAGACCCTCCATCCTTTTATGTTTAATGACGCATCCAGAATGTGTACTCGTACAGGTAAAGTTGGAGCAGATAATTGCCATGCAAATGCATGCGCCTCCGTTCGAAATGCGCCTAAGCCAACATCGCCAAAAGAAGATAAGTTTTTCTCACCTAGCAGTACGTTGCAATCGTGGAATACCGAAGAAAACCGTGACATGCGGGACAGCCCGCCGTGATAGGAAAAGGCATTAACCCACTAGGTGGATGGTCGCCTTTTCCTCCTGGATGAAGGTACTCCACGCTCAGCAGATAGCCTTCTGAACTCAACTCGATGGTGACACTTCTACTTAGCGTACCCCCGCGCATTAAATGCCGGCGATAGCCGCAGTCATAGCACTCATAATCGATCCTCATGCGGGAAATGGGAGAGTCGTGTGAAAAACTCTCCACTGGAATCTGAAATGTACCCTCGGTTTTAATCATTTAAGTCTCCCAATCAGCCCGAAGATTCACAGTAAATTTACTGATGCTCACGCTGATTAAGCTTCACACCCACCCGCGACAGGATGAGACCTAACCGCACCCTTCTCTGCCGGGATACGCGGCGCTGGCTATGTAGTCGAATATTAGGCGCTGCAGATCAGTGCGGAGTAGGGCTAATACGCTCACGCCGCACAACCACCTTCCCACCTTCCAACCTTCAAAGCGCACAAATACGCCAGGAACACTGAAGCGATGCCCACTGGGTATATAAGCGGCGACATCTTCAAATTGGTGTAGGTTGGCGGCCGTCATGTTGCGTTCAATGCCCTCGCACCAAGGCAAAACCAGCAGTTGAGAGCTCACGATCGCCTGAGGGAGTCGTCGCATGCCAATTTCCAAGCTCACTGTGCACTACGCCACGCGCTCCTGCCGGGCCACGTAACATGGCGCTTGCAGCCGTAGCCCCTCGCCGTCTGCGGTAGGGAGCACAATCGCCACGTCCATCATGGATTGTTCGTTCACGTCCACTTCTCCATGTCAGGCGAATGCCAAGGCGACAGCGCAGCAGATTGTGGTGGTGAATCTGGATGAGTTGCAGCAGTGGCTTTATCACTGAATTCTCGGTTTTACGAGTATGAGATCGCCCTCATCCACGCCGTCCCGAACGTACAGCTCCGGAGTGGACTCTTCAGGAATCCCCTCCAACATCAGGGCGCTCTTCGCTTGCATAAATGCTTTCGGGATCGACTCCCCGAACCCAATCGCCGAGTAGAACTGCGCAGAAAATATTCGCGCCGCCACATCGCCGATTGACTGATTCATACCAATGGCGGCATCGACGTGGTCCGCACATGCGGCGGCCTGATTAAAGGAGTAGCAAGTGTTAAAGAACACCAATCGCACGGAGTCATACAGCGCGAAAGTACTGACAATGCTTTCCAACGGGACAAAGTGGGCGTCGCCATTTCCGTTTAACAGAACAAGTTCATCCTGATCGCTACCATGACCACTGAAATGTACGATCGCTGGCTTGAGTTCGTTCATGTACTGCAGGATATCGCCAGGCCTTAGTGCCCACCTGGACTCCAACTTCACCGCATCACGGTGATCTGAAAGCCGAATTTTTTGATGAATCTCCCTCACTTCAACATCTAGCAGCAGTCTGTTTCCAGAATCTGTTGCTGGATCGGTCGCGAAAAACGCAACGGTAATCTGCTCCGGTAGAGCGGCCAACTTATCGATGCGGGCAGCAGCTTCACGATGAAGGGACTCATGTTCTTTCAGGCTGGACTCTACTGCGCGGAATTGCCGCGTTTGTGTATCAAGCAGTTTTTTCTGCTCAACACCCCTTTTCTTCAGAGCATTCGCCTCTTCAACATCTACACGTTTTTCGGCCGCGGCCAGCTTCTTATGTTCGGTGGCAATTTTGCCCTCTAGCTTGGCCACCTCGATTAAATACTTCGATTGCATGTCGGCGTATCGATTAGCCTCATTCCGCTTCGAAGTGGCGGTAGAAGCCTGCTTGGTTTTGCTGGCAGCAGTTTCAGCCGCAAGAGACTTCTTCCCTGCATCTGCGGCCTTCTGCGACTCCCTAGCCTTAAGGTTAGCTAACTTAGCTATCGCCTCTCGTGCACAGGCAACCTGGCGACGATAAATTTCTGCGATCATAGACTCTTCCCTTCATAAACAGGACGGTACACCCTCGCAGCGCGAAGGCAGCACTGTAAGCGAGGACTTACACGTGCGATTGAGTCAAACGTAGGCATCATTGACCATGAGCGCGATGTGTAAACTTTTCGTCTGTAAACTTTTAAAACATAGACTGAGGTAATCGTGGCAAATCTAACTATCATCGACATTTCGTGGAGCGAGCGTTCAAAGGTCGTTTACTCACGAGCACAGGGAATCTATGTACTCCCAGATGACGACAACCTTAGTACCCAGGGATTTTATTGCATCTACGGGCGTCACCCCGTCTATGGTCCGGACGTATTACTCTACATAGGTGAAACTAAGGCAACTGCTAGCGGCAGTCGTTCTTTCGACGTCCGACTCAGGGAACATACGGCGGGACGCTTTTGGTATCACGCCAATCTTTCCTACTCGCTGGGGATATCTGAAAAACCGCTGGATACGCTGGAAACACGATTGGCGGAATCGATCCTTATTGCTGCTCACAAGCCAGCTCTCAACCGGAGGAGTATCGACCGCGCATTGCCTGGGTCCGAAAAATACTTGATCCGGAACTGGGATTTTCCGGCTTCTTTACAGCACGAATGTTCAGGCGAGTACTGGCGGCAATAACTGCTTCTCTTAACTCGCTAATTCTGACGACGTCTCTGCGCTGCCCACATCAAGATTTGTAGCGTCCCATTCCGTCGCACACCTGCGCGACGATAGCTTTCCAGTCACTGCGTGGAATGCTGTCTATGGATCGCCAAATCAAAGAAAACCTCGAGTCCTTACTCCAAGAAACATCGCACACCAAACGTCTTGGTAGACGCATCATCAGCCTCGCCGGCTTCCTCGCCCAGTCAGAGACGCCTGCGCACCTGCAGGAACAGCTAAACAGCCTGTCGCGCCTGCTGATTCAACAAGATGCCTTCGACTCACTGCTTGAGCCGGTCACGCTTATGTCCCGCGCCGGCCTTGTGCACACGTTGGACGCACATGCAATGCGCTCGATGCTGGCCAGCCTGGAGGAAGCCCGAAAGCAGATCGCTGCGCTGGAAGACATCAATTACGCCCAGCTCATAAGCTGGTTGGTGGGCATGGCGGTCTCGCGCAAGATTATCCGCATGAAGAGCGTGGAGTAACTCCCATAAACTCGCCCAGCTCCGCGCCCAGCCCGCCCGATTCCTTACTGGTGAGCGTCATGGATTTCACTACGTTCCGTGAGTGCGCTTACCGTGCCTTCACCACCACGGACGTCATACCGTCGCTGCCTCAAGGCGCCCTTCACTTCGCAATCAATGCCCCCGACAATTACCACCCCACAACCAGTGGAGACTCGCCGGTACTCTATTTGGACAAAGCGTCCAGGTTGCGTCCGTTGCCCCCCAATGGATACCAAATCAGATGCACACATGACCTCGGCTTCTCCGAGTTTGAGATGTGGTCGGCGCGCGCAGTGAAGTTGATTCACTGGGCTTTCATGCAACGGGGGATAACGTCCATCGATCTTTCCGATCTCCTTGGCGTCCTACGGGCATGCAAGAGCAAGCAACTAGTTTTCGACGTATTGCCCTATGACGAACAGTTGCAGACTCCCTATATCACCCTGTCACAGCGCCGGTTCAAAAACCTGGTAGCCGTTATTTTCGCGGATGAGGGTCTTACGCTGAATCTGTACTCAGACCTCATAGAAACGCTTGAAGGTATTAACCCTGAGATAAACCGTCTCGTGACGGCGGCAACCTACTACGAAGTGGAAGGGGCAGTAGTCATGTTGCTGGGGGAAGTCGAGTAAGCGGCTCAGAACTGATTCAATACCTCGCCTTGTGCTCTAGCACTTTTAACAATCACAACGCCCACATCTCTTGGTACGACACATGGATCATAGAGGAGGAAGTGGCGTTGCAAGGCTTCAGGCCGCCGATCATTTATGTCCACGCGGCAAACTCTTCAGCCAGGGAGAAAATGCTCGCCAGCGTGAGATCCACCATGTGCTTAGCAAATGGGACCCGCAGATGAATCGGCAGCGTACTAACAGCGAATGTGTTCAGGTAGATATTCTGAATGCTCAAAGGTGGACCGCGCTTTCGATCCACCCTCAAGTGCGTCGGTTAGCTGACAGCGACGATGAGCACTTTACTGGCTACAAAGGCGTAACGATGCGCCTGGAATACCCTCGCGAATTTTACGGCGTTATCGGTTCACACGACTGCCCTTTGCGACTGGTCAGCCCTGGGGACTGGGTGGTGTATACCGCTGACGGACGTTGCACTTCGATGAGCGAGGAGCGGATACGCGAGCACTATACGGGTGGAAAAATTTGACCGCCCGCCATGGCAATGGCCCCTGCAGCGTCAAGGCAACTCACTTGTAAAGGTCGCTTGCTCGCAAGCCGCTGCAATCAAGCGGTCTGTCACGTAATCCCCACCTCGCGCACGATAACGAAGGATGCCGAACTTGCTCTTAACTTGCGTGACTTCAAACACGAGATCGGAGCGTTTCTTAAGGTGAAGGGTTAGTTTTTCGCTTAGCTCTCGAAGTCGTGGGTACCAGCCATCTCCACATTCGAACCCCCAGCACATGGCGCTTTCGGAGCGGGGTTTTGTATGGCCTCGGTAGAGATAAGGGAACTCGGCGTACAACCGAAGAGTAAGCTCTTCATTCATCGCGCTCGTCCTGAATCCACGCTGTGACAGCTCCGCCCACTAAACACTTTTCGCGCTGCCTGATCCTGGAGCATCGAATTAGCGCAATAGCGATTGAAAAACCACCGCATCGCTTCGCCGCTCAATCACGCATCCTCTTGAGCTCCTGATTCACAGACCCGCACCAAAAGGCCGAGGGAACAAATACACAGCCATAAAACTTCACCATGGCGAGGTGCTCGGGATGACGGGGATTGGCCATTGCCTCCAGAAAACGCCTGTAACCTTGCGCCCCAATCAAACCTTCCGGTGGACTAGCATTGGCGCCCTCGATGCAATAAGGCATGTGGGGAAAGGCTGTACCAGATAGCTTTTTTTCGACAATGATCTGGTGATGCCAACTGCCACCAACATCATAGAAATAACTGAATGCCCAGCTTCCGTTCAACGCATTGACCAGCGTTTTACGGGCTTGCGACTTCACAGTCATCCTGCCGTACCCACGACCATAATGCTTGCCAGCAATTTCAAACTCATGTTCGCAATAACCCCATTCCATCACGATCCGGATGGCATCGTGTAGCTTGCCCAGCGTAATGTTTTCCGGCACTACGAACCGACGCCAAACCCTCGGAGTGATTCCCCTCAGCTCAATGTGTAGCTGCAAAAGGTACGGAGGGTGCGCGGGTAAAAGACTAGTTTCAACCATGCAACTGCTAGCCTCGTAGTGTTCGGAGCGGATCGCGAAAAGGTTTCCGGGCAGCACCTGGCTGGGGTTGCTTGAGTGAACGCAAAAAACGCATGATGCCGCCTATCCGCAATTCGACAAGGAAGTAGCTGTGCCCTCCGCCACCAGCCGCAGCGCACTGACCCGCCAGTGGGAATTACTAAAACTGCTGCCCTCAAAGGCGCCCGGTTTCACGGCGGCGCAACTGCAAGTCGCCCTGGCTGATGCCGGTTACAAAACCAGCAAACGCACCATTGAGCGCGACCTAATCGAGCTGTCGCGTTTATTCCCGCTGCACTGCAACGACAAGGGCACCCCATTCGGTTGGTACTGGACGCCGGGCCAGAGCGCCGAGCTGCCGGGTATAAGCCTCAGCGAAGCCCTGACCTTGCGCCTGGTTGAGGGCAGCATCCGCCCATTGATACCCGCATTCATGCTCAAGACACTGGAGCCCCGCTTCAACCTAGCCAGGCAAAAGCTCGCTGCACTAAGCGACGACAACAACTCGGCGCGGTGGCTGGACAAGGTGGGTAGCGTGCAGCCCGAAATGGCTCAGCTACCCCCGGAAATCAAAAGCGAGCAACTGGAGGTCATCCAGCAGGCATTGCTCAACGAACAGCAACTGAGCTGCCGCTACTACTCTGCCCACAGAAACCAAACTAGCCAGCTGACGCTAAACCCACTCGCGTTGGTGCAGCGCGGCCACACCACTTACTTGATCGCCACCGCAGAGCCGTTCGACGACATTCGTCAATTCGTGCTGCACCGATTCGCCGACTCGCAACAGCTCACCAGCCCCTGCATCAAGCCAGAGGGCTTTAGCCTGAGCCGCTATATCGACAGCGGCGCCATGCAGTTCGGTAACCTGGCAACGATCAATTTCCATGCGTGGATTACGGACGGACTGGCACGTCTGATACGCGAAACACCTATAGCCAGCGACATGCAACTGCGCGAGCAGGACGGTGGCTTCGACCTCACCGCAACGGTGAACGACAGCTGGGAGCTGCGCTGGTGGGTGCTGTCCCATGCCGGCTCGATAGTCGTCCATGCGCCCCAGGCGCTGCGCGATGAAATCACCGAAAGGCTGAAGCGTGGCGCGAAGATGCATCGGCCTGATTAAGCCAGGCGCAGGGAATACAGTGAAATTAAGCGCCCGGCGAAACGCCTGCTTTTTGCTGGTTCAGCGCTTGTTTCATCGCACTGTACTCGCGATACAGCTCCCAGGCTTTTTTGACCACGACAACGATGCCGACTGCTGCGAAAACATTTTTCATTAATACCACTCCACTGGTTAGCGCTGCTGGTTGCTGTCACTTAAAAAAGTATTCTAATCGCGTTTTGAATACCTCAGCCCGGGTAGCCCTTTCCATTTCCAACCTGCCTGCGCACTTCGGGCATTCGGAGAAACAATCCCTACCAAAAACCATCGCATCGCTGAGTGGGAACGTGGTTTTCTTCCACGAGCAGGCGGTGCAGGTGAAGGTGAACGGAGGTGGACGAATGGGCATCGGTATCACTCATTGCGGCTATGTACGACTAGAGTAATCATCGGGTGCGACAAGCTATGTCGCACCCGATGCAACAACTAACGCTCAGTCAGCAAACAAGTTTTCGCGCAGACCACTACGCCGCTCAACTCGACGCAGCACCGCCTGCTCAAACACTCCCGGCTGGCTTTCTACCAAGGTGAACCAGTTCCGAGCACGAGTGATGCCGGTGTACACCAGCTCTTTGGTCAACACCGGGTTTAGCGTGTCCGGTATCACCAGCGCGCAGTGGGCGAATTCGGATCCTTGGGATTTATGCACCGTCATCGCAAACACCGTTTCAACGGCGCTCAAACGGCTTGGCAGGATGTAGCGCAACGTGCCACTGCCGTCGTTCCGGGCGAACACTACGCGCAACACCAGACGCGGGATGCCGCCCGGTGCATCCGATGGCTCTGGGACACGTAAGGCAACGCCTATATCCCCGTTCATCAAACCCAGGCTGTAGTCATTACGCGTCACCAACACTGGCCGCCCTTCGTACCAACCGTGATCTTGTTCCAGCAGGCCGCTGCCATGCAGGGCTTGGGCGATACGCTGGTTGAGTGCCTCGACGCCCCATGGTCCTTTGCGTACAGCACATAGCAGTTGGAACTGATCGAACGCTGCCAGCACGGCCGATGCCCAACCGTCCCAGACCGCCGTAGCGGCCTCCACTGCTGGCCGTCGGGTTCGCATAACCTCCAGGAAATGGATGTAGCCCATGGGCCGCTGTTCGCCGCCCGGCAAGCCATCGAGCAGCAAGCGCTCCAAGGCTCGATCCTGCTCACCCGACAAGCGCAATGCATGCAGACCTTGGGTGGAAGTTGCGAAAGCGCCTCGGGCGGCAGACGCATCACCTGCGTTTACGGCGCGGGCGAGACGGCCGATGCCGGACGTAGCAGTAAAGCGTCGAGAGTGACGGAGCATAACGATGTGCTGAGCCAGTTCACGGTCGCCCGTTGTAAGCGCCGGGTCTGTTGGTTGCTCTCCGGTCTGGCTCTGCAGCCAGTCACAAGTCTGCGCGCTATAGCCCCCCGCCTCGGCATCTCGACACAGATCACCGAGTACGGTGCCGGCCTCTACCGAGGCCAGTTGATCTTTGTCACCCAGCAAAATCAGACGCGCATGGCGCGGCAAGGCATCCAACAAGCACGCCATCATCTCCAGATCGATCATCGAAGCTTCATCCACCACCAGCACATCCAGCGGCAAGAGGTTGCCCGCGTTATGGCGAAAATGGCGGCTGTTCGGGAGCGTGCCTAGCAAGCGATGCAGGGTGGTGACATTAACGGGAATTTGCTCGTGCACTGCCTTAGCCACTGGAAGTGATGCGACTTGCCCGCCAATTGATTCGGTAAGCCGCGCCGCCGCCTTGCCGGTAGGCGCGGCAAGGCTCAAACGCAGCGGCGTACCGTTAGCCATTGCGCCTTCCTGCAGCAGCGCCAGCAGACGCACCACTGTGGTGGTTTTACCCGTGCCCGGGCCTCCGGTGATCAAGGTAAAACCACTACGCGTCGCTAACGCGCAGGCGAGCTTTTGCCAGTCGGGTAAGCGTTCGCCTTCCAGCACCAACGGCTCGGGAAACAAGGTTTGCAGGCGCTCGGCCAAGTCCGCTGGCGCCTCCCACGTAATCTGCAATCGCTCGCGAATGCAGGCAGCTACGCGCTGTTCATAATCCCAATAACGGCGCAGATACACACAGCCACCGTGCAGCACCAGCGGTGAGTTTCCGGCACCGCCCTGCAACAGGTTGGTTCCTGCAAAAGCCCCGGTCCAGTCATCCAGCGTCAGACCCGCCAGCACTTGCGAGGGCAGCAACGTTCGCTGTTCGCTCTCTTCACCATCGGGTGGCAACGACAAAACGAAGTCAGGGTCAGCCAGCGTGCTGGCGAGATCCAGACACACATGGCCCTTGCCCAATTGATGGCTAGCCAACGCCGCCGCGAGTAACAACAGCGGCGAGGCCTGTGAGTCCAGCTCCGCCAAAAACTCGGCCAATGATCGATCCAGCTCCCGCAGCCAGCTACGCTCGCTCCAGCTCGCCAAGAGGGTGAAAAGTTGCTGACGATCACTCCAAATCGCACTCATGCCAGCACCTCCTTCGTTTCACCACGGAACAACGCGTCCAACTGCTCAATCAGCTCGCGCTCAGGCCGCGCCAAATAGGTGCCTGTACCGGGAGCACGCATAAATAAATACAGCGCACCGCCCAGGTGCCGGTCGTAATCGTAATCAGCAAGACGCAGGCGCAACTGCCGATGCAGCGCCAACACATAGAGCACGTACTGCAGGTCATAACGATGGCTGGCCACGGCAGCCGTCATCGCATCATGTGTGTAAGCGCCCGCATCAGCACCGAGCCAATTGGACTTGTAATCCACGACGTAAAAGCGCCCCTCATGCTCAAACACCAGGTCGATAAAACCTTTGAACATGCCGTTCAGGGTATCGGCGCACAGCGGTTGCCGTGCAACACCTGGCAGCTCGAATTGCTGCACCAATGCATCCAGACGTCGAACATCGACATGACTGGCCTCGAACCAAAACTCCAGCTCTGCCTGGTACTGCTGCAACTGCGCCAGGCTCACCGATTGCCCACTACCAAGCGGCATTGACTGCACCAGCAGTGCTTGCATCCATTCAAACAGGGGCTCAATCCAGGTCTCCAGCCCACGCCGTTGGCAACGTCGCGCTATCAGTTCGCGCAGTTGCAGAGCCGCGCTCGCCAGCTGGCCGAAGCCTTCGGCTGCGGCCAGCTCCAGCAAGCCGTGGAGGAATGTTCCCGGATTGGGGCCACGCGGAAAACGGTGCAGCCCCTGAGCAGAAACCGGAATTACAATGGGCTCTTGGGCAGGCTGTTCGTCATCGCTGGCGTTTTGTGTGGCAGGGCTATCGGGCGCGGCATCGTCGTATCGTGGGGCGGTCTTTATTTCACCCTCCTCCATGCGCAATGCGCTGTATGAGGCAATCCACCACTGCTCGCCGGCGGGGCGTTCAGGAACGCGCCACAGCGGGTCGTCGGTAGAACTATGTGGCGCTTGGTAGACCTGATTGGTTGCTGCGGATACATCCATCACCACGCTTCGCGGTGGGTCATTGAGCGGTTGCAGCCAACGCCGCAGGTCGCTGCTCTGTGCCAGACTCTCGCCGCCGCCGAGCAAATAACCAAGCGCCGAACGATGCATCAGAGACTGGCTACTATTGCCAATTTTTACATCTGCCACACCCAGCCAGCAGGCATGGCGGGCACGCGTGAGCGCCACGTACAACAGACGCAAGTCCTCGCCCAAGCGCTCCTGATCAGCGCGCTCCAGCGTCTGGCTATCCGCATTGATCACCCAACGACGGCGGTCGCCGTCATGAACCTTAAGCAGATCGCCTGCCTTGACCGGGCGTAGTGCGCAAACAAATGGCAGGAATACCAACGGGTACTCCAGGCCTTTGGACTTATGGATGGTCACCACGCGCACCAATGCGTCATCACTTTCCAGACGCAGTATCTGTTCCTCGGCTTGCCCGCTGCCGACCAGCAATTCGCTGAAATAACGGATCAACGCCATCTCGCCATCCAGCTCTGCTGCAGCTTGTTGTAGCAACTCGGTCAGGTGCAGCAAGTTGGTCAGTACTCGCTCGCCGTCGGCACGAGCCAACAGGCACTGCGCCAGATTGAAGTCCTGCAGCAGCTGACGAATCATCGGCAGCACACCCTGACGCTGCCAGCGATGACGGTAGTCGCGAAATTGCAGGACATACCGCTCCCAGCTGCGCTCATCAAGATTGAGCCGCTCCAGCTCGGCTAACTCCAGCCCAAGCGTCGCGCTCGCCAGGGCGGCGCGCAGGGTACGCTCCTGGTCGGGCTCGGCACAGGCACGCATCCATAGCAGCAGGTCGCGGGCTTCCTGACCGGCAAACACCGAGTCCTTATCCGACAGATAAACGCTGCGCACGCCGCGCTGCGCCAAGGCTTCGCGAATAAACTTCGCCTCTTTGAGGTCACGCACCAGCACCGCCATATCGCTGGGTTGCACAGCGACCAGTTGCCCGTCTCGTCTAAAGCCGGCACGTTGCTGTTGACCAAGACTGAGCAGCCGCACCATTTCACTGGCAGCAGCTGCGGCCAGTGCCTTGCGGTAGTCATCCTTACTCGATGGTTCTGCCTGAGGTAGCTGCCAAACAGTCAGTGCTGGCGGCACCTGCCCAGCCACCGTCCAGACTTCTTCACGCCCTTTGGCATCCACCTTGATAAACGGTAGGTCATCACGAAAAAGAAAAGCGCCATCGCTGTCCTGACGATTTTCCGCGCGCAGAAACAATTCGTTCACCGCATCGACCATCGGCTGGCTGGAGCGGAAGTTTTTATCCAAATGGTAGTGTCGGCCTGTCGTGGCCCGGCGAGCAGACAGATAAGTGAAAATGTCCGCGCCACGGAAGGAATAGATGGCCTGCTTGGGGTCGCCGATCATAAACAGGCCGCAGTCGTCGCGATTAGCTTCGACCTGATAGAGCGTGTCGAAGATGCGGTACTGCAGGGGATCGGTGTCCTGGAACTCATCGATCAATGCCACCGGAAACTGGCGGCGTATTACCTCGGCCAAACGCGGGCCATTATCGCCCTGCAGAGCGGCATCGAGGCGCACCAGCATGTCGTCGAAACCCATCTCGGCACGTTGACGTTTTTCCCGATCAAAGCGCTGCCGCACCCAGGCAGCTGCATGGCGCAGGGTGGCCTCCTCAGTCGGAACGCCGAGCCGTTTCAGTTGTTCCTTGAGATTGACCATGGCATTAAGCGCTGGATGGTGCGGCGCCGGCACCTTCCAAGCATCGGCGAAACCATCGTCAGTGAGACGATAAAATCCTCTACCGATATCCAAGTACTCGTCGCAACCAGTAGCCCACTCGCGGATGGCCTTAAGCCAAGGCTTATGGATGTGCACCCCAGCTTTACGTCCGTCGACTTCCTTGGCCGCCAAGCCCTTCTCAAGCAACACCTGCAACTCATCGCTCCACGCTAACCACGGCGCCTTTAAGTCGGCCAACGTTTGCTCGCGCGCCTGAAACACGCGGTCCAGCACCTCGCTCAGCGCTGACTCAGCGACGGTCTCCGTCTCGTCCAGCAGCGACTTGAGGGCCTGCATCAGCTCGGCGGGCGTCTTCCAGTGATTGGACACCCAGTCGAGTCCGGCGCCCGACAGCGGATAACAATGCAGGCGCCAGTAATCACGCACCACCTCGGCCAGCAACTCGCTGTGGTCGGTTTCCAGCGTCTGGCTAAACAGGCTGCCACTGTCGAAAGCATGTTCTCGCAACATGCGCTGGCACCAGCCGTGAATAGTCGACACCGCTGCCTCGTCCATCCATTGCGCGGCAAGTGCCAGACGGTGCGCACAGTCTGGCCACTGCGACTGGGAAAACTCGTCTCGCAACAGCGTCAACAGATCATCTGCCGGACCATCCCCACGAAACACCGCCGCGGCTTCCACAAGGCGCGCGCGGATACGGTCACGCAATTCGCGGGTTGCCGCATCGGTGAAGGTCACCACTAAAATCTGCGGAGGCAGCAACGGCTGACTAAAACCCGCTGTGCCGCCGTGACCTAGAATCAGACGAAGATAAAGTGCCGAAATGGTGAAGGTCTTGCCGGTGCCCGCGCTGGCTTCGATCAGCCGGCTGCCATGCAAGGGAAAGCTGAGGGCCAATGGCCGGTTGTGTGGGCTCATACCGGCTCCTCGTCGAGAACGTCGGGGTTGCTCTGCAGCAACGGTTGATAAAGCCGCTCGCTCCACTGCGGGAACTGGCCATCAGCAATCAGGTGATCGTAGCTTGGGAATTGCCGCGCCAGGCAGGCGCTACCGGCAAGCTCAGCGGTTTTCATATAACCGCCCTCGTACTCACTCTGCGCCTTGACGTGGTCTTGTTTATCCAACCACACCATCGACGTCTTGATGGCGACCGGTAGCGGCGCTTGCATACCCTCCTGCCAGGCATGCAGCCAAGACTGAAGGATCGTCGTTGCCGGCTCGGTCTCCAGCGGCGCAAAAACCACAGTCAGGTCTTCGCTCACCAGCACCGTGGTAATAGGCTCAGCGCAGGCCGCCGCCAGGACATGCTGCAGATAACCCGGCAACAGGCGATGCCATTTCCAAACGCCCTTTTTGCGCAGTTCGCCCGGCGTCAACACCACACGCGCAAGGTCCCCATCGGCACTCTTTCGCATACCTGCCAGCCAACCCTGCAATTGCATGCTGCCAGCGGGAAAGCTCAGTTGTGAAGGTGAGTCCAGCAGCACTGGCCACTGCTGACACTGGCTAGCGTAGCGTTGCATTTGAGCAGCCATCGGTTGCAGTAACGATTCGCGGAACTGCTCTCCAAAGCCAGCCATGGGTAGCACGCCGCTGCGCTGCAAGCGTTCGGAAGCCGTGCGTAAAGCGCTAGGATAGTCCCCCTCTGGGTACATCCAGGCGGCCTGCAACAGCTGGTCCTTAAAACCATACGTCTCCAGGGCGTTTAGGCTGAACGGCTCGCTGTCCAGATTGGCCTGGACCTCTTCATCAAGGTGAACCTTGAGCCGCTGGTTAAAGAAACACTTCACCGGATCACGCAAAAATTTCTGCAGCAACTCAGGCGTCAACAGCGTGCTCTGTTCCCATGCAGCAAGGCGCTCGCCTGACAGTGATGGCAGTGGTTGAACGTGCATCGCCGTCCATTCACGGGCATAGCTGAACAACCCGGCGGTACCGTTGAAATAACGCCGACTGAATGGCTGCAACGGATGCTCCGTGGTCAGGGCATAAAGCAAATCCCCACCACCGGATAACGACCAGGCGCTGCTTAAGTGATCGCGTAACTGCCCCACCAGCACCGACGGCGGCCGCTCGCTGTTGTCGCGAACGCTACGACCCACCCAACTGATATACAGACGGTCACGCGCGGCCAGCAGCGCTTCGAGCAATAGGTAGCGGTCGTCCTCACGGCGCGAACGGTCCCCAGGCCGGTAGTCGCCAGCCATCAAATCGAAATCCAGTGGTGCCTGGCTGCGCGGGTAGTCGCCGTCGTTCATGCCGAGCAGGCAGACGTGACGAAACGGGATGGCGCGCATCGGCATCAGCGTGCAGACATTCACCGCGCCAGCCAGAAAGCGCTGGCTCAGACTGCCCTGATCCAGAGTGCCGAGCCATGCTTCACGCACCACGGGCAGAGTCAGCGACTCCTGCAAAGCAGCGGCCTCACATAACGCCAACCAGCTATCAAGACCGTCGTGCAACTGATTGAGCAGCACCTCATCAGACTCATCCTGAGCCAAGAAAAACGCAGCCAACACGGCTCGCAAACGCTCGCCCCAGATAACGGGCGTGGCAGCGGCGCGCAGTTGTTCTAGCTGATATTCCAGGGCATCCAGCAAACGCGTCAGCGGGCCGATCAACGCAGCGTCCAGGCCTCCGATTTCGTCGTAGGGCTCAATACCCGCATACGTGCCAGCACCCCCTACGGCATAGCCCAACAGCATCCGGCGCAAACCAAACCGCCAGGTGTTCTGCTCCAACCCCTGTCCCGCATCCAGGGCCTCGCGCTGATTAGCATCCAGCCCCCAGCGCACACCCGCGCCCTCCAGCCAGCGTCGCAGGGTTGGCAGTTGTTCCTCGCCAATGGCAAAACGCGCCCGCAGCGGGGCAACATCGAGCAGGTCCAGTACTTCGCTGACACTGAAGCGACTGTCTGGTAATTGCAGCAGGTGCTCCAGCGCAATGATCAACGGCGCCTTACCGCGCACCCCCTGGTCGGCGAGGGTGAAGGGGATATAGCGGCTGTCATCTCGGGCGAACTGACCGAACACCGCCTGGATATGCGGCGCGTAGGTGTTCACGTCTGGCACCATCACGATCACATCGCGCGGGCGTAGCGTGGGGTCGGCGCTAAAGCTGGCCAGCAACTGATCATGCAGCACTTCCGCTTCGCGCTGAGCACTGTGGACTACATGGAAACGCAGAGAGTCATCGTGTGCGGGATTGACCGGTGGCCAGGTTTCACGGCTTTCGGCGAGCGGACGCAGGTCAAGAATATCGTTCTGCAGTTGGCCGAGCAGCTTGCCCTCGGGGGCATTGTTGAACAGATCAATACGCTCAAAATGCTCCCGATAACGCTGAGGCTCGTCGTGCTGGTCCAGCAGGTTGATGTAGTCGCGCCCCTGCTTACCCCAGGCCGCCAGTAACGGTTGCGCGTGCTGATGCATGCTCTGCGGCGCGGCGACCTGCCCCGGTTTGCGCTGCTGACGCCGGTACTCGTGACGCAGCAGGTCTTTGTCTTCAACGATATCGCCCCAATGGTGCTGACAAGGGTTATGCACGTAGAGCATCACTTGGCTGAACCGCGCCATCGCCGCCAATGCCTCCAGCACCTGCGCCGGCAATGAGGAAATACCGAACACACTGATACGCCGCGGCAATCCGCGGGGCGCTTCGCTCAACTCAGCCAGGCGAGTGACAAAGCGCGGGTGCACACCGGCACGGCTTTGCGACAACTGCTCAGGACCGACTTCGGCCAGTAGCGCCCGCCAAAGCGCCGGCTGCCAGCGCGAGTTTTCGCCCAACGCAAGCTCGCCACCGCGCGAAGTGCGAAGACGGTCATCACCGTTGGCCCAGTCCGCCAGCCAATCAGCGCGGTAAACCTGATATTGGTCGAACAGATCAGCCAGCCGCTCGGCCAGTTGGTAGCGCTTGCGCAAGTCATGATCATCGGCGAGAAAACGCCGCAACGGCGCAAAAGCGTCCTCACCCAGCAGATGCGGCAACAGGCGCATCAACCGCCAGGTGAGCGGCGCCTTATCGAGCGGCGACTCCTGGGGAATCGCATCGTTACCCAACACGGCACGATAAGCCTGCCAAAGAAACCGTGCCGGCAAGCTCACATCCAGCGCTGCTGCAATGCCACAGCCATCATTCTCAGCCAAGGCCATCTTCAGCCATTGGGCGATGCCGTTGCTCTGAACCAGCAGCACCTCGTTCTCCAAGGGCCGTAGTGGGTGCAGACGCATCCACTGAACAGCAAGAGCGCGCAGCTCTTCGAGGCGATTGCCGTGGATAACGATCAGACCGGGAGAAAGATCCTGCATGGGGTGACACTCCTTTTCTGCACACCTAGCAATGATGGCCGAGTGATGCGACATCCTGTGTCGCAATGGCAACGTCGACAGCAAAAATAAACGTTCTGTACTAGCTACGCCGAGTGGCAATGCATCCAGACCTACCGAGATTGCCCCAAATAGGCAATTAAATCGGCAAGTATTCGATCTGGAGCCATCGCAAAAAGCAGCATTTCCACCACATCTCGGCCTCCGCACTCAAGGCCCAACTGCCGCGCTACTTCATCCAGCAACAGCACATACTTACCGTATGCCTGACGAGCAGGAATATGGAATTTCTTCTGAACCTTTGAGGAGAAATGAGGGTGGGCAAAGTCCTGCTCGGAGACCAAACCGTCCTTCAATTTTGGCAGGACGTATAGCGTTTCCAAATCAATCAAACTTAACCGAGGGCTACGCCCCTCCGGCATCGGATAGAACCCGTCCAGATTATTGGCCATGTAATTGATCGCATTGATTGAGAACGCAACGCGGGAATCATAGATCGGAGCCCAATCGCAAAGCAGACTCAAATACTTTGACCAGCTGCTCACGCCTTTCAACGCCACATTGTCAAACGCATGACGCCCCTCTCGGGCGAGCTCTAGTGTGCGATCAATGATTATTTCCAGATCTTTGTTGGTTTTAACGCCCCCCCAATCTGAAATGAAATATTTGGCGATGCGCAGATGCTCGTCCCGGCTCACCCCGCGACTCAGCTCGGCCCGCAAAGAATCCTTAAGCTTGATGGTTTTTGCATACCACCCATCCCCGGCCTCGAATATTAAACCTGTATGTTTGCTAGCCAAGGCCTCGTCAAACGTCCATTTATAGTTCTCGTCAACCTTATCCACATACTTACGGAGATACTCGGCAATCGGACTAACCTGCATAACCACTCCAAAAATATAAAAACACTTAAATTTCGGTCAGGGCTCAAGCCATGGGTTCAAGATAATAGAAGGCCTCGGCACTTATTAACTCAAAAAACAGTTCCCCTTCATCACTACTTGAGTGACTTGCAGCCTCAGACCAAAAAGTCGAACAGCGGGAACTGTATTTGCAAAACTCAGCCACTAACTCGTCCAGAAAAATCAGCTTTTCAAGCTCATCCGCACGAAGTCCCGGCATAAACAAAGGCGCTAACTGCTGTTTCTTTTCAAGCTCAAGCTGAGCAATAGCTTGCGCATGTCTACCGACCCAGCGGCTTATCAGTCGAATATCAGAATGCTCTCGAGCATCGCGTACCAACAGTTGAGCAATGCGGATGTCCGCCGGGTCGACGATCACCCGACATGCGACGTAGCGGTCACCATCAGCGAGAGGGGCACTCGCATTGGCAAGGGCAAGCTCGGCGGATGGGCTTGCATAAATGGCGTGCCGGCGAGAAGGCATTGCTTCAGGTCGTAACCACTCCCACAGGTTGTCGACTACGTAAGGGACGTTACTGGGAACCCGGATCGTAGATTGCCGAGCAATCCCCTTGCTCGGGACGTCCAAGCGGCTAGAAGGTATAGCCCGGTACAACTCCATATCGCCTCCATGCAAGGTTGAGTTCTCGCAGCATCCTACTACCGCTTGATGGCCAATTGCCACTCTCCATGTGACGCATGTTTTTCCAGCGCACTACTACTGCCGTGAACAGCGGCCCGATCCTGCCAGAACCGATACATCGCACCATCAGGATCCGGCGGCGCATCAAAACTCCAGGCGTAGAAATCCGCTAGGCGCTCGCAGGCAAAGAGCTGCCCTTGCATTGCAGCGACTTGCAGCCAATAGAGACCGCCCGCCACGTCGTACACAGCGGACTGCTCGTCCAGCAGCAACTTACCGAGCAGGAAGCAGGCCATGGGATCCAGCTCGGCAGCTGCGAGTTTGTACCAAGCGACGGCTTTGCCATGATCGGCCGCGACGCCCTCTTCGCCGGCCTCGTAAATGCTCCCCACCGCCTGTGCCGCGCAAGTGATACCGGCCTCGTACGCCTGCTGGTAATAGCCGATTGCCAATGGCACATCGACGTCCAGCCCTTTGCCGAAATAGGCCTGCTCGGCAAGATTGAACAGTGCCTGCGCCGAGCCTAGCCGCGCAGCCGTTAAAAACAGACGCTTGGCCAAGCGCGGGTTGCTCGCCAGACGGGAGCCATTGAGCCAGAGCCAGCCCAGGTCATTAAGCGCGTCGGCGTCACCCTGCACAGCCTGAGCACGAAGCGCGCCGTAGTGCTGGCGAATCGCACTGCAATCGTTGAGTCCATCCTGCGCCGACACCGACATTCCGACGCCTGCATACAACCGCTGCAATTGCCCTGGCTCGGTGACGCCTACCTGTGTAATTGAAGGCAAAAGGTGATCCATGAGATTGAACACATCGACAGTTTTGCTCATGCTGCGCCCTCGACGCTGATTGCCTCAGCCCATTATCAACAGCCTTGCGACAGCTCATGTCGCACTCCCGCAAGGACGCGAAATTGGATCAGCTTTATCGCCAGGACTTGATTCTGCGCATGCTTCCGAACAAGGAAAACGCGATCGACACCACCACCGTGGTGGCCCGGCTTGCCAACCAGGGTGTCGAAAAAAGCACGCGTTCCATCCAGCGCGACCTCAAGGAGCTCCAGGCGAAATACCCCCACGTACACAGCCGTGGCGAAGGCAGCGCTAAGCTCTGGTGGGCGGACAAATCGCTGTCGCGCCTGAGCATGCTGCCCAGCGATGCGATGAACCTGGTTATGATCATGGATCACGCCGCACGCTTCGGTATGGCGGCCCAGGTAGAAAAGCTCCAGCCCCTTAACGACTATGCCCGATCGCTGCTTAGCGGTAACCGGCTATCCCAGGACTGCAGCGCCAACGTGGTGAGCAACACGCGCTTCGTCACCTTGTTGCCAGGCAACGTGTCAGCTGTGGTGCTTGAAGTCATCCAGAACGCGCTATTGGCCGGGGCTTGCGTGGATACGCTGTATTTGAAGCGCGGCGCAAGCGAGCCCAGGCCGATGCTCCTGAGGCCGCTGGGGCTGTCCTACCAGGACTCCAATATCTACTTGTCCTGTGTGTTCAAGGGAATAGAGCCGGGCAGCATCGCGGCGCTGCCGATGCACCGATTCGTGTCGGCCCGAGAGACCTTTGAAAACATCCCTGCGCCCGAGAGTTACGACATTCACTCGGTAGCGGCGCAGCGCAGCCTGGTTCACCTCAAATCCGAAAAGCCGGTGCAGCTGCAACTGCGGGTAAGCCATACCCTCTATCAACGCCTCCAGGAAAACCCGCTCAGCCATGACCAACAGTTGGTTCCCGAAGCAGACGGTTGGTGGCAGGTAACAGCAAGCCTGCATCTGAGCCAAGGGCTGGATTTATGGTTACTTAGTCAGGGCGAACATCTGGAAGTCCTGCAGCCGATGGCACTGCGCGAGCAGATTGCAGAGAGCCTAAAACGCGCGGCCGCGCTATACGAAAAAAACTAGCCTTTGCGACATAGCCTGTCGCAACCCTGGTAGATGCTCTCTCCCGTCATTCACAGGAGCGCCTTCCATGAAAACCTATACCGCCTCATTGCAACGGGTCGTCGCCAACGCTGGCCCGCGCGCTAACTTCAGCATCACCGTTCAGGCCGTGAGTTCGGAGATGGCGCGGGTAACGGCGGAGGCGCAATACCCAGGCTACAAGTGCATCAACGCACCAGTACAGGCGCGCTGAAGGTGAGCCAAAAGACCATTGCAGTGGTTGCCGCCACGCAGTTCGAGGCGCAGCAGTTAGTCGAGCATCTTCACCAGCACGCTGGTGTTGCAGACGATGCCACCAGTGACTTCGTAAACATTTCGTTTACCGCGCGAACCTGGAACCAACCGTGGCCAGAGCAGCCATTCGATGAGCTGCATTGGTTGTGCACCAATGCGCAGATACCACCGCCAGGGCAAGACATGACTGCACGAGCGGCGATTGTGCATGTTCACTACCTGAACAGTAAGCAACCGCCGCACCTGACTGGCTGCCGCACCTATGTATGGAGCAACACGGATGAGCTGAAACGTTTCTGGGCCACCTTCCACCGCGCCCAGGTTTTACGTAATACGCTGGGGCTCGACTGGAGTAGCTATGAGTCGGCAACACCCTCCGGGGCTGCATGCCAAACCGCGACAGGATGGGGCACAACGCGTGTATCCGCCGTGAAGGCGCTGCTCAACGATGCACCACCCGAGCTGTATCCCACTGCTAGCGACGTCGTGCTGCTAATTGAGGCCAATCATGACTTTTCACTCGGCGACTCAATCTCGCTGAACAACCTGATCGAGGACGCCCTGGGTATCGCGACGGCCGAAGTATTTCTGTTCACCGAGGACTATCAGGGATATGGCCTGAAGCTTCTGGTTCTTGGTCAAGCTTGAGCGCGACACAAACTGTCTGCGCCATGGCTGATCTTGTGCGCAACACCGTGAAGGAAAGCCATTTTGGATAGCGTCAGAAAAATACCCGTGCAGCGATTCGATCTCAGCGAATTCATGGCCCCGGCGCCTGCACGCGTGCGGGTCATGAACTTCACGTCGGGCGACGAGGCCATCCATACCCGTCTGCAGTGGCACGAACGACGATCACTGATGGGCCATTGCGATATCGCCCTGGTTATTGATGCTCCGCAGGATTATCTGTCCCAAGAGAACGCTGCCGAATGCGTACTTTTCATCGACCCCAAACATCGTTCACGAGAGCTCGGATTGCGCGGTTACCAGTTAGTGCCGGCGCGCCACAGCACGGCCAGCACGTTCAGCACCTGGGCCGAGCACGTTGCGGATTACCTACGCGAAGCCATCCTGGGTAGCGACTGGCCGGGCCAGAACTACGCCACCTTCCGCCACTTCCTGGCGTGCTGCACCAGTCGACAATTGCGAGTGGAAGTGGTTGGCATAGACCAGGGCAGTCCAATGCCGCTGAGTCAGTTGCCCACCTACGGGTTTAAAAACCTGTATGTGCTTTACGTAAAGCAACAATGGCCGGCGCTGCATGAAGCCAGCGAGCTGACGGATGCAATTGAAGAGCTCAGCCCCGGCCTGGACGAACTGGTGATCAGTCTGACAGTGGACACGAACAAATCGGCCAAGGCGATACTGATTGGCGAGCCTGACTTGTCGCCCTATACAACCTGACATCCTCGCTAACGCCTTGCATGAACCGACACGGCTACGGCACTCTTCACGTATTCAGCCATTGAAATGCCACTACCCAGGGATAGGATTGATGATGGTTTCAAAGCTCATTGCAATGACCACGCTGGCGGTTTCGCTAGTGGGCTGCATGGACTTCACGCACTTCGTGAACAACACCCCGGCGCACGCATTGCCCGATCACTCGTCCTACTACATTGCACTGCCCGAGGATGGGCAATACGGCGCCAAGCCTTATGCAGGCTCGGGGAAAATGACCAGCAGCGTCATCAAGGCCGCCCTGCAAAAGAACTCACAGAAAGCCGTCAGCGCCACTCGCGTCGAAGACTTCGACGAAGCGCTGAGCAGCGCACGCCGTGGCGGCTTCAGCTACCTGGTATTTCCCACCATCCTGCATTGGGAGGACCGCGCCACAGAATGGAACTTCATGCGCGACAAGGTCGAGGTGAAGATCGATTTGGTGGATGTGTTCTCCGGTGAAGCGGAAAGCTCCACCGTCATCGAAGGCAAAAGTGGCATTGCGACCTTAGGTGGTGATCACCCACAGGATCTGTTGCCTGAGCCTATCAACGAATTTTTCAGCACGGTGTTAGGTAAGCCGGATACCGCAAAATTTACTAAGCAAAAACCCTGATATGGAGAATTCCTGTGAGTACACCAGAAATCCAGAAACAAATTGATGATGCGATCAACGAGGCTGTAAGAGGATCTGGCAAAGTGAACGTAATCGTTGCAGGCAAGACTGGGGTAGGCAAAAGCACATTGATCAACAGTGTGTTCCGTGGCGAGCTGGCAAAAACTGGCTCCGGACAACCGGTCACACAACGAATAGAAGAAATTTCTAAGGAAGGCCATCCGATTGTAATCATCGATTCCAAAGGCCTGGAGCTCAAAGATTACGAAAAGATCATCAGCGAACTGCGCGATGAAATCACTGAGCGCTCACAGCACCATGACGAAAACAAACACATTCATGTGGCCTGGATTTGCATACACGAAGACGGCCGCAGAATTGAAGAGGCGGAGCAACACCTATGCGAGATGCTCAAAAACAAAGGCATCCCTGTCATTGTGGCAATTACCAAGTCGCGCTCAGACAACGGCTTCCGCGAGCAGGTCAGCGCAGCACTGCCGAGCGCCAACGCCGTCGTGTCGGTCAGAGCAATCCCCGAGCAAATTGAAGATGACGGCGAACTCATCACGCTCAAGGAAAAAGGCATTAACGAACTGATAACCGAAACAGCTAAACTCCTGCCTGATGCAAAGCAGAGAGCCTATGCCAACGCTCTCAACTCTCGGCATACCGCAGCGACCAAGCTGAAAATCGAACAAGCCGAACGTGAAGTCAATATTGCTGCCACGGCCGCCGCTGCAGCTGGCGCAACCCCCATTCCCTTTGCCGATGCCGTACTTCTGGTACCGATCCAGGTCGGCATGCTGGCGAAAATCGGCATCACGTTTGGCATGGAAACCAGCACCGCGGCACTGACGACCCTTGTAACCTCCGCGTTGGGTGCTGGAGCTGCCACCCTGGCAGGTCGCACGGTGGTCACTGGCATACTGAAGATGATCCCCGGCGTCGGAACCTTGGCGGGCGGCGCTATTGCCGCAACTACTGCAGCAGCCCTTACCAAAGGGCTGGGAGCTGCCTATATCTCAATTCTGACCAGCTTCATCGAGAAGAATCCAGGCAAACCGCTCGATATAGATCTGATCGCCAGCGAACTGAAAAACAAGCTCTCGTTCTCCTAGAGATCTATCGATCCGGATAGGCGCTCGTGGAGAGCGCCTATAGGAGTTATTGGGCAACCACATGAACTAACTACTCCTTGATCGATACATGCACATCTACCCCCCTCGTCGAGCGTGATCAGTAGACGGGATTCGGTCGCCGCATCGTCATGGGCTTACAGTTACTTAAAGCTTTCTTGGCTCGGATAAAAATATGTAGTCCTAGATGGCACATCCATAGTGATTGCATGTACAGGTAAACTTTTCACGCAGATGGAAAGCGTCTGAATTGCCAAAAAAAACCGAACCGGTATACCGAAATTTGGAACCGCGACGCGCTCTGATAAAGACTGCAGCGTGCTGAAACGGATCTCTACCATGTTCCATGTGATGCGAAGTTTCGCGCCAGCGGCCAATTGGCGCCTTAGAACACCAACACTTACATCAACGATGCGCGCGTCCAAAACTTGACATACGACAAACATACCGCGGCGTGTGAGCTTGGGGGGGGGATCGAGAAATCAGCTATCGGTAACGCAACTTTAGGCAACTCGCCTGACTCGACCAGAGCTGACAAGTTTTCTTCCCAGTAGAGCGCATATGCACTCGATAGCTCAGCAGACGCGTTTACTACTCGGTGAGACTTGAAAGGTGCAATCAACTCCATTGTGTGTTCCTGCTCAACTTGAGTAAATGCTTAACCTCGTTTCAGGGGCAACTCCACCCCACGCCTCGACAAGCACAGGATTGCCGTCATGCCGAAGAAACTTAGGGACATCAAGGGCGATAGCCGTCCTCCAGAGACTCCATCGTTGCAAAATGGCGACCTGTTCGCTGGTGCCCCTTCTCCCCAGAAAGGGGCGCTCAGTGCCGCGCTTAGCAACGAAATAAACTCACATCGAACCCGGCTGGCGCCGTTTTTCAATGGGAACGCCAAACCTAATCCGTCGGTAAGTTTCGCCAACGACGGTACCGGCTTCGGCAAGTCTTACAACGTGTTCGACCAGTTCATCGAGCACGCGGCAGTGCGAGGCGAAAGCGGCGGCCACCGCAACCTGTTCTTTATCACCCCGCATAAGGCGCAGATAGACGTCTCTAAGGCAACTCAGGAGAAGGCGGCTGCTCGGGGTGTCAGTATCCTCAGTTTTCTGGCGGAGCAAGACTTATCCGACCTCAACTTTGTCGGCTGGGTATCGGGTGTTTGCAATGAAAATCTATACATCGGCTGGACGAGGGCTCTCAAAGCTGACTACTACCGCGAGACTATTGGTGAACTGAGTAGCGCGATTAGTGGACTCAAGATCACTGAGGCTGAGCAGACTCGATTCCTGAAGTCAGGGGTCACCGACTACCTGCGAGAAGCTGACCTAGACCGTCGGATTGATGCTGCTAAAAGCCGCTTGCTCTATGCGTTGCAGGACCTGGCCAAGGCGGTAATCCGGGAGAAAGTTGGTTTTGAGTTCCTGACCACCCATGAGCGCTTTCAGCGCGCCAATGACGACCGTGATCGAGCCAAGATCCAAATCATCGACCACGTTCTACCGTTCGAGCGGGCTAAGGTGGGACCAACCATGTTCGTTGCCACCACCGCACGATTCCTGAAGCGCGCGTTCATCGGGTATTTAGACAACAAAAAAGAGCCCAATATCAAGAAGCTGGGCTTTGACGAAATCCTTGGAGCTAAGCGCAGCCCAACCGATGCGGACGAGAACAGCACAGTCCCAATCGGGGCCGCTTGCAGCCTGGGCCATGACGAACAAATTGCGTACCTGAAGAGTGATTTCTTCCTCCCCGATGAGGCCAACTATTTCCAGCTGAACGGAATCACCTTCAACCTCGTCATCGACGAGGAGCACGACAGCTACGACCGGATTTTTGAGGAAGGTAAGAAGAAGCTAATCAGCGAGAAGGTCAAGCCCCCTCATGTTATTGCCGGCCTCCACCGCCTGATGGAAATGATTTCGGCAACGTATGGCCCTGACGAGGACGAGCCCATCGCGTTCAACGAAGCTGTTGAGCTGATGAATGATCTCCGCCGACATTACGATGAGGACTGCAAAGCCAGCGTAAGCCTGGACTCCATTCTGCAAATGTGTTCCGGGAATGTTGGCCACATCACCATCGACAACCGCGATGTCGAGCAGATCCTCGCCTTGTCACGCAACATCTTCAGCATGACGCCAAGGCGCTTCTACAACGAGGATGCTCTCAAGCGGATTGAAATGAGATCTGTCTGCGGCAATAGCGAGATCCGCCTGTCCTTTAGCGATGGAGGCCGCAGCGATGCCCCTACTCTGCACGACTTCTTACAGGTCATGCTTTGTGCCCTGTACGCGTGCTCCAAGATCCCTCAAAACAGCTCGCTGAGACATTTGCTGGCACTGGGTGAAGATGCCAGTCAGAACGCTCCACTCTCTGAGTTCATCACGAAGTCTCGTCAACATAGCTCCTACGTCGCATCCATCTTCGACCGCGCCAAGGACGCAGAGATTTTCGTAGATGCGTTCTTCACCTTCTTCGCTCCGAAAATCGTGTTTTCACTGATCAAGGTAGACAAGATCCCCTTCGGAAATGATGCGGTGAAGAACCGTGTTTTTGTCGACTTTCACCTGGACCTGATCCTGGAACTACCTGAGGTCAAACTGCTTCGTATCCTGCACGGAACACAGAACAGCGCGATGTGCCTGAGCGCTACAACGGGCTTCAAGGACTCCTACTCTGGGAACTTCTCCAGGAAAATGCTGAGCCGCTATGGGGAAGCGCTTGGCGATAACCTTGGTGTAAAAGTAATTCAGCGGTCTGTAGCGGACGTAAGTGCAATGGAAGACCTCCGTGAGGCCCGCGCCAAAGCCAGAACGATGCAAGTCAGGCCCTTCCGAAACACATCGACAGATGACATCAGCGGTTTGCGCAGCGACCCTGCCTTTCAGAGTGCTTACAAATTCTGGTCAAACTCCCTGCTTCCTCAGGGCTACCGTGAAAGCAAGTATCGAATGTCAGCCTACCGCCGGCAGATCGAGGCCATGTTAATGGCCGCCTGGGATGGAAAGAACACCTTCGTTCTCTCCCTGAACAACCGTTTTGCAGAGCTTTTTAGAACTCTGTTGGCACAGGGCCTTGAGGGCCGTCTGAAAGGTTTTCGGCGCCAGCACGAGGACAAGATTTTCGAGCTGAAACCTTTTGAGGAAAAAACTAGGATTAGGGTCATCCTCTTCAGCTCCCAGTTGGCTAAAGAGGTCGACATCGACGAGTACCTTAAGGTTGATGCAGATACCCGCGTTTGCCTGATCTCCGCATACGGCAGCGCTGGCACTGGCCTCAATCTGTTCATTGAGCGAAGCGAGGACAACTTCCACCAAGACTTCGACCGTCTGGTGCTAGTCAATACACCCTTCTACAGCGCGATCCGTGAGAAAGACACCGGCCTCAACACCGTCAAGAACCATATACTCCTCCTAAAACACATCTCATCCGGGGAGAACGAGGCTGTTCGCCTGTCTGAGTTCGACTCAAACCTGATGCAACCCAAGAATCGCCGCATCCTCAACCACGAGCATGATCTAGCGGTACTCAAAGCCATCATCCAGGCTGTAGGCCGCGTTGAAAGACGGGATAGCCATCTTCACACCGAAATCTTCCTACCAAGTGATGTCATCGACGACTTGGTGGTGAGGTATAGCCGACTTCGTCGTGAGGGTAACGACCTTCTCATCAACAGCCTTTCGCTACTGAATCACAGGCTCATGCAGTTCTGCCTGGAACAAGCCGAGAGCCGCTGTTTCCCATCCGAAGTGGAACGCGAGCAGTTCACCGCCAACGTAGCCGCCGCTGCTGACGACATCGAAAACTTCTTCAGCGGGGCATTCCGAAACAAGATTCTCAGCAGCGCGCGCGAAGGCAATTGGGATGCCATCGAGTTCAATGAGCTGCTCAGGTCACCGGACAGCATCACCTCCCCTGAAAAGTACGTCCGCAAGCTCCTGGCCTCTCCTCTTGTAAAGGCCTCCAACTACTACCAAGAAGTCATAGGTGCCTTTTACCTTTCGCGGCAAGTAACAGATCGAGTCACCGTCTGCACGACATCGGAAAGCGTCCACCACCTCACCGACCTGCTTCACGGGCAAGCTGTCTATCAGCCCGGCAAATGGCTGGTTCCTGACTACGTACGCACCGACGGCAAAGACAATGATTCGGGGCCTGGCATCGTTAATCTAGCGTGCAACATGGCCAGCGACGGGGTTGATATACACCTACCTAACCCGGCGCTCATCCCGCTGCTTAAGGGGAACGTGGGGGAGTTCATTTTCTCGAAGGTGCTCTCCGCACTCGGGATCAAACCACTGAGCCTGGTTCAGTTGATCAATCTTCTAGGGCCCGCGGTGTACGAGTACTACGACACCTATATCCACGTTGAAGACACCATCATCTGCATCGACGTGAAGCGTTGGTCGGGCACCTTGGACAACTACGAGCAATCGCTCAAAACCCTTCGCAGAGCGGAGAAAAAAAGGCAGGACATGTATGAGTTGTGCGGAGCACTGAACCTGACCCCACGCTTCCTCTATGTCAACACGCAACCCGACCACAACGATCTAAATGCCGAGCGCGAGTTCAATCTAGGGGAGCCGATCCACTTCCTCAACGCTTTCAAGACAATCACTAGCTACGTCCCTACCAAGGACAAGAACCGTATCTATAGAGTCGATGACCGCTTGATGATCAACCCTACTCTGGTACTGCTGCTAAGGAGCGCGGAATGACCCTCTTCAATGTCTTGGAACCAGGAGCAGCCGCCAAGGCCCGCACCAACATGCTGAAGCTACCTGGTGACCTGGAGACCATCATTGATCGCTTGTCGGCCGCCACCGAAGGGGTTGGCCATATTCAGGCAGCCGTGGTTGAGGTAACCCGCAATCCTGAAGAGAGAACCGAGGGGTACTACCAGCGTGTCGACTCGACCATCAAGGACTTCATCCGCAAGAAGCTCGGCCTTTCTGCCTCCACCAAAGTGCACTACAGCAAATTCAACGCGAGAAAGGGTGTTTTCGGTTTCCTATATCTAAGCGCCCTATCCCCCGAGCGTGGCCAGGTTCGGGAGGTTATCGCTGCGCATTCGCTGAAACCTCTCTACGCGATTCAGGCCCTGCTGGACCTGAAACTCAAACTTTCGTTCTTAATGGACGTGGACAAGCATTACGAAATTGCCCCAGTCGAGTTCAATGCTGACATGTACATTGCTCTGATGCTGAGCCGCAAAACCAGGGACGGCAAATTTGTCTTCGATGCACTGCAGTACGAACTGTACTTCTCCAAAGAACAGGAGCTCGCCATTAAGCTCAATCGAGTGGTTATGGAGTGTTCTTCCACACAGAGCGCCATCAGCCGATCGATCACAGATAGCGGCGAGCTCATGTTCGACTGGGCCGGAAAGCGATTCGAACGCACCCGCCGGCTCAGCGCTACAACAAACAGTGATCGCAACTACATGGCATTCGCCACGAACAATGAAAATGCCAAGGCCTGCGACCGCTATGAAAACAGCATCAACTACCATCAAACTGACTGTCTCAATCGAATCGAGCGCTTACTGAAGTTTTCAGGGGTTGAATTTATCCCTGTCGTGTACGAGGCCACTCACCAAGTCAAAGCCTTCCTTGAAGGGCTTCCGACCATGTCGAATCCACTTTGGCTGCTTGATACTGTGACTAGCTATTCAAGTGATGAGGCCCGACTTGGTTTCATCAGCGACCTCGTCGACAGGTTTGGAGCATCAAAAGTCCTGGCCGCCGACTCCCTTCCAGACCCCAAACAACTGAATGAGGGCACAACCAACTATCTGGTGTTAAGTGAGAAGTTCAAAACCGCTGGCGGGAGCAAGAACGGATCCAGCATCTTTGACACTTCCATCGACGAGTCCTTCAACTCCTTCTGGCAGGCTCTTGCTGCCAAGCAACGTAAACCCACGGCAGAGTTCGACTACTACACGTCGGTCAAGCTCCATCGCTTCGCCCACTCTATCGGCAGCATCTGCCAGGGGTTCAACGTAGTTGCCAGCAAACTTCCGTCTGAGGCAGCTATCGAAAAATCCTTGCAGGAACTGGCCCTGAAAGAGTCAATCCATAAGGACAAGGCCGTAACCATCAGCGAAGCAGCGCTGCCCACAATGTCCCTAGAGCTGGTGAGTTGCCGGAGAGACTGGAAGGAGAACGTCTATATCCAAGTTCTGGATGTATCCGTTGCCGGCGAGACAATCAAAATTGAGAAATCGCGCCGATACGACGATGCCTCCAAGGGTGAATTCAACTACGAATTCAAGACGCTCAGTAGCTCCCTCAGTAAAGGCGATGAGAAGCCCTTCGATGTCATTTGGGATGGGGCGTTCCTGATCCGCGATAAAGAAACAAACGCCTGGCTAAGCGCTTATAGAACCGATCGGATACCCTCGGTCATCGGGAACACCGTGTTCGACAATCAGGAGCGCCAGGACAACGGCATGTCTCCCTCGCGAGAGGTCGGAGTCCAGGTATCTGCCCTCCCTTACTACCTCACGCCAACCAGGCAGAAACAGCGCCATAGCATATTCATACAGGATAACGGTACTGAAGGGGCCTGGTTCTTTGTTGCGTCTAACAAAGCGGCCAACAACACCATTTCCAAACAGAGCCTCGTCTACAACGTAGTAATCACGAACGACTCCGGAGCGAAGGTTCCCGTCTTGAGCCACCCGCTGGGTGAGATGTTCTTCTCTACGTTCACCTTCGACATAGTGAAGCTCCGGGAATCAGCAAAGACTTCGATCCTTCAAAAAATCGTGGAGCTGTGTCTGCACAACTGAGCAAAGTGACCAGCTTAACGCCGACCACTTTGGTGCAAGAGGATTGCCACTTTAAAGTCTGGACTGTCCTAAATGCCTAACTGTGGGACAGCCATCGTTTTGGCTTAAGCCTTGAGCTCAGGCGTCTGGATGTGCGATGTAGCAAAGTCGAAATCCGACCTTCGCCCCCTTGTAACGCATCGACATATGAACAGGACACAGATCTCGCTCCATGGGGCCACCAGCGATTGATAGTCCGGTTGCTGCACATACGGCGGGAGCGGCCCCATGTTGATAATCACACAACCATTCACCGAAGCCAGACACGGCAAGAAACGGTACCCCGCTGTCGCTGAATGCCCAATTCAGGTTTGACGCAAATCGCATGGAGCCATCAGAGATATAACGGTGTGACGAGTTGCCACCCAACTTGTCATCTCCACCAATAACGGCCCAGCCCATTTCTCGGTAAATGGGGTCCTCTGGCATTTGGCCTTTGACCACCTTAAAGCTGCGAACGGAAGAAATCTGGGAGCGGTCCAGTGTCGGTGGTGGTGCAAACTGGCGCCACTCATCAATGCGTACCAGACGGACCGGCAGCCCTGTACGCCGTTCATAGTCTCGACAATAGGCCACGGCATCCAGCCAAGTCACGCTCACCGGCGAATCACTTGCCTCAATGTTGATAGTCCCCAAATCGTCAATCCCCTGCCCCGGCGTCTTGCTGGCTTTTTCCTGCCTAGCCTGTTCCCAATCAGTCCTGTCATAGAACTCAAAGAACTCAGCAACCGTGACTAGAGGCGAGACCATCAAGCAACTGTCATCTAACCGATGCGCAACAAAGTGGTCAGACGCCGGCGCCGTTTTAGCCCGAGGCATTTGGTATCCCTGACCGACAATGAGTTCCCGCTGAACAAGCTTTGCATAACCAGGCCAATTCGCTGCAAAACCGCCCTCTTGGTAATGGCGCGACTCTGCATCGTGCTCCAGCTTTTCCTTCCACACTCCAGGCGAAAAATACAAGTGGCCCTCAATCTTACTCTGGTCCATTGCGCTCGGGACTTCATCCTTAGCGAAGAACGGATAAAGCGGGTTAGACGAGAATGGCTTGTCCCGCTGGTCGCGGACTACCCAGTCAAACGTGCCATTCGCACCGCGAAGAAACACGAGATTGGAATTTCCAGGAGAAGGCAATACCTCGACCCAACCGTCGTCGCTGCGCTCAATCTCGTGACGCAGCAAATGAAACAGCTTTATCTCAAACGCCTGATCCGCTTCGGACATGTTGTAACTACGGAACACCGGCGCGTCGAGGACAGGCTGAACCAAATTGCTGCCCAACATCGTGTACATGCAGCCGACGAATTCACTCACTGCGTTGAGCATCAGCATTCGCCCAGTCATGTCGAGGTACGCAGGGCCACTCGCTCCGCCTTTCATATGCTCGGCACGCAGAATCACCTGGTCCGCATGCTGCTCACAAAAGTCGAATCTCTGCTGGTCTGTCCAGAAGGCAAGCTGCGCAAGCTGATCGATATCAATACGGCCATATCCTCTGGGAGCGAACAGCAAAGACCCAACACCCGTAAAGATCCGCTTTGGCATCGGCAAACCGGAGTTGAATAACCGGTCAGCAATCTGTTCGGCTGTCAGAGGCCCCGCGAGCCCGGGAGCGTAGGACCACTTAATGAGATCGGTCGGTACAGACATACCATTCTCATAAAGAAAGTCAGCAATTTTTTGTTGCTCCACTTCGAGCCAACGATCATAGGACCGAGCACCAAGAGAGCGGGCAAGTGCATGCTGAAGCGCAGTCGATTTGGTAGAGGACGCCAGATGCTTAGGGATTGGGCGTGGCCAACGGTCGCGCAGCTCGTTTGCCGCGCTGCGTATGTGATCTTGATGAAGACCTTCGAGTCGCATAGACCAGAAGCGATCAGACCTTCCTTGTTCAAGGTTTGGCTTCTCGGTCAGGACGTAAACGTCGCGAGTGGCGCGTAGCAGATCAGAAATGTTCATAGTTCTCTCCAGGTAAACCACGGCAACAAGCACCGTGCCGCCTCAGGCAACAGGTCATGGTTAGCGAATGGATTTGGAGAGAGAGGGCAAGCCCTTTGAGCCGATCAACTGAGGAGGCAACTTCTCAGCCGTGGTTGCTCAGGTACCACACGTGCTAACGCGGTCAACACGATGGGCGATAGGTTATCCGAAGGGCTCAGACGTACACAAGAGTTAGTCATGTCAGTGGCGAGCAAACCCGGAAATTCATCATCATCAGTGAAGTAGAACGGCTCGTATTCATTCATAAACACCGCCAGCAAAGTAAGCTGACAATTTGCCTTCAAGAGAAGGCAATCTACCTCCATCCGAACGACGTAGTGAGACTTCAGATGCCTTATGAGTTAGAGAGGCGCTTAGTAATCGGCGTAGCCTCCAGCGCGGTCTTTGATTTACGAGAATCAGACGCCGTATTCAAAAGCGAAGGGGAAGAGAAGTATCGGAAATTCCAAGAACTCAACTTGGAAAATCCGTTACCAAAAGGGATCGCCTACCCATTTATAAAGCGCCTACTGTCGTTGAACGACCTAAGCCCTGATCCAACTGACCCTCTTGTTGAGGTCGTACTGCTTTCAAAGAATGATCCGGATACCGGGTTGCGCGTGATGAAAACGATTGAGCACTACGGCCTACCCATGACCCGTGCCATTTTCATGCAGGGCAGATCACCCTACGAGTACATCCCCGCGCTGAACATCGCGCTATTTTTGTCGGGCGACAAGTCAGATGTGGAGTCTGCCATCAAGGCTGGGTACCCCGCTGGGCAGATGCTCGAATCCAAGTTCGATGACGATGAAGCAGACCAGACGCTCCGTATCGCGTTCGACTTCGATGGAGTCTTGGCGGGAGATGAGTCAGAGGCAGTCATGCAGTCTTCCGGCTTGACCGAATTTCATGCTCACGAAGTAAAAAATGTTATGCAGCCGCACCATCCTGGTCCTCTTAAGGAGTTCATGGTTCGAATCTCAAAGCTGCAATCAGTGGAAGAGGATCATAAGAGATCCAATGCCAGCTACGAGAACCGCCTGCGTGTTTCGATCGTGACTGCGCGAAACGCGCCTTCGCATGAGCGGGCAATGAACACCCTCAAAAGCTGGGGAGTTATGGCTAACGATGCGTTCTTCCTGGGCGGGATCGAGAAGGGAAAGGTGTTGGGCGTATTGAAACCGCACATCTTTTTCGACGATCAATCTGGGCATCTGAAATCAGCCAGTGCTGTAGCTCCCTCGGTGCACGTACCTTTCGGCATTACCAATCAAGAAACTATGGAACCACCAGCTACCGAATAAAGCACGCAAAAGGCAGGATAGCGGATCAACCATTAGGTTTCCCCTTCGCTGCAAGCCCTTCAATCCATTCGTCCACCTCGTGCTTGAGCCATCTGCTAGCGCGACCAATCTTGAGCTGCCGGAGAAACTCCCCGGCTCTGATATGGCTGTAAATGGCTTTCCGGCTTAAACCAACCTTGTGGCTTACAGCAGCGAAATCCAAATAGAGTCATTTCGGACATGATGAGGACCTTTATCTCATTTCGACGACAGAACAGATCCTAGCTCGGTCTCTCTAAAAATCGATCCTCATCGCTACGCCTATGGGCTGCTCATAACGTAGCGATATTGTAAGCCAAGCAGGAATATCGGATGCCAGTTCGAATCCCCTTCGAGAATTTGAACCAGCAAAAACACTTACTCTGATTGCCACCCTTTCTCTAGCGCTAGCCTCAGATGAAGGGCTAACTCCCGATTTCGGCCCCGGCCATCAAGCAAATCCATATAGAGAATGCAGGACCCCCGCACACCGGCTCGGCAACTCAGGGTAATGGGCGATGAACAATGTGCTTGCACCATCTCGCTCAATCAACCTCACATCCCCCCCTTTCGACGCAGGCTTTAACGAAAGCGAAGCTGCCACTGCCTCCGCCTGCCCACAGGGAATAATGAGTTCGACCTGATCGACACCGGTCAGCAACGGTGCTCTAACATTTGCAGCGGCGGCGCCCGTTACAGCCCAACTGATACCCGGCGCCCCCAACTCCATTTTTTGAGACAGCTCTGAAAGAAGCTGCTTGGGATCGACGACGAACATGTACCACTGCGTCTTCGCTACCGCACGCCTGCGCCACTGTGAAATAATTGCCTACTCGCAACTAGTTTAGTTCACAAGTTCCTTAAGGAAATCGGTGAGCGCTTTTTTAGGGTCATCCTCCTCCGAAACAATCATTTCGATTCCCCAATGGCCTAAAACCTCCTCTGCAACCGGATTCGGCCGGTTTGTGAACACATAGGACTTCGGCCTCGCAGACGAGAGGGCGGAGCGGCCCCACATCTCAGTCAGTCGATAGAAAAGGAGTCGGATGTTGAAGTCAGTCAGACTGTACCCGATGAAAAGGACTGAGCTCCCCAGCAAATCGTTGCTGAGTTTGATGTCCAGCGGCGAGTCATAATTTAGCCTCTGGAAATAGCTAGTCTCATCAAGAACGATTGAAGCGTCGTCATCAAAGTCTCCATGAAACTTGACAATCTGGCGACGGCCGTCTGTCACGGACACGAGGTCTGCTACGCTAGCGACTTTGTCGTAGGGGACCTCGAACTTGTCATGGGCGATTTCCAGCCAGCGGTCATAGTTTGTTGTGTAGATCCGTGAGAATTTTCCAAGGGTAATCAGGTGATGAATCTCAGACTTAGTGATGTCTGTATCGGGGTTATGCCATTCGCGGTCCATCCAGCTTCGCAGCGGCCCTAGGCTTCCTTTTTTCTTCTTGTAGAACTCCGCAAGCACTAGGTGGGTACCATAGGTAGAGAAAATCTTAGGGTCATAACCCAGTTCCGTTGCGATGTGCGCCGTCAGCTGGCTCCAGGTGGGCAAGTTAAGATTGGCAGACACGCCAGCGCCTACAAAAAGCATCAATTTGTTGGTGCGATGCGCATGAAGTAATTCGGCGTTCATTTCACGCCTCTCACAGACTTGAGATAAGCCGCAAACTGGTCAAGAGCCTTACGACGCATAGAAATATTGTCCTTGGCTTCACCCATTTCAGCGAAGGTTTGGGTGTATCCATCCGGGACGAAGACGCAGTCCCACTGGAAGCCCCTTGGGCCTGCCGGCTCAAGTGGCACTGTTCCCTCAATGGATCCTTCAAACAACCGAATTTCGCGTCCATCACAAAAGCCAAGTACCGTCTTCGCCATCACCGTCGCATCTCCTAGTCCTTCGACAAGCTTGGCGAATCGATCCGCCTCCAGCCTGTCCCAAAAGATTTGGGTCAATCCTGCAGGTAGACCATTGAGACCTTTCAAATACAAGCCGGTGTGCTCTACGAAAAGTGGGCGACCGATTTCTTCGAATGCTTTGATCAGCTTATCCCGCACTAAGCGTTCGACATCTTCGGTCTGCAGTTCCTCAATCTTCCTCGACACCGGCACTATTTCTACGCCGGCGGGTTCCAGGATTCGCTGCACTTCTGCGAGCTTGTGCGCGTTGCCAGACATGAATCGAATTTTCAATCTAGATCCCTTATGAATGAGTAGCGCTTGGCTATTTCATACTGCTGGTCCATGTCGCTGGCGGTAAGTCCTTCAGCCATCGCGACCGCTTGATCATCCGCTAGGCCACGCTGATGAATTGCAGGGTTGTCTGAACAGATAACAAACGGAACCCCGAAGCGCTGAAATTTCTGAAGAGGATGAGCCTCATCGAAAGGTACCGCGCCGGTGAGTCTGTTACTAATCGGGCATACCTCAATGCAGATATCCTGCGTGGCCAATTGGTCTAGCAGGTGAGGGTCCTTGCCAGCAGCAGTACCATGGCCAATGCGGTCGGCACCAAATAATTCCATAGCTGCTCTAATGTTCTCCACGCGACCGGTTTCACCGGCATGTATGGTGACCCCGAGTCCGAATCGATCTTTTGCCTTCCGGAAAAGTGACGGCAACTCTGTTGGATATGCGATCTCCTCGTCGCCCGCAAGATCGATCCCCACCACATCGCCAGGCTCGCCGAGGTCTTGATAGGCCTGTAATAGTGTGGAAAGGCAAACCGCACCGTAGTCGCCGCGCGTCACCGTAAGAATCAGACCGCGACGAATTCCGTGGCGCAGCGAGGCGATCCTGGTTGATTCGATCAGATTTTCTAGCGCTTGGGTGGGCGAGCATTTTTGCAGGTGGGCGAGGTACAAGACGCTGCTTCGTAGTTCGACGAAGCGTACTTCATTCTGCGCGAGGCTAGCGGCGACTGAATTGGAGATACGATCCAGGTTCTCGCGCTTTTTAGGAAAGAGCCTCAGCACCTGCCACGGAGTTAGGTACGACGCCAAGGACTGACAGGGTGTGCTTCGAAGTAGGTCGCGCTCGATTAGAAACCCCGGGGGTAGATCCGTTGCTTCGTCGGCGAGTATCTCTTCAATTGTCGGTGCCGGAATCGCTCCGTTAAGGTGCACATGGAGCTCTCCTCGGTCTCGCACTTTGGCAATCCTCGTCTCGCCCAGCATCCCAGGTAAATCAGATAGCCTCTGGTTCAATCACGATCCTTATTTGCTCATCGAGCGTAAAGCGAGGTTCAGAACACAATAACTCAGCAAGTTTGCAGCTCAAGGTCTCGGATCATCCTTGCAGCTCTGAATCCCCTATTCGGCGCTGCCGCCGGCGAAGGAGCCGGCATTGTTGAGCAGGCCATGAAAGTGCTGTTTAACCGCTCTGCCTGGGGAAGGGACAGATGATCTGCTCGTAGCTAGCAACACATCTCGGCAATAAATGGTTGTCCGCCAATAGCTGCCATTTTCTACCAGGGTTGTGACGCTCGCCATCGGCGGCGATAATTGTGAATCGCGACGAGGAAAGCAGGCAAAAGCTCTAAGAAGTGTGGGCGCATCGCCCTAGCGACATAGAAGCGGCCAGCGGTTCTGGGGCGGGCACAAGGAACAGTTCTACCTAAACCAAGCGCAAATAACAGCGAACCGCACATGTCCAGATCTCTCGCGTATGAGCGTGATAATGCCCTCAACGCCATCTGCCCTTACTTTACGATGTTCCCGCTTGAGTACCCGCTAGGGGTGCTCAAGCAGTACCGTACGGCAAATCCCGTAGTAATGGATCCCTTTTGCGGCCGGGGAACGACCCTGTTTGCAGCACGCAAACTCGGTTTAGCTGCCCGCGGAATTGACAGTTCTCCTATAGCCGTTGCTATCGCTCGTGCGAAGCTGGCCGCGGTCGACACCGTGCGCGTAATGCAACTGGCACGCAGCTATATGGAAGAGCACGAGCTGGCCGCGATGCCTGACAACAGCTTCTTCCAAGCCGCGTTTCATCCCAGTGTGCTGCAGAAGGTCTGCGCGATACGCGAAGGGCTCCTTCGAGTTGGGCGTGACAGCGACACGACCGTCATCTTGCGTGCAGCGATGCTGGGCTGCCTGCACGGCCCTACGAGCAAGACGCCGGAGCGGCGCTCTTACTTTTCAAATCAAATGCCGCGTACCTTTTCCTCCAAGCCAGACTACTCCGTACGCTACTGGAAGGAGAGGCAGCTCGTCGCGCCTGATGCGGATGTTCTGAAGGTTCTGGAGCGCAAGCTAGCGCGCCTTGACAGTCCTCAACTGCCCCAGACAGGTGTACTGACAGATGCGCGGAAGGGCGATTCTCGAGAGGCTGCCTCGCTGCCGACGGTTTGTCGTGACTTCTCCGTTGTCGTTACCTCGCCGCCGTATTACGGCATGCGCACTTACGTCGAGGATCAGTGGCTGCGGAACTGGTTTTTGGGTGGCTCAGACCATGTCGTATATGGCAATAGCGCCCAGCTTCAGCACGCAGGATTTGAATCGTTCGCGGAGTCTCTTGGCAGGGTCTGGCGAAACATGGCTAGGACGAACGCTGAAGACCTGGACATGCACATCCGATTCGGAATCATCCCATCGTCAAAGGTCGATGCTAAAGCTTTGGTTCGTGCCTCGTTGGAGGCCTCTGGCGTGCGATGGGAGGAGATCTCTGTGCGTAGCGCCAAAACAGCTGCATCTGGAAAACGCCAAGCCGACCACATGGCGGCGGGCTCGGCTGCGGCTAGAGAATACGACTTCCATGTGAGAAGAAGTTAGGGAGAGAAGATGGCTACTGCAGGAAGCTCCATCCAGTTGAAGGTATCGAAGAGCACCTTGTCGATGTTCCTTCGTACCAAGTGCGACAAGGAGCTTTTCCTGTCGTTGCACGACAAGTCGTCGATGGCGGGCGCAGGCCTTCCTGAGCCCATCAAGCGACCCGGTATTGGTATCTTGGCCGTACAGGGCAAAGAATTCGAAGTTGACCGGAATGATCAGCTCGTACGGCTATTCGGCGGTATCGTGCGGTACTCGAAGAGCACTAGCCAATACGGGAATGTCGATCTGGAGGCGGCACTGACGGCTGCAACGTCAGTTCCCCAGCTTATCTTGCAGGGACATTTTTCTCTTGGGGCGCGTCAGACAACCGTTCTTTCGACAATCGGAGTGGATGCGGCAGACATCCCGCAGGTGCCGCCCATAGCCGACTTCGTACCGGACATTTTCTACATCAGGGACGTGCAGGCAGGTGACCAAGAGGTTCTGCCAAACGGGACCCGCGGCCCAATTGATGCGCTGGTTGAGCCGCGGAAGGCGATTTGCGTTCTCGACGTTAAGCACACGTCGGAGTCGAACCCGAGCTACTGTTCGGAAATTGCGATGTACGCCGTGATGCTAGCCAACTGGCTGCAGGCACGGACGGACCTGGCCAACCGCTTTTTTGTCAGTCTCGACGCCAGGCTGTGGACACGGCACAACCAAGTCGACAGCGAGCTAGACAAAGCTGAGGTTGGTGGTGCTACCCAGCAGGTGCTTCTTGATGCGTTGATGGCCGACTCTGAGGATGCCCAGCTTCGATTCTACCTGCCGACTATTCGTAGTTTCTTCATTGATGTGGCCAGAGTGGTGCGTACTGGTCGAACACCAGGGCAGGGATGGCAGGCGCTGGAATGGCACATTTCAGGAAGCTGCAGTGCGTGTGATTGGTTGGGCGATAGGCGCCACATGGGCCCCACCCACCGAGGTGTCGTCGACGGAAACCCCGATAACTACTGCATGCCTCTGGCCGCGTCCACAGGTCACCTGTGCCTGGTTCCTGGCATCACACGAGGAGCCAAGAAGGTCCTCCACAAAAATACCGTTGTTGACACGACCGGGCTTGCGGGCGCTTTGGGTCATCCTGCTTTGCAGCAACACACGCTGTTGAAGAAGGAGGCGAAGGCGTTTCCCGCACGGTCTGCGGCCATCAACTCAGGCAGTGTTTCCCGGGATATGGGCGGTGCTATTGCCTCTCTGGTCCGTGGTGCGAACATCTTGCTCTACGCGAGCATCAACTTTGACTCCAGTTCCGGATTCTTGACAGGTCTTGCACTCAGCGGCATTGCCACAACCTTCACTGCTGGACAGGCACCACGTCGCTTCCGCCCTGTCCCCTTCATCGTTGACGACAAGTTGTTGCAAGCGGAGTGGGTCGCCCTGGAAGGCTTCCTAACCCAGATTGCCACGTGGATTGAAACTGCCGAGCAGATGAAGGGTGGAGCGTCCATTACAGGGCAAATTCACTTCTGGGAGCAGCGACAGTTTCAAGAGCTTTGCAACGCAATGGGTAGGCACCTGCCCAGAGTGCTAGCGCTGTCTGCCCGAAGGGCAAAGGCGCTTGCATGGGTGTTCGCGTCTGACGAGATGCTGGAGCGTGCTGACGCTGTTGAAGCTGCGACCATCGTGACGGTCGAGGATATTGTTAGGCGGTTGGTGTTCGCGCCAAGCCGGCACGTCATCACATTGTTCGACACCGTTGAGTGCTACCGACGCAACACATTTTCGCCTGCGATCACCGACCCCTACTACCGCGAGTACCTAAGCAATGGCATCCCCCGTGAGCGTATTTACGAGCTATGGGCGCATACGCCACAGGTGAAACGGGGCGTTACCACCATTCCTCGGAATACACTTATCGCGCAGTATTCGGACGCTTTGGAGCGGCAGTCTTCTGCCTTGGAAGCTGTGTGCGAGAAACTACGCGAGGATTACCAAGGCCAGTTTCGGGCGAGGGAGGCGCGCATTCCTGTCTCGGTCCCTCGTGGGGCCTCAAGCGTCGCTTTCGACGCCAAGCTTTGGCTTTGGTGGGACGATCTGGATTTCAACACCTCGCAGCTTGAGGCTCATATCGCGCTTTCGATGGATGGCGAGAGGCTGGAGGCGACCTACGAAGCCATCGTTCTGCAAGGGGGGGTGCACCTCCGCGATGATCTCTACCAATTCAACGTTGCCCCAAGCTCATCTGAGGCCAAGTTCAAAGAGGACTCTAGGCTGACCGTTGGAAAAGTAGGCAGACCCGGGATGCCTTTGCAACGGGTGGGTAGCATCGTGGCTACTGGAGCACCACAGTTTCAAGGCGCGCCCGAAGTGTTGCAAACCCCTCTTTGGTCTGCGGTGGAGGCGCGCCTGGTTTCGTTCGACCGTGTTGGTCTTGTTGCGCAAGTGGAAATTACGTGTCGCAGGGAATCCCATCTGGTGCCATACCTGATGCAGCACGGTTCCATCTCGCTTTTGAACGACATTTTTCTTGTCGAGGCCAAAAAGCCCAAGATGTTCAACTGGGCGGAGCATAGTCAGCCGATTCTTCAGGCTATTGGCAACCCTCGCATCGCAGTACCTGATCCCAACGCTGTGCGCGCTATCGGTGTAACGCCCCCTGCCCGTCGTACATATGACGCGGAGTCCCCGGCGGCAAGGGTTCTGTGGGCTCCTGGAGTCCTTCAGCAGCAGATAGTTTTAGCGGGGGCTACTGCAGGTGCGCTGGCCAATGCCGTTGGTATCTGTCATTCGCTCAACAATTCACAACGCGATGCCATTACGCATGCGTTGGAGCGACAACTAACCGTTATCTGGGGACCTCCTGGCACGGGCAAGACAAACACTCTTGCTGCGATGCTTCATGCAATGACCGTGCAGGCGATAGCTTCGAATGCGCCGCTCCGAGTTCTAGTCACTGGTCCAACGTATAAAGCGGTGGAGGAGGTGATGCACCGTGCTGCCAAGTTCTTGTCACAAGATCCGAGCGCTCGGTGTGCGATGTTTGTCGGCTACTCGAGGGGGCGTACGCTAGGCGCTACACCTCAAGGCATCGCTTCACATATCACTTACGAGAACATGGTGTTTGACTCTGGCAATGCCGAGTGGCGGGGTTGTACTCAGCTTCTTGCGGGTAGCTCGGGGGTGACCATCGTCGGCTGCCAAGTGATGCAGGGGCGTCAGTTCGCCAAGACACTCGGTGGGAATGCGCTGCACCCTGTGTTTGATGTCGTTGTTGTTGACGAAAGTTCACAAGTGCCGGTGGCCAAAGCTCTCGCTGCTTTCTCCGGGCTACGGGACGATGCTCGGGTGGTGGTGGCAGGGGATCACCTGCAGATGCCTCCAATTGCTGCAATCGAGGCACCGAAGGACGCTGCATACCTCGTTGGGAGCATCCAGACTTATTTGTTGCATCGCCCCTTTGCGGTTCCCGTGCAGAAATGCGTGCTGGATACCAACTACCGTTCTGCCGACCACATTGTTGATTTTGCCCGGTCGATTGGCTACCCACAGAGCCTCACAGCCGCTTACGGCAACTGCCGATTGCATCTGATGCAGCCGCTTCCTGCCCAGCCAGACTACTGGCCTAGTTATCCTTGGGCACAGGTGTTTGACCGTGTACTGGACCCTGGCACTAGGGTGGCAACTGTATTGCACGATGACGATATCTCGTCGCAGGGCAACAGGTACGAGGCACAGGTTGTAGCTAACTTGGTCCGTGGGCTGCGGCACTCGGTAAGTGGTGCACTCGATAATTGGGGGCTCAAACCCAAGCCCCACTCCACGCCGAGCTCTGAAGATTTCTGGTCTGAGTGTGTGGGTATTGTGACGCCGCACCGCGCGCAGCGGGCCTTGGTTGTACAGGCACTAACTGAAATATGGCCTGCGGAAACGGCCCATATTTCAGATGCGGTTGACACTGTGGAGCGGTTCCAGGGGGGGGAGCGCCACACTATCATCGTGACGTTCGGCGTTGCAGATGTGGACGTCATTAGCGGTGAGGAAACGTTCCTTATGCAGCTAGAGCGAACCAACGTCGCAATCTCCCGCGCAATGGCAAAGTGCATCGTCGTAATGCCACGAGCGCTTGCTGCTCATGTTCCCGAAGACAAGCGAGCGCTGGAGACGGCCTTCGCCATCAAGGACTTTGTAGAGGATTTTTGTAGTCAGCGGGCGGACGATGTTCTCCAGTCTCCTGACGGCAATCGTGGTGTTCAGGTTCGCTATCGGCCATGAGGTGAAGCCTTCGATGAGCCCCGTGCGATCGTGGATCGCACGGGGCTTAGAGGCTCGGTCTGCATAAATGCTACTGACTGGTCACGTGGGTGCAAACGCGCATGGCTGCTGAGATTTCGGGTCGCGTCCTCAATTAAGTGATTTTTTCGAGCAAAACTAGGCCTTTTAAGCACCTATAAAGCACTATTTATAGCTTTTTACAAACCTTAGAAAAATAGTTAAAAGTACTAACCTATTGAATTATTTATAAAAAATTATAAATAACTGTTAGGGAGGTACCGGAACCTTCGCGTGACCGTAGACCACGCTGGCTCCTCCGCCACAAATCGCCGCGGGCCAGCCTCTTCCACCCTTACAAAAAACTGAGAAAAACTCGATCTTTTTTGTTGTGCTCTTGACGATGGGAATTTACGCCCTATCTTTGAGCTTCGAGAAAGCCAGACACCGCGTGGGTTTGCCCCCGCACCGGCTTGAACCTCTAGATGCGAGTTGGGGATTTTGATGACCGAGGTCGGATCCCCCCGGCTCCACCAAACAAGCCCCTGATTTTCTTAGTGAAAGTCAGGGGTTTTTTATTGGGTGTCGAAAAAGTGTCAACGTGCGATCAACGATCAACGTCCGCTGCAAGGCTGCCCGCAGACTCTAACTTCGATCCGACGTCCACCTGTCAACGTCCCGCCCGCATCGCAACGAATACGGGCGGCGGTTTGCCCCCTTTGGGATAAGGGCAAAAGTCAGAAGGTTACGCTAGCGGTAAGTCGCGCGGTGAGGGGCTCGCCTTCGTTGACTTGCAGCTGACCGCTGCCGGTGTTGGACGGGTAGTACTGTTTGTTGAACAGGTTATCCACGTTTAGCTGCAGACGCGTTTTGTAATCTGTGACGGGTAGGTCCCAACGCAAAAATGCATCGGCAACGGTGTAACTATCCATCCAGAAGCTGTTGTCGTTGTCGCCTGCGCGCTCGCCCACATAGCGAGCACCGCCGCCCAGGTGCCATTGCCCGGTCGCCGCTGGCATCACACTGAGGTGGTGTGTGAGGTAGAGGCTCGCAGTATGCATGGGGGCATTGTTAAGGCGGTTGCCCTCATCGCTGGGGTCGTCGAGGATTTCGGTGTGGGTGTAGGCATAGGTACCGATCAGGTCCCAACCCGGCGCGAGTTGCCCGGTTACGTCTAACTCGATTCCGCGCGAACCGACCTTGCCCGCAGCCTCGGAAAAGCTGCTGCCATTGGACAGGGTCGAGGTAGTCACGACGTTCTTTTTAACAATGTCGAATAGGGCCAGATTTACGTTAAGCGCGTCGGAGGGAGTGAACTTGGCGCCCACTTCGTAGCTGACGCCTTCTTCCGGGTCGAAGGTATTACCCTGGTCATCGGTGTCGGTGTTCGGCACAAACGATTGGCTGTAGTTGGCGTACAGCGACCAGGCATCGGTAGGCTGGTAGACCACGCCAGCAAAGGGAATGAATTGCTCGCCATTACTATCACGCAGCGTGGTGTGGGAAGTACCAAGCCCCTGATCAGCGAACTGATCGTAATGCTGCTGACGACCACCAAACACCAGAATCCATTGCTCGGTTAAATGCCAGTTGTCTTTGAGGTACAGCGAGGTCGACGTCAGCTGATTTTTCGCGTTGCTCTGCACGGCACTGACAAGGCTGGGCTCAGCCAGGTTTCCATACACCGGGTTGTAGACATTGAGGTTACCCGCCGCCGTGCTGGCATTGCGGTAGGTCTTGCCGCGGTAGCGATCCTGCACCTCGTTGTCGACACCGAAGAGGATTTCGTGGCGCTGGCCGAATAGTTGCTGGTCGCCGATAAAATCCAGCGCGGTGTAGCGGGTTTCATAATCATAGTGGCCACCGTTGGCTTGGCGACGCAGGCGACCGACGCCGAGGTTGGTGCCCGCCGCCACCGGCTGTGCAATAGCCAGGCTGTAGCGGTCGTTGTTCCAGCCGTAGACCACACGGGACTTCCAACTGTCGTCAAGTTGATACTCAAATTTGGCCGTCGCTGTTTCGCTGATGCCAACGGTTTTCGCCCAGGTTTCGTCCAGACGATCTTTGTAGCTGATGTTCATCGGCTCGCCGTTTTCAAACACGGTGCCGCGGTCGAACGGGCTGGAATAGTCGTTGTAGACATAAGCCAGGGTCAGGTTGGCCCGCTCACCCGTCCAACTCAGTGATGGCGCGACCAGGGTGTGTTCGTCGGCTCCGTAGTTGCGCCAGTAATCTTCATGACTGCGCTCGGCAATCAGGCGATACGCGAAGTCGCTGTCGCCCACAGCCCCAGTGGTGTCGATACCGTAGCTGCCGCCGCCTTCGCTGAAGGCGGAGCCGGTGATCGTCGTCTGCTGACGGTACTGCGGCTGTTTGCTGATCACGTTAATAATGCCGCCGGGGTCCATCGCGCCATACAGCAGCGAAGCCGGTCCTTTGAGGACTTCGACGTGGTCGGTGGTGGCATTCAGGTTGTGGCCAACCACCGAGCGAATGCCATCGCGCAGAACCGAGCCATCGTCATTGGCACCAAAGCCACGCTTGACCAGGGCGTCTTTGGTATTGCCGAGGGTATTGGTCTGTGACACGCCGCTAACGAACTTCATCGCGTCGTCCAGAGAGCGCACCTGGAAATCCTCCAAGGTTTGCTCGGTAACGACGTTGACACTCTGGGCCTCGTCTTTAATCAGCGTGTCCGTTTTGCTGGCAGTGCTGGTGGTTTGTTGCGTGTAGCTACCGTCGCCCTGCTTCTCGGCTTTGGCTTCAATAGAGCTCACCGGCAACTCGAGTGGCGTTTGCTCGGCAAATACCAGGCAAGGAAGAGCGCTGCACAGCGCAACTGCAATGCGCGCGCGAGATTTGGACGTGTTCAAGTGGAGCCCCAAGAAGAAATTTTCTCTAATGCTAATTATTATCAAATGTGGCTAATTAGCGCTAGGCCCGAATGAAGTAATTCCACGCCACCAGACGTGTAATGCTGGAATTGAACGACGGTGCACGGCTCACAAGGCATGCTCCTATCAAGCCACCGTGCGCTGCCATATGCTCCTAACTTGATAACACTCACACGAGGTTCCAGCGTGGCCAAGATGACATTCGCGTATGCCTGTGCGCGGCTTAGAGAATACTTTCTGCCGATGGGCTTTGATGCCGTGTTGGATTCGCCCGAGTCGATAACGGCACGGGTTTACGACACAAAGACGGGGGAAGATTTTGCGGTGGTCTCAGGCTTGCCGTGGAGTGCCTCGCCTACTGAGGACGATCTGTTGGCAATCATTGATGCGCTGCAGGACGAGATTGAGGAGCGGGAGTTCGTGCACACGCCGCTGAGCGACGACTCGCGCGTGGGGGATTAAAAACGCGGCAGGCGTGCCCAGCGGGTGTCAGTGCGCCCACCAACGCAAGCGTTGGTGGGCTCGGTCTTATAGGTAGAACGCCTTCAGCGGCGGAAAGCCGTTGAATTCCACGGCGCTGTAGCTGGTGGTGTAGGCGCCGGTGGACAGCCAGTACAGGCGGTCGCCAATGGCCAGGTTCAACGGCAGGCCGTACTTGTAGTTCTCGTACATGATGTCGGCGCTGTCGCAGGTTGGGCCGGCGATCACCA
>CAZIWV010000005.1:0-134624 GCA_964543145.1 uncultured Pseudomonas sp.
CGATCTGAATATCGTCACCGCTGGCCGCCATATCGCCGGCCAGCTTTACCCCGACGCCGGCCTCGGTGCCGACCAAACGAATCGCCCCGGCATACATACCGCCAAGCGCGGAACTGTCGATGGAAACGCCAGGCCGCGCACGGCCGTCATCAGCCTTTGCCGTGGCCGCCAAGGTCGCCGCATCCACGTCGTTGCGGCCGGTTATCACGTTTAGCTGCTGGGCATAAATCGCCGCATTGAGCTTGGCGCTGCGGGTGATCAGGTCGAACTGGCTGATATTGGCGGCGTTAAGGCCAGCGCCATCAATAACGATCTGCCCGCCGTCAACATCGAACCGCTTGAGCTGGCCGGCCTCGATTACCGGCGTGCCAGTGGTAAGGGAAACGCGCGGCGTATTGATAAACCCGCAGCCATCGCAAGTTATGCCGTGAGGATTGGCGACTACGACGTGGGCGCTCTGCCCAGCGACTTCGGTGTAGCCCTTAAGCTGGCTTGGGTTGCCGCCTGTGACCTCATTGAGGATCAACCCAGCCGCACGGCCACCCAGCCCGCTATTGCCAAGAATCACGCCGCCCAGCTCGGTCTGGTTAAACGCCGCCGTGCCGTTGTTAAGGATCAGGCCCTGCTGGCCAACGTTGTAGTCGGTGAATTTATTGTGGGAAAGGCCGCTGCCATTGGGCGCAGCGATATTTACGATGGGCACGCCATTGGCGGCTTGAGTGATGGACGCGCTGCCGCTATCGACGGCCAAGTCGGCCGCGGTGCTCAGCAGGGGATTAAGGAAAAGAACAGCGATCAGCAGGCGGGCAATCAGGCGGCAAAGCGGGCTATGTACATCCATGTAGGTGTCTCGTCTTGGCAGGCGTTGGGCTGCGAAAACGTTACGGCGAGGAGGGTGGTGTTGAATGCCAGCTAGGGCTGGGCGAGATGTGGGATGGCAGGCAAATCACACGTGGAGTGGCATAGGCCTGTAGGAAGTTACGGCTGGGCAGTTCAGTGGTTGCAGGCCAAGCGAGAAGCGTCTCTCTAGCGACTTAGGCTTTTTCTACTAGGATTCAACCACCTAACCCCGGAGCCACCCCATGGGCTGTCCCCACGTTTGCAGCGGTGCCACGTTGCAGTGCAGTTTCGGCGCTGCGCCTGCTGTGCTGAATGTGTTGCCGGTCAATCGCACGCTCACCAGCAGCATGCCGGCGGCGAATTTGATGGACCATATTCCGTTGGTGAACATCCCGACCTTTGGTATGTGCAGCAGCATTGCCAATCCCATGGTGGCGGCAGCAACGGCGGCGGCGTTGGGGGTGTTGACGCCGATGCCGTGTATTCCTGCTACGGCGGCGCCGTGGATTCCGGGTGGTGCTCCCACGGTGTTGTTGGGGCCGATGCCGGCGTTAGATGCCAATAGCATGCTGATGTGCACGTGGGCAGGGGTGATTAAGGTGGCGATGCCTGGGCAGATGACGGAGTTAGTGCCTTAGGCCGCTCAGCTTTGTGGCTGTTCAAACATGCCTTGCCACCAGCCGCGCAGCCGCGATACGGGTTTGCCTTTGGCGTTCAGGGCGCGGCCATCGTCGGTAAAGGCTCGCCCCGGTTCCACGGGCACACCGCGCAAGTAATGGGCGCTAAAGGCGACCTGGCCGTTGGCGTGAAAGCGTCGGTAGGCACCTTCGCGCACGCCGTCGCGGTAGTGTTCCAGTTCCGCCACGCTGCCGTCGGGGAAGTAGTTGCAGGCTTCGCCATGCAGGCGGCCGTGGCGGTAGTGGGCGGTGCGTTGTAGGCCACCTTCGGCGGCGTAGAACTTGGCCAGGCCATGTACGCGGTCTTGGGCGTAGGGCATCTCGGCGGAGACTTTGCCGTTGGGGTGGTAGAGCGTCAGCGGGCCGTTGAGTTGGCCGTGGTTGTAGCTGAGGTCGGCTTGCGGGCGGCCGAATTCTTCTATTTTTACCGGGCCGTGCAGTTGCCCTTCGCTTAAGCGCCCGCTAAGGGTGCTGTCGCCGCGTGCGAGGTCCAGGTTGCCGTTTTGCATATCCGTTGCTCCCGCGCTTAGTTGATTTTTACCAGGCCGCCTTTGAGGGTCAGCATGCCGCCGCCGTCGACGGTCTGTTCGGCGCCGGCTTTGTTGGTCAGGCTGATACCTGCGTCGTTGGTCAGGGTGGTGCCGGCTTTGTTGTCCAGCGAGGTGCCGGCCTGGTTGGTCAGCGCCGTGCCGGCTTTGTCGGTGAGGGCCATGCCGGCCTGGGTGGTGAGGTTGGCGTCGCTCTTGGCAGTGAAGTCGCCAGTGCTTTGCAGGGTCAGGGTGCCGCTGACTTTGATGGTCAGGTTGCCGTCCACGGTCAGCTGGTAATTGCCGGTGACGGTTTCGGTGTAGTTGCCGCCGGTGCTGTGGGTTTGGTCGCTGCCGACTTTTACCGTGCGGGTATCTTTGACATCGAGGTTGTCGCTGCCGGTCTGGATGGTGACGCTGCGCTTGCCTTTTTCCAGGGTCACAGTTTCGTCGCCGTCTTTTACCGTGCGGGTGCGGGCGTTCTGGACGGTAAGGGTTTCGTCGTGGCCGACGGTGGCGGTGGTGTCGTTGAGTACCTTGATGTTGAAGTCTTTCTGCGCCTGCAAAAACACTTCTTCGCTGTCTTTTTTGTCTTCGAAACGCAGCGCGTTAAAGCCGCCCCCGCCCTTGGAAGAGTTGGTCTTGATGCCGGATTGGGTCTGGTTGGCCGGCAGTTCAAACGGCACCGGGTTGTCGCCGTTATAGACGCAGCCAGTTACCAGCGGGCGGTCGGGGTCGCCGTCGATAAAGGTGACGATCACTTCCTGGCCGATGCGTGGCACAAATTGCAGGCCAAAGCCTTTGCCGGTCCAGGGCAGCACCACACGCACCCAGCAGGACGAGGTTTCGTCGTTTTTGCCGGCGCGGTCCCAGGGGAATTGCAGCTTGATACGGCCGTATTTGTCGGTCCAGATTTCTTCGCCGGCCTTACCGACCACAATGGCCGTTTGCGTGTGCATACGCGGTTTTTGGGTGAGGCGCGGCGGGCGGTAAGCGGTGGCCTTGGGCATAGCCTCAAAGCGGTTGTGGTAGTGCTCGTGGCTGGCTTCGTGCACCACCGAGGTTACCACCCAGTCGATGTTTAAACTGGCATCGTCATGGTCGCTCAAGGTGAACCAATGCCCTGGCACCAACCAGCGGCAATCGCTGTCGCCGACTAAGCGTTTCTCTTGGCTACGTAGGCCGTCGACGCGCTGTTTAGTCAGCGCATCGCCACGGCCTTTGGCGGTGTAGCCACCGGGGTGCTCATACACATTGCGCGGCCCGGCCACGGCTTCGGCCTGGGAATACAGCGCGGTGGTGGGCGTGGTGAATTCATAGTCGGTGGCGCTGTACACGCCGCTGACCGCCTGAATGCTGTACTGCGCCGAGCGAATGCCATGCAGCTCGCGCGCGCCGATTTCCTGCGCGCGGTAGGTGAGGGTGGCGCCGTTAGGGATCGGCAAAAACGCCTCGTTGCTATCGCCCAACACCAGCGTGTGCTTACCGGCGGCATGGCTGAAAAACCAGAAAATCCCTTCCTCCTCCAGCAGCCGCGAGACAAAGGCAAAATCACTTTCGCCGTACTGCACGCAATACTCGCGCGGCGTATAGCTGCCGGTGAGGGACAGTTTGTAATCAGAGAAACCATGCAAATCGAAAATCGCGGTGACGATATCGCCTGTGGTTTTGTTCTGGAACACGCGGTTATTGCTGGCCAGGGTCAGCCACCATAGCCAGGGGCGCAGCAACAGCTGATAGCGGTCGGCGCTGGCATCCCCGGGTAGTTGGCGAATTTCGGCGCATAGGCCATCGACTGGGCGCAGTTGCGCGTCGTTGTGCAGGGTGGCGGTGACGTGGCTGGCCACTGCGCTGGTCAGGGTCAGTGGCGTGGCGCTGTAGCCGTGTAAGGTCAGCCTGCCCAGGCCATTCAACGCCTCCTCTCCGGCAAGGGTTTGCGGGAACAGCTCCGCCAGGGCGGGGGCCGTGACGGAGAGGGTGGTTGTGGTGTCGGTGGGGCGGGGCATACGCGCTCTCTAGCCAGGTCAATCACGAAAAATATGAACGTTTGGGTCTGTCGACCAAGTCGTACCAGACGCCCTGTGTGGGCAGGCTATTGGCCAGGGAAAAGCCCATGATCTGCCAGTTCTGCATACGTGCACGCCAACGCGCAGGGTATTGAACGGCGGGGCAGGCAATGTCTGCCCAAGCGTCGCAAATCACCGCGTTGGCGTCCCAGGTGGTGATGTCATCGGGGAAGTCGCCGTTAGCGTCAGTCGGTTGGCCGATGACCAGAAAAATATGGTCACCATGGGCGGGGTAATAGACCAAGTCATAGTTGAACCGGCCTTGAGCATTCAAATGCCAGGCGCATGCACAGGCCATTTCCAGGCAGTTGCCGTAGCCGGCTGCCACTGCAAAGGCACCATAAAGAACAACGTTTTCCAAGGTGGCTTCACCCATTTTCGGGAAGCGCGGGTGGGTGCGTAGTTGATTGTCGAAGATGTTTTTTAAAACCATCTGGTCGGCGTAACGTTGGTGGTGGGGTTTATTGGATAACTCGGGGCGAACGTTTTTATTGTTCGATTTCATTCGTCCCTTTACGTACTGCACGGCGGTTATGCCATCTGCTAAGTTAGTCAAAACGCTTGTCTCCAATAGGTTTATGCGTTATGGCTTCAGTTAATTGTGCTGTGATGCATATTTATTTGTTAGCTTCACAAGTGCTATTGCTGGTGCTAAAGGTTTGTAAAGTGTCAGTGTGCTGTTTGGTGAAAGGTTACCTCGATACTAGCTATGTTAATCCCAAATTCTTGGGCGAATTTACGCATCAGCTTTTTGCAAGAAATGCACATGTCGTGTGGTCCTATAATATAAATGTACATTTCTGTCGGCGTAATATTCTGCCTTCCCCAGTAAAGGCACTCTCTGCCTGCACTATTAAAAACATTCACTTCCGCGTCCTGGTAGGCTAGGTTAAAGGCTTTTGGCTTCTTTTTTGCCAGCTTCAATTGGGAGATGGCGGCCGCCAAGTTGTTGTGATGTTCCGTTACGATATATAACTTTCTTTCGCTGAGCGCATTCCCGCTGTGCCCATATATGATGTCCCCGTAGTTTCCATCGTTATAAAGCAAAATCCCAGTGGCACGGGTGGCTTGGTAGGCTCTATATGAAGTGGTTGCCGCATCTCGAACTTCCGTTTTTTTAGCTGCGCTTACAGGCATTTTACGGCTCCTTTTCCCTGTGTGTTCATCGGTTGACCATTTCCAATGGTTAATGCGTTGTTAATTTTAATCGAAATGGATTTTTATATAGTGGTGGTGGCTGCAAGTGCTGCCGGGGTGGATCAACCGACTCCATCACATAATTTTTATTTTCGCAGTGGCAGCCAGGTGCTGGAGTGCGGTGAAGTACTCGATATCTTTCTTTGAGCGATTAGCATGCATGTGTGGTTTTCCGATCAGTAGACCGTATATTTGTATAAGCGGCGCCCTTCGAAACATCATTACTCCATTTTCCAATTGGTCATTAGCGAATGAATAGCACCATGCATCTGCTATCTCGATGCCAATTATCATTGGGCGACAAAACTCTTTCGCCTTATTGCCATTCGTGGTGTATTCAACTAACGCGTTGTCTCCAGCGTGATTAGTTTGCATAAAGTAGGTCCATGCGGAGTCTTGAGGGTGAAAGGTTTCGCCGTCGGTTCCTTTTTGTGTATTACACGCGTCCTCGGGTGGCGTGGCCGGTACTTCACCGGGCACGGGCGCGAAGCCGCCTGCGGTCTTGTGGGTCAATATCGCCACGGCTTCCGCGTAACTATTCAGCCCTCTGTACAATTGCATGTGTGCATCTCCTAGGGTTCCAACACCCACTCCGCCAACTTCCCCGTCACCTGGGTCATCAATACATTTTCAATATCCCTGGCCCCAGCCCCACTGCACTTGGCCAGCACCGCCTGCACAATCGCGTCATCAAACTCAAACGGTTTCCCGGTGGCGGCCTTATAGCGTTCACGCAACTTTTCCAACTTGGCCAACACAATGCCCTCCAGCGTGGCTTCATCCAGCGGGTGGTAGGGCACCACCGTCATGCGCGCGAGAAAGGCGGGACGGAAGGCTTGCAGCAGTACGTTGTGCAGGGTGTTGTTGAAGGTGTCGCTGCCCAGTTGTGCGGTGGCGGTGTCGAGGATGAGTTCGGCGCCGACGTTGCTGGTGGCAAGCATCACGGTGTTTTTGAAGTCGACGACCAAGCCGGTACCGTCTTCCATTACGCCTTTGTCGAACACGTTGTAGAAGGCTTCCAGTACGTCGGGGTGGGCTTTTTCGATTTCGTCGAGCAGCACCACGGAGTAGGGTTTGCGCCGCACGGCTTCGGTGAGTACGCCGCCGCTGCCGTAGCCGACGTAGCCGGGCGGCGCGCCTTTAAGTTGGCTGACGGTGTGGGCTTCCTGGTATTCGGAGAGGTTGATGCTGATCAGGTTGCGCTCGCCGCCGTACAGGGCGTCGGCCAGGGCGTAGGCGGTTTCGGTTTTGCCAACGCCAGTGGGGCCGAGGAGGAGGAATACGCCGACTGGTTTGGCCGGGTCGGTAAGGCCGGCGCGGTAGGCTTGCAGGCGTTGGGCGATGGTGCCCAGGGCGCTGCTCTGGCCCATTACCCGTTGGCCCATGCGTTGGCCGAGGGTGCGCACGGCGTGGGCTTCGTCAGCGAGCATTTTGCCGACGGGAATGCCGGTCCAGCCGGCAATTACGGCGGCGACGATTTTTGAGTCGACTTGTTCGGGCACCAGCGGGTCGTCTTGGCGAATGGCGTCGAGGCCGCTTTCCAGACGCGCCAGTTCGGCGGCCAGGTGGTCGATACGGCTATCCAGTTCTTCATCCGGGCTGTTGGGGTCGAGGCTGTCGCTCAGGGTCAGCAGTTCGCGGCGGGTTTGCAGCAGTTCGCCAACCGCTTCGCGCTCCTCGCTCCAGCGTTTTTCCAGTTCGCGGATGGCCAGCACATTGGCGCCGGCTTCATCTTCCAGGCCGGTGATACGTTCGCTGTGTTTAAGTCCGGTGGCTTGTTCGCGGCGCAGGCGGTCGAGTTCTTCGTGCAGGGCAACTTGGCGATGGCGCAGGCTTTCCAGCGGTGGCGGCACGTCGTGCTGGCCAAGGGAAACGCGGGCGCAGGCGGTGTCGAGCACGCTGATGGCTTTGTCCGGCAGTTGCCGGCCGGAGATATAGCGGTGCGAGAGCTTTACCGCGTCGTGGATGGCGGCGTCGAGCACTTGCACGCCGTGGTGCTGTTCCAGTTTGCTGGCTACGCCGCGGAGCATTTCTACGGCTGTGGCTTCGTCGGGTTCTTCCACTTGCACCAGTTGAAAGCGGCGGGCCAGGGCTGGGTCTTTTTCGAAGTACTTTTTGTATTCCATCCAGGTGGTGGCGGCGATGGTGCGCAGTTCGCCACGGGCCAGGGCTGGCTTGAGCAGGTTGGCGGCGTCGCTGGAGCCTTCGGCGGCGCCGGCACCGATCATGGTGTGGGCTTCGTCGATAAACAAAATGATCGGTTTCTCGGCGCTACGCACGGCGTCGATCACGCCTTTTAGGCGCTGTTCGAATTCGCCTTTTACTCCGGCGCCGGCTTGCAGCAGGCCGAGGTCAAGCACGCGTACGCTGACGTCTTTTAGCGGCGGCGGTACGTCACCGGCGGCAATGCGCAGGGCCAGGCCTTCGACCACCGCGGTTTTACCCACGCCAGGGGCGCCGACCAGAATCGGGTTGTTTTGCCGACGGCGCAGAAGAATGTCGATGGTTTGGCGGATTTCGCCGTCGCGGCCAACGATGGGGTCGATGCGGCCGTTGCGGGCGTCTTCGGTAAGGTCTTGGGTGTATTGGTTAAGCAGCGGCTCTTCATCCGGCGCTTGGTCGCGTTTAGCGCTTTGCCCAGTGCGCGCGGCGGGTGGGCTTTCCTTTGAGGGTTGGGTCCATTCCAGCAGGTTGCTACGCAGGGCATCGCGGGGGATGCGCAGCAAGGACGAGGCACTGTTGAGCAGCAGCGTGCGACGTTCTTCGCGGTCGAGCAGGGCCACTAGCAGCAGACCGGAGCGGATGCTGCCCAGGCCTAACACGCTGGCTTGTACCACGGCATCTTCCAGCAGGCCGATGGTTTGCGTGGACAGGGCCGGGGTGCGGGTGCTGCCGGCTTTAAACAGCTCCAGAGCCTTGTTGATTTCTGTGCTTAGGGCGTCACGTTCGAGGCCAAAACGCGGAAGCAAATAGGCGAAGTCGCCGCCTTCGATATCCAGCAGTTCGAGCAGCAGGTGTTCGATTTCCACGTAATGGTGGGTGCGTTGCAGGCAGCGTTGCGCGGCGCGCTCAAGGGCGCGGCGGCAGTCGTTGTTGAGGCGGCTGATCAGGTTGCCGAGTTCCATGGCTAGGCCTCCGCCGTTCGTTGTAGACGGGTTTCGATCAGGTGCGTGGCGGCGTTGGTACTCACCTGCAGGCCGGTGTTCCAGCTCAAACGCGGTGCGCCTTGGCGGTTCAGGCTTAGCGGCTCGGCACCGTTGACCAGCAGGCGCAACGTGCAGTCCATATCCGGGCCAAAGTAGAAACTGGCCAGGCTGGCGAGCTGGCCGTGCATGTCGCCACCGGGCAGAAACGCGCCGGTTTGTTCGGGGGCGAGTGGGCCGAGGGTCAGGATGATGCCGGCGTGTTCATCCCACACCCGCGAGCCGGCCACCGCGTTATGGCCCAGTTTCAGGTTGCGCCCACTCCGGCCCAAACGGCTGCGGCTGGCGGCCGGAATGCTGCGCCAGGCGCCCGCGTAGGCACTGGCCTGCACCGGCTGGCCGACGTGTTGGCGTACCAGGGTGGTGAAGCCAGCCAGTGAGCGGCGACCGCCCATAAACAGCGCGCTGCGCGACAAGATCGCCGAATCGCTGAGTACCTGCCGCTCCTGTAGGGCTTTGGGCAGCAGGCCGGTGAGGGCGCGCAGTTGGCTTTGCACCGGGCTGGCGTTGGGTACGCCAAAGCCCAAGGCGATGCGGTGTTTGCGCAGCACGCGGTAGAGCAGGCTGAGCAGGCGGTGTTGGAACAGGTCGAGAAAGGCTGCCGGCGCGTGGTCTTTCAGGCGGGCCCGTTGTTGCAGCCATTCCTGATAGGCGTAGGGCAGGGGGCCGTCGGGGCCGCCCAGGCCAAATACCGGGGTGGTCAATTGGGTTTTGCCGTCGTCGGCGGTGAGCAGGCTTTCCACCTGGCTGGCGGCGAACAGCGGCGTTAGCGGGCCGCGCAGGCGAATGGCTTCGGCATCCGGTGAGGTGCCGCAGCCCAAGGAGGTGGCGCGCGGTTGCTCACGCTCCAGTAGCAGCAGCGCTTGCAACAGCTCAAAGGCCTGCGGCTCAGCGCGCAGGCGCTCGCTTAGAGGACGAGGGGCTGGCCGGCTTGGGGTTGCCACGTTTTGATCTCCTTATCGGCCTGAACCAGTACCGTACTGACGAAGCGGTTGGCGGTGGCGTATAGCGAAAAAAACTGCGCCAGCACGCCGGAAAACAGCACTGCGCTGCTGCCGACAAAATGCTGCGGGTCAAGGCTGATGCTTACCTGCAAACCATTGCGCCAACCGCGCCAGGCGTCTTCACCGACGCGCGCGACAATGCGCTCGCTAAGCAGACTGTGCAGGCCGCTGATTTGTCGGCTGGCACTGGCTTCCTCGCGCAGGTTGTGCAGGGCGAGCATTTCCTTAAGCGCCGTCAGCGCCTGCGGACCTTCCACCAACGACAGGTGGTTAAGGGTCAGTTGCGACACCAGGCGCCAGCGCGATTCGCCGCTGAGTTTGGGCAGGCTTTGTGGCGTTGGCGGGTTGCGCAGGTGCGCGTGGGCAATTGGCCCTGGGCGCTCGAAACTCAGGCGCGTGCCAGCGCTCAAGGCCTCGGCCAGGTGGCGGTTGGTGCACAGCAGTTCGGCGGTCAGGCTGTATTCGGGGGCGTCTTGCAGCGGGTCGAAGTGGGTGTCCACCAGGCTGAGCAGCAGGTCGCTACCCAACCGATTGGGCGTCAGGCCGGTAATGCGCCGCGCATGCCAGTACAGGCGGTTGTCGCCAGCGCCGTGCTGATAGCCGTAGTACGCCGGCACACGCTGCACGCCGGCCGGGGAGGTGGCGCGCAGGCCACGAATGCTATGAATTTCCACGCTGTTTTCGCGGTGGCTGTCGGCGACCAGACGGTACTCGCTGCGGGTGCCGTCTGGGCGCAGTGGCTCGGACGTGCGCGGGAATAGATTGATCACCGGCGTGCAGCCCAGGGCAATGTCGCTCGGTTGCAGGCTAATGCGCGTGGCCGGCGCGCGGTCAAATACCACGTACATATACAGCGTTTCTTCTTCGCTGGCGGGCGCGCGTAACGGCACATCAAAAAACGCGAATTTTTCCGGAAAGGCGAAGTATTCGGCGAGCAGGCGCAGGCCCGGGTGCAGCCCGGTTTCATCCGGTAGCAAGGTTTCATCGTTGGCAAAACCGACCACTTGCGGCACGCCTTGTTGCGCCACCGGCGGGCTGCCGACGGGGCCGCACAGCACGGCGATGGAATGGGCGCAGAGCAAGTCGTAGAGGCCGGCATTGACCACCGGCGATGCCGCCAGATGCAGGCGCAGCGTTTCGATGCTCAGCTCGTTCCAGTTGATGCCCTCGATGCAGCGCAGGCTTAAGCGCAGTGCCGAACGGGCATACGGAATGTCGGTTAGCGCTTGGGTTTCATCGCCGTCAAGCAACAGCGCTTCGCTGATTTCCAGTGGCCACAACACGGTCTCGGCGGTGCTGCGAAAGTAAACGCTGTCGCCACTGTTGGTGGTCACAAACAGCGGCGTATCACGCGGCAACCGGTAGCCTTCGGCGAGGTTGCCTTTGCTTGGGTCCGGCACAAATTGCACGATGGCGCACGACGGCAGCGGCCGCAGTGCCAGCGGGTAAAGCTGTTCCAACAGCGCGTCGCTGAACTCGGCGTAGTCATCGTCCAGGCGCCGTTGCAGGCGTGCGGCCAGCAGGGAAAAACCTTCCAACAAGCGCTCGACATGCGGGTCTGGGCACTCACCAGGCGCCAGTTCCAAGCGCTTGGCGACCTTGGGATAACGCGCGGCAAAACCAGCGCCAGCATGGCGCAGCCAGGTCAGTTCGCGTTGGTAGTAATCGAGCAATTGGTCGTCGATTGAATCACTCATAACGCACCTCCACTGTGCCGGCCAGGTTGTCCAGTACAAACACCGCCGGCCATTGCTGCTCGCCGTGGCCAAGGGTGCCGCTGAGGCGGATTTGTAAACGCTGCGGGTGTTCGCTGGAGGGCTGGATGTCCACCTCGCCCAGGTGCAGGCGCGGCTCGAAATGGCTGATGGCGCTGCGCATATCACGAGTCAATGCACGACGGTCATCCAGGCGTTGCGCTTGCAGGGCGGTCCAGTCGCCGATGCCGTAATCCAGAATGGTCAGCGCTGTACCCGGCGGGCGAATCGCACGCCGGGTGTTGAGCAGGCGCAGCAATTCAGTGCGCACTGATTCGGCCAGTGCGGCACGGTCGAAAACGGCGTCGTCGCCTGCCGCCAACCGCTCGAACAGCGGCGGTAGCAGGCGCGAATCGACAGGGCGCATGGCCGCTTACGTCAGGCTTTGATGAGCTTGTTGGCGGCCAAGTCCCACGTTGAGGCGGCGGTGCCCTCCTTGGAGCCATCGTCTTTTTGCGCAGTGAGTTCCCATTTGATTTTGGTGAAGTTCATCGACAAGGTTTCCACCGGTTTACCGCCCGCACCGCCGCTGACGCTGACGTTGGAAAACACCACGTTGTTGATGGTGTAAACGATAAAGGGCAGGATCTTGCCGTCACCCTCGGCCGCGTTGCGGCCAACGGTGATTTTTACCTCGGGCAGCGGTTTACCGGCGCAGCAGAACTCGTTGAGCGACGGCGTGGAAGTGTCAATAAACTTGGTCACGGTGAACTCACCGATGTGCGGTTTGCCCGAGGTGCGCTCCGAGTTACTGACGTCGTTGGTCACCTGCATGGCGACGTTGTGGCTGTACGACATGACTTCAATTTTGTCGATATAACCCTCAAGCAGGCAGTCACCTTTGATGTCGCCGCCGAGGTCGAGAATGATCGCATCCATCGCTTGTTACTCCTTGAAAGTTGGACGTCGCTCGTAGGGTGCGCCGTGCGCACCATGGCGCAAACACGCGAACCGCTTGGTGCGCACAGCACACCCTACGAGTCCCCGCTCGCAGCGGAGCGGGGTGTTAACGGGCGTTAATCAGGCTGCTACCGGTGGCGGCAACGTGGCGACCAGGCGGATCGAGGCGGTCAGCTCTTCCAGTTGGAAGTGCGGGCGCAGAAACACCGTGGCGCGGTAGGCGCCCGGCTTGCCGGCGATCTCGGATACGTCCACCCGTGCTTCACGCAGCGGGTACTGGGCCTTGATGGCTTGCGGGGCGTTGTCGTTGATCAGCACGTAGTCGGCGATCCAGTTGTTGAGGTAGGTCTGCACGTTGTCGCGGGTCATAAAACTGCCGACCTTGTCGCGCATGATCACCTTCAGGTAATGGGCAAACCGCGAGGCTGCCAGCACGTACGGCAACATGCCGGAGATACGCGCGTTGGCGTTGGCTTCGTTGGTGTTGTAGAGCTTGGGTTTGTTGGTGGTCTGGCCGCCGAAGAACACCGCCACATCGGAGTTTTTCTTGTGGCACAGGGCGATAAAACCAAGGTCGTTAAGCTCCTTCTCGCGGCGGTCGGTAATCGCCACTTCGGTGGGGCATTTCAGCGAGATATCACCCGAGCTGGTGTGGAAGGTATGCGCTGGCAAACCTTCCACCGCGCCACCGCCTTCGGCACCGCGAATGGCCGCGCACCAACCGTATTGCGCAAAGGCAGCGGTGATGCGTTGGGTCAGTGCCCAGGCGGCGTTGCCCCACAGGTATTTGCCGTGGTCGGTGCCGTTGACATCTTCCACGTAGTTGATGCCTTCCACCGGCAGGGTGTCCGGGCCGTAAGGCAGGCGCAGCAAGAATTGCGGCAACACCAGGGACACATAGCGCGAGTCTTCGCTTTCACGGAACGAGCGCCATTTGATCAGCTCTTGGCTCTCAAACACTTTGGCCAAATCACGGGGCACGGCGAGCTCGGTAAAGCTGTTCATGTCGAACAGACGTGGGCTGGCGGCGGCAATAAATGGCGCATGGGCGGCGGCGGCGACGTTGGAAAGTTTCTCCAACAGGCCAATGTCTTGCGGGTGGCGGCCAAAGGTGTAATCGCCCACCAGCAGGCTGAAGGGGTGGCCACCAAAGGTGCCGTATTCCTCTTCGTAAATCTTTTTAAATAGCGCGCTCTGGTCGAACTCCACCGCCTTCTCCAGGTCGGTTTGCAGTTCTTTTTGGGTGACGTTGAGCAGGCGCAGTTTTAGCCGCGTACTGGTTTCGGTGTTTTGCACCAACAGGTGCAGGCCGCGCCAGGACGCTTCGAGTTTTTGCACCTCGGGGTGATGCAGAATCTGGTTCAACTGGTTGCTGATCAGCTCGTCAATCTGGCTGATGCGGTCGTTGATCATGGCCACGGTGTCTTTGTCGATGGCCATGCCTTCGTCGAGCACCTGGGTGGCGAATTCGGCGAGCATGTCGCGGGCATAATCTTGCTGGCTGTCGTCGTGGGCCATGCGCCCTTCGGCGATGATGCGGTCGAGCAGGGACAGGGTTTCGGTGGTGCTTTCGCTGGTTTTACTTTCGCTGGACTTAGCCACGGCGAATCCTCCTTGAACGTAAAGGGTAGCTATCAGGCTTCGGGTTCAGCCGGCGGCTCGGCGTCGGCGGCGGCCTTGCCTTTGGGCGCCGTGTCAGCAGCGTCGGCTTCCGGGCGGGCTGATTTGATTTCCTGCAAGCCTTCGGTGTTGGCCACTACGTCTTGCAGCAGCTTGTCGAGGTCGTCGTTGCCGTCGAGTTTGGTCAGCAGGTCGCGCAGCCGTTGGCGTGCTTCAAACAGGCGGCGCAGCGGCACAACCTGGGTCACGACATTGACCGGATCGAAGTCGTCGATGTGGTTAAAGCGCAGTTCCACATTGAGTTTGCTGTCATCGCCGGAGATGGTGTTGTCCACCTGCACGGCGGCACGCGGGGCGATGGAGGCGATCACGCTGTTGAAGTTGTCGCGGTCGATTTCGATAAAGCGCCGCTCGCCAAGTTTCGGCAGGGCCACATCCGGCTTGCCGGAGAGGTCGGCAAGAATTCCGACCACCAACGGCAATTCCTTCTTCTCGATGGCGTCGCCGATTTCGACATCGTAGGTAATTTGCACGCGAGGGGGACGAATGCGGTCTAGCTTGTGCTGGGTACTCTCAGCCATGACGTGTTGCTCCGATGCATGTGGCGAGCGCAATGCATCGGTACTTGCCCCGGTGATCGCACTCCTTTGCTGGATTGCGGCAATCGGCAGTACGGAAAAAGCTTCCGTTTGCTGTTGGCAATCCCTCCTGGTTCACAGGCCGAATACGGGGCTGGTCCTGAGAACTACCCAACACGCTAGAACAGGTCTATAAAAATGCAAATCGAATTATTTGGACGAACATGAAACACGGATGCTTTCCTCTGCTGTTGCGCGCAACCGCTCTGGCTTCAGTGCTGGCACTGAGTGGTTGTTCCTATTTCGCACCGAAGGTCGAGTTGGATTCGTTGACCCTGGATGTGGCACCACGGGCCAACAACGACACGCCGATTGCCGTTGATTTCATAGCCATTCATGACCCGGACTTGCTCAAACTGCTCTCGGCGGTACCGGCCCGCCAGTGGTTCGCCGAGCGCGAACAATACCGCCGTGACTACCGAGAGCAGCTCTCGGTGTGGAGCCTGGAACTGGTGCCCGGGCAACTGATGCAGGCCAGCGATTTCCCACTACGGGGTCAGAAAGCGGCTGGACTTTTGGTCTTTGCCGGCTATAACACTCCCGGTGCTCATCGGTTGCGCCTTGGCGAACAAAGCAAGGTGTGGCTGCGTTTTGAAAGCAGAGACATGCGCTTGCTCGGCGACGAAGAAACACACTAAGCACCCCAGCAAGGGCAAGGATTGCATCGGCCGCGGCGTTACGCTGCGGCTCAACACGGGACGTTGGGGAGGGTGGTATGAGTGGTCTACCGGACGCAGTTTGCTGGCATGAAGGCATGCAGCTACTGCCCCAACACTTTCAGTTGCAGGGCCTGCGTGCCGAAGCGTTGTCTGCGCACCTGGTGCAGGCCGCTAACCCCTGGTTTTGGGGCATCACTGAACTCGATCTAGACCCCATCGCCCTGTGTGCGGGGCGGGTGCGGATGCTCGCCCTTAAAGCGATTTTGCCCGACGGCTTGCCGGTGGAACTGACGCCCGGAATCGACACGCCGGTTGAGTTGGACGTGGTCAGCGCCATCGACTCCGCCAGCAACGCCATGGTCACCGTGTACCTGGCCATCAACCCGCTGTGGCGCGCCGGGCAACTGGTGCCACTCAAGGGCCGCCTGCAATCGCTAGTCGGCCAAGCGCTGCCGGACCTGGCCAGTGGCGAACACCCTGAAGCCATCACCGTGTGGCGACCCAACCTGCGCCTAATCACCGAAACCCAGCGCGCCGACGCTATTTGCCTACCGCTGCTCAAAGTCGGCAAAGAGGGCGGCGGTTATGTGCAACTGGCTTACGTGGCGCCTACGCCACGGCTGCTGCCGGAGTCGGTGCTGGGCCGCAAGGTCAGCGATTTGTGTACGCGGGCGCGGGAAAAATGCGTGTTTCTCGCCGGGCGCCTGCGCCATGCCCAGCAGGCCGGCAATGACGACGATATCGACGAAATTCGCCGGCAACTGGCCGCGCTTTGGGCGCGCTTGCCAGAAGTAGAAGCCGCGCTTAACAGCCGCATTGCCGCGCCGCAGCAGCTGTACACCTTGCTTTGCGGCATGGCTGGTAACTGGTGCGCGCTGGACCCAGTCGCCGGTGTGCCAGCCTTTACCGCGCTGGATTTTCTCGACCTGCAAAAAGGCTACGAGCAGGTGCTGGCCTGGCTAAGCATGGCCCTGGAACGGGTGCGCGCTGGCTACCGCAGTGTGCCGTTCGAACAGAACGGCCCACGCTTCAGCATTTTGCTGCCCGACCTGCAACAGCGCCGTCAACGCTTAGTAATTGGCCTGCGTATGCCGGCCGGCAGCCACGAGCAGACCGCCTCGGATTGGTTGGCGCGCGCAGTGATCGCCTCGGCCGCCCACATTCCCACTCTGGTACGCCAACGCATGAGTGGGTTACCCCATCAAGCCATGAGCCGCCAGGAGCAAGTGGCCTACGGCGTGGGCGACGACACGCGCATTTTTGTTGTACAGGCCGCGGGCGAATGGTTCGACCCGGCCCAGGCGCTGAACATCGTTTCTCCCGGTCCTGGGCAGGGCAGTAGCCCTTGGCAGGTGGTGCTGTTTATCGCCAATGAGAGCGACGTGGCATAGCGCAAATAAGGACGTTGTATGGCTGAGCAGAGCACGGGAATGCGGGCGCAAGGGTTGCACGATTCGCCGCTGAGCACGGCGTTTAGCCACGCCTGGCAGGAATGGCTGGAAGCCTGGAATTCTCTGGAAAAAGACGACAGCGCCGATGCTCAACTGGTGATGCACACTGCCGAAACCGCCATCCAGATCAGCCGCCGTTTGTGGCGCAACGCCTTTGCCAGTGTCGGCGATGCGTCCGGGCAGCAGGTCAAAACCATGGTCTATGCCTTTGTCGCCTTGGTTGATGAAACCCTGCTGTTCAGCCCATGGGCAGGCCAGGCCGCGTGGCAGGAAAAACCCCTGGAAGCGCGCTTGTATGGCAGCCGCAATGCCGGCGAGCGCTTGCCGGTGGCGATCAAGAAAATCCTCGATGAACGCGCCCCGGCCAGCCGCGACTTGGCCAACGTCTACCTGCAATGTTTGATCCTGGGTTTCCACGGGCGCCTGCGCGGCGTGCGCGGTGAAGCCATCCATGAAAAATGGCGGCATGCGTTGTTTACCTTTGCCTGGCAACGCGAGCCTTCTTACCGCGATGTGGCCGACACCCTGGAACTGCCCAGCGACGTCGCGCCGCTCCGCTTGCCGGTGCGCCGCTCGCTACCCGATGGCTTGCGCCTGGCTTTGGCCATTGCCGTGGGTGTTGTGCTGCTATCGGCAGTCGGGCATTTGTTCTGGCGCGACATCACCCAGGCGCTGGAACCGGTGCTGCATTTGGCCTCGGCGAGCAGCAGCTTGGAGCAGGCGCGATGAGCGTGGCCTCGATTCTGTTGTGGCTGCTGCTATTTGTCGTGGTGGTGCTGGCGGTGGCGCTGTTGGTGTGGTGGTTGCGCACTCAGTCGGGTGCGGCGCTGCGCAGTTTCTACGGCGCCTTGCGGCAGATGGAAAGCGATTTGGCGGTGCACGATCGCTACGATATTCCCTGGCTGCTGATGCTCGGCGACGACGAGCAGGGCGCGCAGTTGTGCAGCAGCTGGCGCTTGAACCCCATTGGCAAACCCGCTTGGTTTGGCCGCTGGTGGGCCGACCCCGATGGCGCCGTGTTGGTGGTGCCCGATGCGCTGTTTATTCCTGCCGAGGGCGTGACGGCGCAGTTGGCCGCTTGGTGGCGCTTGCTCGGCCTATTGCTGCGCCTGCGCTCGCGGCGTCCGCTGGATGCGCTGCTGTGGAATATACCGGCGCAGCACTTAAGCAACGACGAGCAAGCCCTGGCCCACGGCCTGGCTGCGCGGCGCAAATTTATCGACCTGCTGCAGCGCCTGGGCCTGAGCTTGCCGGTGTATGTGCTGGTCACCGACATGGAAACCGTGCCCGGCTTTCAGGCCTTTATCGCGGCCATTCCCGCTGAGCAACGCGAGCTGATTCTAGGCTGGACCTCGCCCTACACCGTGGACGCCATGTGGCAGTCACAGTGGAGTGAAAACGCCCTCAACCAGGTCACCCGCGCGGTGACCGAGGCGGTGATTGAGTTGGGTGCCTTACGCGGTCAACTTAGCGATGAGCTGTACCAATTGCCGCAACAACTGGAGGCCCTGCGCGGCAACTTGCAGGTGGTGCTCGACCCGGTTTTCCAGGGCAATGCCCTGGGCGAAGCCCCGCGTTTTCGCGGCTTGTACTTTACCGCCAGCCAGGCCGTGGGCGGCGATCAAGGGGCCGACTTTGCCGCCGTAGCCGTGCGCCAAAGCGTGTTCGCGCGGCGCCTATGGCATACCCGCATCATCGCCGAACAAGGCCTGGCCCAGGCCGTGCCGCGCATTTTGCGCGTGCGCCGGCGTTGGCAGCAGGTGGTGGGCATTGGTGCGCTGGTGGTGGCGGTGGCGTGGCTGGCGGCGATGACCTGGGTGTGGCGCGATGCCGTTGACGATGCCGCCAAGCTGGCGCAGGTGCTGCAACACGCCGAAGGCCGCTACGTGGTGGTGACCGACGAAAGCCGTCGGCGCGAACTGACCAAACAAAACGTGCAAACCTTCTGGGCCGTGTTGGAGCAGGCGCCGCGTTGGCGCTACACCTCGCTGGCGTTTCCCACCTCGTGGTTTTCCTCGCTGGACAGCGACTTGGCCGAGATCCTGCGCAGCAGCGCATTGACTCAACTGTTCACGCCTTTGCACGACCTGATGGCGGCGCAGTACGAAGAGCTGAGCCGCATCCAGAGCGTCGGCCGACGCTCGGCCAACCAGCAGGGCAGTGACCCCGAACAGTGGCCCAACTACCTCAGTGCTCGGGCGTTGGTGGACGGCGCCTTGCACGTCGAGCAGCAAAACCAATTGTTCGCCCGGGCGCTGAGCAACCAAAACGGTCCGCTGGATGACCTGGCCCAACTCAGCAATAACGCCTTTGCCACCAACCTCAATGCCGGCACCCTGCGCCGGGAAAATTACTACAACCAAGTGCTAGGCAAAGACCTGCCGCCCACCTTGCAAGCCCTCGACCTGCAAAAAGACCAAGCCAAGATTGCCGCGCATTTTCAGCGCCTGATGCAGCTGTGGTTGGTGCAGTACTCGCTGGGCGACAACTTTGTGCAGCCGGCTGGCTACCTGCGCGACCACGTCGACAAACTGCGTGGCGGTTACGGTAACTCGCTGCAAGAGCTGGAAGATGTTAGCGCGCTGGTGGCCGACCTGCGTGGCCTGATCGCCCTGACCAATGCCACCTGGAGCCGCAGTAGCGGGCGCGACCTGGTGCCGGGCTACCGCGCCCTGCTGGACGACGCGAGCAAAAGCGCCTTGCTCGGCCCCGACGAACAGCAAGCGGTCGAAAGCCAAGCCAACCGCCTGCAAAACACCTTTCGCGATCAGTGGGTGGCTCAGGCCGGCACCGACGACAACCTGCTGGTGCAAAAAAGCTCCGGTGCCCTGGCACTGCACAGCGATATCGACAGCCTGGATAAAGCCATCGACAGCCTGCTGAAGTTCGACTTTGTCGCCATCGCCTTGCGCCAGGGTGATACCCAGGGCCGTACCCAACTGGTGGACACCAACGGCCTGGGCGCGGCATTGAACTACTTCGACAGCTACAAAAACTACGCCAGCCACGAACTGCCACTGATTCCCCCGGTATTCCGTTCCGCCATTCTTGGCGCCGCGCAAAACGCCGCCGCCACGGCCATGTGGTACAGCCTGGAATCGCGCGCCAACCTGCCGCGCTTAAGTGCCGACCAGACCTTTGACGTGCCCACCGACAAAGCCCTGCTGCTGCAAAAAGCCTTTGTTGAACTGAAGCGCCCAGACCTGGCTGCCACCTTCCAGGACCGCCTCAACCGGCGGGCGCTGGCCGACATCAACCGGGCCGTTAACACCGTCGAAACCTTGCCCGTGTTTGGCCAACGCTTCGCCATTGAAACCTGGAACGGCGGCAAAAACCTCGGCCTGGAGTTGTACCGCTCAACCGATACCCAAGAGCTCAAACAAACCCTGGCGCAGCAGTTCGCCATTATGCAAAAAGCCACCGAAGCCCATGGCCCGGCGCTGGAGTGGTTGCGCTTGCAGCAAGACAACCTGGCCGTCGCCGACTACGCCAACGTCACCCGGCTGCTGGCCTTAAACGAGGAAATGCTCAAATACAAAGGGCAAAACCCGGCCAGCTCACCGGTGCAGTTTGAACAGCTGCTGAGCCGCGACTTTGTGGAAATGGACGCGCAAACCTGCTCGAACATTTTGCAGTCGGCCAACGTGCCCCAGGGCGCCGACGACGTCTCCCGGCGCGCCCAGCAATTGTGGGGGCAGGCCCGCCAGCGCTGCACCCAACTGCAGCAGCAACTGGGCGCCCAGGCGTGGGCGAAATTAGCCGACTATTTCAACCAATACCTGGCCAACCGCTTTCCGTTCTCCTACGACCTGGCCTCGGCCGACGCCGACCCAGAACGCGTGCGCTATATGGTGCAGTTGATCGACAGCAGCCTGGCCCAAGCCGAGAACGGCCTGGCCTACAGCACCGCAGGCGACAAGCTGGCGGCGCAGGATTTTCTCGACCGTCTCAAGCAAGCGCGGCAATGGCTGGGCCCCTTATTTGTACGCGACAAAGACGGCGTAATCGGCCTGGATATGGACGTGCTGTGGCGCACCGACCGCGAAGACGAGCGCGGCGCCGACCAGATCATCGCCTGGGGTTTGTACGCTGGTAACCAGACCTTGGTGTACCCCAGCGACGAGCAAAAGCGCCTGCACTGGACGGTCGGTGAGCCGATCAAACTGATCCTGCGCTGGGCCAAAAATGGCTCGCAACGCCCCGCCAACGACCCGCTGCAACCGAGCCTGGCAGTCAACGACCTTGAAGCCGGCTGGGAATACACCGGGCCCTGGGCACTGCTGCGCTTGATGCGCTCCCACGTTGCCGTGCAGCGCCAGGCCAACGTCGACTACACCCAATTTCCGCTGACCTTGCAGCTGCCGGTGTATGCCCCGTACAGCAGCGAAAACCAAGCGCAGATGTACCTGCGCCTGTCGCTGCTAACCCAGGGCGGCAAGCTGCCCTTATCGATACAACCGCTGCCCGTACGCGCGCCGGCATCACCCTTTAGCACCAGCGCTGCGCCGCTGCTGAGCGCCCAGGAGCTTCCATGAGCAGTGCCCTAGACCTCGAACGCCTGCTGGCACCCCTTTCAGCCGAAACGCCCTGCGGCCCCAGCCTGCGTTACGACGCCGACTTCGACCGCCTGCGCGAACTGCGCCGCGAAGACGACGCCAGCCTGCCCACCGGCGTGTGGAAAAGCGAAATAAAACGCGGCGACTGGGCTGCCCAGGAAAAACTCGCCAGCGACCTGCTGGCTACCCGCAGCAAAGACCTGATGGTCGCCGCCTGGCTCGGCGAAGCCTGGCTGCATCGCCACGGCATAGCAGGCTTCGCCCAGGCCGTGGCGCTGGTGGTCGGCCTGTGCGAACGCTACCCCGACCACCTGCACCCGCAAGCCGAAGACGGTGACCAGAGCTGGCGCGTAACGCCGCTGGACTGGTTAGCCCGCCAATACGCCGACATCTTGCACACCCGCACGCCACTGTTCGGCGACCACGGCGGCGACTTTGCCAGTTTTACCCTCTACCACTGGCAGCAACTGCAACATCAGCAAGTGCATGGCGGCGACAACAAGCAAGCCAAAGCCCTGGCCGAGCAAGCCCGCCTGCAACAACAGAAACTTAACGAACACCTGCGCGAAACCCCAATCGCCCACTGGTTTCACTGCCAGCGCAGCCTGGAAGGCGCCTTTAGCGACCTGCAACGCCTGGACTTCTGGAGCGACCTGCACCTGCAAGACCTTGCCCCCAGCTACCAACCCCTGCGCGAAATCATGGCAGCCCTGGCCGTGCTGATTCAGGAATTCATCACCATGCACCCGCAACAACCAGCACCACTGCCGCCGCTGGCCAGCGAAACGCCGCCAGCCGAAGCAACAGCCGCCGAGCAAGCGCCAGCAACAGGGGCCGCGCCCATCGCCGCCACCTTAAGCAGCCGCGAAGACGCCTACCGCCAACTGGTGATCATCGCCGACTACCTGGCCAAAACCGAACCCCACAGCCCCGTGCCGTACCTGATCAAACGCGCGGTGGAATGGGGCAACAAACCGCTCAACGAACTGCTCACCGAACTGATCTCCGCCGACTCCGAAGCGCGGCGGGTGTGGTCGCTACTGGGCGTACTCAAGTAAGCCCGCTGGCCGAACGCGTTATTGCTCAAGGCGCGTCACAGATGGCGGCAATTGTGCTGTTGCGCCAGGTGGAAAATCAGTAGATTTCAACCGCCTGAACACCACCGCTTTCAGCCAACTGACAGAGCAACGGACGCGCCCTTATGAGCGAAGAATGGGATTTCTACCTATGCAACGTGGACAGCAAACCGGCGTCCATCTACCTGAACTTGCAAGCCGCCAGCGAGGCAGTTGTTGCGCAAAATCCCTTCCTCGCTTACGTGCGCATCTTTATGCGCAACCCACGTGAAGACGGCCTATCCAGCCAGAGCGAATTTGACCAACTGATCGTCATCGAAGACGCCCTTATCGAACGCCTGGCCGCCACCAAGCTCGCCACCTACGTAGGGCGCATCACCGCAGACGGCTGTCGCGACTTATATTTTTACGCACCGAAAGAGCAGGGCATCGACCCCAACGTACGTGCCGCCATGAAAGCGTTTACCGACTACGACTTCGAAGTCGGCACCCGCGCCGAAGCCGACTGGGGCACCTACCTAAACTTCCTATACCCCACGCCAGAAGACTACCAAGGCATGCAAAACCGCCGCGTCTGCTACGCCCTGGAAGAGGCGGGCGATGCCTTCGCCACCGAGCGCCCGATAGAACACTGGGTGTACTTCCCCGACACAGAAACGCAGCAAACCTTTATCGGCAAAGCCATTGAACTGGGCTACACCCTCGAAGGCGCCTACGAGCCAACCGACGAAGACACCCGCTACTGCGTGCGCCTGTCCTGCAACGGCATTCCCTCGTTTGCCAACATCGACGGCTTGACCGTGCCGCTGTTTCGCCTGGCGCAGGAATGTGGTGGCGACTATGACGGGTGGGAGACGCAGGTGGTGCAGTGAGGTCGCGAAACCCAGAGGCATATTTCGTAGTTCCGCACTCTGAGGCATATCAAATAGCGCTTGGTGCGCACAGCACACCCTACGGGACATCTGGCAAACGCCGCTCCCCGTAGGGTGTGCTGCGCGCACCAAAAGGTATGCGTCCTCACACGCCCCAGGCGACTGAAATACAGCCCCCGCGTCTCAGTTTCGCCCCCCGTTTGTAGCCTTCATCTTTCGCGCCTGCCCGCCAGAGCCGACATATTTCCCGCGTTTCCCTGGCCTACAGTGGCCCGTCGCTGATTATTCAGCGATCCGGTTTGGTCGCCGGACTCATCTAATTGCGCACGCGCCTGCTATAAGAAGTAGGCGTTTTACCGCTGCTCTATGGCGGTTGTGCGCGGGACACCTTCGGGTGTGCCGGGTTTCTAGGTGACCGGTCGACCAACCTGCGTACAGCTGCCTCCTTTTTGCTTGGTCGCAAGAGGAGGTGGTTCCTTAACCCACCCAGAGATTTACCTATATGAACGAGTCAACCGCTGTAACCACCCACCAACCCTTCGACAAAATGGACAGCGCCCCGCTGTTTTCCGTTAACCCCGGCGTGCCCATTGAAGAAGCCCTAGAGCGCGCCGCCGACCTGATGCTGTATGTCGAAGCCCTGTCCGCGGCAGATGCCTTTGTGAATCAAGGGATTGAGTCCGCCATCGTGCAAACACTTAGCGAAATGGCCAAGGCATTGGTCAAGGCAAGCAAGTCGGGGGTGGGCGAGGGTAAGCGTTAAAGGTAATTAGTTGAGCGTGGAGGGGAGGGGACTTTTGAGTCCCCTCTTTACTGTAAAACCGTCTGCTTTTGGCAGTAGTTGATGACTACGACAGGTTGCTATCGGCCAAAGCGGACACTTACAGCAGAAGGAAAGCTGCGCTGCTCGCACCGAGCGCCAGACTCTCGTATACCGTGGCACGTACAGCGCCTCTCGCACGATAGCGTCTTCTCTTGAATTTGATGCCCGCCTTCGATTAGATGCAAGGCGAAGCGTAGGGACGTGAAAAGCACCATCAACTACAAGGGAATGGCACTACATGACAAGGATAGAACCCGTTTTCGGCAGCATCCGCAGCGAAACCGAAAATCCGTACCAACCGGGCCACGCCCAACTGATTGACGAAGAGATTGTCGCGCTTTCAAAACCCAAGATTTTTGATTTTTCCGGGCGTATTTCTCTGACGCGGTTCTGGCTGATTCATGTGCCCTTAGTGCTGGTTCTTCCTTGCGTTTTGCTGGCGTTCTTTATGGTGGGGTTGCGCCATCAACTGGTAGTTTTGCTGATAGTTGCTGTCACGGTTGTCGTTCCTGCCATCCTGCTCAATGTGTCTCTTTTGGTACGTCGGGCACGTGATCTGGGCTGGAGCCCGACATGGGGGATTCTATCCGTGTTCCCTGTTATAGGCTTTGTGATAACGCTGCCGCTCATCATGCTTCCGGGGCGTAAAGTGATTAATAAATACGGCCCGCCCAATCCACCTTTGTCTACATCGGTAAAGTTACTTACCGCGCTGTTGGTCGTGCTGACACTTGTAACTTCAACCGTGCTGGTTGCGTATTTCCCGCAATACCACCCAGAGGCACTCTACGAGTGGTTTGTTAACGCGTTGGCTCAGGCATGACGTAGCGTATCGGCCGTTCACGAACGGCTGAGAACGGCCAGAAGCCGACTTTAGAGTAGGGAAAATAAATTTGTCCCGTTTTCGCGCTAAATTTCTCGCGGCAGTGAACTGTATGGGTAAATTCATTGCCCCCAGCTTGCCGGTATCTGATCAAGATATTAACGAGCAAAAAATGAACTCATACAAAGAAGATAATCGACGACGACTGATTAAGCTCCTTGATCAGATAGAAGTTAATCAGGCACCAGATGGCTGGGCTCACGTTGTGGGGATGGCGGTAGGCGGCCTGGAGGCGGTTGGATTCTCACAGCAAGGGCCTTACTTGTTGGTCGTATCAAGTGCTGGCCGTAGTGTGGTTCATTGCGACAGCGGTAAAAAAATCGCACGCGATTATGAAGCAAACGCAGGCTTCACCGAGAGCGGCCTACATTGCCGAGGTATAGGTGTGATTTCCGAGGAGATTATATCCCTCGGCGGCATACATGGCGGGGGGTTGCCATTGGCAAATAGCGCGGGAGAAACGCTGGTGGTGGCGGCGCCCGAGTGGCCGGAAAGCCTTTTAATTCTGACCAAACCCTGTAAAACCCCTTTTGTCGACGGCCATCAAGCTGACTGTAACGTGATCTACGCCGGGTATCTGAGTGCATACGGTTTCTCTTGGTGTGGTAACTACATAGTGGCAGCTTGCGGTAGTGACCTGGATTTATGGTCTAGAGAAACTGCTCTGTAACCGTGAGCGGATGATGGCTTTTTAGGCATGAATCTATCGACAGTCCGAGGCTGATAGCTCGTCGTGACCGGCCGCAATCGGCCAAAAGCGGACCGTGTCGGCCCGACAATTTTGATCCAAAACATCGCGGCTAGAAGTCACTGTCCCATCTAGCCAATTGCAGTCGTTTACAAAGGGTAGATAACGGCCGGAAGCCGACATCAAACATCCAGACATAGCGCTATCTCTATCTTTTCCAACCTGTTTCAATTGAGACAAAACTGACCTCGCCACTGAGACACGATATGGACGTCATCACGCTTTTGGTACTTTTTGGCTCGACTTACTTCCTCATATCCAAAGCCGCTGAGCCTACAGACACGTTTTATATAAAAGCAGGCCTGACGCTAATGCTTGCTCCGTTCGTGTTTTTGCTTTTAGGAATGCTCGTAGAGTGGCTGGGGGGCAAGGGCACTGTGGGGTTTTTATTCGGCGCAGTTGCAATGAGCTTTGTCGCTTTTCCGGTAGGCCTGCTGCTCGCTCTAATGCACGTCATAGCTAGGCCCTCTCACTAGTTTTCACGACCGAATTACGTGGAGCAGCATTGGCCCTTATCCTGCCGCTCCTGTTGTGGCTGGGCATCGTATGGACACGGCCCGGTACCGATCTGGCTGGGTTGTTTGTGTTGGGATGTACCGTTTCGATATTGTCGTTATTTAGGGGCGGACTGGGTTTGCGGGTAAGAGACGCCTCGAAGGTTTATCTAGTTCTGTCGCTACTGGCGTCCGTGGTAATCGGGGTGAAGCCTTGTTGCACTGTCTGGTAGCAAGGCAAGGGTTGAGGGCGGCGATTGGCGTGGGAGAACAGCCTCTGGCCGATTGTTTCCGTTCGCGAAAGGCAGCTATCGGCCATTAGCTGCCATCCGGAAAGTTAAAGATAATCTCGGAGAATGCCGGGGCGACTCGGGTGTCTACTCCAAAAAAAGCGACTCCTAAATTCTGCTCGGGCGAGGTAGTAAAGCTCTTAGTTCCTGCGTATATGTCATTGATTAACAAGGATACTGAAAACGATATTTGGTTGCTGTTTCTAATGTATTTGTTTAGCTGGAACTCGGCAGGGAGCCTAAGTGTGCCTGTGACGCTCTCGTTGCTTGCCAAGATGAAGCCTGCGTGGGATTTGGGGGCTTGCAATTCGAGCAAGCCGGAAATTATCTGCTCAGGATCATAGGAGGCGTCAGCGTCCTCGTGATTTATGTGCACAACTACTCTGCGATCAATCCAAATGTAGCCTCGGTTCAGCTGGTTTTTGAATGTCACGCTGTATTGATGGCTTGGATGTTGTTGCCGATATTTTTCATCGGCATAAGTCAGAAATGACAGGCGTGCTCCATAAAACAGGATCGCCAGGACGATTGTTAATGCGATCAGTCGAAATGTTTTCACAGCACTACGTCCTTGTTTTTGGGTATCTCTATTGGCATCACTATCACTTGATAAACCTGCACGCACAACAGTCTGTGCGGATCTTTAACGGGTCTATTGGAAGTGGTTCAGACCAGGTTTTGAACGCTCTGTCGCTGTTACCCCATGGTCATCGCCGTTGAGGCCACTACAACGAAACGTGATAGACCCTTTCACCCGGCTCGTGCGTCCGCTCCTGGCCGTTAGATGCCTGTTCGGAGGGGCAGTAACCGGCCCGGACCGTTAGTGCTGCAACCAACCCCGCCCTTGCGCGCTTGTTCAGGCATAAACGTCGATGCCTACACGCGTTTGCAACCACTGCATGTAGGTAGCGAGGCTGTCGGTTTTTAGATTGCCATTGCTGGCGCTGAGGGTTTTGCCGTCCAGGTCGCCGACGTAGTTCATTTGCCGAAGTCCGCTGAGCATGGACTTGGCTTCGTCTTTGTTGAGTGTTGCGACATCTGGCAGCGAGGCGGCGTTGGTTTGTGCGTCGACGGTGGTTCGCGCGATGGCTGAGCGGTAATCCGCTTTTTCCTGCTCCAGGGCACGCACGCTGTTTTGGTAGTTCTGTTCGACCTTGGCTTTGACTTCAGGCGATGCGTTGACGACTTCGAATCGAGCAACTTGGAGGGTGCCTTCTTTGATGGCTTTTTTCAGACTGTCTTGAGCCTGGTCGAGTAACGATGGGGCGCCTGTGTTGATCCCTAACATTGTGTTGCTCCTGTTCTTGTCTGAAGCGGCAGTAGCAAGACCGGGGCCATATTGATAACTAGCTGATGATTCGATTTAAAACCCGAAGTGGTAGGTGTCGGCGGCGGCAATTATTGGCCGCAACCGGCAAAGTATTGCTGGCCTGAATTAGTCTGCGAGGGTGGGGCGCGGGGCGTGGCTGGGGCAGGCCAGCGCGTGGCATCGGGTCAGTGAGCGAAGTGTCAGTTGACCCGATGTCCCCGCGCTTTGCGAAGGCCTCAGAAAGCAGCATCACCTGGAGCAAAAGCCGCTCCCTCAATGTGATAGACCTGCGGTTCTGCCGAGAAAAACGCTTGTATGCCCAGCATAAACAGCCGGTGGTCTTCACTCGCTTCAAAGCCCGGTGTGTGGTCTTCGAGGGTTTGCCAGCGCACGATCAGGTTGAAGTGCTGCGGGGTTTCGATGCCTTGGGCGAGCATATGCCCGAGGTAGCCCTGGGCACGGCAAAGTAGGTGCGCTACCTGGGCGAATGCTTGCCTGAAGTGTTCGATGTGTTCGTTGTGCACGGGTAGTAGGGCGATCTCATAAATCATGAGGCTTGTCCTCCAGTCGCTGGCACGATTTCAATGGCGATTTTTCCTTGCAGGCCGTTGTTGGGTGTCTCTAATAGCGTATGGGCGAGCGCGAGGTCGGCCAGTGAGTAGACGGCGCCAACGTGCGGGCGCAGTTGGCCGCGTTCGATCAAGGTGCTCAACTCATCCAGCTTGCCGCGGTTTTGGCGGCTGAAGACGAAGTGGTAACTGGCGTTTTTGCCCCAGGCTTGAATGAGGTTCTGTGGCTGGGCAATGTCGACGATGGAGACAACTCGGCCGAGTTGGGCGAGGGCGTCGGGGCTTCGGGTTAGGGTGTTGCCGCCGATGGTGTCAAACACCACGTCGACGCCGCGGCCATTGGTTTCCCGGTTGATGACGTCGAGGTAATCCTCTTTTTCGTAGTCGATGATTACATCGGCACCCAGGCTGCGGGCGAACTCAATGTTGGCGTTGCGCACGGTGGTGAATACCCGCGCGCCAATGGCTTTGGCTAACTGGATGGCGACATGGCCTACGCCGCCAGCGCCGCCGTGGATCAGAATGCTTTCGCCCACTTTCAGCGCCGCGCGAACGGTCAATGCTTCCCACGCGGTTCCGCCGACCAGGCTTAGGCTTGCCGCTTCAAGGTGGCTCAGTGCGGCAGGTTTCTTAGCGACAATGCTTTGGGATGCCACGTGGTACTCGGCGTAACTTCCGGTGCCGTCAAATATTTGCGGGGTGTACCAGACTTCATCGCCGGGCGCGAAAGCGGTCACCCCCGGGCCGACTTCTTCCACCACGCCCGAGACGTCGTGACCACTGATAGTGGGGAGTGGCACCAAGTCGGCGTAGTCGCCACGGCGGACCTGGTAGTCCAGCGGGTTGATGGATGTGGCGTGCACGCGAACCAGCACTTCTCCGGCACCCGCGACGGGTTTGCTTACGTCGCGAAGTTCGAACGAGTCGGGGCCACCAAAGGCGTTGAGCAGCATTGCTTTCATGGTAAAACCTCATTTCTGAAAAAAGGGATATCGAGAATTGTCGATATTGTGGGGCGGACTACATAGCGACACCGGCCCTGGGGCATCAACGTACTTCGTTTCGGTTAAAAGGGATATCGGGAAATTTCGATATATGTAAGCGTAAATTACAGCTCTTTTCCGATCAGCTCGGCCAGGGCGCTAATGGTTGCTTCATTGCGCTTGTAGTAGGTCCACTGACCAATGCGCCTTGCTTCAACCAACCCGGCTCGTTGCAGCGTGGCCAGATAATCAGACACCGTCGACTGCGACAGCCCGACGCCTTCCTGAATGCTACTGACGCAAACGCCAACCGTATGGACGTCGCCCTCATCTTGCGCAGGGAAGCTTTTCACCGGGTCTTTCAAGCCTTTGAGGATTTCAAGACGGGTGCGGTTGGATAGCGCTTTGAAGATTTCGAGTAGGTCCATGGCGCGAGAATATCGGAGTTTACCGATATGTCAATGCAGCACGGTAGTCTTTCTCCCGTAGCGATGGCGGTCGTTTAGCGACAGTTAAATCTGATGACAGGGGAGGCGAGCCGTTGATGGCGGGCAGTGCATTCGAATAAGTACGCGCTGGCCTGCTCACGCCTGATCAGGCGTGGCGTCAGGGATCTTTGACCCTTGCTTGCAGTATTCAATCAGCAGCTCGGTCAGCACCCTTATTTTTCGCGCAGGATGATGGCCCGGCGGGCGAACCACATAGGCGCCCGCTGGCGGTGGCGGATAGCGGGTCATGATCGGCACCAGTGCGCCGCTGGCCACATGCTCATAGGTGATCCAGTCAGGTAGCCAGGCGATGCCGATACCGGCTACGGCAGCGGCAACCAATGCGGTGCCATTGTCGGCTTTGAACGTGCCCTGCGGACGGACCGTAACCGTCTTTTCACCATCGAGAAAAAGCCAGGACTCCGTGCCTTGCATAAGGGCTTGATGGTGGATGATTTCATCGGGCGTTTCGGGTGCGCCATGCGCGGCGATGTAGGCTGGGCTGGCCACCAGCTTGCCCGCGATTGGGCCTATGCATCGGGCGATCAGTGCGGAGTCTTGCAGGTAGCCAACCCGTATCGCGCAGTCGTAACCCTCGGCGATCAGGTCAACGAAGCGGTCGCTGTAGTTTGTTTGAACGTGCAGGTGGGGATGACGTCTGGCCAACTCCGCCAGTATCGGTGCGAAGTGCGTTGGGCCGAACGTCAGTGACGCGGCAATGCGTAACCGGCCACGCAGCTCGCCGGCGGGCAAAATCGCTTCTCGCGCCATCTCGATTTCCGCGCAGGCTCTGTCTGCGTAGTCGCGAAAGGTAGCCCCCGCTTCGGTGAGCGCTGCACCGCGGGTGGAGCGCGCCATCAGTTGCACGCCAAGCTCTGCTTCCAGCCTGGCCAGCCGGCGGCTGACGATCGACTTGGACACGCCCAGGCGCAGCGCTGCGCGCGATACGCCACCGGCATCGGCCACTTCCACAAAGGTCTGAAGCTCTTCTATATCCACGTTTGCGTTCCCCGCACGGCGGCCCCGTTTTTACGGAGTGTACGTGTTTGATGGGGCCGCCAGCGTTCCCCTTTTTGCGACACAGCTAGTCAGCAAACGCTACTACCGGAACCGGTACTCGCGCCGCACAGTGCGGCAGGCAATGTTGCGTACAACGCACGTTGGCCGAAAAAAATCCCGCTACCCGCGGCAACAAAGGATGGATTAATGACTTTTCGTAATGGGCTCGCTTCGCTTCTTCGCCCCGAAGACTCCGTACTGGTACTGATCGACCATCAGCCTTTTCAGCTCACCAACCTCAACAGCCATGAACCGCAAATGGTCGTTAACAACTCGGCTGGCTTGGCCAAGGCGGCCAAGGCTTTTGGCGTGCCGACCATTCTGACTAGCGTACTGGCCGAGCGTGGCGGTTTGATTTTTCCGCAAATTCTCGACGTGTTTCCCGGCCAAGAGGTCATTGACCGCACCCTTATCAACACCTGGGAAGACCCCAAGGTGGTGGAGGCGGTCAAGGCAACCGGTCGTAAGCAGCTGGTCATCGCTGGTCTGTGGACCGAAGTGTGTGTGGCCATGCCGGTGATTCAGGCGCTTGGCGAAGGCTGGGACGTAACGGTCATCACCGACGCATCGGGCGGTGTCTCCGTTGAAGCCCACCAAGTGGCCATCCAGCGCATGATCGCCGCGGGCGCAAACGTGATGACTTGGCTGGCGATTGCCGCCGAATGGCAGCGCGATTGGGCACGGGTCGAGACCGCAGGCGCACTGACCGACGTGATGCTGCAGCATGCTGCCGGCAGCGGCGTCGCCTACTTGTGGGAGCAGCAGTTGCTCAATACACCGGCGCCGGCCACTGCCGAGTGAGCTGAAGCCGGTTAAGGAACGTTGCCTGGCTGCGCCTGCGCCGCCGGCTCAGCCAGGCATTCAAGCGCGTAAAAACAAGGACCTTGAACATGTCACCGGATCATTTCCCGCTCGGCCTGGAAATGGATGTTTCGTATCCCGAATTCCGCGTCAGCCTGACGCTGCTGTCCAACACGCAACTGCGGTTTTCAATTACCGAAGGGCCGTTCGCCCACACCGAAGTTGTCGCCATTCATGTGGTGCCACTGGGCAATAGCCTATTTGCCGTCAGTTGGCAGGAAAAGGACGGCGCGACCGTCACCAATGTGCAGGACTACGACCGCGGCCTGATTCACTCCCACGCCACCTTGCCGGGCGGCGAGTTCTTGCGCATGACCGGCACCATGACTGTCACCCGTCCCGCCGATGCCGCCAACGACGCGCGCCCGCAGCGCAATAAAGCCCTGGTGCTGGAGGCCATGACGGCGTTGTTCCAACGCCACGACGCAGCAACGGTGGAGCGGCTGTATACCGCCGATTACATCCAACACAACCCCACCATCGCGCAAGGACGTGACGCGCTGCAACGCCTCGTCGGCAGCCTTTCGGAGGACGTTTTTTACGAGCCGGGTCTGATCATTGCCGAAGGCGATCTGGTTGCCATCCACGGCCGCATTCGCGGCTGGGCAGCGACGCCGCAAGTGGTGGTGGATGTGTTTCGTGTGCAAGGGGGCAAGTTGGCCGAGCACTGGGATGTGTTGCAGGACGAGGTGAACGCGGCGGGGCAGGGTGTAGCGATGTTTGATCGGCAGGAGGGGGGGCAGCCGAAGAGATTAGACTGATTTTCTGCACCCAGACCCTCTGCTTTGAACTACCTTGGTGTGCAGCCAAAGGCTCTGCGAAGTGCCGCGTTATCAGTAGAGCTAGCAAGCGCATTAGCGTGCTGGCCGTTTCCGGGGGAGGGTGACCGTGCTGTTTGAAAACCAGCGCCGCCAGGTGGTGGAGCTTTGTGTGCAGCTTTCCTATAAAGGCTATTTCGCCGGCACCGGCGGTAACCTGATGCAGCGGGTGGACGCCACCCATGTGCTGGTTACGCCCTCGGCAATGGATTACCTACGCATGAGTGCGGCCGATATCTGCGTGCTGCGTTTGGACGATCTGCAGCAGGTGGATGGCGAGCGCAAACCCTCGGTGGAAACCGCCATGCATGCCGGCATTCTCAAGCGGCGTGCCGATGTCCGTTGCAGCCTGCATACCCATCAACCGGTGGCCAGTGCCTGCGCCTTGATGGGGGACGCATTGCTGGTGCCGCAGCCGCAGGCAGCGCTTCTGGGGCCACGGATTCCAGCGGTGGCCTATCGTTACTCGGGCACCACGGCCTTGGCCAATAAGGTGGCGCAAGCGGTAACCGCGGATACCCAGGCGTATCTGATGAAAAATCATGGCGTGATTTGTCTCGGTCGCGACAGTGAACACGCGGTGGCAGTCTTGGACCAGCTTGAAGCATTTTGCCGGGCGCATCTGCAGCAGTTGATCAGCCAGCAGCAGGCACAACAGCCGGCGCGTGCTCCGGCATTGGCGCGTTTGCTCGCTTCGCTCGGCGGTGCGCTATGAGCGCAGAGGAGCAACAGTTGGCGATGTGGCAACACATCCGTGAACGACTGGGCAGCAAGCAATTGCAGACGCAGGGAAGTGCGGCGATTTCCACCCGTGTGCCGGGCACTGCGCAGTTTTGGTTTGCTGCCACTGAGGAGGCGACGCCGAGCTTGGTCACGTTAGGGGCGGAAGGCGCCAGCGCGATTCAACAGCTGCATGCCCAGGTGTACGCCGCCCGTGGCGATATTGGCGCCGTTGCCTCGGGCTGCGGCCGTTATGGCCGCCATTTATTGGAGGTGACCGGCGAGTTGCCGAATGTCTTTGATGAGCAGGTGCGGCATCTCAGCAAGTTGATGCCCAGTAATACACCCTGGAAAAAACAGCTCGCCAGCGGTAGCAATATCCTTAGCCATAACGGCGAACTGCTGTTGCTCGGCATGACCGGCGCACGGCTGATGCTCAATGCCGAGCTTTTCGAAAAATGCGCCCAGGCGTATGTGCTGGCTGCCGCCACCGGCAAGCGCATTGCGCAGTTGCCGTGGCTCGTCCGCCACCTCGCCACCCGCCGCCTGCGCAAGGACCAGCAGCGCGCTACTGCGCGAATGGCGCAGGGCTTGTTGGCCGAGGAGAGCAAGGGTTATTGATGCGTGTGCTGTGCGCCCCCTCGCGCTCGCCGGGCAACCGCTTGCTGCGCGCAGCGCACCCTACGAAGGCAGCCTCCGGCCTTTCTCTAGGCGCAAGGTGCCTACGGCCATCACGGTGGCCAGATCAGGCTGAGCGAATCAGGCTCATGTGGTTGTAAAGGTGCATAACATGCGCCTGGGCGTAGTCGGCATGGTCTAACGCGCCGTAGGCGAAGTGCGGTTGTAGTTCGCCTCTGTACGCGCTGAAGGTGCTAAAGGCTTGCTGCAAACGATTGAGGGCCTGGGCTTGGCTAGCTGGTTCAGTGAGCGCAGTCGCACCTGGAATGGCTTCGTTCAATGCATGCCGCATGGCCCCGCGTGCGGCAAATACGCTAAACGCCAACGGCCCTATGCTGCTGCGGAACCAGCCTGGTTTGAGTTCGGGGTAGCCACTGATGGAGTACTCGATGCTCTGCGCGCAGTGGTTGAACACCTCAGCCGGGCTCCAGTCCTTGAGGCTGATCAGCGACTTGCCTTCCAGCGTGCGCAACAGGCCTTGCGCGCCATCAATGCTCAGCGCCGATACGGTTTCGCCGGTTGGCAAGGCCCAGAAGCCCCCGCCGAGTGCCACCACACTGCCCACCGCGCCTAGCGTCAATACTTGTCGTCTGTTCATTCCCGCTCCTTAGGCTGCCAAGAGCATCAGCTCCAAGACTGGCAGCAGCATCACCCAATTGGCGCGCCATGATATAGGACGATGGGGCGCTAGGCAGCGTATGGGGGCCAAGGAGTTTTTACACACTCTGGGCCAGTAGAGGACCTCTTGGTTAACGCCTTAATCGACGATGAACAGCCTGGCACCAGAGACGGTTGAGGATCGGTGTGCCTCGGCATCGTCCGCTACCTGATAACTCATGCCAGCAGTCAACGTGAAGGTGCGACCGTCATCGAGTTCGGTGTCCAGTTGCCCGTCGAGGCAGAGCAGAATATGCCCCTTGTGGCACCAATGATCGGCAAGGTAGCCAGGGCTGTATTCAACCATGCGCACTCTTACGCCACCGAACTGGCATGTGCGCCACTGTGCCGTGCCGGTTTCGCCGGGATGAACAGTGGTCGCTACTGTCGACCAGTCGGTGGTGCCAAAAGGGATGTCGGTAAGTTGCATGGTGGTCTCGGCCGGGTGGGGGAGCCAATCGTAGCGAGCTGGCGAAGAACCCCATAGGTACAGATCGGGCGGATTTCTTCCATACTCGCCCCCGCGCGCGTATGCCCCCTTCATGGACGGCTGGTCTTCACAACGTTGCGCTAAAAGCCGCTATAGCTCCCCAGGCAGTTCGCCAAAGTGCTGCTGATAAACCTCCAGCAACCAGTCGATAAAAACCCGCACCCTCGGCGAGAGCTGCCGACGGTAGGGGTAGAGCGCTGACAATTGCATCGCCGGGCTGCTCCACGGCGCCAGCACCTCCACCAAGTGGCCGTCGCGAAGTTCCTGTTCGATATGAAAACGCGGTAGCTGGATCAGCCCGCAGCCGCGCTTTGCACTGACGACGTAACTTTCGGAATCGTTCACCGACATCCAGCCGCCGGCGATGTAGCTGCGCCATTCGCCCTCTACCTGCAACTCCACGCTGTGATCGGCCTCGCCGCTGCGCGATGCAAAGCCGATGGTGTGGTGCGCGGCCAGGTCTGTGGGGCATTGCGGCGTGCCAAAACGGTTTAGATACGCGGGGCTGGCGCATACCACTTGCGGCATCATCGCCAGGCGACGGGCGACCAGGGCCGAGTCTCTGGACGGCCCGGCGCGAATCACGCAGTCCACTCCTTCACGCACAAGGTCCACCAGGCGATCACCACTGCTGACGTGCAGCGCAATATTCGGAAAGCGCTCATGAAACTCGTCAATACGGGGCAACACCAGCCGTTGCGCATGGGTGCTGCTCATGTCGACTCGCAGCAGACCACGAGGGTTGGCGGCGACTTGGCGCAAGGCGGCTTCGGCGTCTTCAAGCTCGCTGAGCAAAGGCACACAACGCTCGTAAAAAGCTTGGCCATCCAGCGTGGGTCGCACCAGGCGCGTGGTGCGTTCGAGCAAACGCGTGCCCAGGCGTTTTTCCAATTGTTTGATTGCGTACGTGGCTGTGGGGCGGGGGATGTTTTGCATGTCGGCCGCCCGGCCAAAGCTGCGAACCTCAACAATTCGGGTGAACAGCTGCAGGGATTCGAGGTGATCCATAGCGCTCGATTATTAAGAGGAGTTGAATTCAGTTCTGGAGTTTTGACTATTTATTTGAGTAATTCAAATTAACAAACTGCCCACCAACGAATACACGTCTTGCGTAAAGGTTGGAGCATTCCCATGGGCAAAGAACTGAAAAGCGCCATCGTCACTGGCGGTTCACGTGGTATCGGCCAAGCCATAGCGCGCCGCTTGGCCGCCGACGGCTTCGCGGTAGTGGTTAATTACGCCGGCAACAAGGCGCAGGCCGACAGCACGGTTGAGGCGATTAAGGCCGCTGGCGGTCAAGCCTTGGCGCTAAAGGGCGATGTCAGCGATGCCGACGATGTGGCGGGGCTGTTCAGCGCAACAAAGGAGGCCTTTGGTCGAATCGACGTGGTGGTCAACTGCGCTGGGGTGATGACCATGGCCAACATTCACCCGAGCAATCTAGACAGCTTCGACCAAACCATTGCCGTCAACCTGCGCGGTAGTTTTCTAGTGCTTGGCCAGGCGGCGGCACAGGTAGAAGACGGCGGGCGAATCATTGCGGTATCCACCAGCGTTATCGCGAAAAACTTTCCCGGTTACGGACCGTACATCGCCAGCAAGGCTGGCGTAGAAGGTCTCGTCCATGTGTTAGCCAATGAGCTGCGCGGGCGCAACATTACCGTCAACGCCGTGGCTCCCGGCCCGGTAGCCACCGAGCTGTTTTTTGCTGGCAAGTCCGTTGAGCAGATTGCCCATATTGCCGCTATGTCGCCCCTGCAGCGCCTGGGCGAGCCGGATGATATTTCTGCCGTCGTTTCCTTCCTGGCCGGCGAAGACGGCCGTTGGGTCAACTCGCAAGTGCTGCGCGCGAACGGCGGCTTCGCTTAAACCGATTACCACCCCCCAAAAACACCACGGAGAAATGCTATGCCCTTTGCTAATTACAAATTCCCTGAAGGCATTTTGGATGCCGCCCGTAAAGAAGAAATCATCCATCGCACCACGGCCATGTTCGTCGAGTACTTCGGTGAAGGCGTGCGTCCGTACAGCATGGTGCTGGTGGAAGAGGTTACCGATGGGGGCTGGGGTCGCGCTGATGAAACCCTGACGCTGGAAAAAATGGGTATGGCGCCCAAACCTCGCTAAGCCAAGCCATAGGAGTGTCGCCATGTTCGCGCTGCTGAATCGCCTCGAACCCTTAACCTATTTGCTATTGCGCAGCGCACTTGGCGCCATTCTGCTCACCCACGGTTTGCCCAAGCTCTTGGGCAGGGGGCACGGCAGCATGGCCGATCCCATGGCCAGTTCGGTGAGGCTTATCGAAACCGTCATGGACCTGCCGTTTGCGCCACAACTGGCGTTTCTGGTCATGGTGCTGGAAACCGCTGGGGCAGTGCTGCTGCTACTAGGCATCGGTACACGCCTGGTTGCGGCTTTGTTTAGCGTGGAAATGCTCGGCATCTGCTCTGCCCTGTGGCCAACGTGGGCGTGGATTGATCGGGGCATTGAATACCCTGTACTGCTTGGCGTATTGGCGATTTACATCGTTGCGCGAGGCGCGGGCCGTTACAGCGTGGATGCCTGGTGGGGCACCAGGGGCGCCTCCAGTGGAGCGTCCAAACAGATGGTTTGATGCGTGACATAAAGGTCAATGGCTTCGGTTGCGTTAATGGCGTATAGCTGCGCTTGTACACCAGGTTGCTCGCGAGTCGCAGCAGCAGAATACGCCCCCCAGCCTGGTAGGCTGCGCCGCTCAATGGTTAAAAAAAAACCGCTACTTACCTGCCTTGAAGCGCTTCATCCATTCCTGTTCTCTGGCGTGGCTGACGAGAAAATCAACGAATGCGCGGGTCTTGGCCGGCAGCAGTTTTTGGCTGGAGAAGTACAGTGAGATGTGCCCCGCGTTTACATACCAATCCGGCAGCACTCTTACTAACCGGCCATCTTCGAGGTAAGGCAGCACATCAGGAACCGCGAGCAGTGCAACGCCCAGACCCAGCAAGGCACTTTGACAGAGCCCTTGAGGGTCGTTGACTAGCAGGCGGGGCTTCAATTCAAGGACGCTTTGGCGACCTTTGGGACCTTGAATCATCCAGGATCGAACCTTGCCGGTTTGCACCGATCGCATGGCAACGTGATCCAGCTTTTGAAGATCGTCCAGGCTCTGGATACGTCCACGCGCTGCCACATGCTCCTTGGCGGCGACCAAAATCAGGTGGGCGGGGGCAATATCCCGAGCGACGAGGCCGGGCGCCAGTTCAATGCCGCCGCCAATAGCCACATCGAACCCTTCGGCGACCAGATCAACCTGCCGGTTTTCCAAATACCATTCGGGAACAATCGCTGGATAGCGTTGCAAAAACGATGGCATCAACGGCAGCAAGATGTCTCGAGCAAATCCGGGTGCAGCGGCAATGCGCAGCGTCCCGGCAGGTTCTCCCGTGTCGCGGGTCACGTCCGCTATTGCTGCCTGAACACTCTCCAAGCCCACACCTACATTCAGCAAAAAGCGCTCACCGGCCTCGGTCAGCGTGATTCGTCGCGTACTGCGTTGAAACAACCGTACGCCCAGATTTGCCTCCAGTTGTGCGACGTTTCGGCTGACCGCAGCAGGGGTCAATCCTAGCCGGCGAGCGGCAGCGGAAAAGCTGCCGGTTTCAGCGCTGCGAACAAAGGACAACAGGTTGCCGAACGTTTCCACAGACTTGGACCTTCAAGTTTTAGTTGAAAGCAATACTAGTCAATAGCGACTACTGGAGGAATCGCAGAAAGCGTTTCATAGCCTCACCACATTCATAACGAGGCACGAACCATGACGACTCAACTCTCTTCTCTCAGCGGCAAGATCGCGATTGTCACCGGCGCTTCGCGCAGCATTGGAGCCGCCATCGCCAAGCGCTTGGCAGCCGATGGCGCTACGGTTGCCATCACCTACAACGCCTCTGCAGATCGCGCCGAAGCCGTTGTTAAAGAAATTATTAGCGCCGGCGGTCAAGCCCTGGCACTGCGGGCTGATGCAGGCGACCCCGATGCGGTACGCGCTGCCATTGATGAGGTGGCCAAGCGCTTTGGTCGAATCGACATTTTGGTAAACAACGCGGGCATCAGCCTATTGGGTGCCCCAGAGGACATCGCGTTCGAGGACTTCCAGCGCATTCTGGCGGTCAACGTAACCGGCGTTTTTGTCGCGACCCAGCAGGCTCTCAAATACATGGGGCAGGGCGGCCGCATCATTCATATCGGTAGCTCGATGGTTCAGTACGCGGCATTTGCGACGGCGTCTGCTTACACCCTGACCAAGGGCGCATTGGCAGGCTTCAGTCGCGGCCTGGTCCGTGATCTGGGCCCACGAGGCATCACGGTCAACATCGTGCATCCAGGCCCGACCGACAGCGACATGAACCCAGCGGATGGTCCGGTTGCTGATTTTGTTCGCCCCAACATTGCCGTGGGCCGCTACGGCGAAGGCCGAGATATTGCCGGTGCGGTTTCCTACCTCGCCAGCGCTGAAGCAGGCTTTGTCAGCGGTGCCGAGTTGCTGGTTGACGGCGGCTTTACGGCGTAAGGAGAACGCCATGCGCGACAGCGTTACTGGCGCCGCTATCGCCGGATTTTCTACCTGTGGGGCGATTGCCTTAGGTCGCCCACTTGCTGGTTGCGCTACTGACCTTGCTGGCTCTGTTGAACGTCGTTGTGTAGCCAGTTGCTGAGCCTGAAACAGAACGAACGTACGCTGCCTGTGGCGGCATAACCCCCTTTCCCATACGGGTGATATATGACTGATTCAACGTTGACCACCACTGACACTGACACTGACACTGACTTTGACGCATTGCTGCGCGCCAACCTCAACCAAGTCTTTAACGAACGCAATGCGCAGAAACGGGCGATAGCCGTGAGTCAGCTGTTTTCTGCCTCGCCGACCTTGTACGAACCTGCCGGTATTGTTCAAGGTAAAGCCGCTATTGCTGACGTCGCTGGCGCATTGCTGGAGCAGTTTGGCGAAGACTTTTCCTTCGTTGCGACGAGTGTGGGCGCAGGTCATCACGGCATGGGCTATCTCCGCTGGCAGGCTGGCCCAAAGGCCGGGCCGGTTGTGCTCACGGGCGTGGATATCGCGCAGGTTACCGACGGAAAAATTACTGCACTTTGGGTATTGCTTGACCCCACTGTGCTGGGTGCGGCCAGCGGTGAAGGCAACTAATTCCAGCGTTGGATAGTGAGCGGCAGTCGGGACTGACCATTAACTGCCGTGTCCCGTTGAGGTGAATAAAAAGCAGCTCGTAGACACGCCGCAAACGACTCCGTAATGTGCGCGAAAGTCCGATCCTGCCAACCGCAGTGGTCGCTAAAAAGACGGGGCTAGCGCTGCTCCGATACAGCAATCAAAAGCACTCGCCGCACAAGGAAGTCATGGGAAAGTCCATCGCAATAGGGATAGTGGCCGTCCCCATTTCGCTACTCATGACTGGTAGCAACATCACCCAATTGGCGGGCCATGATATAGGACGATGGGGCGTTAGGCAGCGTAAGCGTGGGGCTCACTCATCCGCTTTCGGGGCCGGCGCCGTAAACCATTTTTCCTTGGGTACCCATTTCGGTTCGGTGGGGTCGCTGTAGTAATGCGGTGACATTATCTGTACCGCGTGTTCATTGAATACGTCCTGGATGTGGGCATGCAGCATATTCAGCAGCTCCGCCCTGGGCCGTGGTTGGCTGGGTATGGCTTGGGCAACCAGGCGATACTCGGGGTAAAAGTCCGATAGGGCGGTTTGGAATACTTGCGGTGTCGGGTCGTCGAGGATGCCGTCGGTACGTCGAGCGGCTTCCAGCAGCATTGCACTCACTTGGCGCCAGGGTGTGTCGTAGCCGATGGTTACGCTGGTATCAACGATGTAGCCGCTGCCTTTTACCGTTCGGGAGTAGTTTTTGGTCACGCAGGTGGTGATCATTGAGTTGGGCAGCGTAAGTACTTCGCCAAGCCCCGTGCGGATACGAGTGGTGAATATGCCCAGATCGACCACTGTTCCCTCATGTTCGCCAATACGTACAAATTCGCCGGGGCGCATGGTTCCGGTGTAGGTCAGAATAAGGCCCGCAGCGGCTTGGCCAATCACGCTGGATGCGCCAAGAGAGACCATCAGGCCGATCAGTACCGACAAGCCTTTGAAGGCATCGGTATTGGCCCCGGGCAGGTAGGGGTAGGCCATGGCCAAGGCAAATAGCCAGATTGCCAGGGAGGTCAGCCGGGTGGTGGGCTTTAGGGTTTCCCGATTAAGCCAACTCACCGTGCCCGGCACCGCCAGGCGCTTGAGTACGCGCTGGCTGAATGCGCTTACTCCGCGGGCGATAAAGAAGATCGCCAGGGCAACGCCAAGGCCGGGAATGGCGCCCACAATACCTTCAAACAAATAGCTGGCTACATTCCACAGGTAGCTATTAAGGCTTTCCCCCCAGGGGCGGGTGTAGGGGAAATGCGAAAGCACAAACCCCAGCCATTCGTAGCTAAGCAGCAGTACCACGAGCATTCGCACGAGCCACAGCGCACGCCGCACAACGGGGTAGAGAATATTGGCGTCCACGACCTCGGTTTCCCCCACCTTGAGGGTCTTTGAGTGACGGCGCATCAATAGTGGCAAGTGCTCGGCAGAGCGGCGCCGGATGAAATACACCAGCCATAGCAGACCAACATACAGCGCCGTGGCGAGCGCCGCGGCGATCGTTGCGCGAAGCATTGAGTGCAAACTGCGGGCTTCTTGTGTTTCGCTGACCACCAAACGCAGCGTTTGCGCTGCTGCTTGCGCCGCTTCCAGCGTGCTTGGGAACTCTGTGTGATCGACGTCGCCAGGTGCCACTAGGAACGCTCGTCGCCCACCCAAGAGCACCAGGTAACTCTGCTGGGCCGGTTCCACGCTGACCGTCAGCTCATCGGTGCTGTCGAGTGCCTCGGCAATCACTGTTTTGGCTCGCCCCTTTCGCCGTTCTGGCACCTCGCCCAGCACCACGGCGCGGAACACTATAAGGCTGCGGTTGGCCACCTTAAGCTCTGCAGCCGCTACAACCGGCGCTGGCCGTTCGGCGTCGGTTGCTTCGGTGAGATTGGCCGCTTTAACCAGCGCGGGCCAAAGCAGCGCCAACATGATTGCAAGGGCTGCACGCCGACCCATACACACACTCCCTATCAGTAAACACACGGCAGGTCGCCAAAACTTGCGAATGCCATTGCCATAAGCTGATTGCTGCCTTAGAAACGCCACGTCAAGCCTGCGCCAACTACATGCAAGGCGGTGTTGGAATACTCCCCCGATACCTGAGTGCCAGAACGCTTTTGGGTCTGCGATACGGACATGTCGCCCAACCACACGAGCGTGTAGTTAAGGTGCAGGTCGAGGTCTTTTTCCAAGGCATAGTTGACTCCGGTGGCCAAGCGCCAGGTGTCGTTCATGGGGTTGTCGACCGTGCGGTCCTTGTCCTTCACGGCTGATGAGTCGTAGCCCAGGCCGATGTTCCAGCGTAGTTGAGGGCTGAGCTGATTCTGCGCACCGATGGCGGCGTGCCACGTGTCATGGTATTGGCGATCAGCGCTGGCTGTGGTGCCTGCGGCGTCGGTATCCACCTGCACACCTATGTGGCCGAACTCGCTCCAGTCCTGCCAGCCCAGGCTGCCGAGTAGTTTCCATTGCCCATTCAATTGGTATGCCGCGCTTGCTGTCAGCGTTTGCGGCACCGTCATATCGACATCCAGCCCATCAACATTGACGTGCTTCAAGGCCAGGTTGAGTAGGGGGTTGGTGATATGTTTGAGCTGCGGTTTGTCGCGGAACTTCAAGTCCACTGCACTGGTGTACGCCAGGCCAACTTCGGTTCGTTCGTCAATCCGATAAAGCATGCCGATATTGAATCCCGTGCCCCAGTCGGTGTCTTTGTATCGCAGTTGCCCATCGTCGGCGTTGCTGGTGCCGAGCACGTTATTGTTAACCGCCACTTCGGTTCGAAAGAAGCCATACATAAAACGCGGGCCAAAGCCGATGGACAGGTCGTCGCTAAATTTATAGGCAATGGTCGGCTGTAATGAGATGCCAAGAATCGCTGACTCCTGGGTGAAATAACGCCCGGCCCAATCATCGTCGTAGTCCAGTGCCAAGCCAAAGTTTCCGTACAGGCCAAAGCCGATGCTCAAGCGTTCATCCAGCTCATGGGTAACAAACAGGCTGCTGCCGGGAATGTAGGTCAGTGGATTACCACCTTCGTTGCCTGAATACGTGTTGGCGTCATCCCGAGAGAAGTGCATGTCGCCCAGAATTACCTGGGCGTTAGCGTTCACCTGGGTGCCGTGCAAGCGGCTTATTCCGGCCGGGTTGTTCATCAGTACACTGGGGTCCGTTGCCAACACAGCAGCACCCGCATTGGCCAGCGCGCTGCCTTCATGCCCCGCTTCGTAGAGAAAAATGCCGCCAGCCCAAGCCGGAGCACAGAGGGCGAGCAAGCACCCGGCAACGATAGGCCGGCAGCGATTAGGGCAGTGGTGGATGTTCATGGCTTGCAGTCCTTGCTGGGGTTGTTGCTTGCTTACCGACGCAAGCGCACCTTTGGCCGTGTGGTTACGCAACTGATTTGGCACTGACATTTACGCTAACGCTGCCACTTAGTTGCGTGCTGCATGGGGGGCTCGGTGTGGTTTACCTTCGAATACCGTGCCCCACACGTTGATCTGGCGCAGCCCATTTACGCCCACGTCATAGGGGTCTTTGTCGAGTACCGAAAAGTCGGCGAGCTTGCCCGCTTCAATGCTGCCTATCTGATTTTCCATGCCGATGAGATAGGCCGCGTCGATGGTGATAGCGCGAATGGCCTGATCCAACGTCAGCCGCTCAGCGGGGGCAAATACTTTCCCTGAAAGTGTCTGCCGTGATGCGGCGGTCCAGGCTAGAAAAAGCGGCTCGGCAGGGGCCATAGGAAAGTCCGAGTGCAGCGCTACCGTCACGTTACGCCTGACCAACCCGCCTAGCGGTGCAATGCGCGAGGCGCGATCAAAGCCAAGGCCGGTCTCGGCGTAGCGGTCGCCCAGGTCATACAGATAGAAGGGATTGGCTGACACCTGGGCCCCTAGCGTAGCGACCCGGCGCGAGGTGCCATCGTTGGCATAACCGTAATGCTCGATAGTAAAGCGGTGGTCTGCCCGCGGTTTTTCGTCTTCTAACGCCTGCAGTGTGTCGAGTACCAGCTTGGCGCCACCATCGCCATTGGTGTGGACGTGAATCTGGTAGCCGGCGTTCCAGTAGCTGCGGGCAAACTCGGCAAACGGTTCAGGCTGGGTAATCCACTCACCTTTGTGGCCATCGATATAGCCAGGGTCGCCTATCTGCATGGCCTGCGAGAACATTGCGCCATCGGCAAACAGCTTGACGGCGTTGTTGAAGATCAGATGGTGCGTATTTTTATCCTTTAATTGCCCCACCAGCTCTATCGCTGCCTCGGGGCTTTTCAGGGCAAGGCTGAGCTTGTAGACGTCTGGTGTCAGGCGCACCCGTATCGGCGAGTCCGGGGTATCCATCGTGCGTTTGAGCGCGGCTATTTCCATGTCCCAATTGGTGCTGCCGGTGGACAGGTCTGCCACGGTCGTCACGCCGTTGTAGGTCAGGTAGTCACGCGTTTTCAGGTAGGCCGGGTCCACGCTAGCCGGGTCGAGCAGACTACTTGCCAGATAAGGCAGGACCACGCTGAACATACCGTCTTCCCAGAAATGGCTTTTGTTCCAATCAATCTGCGGGTGATCGCGGTATTTGTTTTCGTCCAGACCCTGCGATTTCAATAGGCTCATCATTGGCGTGTTGAAGTAAACCTCGTGCATGGAGCGCTGCAGCACCAGGATGGGTACATCGCTGGAAATGCCATCCAATACCTCGCGTGAGAGCTCGCCGTGGGTGTCGGCGCTAAAACCCCAGGTCATAAATATCGGCGCCTCTTTGTTGCGCTCGGAAAACGCAGTTTTAAGGGCTGCTCGATAGGCCTTTTCACCGATGGTAGCGGGCGTTTTATGGCCCATTACATTCCACGGTTCAGGGGTAATCCACACGGTCTGAAAGGCGATGGCCCCGAGCATGGGGTGCATGTGCGGGTCGATCAGGCCAGGCAGCAATACTTGGGTGCTGAACTGAGTGTCGACGTTATAGGACTTGTCCTTTAACCACGGCTTGAGGTCTTGCAGAGAGCCGACGCCAAGGATCATTCCGTCGCGCACCGCAACGGCGGTCGCGGTTGGCCGTGTCGGGTCCATGGTGACAATTTTTTTCGCGGTGAAAACGGTGATTACGCTGGGGGCTTCCACGGCCTGGACGGCCGGTGCTGCCATCAGGGCAATAGACGCGCAGACCATTAACTTGAGGGTAAGGGACATGGATGCATCTCCTTTGTAAGGTAACGCCGGGCCCGAAGCGAGCGCACACCGGGGCAAATTTCAATTGGTATGGGCGTGTATAACCCCGGCCAAGGCCAGCACTCGGCTTGCGACCCCGAAACACGCCGGCGACTGGCCACAGCCCGCACTTGAGCTGGTAGTTATTGCGCTATCGCGCCGATCCACCGTTTTTCCTTCCTTGATGGTTTCAAGCACCTTGATGTCGGCAATTTTTAACGGATCTACCGTTAGTAAATTGCCATCCAGCACTGCAAAGTCGGCGAGTTTTCCGACCTCCAGCGAGCCTTTGGTTTTCTCCTCGAAATATTGATGCGCCGACCAGAGCGTATGGGCTTTAAGCGCCACCAACGGTGTTGTGCGATGTTCAGGGCCAAGCACCTGGCCGCTACGTGTTACGCGATTGACCGTGGAAGAAATAACGCGAAGCGCATCGGGCATTGCCACCGGCGCATCATGGTGCGAGGTGAAAATCATGCCTCGCTCAAGTGCCCAGCCAGTTGGGGAGATGTTGGCCGCGCGTTCGCCGCCCAATACCGAATCCCGGTGCCAGTCACCCCAGTAATACGTGTGCATGGGGAAAAAGGACGGAATGATGCCCAGTGTTTTAAAGGCCTCGACCTGATCCAAACGCGCAGTCTGGGCGTGGATGGCGACCGGGCGGCGATCTGCCATGCCGTATTTTTGTTCAGCCGAGCGTATGGCGTTAAGGAACTGATCGATGGCGGCATCGCCGTTTACATGGGCCAGAACTTGCCAGTTGTTTTTGAACGCTTGATCCACGAAGCCGTTGACTTGCTGGTCCGTGAAGGCCGAGTAACCGTGGTAATCCGCTGGCTGCCCGGCTGGCACTTTGTAATAAGGTTTAGTTAGCCATGCAGTTTTACCCTGAGGCGAACCATCCAGCGTGAGTTTGATCCCGCCTATGCGAAAGTGCTCTGAATAGCTACGCGACAACCAGGGTGCCTTCATGGCCTGGGCACCCACGGTAATGTCGGGATAGGCGACGACGTCGATATCCAGTTTGCCAGCTGTGGCTACGGCTTCCATTGTGGTCACGGACGCAAGCGATGCTTTGCCTTCCTGAGCTGTGGTGTAGCCAAAGCTCTTGTACAGATTGACCCCGGCGGCAAATAACGCCTTGTTGGCCTGCGGGCTAAGTTTGCCCAGAAGGCTGAAGAGCTGGCCAAAAAAAGCGTTCTCTTCAAGAACGCCATCGGGTTCCTGGCTACCGCTCTTGCGCCGAATAACGCCGCCTGGAGGATTTTTTGTTCCGGCATCAAGGCCCCGAATCTGTAAGGCCTTGCTGTTCATGGCGCCCAGATGACCGGACTGGTGCACGATCACCACCGGCAACTCGGTGGATACCTGGTCTAAGTCGTCGCGCGTTGGATGACGCTGTTCTTTGAGCTGTGCGTCGTCGTAGCCAAAGCCGACAATCCAGCCGTACTCTGCCGTGAGTTTGTGGTTCTGTTCGGCCCAGCCCTTGAGTGCTGCCTGCAATTGCGCAATATCGTTGACGCTGCCATCAGGTCGCGGCAACAGGTTGGCCGAGACGGCTTGTATGCCGGTGTTGAAAACATGGCCATGGGGATCAATAAAGCCTGGTATCAGCGTATTGCCGGCTAGGTCCACCAGGCGCGTATTGCTGCCCTTGTGCTGCATAACCTCGTCGCGATAACCGACGGCCAGAATATGGCCGTCCTTTACGGCAATTGCCTCTGCCTGCGGTTGCAGTTCATTGACGGTGACAATAGTGCCGCCGCTATAAATGGTGTCGGCAGCGGTATTGGCCCCAGGCTGGCCCTGCGCGCCCGACGCGTGCGAGACCGCTAACGTAATCAAGGCGCTTCCAATCGCTTTAGCTGTCGGGTGCATGGCTGGCTTCTCGCACTGAATGGTGAGGTTTGGGTGTTCGATGAAAGCAAGGTATAGCGTTGTCTGGCTCAGCACGTTGCAGAAAAGCAGGGCCGGGTCTCTCTTGTTGTCGCTAGCAGGCTAGGAAATATCTTGATGCACTCTAGTGCTGTATTCGCCAACCTACCTACCGCGCCGGCAAAAAAATTGAGATAGATCAAGAAGCGACTTTGCGCTGGTCACAACTGAGAGGTGAAACCGGTAGCGGGCATGATGCGAAGAGGAGAGGGCCTGCAGTTGGCTGGTTATTGGCGGGCTCGGTGGGCAGGCAAGAGAAAGCGGGCACGTTGGCATGGCTGCGCCTGCGAAGTGCTGTCAGCCATTCACCCTGACTGCCAACAACGCACGCTCTTTGCTGAGTGGCTTGAGAACGCCAGGCCCTCCCGGCGTATACAAGTAGAGAAAGTACTGCTCGTTGTGGGTGTGGAGAATTCGATACACCTCACCTGGGTGGTTCCGGCTTGGTTGTGTGATTTTCTCCAGCAGGATTGCGTAAGTGTCGATACCCAAGCGTTTTAGCGCGGCAGCAAAGTCGGCGCTGACTTGGCGTTTCCAGTTGTGGCTTTGCCAGTGAAGAAAAAACACCACCAGGCAAGCTAGGGCTATAAAGCCGAACGTAGGGAGCGCCCCTGTGGGTGACGGCATGTTGACCTCCATTTCATTAAGCTAGAACGGTTGAACTAGGCCGTCCGTGCTTGCCACTCAGGCCATCTCCACCGTTACCCCCAACGAGCGCAATACATCCCAGTACCCTGGGTAGGTCTTGCCCACGCATTCCGGGTCCAGCAGGCGAATGCCGCTGACCTTGAGACCGGCCAGGGCAAAACACATGGCCATGCGGTGGTCGCTATGGGTGTCCACCAGGGCATCGCAGGCGGTGCCGGCCAACGCTGGATCTGCGGCCACCAGCAGGTCATCGCCTTCTACCGATGCCAGCCCTGGCCGAATCGCATTCAGGCCGTCGTGCAGCGCTTGCACGCGGTCGCACTCCTTGACCCGCAGGTTGGCCAATTCGGTAAAGCGCACAGGTGTGTTGTTGAAGGCTGCCAGCACCGCCAGCGTCGGCACCGCGTCTTGCATCTGCGAGCCGTTGATAACGGCAGGCATATTCGGGAACGCGGCGATAAACCTCTGCGCGTTGGCGTCTGGCTGGGTGAAGCAGTCATCCGCAACGCCCAGATCAATTTTCCCGTCGGTCAGCGCTTGCGCGGCCCACAGATAAGTCGCGGCAGAGGCGTCCGGCTCAATCACGTAGTCACAGGCGTGATAACCCGTGGCAGCGATGCGCCAGGTGCCGTCATCCACCACCGTCACCTCGGCACCGAAGGCTTTCATACACGCCAGCGTCAGGTCGATGTAGCCGAGGGCGCCGATGTCTTTTCCTGTCAGCTTCACATCAATCGGCGCGTCACCGCATGCCGCCAGCATCAACAGGGCAGACACATACTGGCTGGACAAGCCGCCATCGATTTCAAAGGTTTTTGCACTAAGGCTGCCACTGCCCTGCACCTGCACGGGCGGGCAACCGGTGGGGCTGAAAACCTGGATGCCGGCCGCGCGCATGGCATCGAGCAGCGGGCCGATAGGGCGTTTACGCATATACGCGTCGCCGTCCAACGTGACCTCGCCGCGCACAGTGGCCACGGCAGCCGTCAGAAAACGCATCGCGGTGCCCGCATTGCCGAGAAACAGCGGCTCGGCTGGCGCCTGCAAGTAACCTGCGCTGGTTACCACGAACGTGGTGTCATCCGGTTCGTCAACAGTAACGCCCATCTGCCGCAGCGCCGTAGACATATGACGCGTGTCATCGCTTTTCAGCGCGCCGCTCAGGCGGCTGGTGCCCTTAGCCAGCGCCGCCAGCAGCAAGGCGCGGTTGGTGATCGACTTTGAACCAGGCGGCGCCACCCGACCAGTCAAAGCGAAACCAGGCGGAACGACGGTAGCAGTGTGCGGTGCGCCCATTACAACGATTCTCCAAAAGGAACTGGCGCTCGGTAGCGCGCAAAGGCGCAAATAATGCCATCAATGAAAAGGCTGGGGGAACGTTGTTGTGTTTTCTAATGCCTTGCGAGGCGCTAGTGGCGGTTTTTTTAGCCAGAGGTTTGCACCCGGCCAGTGCCTGGAGTAATCCCTAGACCCATCTGAGCAACTGCGGCTAGGCACTGGCATGGCACTATCGTCGACCCTAGCGCTGACCGTATTTCCAGGAAGTTCTGCACCGTGTCTGACTTGTCGCTTTCTTCGGCTTACACACAACGTTTTAACGCCGTGCTCGCTTATATCGAGGCCAATCTCGATGGCGATTTGTCGGTGAAGACGTTAAGCCAGGTGGCGAGTTTTTCGGCGTTTCACTTCCATCGGCAATTCAGCGCGTTTGTCGGCGTAACCGTTGCACGCTATGTGCAGCTGATGCGGTTGCGGCGCGCGGCACATCGTCTGGTGGCCCGAGCCGATCACTCGGTGCTGAGCGCGGCGCTCAATGCCGGTTTTGAAAGCCCGGAGGCGTTTAGCCGGGCTTTCAGGCGCGCGTTTGGGGTGTCGCCTAGCGCATTTAAGAAGGCGCCCAATTGGCAGGTGTGGAATACGGTCTTCGCCATTCCTCACTTCTCAAGGACCGTCACCATGCAGGTACAAGTTGTCGATTGCCCGCCCGTTCGCGTCGCTGCTTTAGAGCATCGAGGCGCTCCAGGGTTGGTGGAAAAAAGCGTTAATACCTTTATCCAATGGCGTATGCACAGCGGGCAATCTCCGGTGGCATCGAGCCGCACCTTTGGCGTTCCCTACGGCAACCCCGATACCACGCCGGCGGAGGAATTTCGTTTCGCCATCTGCGGTGAGATTCAGCAGCCCGTGGCAGCGAATGAATTCAACATTCGCGAACTCATCATTGCTGGCGGGCGCTACGCCGTGGTGCGGCATAGGGGATCTGCGGATCATATCGGGGAAACGATTTACCCGATTTACCGCGACTGGTTGCCAGCCAGCGGTGAGGAGCTGCGCGATCAGCCGTTGTTTTTCCACTACCTGAGCGTGTACCCCGAGACGCCCCAGGATCAGTGGTTAACGGATGTGTATGTGCCCCTGCGATAGCAACAGATAGGGCAGGGTTGTTAAGCGGCTCTAACGTTGCAAATTCCGCTTTAGCGTCGATTGCCTGCACAAGCCGGCGTTCATCTATCCGACGCTTGGAATGCTTTGGCTTGGCACTGTGGGCAGTACAGATACAAGGTTTGGCCATTGTTAAGCACCAGCGATCCAGCGCGGTACTGCTGAATGGACCAGTCACCCGTGACGCCGTTTTTGAAGGTGACCGTTCCGCTGGCATAGCAGGGCGACCAGTCGAGCATATGAAAGTAATCCTGTTCAGTCACCGCAGCGGCTTTGCCAATGTAGTCACGAACTTCTTGATCGCTGAGTTTAAATGTTGCGCACTGCGCCACCGGTTCGCCTGACGCGGGGGACGTAACGCCATTGTTTGAGAGGGTGAGTGCGGTGATGGCGGGAAGATGGGTTGCGCGCGTTTTAGGTTCGATGCCGGCACCGTCATCGTTAGCCTGAGACGTGCTGGTTATCATCGCTAGGATGAGCAGAGCTACTGCTTTGCTGCGCTTTAGCAAGTCAGTCTGGCGAGATATGGCGGGGTGTCTCTGTATCTCAGGCATATCGTTTTTTTCTCGCCGGTATATGGGGTTAAAAAAGGATGGGTGTGCAGGGGTGTTCAGGCGCACGCCTCACGCCTCTTTGCCGTGCGGGCTGGGCAGTTGGTTGCGATGGAGCAGGTGCTCCATCGAATTGTTGATCGCCCACGCCAGGAGTGTATCCAGCGTCATGTCGAGGGGCTGGCCGTGCAGTAAGGATTCGAGCCGGCGCACGTTGCCGGGGTAGTCTTCAGTGTGAAAGTTGAAGCGTCCGAAGTTGCCATGACGGTCTACCAGCAGATAAGTGCCCGAGTGGTCATCGTCCGACCAGCGACCAAAGCAAAAGTAGTTGGCGTTCAGGTGCGCAATCTGCTCCTGCGACAATTCTTGCTTGGCGAAGTACTCCCCAAAATTCCATGCGATCGCCGCGCAGAACGCGTGCAGGCATGGATAGGAGGTCGAGGCTGAGCGCCCGTAGATCTCGAGTACACGACGGTCTCCCCAGCGGCCGCGCTCGGCCAGCACGTCGTAGATGGCGAAGCGTTTGGCGTACAGCGCCTTGAGCTCGTCCGGCATGGCCAACCCATGTTGCGTTTCGGCGTTTAGCAAGTCCGAGCCGGGTACCGGATCCAGCCATTCGAATAGCGTACCGTCGCGAAAGTACTCATCGAAATAGACCTCGTAGGTCTCTCCATCCTCGTAGAAGGCATGCAGGCTCAGGCAGAACGAACTAAAGCGCTCCAGAGCCTGAGGCCAGGTCTCCTCGGTATCGCCGCGCAGGCACTCGCCGTACCTGTTTTCGCCTGCTGCCTTGGGCTTGATGCCGAGAATGCCTTTGAGTTTTTTGAACATGATGAAGCTCTGCTCAGGAGAGGGAGAAAAGCCCGCAATATGCGGGTTATAGGCCATTCGCTGGACGGCGATTTCGCACACTAAACGAAAAAAAATCTGCTCGCACGAGGCTGATATTTGCATTGAGTAATGGCTAACAGGATGGTCCGTCAATTTGTCCTAGGCGTTCTTGTGAGTGCGCGCAGGTGTAGCTGGGCCGGGCAGCTCGGGCTAGTGAAAAGTTGGCCGGCGGCGGCAACGGACGATGCGCACAGACAAACCGCGAAAAGGCGAGGGCTGCATCGTTGGCCCTTTGCCGCCACGTAGCTGCTAAATTGCGCCTGTGTACACTGCTGGTGTTCCTGCCATCACGCAGGTTTTCTGGAGATCAACCGCATGGAAGCCGAACCGCTTGCCCGTTCAACCGCCAGCCGTTACCTGGCCGCAGTGGGTTTATCGCTGCTATTCAACCCTTCAAGTCCGGCCTTCGCCTTCAACCCAGACCTGCATTCGGCCTACGCGCGCAACGCTGCGCAGGCGTATCAGAGTTGCACAGGGGTAAAGCTGCCTACGCAGCTGGGCGAGGCGTTGGCTGAAGGCACGGAGGCAGAGGACTCCAGCCTGCTAACGCTCCATCAGCGCATCACTAACTGGCACTTCTACAATCGCAACCAGGCACTTGAGCCGTTCTGGTTCGCGAACCGCAGCCTGGATGTGATTTTCAACCAGCGCGTTAAGGCGCTGGACGAGCTGCTGGCGGATCCCGCTGCCGACCCGGTTGAGGTGTACGAGCAGGCCGGGCGGGTTTTGCATTACATCCAGGACATGAGCGTACCCGGTCATGTGCTGCCGGCTTATCACGCCAAGCTACCGGGCAACCATTCCGATCCGTTTGATGAGTTCGAGAGCGTTGAAGCGCTGACGGTGCCTGCTTTGTCTGCCGCACAATGTCAGCAGCTGCGCGATGTGGTGGCTAAAGCAGACGCCTCACCTCGGCGCTTTTTAGACGACGCGGCGACAGCAACCTTGCGGGCGATCGAGCAGATAGACGCGGCTGGTAAACCTATCGTTGATGGTGCATGGCAAGCCTATTGGCTGTACCCCGCCCAGGACGCCAATGAGGCGCGTAAAGGCTGGGGTCAATACGGCAGCTGTGAGTTTTCCAAGGGCGTTGCTAAAGCCGGCTGCAAGGGGGAGGAGGAGCTTGTGGCGCTGTTTGCCCAGCAGTCTCAGCAGGCTCTGCAACATTCGCTGTTGATGCTGCTTTATGTGCAAAAGAGACTGGCCGAACCTCAGGGTAAAGAGCCGGCGCAGTAGTGCGTTAACCGCCGCTGCAGTTGCCGCCATCAACCGCGGCAAACATCGACCCACTGTGCGTTGGCCAACTGGACCAAGCGCTCCGGCGACAGTTGCACGGCGCTATTGGACGAGCCCGCTGCGGGATACACCTGGGCGTATTGCTGCAGTGAAATATCGCAGTAGATGGTCACCGGCGCGGGCAGTCCAAACGGGCACACGCCGCCGACACGATGCCCGGTTAAATCGAAGGTTTCATCGGGGCTTAACATTTTGCATTTGCTGCCAAAGGCCGCTTTGGCTTTCCCGTTATCCAGCCGGGCATGGCCGGCAGCAACGAGCAGTGCGGGTTGATCGCCCACGCGCAGGGCCAGGGTTTTCGCGATCTGGCCTTCTTCAACGCCTAGCGCGGCCGCCGCTAGGGCAACGGTCGCGGTGCTCAGTTCGTGCTCGAGAATGGCCACATCGGGCGCGTTTGCGGCGAAAAATTCTTTTACGGCTTCAATCGACATTGACCCTCCTGGCGGGTGTAGATGCTTAACGAACCTCACGGCACACCCGGACGAGCATCCCTTAACTCGGGCGATAATCCAACGACCGTTTCGACGTTTCCGGCAATGCCAAACCACCCGCCAGCGCGAGCAAGGCGATGGCGATCAGGTAATACGCGGGCGACATGCGGTTACCGGTTTGTTCAATCAGCCAGGTGGCGATCAGCGGGGCGGTGCCGCCGAATACGGTATAGGCCAGGTTGTAGGTGAAGGCCGACGCGGTGTAGCGCACGCGGGTGGGGAATTGTTCGGAGAGCAGCACGGCGGTTACTACCCCACAAATCACGGCACCCACGGCCAGCAGCATGGCGCCGACGGCTGAGGGCAAAAACGTTCCTGACGCGGCGAGGTAGAAGGCGGGATACACGGCGACGATCAGGCATACGCCAGCGGTGAGAATGGTTTTGCGCCGGCCCACCCAATCCGAATAGCGACCCACCAGCGGGCACAACAGGGCGGCAAACACCAGGGCGCACAGGCTGGCCAGCAAGGCGGTGGGCCGCGTGGCGCCACCCACTACTTGCATGTAGGTCGTGAGGTAGGTGGTGAACATGTAGAACGACAGCGCCGTTGCGGAGATAAAGGCTGATAGGCAGACGATGGTCTTGCCGTGGTGGCGCAGGGTTTCGCTGAGTGGGGAATGTTCGGGTTGCGCTTGGGCTGCCATGGCGCGAAAGGCCGGTGATTCGTCCAGGCGCAGGCGCATGTACAGGCCTATCAAGCCCAGTGGTGCTGCGACCAGAAACGGTAGGCGCCAGCCCCAGGCTTGCATCTGCGCTTCGTCCAGCCACAGGCCCAAGCCGAAGACGATTCCGGCCGCACTGGCGAAAGCCATAAAGGTCGACACCGGCACAAAGCTGCCGTAACGCGCTTTGCGTTCGGTGGGCGCGTGCTCCATCACGAAGGCGCAGGCGCCGGCGTATTCGCCGCCGGCGGAAAAACCTTGAATGCAGCGCGCCACGGCCAGTAACAACGGCGCGAAAAGCCCCAGGCTGGAGTAGGTCGGCAACAGGCCGATCAGGGTGGTGGCCGCTGCCATCATCAGCACGGTGATCGACAGCACGCGCTTGCGCCCGATACGGTCACCGAGAATGCCAAACACAATGCCGCCTAATGGGCGTAGGGCAAAGGACACGGCGAACACAGCAAAGGTTTGCAGCAGCGCTAACGTTGGGTCGCCGGGCGGAAAGAACAGTGCCGCAATGGTGACAGCCAAAAAACCGTAAACCGCGAAGTCGAACCACTCGACAAAATTGCCGATGGCCGAGGCGGCGATCACCTTGCGCAGCACGGCGCTATCAACTGCCTGTTGCTGTGGATACGTAGTCACCGTCATGCCTGCTCCCCTAACCCTGAAATTAAGCCGCAGGCGTCTAGCTAGCGCCTTGGCGTACTGGGTTCTAACCTACGCGGGAGAAAAACAGGGGTGATAGGAAACGCGACGCTGGGGTAGTTGTGAGCGACAGATGCCGTAGAGGGCTGGTTTAGGGAAGGGCAGCCAGGAGCATGCGTTGCGCGATGCCCCTGGCCTGCGCTGTTTGGGTTGACTACTTCACCCAGCCTTCAAAACGCTTCTCCAGCGCTTCGCCATTTTTCGCCCAGAACGCTACGTTCATGGGTATGGCGTCGGCGATGTTTTGCGGTGCGGTAGGTAATTGTTTGGCCCGCGCTGGGTCGATCATGCCAATGGCGCGGTTGTTGATCGGGCTGTAGGCGATGCTTTCGGCGAACAGCTTTTGCTGTGCCGGCTGGCTGGCGAAGGCGATAAATTCGCGGCCCAGTTTGCCTTTCCACGAGCCTTTGGGAATGGCCCAGTAGTCGAAGTCGTAGATACCGCCGGTCCATACCAGGCTGAAGGTTTTGTTTTCTGCTTGGGCGGCGGCGATACGGCCGTTGTAGGCGACGCTCATGATCACGCTGCCGTCTTGCAGGTTACGCACCGGCTCGGCGCCGGCTTTCCACCAACTGATGCTGCTTTTCAGCTCGCCTAATTTGCGGAAGGCGCGGTCTACACCGGCCTGGGTTTCCAGTACGTCGTATACGTCTTTGGGCGCAACGCCGTCGGCCATCAAGGCGAATTCGAGGTTGTATTTCGCGCCCCAGCGCATACCGCGCTTGCCGGGGATTTTTGCCGTATCCCAGAAATCCCGCCAGCCGTTGGGGGCGGTTTTCAGTTTGGCTTGGTCATAGGCCAGCACCGTGGACCACACAAAAATACCCACGCCGCAAGGCTGAATGGCGCCAGGCACAAAATCGCTGGCAGCGCCGGCTAGGCCAGGCTCGAGCTTTTCGAACAACTCTTCGGCGCAACCGCGGGCGAGTTCGGGGGCTTCAACCTCGACCACATCCCAGGTTACGTGGCTCATATTGATCATGTCTTTGAGCTTTTCCAGGTCGCCGTTGTAGGAGCCGTGGACCACCGCGTTGTTGCTGCTTTCTTTAAACGGTTTGAAAAAAGCGGTTTGCTGCGCATCTTTTACGGCGCCGCCAAAGGTGATCACGGTGACGAATTCTGCTGAAGCCGGAAGGCTCAGTAATACCAACAGCGAGCCGAGCATGCGGCGCAGGTAAACCATAGGAAGTCCCTTATTTTTTTGAGTGGCAGTACGCGCGCAGGTTAGCCCCGAATGGTTCAGGTACCAACAGCTAGAGGTGTGGCAAAAGCCCACACAAGTCACAACTCTTACAAGTGCCTAGCACGGGGCATTGGCTCGTAGGGTGTGCTATGCGCACCAGGCGATATTTCGGCGTACGCCTTGGTGCGCGCAGCACACCACGATGTATGACGGCTAAACCGTGGTTACGGCTGCCATAAGGTTTTCTCACCATCGAGTTTGCGATTGAGAAAGCTGGCGGCGCTGATCAAGGCCAGGTGGCTGAGGGCTTGCGGCGTGTTGCCCAGGTGATGGCCGTGGGCGTCGAATTCTTCGGCGTATAGGCCCAGGGGGTTGGCAAAGCGCAGCAGTTGTTCGAACTCGAGCTGGGCTTTTTCCACTTGGCCGGCGCGGGCCAGGCATTCGACGTACCAGAACGAGCAGGCGGTAAACGCGCCTTCGTCGCCGCTAAGGCCGTCGTCGTGGTTGTCATCATTGCGGTAGCGGTAGACCATACCGTCGCGCATCAAGGTGCTTTCGATGGCGTTGAGGGTGGCCAGCCAACGTGGGTCGCTGGCGCCGACAAAACGTACCAGCGGCATCAGCAGCATGGCGGCGTCGACGTTACGCCCGCCTTGGTATTGCACGAAATGGCCGAGGTCGGCGTTCCAGAAGTTGTCCCAGATATCGTCGTGAATCGCCTGCCTTTCTTTCACCCAGCGGTCAAAGGGGGCCGCCAGTGAGCGCTTGAAGGCCAGGCGCAGGGCGCGGTCCAGCGCCACCCAAGACATCAACCGTGAGTGCAAGAAGTGCTGGTCAGCGCCGCGCATTTCCCAGATGCCGACGTCTTTTTCCCGCCAGTGCTCGCACACGTAATTCACCAGCCGCGTCGCGCTTTGCCAGCCGTCGTGGGAAATGGCATTGCCGTATTTATTGGCCAGGTATACGGCGTCCATCAATTCGCCATAAATATCCAGCTGCACCTGTCTGTAGGCCTCGTTACCGATGCGCACCGGCGTGGAACCGGCATGGCCGGCGAGGTGCGGCAGGTGTTCTTCCGGCAGCTCTTCCCGACCGTCCAGGCCATAGAGAATGCCGAGCCGGTGGGTGTCGTCGCAGCAATCGCCCATGCGCCCGTGTACCCAGTGCATAAAGGCGTTGGCTTCGTCTTGGTAACCCAGGCGCATAAAGGCGTAGACGGTAAACGAGGCGTCGCGAATCCAGGTGTAGCGGTAGTCCCAGTTGCGCTCGCCACCAACAGTTTCCGGCAGGCCAAAAGTGGCTGCCGCGATAATGCCGCCATGCTTGCGCGAGGTGAGCAGTTTTAGCGCCAGGGCCGAGCGGTTGACCATCTCTCGCCAGCGCCCGCGGTAGTTAGATTGCCCGCTCCACTGGCGCCAGAACGCCACGGTTTCAAATAAATAGCGTGGGCACTGGCCGGCGTTCACGCTGGGGTCGTCGATGCCGCCCAACACAAATTCGACCACATCGCCTTGCTTGATCACGAATTCAGCCACAGCGGCCTCGCGCTCCACGCTTAATTCGGTGGTTGCAGAAAGACGCATACCAGGTTGGTCGGCAGCTTCGAAGCAGACCGTGTCACCGTCCATATGTACGCGCATGCTGGCGCGGCTGTAGTCCAGGCGCACCCGGCAGCGCATGCGCACAGTGGCGCTGCCGTGGCGTGATTCAATGCGCCGCACGACACGGGGCAGATCGTCGGCGTGTTGGCCAATGGGCATTAGGTCGGTGATTTCCACCACCGCGTCTTTACTGATCCAGCGTGAGAGCAACACGTTGGTGTCGGGCTGGTAAATCTGCTCGCGACGGGCGTCTGGTAGGTCGGGGGCCAGCTGAAAAATCCCGGCGTCATTGCTGTCGAGCAAGGCACCGAACACCGAAGGGCTGTCGAAATCCGGCCAACAAAAGAAGTCGATGCTGCCGGTGTCCGCCACCAAGGCGGCGCTGCGCATATCGCCGATGATGCCGTGGTTTTCGATAGGGTTTTGCGGCTCATCCGTGTAGTCAGCCATTGTCGCGAAACTCCGGATACAGGCTCATGCCGCCATCAATTACCAAACTGGTGCCGTGTACGTAATCGGATAAATCAGACGCCAGCCACACCACGGCATTGGCCACATCTTCGGCTTCGCCGACCCGGCCATAGGGAATCAGTTTCAGCAGTTTTGCCTGCGCGGCGCCCTCGGTGGCTTCTTCATTTATTGCCGTGCGAATAGCGCCGGGGGCGATGCTGTTGACGCGAATTTTCAGCTCGCCGACTTCCTGGGCAAGGGTGCGCATCAACATATCCACGCCGCCTTTGGACGCCGCGTAATTGGCATGCCCGGCCCAGGGAATAACCTGATGCACCGAACTCATATGAATGATTTTGCCCATGGCCTTGGACACGTCTGGGCGCATGCCCTGGGCAATAAACTGGCGCAGCGCGGCGCGAGCACAGAGAAATTGGCCGGTGAGGTTCACGCCGATTACGGTGTTCCAATCGGCCAGGGTCATCTCAGTAATGGGCGCGTCTTTTTGCAGCCCTGAGTTGGCCAGCAAAATATCCAGCTGGCCAAAGCGGCTAAGGGCTTGTGCGAACAGGCGTTCAACCTGGTCTTCTTGCGAGATATCCGCGCCGATGGCAATTGCCTGGCCGCCATCTGCGACGATTTCGGCCGCGAGGGCTTCAGCGGGCTCCGCTTGCGAGTGGTAGTTGACCACTACACTGGCACCTGCTTCTGCCAATGCCTTGGCCGCCGCCGCGCCCAACCCGGAACTGGCGCCGGTCACCAGTGCTACTTGCCCATGCAAGGAAATACGCATGCCTACCTCTCTTCAACGTCAGCGTTTAAAAGCTGACCGGCGGGCGGGGGAGAGGTTCAGGGGTTTGCTTCTGTCGTATTTACGCAGCTGCCCACTGCGGCTTGAAGGGGTAACCCCTCATTAAACCGCCACTACCGGAGGGCCGTAGGCAATCAGGTTTCCATCCGCGGTCAGCAGCGGCATACCTTCTTTGATGGCAGTAGCTAATAGCAGACGATCAAACGGGTCTTTGTGCACGGTGACTATATTGGCCACCGTCAAAGGATGTTCCGAGGAAATAAGCAGCTCCCGATAACCGTTAGCTACCAAGCTGTGTTTTAGAAGGTCGGCTGGTATGCCAATGCGGTCACCTTTGATGACCGCTTCCCAGATGCTGGCAGGGCTGAAGTACAGTTCATTGTTTTCATCATCAATGATGGCTTTCGCCGCGTCAGACAGTTCCGCAGAGTCAAGAGCGGCCCAAATCAAAACGCAGGTATCAAGCAGATACTTCATTCCTTGCCCTCAAACAGATCAACGATCTCGCTGTCCATGGCCGTAAACGCGGCAGCGTCAAACGTGAATCCTAACCCGGCCAAAAAGCCGCGACGCTTTGCTTTGGCTGGCGCGTCTAATGGCACGATCTTGACCATCGGCCGTCCGGCCTTGGCGATAACGATCGAAACGCCCGCTTCAGCGACCTCATCTACCAAACGTGACAGGTGAGTCTTCGCCTCATGAATGTTGTGTACTGCCAAGCCAGTGGAGATGTCCTTCTTTACGGTGCTCATGAGTGCGCCCTATCCGGGTTGGTTGAGTTTGGTTAGTTTAGTTTGGTGGGTAAACTAAGCAAGCGCTTTTTGCGGTGTGTGTTGCAAGCTAAGAAAGGGATGTGGGAGGGCTCAATCTCTGAATTTGCTATCTGTTTTTCGGACTGGTGCGGCAGAAGGCTGACTCAGCCCTCGCGCACCTGAAAGCGCTTGCGATAAGCCGCCGGCAATAGCCCAACGCGTTGCTGAAACAAGCGGCGAAACGAGTTGCTGTCTTCGTAGCCGACCTTGTAGGTGATGCTGTCCAGGCTCATGCGCGTTGATTCGAGCAGTTGCTTGGCTTTTTCCAGGCGCAGCGTTTGCAAGTAGGCGATGGCCGTATAGCCGGTGGCTTCTTTGAAACGGCGTTTGAAGTTGCGTACGCCAAAGCCAAATTGCTCGGCCAGGTTGTCGATCAGCAGGGGTTCGGCGAAGTGGTTTTCCAGCCAGTTTTGCACCCGCAGAATGTCGCTATCACCGTGGCTTTTGGGTAGCGACCACATCACGTACACCGACTGCTCGCTGCGTACATTGTCGATAAGCAGGTACTTGCCGCAGGTTTGCGCCAGTTCCAGCGAGGCAAAACGGCGTACCAGGTGCAGCAATAAATCCATCGCCGCGCTGGCGCCGCCTGAGGTAATAACTCGATTGTCTTCGCAAAGAATTTGCCCGTCGTCGAGCAACACCTGGCCATAGCGACGGCGAAAGTAGTCGGCAAATGCCCAGTGGGTGGTGGCGTGCAGGCCGTTGAGCAAACCGGCTTCGGCCAGCATAAATGCCGCTGTGCACATCGACGCCAGCACGGCGCCTGTCGCGTGTTGGTTGTTAAGCCAGGCGGCGTAGGCGGGGAAGGCCGGTAGGGCTTGTTTGAGGGTGAACAGAAAGCCGGGAATCAACACCAGATCGGTGTGGGCAATGGCGTCGAGGGCGTATTGCACCTGCATCACCTGGCCGGTTTGCGAGGTCACACTGGCGCCATCTAGCGAAGCGGTCACCACGTCAAAGAGCGCTTGCTCGGTCTCGGCAAAGCCGTTGGCGGCACTAAACACTTCAAGGGCGATGTTGGCGCTGGCGGCGGAGCAGTGCTCGGCCAAGAGCAAGGTGACGTGCATAAATGAACCTGTTGCAGTTTTCGCATGGAAAAAGTCATTTGTGCACCTGCTGGCGCCCGAGCGCAATGCCTAAGATGCCGCCACCTCCACTAAATGGCGTTGTTATGAATCTCTGGTTTCGCTTGTTTCTTATGCTGTTGCGTCGGCCGTGGCGCAAACCTGTAGCGCCAATGGCCACCACCGTGGTGCGCATGCGCGTATGGCCACTCGATCTTGACCTGAACCGTCATGTCACTAACGGCCGCTACTTCACCCTGGCTGATGTAGGGCGCATGGATTATGTGTTGCGTAGCGGGGCTTTTCGCGTTGCCTTGCGGCATAAAGCTGTGCCTATCGTTGGCGATACCTGGGGCAAATTTCGTCGGGAGCTCAGGCTGTTCGAGACCTTCGAAATCCACACGCGCATGCTGGGCTGGGACCAGAAGTGGAGCTTTATGGAGCACCGTTTTGTTAAGGATGAACGCGTGCTTGGCGTGGTGATAATGCGCGGTTTGTTTCGTGCGCCCAACGGCAGTGTTGCGCCGGCTGAGTTTGCGCGGCATTTGGGTTTGCAGGAGCAGTCACCCGCAATGCCGGCGTGGCTAACTGGCTGGTCGCACAGTTGCGGCGAGATGAGTGTGCAATTACGCGGCGAAGAGCTTTAAGCGCAGGGGGGCTAGGTGGCTAACCGCAGAGAGTCCGCCGTGTGTTTTTGCTCGATGCCAGACCCTACCACCACGGTGTTTCGGCCATTGGCTTTGGCCGCGTACAGGGCTTGGTCGGCCAGTACATAAGCGTCTTCAAAGCAGCTGCCTTCCGCCACGCGCACCAGCCCGGCACTGATGCTGATACTGCGCCCATCGACGGCGGTGACATGGGCGGTATTGCGCCGTAAGCGTTCCACAACCTCTCGCGCGACGGTTAGTTCGCAGCCGTAAAACAGCACGGCAAATTCGTCGCCGCCCAGGCGGCCGGCGATATCGCCTTTGCGGATGGTCTGTTTCACCATGCTGGCGAAACGTTGCAGGATGGCGTCGCCTTCGGGGTGGCCGAGTCTGTCGTTGATGCCTTTGAAGTCGTCCATGTCGCAGACCATCAAACATACTGGCGCGCGAACATTGTGGGCGAGCTTAATAAGCTCTTTGCAGGAGGCTTCGAAGTGCGCGCGCGAGTACAGGTCGGTGAGTGAGTCGACGTTGGCGCGTTGCTCCAATTCCGCCTTGGCGCGGTTGAAGCCGCTTTCAACCCGGCCATGTAGCAGCAGCAACATGGCACAGATGCGCATCACTGCGGCAATCACCGTGGCCATAAACAGCACGGCGAGTAAGCCGCGGTCTGGCGGTAAGTCGACGCCCATTGTCGGCAGTGTTTTCACCAGACGATAGACCGTCACGAGCAATACCAGCAGTGCACTGCAGAGCATGACGCGGATTGGAAGGCGTGGCGCCAGCTTGCGTATTTTCAGCAAGTAGGCGATGAACAGCAGCACTTGCAGGGTTGTGCCGGTGGAGAAAACGATGGCGCGAGTAGCAAAGCCGGTGTCGACCAGCCAGGTCAGCAGCAGCGCTGCATAGGTCAAGCTGGCAACGGTCCAGCGCAGCCACATGCCAGTGAGCAAACGCTCACCAAACCAGGCCCGCAGCCCGGCCTCTATAAGTGGCATGGCCGCCAGAAAGCCGATGTTGGCAACGATCAGTGCCAGGGGGTGGGGGAAAAGTGCATAGAAAATAAGCAGAGAACTGCCAAGGGTGAGCAGTACCTCGTTGCTCACCCACCAGCCAAAGCCAATGCTATGGCGCGACGAGCGCCAAAACACGCCCAGCAGAAATGCCAACATCACGTGAATGATGGTGGAAAAAATTATGATGCTAGGCAGATCAAGCGGCTGAGCCATGATTACTTCTACCTGTCGTTACAGCATGCCTGTAGCGAAGGATACCAAAGGCGATAGGCCAGCATTATGGGCAAGTTTGGCCGTGGTGTCGGCTGGGGAGTTATGAATATTTATCCGGCGATAAAAAAGTGGTCAGAGCTCAGGCCTGAGTAGCAGCGATGATACGCGCGGCATCGCGGGGAGGCGCGACCGACAACGGCGCACCCGGCGCACGTCTGCATTACCACCCCGACTACTACGCCGCCAATGTGCTTGATCCGGACGGTTACAGCTTGGAGTTCGTCTACAAAAAATGGCAGCACGGCGACTGACCACGAGCACGCAAAGGCCCTAACGCCAGGTGTGCTAACGCAAGGTTGCGGCGTATACGGTTGGGGGGGCGCGTTAACCGAGTGACTATTTGAATGCCAGAAATTCATCGCCCTTGGCCTCCAGCATGTCGGCAAATGCCGGTAGCCTGGCGACAAAATCGGTTTCCAACGCCAGGTAGCGGTCCTGGCTGGGCAGGTAGTAGATGACAGGCTTGATCCGGGGAATATCCCGCGAGCTGAGTTTCAGTACCTGGTTGCTGCGCTGGTTCCACCACCAGGCCAAGGTGTACGCGCCGAAGGTGTTGGTGCGGTAATTCCATACCCACCAGTCGCCGTGGCCCCGGGCTACCTGCAGTTGGCCATGGAAGGTGCGCAAGGTGATGCTGAGCTTGGGCTGGGAGACAAAGATGCGTGTTTCCTGGCGCAGCTCACTGCCAAACCCGTCAAGCACGGCCTGGGTGGTGGCGCCGGTTTGCAGGTTAAACCGCCAGGCCAGCAGCACAGTTTCCTGGTAGGCGCTGTTCTCGACATTTTGCCGTTCGCCTTCGCTGAATAGCAGTATTTCATCGCCGCCGAGGTAGGCGCTGGCCTCCGCCAGTAGCCGCTCATTCACGGGCAAGGGGTGGGCGTTAAGGCGGTGCTGGCCAGTGTCTTGGTTGAATACCCAGCACTGTGAGCCGTTATGCGGCAGAAACAGCAAACGACGCGGGCCGATGGGCAGTACGGTCAGCTCATCCGGGTACTCGAAAATCACCTCGCTGCTGTTCGCGGTAATTCGCCAGAGACGGGTTAAGTGCGTGGGCTCATACAGGCGCTGACGTTCGAACAGCTCACCGTCGGCCACCACACAGGGCTCTTCAAACCCCGGCCACTGCGCGCCGGCCGGGCCAAAGCGCTGAATGCTTTGGCCTTGCCGGGTTTCATACTCAAATAAATCGTCGCGGCTATAGGCGCCGCTTTTTACCCGGCGTTTCCACAGGCTGCGCTGCGCGCTGGCGTCGATCAGTTGCAGGTCTGCGCCGTCGATTTTATCGCTGCGCTGTTCGAGCATGTCTTGCTCGGTTGGCGGCCAGGGGTTGTAGTCAATCAGAAAACACAGCCACTGATCGTCATCTTGTTCGGTAATCGCAGCCCAGCCGTTGCGGTAGTTGTAGGCCTCAAGGTGGGTGGGCGCCGGGTAGTTGTGCACCTCGTGCAGCCATTTGAGTTTGCTGCGTTTGGCCGTTTTAGGGGCGGAGGGCACCGGCGGTTCGGGTTCGATCAAGGAGGGTTCAAGCGCCAAGCCGCCATGCTCGGTTTGCCAGAAGGTGGCGAATGCCTGGCGCTGTGCGCTAGGGACAATGACGGGGCGGTAATCGTCGCCACCGGCGTCCAGGTTCCATAGGTCGTAGCCGTGGCTGCGCAGGACGGGCGCCAGGGTCTGCAAGCAGACCTCGGGCATTTCGTTGCTCAGCTCATCCAGCAGCGCTTCGAACGCCGCGCCACTAAACGCAGGGTGGTCGGGGTAGTAATGCTGGAGTAGGGCGAGTAACTCGCCGCCCGGAATTTTCCAATCAACATGAACCAATGGCTCGAAACCGCTGTGCATGACGCCTGCCTTCACTATGGCTCGGGGTTGGCGCCATCTTAGCGGTAGACACGCTGAGAACGGCATCGACAATTTCACCGCCTGCCGCTGTTGTGTTGCCAACGAAAGCTAGACGATAGCCTGCGTTACTCCTCGTGACATCGACCTGTGCTGTCACAACACTCGCCCGTTAGTTATACGAGTTAATGGAGAGGCTAAAGCGGGTGGCTTATTTTTAGGTTTGTTTAGTGGCTGGGTCTGAATAGCGCTCAGCCTATTTAGTAACGGCCAGAGTGCTGCTGTTTCGGTTCACTTAAGGGCGTGAGAAACGTCCTACGTAATGCATCTATATTTCGTATAGATGTAGGGCTGGCAATACTTCACCGTGCGCGACCATTTATTAGGGTTGCGATGGCTTTCTTGTGAAGAACACTATAACGCTGAAAAAGACCGCAATTGCGCTGTTCCTGCAGTCCGTTATTTACTCGGTCGGTTATGCAGGAACGGTGCGTGATGATATCGACTACAACATCTACCGTAATTTTGCTGAAAACCGCGGGCAGTTTTCCCCCGGTGCTAGCGATATTCCAATCTATCTCAAAAATGGCCGGTTACTCGGCAGGTTAAACGTCGCGCCCATGCCCGATTGGTCTGGCCTCATTACCCTAGGCTTTGCCCAGCTTATCAGCCCGCAATATATAGCTAGCGCCAACCATAATAAGGGCTTTCGTTCCGTGCAGTTTGGCTACAACAATGCCGTTGGCGAAGTTCTGGATAATCGTGAATATAATTATCAAAAGGTGGCGCATAACTTTCGTATGCAAGTTGATAAATACGGTGATGAATACAACGGTGACTTTATAACGCCGCGACTTAATAAGTTGGTGACTGAGGCTATGCCGATTGCTATGACATCACTGCCATGGAGCACATTTGAAGATAAAAGCCGCTTTCCCGTGTTTTATCGAGCCGGGGCCGGCACCCAGAATATGCAGTCGGCAGATGGCACTAAAACCAACGTGACGGGTACTTACCAGTGGCGAACAGGCGGCACGATCAATGACGGCACGACGTACGAGAAAAATACGTTTCTCGGCGTTGGCACCAATAAAAATCTATTCACCGACAAACATCTGCCGTTGCCCATTTATGCCGAAGGCGGCGACAGCGGCTCGCCACTTATTGGTTGGGATACGGTGGAAAACAAGTGGGTGTTTGTTGGTGAATTGTACGGCTCAAGCGTTAGCCATTCGTTCTGGCACCAGGGTACGTACGATTTTTATCAGCAACTGATCGCCAGCAATACCGATCCTGACGTCACTAACGCTGATAGCCGCGTGGATATTCAATGGAACGCGGCGACGCTGGACCAAGGTGGCCAGTCTTGGGCATGGCACGGCACGGATACTACGGTTGCCGACGCCGATTATGTCTCGCTGGGTCTGTCGGCCTTGAACGCTGGCAAAGACCTTACGTTCAATGGCGTTGGCGGCACGCTGGTGCTTAACCAGAATGTTGATATGGGCGCCGGCGTGCTGACCTTCAATAACAACTACACCGTAAAAGCGGCGACTACACAGACGTGGGTGGGCGGCGGGTTGATTGTTAACGGCGGCCACGAGGTGCTGTGGCAAACCAACGGTTTAGCCGGCGATAGCCTGCATAAACTGGGCGCCGGTACCTTGCATATCAACGGCAGCGGTATTAACGCAGGTGAGCTGAGCGTAGGCGAGGGCATCGTGCTGCTCGACCAGCAGGCTGATGCGGCTGGCAAGGTGCAAGCGTTTCAGGCCGTGGATATTGTCAGCGGCCGCGCAACGTTGGTGTTGGCCGACAGCCAGCAAGTTAATCCGGACGCTATTTACTTCGGCTTTCGTGGTGGCCGGCTGGATGTAAACGGCAATGCCATCAGCTTTAACCATATCCATAACGTCGACAACGGCGCCCAACTGGTCAACCACAACCTAACCGCGGCCAGCACCGTCACGGTCACTGCTGCTGATGCGCTCGACGTTACGCTAACGGCTGAGGGTACTGCGCGTAAGCAGGCGGTTAAGTACGACTTCTTCAAAGGCAAGTTGGGCGAGGACGACGCGAGCCTGAATAACGGCCGGCTCAGTTTTACCTTTGCGCCGACTACTGGCGATCGCCTTCTGCAGCTGTCCGGGGGCAGCAACTTGAATGGCGATATCCGCGTTAACGGCGGCACCTTGCTGCTTTCTGGATACGCTGACCTGAACGCGGACAACTCGTTGTATGCCTGGCAGCAAAAGCGTTATCGGCTCGAGAACGTCAACGTCGGGCCAAACGCGACCTTCAAGTTGGGCAACCACGCCAGCCTTGTCGGCTCAATCCATGCCGCAGCCGGCAGCCTGGCTACCCTCGGCACTGTTACCACGGCCGATACCAGCGACCTGCGTGCATACACGTCCGAATGCCTGGTGGCCGATAAAGTGACCTGCACCTACGGCAGTGCGCAGCAGGGTGATATCAGTACGTTTATGGCGGGTGACGTGGCCTTGGATGATGGCAGCCGATTACTAATTGGCCGTGCTCAGCTCGCCGGCGGCATTCAGGGCGGTAACAGCTCACAGGTTGAATTGAGCTCGCAGGCGCAGTGGCAACTGCAGCAAAACTCCACGGTGGGGCGCCTTACTCTGCAACCCGGTGCCCAACTGGCCTTCGTCAGTAGCGACCAGCAGTTCAAAAACCTGACCATTAACGATGCGTTTAAGGCCAGCGGCACGGTGGCTTTGCGCACTAATCTCTATGACGGTACGGCGGACCGCATTACTGCCAACGGCAATGTGAGTGGTGATTTGCTTCTTTCCGTAAGCGATACCAGCAGCCCTCAGCTTTTGACCGCTCAACCGGTGGCGTATCTGCCGCTGCTGGCCATGGCCATTCCTGATCAGCCGGGTTTTAACGTTAGGTTGAGTAACGGCTATGTGGATGTCGGTAACTACCGTTATCTCCTGGAACGCTCGACTGCTGGTAGTCCAAGCTGGGGCCTTTATAACGCGCTCTTGGCAGCACAGCCGACGGAGCAGCAGCACTGGACCAGCCGCTCGGCCAACGCCATTCTCTCGGACAACGACACGCACTTTGAAAGCCTGATCAACGACCAAGCGCAGTTGCAGAGCTATCTTGATCGCCTGACCCCAGCTAACAGCGGCGTTTGGGTTGACTCCAAAACCACCTCAAACCGTTTCGCCAGCGACGGTGTTCGGCCAAGAAATCAGCAGTTCACCCTTCAGCGTGTTGGTGGCGACAGGATCGTTACCTTGGGTGATTCCTCATTGCTGCTCGGCGCTGCGTTGGCGCAAAGCAGCGCAGAGGGCAAGTTTGACCAAGGTGCTTCGAACAACGGCAGCGCTAACACCGGCTCGGTGTATGGCAAATGGTGGTTGCCAAGCCGCGTGTTTATCACCGGCTCGCTTGGCTACAGCCGCTACAGCAACGAGTTGGAAGTACTGGACAAAACCGATATCGACCGGCGCGCCTGGATCAGTTCGCTGGGCGTGGGCTATTCGCTGGACGTAGCCGGATTTACCGCGCAACCGTCGCTGACTGCGGCGCTTGTTTACACGCCAAACGCTAGCTACAAGGTCGATGGCAGTACTGTTGAGCCAGCTAGCGGCATGGCGCAGCAGTACCGCGCAGGGCTGAATCTCAGCAAAGCATTCATGCTTGCCGATACACCGCTGACCCCCTGGCTGGATCTTGGCTACAGCCATACACACCGTGACACAGCACAGGTCGTCATCGGCAATAGCACCTTTGAGTCGTTTGGCCGTGAAGACCGCGCGCAGCTGTCTGCGGGTATTACCGTTGGCTTGGGGCCGTCGGTAGAAGTTACTGCGTACGGCGGTTATGCCCAGGGCAGTTTTGTCGACACCCAAGGCAATGCGGGGCTCGCGCTTAAGTGGTTGTTTTAGATGGTGGGTGCTGGGGGGCCTAGCCGAGCCTGGGCCACGCTGTGCCGCGCCCAGCAAAACAGCCTCTATTCAAGGCTCAATCGCGTCCAACCTAACCAACTGCAACGGTTCAGCAAGCAAGTCATCCATGCGCGCAGCGAAGGCTTGAAAGTGCGGCAGGGCGACATGGGCGTCCAACGCGACCTGGCCTTTCCAGGATTCGCGCACGTAAAAAACATCGGGGGTTTCCTGCAGCTGGAACAGCGCGTAATCAAGGCAACCGGGTTCATCGCGGGACGGCGCAACCAATGCTTTTAGCGCGGCCTTGAGGTGGTCTTGCAAGCCAGGTTTGGCTTTGAGTACGGCGATAATCGTAAGGGTGTCGGGCATGGCAGTAGTCCTTTTTTAGCGTCGGGTGAGAGAAGCGATAGCGCACTGTAGAAGTGCGGCGAATCCCGTCGCAACTGCTTAGCCGTGATCGAAGAGCGCTCCTACGCGTTTTCCCGCTTATGGCCGCATCTTGAGCAATTCAAGTTGTGAGGTCAGGGGTTTCCTACAGGTGTAGGAGCTGTTTCGCATTAAGCAGTGCACACCTTCCGCCGTTTAATTCCGTCCCATAACACGCAGCGGCCAGCCCGTCATTTGAGGCTTAGCCCATGCGTTGCTGCTTTCAGCCCCCTACTGGACGATTACCATGATTATCCGTCGCGTTAACCTTGCCCTTCGCTCAACCTTGTTTTTCAGCGTGTTTTGCCTACTGATCGTTGGCCTCGGTGTGACCGCCTTAAAGCAGGCCAACAAACTACGCGATGTGGGTAGCTACTTTCACGTTCACATCATTCCTGCGGTGAAAGAGCTGGGCGAGCTGGATGCCAATTTTTCCGATGTGCGTTTTTACAACAGCCTGATGCGCAATGACGATGAAGCCCCTGAAGAGCGGCGTCAGGCCATGGCCGACATTCAGCTGTCGCTGCGTAAGGTCGAGAGCAACTTCAAGGCCTTAGCCGACATGAATCTGGATGCGCAAGAGCAAAAGGACGTTGCGCTCTTGCAAGCCAGCGCCAATCAGTTCAACGGCGTGCAGAGCCAATATATGGCGTTGATCGCTGCCAATGACCTGGACGGGGCGATGAAGCTCACGCAGGCGCAACTGTCGACCAGCAGCCGAGCACTGCAAGAGCGCATCACCGCGCTGGTGAGCAGCAACGACGAGCGCGCCAAAGCCTATAGCCGCGAAGCTGAGACGGCGTTTGATCACACGTTAGCTCTGGTCATCGGCTTTAGCCTGAGTGCGGTTCTGGCCTGTATCGTTTTGGCTTGGCAGTACACCCGCAGCGTACTGATCCCCGTCCGCCAGGCTCTGCAAATTTCCGAGCGCATTGCCAACGACGACCTCAGCGAAACTATCGTAATCACCGGCGAGGACGAGATGGCCCGCCTGCTTAGCGCGTTGGCCACTATGCAAGGTAACCTGCGCGGCGCCCTGGAAAAAATCGGCGACTCCTCCACTCAACTGGCTGCCACCTCGGAAGAAATGCACGCCATTACCGAAGATGCCGCTAAAGGCATGGAGCGGCAGGCCAACGAAGTGGAAATGGCTGCCACCGCCGTAACGGAAATGAGCGCTGCCATTGAAGAGGTGGCGCGCAACGCCGCTGGCGCCTTGGAAGTGGCTACGCAAACCACGCAAGCCGCCAACCATGGCTGTGAGCGCGTCGATGAAACCCTGGCGGCCATCGCCCAGATGGTTGGCCGCGTGCAGGACACCTCCGCTAGCGTTGAAGAACTGGCCACCGTGGCCAGTGAGATCAACAAAGTGTTGGCCGTTATTCGTGCGGTAGCCGAGCAGACCAATTTGCTGGCCCTTAATGCCGCAATCGAGGCTGCCCGAGCGGGCGAGGCCGGGCGTGGTTTTGCGGTAGTGGCAGATGAAGTGCGTTCGCTGGCCCGTCGTACCCAGCAGGCCACCCAGGATATCGAGGGCATGATGGCTGGCATTGAAACCTGCAGTGGCGCGGCCTTGAAGTCCATGGGCCAAACCAATGACCAGGCGATGCACACCCAAGCACTGTCCAGTGCAGCCGGGCAGGCGTTGGTAAAAATTAATCAGTCTATCGAGCACATCTACGAACGCACTTTGATGATTGCTACCGCCGCCGAGGAGCAAGCGCAAGTGGCCCATGAAGTGGACCGCAGCTTGATCAGCATCCGTGACTTGGCCTCGCAGTCGAGCGAAGGTTCGCAGCAAACAACCATTGCCAGTGGCGAGCTTTCCCACCTGGCGGTGGACCTGAGCCAACTGGTCAAACAGTTCAGGTTCTAAACGCTGCCGAAACAAAACAACGCCTGATTACTAACGATCAGGCGTTGTTGTTTGTGTGCTGGCTAAATCACCAAAAAGCCGTGGCTGTCATCGCCACCCAGTCGGGCGACCAACCCGTACTCCCAATCCAGATACACGCGCTTGGCTGCAGCGGATTGTCAGTGCCTTCATTGGGCCGGCGATAAACGCGGCACAGGGATCCAGATCAACAGCCCCTTGTGCATTCGCTATTGCCGCGGCAACCGCAGCACGCAGGTCAACCCGCCACCTTTGGTCTCGCGCAGGGAGATGTCGCCGCCTTGACGTTGCGCGGCCTCGCGGGCGATGGTCAGGCCCAGGCCAACGCCGCCGGAGTTGCGGTTGCGCGAGCCTTCGACGCGGAAGAAGGGTTCGAACACGCTTTCCCGTTGTTCCGGGGCGATGCCTGGGCCGTTGTCGCAGACGTGCACTTCGATGTAGTCGTGGTAATCGTGCATTTCGATGCGTGCATGGCCGGCGTAGCGCAGGGCGTTGTTGAGCAGGTTGCTGATGGCTGACCGCAGGGCCAGCGGTTGTACGCGCAAAGGCGCGCAGTGGCCGCTGAGGGTGACGTCGGAGCCCTGGTCTTGAGCGTTTTCGGTGAGCGATTCCACCAGCGCTTGTACGTCGAACCATTGCAGCGCTTCGGTGGCGCGTTGTTCGTGTAGGTAGCGCAGGGTGGCGTCGAGCATATCGATCATTTCGCTGAGGTCTTGCGCCATGCGTTCGCGCAGGTGGGCGTTGGGTACTTGTTCCAAGCGCAGTTTCAGGCGCGACAGCGGCGTGCGCAGGTCGTGGGAGACGGCTGCCAGCATGCGCCCGCGCTGTTTTACCTGTTCGCGGATACGTTGCTGCATCTGGTTAAAAGTGTGCGCTGCTTGGCGCGCTTCCACTGTGCCTTCTTCCGGCAGTGGCTCGGCGTCGAGGTTTTCGCTCAGACGTTCGGCGGCATCGGACAGGCGTTGAATGGGCCGGCTTAGCAACCGTGCGCCAAACCAGGCCACCACGGCCAAACCAAGCATTTGAAACAGCAGCGGCACCAGCGGGCCGGCCAGTGGGCCAAGGATTGAACGCGGCGGCTGGCGGCCGTCCATGGGTGGTTCTGGGGGGCGTTGTTGATTGGCTCCAGCAGGTGGCGGGCCTACCGGGCCGCCTGGTACGGGCTGAGGTGGCGGCCCTTGCGGCTGGCCTTGTTGCTCGCCTTGCGGGCCCTGGCGTTGACCGTCCCGTTGCGGACCGCCGTATTGGCTAAACCAGGCAAATGCCAGCAGATGGGCGAGCACAATGGACAGCAGCATCATGCCGAACAGCCGGGCAAACAGGGTGTTGAAGCGCATCAACCGATCTCACGTGCGTCGAACAGATAGCCCTCGCCGCGCACGGTTTTGATCAAGCGTGGCGATTTCGGATCGTCGCCGAGTTTCTGCCGCAGGCGCGAGACGAGCAAGTCGATGCTGCGGTCAAATGCCTCAATCGAACGGCCGCGGGCGGCGTCGAGCAGTTGCTCGCGATTGAGTACCCGCCGCGGGCGTTCGAGAAACACCCAAAGCAGGCGGAATTCGGCATTGGACAGCGGCACCACCAGGCCATCGGGCGCCTGCAGTTGGCGCAGTACGCCATTGAGTTGCCAGTCATCAAAACGGATGCTCGAACGCTCATCGGTGCGCGGCGCATCGCGGTCATCGCGCACGCGGCGCAGGATGCTCTGAATCCGCGCTACCAGCTCACGCGGCTCGAACGGCTTGGCCATATAGTCATCGGCGCCCAGTTCCAGGCCGATAATGCGGTCGGTGGGTTCGCAGCGGGCGGTGAGCATCAGGATCGGGATATCGGAATTGCTGCGTAGCTCGCGGCACAGTTCCAGGCCGTCTTCGCCGGGCAGCATCAGGTCAAGAATGATCACATCGAAACGGCTGGCCGCCAGGGCTTTGCGCATACCGGCGCCATCGCCGACGGCTTCGCTGGCAATGTTAAAGCGCGTTAAGTAACCGCTAAGCAGCTCGCGCAGCTCGATATTGTCGTCGACGATCAGCGCGCGGGTGGTTCTTGAGCGGACTTCCCGTTCGTTGAGGGCTTCCATCGGGAGTGGCTCCAAGGTGTATAAGGCGGCTGGCATGCTGAGGCTGGGGCGTATCGACAACATGTCGGTACTGTATCTGTCTTGATACAAAGCCTAGCCGTAGGGTGTGCTGTGCGCACAGAGGGATTTACGCGTGATGGCGGGCCCTCAACCCCGACCCCTCTCCCGCAAGCGAGAGAGGGGAGCAGAGCCGTTGAGTTTTTACACCTTCTTTACGCCTAAGCCCACCTCTGTATCTCGTGCCTTTACACCCTTGACTCGGACAATTCTCCACAAGCGGCACTTGCCGTATGACGGAGAAATACCCCATGCATCTCTTGGACGGGTTGTCCCTGCTGTTGGCCAGCGGACTGTTCATTTACCTGTTGGTTGCGCTGTTGCGCGCCGGCCGTAGCTGAGGAGTCGGTAATGGACAGTCATGTTGTGTTGTTGCTGGTCGCCTTCTTTGCTTTGGTGCTGCTGCCAGCCCCTTGGCTTGGGCGTTTTTATTACCGGGTGATGGAGGGCGAGCGTACCTGGCTTTCCCCGCTGTTGCAGCCGGTGGAGCGGTTCACCTATCGGGTGGCTGGCGTGGATGCCAAACAGGAGCAGGATTGGAAGGCGTACACCATCGCCTTGCTGGCGTTTAACTTCGCCGGCCTGTTGCTGTTGTTTGTCATCTTAATGGCGCAAGGCTCGTTGCCGCTTAACCCGCAGGGCGTGCCTGGCCTGGAGTGGACCCTGGCGTTTAACACCGCCGTCAGCTTTGTCACCAACACCAACTGGCAAGCCTATAGCGGCGAAGCCAGCCTGAGTTATTTCAGCCAAATGGTTGGCCTTGGCGTGCAAAACTTTGTCAGCGCCGCCACCGGCCTGGCGGTGTTGGTGGCGTTGTGCCGTGGCATTTCGCGTCGCTCCAGCCAAACCCTGGGCAATTTCTGGGTCGACCTCACCCGCGGCACCCTGTATGGCCTGCTGCCGTTGTGCGTCGCTCTGGCGCTGTTCCTGGTGTGGCAAGGCGTGCCGCAAAGCTTTAGCCATTATCTGGATGCCACCACCCTGCAAGGCGGCCAACAAAGCCTGCCGCTGGGCCCAGCCGCCAGCCAGATTGCCATCAAGCAACTGGGCACCAACGGCGGTGGTTTCTTTGGCGTGAACTCGGCGCATCCGTTCGAGAACCCAACGGTGTGGAGCAACCTGTTCGAGATGGCCTCCATCCTGCTGATTCCTGCGGCGCTGGTATTTATGTTTGGCCACTACGTTAAAGACCTGCGCCAAAGCCGCGCCATTCTGGCTTGCATGGTCATGCTGCTGGTGCTCGGTGTCGGCGTAACCCTGTACAGCGAGTTGCAACCCAACCCAGCGCTGGCTGGCTTGAATATCGAGCAAAGCGGTTCGCTGGAAGGTAAGGAAAGCCGCTTTGGTATTGGCGCGTCGGCCTTGTGGGCGGTGGCAACCACGGCGGCCTCCAGCGGCTCGGTTAACTCCATGCACGACAGCTTTAGCGCGCTCGGCGGCATGGTGCCGATGTTCAATATGATGGTTGGCGAGGTCATCTTCGGCGGCGTCGGTGCTGGCCTGTATGGCATGTTGCTGTTTGTGCTGATCGCCGTATTCCTCTGCGGCCTGATGGTTGGCCGCACCCCGGAATACCTCGGCAAGAAGCTCGAAGCCCGCGAAGTGCGTTTGCTGGTGCTGACCCTGTTGGTAATGCCGATCGGTGTGCTGGTGCTCGGTGCACTCACTGCCGCCATGCCATTTGCCAACGCCTCGGTCAGCAACCCCGGCGCCCATGGCCTGAGCCAGATTCTCTACAACTACACCTCCGGCACCGCTAACAACGGCTCGGCGTTTGGTGGCTTTAGCGCTAACACCCCGTACCACAACCTGATGCTTAGCCTGGCGATGATCCTCGGCCGCTTCGGCTACATCCTGCCGGTGTTGGCGATTGCCGGCAGCCTGGCGGCCAAGCGCAGTGTGCCGGTAGGGCAAAACAGTTTCCCGACCCACGGCCCGCTGTTTGTCAGCCTGCTGACTATCACCATTTTGTTGGTGGGCGGTTTGACCTTTCTGCCGGTATTGGCCCTAGGGCCGGTGGCAGAACACTTAAGCCTGCTGGGTCACTAAGAAGGATTTGTCATGAACGCCAAGATGCAACCTGTGCAAGCCGCTACTGCGCCGGCCAAGCCGCGTAATCAGTGGCAAGCGGCGATGGTGCAAGCCTTCGTCAAACTCGACCCGCGCCAGTTGGTGCGCTCGCCGGTGATGCTGGTGGTGGAACTCACCGCCATTTTTACCACCGTGCTGTGCGGCCTGCCGGGCCAACCAGTACCGACCTTTATCGCCGTGCAAATCGCGCTGTGGCTGTGGTTCACCGTGCTATTCGCCAACTTTGCCGAGGCCCTGGCGGAAGGGCGCGGTAAAGCCCGCGCCGATAGCCTGCGCGCTGGCACTCAAGGCCTGTTTGCCCGCCGTCGTTTGCATAACGGCAACTTTGAAACAGTGCCCGCAGCTTCCCTGCGTAAAGGCGAAATTGTGCGGGTGGAAGTGGGTGAGCTGATTCCCGGCGACGGTGAAGTGATTGAAGGTATCGCTGCCGTAAACGAGGCAGCGATTACCGGTGAGTCAGCGCCGGTGATTCGTGAATCCGGTGGCGACCGCTCGGCCGTAACCGGCAACACCCGTGTGGTCTCCGACTGGCTGCTGGTGCGCATCAGCGTTAACCCAGGCGAGTCGACCCTGGACCGCATGATCGCCTTGGTGGAAGGCGCCAAACGGCAGAAAACCCCCAACGAAGTCGCGCTGGATATCCTGCTCATCGGCTTGACCCTGATCTTCTTGCTGGTGGTGGTTACCCTGCAACCGTTCGCCATTTACTCCGGTGGCGCTCTGCCGCTGGTGTTTTTGGTAGCGCTGTTGGTAACCCTGATTCCGACCACTATCGGTGGCCTGTTGTCGGCGATTGGTATTGCCGGTATGGACCGCCTGGTGCGTCTGAATGTGATCGCCAAGTCCGGCCGTGCGGTAGAAGCAGCGGGGGATGTGCACGTGCTGCTGCTGGATAAAACCGGCACCATAACCTTTGGCAACCGCCGTTGCAGCGCCCTGTACGCCGCTCCTGGTGTGAGCGGTAAAGAGTTGGCCGAGGGTGCGTTGCTGGCTTCGCTGGCCGATGACACCCCGGAAGGTAAGTCCATCGTCGAATACCTGCGCGGTCTGCACCCAATGGACGAGCCGCAGCGCAGCAGCGTTACCGCGATTCCGTTCAGCGCGGAAACCCGTTTATCTGGCGTCGACTTCAACGGCCGCATCTTCCGTAAAGGTGCAGTGGATGCCTTGCTGGCCTTTGTTGGCATGCAACGCCGGGAAATGCCTGCGGTGCTGTCGCGTGAAATCGACAAAATTGCCCAGAGTGGCGGCACGCCGTTGCTGGTATGCGCCGACGGTAAATTGCTTGGCGCCATCCACCTCAAAGACGTGGTTAAACCCGGTATTCGCGAACGCTTTGCCGAGCTGCGTCAACTGGGTATTCGCACCGTCATGGTCACCGGCGACAACCCGCTGACCGCCGCCGCCATCGCTGCTGAAGCGGGCGTGGATGACGTGATTGCCGAAGCCACCCCGGAGAAAAAACTCGCGCGTATTCGTGCCGAACAGGCCGACGGCAAGATGGTTGCCATGTGCGGCGACGGCGCCAACGACGCCCCGGCCCTGGCCCAGGCCGACGTGGGTATGGCGATGAACGACGGCACCTCGGCGGCGCGTGAAGCGGCCAACTTGGTGGACCTGGATTCGGACCCCACCAAGCTGCTTGACGTGGTGCAAGTGGGTAAAGAATTGCTGGTGACCCGTGGTGCGTTGACCACCTTTTCCATCGCCAACGACGTGGCCAAATACTTCGCCATTCTGCCGGCTTTGTTCACCAGCATTTACCCGCAACTGGGCGTGCTGAACGTGATGCACCTACAGAGCCCGCAAAGCGCGATTCTTTCGGCCATTGTGTTTAACGCCTTGATCATCATCGCCCTGGTGCCTTTGGCCTTGCGTGGTGTGCGTGTCGAGGCGGTGGATGCTGCCAGCCTGCTGCGCCGCAACCTGCTGATCTATGGCGTGGGTGGTTTGCTGGCACCGTTTGTTGGGATCAAATTGATCGACCTGTTGCTGACCAGCCTGGGTCTGGCGTGAGGAACATAAAATGAACAGTTATCTACGTCCTGCCGTAAGCCTGATTGCCCTGATGACGTTGTTAACCGGCGTGGCCTATCCGCTCGCCGTAACCGGCGTGGCCCAGTTGGCGTTTGCCGATCAAGCTAACGGCAGCCTGATCCACGACAGCCAGGGCCGCCTGCGCGGCTCTAGCCTGATTGCCCAGCCGTTTGAGGGTGAACAGTGGTTTCAATCGCGGCCTTCGGCTGGCGCCTTTGCCACCGTTTCCAGCGGCGCCAGCAACCTGGCACCGAGCAACCCGGCGCTGCGCGAACGCATTGCCGGCGACAGCGATAAACTCGCCGTAGCCGGGCAGGGCGCCGTGCCCATGGCCTTGGTGACCACCTCCGGCAGCGGGTTGGACCCGGACTTGCCCGTGGCGGCGGCGCAGTACCAAATCAGCCGCATTGCCGCAGCGCGCAATATCAGTACCGATGCGCTAAAACGCCTAATCGAGCAGAACGCCCAACGGCCTTTGATTGGGCCGGAAGTGGTCAACGTATTGGCCCTCAACCTCGCTCTGGCAGAACAACCGCAATAACCTTAAGGTGCGCTGCTGCCGCGGTGTTTTGGCGCTGCGGCCGTAGGGTGTGCTATGCGCACCAAGGGATGTAGCGGAGAACGCAATGGTGCGCATAGCACACCCTACGAGATAAAAAGCGGATCGGGGGTCGAAGATATTAATGGAGCAACATGAGCGATAGCGAACGCGCCGATGCGTTGTTAGCAGAGGTGGATACCCGTAACGGCCGCGGCCGCCTCAAGGTGTTTTTGGGCGCCGCCCCCGGTGTGGGTAAAACCTACGCCATGTTGCAAGCCGCCCAAGCGCAGTTGCGTTTGGGCGTTGACCTGCGTGCTGGGGTGGTGGAAACCCATTCCCGCGCCGAAACCGAAGCACTGCTGGTCGGCCTGCCGCAACAGCCGCTCAAACGCCTCGACTACCGTGGCATGCAGCTCACCGAGCTGGACCTTGACGGCCTGTTGGCCAAGCCGCCAAAACTGGCGCTGATCGATGAACTGGCGCACACCAACGCCCCCGGCAGCCGCCACGCCAAGCGTTGGCAAGATGTACAAGACCTGCTCGCCGCCGGCATAGATGTGTACACCACGGTCAACGTGCAACACATCGAAAGCCTTAACGACCAGGTGCAAGACATCACCGGCGTGCACGTGCGCGAAACCGTGCCCGATTGGGTGCTGCAAGAAGCCTACGAACTGCTGCTGATCGACCTGCCGCCCCGCGAACTGCTGGAGCGCCTGCGCGACGGTAAGGTGTATGTGCCCGAACAGGCCCGCGCCGCCATTGATGCATTTTTCAGTCAAACCAATCTCACCGCCCTGCGCGAACTGGCGATGCAAACCGCCGCTGCGCGGGTGGACGCCGACCTTAACCAACGCTATCGCCAACTCGGCCAGGAAGCGCCCGCCGTTCGTGGGCGTTTGCTGGTGGGTATTGATGCCGATAGTCAGGCCGAACGCTTGGTGCGCCATGCCTGCCGCGTAGCTGAACGTCGGCATCTACCCTGGAGCCTGGTGCACATCGACACCGGTAGCGCCCGTGACGAAACGGCGCGGGCGCGCTTGCAGGCGGCGCAGCAATTGGCCGAGCGGCTGGGTGGGGAAGTGGTCAGCCTGCGTGCCGGCGAGGTGGCCAAAACCCTGATTCAACATGCCGATGAACGCCGCGCCAGTGTGATTCTGGTCGGCCGCAGTCGCCATCGCTGGTTGGGTGCTGGGGTGGCGCAGCGGTTGTTGCGCCATGCCCAAGGCTTGGAAATCAGCGTGCTCGATAGCGAACCGGAACGCCGTGCGCGTGCGCCACGCGCGCATCATCCGCTGCAACGCGGCGACTACCTGTTAGCGGTCGGCGCTACGGTGGTCGCAACGGCGATTGCCTGGGTGGTGGCGCAGGTGTTGCCGCTGCCGAATATCTCTCTGGTGTTGCTGGCTGCGGTATTGCTGGTGGCGGTGCGTACCAGCTCTGGGCCGGCATTGCTCAGCGCTGTGCTGTCATTTCTGGCCTATGACTTTCTGTTTATTCCGCCGCAGTTCTCCCTGGCCATTCACCGCCATGAAGATGTACTGACCCTGCTGTTCTTTCTGCTGATGGCAGCGCTGACCGGCAACCTCGCGGCGCGGCAACGCCGGCAATTGCGCGTGCTGCGCGAAACGCAAAGTGAAACGGCGGCCTTGCTCGACCTGTCACGCAAACTCACCGCCGCCACCGATCGCCAGGCTGTGGTGCAAGCGGCCAGCCAGCAGCTAGCGGGTTGGAGTGATATCGATATCTGCCTACTTAACCGCGCCGAAGAGGGTGTATGGAAGGTGGAAGGCGGTGTCACCCGACTACTTAGCGATGCCGAACGTATGGCCGCCGAATGGGCGTGGCAGCATGATCAGGCAGCAGGGCTGGGCACCGACACCTTGCCCAGCGGGCGTTGGTGGTGGTGGCCGTTATCGGGCGAAGAGGGACCGTTACTGTTGCTTGGCGTCAGCCCGAAAAACCAGCAGCCACTGGCCGTAGAACGTCGGCGCTTGTTGGCGGCGCTCGGTCAGCCATTGGCTCAGGCGCTAGCCCGCGCGCAACTGGCAGAAGACCTTGAAGCGGCGCGCCTGCATGGCGAAACCGAACAACTGCGCAGCGCCTTGCTCGCCTCGGTCTCCCACGACTTGCGCACGCCGCTGACCGCCATGCGCGGCGCCATCGACAGCCTGCTGACCCTCGACGGCCAACTGCCGCACAGCGACCGTATCGAACTGCTGGAAAGCACCCGCGACGAAGCCGAACGCCTCGACCGCTATATCCAAAACCTGCTGGACATGACCCGGCTGGGGCACGGCGGGCTGAAACTGGCGCGTGACTGGGTGGCGCCGGTCGATATCGTCGCCAGCGCCTTGCAGCGTTTGCGTCCGCTATTGGCACCGCTGCAGGTTGAAACCGCCGTGCCGGCCGAGTTGCCGCTGCTCTACGTCCACGCCGCGCTGATCGAACAAGCGCTGATCAACGTACTGGAAAACGCCGCGCGCTTTTCCCCGGTGAACGGGCGCCTGCGCGTGGCCGTCGACAGCGATGCCAGCGAATTACGCATCGCCGTCAGCGACCAGGGGCCGGGTATTCCCGAGGCTGAGCGGGCGAAAATTTTCGACATGTTCTACACCGCCGCCCGTGGCGACCGAGGCGGGCAGGGCACTGGCTTGGGCTTGGCCATCTGCCAAGGCATGGTCGGCGCCCATGGCGGGCGGGTAACCGTCGGTGCAGGTCTGGATGGGCGCGGCGCCAGCTTAACCCTACACTTGCCCCTGCACCCACAACCTCCTGCCGAAAACGACTCCCTATGACAGGCAACGCCAGCACCATTTTATTGATCGACGACGAACCGCAGATTCGCAAGTTTCTGCGCATCAGCCTGGCCGCTCAGGGCTACAGCGTGATCGAAGCCGCCACTGGCACTGAAGGCCTGGCACAGGCTGCGCTATCGAAACCGGACTTGCTGGTGCTCGACCTTGGTTTGCCAGATATGGACGGCCAACAGGTGTTGGCCGAGGTTCGCGAATGGTCGCAAGTGCCGGTGCTGGTGCTGTCGGTGCGCGCCAGCGAAGGGGAAAAGGTCAAGGCGCTCGACAATGGCGCCAACGACTACGTGACCAAGCCGTTTGGCATTCAGGAATTTCTCGCCCGGGTGCGGGCATTGCTGCGCCAATCGCAGGCCGGCGAAAGTCCCGAGGCGTCGGTGAATGTTGGGCCATTGACCGTGGACTTTGCCTACCGGCGGGTGACGTTGGATGGGGTTGATGTGAGTTTGACCCGTAAGGAATACGCGGTGTTAGCGCAACTGGCGCAGCACGTGGGGCGGGTGGTGACGCAGCAGCAATTGCTTAAAGATATTTGGGGGCCGACCCATGTGGAAGACACCCATTACTTGCGGGTGGTGGTGGGGCATTTGCGGCAGAAATTGGCGGATGATCCGGCGAATCCGCGGTTTATTAGTACGGAGGCGGGGGTGGGGTATCGGTTGAAACCGTGACCGTTTAATTCCGCGTGGGCTTTCGCGCCTTACGCGCTGCTTTGTAGGGTGTGCCGTGCGCACCAGCTGTTGCTTTTTGCTTAGCGGATTTCTTCATTACCGTGTGGGCTAAGCATTTTGTTTCGCGCCTTACGCGCGAGTTACTTTTGGCAGTCGCCCCAAAAGTAACCAAAAGGTCTGCCCCTATCTTGGCCCTCCGCTGCGCTGCGGGTTCCCTCATTCCATCGTCGCTCCAGGGGCCCGGCACAACGGGCCTTCCCTGGCCCGATGTGCCTCTCGCCGCGTCCCTGCGGCTCGACCCCTTCCGCAACGATTCCATTCGGCCTGCGATGAATGGGGCGGGTAGATCACAAGCCAGATCAAAAGCAGATCAAGAGCCCCTCTCCCCAGCCCTCTCCCGCAAGCGGGCGAGGGAGCTGATCGAGTGAGGTCGTGAATCTTCGTCACCCCTCGCCCGCTTGCGGGAGAGGGGCTGGGGGAGAGGGGCTTTTGATCTGGTTGTTGATCTTGATCTACCGCCCCATTAGCGCAAGGCCGAGTGGAGTTGTTGCGTAGGGGGTTGAGCGGCAGGAGCCGCGAAAGGCGTGGGGCCAAGGATGGCCCTGCACGCCGACCCCCGGAGCAACGACGGAGCGAGGGGACCCGTAGCGCAGCGGAGGGCCAAGGTAGGGGCAAGCGTTTTTGCTTACTTTTTCCGCGACTGGAAAAAGTGAGTCGCGCGTAAGGCGCGAAACCAAACGCACAGCGCACGCGGTAAAGAAGACCACCACCGCAACCAACGCAAAAATCAAAAGCTGGTGCGCACAGCACACCCTACAAAGCAGCGCGTAAGGCGCGAAACAAACGTTCGGCAAACTCGGTAAAGAAGACCACCCCCGACCCAGAAGCGAACGTCACAACCATCGCGAGAACGGCGCTTATCAGCCGTTCTCCTCTTCATACCGATCCAACGTATCCCGAGTAATAATCCGCCCCAACTCAATCAACTCCGGCGCTTTGTAAAACTCGAAAAACCGACACGCCCGCCGTGGAATATTCACCAAAATATCCGGCGGATACCCGGCAATCTTGTACTGCGCCAGCGACGTCTGCATCACTTCAAAACTCTGGTTCACCAACTCCAGCAACGAAGCCGGGCTGCCTGTTTCCGCCACCTGCGAACCACTGGCCGAGTTTGGCGTTGGGCTTTCGTCCGGACGGGGCGACGGCGCAGCCGCCGGTGGGTCAAGCCAGGGGTTGGGTTCAGCGTTGGTTGCTTCTTCCAATAACGCGGCAGCCTCCTCGACGCTGGGCAGTTTGCGCCGGAATGGGATTCGCGAACCGACGGCGTCCATCAGCCCGTCCAACTTGCCCTTGAAGGCGGCCGGCCGTTCGATAACCGGTAGTTGGTAGTGGCGCTGGCCATTGGCGTTAAGGTTCACGGCCACGATCAGGTCGCAGTGGCTGGCCACCACCGGCACAATCGGTAAGGGATTTAGCAGGCTGCCATCGACCAGCATGCGTTTGCCCTGAATCACCGGGGTAAACAAGCTGGGAATCGCCGCTGAGGCGCGCATGGCTTGGTGCAGGTTGCCTTGTTGAAACCAGATTTCCTGCTGGAAGGTGAGGTCGGTGGCCACCGCTGTGTAGGGGATGCGCAGGTCTTCGATATTGATCTCGCCGACCATCTCGCGAATACGCCCAAAAACCTTTTCGCCACGAATCGCCCCCAGGCGAAAACTCACGTCGAGCAGGCGCAGTACGTCGAGATAGTCCAGGCTTTCGATCCAGGTGCGGTATTCCGGCAACTTGCCGGCGGCGTAGATACCGCCGACCACTGCGCCCATGGAACAGCCAGCGATGCAGGCGATCTCATAGCCGCGACGTTCCAGTTCCTCGATAGCACCAATATGCGCATAACCCCGCGCGCCCCCCGCACCCAACACCAGCGCCACGCGTTTACTCATTACCGACTCCTGATTACTATCCCCAGCCGCTTTGCGACGGCGTTTGTCGACCATACGCGCGATGGCGTGTGCGTGCCAAGGCGTGGGTACCCCACCGGCAATTGCCGCTTCGCTTAATTCGCACTTTTTTGCGACGCTGGCGTCTGAACAAAACGAGTCGCTGACTCCCCCTTACTTCCCTTGGAGCAATATTGATGAAAGCCTGGATCTGTGTACCCCTGATGGTGCTGGCGTTATCCGGTTGCGCCGCGAAAACTGCCTACCGCGACAGCTGCGCCTCGCAGTCTGATGCTGCCTGGCGCGAACTGGACCTGGCCAAAGCCGAAGGCTTTGCCGGTACCGTGAGCTACTCCAAAGCCCTGTCGCTGCTGACCGGCGCCAAGACCTCGCAACAGTTCGAAGGCTACGAAAGCTGCACCAAGAACGCCAAGAAAGCGCGCTTCTACATCAGCGAATCCCGCGCCGGGCGTTAAACGCTAATTCCCACCCACAGGGAAATGCGATCCCTGTAGGGTGTGCTGCGCGCACCATCCGGGAAACGAGTAAGCCCCGGTGCGCGCAGTACACCCTACGACCTCTTCGCAACAAATCCAGCACAGCCATACAAGGTATTCTCGTCTCGCTCTCCCACTATCAAGCCCTAGCTTTTTGATAGTGAGCACGCCATGCCCAATCCATCCCCCCGCACCGCGCTAGCTGCCAGCGACTGGGGTTTGCTGTGGCTGCGAGTAACCGGCTCGCTTTTGCTCTTGCAGGTGCACGGCCTGCCCAAGTTGCTGCATTTCAACGAGCAACTCAGCCTGATTGAAGACCCTTGGCACCTCGGCGCCAGGTTCACGCTTAGCCTCGCCATATTCGCCGAAGTCCTTTGCCCACTGGCGATCATTCTTGGTCTGTTTACCCGTTTGGCCTGCTTGCCAGTTCTTGCCGTACTGCTGGTAGCGTTGGTGTTTGTGCACCCCGAATGGAGCCTGGCCGAGGGCCAGTTCGCTTGGCTACTGCTGATCATCTTTAGCACCGTATGTATCGCCGGCCCCGGGCGTATTGCCGTGTCACGGTGTTTGCCGGGCGGGGCTGCGGCGTTGGTCTATTTTCAATGACTACCCTTGGCGGTCATTCGCTCGGATTGGGAGAGCTGCAACATGAGTAGCGTGGAATTGTTTGATGAGGTGGTGACCCTGCTGGTCCGCCACCGGGTGAAAGCGGGGCAGGACGCGGCGTACGAGGCATGGCTGCGGCGCATTATTGGCATTGCCAAAAGTTACCCTGGGCACTTGGGCATCGACGTGATGCGCGGGCACAGCGGCGGCCTGACGCTGTTTACCTGCGTGCTGCGGTTTACCTCCTCTGAGCAGCTGCAAACCTGGATGGACTCGCCGGACCGCAAGGCCTTGGTTGCCGAGGTTCAGCACCTGTTAGCTGACGGCGATCAAACCGAAATCAACGCTGACCGCGAGTTCTGGTTTACCCCTACCGAAAGCAGCGGCGGCCCGCTCAAACCACCGCCACGCTGGAAACAAGCCTGTGTCACTTTTTTGGTGATTCTGCCGCTGAGCATGGGCGTGCCGCTGTTATGGAAGCCGCTGTTCGCCCTGGTGCCGTGGCTGGGCAGTTACGTGGCCAGCAGTGTGTTGATCACCCTCAGCATTGTCTTGTTGGTGGTGTACGTCTTTATGCCACGGGTGACGCGCTTGTTCGCCCGCTGGCTTAACGCGTGATGAGGATTGCGCCATGAGTGATGACTTCCCCAACGACAAACCGCCAGCCCCAGGCCGCCGTCAATTTCTCGCTGCCAGCTCGGTGCTTGGCGCCGCGGGTGCGTTGCTATCCGCCTTACCTTTTTCCACTTACGCCACCTCGACAGGAGCGCCGATGAACGCTGATCTGATTCTTTTTAATGGCCGCTTGCATACGGTTGACCGGGAAAAACCAACCGCTACGGCGGTAGCCATTAAAGATGGCAAATTCGTTGCGGTGGGCAGCGATGCCGAAGCCATGGCCTTACGGGGCAGCGCCACGCAAGTGGTCGACCTGCAAAAGCGCACGGTTATTCCTGGCCTTAACGACTCGCACCTACACCTGATCCGTGGCGGCCTGAACTACAACCTGGAACTGCGTTGGGAGGGCGTGCCGTCGCTGGTTGACGCCCTGCGCATGCTCAAAGATCAAGCCGACCGCACGCCTGCGCCGCAGTGGGTGAGGGTGGTGGGCGGCTGGAACGAATTCCAGTTTGCCGAAAAACGTCTGCCGACCATTGAAGAGCTAAACAAAGCCGCGCCCGATACCCCGGTATTTGTGTTGCACTTGTACGACCGCGCCTTGCTCAACCGCGCGGCGCTCAAGGTGGTCGGCTACACCCGCGACACGCCCAACCCACCGGGTGGCGAGATTGTGAAAGACGCCAACGGCGAACCCTCCGGCATGCTGGTGGCGCGGCCCAACGCGATGATTTTGTACTCCACCCTGGCCAAGGGGCCCAAGCTGCCGCTGGAGTATCAGGTCAACTCCACGCGTCAATTTATGCGCGAGCTCAATCGCCTCGGCGTGACCAGCGCCATTGACGCTGGCGGCGGCTACCAGAATTACCCGGATGACTACCAAGTGATCCGCGAGCTGGCGGCCAAAGACCAGCTCACCGTACGCATCGCCTACAACCTGTTTACGCAAAAACCCAAAGAAGAGCTGGTCGACTTTAAAAACTGGACCAGCATGGTCAAGCCGGGCGACGGCAATGACTTCTTCCGCCACAACGGCGCTGGCGAAATGCTGGTGTTTTCCGCCGCCGACTTCGAAGACTTCCTCGAACCGCGCCCGGACCTGCCGCAAACCATGGAGCAGGAGCTGGAGCCAGTGGTGCGCCACCTGGTGGAGCAGCGCTGGCCCTTCCGCCTGCACGCCACTTACGACGAATCCATCTCGCGCATGCTCGATGTGTTCGAAAAGGTGAACCGCGATATTCCGTTCAACGGTCTGCACTGGTTCTTCGACCACTGCGAAACCATCACGCCGAAAAATATTGAGCGCGTGCGCGCCCTGGGCGGCGGTATTGCCGTGCAGGACCGTATGGCGTTCCAGGGCGAATACTTTGTCGACCGTTACGGCAAAAAGGCCGCCGAAGCCACGCCGCCGATCAAGCGCATGTTGAGCGAAGGCGTGCCGGTGGGCGGCGGTACCGACGCCACGCGGGTGTCCAGCTACAACCCGTGGACCTCGCTGTACTGGATGGTCAGTGGCAAAACAGTCGGCGGCATGGAGCTTTACCCGGAAGGCCTGCCACGGGAAACCGCGCTGGAACTGTTCACCCACGGTAGCGCCTGGTTCTCCAGCGAGCAGGGTAAAAAAGGTCAGATCAAGGTCGGCCAATTGGCGGACTTGGTCACCCTGTCGGCAGACTTCTTTAGCGTCGAGCCGGAAGCGATCAAGTGGATTGAATCGGTACTGACGGTGGTCGACGGCAAGATCGTCTACGGCGCTGGCGACTTCGACAAAATCGCGCCGCCTGCGTTGCCGGTTACCCCGGACTGGTCGCCTGTGGTGAAAGTGCCCGGCCACTGGCGTCAGCAGACCGCCCTGGCGGCTGCCGTGCACCAATGCTCCGGCCCGTGCGGTGTGCATTCCCATAGCCATGAAAAAGCCCGCTTGTCTTCGGCCCCAGTCAGTGACCATCAAGGCTTCTGGGGGGCGTTTGGCTGTTCCTGCTTTGCCTTCTGAATCTGGTTTTACAACCCCCAGGCTCGACAGCGAGCCTGATTATTCGAGGAGTCATCATGAGCAAAAAATACAACCGCCTGGACAAAGACAACGCCGTGGTTTTGCTGGTCGACCATCAGGCCGGTCTGATCTCCCTGGTGCGCGACTTCACCCCCGACGAGTTTAAAAACAACGTACTGGCGCTTGCCGATATCGCGGCGTTTTTTAAATTGCCGACCATTTTGACCACCAGCTTTGAAAATGGCCCCAACGGCCCGATTGTGCCCGAGCTGAAAGCCAAGTTCCCCGATGCGCCGTACATTGCCCGCCCGGGTCAGATCAACGCCTGGGACAACCCGGATTTTGTTGCCGCGGTTAAGGCCACTGGGCGTAAGCAGATCATCATTGCCGGGGTGGTCACCGATGTGTGCGTGGCGTTTCCGACGTTGTCGGCTATTGAAGAAGGGTTTGATGTGTTTGTGGTGACGGATGCGTCGGGCACCTTTAACCCGCTGGTGCGTGAGTCGGCGTTGAGCCGCATGGTGGAGGCGGGTGCGCAGTTGTTGAATTGGTTTGCGGTGGGCTGTGAGTTGCAGCGTGATTGGCGCAATGACATTGAGGGGTTTGGGGCTATTCTCGGTGGGCATTTGCCGGCGTATGCGAATTTGATGCAGAGCTATAGCCAGAAAAGCTGATTGCCTTGAGCGCGTCTCCTCGGGAGGCGCGCTGTTTTGTTATGGCTGGCCTGCGCTAGGCCTAGCGTTTCGTGCTTGCGTTGACCTTATTTGCTGTTTGTTCGCGAGCAATTATTGCCAGCATATTCGCCTGTATGCGCCAACGAGCGCGAACCACCTCTGCGACGCGCAATGCCGCTCGCACCCGGCGCCAATCCCTCATCAAGCCGCGCGCGGTCGTTAGTTACCGAGACGATGAAAATCAAGCTGCGCCATTTTGTCGCTCGATAAAGCTGGGCTGCATTCAATATTCTGACGTTGGCTAATTGACTGTTATGCGCCAAGCTAGGCCATGCCGAGACTTTTTTGTTAAGGTGTCCGCCATCCCATGAGACCGCTTCAATAAGCGGCTTTGACGCACAAAGAGGTGTCGCTTGATTAGGGTGCTAGTGGTCGATGACCACGATCTGGTTCGAACCGGCATTACGCGCATGCTTGGCGACATCGATGGCCTGCAGGTCGTCGGTCAGGCTGACTCTGGAGAAGAGTCGCTGAAAAAGGCCCGAGAGGTTAAACCGGACGTTGTCCTCATGGACATCAAGATGCCCGGCATCGGTGGCTTGGAGGCCACCCGCAAGTTGCTTCGCAGCCATCCCGACCTTAAGGTCATCGCCGTCACTGTGTGCGAGGACGACCCGTTTCCCACACGGTTGTTGCAAGCCGGCGCTTCCGGTTACCTGACCAAAGGTGCGGCCTTGGAAGAAATGGTTCAAGCCATTCGCATGGTGTTTGGTGGGCAGCGTTATATCAGCCCGCAAATCGCCCAGCAGCTGGCATTGAAGTCGTTCCAGCCGCAAACCAGCGGTTCGCCGTTTGACTTGCTGTCCGAGCGGGAAATCCAGATTGCCCTGATGATCGCCGGCTGCCAAAAGGTCCAGGCCATTTCCGACAAGCTCTGTCTTTCGCCGAAAACCGTGAACACCTACCGCTATCGCATTTTCGAAAAGCTGGAAATCACCAGTGACGTGGAACTGGCCTTGCTAGCCGTGCGCCACGGAATGGTCGATGCCACCAGTTGAAATGAGCGAACTGTTTGACTCGAGCGCATTTCTTGCCACCAGCAGCGGGCGGCCCGGCGTCTATCGGATGTTCGATGCCGAGGCCAAGCTGCTGTATGTGGGCAAAGCCAAAAACCTGAAAAAACGCCTAGCCAGTTACTTCCGTAAGACAGGACTGGCGCCGAAGACGGCTGCCTTGGTGGCAAAGATCGCGCAGATCGAAACCACCATCACCGCCAACGAAACCGAAGCGTTGCTGCTTGAACAGACGCTGATCAAGCAATGGCGGCCGCCCTACAACATCCTTCTGCGTGATGACAAATCCTATCCTTACGTGTTTCTTTCCGACGGGGACTTTCCACGTCTGAGTATTCATCGTGGGGCGAAGAAACTAAAAGGCCGATATTTCGGGCCGTACCCCAGCGCCGGTGCCATTCGCGAGAGCTTGAGTCTGCTGCAGAAGACCTTTCTGGTCCGCCAGTGCGAAGACAGCTACTACAAAAACCGCACGCGGCCTTGCCTGCAATACCAAATCAAACGCTGCAAGGGGCCGTGCGTTGCAGGTTTGGTGACCGCCGAAGACTATGCCGAAGACGTGCGCCACTCGGTGATGTTCCTTGAGGGGCGTAGCAGTGCGCTTACCGATGAATTGTCGGGCGCAATGGAAAAGGCAGCGATGAACTTACAGTTCGAGCAGGCCGCCGATCTACGTGACCAAATCTCGCTGTTGCGCCGCGTGCAGGACCAACAAAGCATGGAGGGCGGCAATGGCGACGTGGATGTCATCGCCGCCATGGTCAACCCTGGCGGCGCCTGTGTGCACCTCATCAGCGTGCGCGGCGGGCGTGTATTGGGCAGCAAAAATTTCTATCCGCAGGTGGCGATTGAGGAGGGCGTTGGTGAAGTGTTGGCCGCTTTCCTCGCCCAGTACTACCTGGGCAGCCATGAGCGCGACCTGCCGAGTGAGTTGATCGTTAACACGGATCACGAAGACTTCCCCGTACTGATTGAGGCGATCCATTCCCTGCGTGGGCGTGAGTTGGCTATCAGTCATAAAGTACGAGGCACCCGTGCGCGCTGGCAGCAATTGGCAGTGACCAACGCCGAGCTGGCCTTGGCTTCGCGCTTGGCTGATCGCCAACATATCGCCGCTCGCTTCGAGGCCTTGGCCTTGGCGCTAAATATGGATGAAGTGCCGCAACGTATGGAGTGCTTCGACATCAGCCACTCCAGCGGCGAGGCTACTGTGGCGTCGTGCGTGGTGTTTGGGCCGGAGGGACCGCTGAAATCGGACTACCGGCGCTACAACATTGAAGGCGTTACAGGCGGCGACGATTATGCCGCCATGCACCAGGCGTTGACCCGGCGCTTTAGCAAGATCAAAGACGGCGAGGGTAAGCTGCCCGACATCCTCTTGGTCGACGGCGGCAAGGGCCAGTTGTCGATGGCCCGTGAAGTGCTGCAAGAGCTGGCGGTTCCAGACTTGATCCTGCTCGGTGTAGCCAAAGGGGTAACGCGTAAACCTGGTTTGGAAACGCTGTACTTGAACGACGCCGCTCACGAATTCACCTTGCCGGGCAATTCGCCAGCGCTGCACCTGATTCAGCAAATTCGCGATGAATCCCACCGTTTTGCCATTACCGGCCACCGCGCCAGGCGCGGCAAAACCCGGCGTACGTCGAATCTTGAAGAAGTGCCAGGCGTGGGGCCTAAGAGGCGCCGCGAGCTACTCAATCACTTCGGCGGTCTGCAAGAGTTGGTGCGCGCCAGCACTGATGAGATCGCCAAAGCGCCAGGAATTAGTAAAAAGCTCGCGGAGTCGATTTATGCAGCCCTGCACAGCGAGTAGAATGCCCACTCACCTCGCAGCCTAGTTGTGCCGATGAATATTCCCAACCTGCTTACCGTACTGCGCGTTCTGCTGATTCCGATCTTTCTTCTGCTGTTCTATTTGCCGTTTTCGTGGAGCTATCTAGCCGCCAGTTCTGTATTTGCTGTGGCTGCCGCTACTGATTGGCTTGATGGCTACTTGGCACGCAGATGGGAGCAGAGCACGCCGTTTGGCGCGTTCCTCGACCCCGTGGCAGACAAACTCATGGTTGCCGTGGCGCTGGTGGTGCTGGTGGAAGAACACCACACCATCTGGCTGACGGTACCTGCGGCGATCATTATCGGTCGCGAAATTGTTATTTCCGCGTTGCGCGAATGGATGGCCGAGTTGGGCGCGCGCGCGCATGTTGCTGTATCCAGCCTTGGTAAATGGAAGACTGCCGCGCAAATGTTGGCGTTGGTCATCTTGTTGGCCAGCCCTCCATCGGAAACCGTGCGAGTGTTACTGGGCTTTGGCCTGCTGATCATTGCTGCCGGTCTTACGCTGTGGTCGATGGTGCATTACCTGATTGCCGCTTGGCCGCACCTGAATCCCAACAAAGATAAATAAGCTTTTTTGAATCAAGGGGTTGACGGGGTGTTTGGATTCTATAGAATGGCGCCCGTCACCAAGACGCGGGAATAGCTCAGTTGGTAGAGCACGACCTTGCCAAGGTCGGGGTCGCGAGTTCGAGTCTCGTTTCCCGCTCCAATTTGTTGACGTTGAAGCCGCAGTTTGCGGCTTCTTCGTTTTGAGGCCGAGTAGCAAAATGGTTATGCCGCGGATTGCAAATCCGCTTACGCCGGTTCGATTCCGACCTCGGCCTCCATTATAGAAAAGCCCCGTAGATCATTGATCTACGGGGCTTTTTCTTTTGTGTTCGGAGGAAATGCCTTACAGCCGAAAACTTGCCTAGCGCCGTTGGGCTGTATATATTCCGCCCCTGTTCTGTGCAGCAACGATAATGTTGGCTTCAACGTGAACACCATCGCCCGGATGGCGAAATTGGTAGACGCAAGGGACTTAAAATCCCTCGTTCTTTGAACGTGCCGGTTCGACCCCGGCTCCGGGCACCACTCATAAAACAAAGGCCTCCCCGCAGCAGTGCGGGGAGGCCTTTGTCGTTTCTGGCCTTTACTGTGTGCGCTCCAGGCGTTTTCTCACAAATTTTCTTCATTTCCTACACAGTTTTCACTTTGATACTACGATCAGAGAGCGTCCCCTCAGCTATGCCGGGATGCGATTTGTCCATTACGAATCGAGGTGGATGCTTGGCCAGAGTATTGATCGCCGATGACCATGAAGTAATCCGCATGGCCACGCGCATGATGTTGGAGAATGCCGGTCACCAGGTTGTAGGGGAGGCTAGCAACGGCGTTGAGGTGGTAAGCCTGGTGCGTACGTTGGCGCCGGATTTGATTATTCTCGACATGGATATGCCGCAGCTGGATGGCTTTGCCGTGTTGCAACGCCTGCACGCGGAGCCAAAGGCTGCCAAGATCATTGTGTTTTCGGGGCTCGACGCTAGCCGATATGCGGTGCGCTGCGCTCGGGCCGGAGCTTCGGGCTTTGTCTCCAAAGACAGCGATTTGAAGCAGCTGACTAATGCCGTGCAAGTGGTGATGTCCGGGTACAAGCTTTTTCCCGTCAACGAGTATTCCTCGGTGGATGGCAGCGCGACCTTAGCGTCCGAGAAGGAGCTGATCGAGACCTTGTCCGACCGCGAGTTGACGGTGTTGCGTGCTCTGGCTCGCGGCCATCGGATTAAGGATATTGCCGATGAGTTGCTGCTTAGCGAGAAAACTGTGAGCACCTATAAAAGCCGGCTGATTGGCAAGTTGCAGGTGGGAAATATCTTGGAGCTGGTGGAGTTGGCGAAGCGTAATGATTTGATCTAGCGGCGCCGTTCGCAGCGCGTGGTTTACGAGGATTTCTCCGCCCAAGGCATATTCTTTTCTTTGTCGGAGAAACCTTCCCGTGTTGTTGTCGCTTTATCTAAAAAGCGTTTTGGATCTATCGGTTCATCCAAATAGCGAATTTCATAGTGAAGGTGCGGGCCGCTGCTGCGCCCAGTATTGCCGCTAAGGCCAATTACCTCTTGCGCCTTCACTTTATTGCCTGCCCTTACTTCCACTGCGTCCAGATGCGCATAAACAGTCGAATACCCGAAGTGGTGTTTGATGACGATGTATTTGCCGTAGCTGGAGTTACCACTGGCGTCAGCTTTGGCGACCACCCCGTCGGCTGTGCTGAGCACCGGCGTACCTCGCGGTGCGCTGAAGTCGATGCCTTTGTGCTGCGAGAACAGCTGTTTGATCGGGTGAACGCGCAGGCCAAATATTGAGTTCACGTGGCTACCTTCCAGAGGCAAACCCAAGGGCAGTTGCTGATCAAGCAGTGGTTGCTTAAAGGAGCGGGAGCGGTGGGAGGATGATGGTAACGCCACGCTCATCGCGAGGGTGGGTTGGTTGATATGCGTGTCAGTGCCAACTTTGCCACGGCTTATTTCATCGCTGTTTAACAGCGTTCTGGCGGTCAATGCGGACTCAATCAGGCTTGTCGACTCGTCGTGTAGGCGCACTTTTATCGATTGCAGAGGTGAGCTAACTGCTGAAGCGGGCAGTGCGCTTAGAAGAAGGCTGAGGGTGGCAGCTAGAAAGGTGACTACGCGCGCTTTTTGCTCGGTATTGGGGTAAAAGCGTTTCATCGCGCGGACTCGGCAGTTGGAAGAGCGCCGATTCTGACGAGCACGTATTTGGCTTGCGGTAGGCCTGTCCTACGCTTTTTGTAGGTTTTTCTTTCCCCTGCCGAGAAGCGTCCGTTGGTCTATTCGCCCTTAGTTCAACTGAACGGGCTGCAGTGCCGGTGACCTAACGCCTAAGCGCAGTACATCCGAGGTGTTGCAAATGAACAAAATTTTTCTAGTGCTTGTGGTGTTTGTTGGCTTCCCAGCGACGATGGTCAGCGCTGCGGAGGTCGTTGGCCAGCAGCGCATCATCAACCGAACCTATGTCAGTCCCGGCGCCAGCGGCAGCATTAGTGAATCGAGCCGTCAACAGGGTTACACCGGGTATGGCGGCTATCAGGTTCCAGACAATCGCTACGGTAATAGCAGTAACTATCAAGGCAATGGCTCCACGCAGATTCGCGGCAATGTGCGCCAAACAATTGAATACCCCGGCGTTGGTGAGTTCGAGCGGCAACCGGGAAGCCGATCAGTGCAAAAAAATCGGCCTTGAGTCTTTCTCAGTTATGGCCGCAAACGTGCGCGGTAGAGTCAAACCAACGGCCCCTGAGTGCGTTCATTTAACGCAATATTGGCGTTTGCTTGGAACTATCTGAGCTAGGGTTTCTCTATGGTGGCATTGGATGCCCAGTGGCTGAGCCCACTGGCGACCATTGTAAGGCGAGTGCCGCCTCATTAGACTGCGCGGCACTAACGGTACGACCCTTCTTTCAAGGACTAACATGATCAAGAAATGCTTGTTTCCGGCTGCTGGTTACGGTACTCGCTTCCTGCCAGCGACAAAGGCCATGCCCAAGGAAATGCTGCCGGTGGTGAACAAGCCGCTGATTCAGTATGGCGTTGAAGAAGCTCTGGAAGCCGGGCTCTCGGAGATCTCCATCGTTACTGGCCGTGGCAAGCGTGCATTGGAAGATCATTTCGATATCAGTTACGAGCTGGAGCACCAGATTAAAGGCACCGACAAGGAAAAATACCTGGTTGGTATTCGCCGTCTGATCGACAACTGCAGTTTCTCCTATACCCGCCAGGTTGAAATGAAAGGCCTCGGCCACGCCATTTTGTCTGGCCGCCCACTGATCGGCGACGAGCCTTTCGCCGTAGTTCTGGCGGACGACTTGTGTGTGAATCTTGAAGGCGACGGCGTTCTGACCCAGATGGTCAAGCTGTACAACCAATTCCGCTGCTCCATCGTCGCCATTCAAGAAGTGCCGAAAGATGAAGTGTCGAAATACGGTGTTATCGCTGGCGAGATGATCCGTGAGGACATCTACCGCGTTAACAGCATGGTGGAAAAACCCAAGCCGGAAGATGCGCCGTCGAACTTGGCCATTATTGGCCGCTACATCCTGACCCCGGATATCTTCAAGTTGATCGAAGACACCCCGCCGGGCAAAGGCGGTGAAATCCAGATCACCGATGCCCTGATGAAGCAAGCTCAGGATGGTTGCGTGTTGGCCTATAAATTCAAAGGCCAGCGTTTCGACTGCGGCGGCGCTGAGGGTTATATCGACGCTACTAACTTCTGCTTTGAAAACTTCTACAAAACCGGCAAGGCTTACTAAGCCAAACAGGTTTTTTGAAAAAGCCACCGTAAGGTGGCTCACGCTGCTGACAAAGCCCCTAGCCGCAATGCTAGGGGCTTTTTGTTTACTGGGCTCGTCGCTTTGCGTGGGCTCAGGCCCATGCTCAAGCCGCCCTCTGCCAAACAGCACACACTAAGCGGTCCGCCAGAATGTAGGCCCGGTGTACGCCGCACCCCCCGCAAGGAAGTTGCCGGACTCACTGAGCTGCCCGGGCGCTTACCGTTTAAACACCAACACCGTGCCCCAGCCATACAACAGCGTGTTCTGCTCGCTGCGCGTGACGCTAAAGGTCATGCGCGGAATATGCAGGGTGCCGGTCAGTTCGCCGGTTTTACTGTCGAGAATGCGTAAGAGGATGTTGTCGAAGTCAATCGCCAGCAGATTCGCGCCGCTGAATTGCAGCGCATTGATGCCGGGGCTGCCGAGCCCGGTGGTGGTCCAAAGCTCATTGCCGGTAAGTGGGTCGATGGCCTGCATCTTGTCGCCTAGCTCTATGTAGTTGAAGACCACCGGGCCATAGGGCTCGAGCTTGATGTTGGCGTTCTCGTCGTAGTGGTAGGTGGCGAGCGTGCGGCCGGTTTTCACGTCGAGGGTGAGGATTTGCGAGCCGAGGCGGTCTTGGTAAAACACCCCGGCGCCAACGGTCAACTCGCCACTGTCACCCAGTTGCTGCTGCCAACGTTGTTTGCCGTCGGCCACCTCATAGGCATGCACGGTGTAGGTTCGGTCGGTTAATAGCAGGGTGTTTTGGTACAGCTGCAAGGTGTACAGCTCGTAGCTCGGTGGGGTGATGCGCCAGCGCTCAGTCAGGGTGCGGGTGTGGAGGGCCACCAGGTCTTTGTAGTTGTCGATAAACACCAGCAGGTCGCCGGCTACCAGCCAGTCGGTGACGGTGTCTGCCTGCTCGTGCACGCTGACCAGCTTGCCAGTGGCGCGGTCGTGGGAGCGGATGCGGTGGTCAAAGGCAGTCGTAGTGAGGACGCGGTCGCTGGTTACCAACACATTAGTGATCGGGTCGCCGCCGGCATGGGTCCACAAGGCTTTGCCGGTAGTGAGATCAACGGCATAGAGGAAGCCGTTGCCGCTAACGAAGTAGCCGGTGTCATCCGCGCTGGCGCGCAGAATCAGGGCGTCGGTCTGGTCAGTGTAAGCCCAGTTCAGCCAGGTGGGTGCAGGCTGCAAAGTGCTTAGCGTCAGGCGCGAAAGCAGGTTGACGCTGCTGGCGGGCACGCCCTCGACGTTGTCGTTCTCTGCAGGCTCAGAGGGGGCTGTGCAGGGTTCTTCTTGCGCGGTTACTTGCCCGGATTCGCTGCCGCACAAGAACACTTCGGGTTGGCCGCAGCCGGCCAGCAAAGCCAAGGTAAGAACGAGCAGGCCGATGCGCATCGACGAATCCTTGCGTAGATACCCATCCCATGGGCGACGGCGAAGTGTAAGCGAAAGACTGAGGGTGGTGCTGTGGGCACTTGCACGTAAGACGCTAGATGCTCAGCCCCCGCCTTGCACCGCGAAAATCTGCGACAATCCGCCCCCGCCTTTTTTGATTGTTGCCCGCCCGCCAATGACCGACGCCACGCCCACCGTTGATGCCCTGCTAAAGAACCTCGATCAGGCCCTGGTCGCCGACCGCCATCGCTTGCGCCGCCAGTTGCATGAACTGCGCAAGGCTGGGCATGCCGACGAAGCCAAACTGGCGCAATGGCTGGAGCGCTTTCAGCAGAGCTGCGCCAAGGTCGAGGCGCGGCGCCTGAGCGTGCCGCTGATGCGCTATGACGACAGCCTGCCGATTGCCGCCAAGCGCGATGAAATCAAAGCGGCGCTGGCCAAGCATCAGGTGCTGATTATTGCCGGCGAAACCGGCTCGGGCAAAACCACCCAGCTGCCAAAAATCTGCCTGGAAATCGGTCGTGGTGTGCACGGCCTGATCGGCCATACCCAGCCACGGCGCTTGGCGGCGCGCAGTGTGGCAACGCGGGTGGCGGAGGAGATCGGCACGCCGCTGGGTGAGCTGGTGGGTTACCAGGTGCGCTTTGAAGACCAAAGCAAAGACAGCTCGCTGATCAAGCTGATGACTGACGGCATCTTGCTCGCCGAAACCCAGCACGACCGCTACCTGGAAAAGTACGACACGCTGATCGTCGACGAGGCCCACGAGCGCAGCCTGAATATCGACTTTTTGCTTGGCTACCTGAAAACCCTGCTGCCCCGTCGCCCGGACCTGAAGGTGATCATCACCTCGGCGACTATCGACTTGGAACGCTTTTCCAAGCACTTCGATAACGCGCCGATTGTGGAAGTGTCGGGGCGCACCTTTCCGGTGGAGACCTGGTACCGGCCGCTGGTGTCCGAAGTGGACGAGGAGGGCGAAAGCCTGGTCGATGACCTCAGCGTCGACCAAGGCATTCTCGCTACCCTGGATGAGATCGACGCCTTTGAACGCAGCGAGGGTAAACGCCCTGGCGACGTGCTGGTGTTCTTGCCTGGCGAGCGCGAAATTCGCGATTGTGCCGACCTGTTGCGCAAAGCCAACCTGCGTTTTACCGAAGTGCTGCCGCTATACGCGCGCCTGACCCCCGCCGAGCAGCAGAAGATTTTCGCGCCCATGGCCGGGCGCAAGATTGTGCTGGCCACCAACGTCGCGGAAACCTCGCTGACGGTGCCGGGCATTCGTTATGTGATCGACAGCGGCACCGCGCGCATCAGCCGTTACAGCTACCGCGCCAAGGTGCAGCGCTTGCCGATTGAAGCGGTGTCGCAAGCCAGTGCCAACCAGCGTAAGGGCCGTTGCGGACGGGTCGAGCCGGGTATCTGCGTTCGCTTGTACAGCGAAGAAGATTTTCTCGCTCGCCCAGCGTTTACCGACCCAGAGATCTTGCGCACCAACCTGGCGGCGGTGATCTTGCAGATGCTCCATCTGCGCCTGGGCGAGATTGATGCCTTCCCGTTTATTGAGCCGCCGGATGGCAAAGCCATCAGCGACGGTTTTAACCTGCTGCAAGAGCTCTCAGCGGTTAACCGTGAAAGCCAGCTCACGCCGATTGGCCGGCAACTGGCGCGCCTGCCTATCGACCCGCGTTTGGGCCGTATGGTGTTGGAAGCAGCCAAGCTCGGCAGCCTGGATGAGATATTGATCGTCGCCAGCGCCCTGTCGGTGCAAGACCCGCGTGAGCGGCCAATGGACCGCCAGCAAGCTGCCGACCAAGCCCATGCGCAATGGAAAGACGTCGACTCCGACTTTGCTGCGCTAATCAACCTGTGGCGCGGTTTTGAAGAAAAGCGCCAGGAACTGGGCAGCAACCCGCTGCGTAACTGGTGCCGGAAAAACTTCCTTAACTACCTGCGCCTGCGCGAATGGCGCGATGCGCATCGCCAGCTTGTGCTGATTACCCGCGAGCTGAAACTCGCCCCGGAGCGCAAGAGCGAACCGGCTGCCACGCCGACCGCCGCCAAGCCGGCCGGCAACGCCGAGGCTCAGGAAGCCGCGCAACGCGCCAAAGACTACGCCGCCGTACACAAGGCCATCCTCTGCGGCCTGCTCAGCCAGATCGGGCAGAAAACCGAAGACGGTGACTACCTCGGCGCCCGCCAGCGCCGTTTCTGGATTCACCCCTCCAGCGTTATCGGTCGCAAAAAGCCGCAATGGATCATGGCCGCCGAGCTAATGGAAACCACCAAGCTGTTTGCCCGCCAGGTGGCGAAAATCGAGCCCGACTGGATCGAGCCATTGGCCGGGCACCTGATCAAGAAAAACCACTTTGAACCGCACTGGGAAAAGAAGCGCGGGCAAGTGGTGGCCTTCGAGCAAATCACCCTGTACGGCATGATTGTGGTCGGCCGCCGGCCGGTGCATTTCGGCCCGATTGAGCCTGCCGTGGCGCGTGAATTGTTTATTCGTGAAGGCCTGGTGCGTGGCGAAATTCAGTCGCGGGCCAAGTGCCTGAAGGCCAACGAAGAGCTGCTGGAGCTGTTTGACGAGCTGGAAGCCAAAGCCCGCCGCCGCGACATTCTCGCCGACGAAGAAACCCTGTTCGCCTTCTACGACGCGCGCCTACCCGCCGATATTTACCAGACCGCCACCTTTGACAGTTGGTACAAAACCGAGAGCGGCAAGAATCCGCAGCTGTTGATCATGCGCGAGGAAGACATCCTCGCCCGCGACGCCAGCGAAGTGACCAGCGCGCAGTACCCCGACCACCTGCAACTGGGCGACTTGCGCCTGCCGCTGACTTACCACTTCGAGCCTAACCACCCCCGCGATGGCGTGACCCTGCGCGTGCCGGCGCCGCTGTTGCCGCAGATTCCGGCTGAGCGTTTGCAATGGCTGGTGCCGGGTTTGCTTGAGGCCAAGTGCATCGCCCTGGTTCGCGAGCTGCCAAAGGCCCTGCGCAAGAACTTTGTGCCGGTGCCGGACTTTGTTAAAGCTGCGTTGGCGCGTATCACCTTTGCTCAGGGTTCGCTGGTGCAGGCACTGGGCGCCGAGTTGCTGCGTATGACCGGCGTGCGGGTCACGGAAGAGGCGTGGGCCGAGGCCGAGCAGCAGCTGGAAAGCCACCTGAAAATGAACCTGGAAGTGGTCGACGGGCAGGGCAAGCTACTCGGCGAAGGCCGCGACCTGGCCGAGCAAACCGCACGCTTTGCCGAGGCCAGTCAGGCGGCGCTGTCCATGGTGAAAACCGACAAGCAGCAAAAGCCGGTGGAAGCCAAGGTGTTTGCCCCCGTGGCGCAAACCACCCAACAAAACATCGCCGGCCTGTCGATGACGGTGTACCCGGCGTTGGTGGAAGAGGGCGGTACGGTTAAAGAAGGCCGGTTTGCCACGGCGGCCGAAGCTGAGTTCCAACATCGTCGTGCCCTGCAGCGCTTGCTGCTGCAACAACTCAATGAGCCGGCCAAGTTTCTGCGCGGCAAATTGCCGGGTCTGACAGACCTGGGCTTGCTGCACCGCGACCTCGGTCGGGTGGAAGCGCTAGTGGAAGATATTCTCCTGGCCAGCCTCGACAGCTGCATTCTTGAAGGCGAAGACCCTTTACCCCGCGATGGTGTTGGCCTGTTGGCCCTGGCCGAGAAAAAGCGCGGCGCCTGGAGCGAGCATGCGGAACGCTTGGCGCGCCTGACCTTGGAAATTCTCAAACTCTGGCACGGCCTGCAAAAACGCTTTAAAGGCAAAATCGACCTGGCCCAGGCCGTGGCCCTGAATGACATCAAGGCGCAGCTGGGTCACTTGGTTTACCCAGGCTTTGTTCGCGAAACACCGGCCGAATGGCTCAAGGAACTGCCGCGCTACTTGAAAGCCATCGAACAACGCTTCGACAAACTTGCTGCGCAGGTGCAGAAGGATCGCGTGTGGAGCGGCGAATTGGCAGGGCTCTGGGCCCAGTACCAAGCGCGGGTGGGCAAGCACGCCCAGGAAGGCAAGCGCGATCCGCAGCTGGTGCTGTATCGCTGGATGTTGGAGGAGTATCGGGTGTCGCTGTTTGCGCAGCAGCTGGGGACTAAAACCGCCGTCTCCGACAAACGCCTGAATAAACAGTGGAGTGCGGTAGAGGCGTAGGGTGCGCCGATGCTACCCCTTCACCCTAACCCTCTCTCCAAGGGGCGAGGGGATCGACCGCGTACGCCGCTCAGCTCCCCTCTACCGTTTGCGGGAGAGGGGCTGGGGGTAAGGGTGGCGAGCGTACCGCGGCATTTCCTTACTTACGATTCACAGCCTGCGCCGCATGCATCACATCGGCGCCAATATCACCTTCAAACTGCTTCCACACCGGCAGCATGGCTTCACGCCAGGCGGCTTGTTCGGCTGGGGTGAGGGTGATGATTTTGGCTTTGCCGCCGGCCACGAGTTGGTCGTAATCACGCTGGTTGTTGGCTTCGGCAGTTTGATTAACCGACTGGCCGACTTCGTCCAGAATCGACTCCAGCTCGCTGCGGGTCTGGAATGGAATGCTGGTCCAGAACTTACTGTTGGTCACCACCATGTAGCTGAGTACGCCATGGTTGGTGACGGTCACAAACGGCTGCACCTTCTCGAACTTCTGCGAAACAAAGTTCGACCAGGGGTTTTCGGTGCCCTGCACCGTGCCACTTTCCATGGCTTTGTAGGTTTCGGCGAACGGCAGTTTTACCGTGGTGGCGCCGAGGGCGGCGAATTGCGCTTCCAGTACGCTGGAGCTCTGAATCCGGAAGGTCAGGCCTTTGGCGTCGGCCGGTGTGCGCAGGGCTTTGTTGGCCGACAGCTGCTTCATGCCGTTGGTCCAGAAGCCTAGGCCATAGATGTTGCTGCTGTTCATCGAACGCAGCAGCTCGCGGCTTTTTTCGCGCTTGAGGAAGCGGTCAACAGCGGCCTGGTCGTCGAACAGGAAAGGTAGGTCAAACACTTGCAGGCGCTTGGTGTACTTGTCGAATTTCGACAGCGACGGAGCGAGCATCTGCACGCGGCCATCGGCCAGCGCGGTGAGTTCTTCGCCGTCGCCAAATAGCGTGGAATTGGCGTAGACCTCAACCTTTACCTTGCCGGCCAGGCGTTCTTCCACCAGCTTTTTGAACAGCAGCGCACCTTGACCCTTGGGCGTGCTTTCCGCCGACACATGGGAAAACTTGATAACGATCGGGGCGGCATCCTCAGCCGTCGCCATCGAGGGGCTGGCTGTCAGCAGGAGAGCTGCGAGCGCCAAAGACAAATACTTGAACATAGGATTTCCTTAAGTTCTGCCAAGCCAAATAACCCGACTCAGGCTGATGGCCCGACCGGGAGGTGCGTGTGTCTGGAGTGTAGTCAGCGATGGGCGACAGAAGCCCTGTGAACAGGTGCCAGCCGCGGTGCTGTTTATTATTGGAGGGTCGCCATGACTGGTGGGCCAGGGTAGGACCGCCAGGTTTGCGAAGGGCCGGGATTCTTCCCGAAAGCGTGGCGCCATGCAATCGGCGGTATGCCCAGCGGCTCGCAAATCTGCAATTTAGTCGGGGTTTTCAGCTGGGTGGCTAAGCCGGTATGGTTCACCATCCCTTCCAGCGTTACGGAGAACCTTGATGAGCCTGCACGGCGACTACGACAGCCAGAACATTTTCGCCCAGATCATTCGCGGCGATGCCCCTTGCTACACGCTCTATGAAGACGACGATGTGCTGGCCTTTCTCGATGTGTTTCCGCAATCCGTTGGCCACAGCCTGGTGATCCCCAAACGCTCAGCCGCGCGCAACATCCTCGACGTGGACACCGAGGCGTTGGCCAAGGTGATGGCTGTGGTGCAGAAGGTCACGCGGGCGATTGTGGAGGAGTTGCAGCCGGCAGGCGTGCAGATCGCCCAGTTCAATGGCGCTCCGGCTGGGCAGACGGTGTTTCATATCCATATGCACATCGTGCCGCGGTATGCCGGGGAAGGTTTGGGCGTGCATGCCAGCCAGAAGGCTGATGCCGGGGAGTTGGAGGCGTTGCAGGCGCGGTTGGTGAAGCGCTTAAACGCGTAAAGCCGCGTAGGGTGTGCTGTGCGCACCATTGCGATTGACCATGAATCGGTTAGGTCGCGATTAATAGTTAGAGCAAAGGCCCCTCTCCCCCAGCCCCTCTCCCGCAAGCGGGAGAGGGGAGCCAATGCGCGTTCGAGCTACACATTGCGGTCAGCTACCTGGCCCGCTTGCAGTAGAGGGGAGCCTAACCGCAGTTCTAGCTGCACACTGCGGTCGGCCCCCTCTCCCGCTTGCGGGAGAGGGCTGGGGAGAGGGCAGGCCGGTGCACAATTACTCGGCCAAATCCTCACGCAAATTCGCCACTTCACCGGCCGTTACTGCCGGCGCCGCATTGCCCCAGGTGTTGCGCACATAGGTGAGCACGTCGGCAATATTGTCATCGCTTAAGTTCCAGGCAAACGAGGGCATGGCCGGCGCGGTTGGCGCCGCTTGCGTACCACCGGCACGGCTACCGGCCAACACCACGCGAATCAGCGAGGTTGGGTCGGTGCTGTTTACGAGGGGCGCCGCGGCTAGTTTCGGGAAGAGGGTTGCCACCCCTTCGCCGTTGCCGACGTGGCAGGCGGAGCAGCGGTCGGCGTAGATTGCTTTACCAGCCACCATCGCCGCGTTATCTGCCGCTATCGGTTGCGGTGCCGGCTCGGCGGCTTTGCCGTCTTTCAGGTAAACCGCCACGGCCAGCAGGTCTTCGTCTTTCCAGTGCTGGGTGGAGTTTTCCACGGCTTCGGCCATCGGTCCGGAGGCAATGTCGAAGCGGTTGGCGCCGGTTTTCAGGTACTGAACGATGTCCTCGTTACTCCACTGACCAATGCCGCTATGGGCGTTGGCAGTGATGTCTGGGGCGATCCAGCCTTGTAGGTCGGCACCGGCGAGGAAGTTGTCGTTCTTGTCGCCGCCAATCAGGTTTTTCGGTGTGTGGCAGGTGCCGCAGTGGCCGAGGCCCTCGACCAAGTACGCGCCACGGTTCCATTGCGGCGATTTGTCCGCGCTGGGCACGAATTCGCCTTGGGTGAAGTTCAGCAGGTTCCAACCGAGCAGGCTCAGGCGCACGTTGAAGGGGAAGGGCAGCTGGTTGGTTTCCACCGGATTGTTTACCGGCTCCAGGGTTTGCAGGTAGGCCCAGATAGCCTGGTTATCTTCCTTTAGCACCTTGGTGTACGCGGTAAACGGCATGGCGCCGTACAGACGTTTGCCGCCCTTGCTGTGGCCTTCGGACATGACTTTTTGGAAGTCATCGAAGTTCCACTTGCCCAGGCCCGTGTCCGGGTCGGGGGTGATATTGGCGCCGACCAGTTTGCCAAACGGCGTTTCAATCGCCACGCCACCGGAGAACGCCGGCTTGCCGGGCACGGTATGGCAGGCGGTGCAGTCGCCGAGTACGGTCAAATAACGACCTTTTTCCACGATGTTGTAGGAGTCGGAGCCGGCTTCGGCGTGCACGCTTTGCATGGCCAGGCCGAGCAAAGCGGCAGCGCTTAGGGAAAGAAGAGTCTTCATACGCTGATCATCTCCCCTGGGCGTTGCAAATAAAGCCGTTTGATTGCATCTGCTGCCTTGAACGCCAACGCGCCCACGGTGCCGGTCGGGTTGTAGCCGGGGTTTTGCGGAAAAGCGGAAGAGCCGACCACAAACAGATTGGGCACGCCCCACACCTGCAAGTGCTTGTTCACCGAGCTGTTCTTTGGATCGGCGCCCATGATAAAGCCGCCAACAATGTGCGAAGACTGGTATGAGGTGTTGGCCCACGGGCCTTTACGTGGTGCCGGGACCATCTCGCGAGGGTTCATGGTCTTGGCAATTTCCACCACTTTATTGGTGACGTACTGCGCCATTTTCAAATCGTTCTCGGGAAAGTCGAAGGTAATGCGCAGCAGCGGCCGCCCGTGCGGATCTTTGTAGTTGGGATCCAGCGACAAGTAGTTGTTGCGCGTGGAATAGCTGCTGGCTTCGCAACCGATAGACATGGTGCTGAGGTAGTTGTCGACCGTGGCTTTTTTCCACTTCGAACCCCAGGCCGGGGTGCCTGGGGGCGTGGAGCGCGAGTCGATAGGCGCCGCGCCAATAGGTGTCACCCGGGTACTGCCGCCGCCGACAAAGCCTAAACCGGAGTGGTCGAAGTTGTCGTTGTTGAACTCGTCAATGCCCATGCCGATGGCACCGCCGCCAATAAACGGGTTGAAGTTTTTGTCGTTGAAAAACATCTTCACGCTGTTGGCGGTCTGGTAGGCGTAGTTACGCCCGGTGGTGCCGGTATTGGTGATCGGGTTGTACGGCTCGCCAACGCCGGAGAGCAGCATCAAGCGCACGTTTTCAAAAATAAACGCCGCCACCACCACGATCTCGGCCGGCTGTTCCCATTCCTGGCCGCTGGAGTCGACATAAATAATGCCGGTGGCGCGGGTGCCGGTGCTGTCCATGGTGACTTTGAGCACTTCGGAATTGGTTTTCGCGGTGAAGTTAGGCTGGCGAATCAGCGCCGGCAGCACATTCACAATGGCGCTGGCCTTGGAGTAGTTGGCGCAGCCGTAGTTGGTGCAGAAGCCGCAGAAGGTGCACGGCCCCATGGTCACACCGTACTGGTTGGTATAGGGCTGCGAAGCCAGCGCAGAAGGCACCGGGAACGGTTTGTAGCCAAGGTTTTTCGCCGCTTCGGCAAACAGCGTCGGCGCGAAGGTTTGCTTGGTCGGCGGGTTGGGGAATTCCTTGGAGCGTGCGCCTTCGAAGGGGTTACCGCCTTCAACGATGGTGCCGTTGAGGTTGCCGGCCTTACCGGAAACACCTGCCAGACGCTCAAAGGCGTCGTAGTGCGGTTCCATTTCTTCCCAAGTGGTGCCCCAGTCTTGCAGGGTCAGCTCGGCGGGCAGTTCTTTGCCGTAGCGTTCGGTCAGGTAACTGTGCAGGCGGAACTCGGTGGGCTGGAAACGGAAGGTAATACCGGCCCAGTGGTTACCGGCGCCGCCTGTGCCGTTGCCGGGGTGAAACGAACCCCAGGTGCGCATCGGTAGGGCCGTTTCCGACTCTTTGTTACGCATGGTGCACGTGTTCTGTTTGGTACGCAGCATCAGTTCCTGGCGACGGTTGTAGCGCAACTCGTCGGTAGCGGAAGCCAGGTTGAAGTCTTTGGCGGTGTCGCGCCATGGGCCGCGTTCAAAGCCGATGACGTTCAGGCCGGTGTCAGCCAGTTCTTTGGCGATGATCGAGCCCGCCCAACCCAGCCCAACGACCACAACGTCGGTGGACGGTAATTTTTTAGCCATGTGCGTTTAACCCTTCTTGTTCCAGGCGGAGCTACCGATGATGGAAATCGGCGTCAGGTCCAGCTTCTGGTTATGCAGCCCGATGTAGTCGCGGTAGTCGTAGCGGGCGCCGGGAAAACCGATCATTTTCCACGAGACCATGTCGCGGTTGCCGCCGTAGATAGGGTCGGCAAAGAAGCCTTCCATGGTGTTGTCCAGTACTTGCTGGAAGAACGCTTTGGCGTCGATGCCTTCAAGGCTGATGGCGCCTTTTTCCAGATCGGTCAGCACGTGGTCGCGTTCGGCGGCGGCGAGGGCGCTGAAGTTTTTCTGGAATTTGCCTTGGCAATATTTGCTCAAGGCGGCCAGGCCGATGCGGTAGCGCTCGCGCGGCACCAGCGGCGATTGGTCGGCTTGCGCCGGGCTGCCGGGGGTAAACGGGCCTTCCATATACAAGCGGCCGAAGTCGCCGTAGTCGCTGACCAATTGACGGTCGATAAACACCGCGCAACCGGCGTCTTTGCCGCTGACACTTAGCTCATCTGCCGGAATCAGTTGCTCGACGATGGCTTCCACTTCGATTGCTTCTTCGGCGGTAAAGAACTGCCAGCCTTTGCTCTCGTAGTGCAGGGGGCCGTTGTGGTCGAAGGGCAGCCATTTGGGCGTGCCAACCACGGTGGCGGCGGAGGCGCTGGCGGCGGCGCCGGCGGCCAGGGTGGTGGCGGAGGTTTTTAACAGCTGCCGCCGGGTGAGGCCTTTGGATTGCTCAGTCATGCAGGGCTCCTGAGGCCAGGCATGCCTGTCGCTGCAGCGATAAGCGCGGCGAAATGGGCACGGCTGGCGTATTCAGATCACGGTTGTTTTAGCGGGCCTGGCCTGCGGCCAAACGAGCTGAGCGGGTTGCGAGAGGTGGCCGTGTTGGCCCCTGGGGCGGATTAACAGCAAGGTGTTATCCGCGTTCGTCTAATCCACGCGCCTTTTTAGAGTAGGGCGTGTGACAAAATGTTGCAGGTTTTGCACGGGTAAATGTCTGTTGCGCAATCCGTAACAATCCGCGCGCTAGAGGGGTTGCTGACCCTAACCGAAGATAGAAGAAAGCAGCCCGGCGTAAAACAGCTGCACCGTGCCGCCGTAGATTGAACTGGGTAGCAAGTCGGCGGTGAAGTGGTTGAAGTTCTGGTTTGGCATCCCGATGACAGGGCTGTGCTTTTTGTTGTTGAGCAGCAGAAAACTCGATTTGTGGGTGAAGTCGATCACCACGCACTTACCCGTCCAGCCGGTATGGGCCACGGCTTTGCCTGCCTCTGGTAGCAACTGGCCGTAGATCAGCGTGGTGGCGCTGGTAGGTATCTGGAAACCCAAGGCATAGCTGCCGTCTTGGCTGAGTGTTTGCGTGAATAGAGCGACGGTTTGCGCCGAGCACAGACGATAGCTGCCCAGGCTTCTGCCGTTGAGCAGCAGTTCACTCAGTACGGTCAAATCCGCAGCGGTGGAAAACAGCCCCGCGTGGCCGGAGATCTGCCCCATCGAGTAATACGCCAGCTCATCCTGCACCTCGCCTTGAATAGTTGTGGTGCGGATGTTGGGGAACCACACCCGCCCATCACGGGTGTTGCCGCAACGCTCGGTGGCTTCGAAGCGATCCTTGGCAATTCCACGTTGCAGCAACTGGTAGCCGGTGTGTTTCAAGCCCAGGGGATCGTAGATGAACTTCTGCACGTAACGGTCCTGACGTAGCCCACTGACTTTTTCCAGAATCAGGCCCAGCAAGGCGAAATTGATATCGCTGTAAACCGTGACCGTATCGGGCGTAGTTCGCAGCGGCACGAGCGGCAAAAGGCTGCAGGTTTTCGCGCGGTCCTGGGAATAGAAGCTAGAGGGCACTTGCGTGGGGTCGTAGAAATGGTACGACGATGGCAGTCCTGAGCGATGTTGCATCAGCAGACGTAAGGTGACCTTGGCTTTATCCCCGCCGCTGAAGGTGGGCAGGTATTTGCTCACTGGGTCGTCGATGTTGACCTGTTGGGTGTCCACCAGACGCATAAAGGCCAGGGTGGTCGAGAATATCTTGGTGAGTGAGGCGAGGTCGAACAGGGTGTCTTCGCGCATAGGTTGCGGCACTGGCATTAGCGCGGTCTGGTTGTACAGGCGTTGGTAGCCGTGGGCCTCCAGTAGCACCTGCTGCCCCTGTAATTGAATGGCGATCACCGCCCCGGGCAAGCCGTTGGCCACCGAAAAGCTCACTTCGTTGCGGATTTTCTCCAACCAATTTTGCGGGTACGAGCTGAAGCCTCTGTAGCTTGTGTTGCTCAGGTTGTTGGAAATACCCCAGGCGGTGATGGCTTGCGTGCCTGCGGCGGCACCCGCTGCCAGGGTTAAAGCCGAGGCCTTTAACAACTGACGACGATTTGGGTTTTTCTCGTGTTCGTTCATGGCCTGTTCCTCACTCAATACATGGCTCTAGCAACGACAATGGCGGCGCATCAGCGTTGTTACTGTGAGCCAGTCAACCATGGCGGGCGCGTGAGACTAAGGCGACGTTTCTCTGTGAGCGGGCACGTATTCCCAGGGTTTTGTCTGTAAGGAAGAGGCTGTCGGGCAGTGTGTCTTCTCTGCGCTGACGAACGTCAGCGGGTATCGCTGGGGATTTGTCACCCATTTCGGGCACAATAGCCGCCATTCCGATCAATAAAGCGCTAAAGAGGATCGACCGTGTATAACGTCGTCATCAGCGGTACCGGCCTGTATACCCCGGCAAACAGCATTTCCAACGAAGAGCTGGTGGAGTCCTTTAATACCTATGTGCGGCAATTCAACGCCGACAACGCCGCCGCTATCGAGCGCGGTGAAGTGCAAGCGCTGAGCGAATCCAGCAGCGCCTTTATCGAAAAAGCCTCCGGCATCAAAAGCCGCTTTGTGATGAACAAAGAGGGCATCCTCGACCCACAACGCATGACCCCGCGCCTGCCGGAGCGCTCCAATGAAGAGTGGGGCATTCTCTGCCAGATGGGCGTCGCCGCTGCCGAACAGGCCCTGCAACGTGCTGGCAAAACTGCCGCCGATGTCGATGGTGTGATTGTCGCCTGCTCCAACCTCGAACGCGCTTACCCAGCTGTTGCCATCGAAGTGCAAGCCGCACTGGGTATTACCGGTTTCGCCTACGACATGAACGTTGCCTGTTCTTCGGCCACGTTTGGCATTCAAGCCGCCACGCAGAACATCCAGCTCGGCCAAGCCCGCGCGATTCTGGTGGTCAGCCCGGAAATCTGTACCGGCCACCTGAACTTCCGCGACCGCGACAGCCACTTTATTTTCGGCGACGCCGCTACCGCAGTGCTGGTTGAGCGTGCCGATCTGGCCACCTCCGAGTACCAGTTCGATATCGTCGGCACCAAGCTGCTGACCTCGTTCTCCAACAACATCCGCAATAACTTCGGCTTCCTCAACCGCGCGGCGGAAGAGGGCGTTGGCGCGCGTGACAAGCTGTTTGTGCAAGAAGGCCGCAAGGTATTTCGCGATGTATGCCCAATGGTCGCCGAGCTGGTGGGCGAGCACCTGGCGGCCAACGACATTCAGGTGTCTGACGTCAAGCGCTTCTGGCTGCACCAGGCCAACCTAAGCATGAACCTGCTGATCACCAAGAAGCTGCTGGGCCGCGATGCACTGCCGGACGAAGCGCCGGTGATTCTCGACACCTACGCCAACACCAGTTCGGCCGGTTCGATTATCGCCTTCCACAAAAACCAGGATGACCTGCCAAGCGGCGCGCTGGGTGTGCTCAGCTCGTTTGGTGCCGGCTACTCCATCGGTAGTGTGATTTTGCGCAAGCACTAAGGTCATGAGCCACATGCTTGAAGCCGAGCTGCTGCCGCGCCTATTGGCCGGCGAGCAGCGTGCCTACCGCGAGCTGGTTGCCACTTATCAAAGTGCGATGCGGGCGGTCGCCTATGCGATTGTGGGCAGCCGCAATGCCGATGAAGTGGTGCAGGACGCCTGGCTGGCGGTGGTACGCAACTTGGCTGGGTTTCAAGGCCGTTCCAGCCTGAAAACCTGGCTGCTGACCATCACCGCCAACACCGCCAAAAGCCGCCTTAAGCAAAACCGCCGCGAAGTGCTGCTGGACGATATTCCTTCGCCCCATGGCAGCATCGACGACAGCCGTTTTGCCGAAGACGGCCATTGGCTGCTGGCGCCCCATGCCTGGCACCAGGACTCACCCGACGCCTTGTTGACTGAGGAAGAATTACGCGAGTGCTTGGAAAAAACCTTGGGCAGTTTGTCCGAGCTACAAGGCAGTGTGCTTAACCTGCGCGAACGGCAGGGCTTGGAATTGGAGGAGATTTGTAATCTTCTCGACATTTCTCTCTCTAACGTAAGAGTTTTACTACACCGCGCACGGCTTAAGGTGTTCGCCACCCTGGAACATTTCGAGAGGACAGGGCATTGCTGAGTTGTAAGGAATTAGTCGCCAATTCAAGTGATTTTCTCGACGGGCAATTGCGCTTGCGGCAGCGCATTGCCGTACGTGTGCACTTGGCCAGTTGCCGCAACTGCCGGCGCTTTATCCGGCAGATGCGTATGACTCAGGCGGTGCTGCGCGAGCTTCCCGACGCGCCTATTCCTGAGCTGGACAGCTTGGCCAAGCGTTTGGCGGACGTTCAGCAGGGGCGTTAAAACCTAGGATGCGCTGAGCGCACCAAGCGATCTGCCCGATATCGCACTGGTGCGCACAGCACCCTGCGAGGTCACCTCAGACGGTGGCGAAGCGGTCTTCCAAATACTTCATGATCGACTTGGATTCATACATCCAGGTGGTCTTGCCGTTCTCGTCAATCCGCAAGCAAGGCACTTTGATAGCGCCGCCCTCGGCCAGCAGCGTTTGCCGATGCTGTTCGTCGTTTTTGGCATCGCGCAGGGCGATAGGTAAGTTCATACGGCGCATGGTGCGGCGGGTGCGCACGCAGAACGGGCAAGCGTGGAATTGGTACAAAGCCATGCCAGACGTGGCTTGAGCCACTTGCGCCTGGGCTTCAGGCGTGCGCTTTTGTTTGCGCGGGCGGGTGATGAAGTCGATAAACACGATGAGCTGGCCCAAGCCAACCCGCAACGCTTTGATAAGCACTGGAACACCCTCTACGGCGGAAAAATCGAGGGCGGCAGCTTACCTGAATGCGGGCGCCCAAGCTCTGGCCTGGGCGCATTTGCCGCAACCGCCGGTCAGGCGTGGGCGTGCCCAAAGATGCGTTTGAATGAACGGGAAAACCAGCCGCTATTGTGGGTGTCTTCCACCAGGTGCTTGATATTGTTTTTTACCGTTTCGGCGTAGGCCTTATCGTCGTTGCGGATATGGTTGAACAGCCAGCGTGAAAGCAGATTGATCAACTCCTGGGTAACGTCTTCGCCGGCTTGGAAGCGCATGTTGAACTCGCTGACCCGCGCGGTGAAGATTTCGTGCACGCGCTTGTGCGGACGGGTAAAGGCGTAGCCGGCTTCTTCCAGCAAGGCTTCCTCAAAGGCGAAGTGGGAGAGGGTGTAGTCCACTAATTCGCCGAGCACTTCACCCAGTTCTTCGCGGCTATGGTCGTTTTCATTGGCATGGATTAACAGGTTGATCATGGCGACGATGCGCTTGTGTTGGTCGTCGATGATCTGAATGCCGGTATCGAGGTCTTCTTGCCAAACTAGGTAGGCCATGAGAGTGCGTCCTTAGCGTGTTGCTCGACTGCATGCGAGCGATGGCCAAGGCTAGTGAGGGGCTCTGGGACGGGGGGTGACTTGAGTCAATGGCGATTTAGTTTGTAGGAAAATTCCTTGGTTTGCAGTGGATGGCATCCTTGATGCGCACGGTACACCTTGCTGGTGGGGCGCGTTGGTAGGGTGTGCGCGCACCAAGCGATTCATAGGCAACCGCAACGGTGCGCACAGCACATCCTACGAGCGCAACGGCGGCGCGGGCGCCGCCAGCCAAGATATGGACACAAAAAAACCGGCACATGGCCGGTTTTTTTGCTTCAGCGCAGATCAACTGATCAGGCTAAGGAACTCACTGCGGGTAGCGGCGTTTTCGCGGAATTCGCCAAGCATTACCGAAGTCACCATCGACGAGTTTTGCTTCTCTACGCCGCGCATCATCATGCACATATGCTGCGCTTCGATCACCACAGCAACACCCAACGCGCCGGTGACTTGCTGCACGGCTTGGGCGATCTGGCGGCTGAGGTTTTCCTGAATCTGCAGGCGGCGGGCGTACATATCGACGATACGCGCCACTTTCGACAGGCCCAATACTTTCCCGCTGGGAATGTACGCAACGTGGGCTTTGCCAATAAACGGCAGCAGGTGGTGTTCGCACAGCGAATACAGCTCGATGTTTTTCACCAATACCATTTCGCTGCTATCGGAGCTAAACAGCGCGCCGTTGGTGACTTCTTCCAGGGTCTGTTCATAACCGTGGCAAAGGTACTTCATGGCTTTAGCGGCACGTTTCGGTGTGTCGAGCAGGCCTTCGCGAGAAACGTCCTCACCCAGTTGGCTAAGGATCGCGCTGTAATTCTGTTCCAGGGACATGGATCTACCTGTAAGGGCTTGGTAATTAAGCAGAGACGCAGGGTATGGTGCCGCTTCGCTGCTGGCAAGCGCATAGCACGTCACGATAGGTCAGTAATGCGGCCATTTCCGAGTGGCGCGCAAGGTTTTACTCGTCGCGGCCATCCATCATCGTACGTTTAAGCAGGACATAAATCGCCCCGGTGCCGCCATGTTTGGCCAGGCAGGAGGTAAAGCCGAGCACGCCTTCGTGCTGACGCAGCCAGGTGTTGACGTGGCTTTTGATCATTGGCCGCTTGCCGTCCATGCGTACGGCTTTGCCATGGGTAACGCGCACGCAGCGGATTTCTAGCTTATTGGCCTCGGCAAGGAACTCCCACAACGTATCGCGGGCTTTTTCCACGGTCATACCGTGCAGATCGAGACTGCCCTCAAAGCTCACCTGGCCAAGTTTGAGCTTGCGCATCTGGCCTTCCTGAACGCCATTGCGTGCCCAGGACAGCGGATCTTCGGGGCCGACGTCGATAACGAATTGGTCGGACAGACCGTCAACGCGCGTTACCCCTTCGGAAATGCTCGCCGACTGGCGCAAGGCCTGCAAACGGGCGCGGTCGGTCTTGGGCTTGCCGGTGTCGGCGCGGTCGTTTTGCTGAAGGGGTTTGATACCGCGAGTTTCGGCTTTGAACAGGGAAAAATCGTCGTCTTGCATGGCAGGTCTCCGCGAATGGGGCCTAGTTTACCCATTCAGCGGTGGCCGTTCACGGGTGGTTTAGTCGTGCTTCTTCATTAAGTGTGGCGCCATGGCCAGGTCGCTAGGGCGACGCAAACGGCGGCGGCAGCGGCGCCAGGCGATCACACCCAACCACAACAAAAACAGACCCAGCACCAATATCACCGTGGCGCTGGTTGGGGTGTCGTTCAAGCCGCCGAGGGCTGGCGGGCGACCGAGCAGGGTGGCGGCGCCGGCCATGGCCAGCAGAATGCCAAGCATGGCAAACAGCGCCGAAAGCGCGGCGGCGAAGCGCCAGCGCCAGCTGCCAGGACCGCGTGGGCGAAGGCGTCGGGCATCGAAACCATCAGACAATTTCATTCCGCTTTCCTTTCAGGGTGTCGGCGGTATGACCGGGGCCAGGGGGCGAGGTTCAGTGCTGCCCGCATTTGGGGCGGGCAGATGGTCGCTTGATGTGACAGAGACGTCTCAGACCAACGCTTTAGCGTGGCTAACCAGCGCGGCAAAGTTATCGGCCAGAATCGCCATCTCGGTGCGGTGCACTTCGGCCGCGCTGATCACACCATCACCATAGGGCAGGTCACGAGTGGCGCAGGCGCCGTCTACCAGGGTGCAGCGGTAACCGTAGTCTTTGCAGGCGCGCACCGTGGTGCTGATGCTGGAGTGGGTCATAAAGCCGCAGATGATCAAATCGAGGCGGCCGATGGCCTCCAGGCGACCATGCAAGTCAGTGCCGGAGAAGGCATTGGGTAGACGTTTTTCTACCACGGTCTCACCCGGCAGCGGCGCCAATTCCGGCATAAAACGGCCACGTGGACCTTGGGGGTCAAGGAAGCCACCGGGTACACCCAGGTGTTTGACGTGCACAATCGGCGAACCATTGGCGCGGGCGGCTTCAAGCAAAACGGCGATTTGCGCAATGGCTGCGTCCAGGCCGGGCAGGGGCATGGCACCGCTGCGGTATTCCTCTTGCGCATCAATAATCAGCAGGCAGGCATTACCCAAACTGGCCGGCGCATAACTGCGGCCGGTGAGCTGGAGTAAGGTTTGCGGTTGGGACATGTCTTGGCTCCTGACGATGCGAATGGCCGCCATTGTCACCCCACAAGCGATGGCTGTGAATCTTTTTGCTTGTACGGACGTGCAGCGCCCCGGTTTGCGCAGCCTGCAGCCGAGCGCAATAAAGCAACCGAGGCCAATGCGCCTTCGGCTAAACTGCCGCCCTCGACTTTGGAGATGCCGCTGTGACCGTTTCGACCTCTCGTTTGCGTACCCTGCGTGACCACATTCGCTGGGCCGTCAGCCGTTTCCATGCCGAAGAATTGTTTTTTGGCCATGGCACCGACAACGCCTGGGACGATGCGCGGCAACTGGTGTTGGGCGCGGTGCACCTGCCTTGGGAAGTCGCCGATGCTTACCTTGACTGCAACCTAGAAGACGACGAGCGCGACTACCTGCAAACCTTGCTTAAACAACGTATTGAAGAGCGCGTGCCCACCGCTTACTTGCTCGGTGAAGCCTGGTTCTGTGGCCTGCCGTTTATTGTTGATGAGCGCGTGCTGATTCCTCGCTCACCGATTGCCGAGCTGATTAAGCAACGGTTCGACATTTGGCTGGCTGACACGCCGACGCGAATTCTCGACCTGTGCACCGGTTCTGGCTGCATTGGTATTGCCTGCGCTTATGAATTCGACGAGGCCGAAGTGGTGCTCGCCGATTTGTCCTTTGAAGCGCTGGAAGTGGCCAATCAAAATATCGAGCGCCATGGTTTAGAAGACCGCGTGTTCACCGTGCAAGGTGATGGTTTTGCCGGCTTGCCTGGGCAGCGCTTTGACCTGATTGTGTCTAACCCGCCGTATGTGGATGCCGAAGATTTCGCCGATATGCCGGCCGAATACCACCACGAACCGGAACTCGGCTTGGCCTGCGGCGATGATGGCTTGGACCTGGTGCGCCGCATGTTGGCCGAAGCGGCCGACCACCTGACCGAGCAGGGCGTGTTGGTGGTGGAAGTGGGTAATAGCCAAGTGCATGTCGAAGCACTGTACCCCGAGGTCGACTTTACCTGGCTGGAGTTTGTCAACGGTGGTCATGGCGTGTTTTTACTGACAGCGGCGCAGTGTCGGCAGCATCAGGCGTTGTTTGCCGCTCGGGTTTAACACCGATCCTGAAAACGTGCCCTCGCCTGTTTGCGGTCGCCCGGACAGGGCAGAGGGTGCCCGAAGGGCGGGAGAGGGGCTTTGCTTTTAGCGGGGACCGCGTGTGCCTCGGCCCTCTCCCCCGGCCCCTCTCCCGCGAGCGGGAGAGGGGAGCAGAGCGGTTGAGTTTGTTTTGTCGATCGCGAATTTATCCCCTCGCCCGCTTGCGGGAGAGGGTGCCCGAAGGGCGGGAGAGGGGCTTTGCTTTTAGCGGTCACCGCGTGCGCCCCGGCCCTCTCCCCCGGCCCCTCTCCCGCGAGCGGGAGAGGGGAGCACAGCAGTTGAGTTTGTTTTGAGTTTGTTTTGAGTTTGTTATCTGGACGCCATCCAAATAAATAACCCCGCCTGAAACACGCAAAACGCCACCAAGCAGGCGATGGTGAAGCGCTGGGTGCTGTCTTCGCGGCGAAAGCTGTCGATGCGTTGCTGGAATTTCAGCAGCTTGCCGTCTTGTTCGCGCAAGTTGTGGTCGGCCTGTTCGAGCATGGCGGCGGCGTCGAGCAGTTCGATGCTTTGCACTTTTTCTTTGTTCCAGTCGCCTCTTAGCGAGCTGACCCTCGGCGCCGAGTAGGTGGCTTTGGCTTGCTGCGGGTCGGGGTAGTCGAGGTCAAAGCCTTGGGCTTTGAGAAAGTGGTCGCGGCGCATGCGCGCGTCTTCGCTGAGTACGTCTTTAATGCCTAACGCGCCGCCTTCAACGGTGTAATGCGCGCAGCGCTGTTGGGCCCAGGCAATGCCCTGAGCCAGCAGAAAACGGCCCAGCCCACGGTTGATCGGTTCCAGGTGCATGCCTTTGTCCGGGCCGAAGCGTACTTCTTTAAGACGATGGTCGATCCACACTTCCAGCACGTTGTCGCCCTTGCGCGTGAGAATGCCGGGCAAGTTGATGGATAAACGCAGAAAGCTCTGGTCGGGACTATGCCGCGCCAAGCGACCCATTTGCACAAAACGCAATGGCCGCGGCCCGGTGTAGCGGTCGGTCGGCAACGGTGCCAGACGCAGCAGGCGAAATTGTTCGTCCTGGAGCGCGCTCCAGGGGTGCGGCAGCGATTCGTCGACCTCGCTGACGGCGGTCTCCTCAGGTGGCGGCGCTTCTTGTCTGGTGTCGGTCATGCGCGTGTTCCAAGCCTTGTGCGTAGAGCGTACGGGTCTTGGCTGCTATCGGCTAGCCTGCGCTGCGCTTGAGGCTGGCGCAGTGCTATTACGTTTTTGCCGGTTGCACCGTCAGCACAAAACTCACCAGGCGCCGGGTCAGTTCACTGGCCAGCGGCAGGGGCGGGTCGTTGTAGGACGCCAGCTGCTGTTTGGGATCATCGGCGACGATGCGCAGCACATGGTTCATGCCGTCGATCACCACCAGTTGCGCATCGGCCTTGGCGGCTTTCAAGGCCTTGGCGTCGGCCACTTCCACCTGCATGTCGTGACTGCCCTGCAAGATCAGCGCGGGCAGCTTTACCCGCGCAAACGCGGCGGCTGGGTCTTGGCGAAACAGCGACATCAGGTAAGGCTGCACGCTGGGGCGAAACAGCACCTGCAAATCAGCCGGCACATGGGGCACGGCTTGGCCGGCTTTAAGCTGGTCGATGGTCCACAGGCTTTGCGGCAGCAGGGCAGCGGGCAGACGTTCGCGCAGTTGTTCTTTTAATACTTGGTCGATGGGGCGTCCGGTGCCGGCAATCGACACCAGCGCGTCGGCGCCTGCGGTTGGCGCGGCAAGGGTGGCGATCAGCGCGCCTTCGCTATGGCCGACCAGCGTCAACGTAGAAAATCGCCCGTCCGCCTTGAGTTGTTGGCTCCAGTGCACGGCGTCTTGCACATACGTTTCCACGCTAAGGTCGCGTTCATCCGGGGTAGCGGGGCGGCTGGCGGCGATGCCGCGTTTGTCGTAGCGCAGGCTGGCGATGCCATTTTTGGCCAGGGTTTGTGCCAGTAATTTAAGGCTGTCGTTATTGCCGCCTTCGGGGTTATTGCCGTTGCGGTCGGTGGGGCCAGAGCCGGCAATCAGCAGCACAACCGGTACTGGGGTTTCGCTCTTGGGCAGCAGCAGCGTGCCAAATAGCTCACCGCTGGCGGTGGTCAGGCTCATCGGCCGTTGCAGCACGGTAAAGGCTTGCGCCTGGCTCAGGGTGGGCAACAGAAACAACAGCAGCAAGGCAAACGCGCGCGGCATTGAGGTGGCTACATATAAGGAGGTAGCCGCTTTGACGCAGCAGATGGAATAAGGTTCGAGGATGAACTGCGCAGAACGCGCGGGTATACTCCACGGCCCTGATTTGTAACCGATGTTTGTGGCTGATTTTCGCGGAGCGCCCTGCATGTCCGGCAATACCTACGGCAAGCTATTTACTGTTACCACCGCTGGCGAAAGCCATGGCGCCGCCCTGGTGGCCATTGTCGATGGCTGCCCACCCGGCCTCGAGCTTAGCGAAGCCGACCTGCAGATCGACCTCGACCGCCGCAAGCCCGGCACCAGCCGCCACACCACCCAGCGCCAGGAAGCCGATGAAGTTGAAATCGTCTCCGGCGTGTTTGAAGGCAAAACCACCGGCACGCCCATTGGCCTGCTGATCCGCAATACCGACCAGAAGTCCAAAGACTACTCGGCGATCAAAGACCTGTTCCGCCCGGCCCACGCCGACTACACCTACCACCACAAATACGGCGTACGCGACTACCGTGGCGGTGGCCGCAGCTCGGCGCGCGAAACCGCCATGCGCGTAGCGGCCGGTGCCATCGCCAAAAAAGTGCTGGCCGGTTTCGGCATTCAGGTACGCGGCTATATGAGCCAACTGGGGCCGATTGAAATCCCGTTCCAAACCTGGGACAGCGTCGAAGACAACGCCTTCTTCTGCCCCAACCCGAGCAAAGTGCCGGAGCTGGAAGCCTATATGGACCAGCTGCGCCGCGACCAAGACTCGGTTGGCGCCAAGATTACCGTGGTGGCTGACGGCGTTATGCCGGGCCTGGGCGAGCCAATTTTCGACCGCCTGGACGCCGACCTGGCCCACGCGTTGATGAGCATTAACGCGGTAAAAGGCGTGGAAATCGGCGCCGGTTTTGCCTGCGTGGCCCAGCGTGGTACCGAGCACCGCGATGAGCTGACCCCGCAAGGTTTCCTCAGCAATAACGCTGGCGGCATCTTGGGTGGCATCTCCTCTGGCCAGCCGATCATTGCCCATTTGGCGTTGAAACCCACCTCCAGCATCACCACGCCGGGGCAGTCCATCGATGTCGCTGGTCAGCCGCAAGATGTCATCACTAAAGGCCGCCACGACCCGTGCGTGGGCATTCGTGCAACGCCGATCGCCGAAGCAATGATGGCCATCGTGCTGCTCGACCACCTGCTGCGTAACCGTGGGCAAAACGCCGACGTGCAGGTCAGCACGCCGGTACTGGGCCAGCTGTGAGCCCGTCGCTCGCCCTGGGGCAGTAAGCGCCATGGCGAGCCCGCTACCGTACTGGCGCCTTTCCAGCTTTTACTTCTTTTACTTCGCCCTGCTCGGGGCGACGGCGCCGTTTCTGGCCTTGTACTTCCACCATTTGGGTTTTTCCCCGGCGCGTATTGGCGAGCTGGTGGCCATTCCCATGCTGATGCGCTGCGTGGCGCCGAATTTGTGGGGCTGGATTGGCGATCGCAGCGGCAAGCGCCTGGCGATTGTGCGCTTTGGCGCGGCCTCGACCTTGCTGTGTTTTAGCCTGATTTTTATCAGCAAGAGTTACGCCTGGCTGGCGTTGATCATGGCTTTGCATGCGTTCTTCTGGCATGCGGTATTGCCGCAATTTGAAGTGATTACCCTGGCGCATTTGCGCGAGCAGGCGGCGCGTTATAGCCAGATCCGTTTGTGGGGCAGCATCGGCTTTATCGTTTGCGTGGCGGTGCTGGGCAAGCTGTTCGAGTGGCTCAGCCTGGATATTTACCCGCTGGCGCTGATCGGCATTATGGTCGGTATTGTTATCAGCAGCGGCTGGGTGCCCAATGCCCAGCCTTATGTGCGCGAGAACCATCGCGCTGCTGGCGGGTTTCTTCAGCAATTGCGTCAACCCGGTGTTTTGGCGTTTTACCTGTGCATCGGCTTGATGCAACTGAGCCATGGGCCTTACTACACCTTTCTCACCCTGCACCTGGAAGCCTTGGGCTATGCCCGTGGGTTTATCGGCCAGTTGTGGGCCTTGGGCGTGGTGGCCGAGGTGCTGATGTTTTTGTTGATGGCGCGCATTCTTCAGCGTTTTTCCCTGCGTCAGGTGCTGATGGCCAGCTTTGTACTAGCGGCTTTGCGTTGGTTGCTGCTGGGTAATTTTGCCGAACATTTGCCGGTGCTACTGCTGGCGCAGGTGATGCACGCTGCCACCTTTGGCAGCTTTCACGCCGCCGCCATTCACTTTGTGCAGCGCAGTTTTGGCGCCAACCAACAAGGTCAGGGCCAAGCGCTGTATGCCGCCCTGGCCGGTATTGGTGGAGCCTTGGGCGCGCTGTATTCCGGTTATAGCTGGAGCAGCCTTGGCCCAGCCTGGACCTTTGCCATCGCCAGCCTTGCCGCTGGCGCGGCAGCCGTTATCATCGCGATGCGTTTGCCAAACGACAACGCCCGCAACCTCGCACAGCCACCCTTGCCACACACCGATTTAGAAGAGGAGCGGGCATGAGCCGCGAAAAATTGGCCGACGAGATTATCGCCGCAGGACGTTTCTTATATGGTCGTGGCTGGTCGCCAGCCACCAGCAGCAACTACTCAGCGCGGTTGTCCGCCAGCGAGGCGCTGCTCACCGTATCGGGCAAGCACAAAGGCCAACTGGGCCGCGACGACGTGCTGGCCACCGACCTGCAGGGCAATAGCCTGGAAGCGGGCAAAAAGCCCTCGGCCGAAACCCTGCTGCACACCCAGCTGTACCAATGGCGCGCCGACATTGGCGCGGTGCTGCATACCCACTCGATCAACGCCACCGTGCTGTCGCGTGCCACCGCCGCCAGTGAGCTGGTGTTTGAAGACTACGAACTGCAAAAAGCCTTTACCGGCACCACCACCCATGAATCCCAGGTGCGGGTGCCGATTTTCGACAATGACCAAGACATCGCCCGCTTGGCTGCCAAGGTCCAGCCGTGGCTGGAGCAGCACCCCGATTGCGTCGGTTACCTGATTCGCGGCCACGGCCTGTACACCTGGGGCGCACAAATGAGCGATGCCTTGCGCCAAGTTGAAGCCTTTGAATTCTTGTTCGAGTGCGAGCTGAAAATGCGCGCCCTCGGCGCCGCCCGTTAAGGAGAAAGCGATGAGCAGCCTCAGCGTATTCGCCGTGTCATCCCCGGAAATCCCCAACAAAGTTCTCAACCATGTGGAAGACATCACCAGCACGCTGGCCGCCGTCGGCGTGCGTTTCGAGCGTTGGCAAGCCGTCACGCCGCTCGCCCCGGGCGCCAGCCAGGATGAAGTGATCGCCGCCTACAAACCGCAAATCGACAAACTGATGGCCGAGCGCGGTTATGTGACGGTGGACGTGATCAGCCTGAGCGACGACCACCCGCAAAAGGCCGAACTGCGTGCCAAGTTTCTCGACGAGCATCAGCATGCCGAAGACGAAGTGCGTTTCTTCGTTGCCGGCCGTGGCTTGTTTACCCTGCATATCGACGACTACGTGTACGCCGTGCTCTGCGAAAAAAACGACCTGATCTCGGTGCCCGCCGGCACCCGCCACTGGTTTGACATGAGCGAGCACCCGCACTTTATTGCCATTCGCCTGTTCAATAACCCCGAGGGTTGGGTCGCGAACTTTACCGGCGACGATATCGCCAGCCGTTTTCCGCGCCTGGAAGACTAACGCCATTCGCTGCGTTCGTAGGGTGTGCTATGCGCACCAAGCGATCCCGGCGTTTACGCCATGGTGCGCACAGCACACCCTACGGTTCGCCGACGTTGCTATGTAGGGTGGGCTATGCGCACCAAACAATCCCAGCGCGTACGCCGAGGTGCGCACAGCACAGCCGACCAGCCAATACCAAGGATTTTGCCCATGCCCATCAAAGCCATCCTCACCGATATCGAAGGCACCACCAGCGCGGTGAGTTTTGTTTTCGATGTGTTGTTTCCCTTCGCCGCCGAGCACTTGCCGTTGTTTGTGCATGCTCACGCCAACGACCCGCAAGTGGCCGAGCAGCTGCAAGCCGTGCGCGAACAAAGCGGCGAACCACAGGCGGATGTGGCGCGGGTAACCGACATTCTCCTCAGCTGGATCGCCGAAGACCGCAAAGCCACGCCGCTCAAAGCGTTGCAGGGCATGGTCTGGGCCGAGGGCTACAAAGCCGGCTTGCTCAAAGGCCACGTTTACCCGGACGCGGTTGAAGCCCTGCAACGCTGGAAAAGAGAGGGTTACGCGCTGTACGTGTATTCCTCGGGCTCAATCCAGGCGCAGCAACTGATTTTCGGCTGCTCGGTGGCCGGCGATTTGTCGCCGCTGTTTTCCGGCTACTTCGACACCACGTCCGGGCCCAAGCGTGAGGCGCAGTCCTACCGCACCATCGTCGCCAGCATTGGTGTGCCGGCAGACGAAGTGCTGTTCCTCTCCGATATCGTGGAAGAGCTGGATGCCGCGCAACAAGCCGGCCTGCAAACCTGTGGCCTGGCCCGCGAAGGCGGCGAACTGCGTGGCCACCAAACCCTGGCCAGCTTTGCCCTGATCGACCTCAACGCCTACTGACAGCACAGCTCGTCGCTCACGCGGAACCTCTGCGCGCCGGTGTGCCTCTACCACAGACACCGCTTACCGCGAGACGCCCGCCATGTTTCTCAACCTCGACTACTCCGCCTACCGCTACTGGGTGTATATCGCCCTGGCGGTGCTGGTGCTGCTGCACCTGTGGGCGGCTTACAACGTCGTGAAAAGCCCGGTGGCGCGGCGAATGAAAACCCTGTGGGTGAGCCTGATCGTGTTGTTTCCGCTGCTGGGCTTTTTCAATTGGTACGTGATGGGCCCGCGTGCGGAGCACGTGGCCAAACAATCGTAGGTTGGCGTTGAGCGCAGCGAAGCCCAACGGGCCGGCCCAACAGGGAGCTCACATGGTTCCGCGTGCATCTTGCCCACGACCGATGCGCGTCCTCCAAGACCCATAGGCGCCGTCCTGCGGCCGGCCTGTTGGGCTTCGCGAGGCTCAACCCAACTTACGCCAGTACGCCGGCGTCGTGCGACCGTTACAAGCTCCCTGAACCTAAATCACCGTCGACTATCCTAGAAGGGCAATCCCTTCCTCAAGGAGTACCACGATGGGTAACGGTTTTAATGGCCTGATTGGCTTGATCATTCTGGCGCTGGATATCTGGGCGATTATCAACGTGCTGAAAAGCGGCGCCGAGACGGGCATGAAAGTGCTATGGGTGCTGTTGATCGTGCTGCTGCCGGTGCTGGGGCTGATTATCTGGGCCATCGCCGGACCGCGCGGCAACGTGCGTATCTAGGTCTATAGCAACCAGGCACCTTCGAGCTGCAGCAATAGCTGCTTGCGCTCCAGGCCGCCGGCATAGCCGGTGAGGGTGCCGTTGCTGCCGATTACGCGGTGGCAGGGAATTACCACCGCAATCGGGTTGGCGCCATTGGCCGTGCCCACCGCACGCACGGCTTTTGGCCGCTGAATGCGCATGGCCAAGTCGGCATAGCTGCAGGTGCGCCCGAACGGGATCTGCTGCAGCGCCTGCCATACCTCTTGTTGAAACGGCGTGCCCAGCGGTGCCAAGCGCAGCTGGAACTGCTGGCGCTGGCCGGCAAAGTATTCGTCCAACTGCCGGCATACCTCATCCAACTCGGCGTCTGCCGCCTGCCAGTTTTCGTTTAACTCCCATGGCTGCGCGCCATCCATATGCAGCAGGCGCAAACCCTGTTCGTCACCGGCCAATAGCAGCGGGCCGATGGGGCTGTCGTGGTAGCGGTAATGCATAAGGTCACTCCTCGGGTTCGGCGTAGCTTTGCCACAAATACATGGCGGCATACGCCCGCCATGGGCGCCAGGCTTCAGCCTGGGCAGTCAGGGCGCGGGCGCTGATGCCGGCGCTGCCCCAGAGTTTGGCCTTGAGCAGGCCCAGGTCGCTGGCGGGAAATGCGTCCGCCACACCAAAGGCACGCAGGGCGATGTACTGCGCGGTCCAGGGGCCGATGCCGGGCAGGGCGCAGAGGCGTTCGAGCAAGTCGTCCACACCGTCATCGGCATGCAGCGCCAGGCTGCCGTCGGTAAGGGCGCGGGCGAAGCCTTGTAAGGTTGCCACCCGCTTGCCGGGCATGCCGATGCCGTCCAGGTTGGCCTCGGCAATGGCTAAGGGCGTGGGGAACAGCCGGGCAGGACCATCTTCTGGCGCAGCGGGCAACACGTCGCCCAAGCGTTTTACCAAGCGCCCGACGATGGTCACGGCGGCTTTTACCGTTACCTGTTGGCCAACGATGGCGCGTACCGCTTGCTCGAATGGGTCGAAGGCGGTGGGAATGCGCAGGCCGGGGTAACGCGCCACCAGCGCGGCAAGTTGGCTGTCTTGGCTTAAGTGACGGGCGATTTCGCCGGTATTGGTATCGAGATCAAACATGCGCTCTACGCGGGCTGCCAGCAGCGGCAGCACGTCGACGGCAGACGGGCTTACGCTCAATTCCAACGCGCTGTGTTCAGGTCGGTGTCGCAGGGCAAACCAACCGCTTATCGCGCCAATGCGGAAGGTGCGGCGGTAACCGTCTGCGCTTACCTGCTCTATGTCCGGCAGGCAGCGCAAGGCGAAGTAGGCGTGAAACTGTTGCCAGTTCCACGGCGGCACGTACGGCATGAGCAGGGGAGTGGGCTGTGTGTTCATGGCGCTAACCATAACGACTGGAGCGCTGGCCTGTCTCGCCGCATCTTGCTTTTCAATTCGGGCATTTTTTGCAACACCGGCAAGGTTCGACCTGTCATGCCTGGCCACGTAGAATGCGCGCCTCGCCTGGGGCCGATGCGCTCCAGCTACCGATTTTTTCCGCGCCTATACCGGCGCGGCGCAGAGGAGCAACGCCATGAGCGACTATCAGGAAACCCTCTACGAAGGCTACGGCCAACGTTTTCGCATGGACAAACTGTTGCACGAAGTGCGCACCGAACATCAGCACCTAGTGATTTTCGAAAACCCGCGCATGGGCCGGGTAATGGCCCTCGACGGCGTGATTCAAACCACCGAAGCCGACGAATTTATCTACCACGAGATGCTCACCCACGTGCCGATTCTGGCCCACGGCGCCGCGCGCAAGGTGCTGATCATTGGTGGCGGCGACGGCGGCATGCTGCGCGAAGTCAGCAAACACCGCAGCGTTGAACATATCACCATGGTCGAGATCGACGGCACCGTGGTCGACATGTGCAAAGAGTTCCTGCCCGAGCACTCCAAAGGCGCTTACGACGACCCGCGCTTGAACCTGGTGATTGATGACGGCATGCGCTTTGTCGCCACCACCGAAGAAAAATTCGACGTAATCATTTCCGACTCCACCGACCCGATTGGCCCCGGCGAAGTGCTGTTCTCGGAAAACTTCTACCAAGCCTGCCGCCGCTGCCTTAACGAAGGCGGCATTCTGGTCACCCAGAACGGCACGCCCTTTATGCAATTGGACGGCGTACAAAACACTGCCGGGCGCATGAACGGCCTGTTCGCCGACTGGCACTTCTATATGGCCGCCGTGCCCACTTATATCGGTGGCGCCATGACCTTCGCCTGGGGCGCGACCAACGCCGGCCTGCGCAACATCCCGCTGGACACCCTGCGCCAACGTTTCGCCGGCAGCGGAATTGTTACCCGCTACTACAACCCCGACGTGCACCTAGGCGCCTTTGCCTTGCCGCAATACGTGCTCAAAGCCATCAACAAACCCAGCAACGACTGACCCTCCGTAGGGTGTGCTACGCGCACCAAGCGATTTCCCGTTAGATCGCTTTGGTGCGCACAGCACACGGCACGTTTGCCGACGCGTGGCGTCGCGGTTTTCAACGAAATTTTCACATTCGCTCGCTGAAAATCCGCCGCTTCGTTTCTTGCTGAGCGGCGGAGTATTCTTCGTCACCTTTTCTCTCGCACGTCTAACCCGTGAGATCACAACATGGCACTACCGGACGCCCTGAGCAGTTCCTCCGCAGCATCGCGTGGCACACCCACGCTTAAAAGCCACCTGATCTTTACCGCCCTCAGCGCGTTTGCCTTGCTGGTGATGTACACGCTGTTACGGGTCGCCTTGCTGGTGTACAACCGCGAGTTGATTGGTGAAGACACCTTCGCCACCTTTGCCGAAGCCTTTTTCAACGGCATGCGTTTTGACTTGCGCGTGGTGGTGTATGCCGTTGCGCCGCTGCTGATCGCCATCCTGATTCCCGCCGCCATGGCCCGTCGCGGTTGGATGCGGGTATGGCTGACGTTCTTTGCCAGCGTCACCTTGTTTCTCGGCCTGACCGAGCTGGATTTCTACCGTGAATTCCACCAGCGCCTGAACAGCCTGGTGTTCCAGTACTTCCAGGAAGACCCGAAAACCGTGATGAGCATGCTCTGGAACGGTTTCCCGGTCGGCCGTTACTTGCTGGCCTGGGCGGTCGCCACCTGGTTGCTGTTCAAACTGTTCAAAGGCCTGGACCTGCTTAGCCGTCCGCGCAACACCCCGGCCATGTTTGCCGCCAAACCCCGCACCCGCACGTCGTGGCCGCTGCGTGGCGTGGCCTTTACCCTGTGCCTGGTGTTGGCCGTATTGGCGGCCCGCGGTACGTTGAAACAAGGCCCACCGCTACGTTGGGGCGACGCCTATACCACTGACTCAATGTTCGCCAACCAGCTCGGCCTTAACGGCACCCTGACGCTGGTGTCGGCCGCCACCGCCAGATTCTCCTCCCATCGTCAGAACGCATGGAAATCCACCATGCAAGACGCCGATGCCCAGGCGATCGTGCGCAAGATGATCCTCACCCCCCACGACGTGTTGGTGGATGCCGACAAAGCCGCGATCCGTCGCGACTTTACCCCACCGGCCGATGGCACCCTGCCTGGGGTGAAGAACGTGGTGGTGATTTTGATGGAAAGCTTTGCCGGCCACTTTGTCGGCGCACTCGGCAGCCCGCTGAACATCACCCCGGAGTTCGACAAGCTAGCAAAGGAGGGCGTGCTGTTTGACCGCTTCTTCTCCAACGGCACCCACACCCACCAGGGCATGTTTGCCACCATGGCGTGCTTCCCCAACTTGCCCAGCTTCGAATACTTGATGCGGATGCCCGAGGGCAACCACAAGTTCTCCGGCTTGCCACAACTGCTTGATGCCCGCGACTTCGACAACCTCTACGTCTACAACGGCAACTTCCAGTGGGACAACCAGTCCGGGTTCTTTAGCAACCAAGGCATGACCAACTTTATTGGCCGCGAAGACTTCGTAAACCCGGTATTTATGGACCCAACCTGGGGCGTATCTGACCAGGACATGTTCGACCGGGGCGCCAAAGAGCTGGAAAGCAACTACGGCAAAAAACCGTTCTATGCCCTGCTGCAAACCCTGTCCAACCACACCCCGTACGCCTTGCCGGCCGAGCTGCCCGTTGAACGCGTCAACACCGGCAGCACCTCGGACGAACACCTGACGGCCATGCGTTATTCGGACTGGGCGCTGGGCCAATTCTTCGAGAAAGCGCGTAAAGCGCCGTACTTTAAAGACACCCTGTTCGTCATCGTTGGCGACCACGGTTTTGGCAGCGACGAGCAACTGACCGAAATGGACCTGTTCCGCTTCAACGTGCCGCTGCTACTGATCGGCCCAGGCATTCAGGAAAAATTCGGCCCGCTGCGCCACACCGTTGGCACGCAAATCGACATCGTGCCGACCATCATGGGCCGTCTCGGTGGCCAAGTGCGTCACCAATGCTGGGGCCGTGACCTGCTCACCCTGCCAGAAGGCGACCACGGCATTGGCGTGATCAAACCGTCCGGTGGCGAACAGACCGTCGCCATCGTCACCCCCGAACGTATCCTTATTCAGCCCAAAGGCTTCGAACCGCGCCTATACGAATACCAACTGGGCGCCAAATCCAGCGCCAAGCGGATTCCGGGTGACATCGACCCAGAACTGAAAAAACAGCTCGAAGCCTTCCTGCAAACCGCCACCAAAAGCTTGCTCGACAACACCGCAGGTGTAGTTGACGGCATGCCGGATAAAGGCGACGACTGAAGCGCTAAGCCGAAGGATGTGGGCAAACTTGCCCACATCCTGTAGCGGCAAGGGCGCGGCCATCCGCCTGCTCGCGAACCCTGAAAACACCAGCCTCCCGGTGTTTCCCTCCCACACTTCTAGCGCAACTCTCCCCCACGCATGGCGGGCTATCGCTTGGTGCACACAGTGTTTAGCCGGCTGAACACTGTGTGCAACACTGCGCCGGCTTGACCTGGCACACAGCTAAAATGTGTGACGCAGTTATCGCTCTGCTTTACCGGCAAAGAGGGCCCATTGCCAATAACCCGCCGCCCAGCTATTAAGCTCCCGCCAACAACCCGGTAATCACGTCGGGCGTAGTTCTGCCAAGGAAAGCAGATGACCAACGAGCACCAAGGAGCGGCTACTCAAGCTGAGCCAGACACCGGCCTAAACTGCTTCGTCATGCTGGCCCGCTTTCACAACGTGGCGGCAACCGCCGAACAATTAGCCCACGAATACCTCGACAGCGGTCGCCAGTTTGATCGGTCCGAGCTTTTACTGGCAGCCAAACAGCTGGGCTTGAAAGCCACGTCGGTCCGTAGCACACCTGAACGCTTGGCACATTTACCGCTCCCGGCCATTGCCTCCAGTCGCGACGGACGCTTTTTTATCATTGCTCAGCGCGATGGCGAGAAAGTGCTGGTTCATGACCCTCGCTTGGCCCGCCCGGAAGTCATCACCGTTGATGAACTTAACGCTCGCTGGAACGGCGAACTGGTGCTGTTCCGCTCACAAGCGTCTTTGGCTGCGGAACTAAGCAAATTCGACTTCACTTGGTTTATCCCGGCCATCGTCAAATACCGCAAGCTGCTCGGCGAAGTGCTGCTGGTGTCGTTTGTGCTGCAGATATTTGCCCTGCTGACGCCGCTGTTTTTCCAGGTGGTAATGGACAAGGTGTTAGTCCATCGCGGCCTGTCTACCCTGGATGTGATCGCCATCGGCCTGCTCGGCATCATGCTGTTTGAAACCGGCCTCAGCGGCCTGCGCACTTATATTTTTGCCCATACCGCCAGCCGTATCGACGTTGAGCTGGGCTCCCGTTTATTCCGCCACTTGGTCACGCTACCTCTGGCTTACTTTCAGGCCCGCCGAGTGGGTGACTCGGTAGCTCGCATACGTGAGTTGGAAAATATCCGCAGCTTTTTGACCGGCAACGCCATCACCCTGGCGCTGGACGTGCTGTTTTCCGTGGTGTTTATCGCGGTGATGTTTGTCTACAGCGGTTGGCTGACCCTGATCGTGCTGCTGTCCTTACCGCTGTATTTCCTCGTGTCCTTTCTGATTACCCCGGTACTGCGCGCGCGCCTGAACGAAAGCTTTGCCCGAGGTGCCGAGAACCAGGCGTTTCTGGTGGAGACGGTGAACGGCATCGACACGCTTAAATCCATGGCCGTGGAACCGCAGATCACCCGCAAGTGGGACAACCAGCTCGCTGGCTACGTCGCCGCCGGCTTTAAAACCCAAACCCTCTCGGCCATCGCCAATGAAAGCGTCGGCCTGATCGGCAAGCTGGTCACCGTGGCCACTCTCTGGATGGGCGCACGCCTGGTTATCGAAGGTGAGCTGTCGATGGGCCAACTGATTGCCTTCAACATGCTCGCCGGCCGCGTCTCACAGCCGATCATGCGGTTGGCGCAGCTGTGGACCAACTTCCAGCAAACCGGCGTTTCCGTGCAGCGCTTGGGCGACATCCTTAATAGCCGCACCGAGCTTTCCCAAGCCACCCGCAGCGCCTTGCCGCCGCTCAAAGGTGCTATCGAATTTGACCAAGTGCAATTTCGCTACCGTCCCGACGGCTCGGAAGTGTTGCGCAGCGTTAGCCTGACGATTCAGGCTGGCGAAGTGATCGGCGTAGTAGGGCGCTCCGGCTCCGGCAAAAGCACCCTAACCAGGCTGTTGCAGCGCCTGTATGTGCCCGAGCGCGGTCGAGTGTTAGTGGATGGCATGGACCTGGCCCTGGCCGACGTTTCGTCTCTGCGCCGCCAAATCGGCGTAGTGCTGCAAGACAACATGCTGTTTGCCCGGAGCATTCGCGAAAACATCGCCTTGACCGCGCCTGGCGCAGAGATAGAAAAAGTTATCCACGCCGCCAAAATGGCCGGTGCCCACGAATTTATTCTCGAGTTGCCCGAGGGCTACGACACCGTGGTCGGCGAACACGGCGCCTCGCTTTCCGGTGGCCAACGCCAACGCATCGCCATAGCCCGCGCGCTGATGGGCGACCCGCGCATCCTGATTTTTGACGAAGCCACCAGCGCCTTGGACTACGAGTCTGAGCGCACCATCCAGCAAAACATGCAGACCATCTGCCAAGGCCGCACGGTGATCATCATTGCCCACCGCCTTTCGGCCGTGCGCGACGCCAACCGCATTATCGTGATGGACCGCGGGCAAATCGTTGAACAAGGCAGCCACGCCGAATTGCTCACCCACCAAGCTGGGCACTACTCGCGCCTGCACCGTTTGCAGCAGGGAGACGCCGCATGAGCCAGGCCTCTGCCAAACGCGACCTGCTTAACCGCTACCGCAGCGCCTGGCGCCACTCCTGGGCGCAACGCAAAGCCATGGACCCGCCCAAACGCCTAAGCCACGAAGTGCAGTTTCTGCCCGCCGCCTTGGCCCTGCAGGAACAACCGGTGCACCCGGCGCCGCGCTACATTCTGTGGACCCTGATGGCGTTCTCCGCCCTGGCACTGATTTGGGCCTGCGTAGGCGAGATCGACGTAGTGGCCACCGCCAGCGGCAAAATCGTGCCCAGCGGCAAATCCAAAGTTATCCAGCCCAGCGAAGTGGCGGTGGTCAAAGCCATTCACGTCTACGACGGCCAACTGGTAAAAGCCGGCGACGTATTGGTGGAGTTGGACGGCCAAATCACCAACGCTGAAGTCGACCGCCTTAGCAGCGACCTGCTCGCCGCCCAAGTCGACAGCGCCCGCGCCAACGCCTTGCTCGACGCCATTCAAAACAAAGGCGAACCCGCTTCGTTAGCGAGCCTGATCCCCAGCGCCAGCCCCGAACAACAAAAAGCCGCCCAGCGCTGGGTGCAGGGCCAGTACCTGGAACTACGCAGCAGCCTCGACCAAGGCGACGCCGAAATCGAACAACAGGTAGCCGAAATCCAGGCCGCCAAAGCCTCCGTCGCATCGCTCAAAGAAAGCCTGCCCATCACCCAGCAACTGTCGGTCGACTACAAACGCCTGCTCGACAAAGCCATCATCGGCAAACACTCCTGGCTGGAAAAAGAACAAGCGCGCATCAGCCAAGAGCGCGAACTGGAAGTGCAGCAAGCGCGGGTAACCGAATTGCAAGCCGCGAAAAAAGCCGCCGAGCGCCGCCAACAAAGCGTACTCGCACAAACCCGCCGCGCCATGCTCGACCTGCAACACGAAGCCGACCAACGCAGCGCCGCTCTCGAACAAGAACTGAAAAAAGCCCAACAACGCAACCGCCTCACCCGCCTTACCGCCCCGGTCGACGGCACCGTGCAACAGCTGGCCATTCACACCGACGGCGGCGTGGTCACCGAAGCGCAACCGCTGATGGTGATTGTGCCCAGCGACCAGCCGCTGGAAGTGGAAGCCATGCTGGAAAACAAAGACATCGGCTTTGTGCGCCCGGGCCAAGAAGTGGAGATCAAGGTCGAAACCTTCACCTTCACCAAATACGGCGTGGTGCACGGCACCGTACAAAGCATCTCCAACGACGCCATCGACGACGAAAAACGCGGCCTGCTCTACAGCACGCGCATTCAACTAAAAACCAACACTATTGAAGTGGGCGGCAAACAGGTGGCGCTGTCGCCCGGCATGGCCGTGCGCGCCGAAGTTAAAACCGACAAACGCAAAGTTATCGATTATTTCTTGAGCCCGCTTAAAGAGTACCAGAGTGAAAGTATACGTGAGCGGTAAAGTTTTTAGTGTTGCCCTTCTTAAAAGTTAACGAGAATTTTTTTAGAGCGCCTACTTCTGGGGCTGTATTTTATAGCTTCGTATAATTAATCGGAGCGTCATAATGCGTATAGCGCAAAGGAGATATATGTGAAAAAAGCTATAGCTGCTGTGTTGTCTGTTTTTTTTATTGCTGGCGGATGTGTTGCGGGTGAAAAAATCACAGATAAGGAAAGGTTTGAGCGGGATTATTTGGATTGTATGGCTGGTGGCTTCAAAAATAAGTGTTTCAGTGGCGTAGTTCGCGGGCATTTTGATCCGTGGACTAATTCGGACAACGAGGCGAAACTTCTGGCGGGTACTGAGGCATTTCTTGATCGCTGGGTAGGCGGTAGTGCTATCTATAAAGTCCACTCTGTAGGTGCTGCGATAAAGGCAGGTGTTTTCGATAATAGAGTGTATTTGGTTGAGCGTTCTGATGGTGAACTTGCCGCATTTATAATTGGATATAGAAAAGTTAAGGGGGACTGGTTTCTGTATGAGGTTGAAGGCGGTACTAGCGACAAGTTTGTTAGAGGTTTGTTAGATATGCCGAAGTTTTCTTCTGCTGATTGACTTTTCTACAATTATGGATGATTAAGATGAGTGACGTTTCAGGAAGTATTACTGTAACAATTCCGCTGGGGTCAGGTAGTGCATCTGTCGGAGTTACCATTGGAGATGGTAATGGAAATAGTGCTACAGGCAGTATAGATAGCAATGGAGTAGGGACTGGGTCGATCAGTCATACCGATAGCAATGGCACGACGACGACAGGTTCTGTGAATACCAATGGCACCGGTACTGGCTCGATTAGTCACACCGATAGCAATGGAACAACGACAACAGGCTCCGCTAGTACCGACGGCACTGCTACAGGTTCGATCAGTCACACCGGAAGTAATGGAACGACGACGACAGGCTCTGCTAGTACTAATGGCACGGCCACTGGTTCAATCAGTCATACCAACAGCAATGGAACGACTACAACAGGCTCTGTTAGTACTGACGGCACTGCGACCGGTTCTATCAGTCACACTGGAAGCAATGGAACGACGACGACAGGGTCTGCTAGCACTAATGGTGACGGAAGCATCGGCGTCAGTGGGAGTGGCGGCGGAGTTACAGTAACAACCGGCCCCAACGGAACAACCATTTCCGGGCAAGGGGGCGGCGCCTCTGGTTCGTCTGGAAGCAACCCAAGTAGCGGAAGTTCTGCACCTAACGGTGGCAATGACAGTAGTCCGGCATACAGCCCTGGCGAAGAGTATTTCGACACCGGCACTAGTTGCACAATCGACCCTTCGACAAATTCAGCGTATTCCTCTGCCAACAACTTCGTTGAGCGTCGCGATCCTCTTGCTTTAGATCTCGATAACGATGGGATCGAAACTATCTCAGCAAATAGCGGAGTTACCTTTGATTTTGATGGTGACGGGCTTAGAACCGGTACAGGCTGGATAAGTGGTGATGATGGGTTTCTGGTGTTGGATCGCAACCAAAACGGTGGTATCGACACAGGTTTGGAGCTATTTGGCGTTGATACGGTCAAGTCCAACGGCGAGAAAGCCAGCAATGGGTTTGACGCTCTAAGGGATCTCGACAGTAATAGTGATGGCGTTTTTGATAGCCAGGATGCCCAATTTTCAAATGTTAAGGTTTGGCAAGATGCTAATCAGGATGGCATCGCTCAAAGCGGCGAACTGAAAACACTGGCCGAACATGACATCGTTGCTATTAACCTGAACTCAACCGCGAGTAACCAGTTATCCAACGGCAACCTAATCAGTGCCACCGGATCTTTTATTCGGGCGGATGGTAGTGCGGGCGCAGTTGTAGGCAACCAAAGCCTTGCAGCAAACCTAGATTTAGCAGCCAATCCGTTCTACAGACACTTCACAGATAGTATTGCTTTGGATAGCGCCGCCAAGGCATTGCCCAACATGCAAGGCTCAGGAGCGGTTCGAGATTTACGCGAAGCAACCATGCAGAGCGCTGATCTGAAAACTGTTTTGGCCGAATTCTCTAAAGCCCAGACCCGCGCCGAGCAAATTGGGTTACTTGATAAACTCATCAATGGGTGGGCGGAAAGCGCCAGTTATCAGACGTTCGATAAACGTATCGACGCTTTGGATAACGCCCAGGTAGACGTCCGATTCCAATATTCATGGGAAGCTGCCGGTACTCCTCCAACTGAGGCGCAGCTGGCCACTCAAAAGTTTCTGGATCGGGTGAAAGCGCTAGAAGTATTTAACGGGCAGGACTTCTTTAAATTCTCCCAAGGTGGCACCACCTCCAGCAGCTTGAAACTAAATATTGGTGTTGGAGCTAATACCAGTAGCTCTGCTTATTCCACTGCAAGTGGAACTATCATAATCGATGAAAGCCGTTTGGGTTTTAATGCCGGTCAAGTTGCTCTTTTGAATCAGGCGTATGAAGCATTGAGCCAGTCGATTTACCAAGGGCTTTTACTTCAGACACGTCTAGGCCGATATATTGATTCGATTGAGGTTGTTTCGGCAGCAGGCGGCCTGAAGTTTGACTATGCGCCAATGTATGAGCTCTTTTCTCGTGAGTTCAATAACTCACACGCAGATGTCTTAGTTGACGTGGTTGAAATGCTAGGCACGTCCTTCGGCAGCTCTATTCGCGAGCCGTTGTCGTCGTTGGCCGAGAGCTTTATTAAAGGGATGACGCCAGCAGAGTTAGAGCATGCTAAAGCGATTTTGCCTCAGCTCGTTATGGGTTCGGATATCGGTCAGTCATTGACAGCGAATGAGGGTAGCAGCACCGTTTTTGGGCTTGATGGAAATGACTCAATCACGGGTAAGGCGGGGAATGATCTGCTCGTAGGCGGTGCCGGTAACGACGGGTTGGATGGCGGGGCAGGCAATGATGTCCTCTTGGGCGGCATTGGTGACGATACCCTTAAGGGCAGTGACGGTAACGACATCCTGGAAGGTGGTGCGGGTAACGACTGGCTGGATGCGGGCTACGGGTCGGATATCTATCGCTTCAACCGTGGGTGGGGTAACGACACCATCTCGAACAGCGATAGCTCTGCGAACCGGGTAGATGCCATCGAGTTTGGCGCCGGCATTGCGGCCAGTGATATTCAGGTCGTTCGCTCTGGCGACAACCTGATTCTGAGCCTGAAAGGCGGTACCGACACCCTCGTGGTGAACAACTACTTCTACCAAGATGCTGCTAGTCAATACCGCCTTGGTGATATCCGCTTTGCCGACGGTACTGTCTGGACCATCCCAACGGTCAAGGCAATGTTGTTGCCGAGCACCGATGGTAATGACGTGATTGTTGGCTACTACTCCGACGACACGATTACCGGTGGCCTAGGTAATGACACCATTTCTGGTTCGAACGGCAATGACGTACTGGATGGCGAAGCTGGCAATGACCGTTTGAGCGGTGATGCAGGCAATGACACTTTGACGGGCGGCCTTGGCGACGATGCTCTTATCGGCGGTGAAGGTAACGACGTACTGCTAGGTGGTGAGGGTAACGACAACCTGGATGGTGGTAACGGTAACGACATCCTGGAAGGTGGTGCGGGTAACGACTGGCTGGATGCGGGCTA
>CAZIWV010000005.1:134724-220204 GCA_964543145.1 uncultured Pseudomonas sp.
CTCTTATCGGCGGTGAAGGTAACGACGTACTGCTAGGTGGTGAGGGTAACGACAATCTGGATGGTGGTAACGGCAACGACATCCTGAATGGTGGTGCTGGAAACGATGCCTTGAACGGCGGCAACGGTTCAGACACTTATCGATTTGGTGTTGGTTCGGGTGTAGACACTATCAGTAACTACGATACTGGCACTGGCGTTGTTGATGCCCTCTCGTTCCTGGACGGTGTTTCCGCAGAGCAGCTTTGGTTCCGCAGGAGCGGTTCAAGCTTGGAAGTAAGCATTATCGGAACGTCTGACAAGGCTTCGGTCACGAGTTGGTATTCTGGAGCTAATTACCATGTGGACCAGTTCAAAACGAGCGATGGCAAGACGTTGTTAGATAGCCAAGTGCAAGGGTTGGTCGATGCGATGGCTGCGTTCGGTGTGCCGCCAGGTGCCGAAACTACTATCACGAACGACCAGCGGGCTCAGTTGGATGTACTGATAGCGGCTAACTGGAAATAGCGATCTCCAACGATATGGCTTGGCCTCTAGGGCCTAAGCCATATTTTGGACGCTCGAAAACACTCGTATGGGGCTTAGGCCCCATTTGTTGCCATGCCGAGGAGAGGTGTCCTGGGCAGGAGTTTTTTCTTGTCCAAGCTTCTCCGCCTTTTACGCAAGGCAACGCTCAGCTATGCGAGCGAAAGTTTGCAAGAGTGATAGCAGACACATACAAGGACGCAAGGCATCAGGATGAGAGTTTTATTCGTACACCAGAACTTTCTTGGGCTGTTCCGCCATATCACCGCGCACCTGGCCCAACAGCCAGGTGTCGAGGTATTGGCCATCGGCCGCGACACCGTACCCGCAAAGCCCTGCACCTGCTAAACTTGGAAAACTGCGATGTAGGCATTACACCTACCAAATGGCAACACAGCCTGCACCCCGAGGCCTACCGCGACAAAATTCAAATCATCCACGAAGGCATCGACACCGGAAACCTGAAACCGGATGCGAACGCGGAACTGAAACTACCCAACGGCAGCGTACTGAAAGCCGGTATGCCCACCGTCACGTACGTCGCGCGCAACCTGGAACCGTACTGCGGCTTCTACACTTTTATGCGCGCATTGCCCGAACTGCTCAAACAGCACCCCTCCTGCCAAGTCGTGATCGTCGTCGGAGATGGCGTGAGCTACGGCAGGGCACCGAAAGATGTACCCAACTGGCGAAGCAAAATGCTCCGCGAAAACCCAGTGGATTTAAACCGCGTACATTTTTTGGGGAAAGTGCCTTACGAAACTTATAAGAAAGTGCTGCAAGTTTCGGCAGTACATGTGTACTTGATCTATCCATTTGTATTGTCGTGGTCGTTGTTGGAAGCGATGGCGACGGGGTGTTTGATAGTTGGGTCGGATACGGCGCCGGTTAGGGAGGTTATTCGAGATGGAGTTAATGGGGTTGTGGTGAGCTTTTTCGAATCAGAGAAAATTTCTGAGGCTATTGCCAGCTGTTTAACTAAAAAAACTAACTCGAATAATTATGCTGCAGTTGGTTTCGATATTGCTGCGAAATACTCAGTAGTGTTGGGGGTAGAAAAAGTTTCGGCTTTGTTGGGTGCGCGATATCCAAGCGTAACTATCTAAATTAATGGTGTGGCAGTTTAAAATATTTGGGATGAGTTTTTGATGAAAAAAATTAGCGTTACAGGGTTTGTAAAAAAAAATACCTGGCGGTAGGCGCGGGCTGCTCATATTTTTCTTGTTGTATTTGATATTTGCGTGGGAACAAATTCCTACATTCATCGTTAGTTCATACTATTGCGAGTCTCAAGGTGGGTTGCGTGTTTTTAAGACGCCAGAACAGTGGGCCGTAGAAAATCAAAGCGTTTTAGGTGATCTCCATTCGGCCGGTGTTTCACCACGTATGCAGTCGGTTGGCGAGTTTGGTCGAGATCTATATATTAATGAACGGCTTTTATGGAGTACCCGTGTAGAAGTTTCGACGTATTTACCCGTAACAATTGTTAGAGATGAAATAGTAGATGTTGCCAGCAAGGAATTATTAATCAGTCGAGTTGCTGTTTCTGCCGGTTATGACAAGAAGCCGGGATATACCGGGATTTCAGTGTATAAGTTTTGGATTGCAGGCCTTCCATGCGAGGGAAGTCCTTACAGTTTTTTTAAATTAGTTGGCAAGTATACGAAGTTGACAAAAGGAGATTAAGTTATGGTAGGGATTAGCTCTTACTCGGCAGCGGCGCTTTCCGAGGCTTCTTATACATTGCTGGAGTCTCTCGGCGGAGATTTCTCGGATGAAAATATTCAACAGAAAGGGGACGGATTTATTAACAACAAAAAGGGGACGGATTAATAAAACTGTGCCCAACTGGTGCCTAGTAAAGGCGAAGCCTAACCGCCACCCCCCCTAGAAGCTCCCTCGCGCACCCTGCGCACGATATTGCATATCTCTGTCCCCGGGCTTTTCCAGCGCTCGGATGGTCGGGCCTTTACCCTGCTCGATCCTCCATGCTTTTAAGGCATGTTTTTTATGCTTTTCACATCATTAAAATAAAAAAACCTTAAATATCAATCACATAAATATCTTTATTCCATAAAGCTACTACAAAAGAGAAAAAAGTTACTTTTTGAGCTAAGTGCTTTCCTCAATCATGGCGCCCAGAACGTTTAGACCGCTCTGCAATGGCCTTCTTGCCCTGTTGAGTGTCCCGTGATCACAGCGCTGTTGGTTTCGGGGTTTTGTTTTTTGAAGGAGTTTTTATGGGCAATGTTCAAACCGCCGCGACAACGCAGCGGCTGTGGCAGGCGCCGGTTAGCGCTGATTTGGTCGATCTTGGCCATCGCCATCGCCATCGCGAGCCGTTGGCGCACAGCCGTCGCCATCACGTCGCTCCGGTCGGCGCCCTCAGTCGTCGTGAGAAGGTGTTGTTGGCGATCCTTGCCGTGGTTGCCCACGGTGGCTTGATCTATTGGCTGAATCAGCAGGCCACGCCGCCGTTGCCGGTGGTGCCGCCGCAAATTCCGCCGATGGAGATCGAGTTTGCCCGCCCGGCACCGCCTGTGGTTGAACCGCCGCCACCTCCGCCGCCGCCTCCTGTGGTTGAGCCGCCACCACCGCCACCCCCTGTGGTTGATGAGTTGGCTGCGAAACCGGCGCCCAAGCCAATTCCAAAACCGAAGCCGACACCGCCGCCAAAACCGGTACCCAAACCCGTAGAACCGCCACCGCCGACACCCGCTCCACCGCCACCTCCAGTGGCAGCCGCACCGGCACCGCAACCACCGGCGCCGGCACCGGTTACACCGCCGTCGGCTAACGCGGCGTATTTGAAGAACCCGCCGCCGGAATATCCGCCGTTGGCAATGCGTAGGGGTTGGGAAGGCACGGTGTTGCTCAGGGTGCATGTATTGGCCAACGGCAGCCCGGCAGAGATTCAGATCCAGACCTCCAGTGGTCGCGAGCAGTTGGATAACGCCGCCGTACAAGCGGTGAAGCGTTGGAGCTTCGTGCCTTCCAAGCAGGGCGATGTGGCGAAGGACGGTTGGGTCAGCGTGCCTATCGGCTTCAAGTTGCACTGATAACGAAACACCGCGCCTGGCGCGAACGGATTAGCGAATTAGTAGAGAGAGTTGAATCATGAGTTTACTGGCCACATCCCCCCTTGAATCGATTGAAGCAGCAGTCATCTGGCTGCTGGTGGGTTTCTCGGTGCTGACTTGGGGCCTGGCGCTGTTGAAGGCCCTGCAGTTTGGGCGCTTGAAAGGCCAGGATCGCAAGTTCCAGAAGTTGTTCTGGAGCGCCTCAAGTCTTGATAGCGCTGCCGACTTGGTCAATGCCCAGCCAGGTGCAGTTTCGCGCGTCGCTCAAGCCGGTTTCGGCGCGATTCAGGTGCAAGAAAATGCGCAAGACCTGAGCCAGGCGATCAACCACCAAGACCGCCTGGAGCGCGCCCTGCGTCAGCAAATTCAACGTGAGCGCCGCTCGCTGGAGTCGGGCTTGGCGGTGGTCGCATCCATCGGCAGCACCTCGCCCTTTATCGGCTTGTTCGGCACCGTGTGGGGCATTATGGAAGCGCTTAAAGGCATCAGCGCCGCCGGTTCGGCGAGCCTGGAAACCGTGGCCGGGCCTATCGGTGCCGCGCTTGTTGCCACCGGTGTGGGTATCGCCGTCGCGGTACCGGCAGTGCTGGTTTACAACTACTTCCTGCGTCGCCTGAAACTCAACTCGGCCGACCTCGACGACTTCGCCCACGACTTCTACAGCCTGGCGCAGAAGAGCTCCTTCAAGCTCATCCAACTGCCTGGCGGCAAAGCAGCAGGCAGCGCGCAGAAAGTGAAGGAGGCCTCGTAATGGCGTTCTCCACGCAAGACAGCGATGAAGTACTCAGCGAGATCAACGTAACGCCGCTGGTGGACGTGATGCTGGTTCTGCTGGTGGTGTTTATCGTCACCGCGCCACTGCTGACCAACGCCATCCCGATCAACCCGCCCAAGACCGAAGCCGTGGCGCCGGTTGAGCAGAAAGACCCGCTGGTGGTGAGCATCGACGGCGAAGGCAAAGTCTTCCTCAACAAAGACGAAATTCAACCCGAGCTGCTGCAAAGCAACCTGGAAAACGCCAAAGCCAAAGATGCCGAACTGCGCGTGCAATTGCAGGCTGACGAGAAGGTCGATTACGGCCAGGTGGCCAAAGCCATGGCCTCGATTGAGCGAGCAGGAATTACCAAGTTGTCGGTGATTACCGCGCGGTAATAGGTTTTAAGGTTTTAAGGTTTAGGTCGCCCTTCTTCAGGCAGGGGCAGGGCGGCCACTTTTATTCTTGGGCTCCGGTCGGCACGTTGGCGCGAACGGGGCCTTTTTTTTGCTGTGCTTGTTGTGCCGCCCGGTCGGGCTTCGCTTCGCCCAACCGGAATGAAGCCAATAAAAAGAGACCCGCAGGTCTCTTTACTGTGTACGGCGTTGGGCTTAGGAGAGAAAGCCGCCGTCCACGTTAAGCGCTACGCCGGTGGTGTAGCTGGAGGCGTCGCTGGCGAGGTAGAGCACGGTGCCGGCCATCTCGCTTGGGTCGGCTACGCGTTTCAAGGGAATTTGTTGCAGGGCGGTTTTCAGGATGGCGTCGTTGCTGACCAGGGCAGAGGCGAATTTGGTGTCGGTCAGGCCTGGCAGTAGGGCGTTGCAGCGGATGCCGAATTGGGCGGTTTCTTTGGCGAAGACTTTAGTCATGTTGATGACGGCGGCCTTGGTCACGGAGTAGATGCCTTGGAAGATGCCGGGCGATACGCCGTTGATGGAGGCCACGTTGATGATGCTGCCTTTGCCTTTTTCACGCATAAGCTTGCCGGCTTCGATGGACATAAAGAAGTAGCCGCGAATGTTGACGTCGACGGTTTTCTGGAAGGCCGAGAGGTCGGTGTCCAGTACGTTGCAGAATTGCGGGTTGGTGGCGGCGTTGTTGACCAGGATGTCGAGCTGGCCGAACTGTTCGCGAATCTGCGCGAAGACGTTTTGGATCTGTTCCATTTCGCCGATGTGGCAGGCGATGGCGGTGGCTTTGCCGCCGTCGGCGATGATGGCGTCGGCTACCGCTTGGCAGCCTTCGATTTTGCGGCTGGAAACGATGACGTGCGCGCCTTGTTGGGCCAGCAGTTTGGCGATGGCTTCACCGATGCCGCGGCTGGCGCCGGAGACGAATGCGATTTTGCCGTCGAGGTCGAACAGGTGGGTCTTGGACATGGGGTTCCCCTGGTGGTGTGTCGCTGGGTGTTTAGGGCGTAGCCCGCCGCCGCCATTGGGCTGGGTGGCTGGCGCGCAGGCGCGTTACAGCGTGGATTTGTTGATGACTTGCAGGCTCGCTTGCTCCAGCAGCTTGTTCAGTTGAATAAACGAGGCGAAGCGTTTGTCCTGGGTTTGGCCGTGGAAGTAGCGGTAGTAAATTTGCTGCACGATGCCGGCCAGGCGGAACAGGCCGTAGGTGTAGTAGAAGTCGAGGTTTTTCACTTCAATGCCGGCGCGCTCGCCGTAGTATTCGGCGAATTCTTGGCGGGTGAGCATGCCCGGGGCGTTGCTCGGCTGGCGGCGCATCATCTGCATGGGGGCGGAGTCGGCTGCGTCAATCCAGTAGGCCAGGGTGTTGCCTAGGTCCATCAGCGGGTCGCCGATGGTGGTCAGTTCCCAATCGAGCACGCCGATGATTTGCGTCGGGTTTTTCGGGTCGAGAATCACGTTGTCCAGGCGGTAGTCGTTGTGCACGATGGCCGGCTTGTGGTGGTCGGCGGGCATCTTGTCGCGCAGCCAGGCTTTGGCCACTTCCCAGCTCGGTGCGTCGGGGGTCATGGCTTTTTCGTAGCGGTCGGTCCAACCGCCGATTTGCCGCTCTACGTAACCTTCGGGTTTGCCGAGGTCGCCGAGGCCGCAGGCCTTGTAGTCGACTTGGTGCAGGTCGACGAATTTGTCGATGAAGTTTTTGCACAGTTCGCGGGTTTGCTCAGGGCTGAAGTTCAGCTCGGCCGGCATGTCGGTGCGCAAGATGATGCCGTTGACGCGCTCCATTACGTAGAACTCAGCGCCCATTACGCTTTCATCGGTGCAGTGCACGTAGGCTTTGGGGCAGTAGGGGAAGCCGTCTTTCAACTGGTTGAGAATGCGAAATTCGCGGCCCATGTCGTGGGCGGATTTGGCTTTGTGGCCAAAGGGTGGGCGGCGCAGCACGAATTCTTGTTCGGGGTATTCGATCAGGTAGGTGAGGTTGGAGGCGCCACCGGGGAACTGGCTGATTTTCGGCTCGCCAGTCAGGCCGGGAATGTGCGCCTTGAGGTACGGGTCGATAACGGCGGCGTCGAGTTCTTCGCCATTACGAATGCGGGTGGACTGGTCGGTAAGCGCCATACTTATCCCTTCTACTTATAATGAGGGCCTTAGATTATTGGCTAATCTAATGCCGAGGCGGGGCCGTCACAAGCCAAGCGGGCCCTTATTGGTGAGCGTGTTTGTGCTTAATCAGCGCGCCTGATTAGTGACCGCTGCGCGCCTGCAGACGAAAAAAAACCGGAGCCTGTGAGCTCCGGTTTTTTATCTAGCGTAGACGCTAAAACCACTTAAACCGGGAACAGTTCGCCCAGTTTCATGGCCAGCATCATGTCGCCTTCGGCGCGCAGTTTGCCGCCCATGAAGGCTTGCATGCCGTCGGTGTCGCCGCTGACGATGCCCGACAGGGTTTCGGTGTTCATGATCAGGGTGACGTTGGCGTCTGGCGAGGTGCCAGTGGTCAGGTCGCAAGTGCCGTCTTTAACGGTCAGGAAGAAGTCTTCGCCGTCTTCGATTTTGAAGCCGAATACCAGGTCCAGGCCTGCTGCGGCAGAGGCGTTGAACTTGGATTGCATGTTTTTGGAGATGTCAGCAACTGTGGTCATGATTCGATCCTTTATAGTTTTCTAAGTTACGCGCGGCCTTGCGGGCCACAGTAGTCCGGAACTCAGCGGAAAGTGATGAGTTCCGGCGCCTTCAACAGCTCTAAGTGCGCGTGGCTGTTGAAGGAAGCCAGGGCCACCTCGCGACCGCGAAACTTAAAGCGGTTGAGCGAGGTGTTGACGATTTGCCAGTTCAGTTCGAAAGCTTGCGCGGCCGGTATTGCAGTTATTAGGTGCAGCATGGCGGTAATAGTGCCGCCTGATGTGAATACGGCCACGCTGTCTTTGCTCGAAGCCTGTTCGAGAATGCGCGCCAGGCCGCCTTCTACTTGTTCAACAAATTCTTTCCAGCTTTGCAGGCCGGGTTTGTGGTGCTCGCCGGAGATCCAGCGGCCGATCAGCAGGGCAAACAATCGCTGAAATTCGCCACGGTTTTGTGCGGCGTTGCGTAAGGTGTCGAGCGCTTGCAGTTCTTCGGGCAGCAGATCGGGGAGTAGGGCGCGGATAACGGCGTCGGCGTCGAACTCGTTAAAGGCGGCGTCGGTTTCCAATTCTGGCGTGGCGATGCCAGCAGCCTGGAGCTGGGCGAGGGCGGCTTTACCGGTGTGCTGTTGGCGTAGCAGGGTGCCGGCCAGGCAGCGGTCGAAGCGCACGTCGAGCTGGGCCAGGTGCTTGCCGAGAATTTCGGCCTGCTGCACGCCACGGTCGGAGAGCACGTCGTAATCGTCGGCGCCGAAGGAGGCTTGGCCATGGCGAATCATGTAAATGCTGCCCACGTGAGCGTCATCCCGCTACGGTGAAAGTTTGGCGAGGGTATGAGGATAGGTGGGGCCTGTCAACGAAAAAACATACGCTTGTTTGAATGGGGGCGGCGCCCTTCTACCACGCAGCTTGTAACCATGAGTGCGCTCTGGCCCGCTGGTCGGCAACTGCCTGCGTCGGTATGCTGGCCTCCACTTAACCGCCGCCCAACGCTGGGCGCTTTACGGGCAACTCGAGGAAATACGCGTGGAGTTTTTAGCCGATTACGCTGGCTTTCTGGCCAAGACATTGACGGTGGTCGTGGCCATTGTGGTGGTGCTGCTGGCCCTTGCTGTGGTGCGCGGTAAAGGGCGCAAACGTACTGGGCAGTTGGAGGTCCATAAACTTAATGACTTCTATAAGGCGCTGCATGAGCGCTTGCAGGGTGCGTTGTCGACCAAAGACCAACTGAAGGTTCTGCACAAGGCGCAGGCCAAGGCCGACAAACTGGAGAAAAAGAAGCCGTCGGAAAAGCCGCGCGTATTTGTGCTGGATTTTGATGGTGATATCAAAGCCTCGGCCACCGATGCGCTGCGCCATGAAGTGACAGCGCTGCTGAGTTTGGCTACTGCTAAAGATGAAGTGGTGCTGCGATTGGAGAGTGGCGGCGGGATGGTCCACAGTTATGGCTTGGCGTCGTCGCAATTGGCGCGTATTCGTCAGGCCGGTGTACCGCTGACGGTATGCGTGGATAAGGTCGCGGCCAGCGGCGGCTATATGATGGCGTGCATTGGCGAGAAGATTATTTCCGCGCCCTTTGCCATTCTGGGTTCCATTGGCGTGGTCGCGCAGTTGCCTAACGTGCACCGCTTGCTGAAGAAACACGAAATCGATTTTGAAGTGCTCACGGCCGGCGAATACAAACGCACGCTGACGGTATTTGGCGAAAACACGGAGAAGGGCCGGGAGAAATTCCAGCAAGACCTGGAAATTACCCATGAGCTGTTCAAAGACTTTGTCGCCAGCTACCGCCCGCAGTTGCAGATGGAAGAAATCGCCACCGGTGAAGTCTGGCTGGGGCAGCAGGCACTGGGCAAAAAGCTGGTGGATGAACTGATGACCAGCGACGAATACATCGCCACCAAGGCGAAAACTGCAGATGTTTACCAGCTGCACTATGCGCACAAGAAAAGTTTGCCGGAGCGCGTTGGCCTTGCCGCCAGCCTGTCCATAGACCGCCTGCTGCTGAACTGGCTCAGCCGTTTGCAGCAACAGCGGTTTTGGTAATTCCCGGCACCGTCAGAGGAGAGTGAGATGAGTAAATTCAACGCACTACAGGTCAGTGAAGTCGCTGGCGTTTACCAGCCGCAGGTAGTTGAGCGTGATACCGCGGACCTTCCCGCCGGCGAGTTGCTGATTCGTGTGCAGTACTCCTCGCTTAACTACAAAGACGCGTTGTCGGCCAGCGGTAACAAGGGTGTGAGCCGCAATTTTCCGCATACGCCGGGCATTGATGCAGCGGGCATGGTGGAGCAATCCAGCGTTGGCGAATTTGCCGTAGGCGATGAGGTGATAGTCACCGGCTACGACCTGGGCATGAACACCGCTGGCGGCTTTGGCCAGTACATCCGCATTCCGGCCGCCTGGGCGATCAAGCGGCCGAAGGGGCTGTCGTTGCGTGAGTCGATGGTGCTCGGCACGGCAGGGCTCACGGCGGCGTTGTGTGTCGACAAGCTGGAGCAGGCTGGGCTACGCCCCGATAGCGGCCCGGTGCTGGTGACTGGCGCTACTGGCGGTGTCGGCAGTATCGCGGTGGTGCTGTTGAAAAGTCAGGGTTATACGGTGGCGGCATCTACCGGTAAGGCGGAACAAGCTGAGTTTTTGAAAGGCTTGGGCGCGGATCAGATTGTTAGCCGCGAAGCCTTGCAGGAGGGCACCGACAAAGCCCTGCTCAAGGAACAATGGGCTGGCGCGGTGGATACCGTGGGTGGCGACATTCTCTTTAACGTGGTCAAAGCCATGAAATACGGCGGCAGCGTGGCCTGTTGCGGGCTGACCGCAGGCGTTGGCTTTAAGGGCAGCGTGATGCCCTTTATCTTGCGCGGCGTGAACCTGCTGGGCGTGGACTCGGTAGAGCTGCCGATGGTGGTCAAGGCGTCGATGTGGGATCGCCTGTCGGTGCAATGGAAACTCGACCTCGAGCCGTTGGTGGAAGAGGTGAACTTGCGGCAGCTGCCGGAAGCGTTGACGCGCATTCTGGCCGGCAAGATGGTTGGGCGGGTGTTGCTTAACCTGGGCTAATCATAGGGGCTACGTGCCCCTTTTCCTTTTGCCGGCTACCTAGATCCCCGCCTGCGCGGGGATGACGTATTTGTCACAACGATCTCCGTCGTCCCCGCGCAGGCGGGGACCCAGAATCGTGTGGCAAATGAAGGCGGAGCGCTAAGCACGCCCTACATTCATGCCTTGCTCACATACATGGTGATCTCGGCGCGAAACACCGCCTTTTCCCCCACGTACGCCATTACCGGGACCTTCACATCCCCTAGCACCGTCCAATCGACCGCGCTGCCATCGGCGACGGTGCGTACGTCACCATCGGCCTTGGCCAGGTATTCCACGGTCATACCTTTGGGAATCCAACGGCACCCAGCCGGAATGGATACGTCAGTCATGGTGCCCGCCACCAGTTCCGCCGAGTTACACAGCGCAATCGCATGCACCGTGCCGATATGGTTCAACACCTCGCGGCGCTTGGCGACGGTCACTTCCGCGTAGCCTGGGCGCAGCTCGACAAACTGCGGAAAAATGCTGGCGAAGTAGGGCGCGACCTGGCCGATCATGCCGCTGAATTGGGCGGCACCAGCTTGTTGGTACATCTGCATCATTTGGCTCATGGCAATTTCCTGACGATTTAGTGATTGAAGAGAAGTGCGCGCCGGGGCAGTATTATCACTATTAGAAATTAATTCTAGAAAAATATTCTAGTTTGCCGAGAGCCCCATGGCCCGACCTTCCCGTAAAGACGACGTCCTGCAAGCTGCCTTGGCGCTGTTTACCGAAATCGGTGTAGACGCCACCACTATCGAAATGATCCGCGACCGTTCCGGTGCCAGCATTGGCAGCCTGTACCACCACTTCGGCAACAAAGAACGCATCATTGGCGCGCTGTACCTGGCGGGCACGGGCGAGTATGCGGCGCTGCTGGAGCAGGGCTTTGCCGAGGCGAAAAGCGCGAAAGACTGCGTAAAGCTGTTGGTCACCAGCTATATCGATTGGGTGATGGCCAACCCGGACTGGGCGCGATTTGTGTTGCACAGCCGTGGGCGGGTAGAGGCGGGCGAGATGGGCGAGCAGTTGCGTGAGGCCAACCGTGAGCACTTCGCGCGCATATTGGCGGCATTGGCTGGCTACCGAGAGCAGGGACTATTCCGGGAAATGCCAGCGGACTGTTTTGCCTCGGTGATCATTGGCCCAGCCCATGACTTTGCCCGCAACTGGCTCGCCGGGCGAACCCAGACCGAGTTTGCCAGTTGCCGCGATTTACTCGCGCAACTGGCTTGGGAAAGCGTTCGGGCGTGAGCTGAACCCTTTAGACCGAGTCTTCACTACCCATCCACGCCTCTACCGCGGGTGCGCTGCCAGGGCAGTAGTCGAGCACGACTTCGGTAAGGCTGCGTTTGTGCCGGTAGCGTCGTGCGGCGGCATCGCAGGTTTGGAAGCACGCTCCGTCGTGTGCTGTTCGGTATGCAGCCCCGGCAAAGTCTTCGCTATCAGGCGGAACGAGCTCGTGAATGTTGGTCACCTGATTGTTCATTTGTTCCGCGCTGCTCGGGGCGTGAAACGCTGCGTTGGACGAGCCTTCACCCCACACCAGTTGCTCATGGAGCGGCGCTGACGGCATATAGGTTACGCGTATGGCCGCCTCGATCCTCTCGGGGCTGATGCGTGTGTTCACAACTTCTTGGCGGTCATGAATATTGCTGTTGGCCAGTATGTGTTGCAGCACACTTGCATGGGCAATGCGATAGCCATCCCTGGTTTGAAGGCCGGCTTCGATGGCCTGGCGCAACACGTTTTCGACGTGGAGGAATTCGTTGTCCGTGCGGATGGTATACAGCCATGCCTGCATGGGCGTGGCAGCGTCTGCCTGTGCAGGGCTGTGCTCAAACTGCCGGCGCAGAAACTGTTCTGCCTGGGCACGGTCGCTGGTTGTGCTGATCCACGCGGAGCGCCTCAGTGGGGCGTCTGCTGCACACGTGCGCCCTAGCGCATGGGCAAGCAGGCTAAATGCGTAGCCATTGTTGGTGAAGCCTTCTCTGAACACCGTTGCGGGTGGGCGTGTATCAACGCGGAACACTTTGCTGGGTGTATCGCTAGCCGCGGGCTGGGCTTGGAGTGCGGCGCTTGCCAGTCCAAACCACAGCGAAAAAATGCTTAGGCCGACGGCTGAGATAGAGGGACGATTCATGGCTGACCTCGCGCTGCTTTCGAGAGAGGTTGTCGGGAGGATATTGCGAGCTCTTGGGTTTAGCTGTTCAGTCTTCGCTGCCAAAGAACGCTTGGGCGGGGGTTGGCTCGCCTCTGCAGCTGTCGAATTGGGGCTGGCTAGCGCTGCGCTCGATTCGGTTGTTGGCTCGAGCGCCATCGCAGGTTTGATAGCAGGTGCCATTGGCAGCTACGGTCACGATTACAGGGGAGAATGCACGGCTATTAGGCGGCACGACCTGTGTCAGTTCCGGTAAATGGCGGTGGCCATCCGGGGTGAAGACTTGATGGTTAGGATTGTTTTGCGGCAAGCCCCACTCGGCTCGCCGATTGGGCCGCACGCGAACGTGCTGGGCTGAAACAACCCGTTCGGGAGCGATGTGTCTGGTCAGCACTTCGGCTCGGGTATGGATATTGATCTGCCCCAGCAGTCGTTCGAGCACTTGCGCATGACTGGGCCTGTAGCCGTCTTCGTTGTTTCTACCGGCGGTTATCGCTTGGCGTATCACCGTCTCTACGTCCAGATAGGAGTCGTCCGCTTCAACGGTATAAACCCATGCCTCAATTAACGCGGCGTCGTCGTCGGTGGTTATCGCGGTTTCCCGTCGGATTTGTCGGGCTAGAAACTCGTTTATTTGAGTGCCGCTGCGGGTTGTGCTTATCCATGGAGAGCGCTGGCCAGGGCCGCATATCAGTCCAATCGTATGGTCAAGAATGTCGTAGTTGGTTAGCAGCCCCTCTGAGGGGGCGCTGTTGACAATACCCCCGCGGAACACTTCGTCGGGCGGGCTGGCATCAACGCGGAAAACCAGCCTGCCGGTGGCAGGGGTAGTGGGTTGAGCCTGCACTGTCATGGAGCTGGCTAGTAGGAGCAGTAGGCTTAGTTGGAGGAGTAGCTGTGAACGGCGGCGCATGACTAGTTTTTCCCCTGAACTTGTTTGGAGGCGGGTAGAAGACAGCCGCAGGGTTTGGGTAGTCATGGGAGTAATCCCTATAGCTATTTAAGAGCTTTGAGGGTGATGCATTAGCCACTCAGGCATAAGCAGCCAGTTCCGCAATGGTTGCTGGCAACCGGCGCGTGCCAGCGGTGCAACTCCCGAGCAGACGGTGGGAAAAGGGTAAAAGTTCGCGCACAGAGAAACGCCCTGACGGCGCCGGAGGCTCGTTGAATGGCGGCTGCGGGTACGGCGCAGCTTCGCGAGTACGAAGCTGGCATTTTTCAGTGCGGGCGGCCTTGGGCGGCTTTGCAGAGTAAGGCTGTTTGCCAACCTCTGCCCTTAGTGGCAATGACTGGCTCTAGTAGCGGTTGGGGTGTCAGTCTTCACTGCTAATAAACGCTTGGCCGCGCGTGGCGTCAGCGGGGCAATAGTCAAGCTTGAGTGGCGGTTGCTCCACGCTGCGTTTTTCTCGAGCTGTTGCGCTGCCGTCACAGGTGAGGAAGCAGGTGCGGTTGCCAAAATTTACCGCAACGGTGGGGCCAAAAACACGGCTGTCGGGTGGTACTGTCTCGGCCAAGTCGGGTAGGTGGTTGGTGTCGCGCTCAGTAAAGTATTGAAAAGCCGGGTTTCGTTCGGGGTCGCTGAGAGTGGTTTGCCCGTCCGGCGAGCGATGCACTCGCCGGGCAAGCAAAATCCGAGACGGTGCGATAAACCGAGTGAGTACTTCGGCCCTGTTGTGGGTGGCGGTTGTATCCAGAATGTTTTGTAGCACCAGTGAATGCCTAAGCTGATAACCGTATTGGCCGCGCATGCCATATTGGATGACTTGATGTATCACCGTCATGACATCTAGGTAAGAGTCGTCGGCCTCAATGGTGTAAACCCAAAGTTCTACGTCCGGTACGGTGTTATCTGCTAGCGGCGCGCTCTCGTGCCGAAGTTGTCGTATCAGAAAATCGGTTACCTGGTCGTTGCTGCTAGTTGTGCTTATCCAGGCAGAGCGCTGATTAGGCGCGCAGACCAGGCCGAGCACGTGATTGAGTATGTCGTAATCAGCAGGTGGCGCTTCGTCCGGGTGCCTGTTTCTGATGCCGTCGCGAAAGACTACCTCGGGTGGGTTTGCGTCAACGCGATAGACCAGCGCGCGGGTGGCTGGGGTGGTGGGTTGAGCCTGCAACGTAGGGGCGCTTGCCACCAGGAGCAGGAGGCCAAAGCGGGTGAGCAGCCGTAAGAATTCGTAGCGCAGGCGCTGGCCCCGTGGCAAGCGGGGTTGGACGTTCGACTGATGCGGGTTGAGGCAGCAACCAGAGTTAACCATGGCGTGATTCCCATCAAAGTTATACAAGCCTTGAGGGTGATGCCGCGGTCGCGGGTGGGTAAGCAGACAGTTCTGCGAGGCGCTGATGTAGAAGGCGCCGCTGCTGTGTGAGCAGGTGAAGGAAAAGAGCGAAACGCTTCTAACAAGAAGCCCCGCATGAGCGGGGCTTCTTGTGGCTGGCCGGTTTAGGCGCGGCGACGGAACAACGGTAGCGGTTGATCGGCAGACGCCTGATACACCTCGTTGAATTCGCTAAACGCTTTCAGCGCGTCTTCCGGGTCTTTGTCTTCGCGTAAGGCGAAGGCGTCGAAACCTACGCGCTGCAATGCCCACAGCTGATCACGCAGCACATCGCCAATGGCGCGCACTTCGCCTTTGTAGCCGTAACGGGTGCGCAACATGTAGGCGGTGGAGGAGTGGCGGCCGTCGGTGAAGGCGGGAAAGTTAAGGGCGATCACTTGGAAATTATCCAGTTGGTCGGCGATCTCTTCGATTTCTTCGCCAGCTTCCAGCCACACGCCTAAGCCGCCGTCACGGGCTTTCAGGGCACTGCTATGTTCAACGTACAGGCCCAGCGGCACGATCAGGTCGTCGCAGTTGGAGACGCCTTCCAGGGTCGCGTCCTTGGGCAGCAGGTGCCAGGTTTCGTCGACCAACTGACCGTTCTTAATGATTCGCTGCATATACGCGCTCCTTGAACGGGTCAATGCCGACACGGCGGAAGGTGTCGAGGAAGCTTTCTTCGTCGGTGCGGGTTTCTACATAGACGTTGATGATTTTGCTCACCACGTCGGCCATGTCTTTCTCGGCAAACGATGGGCCGAGAATCTGCGCCAGGCTGGCGTCACGACCGGAGCTGCCGCCAAGGGAAACCTGGTAGAACTCCTGGCCCTTTTTGTCCACGCCCAAGATGCCGATATGGCCGACATGGTGGTGGCCGCAGGCGTTCATGCAGCCGGAGATATTCAGGTCGATATTGCCGATGTCGAACAGGTAGTCGAGGTCGTCAAAACGGCGCTGAATCGCTTCGGCAATCGGAATTGACTTGGCGTTGGCAAGCGAGCAGAAGTCGCCGCCCGGGCAGCAAATGATATCGGTGAGCAGGCCCACGTTTGGCGTGGCAAAACCCAATTCGCGCAGCTCGCCCCACAGGGTGAACAGCTGGCTTTGCTCAACGTCGGCCAGAATGATGTTCTGGTTATGGCTGTTGCGCACTTCGCCAAAGCTGTAGCGGTCGGCCAGGTCGGCGATGGCGTCCAGTTGCTTGTCGGTGACGTCGCCAGGGGCCACGCCGGTCGGTTTCAGCGACAGGGTGACGGCGGCATAGCCAGGCTTTTTGTGGGCGAACACGTTGCGGCTGGCCCAGCGATCGAAACCGGGGTGCTCGGTGCGCAGTGCTTTCAAGGCGTCTTCTTGATCGTCCAGGGTTTTGTAAGCCGGGTCGATAAAGTGCCCGGCAACACGCGCGACTTCTGCTTCAGTCAGGGTGGAAGGGCCGTCTTTAAGATGCGCCCATTCAGCTTCAACGCGCTGAGCGAACACTTCCGGGGTCAGCGCCTTCACCAGAATCTTGATCCGTGCCTTGTACTTGTTATCGCGACGGCCATAGCGGTTGTACACACGCAAGATGGCGTCGAGGTAGCTGATCAGGTGCTGCCATGGCAGGAATTCGTTGATAAAGCTGCCCACGATTGGGGTACGGCCCAGGCCGCCGCCGACGGAAACACGAAAGCCCAGTTCGCCGGCGTCGTTGTTTACCGCTTCCAGGCCAATGTCGTGCACTTCAATGGCGGCGCGGTCGCTCACGGCGCCGTTGACGGCGATCTTGAACTTGCGCGGCAGGTGCGAGAATTCGGGGTGGAAGGTCGACCACTGACGAATGATTTCGCACCACGGGCGTGGGTCGACGATTTCGTCTTTGGCCACGCCAGCGAACTGGTCGGTGGTGGTGTTACGGATGCAGTTGCCGCTGGTTTGGATCGCGTGCATTTGCACGGTGGCCAGTTCGGCAAGAATTTCCGGCACGTCTTCCAGTTCCGGCCAGTTGAACTGCACGTTCTGGCGGGTGCTGATGTGGGCGTAGCCTTTGTCGTAGTCGCGGGCGATTTTGGCCATCATGCGCACTTGCGCCGAAGACATCAGGCCATAGGGCACAGCCACGCGAAGCATGGGCGCGAAACGCTGGATATAGAGACCATTCTGCAAGCGCAACGGGCGAAATTCTTCGCCAGAAAGCTCGCCAGCCAGGTAACGGCGGGTCTGATCACGGAACTGCTTAACGCGGCTCTCGATGATGTCTTGATCGTAACTGTCGTAGACGTACATGAACTGTCCTGTTTTCAGGCTACTTACTGCCAAATCAGCGCGCACGGCCGCGCACTCCTTGCGGAGCCGGGGGAAGATACCAGTTCAGGTTTATGCGCAAAAGTGATGTTTTAGTATAAGAACGAAACTTATGGAGATAAGAACCGCCAGCTATAAGCGTGACGTAGGGTGTGCTGTGCGCACCATGGAGAAAACGCCGATATCGCTTGGTGCGCACCGCACACCCTGCGGATGGTTGCTGGCGCTGATTTGTCGGCTGGCTGAGGGTGGTCTTAACTGCAACTGCGGTCATTCCTATAAGCACAACAACAGGGGCAGCCATGAGCGAGCATACGCACACCGTCGTTGATACCGACACCTCTCACCTCCAAACGTCGAACGCCGACAGCAAGGTCGACGCTTGGGCCATCTTTCTCCTTATCGTTTTGGCGGTTTCCACCGCGGTGTTTTGGGTTAGCCATCAATGAAAACGGCGCCGCCTAGAGCTGTCGAAGCGGCGCCTTAGTAGGAAAATGCTGACAAATGGTGACAGATTGATATCACTGGTCAGCGTATACTGCGCCGCTGTTTTGGGCGTGAGTGCATGAAGTTGAAGTGGTCATTGCGCACCGTAGTAGCGGTAGTGGGTTTACTCGCATGGAATTGCGTTAATGCAGCTAGCGTGGTGTTTCTTAATCCGGGCAAAACCGGTGAGGAATTCTGGGATAGCTATGTCAGCTTTATGCAGGCCGCTGCTGGCGATCTGGGCATGCAGTTGCGTGTGCTGAATTCCGAGCGCGACCGTGACTTGATGCTCGAACAAGCCCGCAGCGTGTTGCATGGCGCACACAAGCCCGACTATCTGCTGTTCGTCAATGAGCAGTACGCTGCGCCGGAAATCCTCCGCTTGGCCAAGGACTCTGGCGTCAAACTGTTCGCTGTCAGCAACACGCTGACCCCCGATCAGCAGCATGTGCTCGGTAGCAGCCGGGAAACCTACCCCAACTGGATCGGTACCCTGGTGCCCAACGATGCCGATGCCGGTTACCTGCTGGCCATTGAGCTGATTCGCCGCGCCCGCGCCGTTAACCCCCAAGGCCCTTTGGAGATGCTGGCCTTTGCCGGCGTCAAGCAGACGCCCTCCAGCCAGTTGCGCGAAGAAGGTCTGCACAAGGCCCTGGCGGAGAACCCCGATGTGCGCTTGCGCTCGTTAGCTTACGGCGAGTGGCAACGCCAGCGGGCTTACGACCAGGCGCGCACGCTGCTGCCGCGCTATCCGGCTATCAATATGGTGTGGGCGGCCAGCGATGAAATGGCCTTTGGTGCAATGCAGGCGGCTCAGGAATTGGGCCATGCACCAGGGCAGGACATGCTTGTGGCCGCCATCAATTCCAGCCGCGAAGCCCTGCAAGCGCGTATCGACGGGCGCCTGAGCGTGCTGGTCAGTGGTCAGTTCACGATGGGCGGTTGGGCATTGGTGCTACTGCATGACTACGACGCAGGCCTGGACTTCGCCAAACATGGTGGCAAAGACCGCACGGTGCCTATCTACATCAGCCTCAACGAGCAGCAAGCCGCACACTTGGCCAAGCGGGTGGTGGGTCAGGACAACTTTGGCCTGGATTTTCGCCATTACAGTCTGCAAAAGCAGGCGAAGCGGCGAGATTACAATTTCTCGCTGCGGCCGCTGATCGACTGAACCTGGCGCTTACAGCCCGGCCAGGTGCAACACCAGTTTCACCAGCGCGAATAGCACCAGAACAAATATCCCGGTAAACAACACGCCGATAAAGATGAACTGGCCCGGCTTGCCATGGCGGAAATCCCGCGCCCGGTTTTTCCCACTCTGCACGCCGAACGCGGCAGCCATTACGCTATGCAGCACCTGCCAAAGGGTAGGGGGCTGGTCGTTATTGTTTGAATCGTCCATCAGTTTTTCCTCGGTGGCATCCCTTGCAGCAACCATAGCTGAAGATCGCCACCTGGCCCGTGCTCAGCCATACTAGCGGCCCGGTGCTAATACCCCTTGTGTCAGCAATACAGTGCGGAGCCTTCATGAAGTTCATACACCAGCGCGAACACCTTAACGAAGACGACATTGTCATCATCGAGTGCTCGCAAACCTGCAATATCCGCCTGATGAACGACGCGAACTTCCGCAGCTTCAAAAACGGCGGCCGGCACACCTACCATGGCGGCGCGTTCAAAGACTTTCCGGCAAAAATCGTTGTGCCCAGCAGCGGCTTCTGGAATATCACCATCGATACCGTCACCCACAAAGCCATCAGCGTGACGCGCAAGCCGACCCTTAAGCACTCGATCAAAATCGTGCGTAAATCGCCGTCGCAGCTGCGCTGAATCGATGCTCTGGGTCGCGCTGTGCGCAGCAGCGCCACAGTGGTGAAGCTGCGTGTAGGTGCGTGTAGGTGCGCATCGGGTTCAGGCTTGACCGAATACGTCAACCCTCCCTGAGCACATGCGTCATTGAGCCCTGCGGCGAGCGGCGCCTACCCTGCGTGACAATAAATCGGCAGGGAACCCACCGCATGCAACGCATCCATTTCGAAACCGAGCACAACCTTTTTCGCGACGCCTTTCGCGCCTTTCTGCAAAAAGAAGTGGTGCCCCATCAGGACGCTTGGGAAGAGGCCGGTGTGGTCAGCCGCGAGGTGTGGTTAAAGGCCGGTGAAATGGGCTTTTTGTTGCCGTGGGCCGACGAAGAATACGGCGGCAGCGGCCTGAAGGACTTCCGCTACGAGCAGATTATGTGCGAGGAGCTGGCCAACATTAACGAGGCCGGCTTTATGCTGCCGCTGCACTCGGCGCTGTGTGGCCCGTATATCGCCGACTATGGCAATGCCGAACAGAAAGCGCGTTTTCTACCGGCGATAATTCGCGGTGAATGCATTCTCGCCGTGGCCATGACTGAACCGAGCGCCGGTTCCGACCTGGCCGGCATGCGCACCAATGCCGTGGACAAGGGCGATCACTACGAGCTCAACGGCTCCAAGGTGTTTATCTCCAATGGTCTGCTGGCGGACCTGGTAATAGTCGCGGCGAAAACCGACCCGGCCAATAAACACGCCATGGGCCTGTTTTTGGTCGAGCGCGGGATGGAAGGTTTCGAGCGTGGGCGCAACCTGAAAAAGCTCGGCATGAAGAGCCAAGACACCGCCGAGCTGTTTTTCAATAACGTCAAAGTCCCGAAAGAAAATCTGCTGGGCGATGCCAACGGCGGCTTCTTCTATTTGATGAATATGCTCGCCCAAGAACGCCTGACCAACGCCTGTGGTGCCGTAGGTGGCGCCGAAGCTGCGTTGCAGGTAACCATCGATTACGTAAAAGAGCGAAAAGCCTTCGACCGGCCGATTTCGCACTTCCAGAACACCCGCTTCAAGCTGGCCGAAATGCGCACCCAGGTGGACGTGGCGCAGGTGTTTGTCGACCGCTGCGTGATGGACCACAACCAGAAAAAGCTCACCCCGGAAGTCGCCGCCGAGGCCAAACTCTTTACCACCGAACTACTCGGCAAAGTGGTTGATGAGGGCGTGCAGCTGCATGGTGGCTGGGGCTATATGTGGGAATACCCGATCTGCAAGATGTACGCGAATGCCCGCATCCAGCGCATTTTTGCCGGCACCTCGGAGATCATGAAAGAGATCATCAGCCGCGGCATGAAGCTCTGATCGCTAGGAGGGCAAGGCCATGAATGCCATCGACGCCTGGGCGCAGGTCGCCACCGGCCGTACCCATCAGGAGCTGCCGGAAGTGGCGCGGCTGTTCGAGAAATCCGGCTCGGCGCATTTGCTAAAGCAGCATCTGAACCCGGAGCAAACGGTGGCGCTGATGGATCAGGGCGGCGTCGATAAGCTGATGCTCGCCGCCTGGTGTCGGCCGGAGCGTTGGCTATGCACCAACGACGAGGTGGCCGAATTTACCCGGGCCTTTCCAGAGCGGTTTGTGGGCGTGGCCACGGTAGATTTGAGTAAACCGTTGGCAGCCGTTCGCGAGCTGGAGCGGGCGGTGACCGAATTGGGCTTCAAGGCCCTGCGCATCGTGCCATGGCTGTGGAAGCTGCCGCCTAACCACCGCCTGTACTACCCGCTGTATGTGAAGTGCATTGAACTGGATATTCCGTTCTGCACCCAGGTGGGTCATACCGGGCCATTGATGCCCTCGGAAACCGGGCGGCCGGTGCCGTATCTGGATGAAGTGGCGCTGGACTTCCCCGAGCTGCGCACTGTCGCCGGGCATATCGGCCACCCCTGGACCGATGAAATGATTGGCCTGGCCTGGAAGCACGACAACATTTATATCGACACCTCCGCCTACCTGCCGCGCTACTACCCGCCGCAGCTTTTGCACTTTATAAGCAGCTATGGTCAGGACAAGGTGCTGTTTGGCAGCAACTTCCCGCAGCTGTCGTTGCACAAGTGTACGAGCCAGGTAAAAGAGTTGGCGCTGAGCGATGAGGTGGTCGCTAAATTCCTCTACGGCAATGCCCGTCAGGTTTTCAAACTCTAGTGCCGGGCGACCCAACAATAAAAAGGAAAAGCCATGAGCGGTCCGCTGTCTTCGCTGAAAATTCTGGATTTCTCCACCCTGCTGCCGGGGCCCTTTGCCTCGCTGCTTATGGCCGATATGGGCGCCGACGTGCTGCGTGTGGAGTCGCCCAGCCGGGTGGATTTGGTCCGCCTTTTACCGCCCCATGATCAAGGCGTGGCGGCCAGCCATGCGTATCTGAACCGCAATAAACGCGGCATCGCCCTGGATTTGAAACAGGCGGCAGCGGTGGAGGTGGTTAAGCAGTTGGTGCAGGAGTACGACATCGTGCTTGAGCAGTTTCGCCCCGGGGTGATGGACAAGCTGGGCGTCGGCTATGAGGCGCTAAAGGCGATTAATCCTCGGCTTATTTATGTATCCATTACCGGCTATGGTCAGACCGGGCCTTACAAAGATCGCGCCGGGCATGACATCAATTACCTGGCGCTTTCCGGTATCGCCGACCAGACCGGGCGCCTGGACTCTGGCCCGCTGCCGCTGGGCATTCAAGCGGCCGATATTGCCGGCGGTTCGCTGCACGGCGTGGTCGGCTTATTGGCGGCGGTGATTCAGCGCCAGCAGACCGGGGAGGGGCAGCACGTCGATATCAGCATGACCGACTGCGCCTTTAGCCTGCACGCCATGGCCGGCGCCGGCTACCTGGCCTGCGGTGAAGAACCGAAGATGGAAAGCCAGGCGCTTAATGGCGGCAGCTTTTACGACTACTACCGCAGCCGCGATGGCCGCTGGTTTTCGGTGGGCAGCTTGGAGCCGCAGTTTATGCAGCCGTTTTGCGCTGCGATCGGCCGGCCCGAGTTGGCCGTCCATGGTTTGTCGCCCAAACCTGAGCAGCAGCGAGCGCTGAAGCAGCAGATTCAGCTGGAATTTGAAAAGCGCGATTCCGCCGAATGGAGGGAGATTTTCGCCGCGCTGGATGTGTGCGTAGAGCCTCTGCTCAGCCTGGCCGAAGCCGTTGAGCACCCGCAGTTGCAGGCCCGTGAACTGGTGGTAGAGGTGCCCCGCGACGGCAAACCTGCGCAGCGGCAGATCGCTTGCCCGATCAAATTCTCCCGCGCGTTGCCGGCGCCTCGGCATATTGGCGCGCCAGTGGGTGCGCACACGGCCCAAGTAATGGCGCAGTTGGGCTACAGCACTGAACAGATTGCCCAACTGCGTGCTGGAAAGGTGATCGCCTAGGCGTTAGGCGCGGCTGCTTTCCACGGCCTCCTGTGCTAAAAAGCCCACCTCACCACGCGCAGTTCAAGGAGCAACACGCATGGGCAAGCACTCAGGGATAAGCATGGCGCTGGCGCTGTTACTCAGCGCAGGCGTTGCCTACGGCGAAGAGCCAGCGGGCGAAACCAGTACGTTAAAAGAGTCGGCTAAAGCCGCGGTGTCGTCGGCGATATCTGCCGGTAAAAACCTGCTCGGTGGCGCCTCCGAAGGCGTCACCGAAGGCCGTGAATCAGCGCAAGGCGCCGATGGTGCGCTGATCATTTCCCAGCTCGACCAGTTGGATGGCAAGGTCGAGGTCAAACTGCTGAAAGTTGAAGCCGTCGAGGGCAACCTTAGCGCCTTGTTTGGCTTTAAAAACCTTACCGACAAACCCGTGCGCTTGATCAATCTGTGGGCCAACGGTGCGCTGCTGGCCATCGACCAGGACGACTATTCCAGTGGCCTGGCGCCCGACGTTGCCAACCCCGAAGAAGTGACCGTGCCGCCGAAAACCGGCGTGCGGCAGAAGTTTATGTTCCAAGGGCCAGTTGAAGGGCCGAAATCGGTGCGCCTGTGGGGCAAGGATTTCAACGTCGGCAAATAATCGCAAAGGGAAAAAACGAGTGGTCACCTGCTATCTGCGCTACGTGCTCGACCCCAGTAAACTCAAGGAATTTGAGCACTACGGCAAGCTGTGGATTCCCTTGGTTGAGCGCTTTGGTGGCCAACACCATGGCTACTTCCTGCCTTCTGAAGGCGCCAACAATATTGCTTTGGCGCTGTTCACTTTCCCCAGCTTGGCGGCCTACGAGCAGTACCGCCACGACTCGATGCAAGACCCCGACTGCCTGGCCGCGTTTCAATATGCCAAGGACACCCAGTGCGTCCTCAGCTACGAGCGCAGCTTCTTTCGGCCGGTTTTTAGCTAAACCGTAGGGTGTGTTTATTCTTCGCGCTGCTGCCCGCTAAACACCAACGTCGCTTTGCAGCTGCGGCAATAGTAGCGGCGGCCTTTGCGCACCAGGGTGTGGCGTTGGGCGGAGAAGGGGAAGTCGCGGTCGGGGCAGGCGCAACTGTAGACGTAACGGGTGACGCTGCGGCGCTGAATTTCGTAGGTGTGGCAGCGGTCTGCCGGCAGTTCGTATACGCCCTGCATGATCAACTGCCATTCCTCGCCATGGGGCTGAATATGCGGGCCGAACATTTCTCGGGCAATCATATGCGCCACTTCGTGGGCCACGGTTTGTTTAAGAAAGTGGTCGCGGTTTTCGGCGTAGAGCTTGGGGTTAAAGCGCAGCAGGTTTTCATCGAGGTGAGCCACCCCGGCTTTCTGGCCACGTAATTTGAGGCTGACGATGGGGCGGGTAAAGCGGCGTCTGAAAAACGCTTCGGCTTGCCTGTAACAAGCCTCGACACGAGCATTCAGCAGTTCGGGCATCGAGTTCCTCCGGATAACAGGCGCGATTATGCCCAAGCACGCCGCCGGCCGTTTGCCTAAAACAACGAAACCGCCAAACGGCGGTTTCGTTTTGTGCAGGCCAGGCCTCAGCTCCGATAGACCGGGCCGACGCCCATTTCCCAGAAAATAACCGACATGGCGATCATCGCCACCAGCACCACCAGGCCTACCGCCAGCACCGAGCTGGAGAACAGAAAGCCTTCGTCCTGGTGAATGTTCATAAAGGTCGGTATGCCGACGTAGAGCAGGTAAACCGTGTAACAGATGGCCGCCGTTCCCACGAACATGGCGAGCCACAGGTTGGGATACAGGGCCGCTAAACCGCCTATAAATAGCGGCGTTGCGGTGTAGGCAGCAAACACCACACAGCGGCCCATATCCGGGCTGGCGTCGTAGGTGCGGGCCATCCAGTTGATAAACGCCCCCATAACTGCCACACCGCCAAGCATGGCCAGGTAGGTCATGGCGGTCATCCATAGCGCACTGGCTTCGGTCAACATTACCGGCGCGCCGTTGCCAACCGTCCAGCCGACCTGGGTTGTTCCGATATAGGCAGACACTGCGGGAATCGCCGCGAGAATCAGGACATGGGTCAGATACATGTGGCTGATGCTTTCTTCTTCGCCGCGGATCTCTTGCCACTCTCTGTCAGGATGCGCGAAAAGCCCCCAAACGTGATGGATCATACGAGACACCTCCTCTTGTTATAACGGTCGCCCCCCAGCGTAGCGCCCGGCACGCATGAGTAGCGCTACAGGGTGCAGGGCCGAACCAATGCGACCGTATGTCGCAGTATAGGCAGGGGCTGGAGGCCGCGTGGGGCGTGGTTTTAGAGCAAATGGGTCTCTAAAGGTCAGCGGTAATAGCGAGCGAGAATTTCCATTGCCAAATTGATCGACTGTAGCCGCGAAGTGCTACCGCCGCGATCCGGATGGTGCTGGCTGACGAGCTGGCGGTAACGCTGTTTGATAGTGGCGAGATTGAGCGTCTCGGCGCTGCCGTCCAATTCAAACAACTCCAGCGCCGCCCGCTTTTCGTCACCGCCCTGCATGCGCTTCCAGAAGCTGGTGAGAAGTTTCTCCACATCACGCTCGCTGGTGCCGTGCAAATGGCTTAAGTCGAGGTAATACGCGCGCAACGGATCGGCTTCGCTCATTTCGGCTTGGCCTGCTGTGTAGGGCAGCAGTTGAATACTCAGCGGGCTGATCAATAAATGAGCGGTTTCGGTCTGCCAAAGCCGGTCACGCAGTAGGTACAGGGCGTTGAAGAGCAAGAAGTGCGTGCGAAACAGCACCAGCTTGTCGGTCAGATCGAGGTTAGGAATGTGCGTTGAGTGGCATTTTTTCAATTGCTGAATCAGCAGGTATTCGCTGCAACCGTCAGGCGCTTCACGCAGCAAGTGCAGCACCTGGTCCGCTAGATCCAGGCTGTTATCCAGTTCAACGGGCGCAGAGGAGGTGGGGTTTTCAGTCATGGCCGCAGCCTAGCACAGCACTGGCACGCCCTTGTGTGGCGGAACTCGCACCGTTCAGGCCTGTCCCACGCAGCAGACAACGGCCCGTGCAGCCGTTACGGAGAACGACTTTATGCGCCGGTTGCGCACCCTGTTTGTTATTGCCTCTCTGCTATTTGCTGGTTTCGCCACTGCTGCGCCATCCGCCGACCCCTGGAATATCTGGAACGCCAGCGACGAAAGCCGCGCCGCCCATATTGACCACAGTGCCTGGCAGGAACTGCTGACCCGCTACCTGAAAACCAGCCCCAAAGACGGTATCGCCCGCTTCGACTACGCCCATGTCGACTCCGTGCACCGGCGCTTGCTGGATGTGTATATCGAGCAGCTCAGCGACCTCGACCCGCGGCAGTTCACCCGGGCTGAACAGTTCGCCTACTGGGTCAATCTCTACAACGCCTTGGTGACCCAACTGGTGCTGAAAAAGTACCCGGTGGACTCCATCACCAGCCTGGGCGCCTGGTACCAGTTCGGGCCGTGGGACAAAAAGATCACCAAAGTGGCTGGCGAGAAACTTAGCCTCAACGACATTCAGCACCGAATTTTGCGACCGTTCTGGCCCGACCCTCGGCTGTTTTACCTGCTCAATTGCGCCAGCCTCGGTTGCCCGAACCTACCAAGCTTTACCCTCAGCGCGAAAAACACCGAGCAGCAGCTAAACGATGGCGCCCGCGCCTATATCAATAGCTCGCGTGGGGTGGCTTTTGAGGACAAGAAACTCGTGCTGTCGCGCATTTACGATTGGTACGCCAAGGACTTTGGCGGCGAGGAGGGCGTGCAGCAGCATTTGCTCAAATACGCTGAACCGGGGTTGGCGCAACAGTTAAAGAGCTTTGAGGGCGATACCCGCTACCGGTTTGATTGGGATTTGAACAAACAGTAGTTAATTCGCCGTCGTCTCCGCCTGCGCGGGGACGACGGAGTTTTGCGCGAGATGTCGGGGGTAGGGCAAATCCTGCTTTCTGCGTAAAATGCCCCCTCTTTTCGACCATCCCGGACTTCAGCGCACCATGGGCACCCTTTCGGTTAATCAAAGCAAACTGCAGAAACGCCTGCGCCGTCAGGCCGGTGAGGCTGTTACCGACTTCAATATGATCGAAGACGGCGACAAGGTGATGGTCTGCCTGTCCGGCGGTAAAGACAGCTACACCATGCTCGACGTGTTGCTGCATTTGCAGAAAGTGGCGCCGATCAAGTTCGAGATTGTGGCCGTGAATATGGACCAGAAGCAGCCTGGCTTCCCCGAGCACGTGCTGCCGCAGTACCTGGAAAGCATCGGCGTGCCTTACCACATCGTGGAAAAAGACACCTATTCGGTGGTGATGGAGAAAGTGCCGGAAGGCAAAACCACCTGTTCACTGTGTTCGCGTCTGCGCCGCGGCACGCTGTACACCTTTGCCGATGAGATCGGCGCGACCAAGATGGCCCTCGGTCACCACCGCGACGACATCCTGGAAACCTTCTTCCTTAATATGTTCTACGGCGGCACCCTTAAGGCCATGCCGCCCAAGTTGCGCGCCGATGACGGCCGCAACGTGGTGATTCGCCCACTGGCTTACTGCAGCGAAAAAGACATCGAAGCCTACTCCGAGCTTCAAGGTTTCCCGATCATTCCGTGCAACCTCTGCGGCTCGCAGGAAAACCTGCAGCGCAAAGTGGTGAAGGAAATGCTCTTGGAGTGGGAGCGCAAAACCCCTGGCCGCACCGAAATTATGTTCCGCGCCCTGCAGAACGTGATGCCCTCGCAACTGGCCGACCGCAGGCTGTTCGACTTCGAGAACCTGCGCATCGACGAAAGCGCGCCATCGCGGTTTTTGAATGTTATGAACCTGTAAACGCACCCGCTGCTTATTGCCTCTATATATAGAGGGCCGTGTGAAAACGTAGCGAGCGACGGCTAGGCAACGCAAAAACAGGCGAGTAAGCGCAGTTGGCTACAGCCAATGAGCATTGCGAGCTTGTTTTTAACGCCGCGTAGCCTAGCGCAGCAGTTTTCACACGGCCCGAAGGAAGCCTTATGCGTGACTACAACTGGCTCAACGAATACTGCCTGAACCGCTTTGGTTCTCAGGCCAAACTCGAGGCCTTGCTGCCTAGCGTCAAAACCCCAGCGCAGCTGCGCAAAGTCACTGACGACCGCTATTTGTCCTTGATTGCCTTAAGGGTTTTTCGCGCCGGCCTCAAGCACAGTCTGGTCGACGCCAAATGGCCGGCGTTTGAGCAGGTGTTCTTTGGTTTTGACCCGGAAAAGGTCGTGCTGATGGGCGCTGAGCACCTTGAGCGGCTGATGCAGGACGCACGCATCATCCGCCACCTGGGCAAGCTCAAAAGCGTGCCGCGCAATGCCCAATTTGTGCTGGATGTCGCCAAGGAGAAGGGCAGCTTTGGCGCGTTGATTGCCGACTGGCCAGTGACCGATATCGTCGGGCTGTGGAAGTACCTGGCCAAGCACGGCAGCCAATTAGGCGGGCTGTCGGCGATGCGCTTTCTGCGCATGGCGGGTAAAGACACCTTTATCCCGGCGGAAGACGTGGTTGCAGCGCTTAAAGCCCAGGAAATCATCGACAAGCAGCCCACCAGCCTTAAAGAGCTGGCTGCCGTTCAGGCGGCGTTTAATGTCTGGCATGAACAGAGCGGGCGCTCAATGGCGCAGTTGTCGTGGATGTTGGCGCACACCGTTAACCATTGAGACGAGGGCAGGGCAGATGGACCACCGCTTGATAGACGCCCTGCAACGCGCTGAGCGCATGTTGATCATCACAGGCGCGGGTTTGTCTGCCGACTCCGGTTTGCCCACCTATCGCGGCCTTGGCGGCCTGTACAACGGCGTTACCGCTGAAGGCATCCCTATCGAGCAAGCCCTGTCCGGTTCGACCCTGCGGAATAACCCAGCGCTGTGCTGGAAGTATCTGGCCGAGCTGGGCAAAGCCTGTCTAGGCGCTAAACCCAATGCCGGCCACTACGCCATCGCTGAGATGCAGCGGCGTAAACCAGGGTGCTGGGTACTGACGCAGAATATCGACGGTTATCACCGCCAGGCGGGCTGTGATCCCGCGCGTTTAATCGAAATTCACGGGGAATTGGCGCCGCTTTACTGCCAGTCGTGCGGGGCGGTAAGCGAGGAGTTAGCGGGCCACTTGGACAAACCGTTGCCGCCGAGGTGCGAACAATGTGCCGGTATTCTCCGACCGTCGGTCGTTTTGTTCGAGGAAATGCTCCCCGAAAAAGCCATTGAAACGCTCTACCACGAGCTCTCCAAGGGTTTTGACCTGGTTGTCGCGGTGGGCACCACGGCGAGCTTTCCGTATATCGCTGAACCCGTGCTGCGCACCCGCCAGGCGGGGGGCTTTACCGTGGAGATCAACCCGCAGGACGGGGCTTTGAGCCCATTTGTGGACGTCCATTTGCGCGATAGGGCGTTAGATGTTTTGCCAGTACTACTGAGTCACACCCTGGCCAATTAAATTTGCATATAACCGTTATGGAAGGCATATTCGCGCCTTCATAAACTTTTCGCTCACGGTCGTGCCCATGCTCAAACGCTCTGCACCCCTCGTGCTCCTCGCACTCTCAGTGTTCCTTGTGGCATGCGCTGGCTATCAGCCGGCCCCGCAAGTCGCTGAAAAGCCTCAGCAAAGCATCAGCCAACAAGTGGCTGAAGAAGATGGCGATGACGACGGCCTAGACCCGTTGCCAGACTTTGCTCAAGACCAACCGTATGAACTCCCGTCTTTTGCTGACAGCATTCTGGCCCACGGCCTGTCGTTGGTAGGCACTCGTTATCGCTTCGGCGGCACCTCGGCTAACACCGGTTTCGACTGCAGCGGCTTTATCGGTTACTTGTTCAAAGAAGAGGCGGGCATGAGCCTGCCACGTTCCACCCGCGAAATGATCAACCTCGACGCCCCTCTGGTTTCGCGTAACGATCTGCAACCGGGCGATCTGTTGTTCTTTAGCACCCACGGCCGTGGTCGCGTCAGCCACGCCGGTATCTACCTCGGTGATGACCAGTTCATCCACTCCAGCAGCAGCCGCAGTGGCGGCGTGCGGGTAGACAGCCTGGACGACAAATACTGGAGCCGCACCTTTATCGAAGCCAAACGCGCCCTGGCGCTGGCCTCGGTAAACACCGCGCAGGTCAGCCGCAACCCGCTGCACCCGTAAGCGCCGGTTACCGCCAAAACCCCCTTGATTGGGGGTTTTGTGTTTTTGCCACGCAAATCGCTCCGACAGCAACCAACCCTTGCGCCACGCGCCTCTCAAGGGCAGAGTACGCCGAACCACCTCTGAGCCGCCTCGCCTATGCCCGCTCCGGCCCGCGTCATCCTCGTGTTACTTGCTGCGCTGCTTTCCGCCTGCGCCAGTTCGCCACCCCCGTCCAAACCCATCGTTTATGCCCCGCCCAGCGCCGAACAGAGCGATGCCGCCGGCGATGTGCTGTTCCGCGCCTTGGGTTTGGTTGGCACGCCGTATCGCTACGGCGGCAATACCCCGGATAGTGGCTTTGATTGCAGCGGCCTGATTGGCTACGTGTACCGCGACGCCGCCGGCATCGCGCTGCCGCGTTCCACGCGCGAGTTGGTCAGCATGCGTGCGCCAAGTGTTAAGCGCGAAGCCTTGCAGGCCGGCGACTTGGTGTTTTTCGCTACCGCCGGCGGTGGCAAGGTTAGCCACGCGGGCATTTATGTCGGCGAAGGGCGCTTTGTGCATGCGCCGTCCAGTGGCGGCACGGTGCGCCTGGATAGCCTGAATGCCACGTACTGGTTAAAGAGCTACCTCGACGCCAAGCGCGTGCTTAATCCCGATCGGCTGGCACGTACCCCGTGACCAACCGGCAATAACCGCGGTTCGCTTGACCCTCTGTGACCCCTGCCCAGGATGGACTGCATGACCGCTCGTACCCTCGCTCTGGATGATGCGCTGTACAGCTATCTGCTTGATGTATCCCTGCGTGAAACCCCGTTACTCAAGCGCCTGCGCGAAGAAACCCAGGCCCTGCCCATGGCGCGCTGGCAAGTGGCACCGGAGCAGGGTCAATTTCTCGCTTTGTTGGTAAAGCTGACCGGCGCCAAACGCTTGCTAGAGATCGGCACCTTTACCGGCTACAGCGCCCTGTGCATGGCCAGTGCTCTGCCGGAAGACGGCCACTTGCTGTGCTGTGACCTACCCGGCGACTACAACCAGATTGCCCGGCGCTATTGGTTTCAAGCTGAACTGCAAGAACGCATCGAACTGCGCCTGGCACCCGCTTTGGAAACCTTGGGACAGTTGGAGCGCGAAGGGCGCGGCGAAAGTTTTGACCTGATTTTTATCGACGCCGACAAAGCCAACTACCCGGTCTACCTCGAGCACGCGCTGGCGTTGGTATGTAAAGGCGGGGTGATTCTGTTCGACAACACCCTGTGGAGCGGCCGCGTACTGGAACAGACGCCAGACAGTGCCGATACCCGCGCCATCCAGACCCTCAACCGACGCCTGAAAACCGATCAGCGTGTTGACCTGTCGCTGCTGCCGATTGGCGACGGCCTGACCCTCTGCCGCAAGCGCTAAATGCCTGAACCGATCCGCCTACCGCCGCAACCGGAGCTGTGCGAGCTGTGCCAGCGCCCGGTGCCGCTGACCCGTCACCACCTGATCCCCAAGGCGCTGCACAACAAGCCGTACATCCAAAAGCAATTCGGCAAAAGCCAACGCATCACCGCCACGCTGTGGGTGTGCCGCGCCTGTCATAACCAAATCCACCGCCTATTCAGCGAAAAAGAACTGGCCCTGACCTACAACAGTCGCGAGCTGTTACTTAGCGACAAACGTCTGCAAACCTTTGTCGCGTGGTTAGCCAGCAAGCCGCCAGGGTTTATGCCCAGGCATTGAAGTCCGCTGCGACAAACTGTTTGTAAGCACCTCACTCCATCGGCGGCAACCGCCGTTTTACCGGGGTTTTCTTGATGATCGCGGTGTTGGTTTCGGCGTAGTGGTTGAGGCGGTCGAGCAGGGTGTCGAGCTGTTCCATAGAGCGCACATGCAGGCGCGCGATAAAGCAGTCTTCGCCGGTCACCTTGTCGCACTCGGTAAATTCGCCAATGGCCTGAATCTGCCGTTCCACTTCCTGTAATTGCCCCAGCAGTGGCTGGGCGTCAGCCTGATTCTGCTGGCGGTAGCGGGCATGCAGCGTGGGTGGCGTTTTCGGATGTGGAGGGCAGAGCGTAGGTTGGGTCGGTCCGCGTGCGGTGAGCCAAAGGCGAAGCCCAACGCGCCAAACCAACCTACGGAACCAATGTTTTCGCCGTGATAGGCGCGGCGAAAAGGGCAGCAGAGTCATGCCCGATTCCCTCCACTTGCACCTGCGGATGGTTGATCGGTGTTTTCCACTGCTTAGCCAGCTGCTGCTCGTACTGCACGTACTGCAATTGCCGTTGCCGGCGGGTAGGCCCTTGCAGGTGCGCGGAGCAGGATTGGTCCATTACCTTCGATTCGGGGTTGTTGTCTTTGCTGCCGACCAGATACACCACGTCGCGTTTGGCGTAACGGCGAAACAATTGCTTAGCGTTGAGTTTTTGCTGGCTGGCATAAGCCGGCAGTTTTTCCAGGCCATAGCGGTAGCGGTTATAGCCTGGGCACTCGGGCTGCGCCTGCGTCTGCAACTGCTGGTTATGCCAGCGCTGCTTGTCGAAATACAGGTACGACGATGGGCTGGCCACGCCATAGCGCAGATGAATACCGCGTGCCGCCAGCACACTGTCAGTTGGGTTAAAGATGGCGTAGCGCTGCACCAGTTGCCCGCCAGCGGAATGGCCGACCAGCACGATTTCATTCAACGTGGGGAAGCGCTGGCGGTCGCCGAGGTAAGCGAGTAGGTCATCGAGCACTTGGAAGGCCGATACACCGCTAAACGAGGGGCTGCCATGCAGCCATTGCCCCGGCGCCCAGCGCGGTACGCCGGGGTAACTGCTGGCGTCGGCGTCGGTGAGAAATTGCGGGGCTACAAGCAACGTGCTGGCAGGGTCGAGCCCGGCGTTGGCGAGTAGCGGGGCGCCGCTTTCGAAATAGTCGCCGCCGTTGCGTTTGATACCGTGCAGCAGAATGACTGCGCGGGTTACCGGCAGTGTTTGGCTATCAAGCGGGGCGTTGGCGTACAGCACAAACGGATAGCGCTCGGTGCCCGAACCTAGCTGGGCCAGTTGCGGGTTGGCGGCAACGGTTTGCCCATGCAGCGCACCTAGCAGCAGTAGCCATCCGATTAGCTGGCGAACCATGTATCCATCTCCATTACTACGCGATTGCAGGGACTGCTTGATTGCTGGCTTGCGCCGTTCGACCTGGTTGCCGCGTGTCTGTTCAGTTGTGCGCGTGACGGCGGATTGTGCACGTGCTTTGAGCGGTGCGAGCAAGTTTTTAATTGACGCTCAAGTCGATGCGGGTATATACACGCATCCATGCTAACCACCCATTGTCTTTGTACGAAACTTCGCAGAGCTGCCCGTAGCGTGACTCGTGTATACGACGACGCCCTACGCGAGCTCGGGCTTAACGTCGCCCAGTATTCCTTGCTCAGCCATTTGCAGCGGCTGGAGCAGCCGAGCATTTCTGCCTTGGCTGAGGCCATGGGCCTGGACCGTAGCACCCTGGGGCGCAACCTCAAGGTGTTGCAGGGCGAAGGCTTGGTGCAGGTGGGCGAGGGCAGTGATATGCGCAGCCGGTTGGTGCAACTGACGGCTTTAGGTACAGCGCGGTTCGAGCGCGGCGCCGAGGCCTGGGAACAGGCGCAGGCGCAGTTGGCGCTGCGCCTGGGGGCGGAAAAACGTGAGGCGCTCTGGCTGTTGCTGGACGACCTGGAAACCATCGATTAGAGCAGTTAAGCGGAGCAGGGCGATGACAGCATGGCGAGCAAGTAGATGGGTGCTGATTGGGGCGGCGTTGATCCTCGCGCTGTCGATGGGCATTCGCCATGGCTTTGGCCTGTTTCTGCCGCCGATGAGCGCGGCGTTTGGCTGGGGGCGTGAGACGTTTGCCTTTGCCATCGCTTTGCAGAATTTGCTCTGGGGCCTGTCGCAACCGTTTGCCGGCGCCCTGGCGGACCGTTTTGGCGCCGCACGGGTGATGGTGGTTGGCGGTATTTTGTACGCGCTTGGCCTGGTGCTGATGGCCTCGGCGGATTCGTTGTGGTCGCTGTCGTTAAGCGCCGGTTTGCTGATTGGTTTGGGCTTGTCAGGTACGACGTTCTCGGTGGTGCTCGGCGTAGTCGGCCGAGCGGTGCCGGCGGAAAAACGCAGCATGGCCATGGGTATTGCCGCCGCCGCGGGTTCATTCGGTCAGTTCGCCATGTTGCCCGGCACCTTAGGGCTAATCAGTTGGCTCGGCTGGTCGGTGGCGTTGATTGCCCTTGGCGCCCTGGCGGCGTTGATTGTGCCGCTGGTGGCGATGCTCAAAGACAAACCCTTGCCGGTGCTCGGCCACGAACAAACCTTGGGCGCGGCCCTGCGCGAGGCGGCGGCGCATAAAGGCTTCTGGTTGCTGTCGCTGGGCTTTTTTGTTTGCGGTTTTCAGGTGGTGTTTATCGGCGTGCATTTGCCGGCCTACCTGGTGGACCAACACTTGCCGGCCATGGTCGGCACCACGGTGTTGGCGCTGGTGGGGTTGTTTAATATTTTCGGTACGTACGTTGCCGGTTGGCTGGGCGGGCGCATGTCCAAACCGCGCTTGTTGGTGGGTCTTTATCTGGCGCGCGCGGTGGTGCTGGTGTGGTTTATCAGCGTGCCGGTAACGCTGTTTACGGCCTACACCTTTGGCGTGTTGATGGGCATTTTCTGGCTGTCCACCGTGCCACTTACCAACGGCACTGTGGCCACGTTATTTGGTGTGCGCAATCTGTCGATGCTTGGCGGCATTGTGTTCTTGTTCCACCAACTGGGCGCGTTTTTGGGTGGTTGGATGGGCGGCTACTTGTACGACCGCACGGGCAGCTATGACTTGGTCTGGCAGATTTCCATTGCCCTCAGCCTGATTGCCGCCGCCCTTAATTGGCCGGTGCGCGAACAGCCAGTGGAGCGCTTGCGGATGAGCCCGGCATGAGCCGTTCGCTCACTTGGGCGTTAAGCATCGCGGCGGCTGCCGTGCTGCTGGCGCTGGTGTGGTGGGGTTGGCAGCGCGGCGGCTTGGCGTTGCTGCAGCTGGGCCTTGGCAGTTGCCTTTGACGGCATAGGGGATGACGGGTAGCGTGGCGGAACTGTCTCCTGGTCACCGAGCGCTCCTATCATGAACCTGCGTCGCATCCTCTTGCCTGCCGTCGTGCTTTCCCTGTTCTCGCTGCCGTTGATGGCCGCTGAATGTCCGCAACTGCTACAGGGCGAATTGCCCAAGCTGCGCGACAAAAACAAAGAACAGATCAACCTCTGCGAACACTTCGCCGGCAAGCCACTGCTGGTGGTCAACACCGCCAGCCACTGCGGCTTCGCCCCGCAGTTCAAAGGCCTTGAAACACTGTACAAAAGCCATAAAGACCAAGGCCTGGAAGTGCTCGGTGTGCCCTCCGATGACTTCAACCAAGAAGACGCCGACCTCGCCGAAACCGCCAAGGTTTGCTACGTCAATTACGGCGTAACCTTCACCATGGTCGAGCCGCAGCACGTCACCGGCGAACAGGCCATACCGCTGTTTAAAGACCTTGCCGAGCAGTCCAGTGCGCCGCGCTGGAACTTCTACAAATACGTGATCGACCGCCAGGGCAAAGTGGTGGCGAGCTTTTCCAGCCTGACCAAGCCGGATGATGCGGCCCTGCAAGCCGCCCTGGCTAAGGCCATCGCCTCGCAGCCTCAGTGATCTCGTAGGGTGTGCTGCGCGCACCAAGGCGCCCATCTGCGTATCGATTGGTGCGCACAGCACGGCATAAGGACGGCAATTCAGTTTCAGTTAAGCGGCGGGCGATAAGGTGATCCCCGTCGAAAGCAATTAACTGATCACTGAGAAGAAGGAACCACACCATGAAAAACATTACTGCCCTGTTCGCCATTGCCGCCCTCACTGCTGCAGCAGGCGTCGCCCAAGCCCGTGACCTGGGGCCTGACGAAGCGCTGAAACTGCGTGATGCCGGCACTATTCAATCGTTTGAGAAACTCAACGCCGCCGCCATTGCCAAACACCCCGGCGCCACCGTGAAAGACACCGAGCTGGAAGAAGAATACGGCCGCTATATCTACCAGGTTGATCTGCGCGACCCAGCGGGCCTGGAGTGGGATGTGGAGCTGGACGCCACCAATGGCCAGATCCTCAAAGATCACCAAGATAAGTAATGAGCACGCCCGTCAATAAATGGCTGATGCGTTATAGCGGCATCGTCGCCCTGGTCCTGGCTGTGCTTACGCTGAGCTTTAGCGTGAGCGCCCGCGACCTGGATCAGGACGAGGTGCTGCGCCTGCGGCAGGAGGGTCGTATCCCGCCGTTGGAGCAGCTGCTGCATCCCGCCCTGGCGCGTTATCCCGGGGCGACGTTGCTCGAGGCTGAGTTGGAAGAAGAGGACGACGTATTGGTCTATGAAATCGAACTGCTGACCCCCTCTGGCGTGGTTCGCGAGTTGGAAATCGATGTGCGCGATGGCCGCATTCTTAAGGACAAGGAAGACGACTGATGCGCTTGTTGCTGGTCGAAGACCATGTGCCCCTGGCCGATGAATTGCTCGCCAGCCTGGGGGGCCAAAGCTATGCCGTTGACTGGCTGGCCGATGGCCGTGACGCCGTGCACCAAGGCGCGAGTGAACCTTACGACTTGATCATTCTTGACCTCGGTTTGCCTGGCAAGCCGGGGCTTGAGGTGTTGCGTGAATGGCGCGCTGGCGGCCTCGCCACCCCGGTGCTGATCCTTACCGCACGCGGCTCTTGGGCCGAGCGCATCGACGGGCTGAAAGCCGGCGCCGACGATTACATGAGCAAGCCGTTTCACCCCGAGGAACTGCAACTGCGCATTCAAGCCCTGCTGCGGCGATCCAAAGGCTTGGCCAATCAGCAGCATCTCGACGCCGCCGGCTTGCAGTTGGACGAAGCGCGCCAGTGCGTGAGCAAGGAGGGCGAAGAGATTCAACTGACCGCCGCTGAATTCCGCTTGCTGCGCTATTTCATGTTGCATCCGCAGCAGCTGTTATCGAAAAGCCACTTGGCCGAACATCTCTACGACGGTGAAACCGAGCGCGACTCGAATGTGCTGGAAGTGCACGTCAACCACCTGCGCCGCAAGCTTGGCCGCGAGGTAATTGAAACCCGTCGAGGCCAGGGTTATCGCTTTATTGGGCTGGGTGTATGAGGTCGATCCAGCGTCGGCTTAGCCTCGGTCTGGTGAGTGTGTTGCTGATTGTCGGCCTGGTGCTGGCGCAGAGCAGTTTGTGGTTGCTGGACTTGGCCTTGCGTCGTTACCTGGAAGCCGGTCTGCGTCACCACGCCGAAACGTTGTTGGTTGCTACGGTGCGCGGCCCCAACGGCTTGCAACTAAACGAACAACGCCTGCAAGCCGCTTACGAGCGGCCATTTTCCGGGCGCTATTTTCGTATCGACTTTGCCAGTGGCACGCCAGCGCCCTGGCGTTCCCGTTCGCTGTGGGATTGGGAAATGACCCCAGCCCCCCAGCCAGGTCTGCAAAGCGAGTTGGCGGTTGGCCCCAATGAACAGCAGTTACTGGCCTTTCGTGCCGACTACCGCCGCTACGGCCAGCAGATGTCGATTACCGTGGCGCAAGACTACAGCCCGATTCTCGCCAGCTTTCGTCAGGTGCAATACGTGGGCCTGGGCCTTGGTGGCGGCGCGCTGTTATTGATCCTGTTGTTGCAACGCCTGACCGTGCGCAACTCCTTGCGTCCGCTGGAGCGCGTGCGAGTGCAGTTGCAGCAACTGCAACAGGGCCAACGCAGCTCGCTGGATAAGGAAGTGCCGCTGGAGCTTGAGCCCCTGGTTACCCAAATCAACCACTTGTTGGCCCATACCGAAGAACACCTGCTGCGCTCGCGCAATGCCCTGGGCAATCTTGGCCATGCGTTAAAAACGCCGTTGGCGGTGTTGGTCAGCCTGGCCGAGCGAGAAGAACTAAAAGCCCACCCACAGCTGCAAGCCACCTTGCGTGAACAACTGCAACAGATCGAACAACGCCTTAGTCGTGAACTTGGCCGCGCGCGTTTGGCCGGTGAAGCGTTGCCGGGGGCGCATTTTTCCTGTGATGAAGAGTTGCCTGGGCTGTTTAGCACCCTGGGCATGATTCATAACCGTGGCCTGGAGCTGACCTGCCAAGTAGCACCCGGTTTACGCTTGCCCTGGGACCGCGAAGACCTTCTGGAAATGCTCGGCAACCTGCTGGACAACGCCTGCAAATGGGCCGATTTGCAGGTGCGTTTAAACATTCAGCAAGAGGCCGCTGGGTTCGTGCTCTGGGTAGACGATGACGGTCCGGGTATCGATGAGGTTCGCCGTGAGCAAGTGCTAGAGCGCGGTACGCGGTTAGACGAACAGGTACAGGGGCATGGCCTGGGCTTGGGTATCGTGCGCGATATTGTCGATGCCTGGGGTGGGCAGATTGAAATGCTGGATAGTCCGCTGGGTGGGCTGCGGGTCAGTATTAAATTGCCAAATCCGTAGCGTTACGTCGGCCTTCGCCCTCACCCCCAGCCCCTCTCCCGCAAGCGGGAGAGGGGAGCTTTATCGCGACACGACGGGTGAGGGGGGGAATTTGCACGCACGAGCAAAACTTTACATACCGTTGGCAAAGCCCGGGTTGCTCATGTCGATCAGCTCACGCACCGGCTTCAACGCCTCGGCGTACTTAGCCAAAATATCCAGCGTGTAATCGATCCGCGCGCGCAAGCGTTGGTCGTCTTCACTGGCCGCTTCTGCGCCGTTCAGCACGCCGTTGCAGTGACGCACCAGGATGTGTTCCGGCAGGTAGTTAACCCGGCAATTTTTGTAGCTGGAAGCGCGCATTTCGCTGATCACATACGGGCCACCCACGGCCGCCGAAACGCCCACCAACAGGCCAGGCTTGTGCGCCAGCTCGGCCTTGCTGGTGTAGATAAAGAAGTTCTTGATCGCCGGGCAGGCCATGCCGTTCCACTCCGGCACCACCACGATAACGGCATCGGCGGCTTTCAATTGCTCGGCGTAGTGCGCCCATGGGCCGGTGTCTTCCGCGGGCCATAGCGGCAGCGGGCCGGTGCCCAGGTCGATGACGTTGCTGTTGGCAGCTGAGGTCAGGTTTAACTCAATCAAACGCTGCTGAAGAAAATGGGCGACCTTGGCCGACTGGCTGTTGTTACGGCTGGAGCCGGCGACGATGGCGTAGTTGAGCATCTGCTAATCCTTGGCGAGGTAAAAAACTGGACGCAGGCTAGCGGGCGCATTCATCCACGGCAAGAGGGCAGGCCTGTAGGGTGTGCCGGTCCGCGTCGGTGTGCGCACCACGGCGCACACGCGAAGATTGATCGGTGCGCGCAGCACACCCTACAAGAGCCAGCCGGCGCTGTGGATCAAACCTTAAATTGATCCATCAATGCCTGTTGATGGTTGGCCAAGCGATTCAGGGCCTGACTGACCTGCGCCGATTCATCGGCCTGGGCCGAAATCGATTCGGTTACGTCGCGAATCGAGGCGACGTTGCGGTTGATCTCTTCGGCAACCGAGCTCTGTTCTTCGGCGGCACTGGCGATCTGCAGGTTCATGTCGGTGATCACGCTGACGGCATTGCTGATGCGTTGCAGCGCGCTAACGGCCAATTCCACTTGCTGCACGCTGGCCTGTGCCTGGCGATGGCTGCTGCCCATGCTGCTGACCACTTCGCGCGTGCCGCTTTGCAGGCCTTCAATCACTTGGCGAATTTCTTCTACCGAGTCTTGCGTACGTTTGGCCAGGTTACGCACTTCGTCCGCTACCACGGCAAAACCACGTCCGGCTTCGCCTGCGCGCGCCGCTTCAATGGCGGCGTTGAGGGCCAGCAAGTTGGTCTGTTCGGCAATCGAGCGGATCACTTCCAGCACCGAGCCGATTTGCTGGCTGCTGCTGGCCAGGCCTTCAACTTCTTCCATGGCCACGTTCATTTCGTTGGCCAACAGTTCGATGGCACTGGTGGTTTTGTCGATCACGCCAAGGCCTTCGCGGGTGGCGTCGTCGGCACTGCGCGCAGCATCGGCGGCCTGGGCGGCGTTATGGGCAACGTCCTGGGCGGTGGCGCTCATTTCCTGGAAGGCGGTGGCTACTTGGTCCACTTCACGGAACTGTTGCTGCATGCCGGAGCTGGTCTGGCGGGCAATGGCTGAGGATTGATCGGCGGTGCCACGGGCGTCCTGCACCGAGCTTTTTACATCGGCAATGATTGGTTGCAGCTTGTCGAGAAAGCGGTTGAACCAGCCGGCCAGTTCGCCCAGTTCGTCGCGTTTGGCGTAGTCGAGGCGACGGGTCAGGTCGCCTTCACCGGTGGCGATATTTTGCAGCATGGCTGCCACGCCAAGAATCGGCCGGGTCACGCCTCGGGCGGTCAGCCACATCAAGAGTAGGCCAAGGATTACCGCTACCAGACCACCGACCAAGGCCAAGGCGCTGTCGGCGGTGCGACGGCTATCGAGTTCGGCTTCGAGTGTTTTCGCCGGAACGGTCAGTACCTTTTGCGGCACTTCAATCAGCACGCTCCAGGGTTTGGATTCTGGGATCGGTTGTAGCGGCTCCAGCACTTGCAGCATGTCGCCTTCGTGCATCACTTGCGGTTGGGCCGTAGCGGTCAGGCGCGAAAGCTCGTTGCCGTGTTCGCCAAAGCCTGCGCTTAACGGCTTGCCAAGCAGAGCTGCATCGCGGCTATGCCCGGCGAACAGCCCCAGCGGGCTGATAATGCTGACGTGGCCTTGGCCGTCGTACAGCTCTTTATTGGCCTTGTTGCTGATTTCTTGCAGGCTGCTCAGGCTGATATCCACGCCAACTACGCCAACCACTTTGCCATCCACTTCCACGGGGAAGGCGATGCTGGTCATCAGCGTTTTCACTTTGTCGACGTCGTCGATATAAGGGTCGAGTACGCAGGTCTTCTTGCCTTCAAGCGGGCAAGTAAGCCACGAGTTATAGGGTGTGCCGTTGCTCATCACGCTGGTGTCATTAAGCAACTCTTCCTTCATTGCTTCAGATTCCAACGCGCCGCTGGACGATTGCGACCAGTACTGGGCAAAGCGGCCGGCATCGTTGCTGCCCAGGGCATCCTGACCCACAAACTGCGCGTCCTGGCCATCCAGGCCATCAGGCAAAAACACCACATATAGGCCCAGCAGGTTGGGATTGCCCTGTAGCGCAATATGCATCTGTTCGGATAAGTCGGTGCGCACGGCGCCGGGGTCGAGGCTATGGGATTTTGCCTGGGCCAGAAGCATCTTTACTTGGCGGGTGAAGCCATTGCCGAAGCCGTAGGCATCCATGAAGTAGCGCTGAATGCGCAGTGACTGGGTTTCGCCACGCGCCGCCATACGTTTTTGCGCCGCCTCCTCCAACATGCTGGTGCTGGACGCCTTGACTACATTGGCGGTGCTTTTCGACTGGTACAGCGAGGTGCCAACCAACAGCGTGACGATCACCAGCAAACAGAGGCCGGCGAGCAGCGTGATTTTCCACTGGATGGAGAGGCGGCTAAGCATGGAGTTTTCCTTTGAGTGCGTCGGAGTGCAGGACTTATATCGGCGCACTCCTGTGCTTATGTGTTGCCTGGTTGTGGTGCACGCTTAGCGCCGATACCCGCTTGCAGATCATTAAATACCGGCCTGGTCTCGGCCGCGCTGATCGACAGGCAAGAATTATGCACACGGGCGATCAAAATATTGAACGGATATTTGTTGCACCTGCCGAGGACTTTTATCGGCAGAGCCGGGCGATCCTTTGGGTCGTTCGCAAAAAAGTCAGATAAATGTTTAAAGATGATCTGAACTAAATTAAAGATTGTACCTACAGCCAAAAAAATAAAAGCCGATACACCAGCATGGCCGTTGCCTGACGGCGCGCAGTTTAAGGAGTGATCATGCGTTTAAAGACCAAAGTCCTGTTGCTGGCAGTAGTGCCGGTGCTGTTGTTTGCCTTAGTGCTCAGTGGTGCCGCTACTCAAGTACTGCTCAGCCTGGCGGATGGCGAGGTGAAGGAAACCCGCGAACGCTTGATCAGCGAGCGACAGAACGAACTGCAAAGCTATATGCAGATCGCCCTGGGCTCGGTACAGAGCCTCTACGACGGCGCTGCCCAAGGCGATATGGACAGCCGCGCGAAGGCCATCGTTATTCTGTCGAAAATCAAATACGGCAAAGACGGCTACTTTTTTGCCCATGACGCCGCCATCACGCGCTTGTTCCGCGGCGATAACCCGCTGGACGTCGGCAAAGTGCTCGCCGACCGCAAAGACCCCAATGGCGTGTTCGTAAACCGCGAGCTGTACAACGTCGCCAAGAACGGCACCAACTACCTGCGCTACGCCTCGCCGCTGCCCACTAATGACAAAGTGTTGGTGCCAAAGCTGGCCTACAACATCTACCTGCCCAAATGGGACATGGCCTTGGGCACAGCCATCAACCTCGACGGCGTAGAAGCCGATGTGGCCAAGGTGCAGGAAGGAATTAAGGCGCGCATCACCACCATCGTTACCAGCATCGTGGTGATTGCCTTGGTGTTGCTGGTGATTTTCGGCATTGCCGGTGTCGCGTTGGGCAACGCCTTCCTCCGGCCTTTGCAGCAAATCAAAGACAATCTCGACGATATTGCCGCCGGCGATGGTGACCTGACCAAACGCCTGCCGGTCAATGGCCAGGACGAACTGGGCGAACTGGCCGGCTCGTTTAACGCCTTTGTCGCCAAGATTCACGGCCTGGTGCGGCAGATTGTCGAAATGACCGGCCAGCTCACCGGCTTGGTGGCTGAAGTCTCGGCGCAAACCCTGCGCGCCGATGAAGCCATGGCCAGCCAGCGGCATGAAACCGACCAGGTCGCTACTGCTATCAACGAGATGTCGGCTGCTGCCCACCAAGTGGCGCAAAGCGCTCAGGGCGCGGCGTCGGCAGCGCAGAAAACCGACGAAGAAGGGCAGGCAGCGAAAAAGGTTGTGGACGGCAGCATCACCCGCATTCACGCCCTGGTCGGCGATATCCGCAGCAGCGGCACCTCGCTGGATAGCTTGCAGCAAGATGTTCAGTCGATTGTCAGCGTGCTTGGCGTGATTCGCTCCATCGCCGAGCAAACCAACCTGCTGGCGCTCAACGCCGCCATTGAAGCCGCACGGGCCGGGGAGGCCGGGCGTGGTTTTGCCGTAGTAGCCGACGAAGTTCGTGCCCTGGCCAGCCGCACCCAGCAGAGCACCCAAGAAATTCAAGGCATGATCGACCGCCTGCAAAAAGGCACGGTAGACGCGGTAACCGCCATGCGCCGCTCCAGCGAAGCCGGCGACGTGACCAGCCAGCAAGCCAACCAGGCCGGCGCTTCACTGGACGCCATCGCCGAACTGATCGCCACCATCAACGCCATGAACGCCCAGATTGCCAGTGCCGCTGAAGAGCAAACTGCCGTGGCCGAAGAGATCAACCGCAGCGTGCACCAGATTGCCGGCGCGGTGGAACGCGTCGCCGACGAAACCCAGCAAAGCGCGCAGTCGGCCAGAAGCTTGGCGGATTTGGGTAATCGCTTGGGAACGTTGGTGAAACAGTTTCGGATTTAACCGCCAGGCCAATAACATCAAGCCAGTGCCGCCTCCAGCGCGCTGGCTTGATTAGGCCCTGTTGGCGGTTGGGGTGCACGCTGGCATGCAGCGGCTATAAAGCACTCATCCGATATTGCCGCGGTGTCACGCCCTTCCAGCGCTTGAATGCGTGCATAAAGTTAGAAACCTCTCCATAGCCCAGACGCTCAGCGATCTCTTCGAGTGTCAGCGCGCCAGTGGCCAATAATTCTTCGGCTAACGCCTGACGCACCTCTTCAAGCAGCTGGCGGTAACTGGTGTTTTCTTCCAGCAACCGCCGGCGCAGGGTGCGGGTGGTCATGTGCAGTTCGTTGGCCAGCTGTTCCATGTCCGGCAAACGCCCGGGTTGGGCCAGCAGGCGGTCACGAATGCGACCACTCAGACCGGCGCGAACGCGGCGTTTGGCCAGGAGCGCCTGGCATTGTTGTTCACAGTGCTGCATCACCTGCGGATTGGCCCCGGGAAGAGGGCGGTCAAGCAGGGCGCTGGCAAACACCAGGCGGTTTTCCGCGGCATTAAAGATCGGCTCCAGGCCGAGCAGCTCCCGATATAGGTGGCTATCGGCCGGCGCTGGCAAGGTCAGGTACACGGCAATCAGCGGAATGGGCGATGAGGTGAGCTCGCGCTGAATGTTCAGCATGCCGGCCAGATCGCGTTCCAGAATAAAGTTGCGCAATTCGACCGGCACATTGCGCTGGTCGAGGAGAAAATGCGCCTGGTCGTCGATTTCTTCCAGGCACATGCCGTGGAAGGCGTAGGTCAAGTCGAGGTAGCGCAGGCCAAGGTGGGCTGCGCCGCGAAAGGTGGCACTGCTGAGCATGGCAAAGCCCCAGATGCCATAGGTGTTGAGCTGATAGCGCGAGCCGGCTTTCAAGCCGATGCCAGGAATATGGCCAAGGGCAGCGACCAGGTTGCCAATCAGCAGCAACTCTTGGCCGGCATCAATCTCGGCGCCGGGGTCGGCCAATACGGATAAATCCAAACCGGTACCGACCAGGCAGGCATCCAATCCCAGGCCTTGGTCGAGACCAAATTGGGTAAGCAGCTGCACGCTGATTGCACTGCGCCTGGCGGGCCAGGTGAGGGTCGGGTGGTTAGCCATTTTTGTCCGAAACTCACAATTTGATGGCCGACTATGCCATAACCATTGCCCTGTAGGCACTTTAGTCTTGCCGCGTGGAAGTTCGCTTTGACTGCGCCTACAGAACACTCTGGGATAACAACAATGACTAAAACATCCCCGTCGGCTGCGCCCTTGCGCGTGCTGATTATTGGCGCCGGCTTTGCCGGCATGGGCCTGGCCATTCAGTTGCAGCGCGCGGGCATTCGCGACTTCTTGCTGCTGGAAAAAGCCAGCGATCTGGGGGGTACCTGGCGGGATAACCGCTACCCCGGTGCGGCCTGCGATGTGCCCTCGCATCTGTATTCGTTTTCCTTTGAGCCGAAGACCGACTGGAGCCGCAAGTTTGCCCCCCAGGCGGAGATCTTTGCCTATCAGCAGCATTGCGCCGACAAGTACCAACTGCGCCCGCGCATTCGCTTTAACTGCGAAGTGGTCAGCGCGGTGTTTGATGCTGAAGCCGGGCTGTGGCAGGTGAGTTGCAGCGATGGCGAAACGTTTAGCGCACAGGCGTTGGTAACGGCATGCGGCCAACTCAATCGGCCGCTATTGCCGCGTATTCCTGGGCTGGACAGCTTTAAGGGCGAGGCCTTTCATTCGGCGCGTTGGAACGCTGAGTACGATCTGGCCGGCAAGCGTGTGGCGGTGATCGGTACCGGTGCCAGCGCCATTCAGTTCATTCCGCAAATCGCCCCGCAGGTGGCGCAGCTGCATGTGTTTCAACGCTCGGCTGCCTATGTGCTGAGCAAGCCTGACCGCGCTTACCGGCCGTGGGAAATCGCCTTGATGAGCCGCCTGCCGTGGTTACAGAAAGTCGACCGTGGTTTGAAATACCTGCAGCACGAGTCGCGGGTGCTGGCCTTTACCGTGTTTCCGAAAATGATGAAGGGCATGCAGTTTCTCTTTCGGCAAAACCTCAAGCGCGGCATTCAAGACCCAGCGTTTCGCCAGCGCTTGGTGCCGGACTACCCGATGGGCTGCAAGCGCATTTTGATTTCCAACGACTACTACCCGGCGCTGGAAAGAGCCAATGTCGAGGTAGTCGACGAAGCGATTACGGCCGTAACCGAGACTGGCGTGCGCAGCGCCGATGGCCGCGAGCGCGAGGTGGACGCGATCATCTACGGCACCGGTTTCGCAGCTACCGATTTTCTCGCGCCGATGCACATCACCGGCCTGGGCGGGCGCGAGCTGAACGCGGCCTGGAAGGAGGGCGCCGAGGCGTATCTAGGCATTAGCGTGAGCGGTTTTCCCAACCTGTTTATCTTGTATGGACCCAACACCAACTTGGGGCATAACTCGATTATTTACATGCTGGAGAGCCAGTTTTCCTATGTGCTCGGTTGCATTCAGCACCTACAGGGTTTGCGCTACCTCGACTTGAAACCGCAGGTGCAGGCGCGGTTCAACCAGCAGTTGCAAGAGGACAATGAACATTCGATTTGGCAGCAGGGCTGCACCAGTTGGTACAAGACCGCCAGCGGCAAAAACACCAATAACTGGCCAGGCTTTACTTTCACCTACCGTCAGCAGACCCGCCGCCCGGAGTTGAGCAACTATGACTGCATTCGTTGAGCCGCCGCGTTTAGGCCAGCGCGTTCTGGCCCGTGTGTTACGCACCAGCCTGACCCTGTTTTTCCGTAGCCTGATTCGCCCACCCATGCCGATTGCTGGGCAGCGTTGGATTATTCGCGCGCTGACGGCGGCTACCTTGACGCCCCATGGCGTGCGCCGCGTTGACGGCACCTTGGGCGGCTTGGCGTGTGAATGGCAGCGACCTGCGCAGGACAGTGACAAGGTGATGTTGTACCTGCATGGCGGCGCCTACCTGATTGGCTCGCCCGCTACCCACCGCGCGATCACCGGCCACCTGGCCAAACGCTGCAAGCTGGCGGTGTGTGCGCTGGATTATCGGTTGGCGCCGGAGCATCCGTTCCCGGCCGCGCTGGACGATGGCGTGGCGGCTTATCAGGCGTTGTTGAACCAAGGTTATCGCGGCGAGCAGATCGTGCTGGCCGGCGATTCGGCGGGCGGCAACTTGGCCTTGGGGCTGGCGTTGCGGTTAAAGCAGGCCAGCCTGCCCATGCCGTCGGCGTTGGTGTGTTTTTCGCCGCTGACCGATGCCAGCCTCGGGCAGTTGCATAAGCCCGCAGCCGGCGACCCCTTGTTAAGCGTGGCGTGGATCGAACAGGCCGGGGCGTTGTTTTGCCCGCCTGCTGTCGACCGGCGCGACCCCTTTTTGTCGCCTGTTTACGCCGACCTGAGCGGCCTGCCGCCGCTGTTGATCCAGGTGGGTGAAGACGAAGTGCTGCTCAATGACAGCCTGCGCCTGGCTGAGCGCGCCACGGCGGCCGGCGTGGCGGTGCAGTTGCAGCGTTACTCCGGCTGCTGGCATGTGTTTCAGGCTCACGCCGGCCTGCTGCATGTGGCAGACCTGGCGCTGGCGCGGGTGGCCAGCTTTTTACAGGAGCAACTCGCCCGCTCCCCAAAACAATAAGAAGGCTGCCATGGACAATATTTTGATCACCGGTGCCGCCTCCGGCATCGGCGCCGCCACCGCGCGGTTGTTTCACGCCAAGGGCTGGAAGGTCGGCTTGGTCGACGTTAACGAGTCGGCGTTGGCGGCGCTGGCGGCGGAATTAAATGGCGCCTGGCATGCGCGGTTGGATGTCACCGATGTGGATGAGGTGCAGCGCGTGTTGGCGATCTTCACCGCCTTGCACGGCGGGCAACTGCGGCTGCTGTTTAACTGCGCGGGCGTCCTGCGCTTTGGCTTGTTCGAACAGATCACCCAGGCCGAGCACGCCGCTATCTTGAACATTAACGTGCTGGGTTTGCTGAATATGACCCACGCCGCGTTTCCCTATCTGAAGGTCACGCCGGGGGCGCAGGTGATCAATATGGGTTCGGCGTCGGGGCTATATGGCACGCCGCATATGGCCAGCTATTCGGCCTCCAAGCTGGCTGTACGCGGCCTCACCGAAGCGCTGGACCTGGAGTGGCGCGCGCACGGCATTCGTGTCGGCGATCTGATGCCGCCGTTTGTGCGCACGCCAATGGTCAGCAGCCAGCACTTTGAGCCGCCGGCATTACGCCGGCTTGGGGTGAATTTGCAGGCCAGTGATGTGGCCGATGCCTGTTGGCAGCAAGCGCATGGGCCGGCGGTGCATCGCGCCATCAGTTTGCAATTCAAGTTGCTGTATTGGGCGGGGCAGGTATCACCGGCGTTTGTCACACGGTGGATTATGGGCTTCCTTTCCCGACCCTGAGCCCCCGCCGTCTCCGCGCAGGCGGGGCCGCAGAATTTCGGCGCGAATGCTGACTCCTGACCCATTCTGGATTCCCGCCTGCGCGGCAATGACGGTGATGGGTTAAAAACCTTTGTAACCAAACCAGCACAATTGCCGTAATGGCACTACGCTCAAGCAGGGTGCTCTTTTCAGGCACTCGCTATCTCGGGCCTTGCGCCCGGTCTATGTCGCTTCAAGCAACGCACGCAATGCATCTAGCCTCGGGCGATTGTTCTTTGGAACTGTCGCGACGTCAGCGCTGTTGAGCTGGCAGCAGCAATGGGAAAGCGGTCAATCCATCCATCGCATGTGAGGGGGTCGCACCATGAGCACAGCAAGCGTAAACGACATCAGCAGCAACGTATTACGCCGGATGAAAGAGGGCGGTTTCGACTTCGCCCGCATCCACCCAATCGAGTTCTACGCCATTTTCCCCGATGAGGAGCGGGCGCGTATGGTGGCAAAAAAATTCCGCAGTGAAGTGCTGAACGCGCAAGTCAGCGAGCGCGACGATGGCGCCTGGCATGTATTGATCAGCAAGGTGATGTACGCCACCTACGACGGCATTGGTGCGTTTGAGAGCGACCTGGAAACCATGGTTGCGCCGTTGGGAGGTGTGCTAGACGGCTGGGGCGTAACGCAGGAACTCAAAGGCCTGCGCGTTTAACTGGCCGTGCACCGATCTGCAGCGGCCGACCATCTGGTCGGCCGCTTTGCCTCGTCTTAATCCGCCCAGCGTCCGTCACCGTCCAACTGGGCATCGCGTTGCATCGACTCCAGGTTGCGTTCGATGGTTTCGCAGATGCTGTCCATTTGAATCTGGTGCTCGCTGCTCTGAAACGGGCTTTGCAAGTCGCTGCCCACGCGTTCAACCGACAGCAGCATAAAGCCCACCACCGTAGAGGCGAGCGGGGTGAACCAGCCCAGGGTTTCCACCAGGCCGATCGGCACAATCAGGCAGAACACGCTTAAAAACAGCCGTGGAAAATACACATACGGGTAGGGCAGCGGCGTGTTGGCAATGCGCTCCAAACCGCCTTGGGCGTTGGAAAGGTCGACCAGGGTGGATTCAATGCGCGCCAGGCGAATGCTGTCCAAGCGCTCATTCTGGTATTCGCGGGCCAGCAGCGCGGCAGAGCCGTTAAGAATGTCGTTGGCGAAGTTGTAGCTGGTGTGGCGCCGGGCAAATTCGCCGCTGGAGACAAACGCCTGCACCTCATCGGCGCAGCGTTCACCGCGCAGCGAGGCCGACAAGCAGCGCACATAGGCCACATGACGCCGTAGCAGCACGGTTTTCACCGGATTGGTTGCGCCGTTGTCGTCGATCAGCGTCAGCACCTGGCGGGCAAAGCTGCGCGAGCTGTTGACCATCGAGCCCCATAACGTGCGCGCCTCCCACCAACGGTTATAGGCGCTGCTGTTGCGAAAACTGATCAACACCACCAGCGCCGAACCAAGCAGTGTCAGCGGCATGGACGGCAGTTGAATCTTGCGGTCGAGAAACAGCATGTAGTCGACGGTAACGATCAAGTCCCACAGCAGTAACCAGAACAATGCCCACCCGACATAGCCGATGGTTTTCAGAATGTAGCTGTAGCCGTTGGCAATCGAATCGGACACGTAAAGGCCTCGCACGCTTTTAAAGAAAAGACGTTGCTTCGAGGCATTGAGCGCGCAAAGGTTCGTCGCAGAGCGGTTGGACGGGGGCGGGGGTATCTGTCTGGATGTGTCTGGCGCTTCGGCGTTGCGCTGTTTTTGGCTGGCGCCGCAGTGTTTTACCTGCAACGGGCTAGACCTCGGCACGGCGTTTGCCTCATAAGGTGGAAAAGAAGAGGCGGTTCAGCGATGAGCGAAATTCTGATACTCACCCATGTCGACTATTGCCCAGCCGGCCATTTGGCCCATGTGCTGGACGAGCGAGAACTGGATTTCACCGTACTGCGCGTCGACCTCGGCGAGCTTGATGGTTACGACCTGGACTCACCCAAGGCCGTAGCCATTATGGGCGGCCCCATGAGCGTCAACGATCCATTACCCTGGCTGGAAACTGAAATTGCCGCCCTGCGTTATTTCATCCAGCGCGACATCCCCTTGCTCGGTCATTGCTTGGGCGGTCAGCTGTTAGCCAAGGCGTTGGGCGCCGCGGTGCACCGTATGCCGTACCGCGAGATCGGTTGGCAACCGCTGTGGCAGGCCCATCAAGCCGAAGGCAATCCGTGGCTGGAACACCTGCCGGATGAATTTCCTATTTACCAATGGCACGGCGATACCTTCGACATTCCCCCGGGTGCCGAGCGACTGCTGTCCAGCCCCTGGTGCCCCAACCAGGCATTCGCTTGGGGCGATAAAGTGCTGGGCTTGCAAGGCCATCCGGAAATGACCGAGGAGCTGGTGCAGCTATGGCTGACCGATTGGGGCCATCTGCTCGACGAAACTCAGCCCAGCCAACAGTCGTCCCGCAAGATGCTCGACGACCTGCCCAATAAAGTGGCAGCGCTTAATCAGGTGGCGGAAGGGTTTTATCGGCGCTGGCTGCAATTGGCGTTTGCCTGAAGGTCAGCGGCAATCGCAGGCAAAAAAAAGACCGCCTTTTGGGCGGTCTGGAGCGGATGGCCGTAAAGGAGTCGGCCAAGTCAGGAACAATCGCAGGCCTTGTGGGCCATGGGCTACAGCGCGGTCGACAGGCTTGGAGCAGCATGGCCGACAACGCGATGGGCGCAATTATCTTGGGCGCCCGTATTTTGTTGAAATCAACTCTGGCTATGCTGGTCATAGGGAAAGATGCAGCACAGCCGCTTGCCTTGCTTTCGCCAGCGCTTGCTGCGCAACAGGGCGTGGTCGCGCACAGCGGCCCAGGGAATGCGCGTTATTGGTGCGTTACAGCTGGGTCTTATTTGCAAGTATTTGATTTATAACGAATAAGACGGATGGCTCGGGGTTTGCAACAGCTATGCACGTCCGGGTGACAAGGAGTACGGCATGACCCGCACCTTTTATGACGAGATGTACCTGGCGAACGGCGAATGCCGTCCGCATTACCGAGAATTCGCCCGTTGGCTGGCGGATACCCCGGATGAGCTATTGGCCCAGCGCCGCCGCGAAGCAGATCTGCTGTTCCACCGAGCAGGTATCACGTTCACCCTGTACGGCGACGACCAGGGCACTGAGCGTCTTATTCCCTTCGATATCATTCCGCGCAGCATTCCGGCCAGTGAGTGGCGGATTGTCGAGCGTGGCTGCATCCAGCGGGTGCAGGCGTTAAATATGTTCCTCGCCGACCTCTATCACGACCAGCGCATTATCAAGGCGGGCATCGTGCCGGCTGAGCAAGTGCTGGCCAACGAGGGTTATCAGTTGGCAATGCAGGGCTTGAACCTGCACCGCGATCTGTATGCGCATATCTCCGGGGTCGACCTGGTGCGCGATGGCGACGGCACCTACTACGTGCTTGAAGACAACCTGCGTACCCCCAGCGGCGTGAGCTATATGCTCGAAGACCGCAAGATGATGATGCGCCTGTTCCCGGAGCTGTTCGCCGCCCAGCGCGTATTGCCCATCGACCACTACCCGAGCCTGTTGCTCGACACTCTGAAAAGCTCAAGCCCGTTGGATAACCCCACCGTGGTGGTGCTGACGCCAGGGCGTTACAACAGCGCTTACTTTGAACACGCCTTCCTCTCCCGCGAAATGGGCGTGGAGTTGGTGGAAGGTGCTGACCTGTTTGTGCGTGACGACAAGGTCTTTATGCGCACCACCGCCGGCGCCAAACAGGTGGATGTGATCTACCGTCGTCTGGACGATGCCTTCCTTGATCCATTGGCGTTCAACCCGGACTCCATGCTTGGCGTACCGGGCCTGTTGTCGACTTACCGCAGCGGCAATGTGGTGTTGGCCAACGCCATCGGCACCGGGGTGGCGGACGATAAATCTATCTACCCTTACGTCGGCGAGATGATCCGCTTCTACCTCGACGAAGAGCCGATTCTGAAAAACGTACCGACCTTCCAGTGCCGCAAGCCAGTGGAACTGCAGCACGTGCTGACCAACCTTGAACACCTGGTGGTCAAGGAAACCCAAGGCTCCGGCGGCTACGGCATGTTGGTGGGGCCAGCGGCGAGCAAGGCGGAAATCGAAAACTTCCGCGCGCGCTTGATCGCCCGGCCCGAGGCCTATATCGCTCAGCCAACCCTATGCCTGTCGACCTGCCCAACCTTTGTGGAAAACGGCATCGCCCCGCGCCATATCGATTTGCGCCCCTTTGTGCTCTCCGGCAAAGACACCCGTGTGGTGCCAGGCGGCTTGACCCGCGTGGCGCTGCGAGAAGGGTCGCTGGTGGTGAACTCGTCGCAAGGCGGTGGCACCAAAGACACCTGGGTGGTGGAGGACTAATTATGCTGAGCCGTACTGCCTCTGACCTGTACTGGATGTCGCGCTACCTGGAGCGCGCCGAGAATCTCGCGCGCATGCTGGAAGTGAGTTACTCACTCTCCCTGATGCCGCAAGACGGGCGCGGCAATGGCCTGGAGGAACTGGCGCTGCCGCTGCTGATTACCGGCACCCTGGATGAATACCTCGAACGCCACGGCCCGCTACATGCCGAACGCATGTTGCACTTTTTTGCCCTGGATGCGGAAAACCCGGCGAGCATCTATTGCTGCCTGCAAGCGGCGCGTACCAATGCCCATGCCGTGCGCGGGCGCATCACAGCCGACATGTGGGAAAACATCAACGCCACCTGGCTGGAAATTCGCGGCATCGCCGAGCAGGGCCTGGGGCGCTATGGCATCAGTCGCTTCTGCGAATGGGCCAAAGAGCGTAACCACCTGTTCCGCGGTGCCACCTTCGGCACCATCATGCGCGGCGACCCCTACCGCTTCATCCGCCTGGGCACCTTTCTCGAACGCGCCGACAACACCCTGCGTTTGCTTGATGCCCGCTACGAAATGCTCGGCGAAGACATCGACGAAAACGACGGTCGTCCAGCCCGCAGCTATTACCAATGGACCGCTTTACTGCGCGCGTTGTCTTCTTTTGAAGCCTTCGCCGAGATCTACCGTGGCTCGCCCAACACCCGCAAGGTGGCGGAGCTGTTGTTGCTACGTGCTGATGTACCCCGTTCGCTGCGCTCCTGCATGGACGAGCTGAACCTGATGCTCGCCAGCCTGCCCGGCGACAACGGTCGTCCGGCCCAGCGCCTGGCGGCGGAGCTGGAAGCGCGGTTGCGCTATACCAGCATTAACGAAGTGCTCGACGAAGGCCTGCACGGCTGGCTCACCGATTTCATCCTACTGGTGCGCCAGCTAGGCCAAAGCATTCAAGCGTCTTACTTGGAGGTCGCATGAGACTCTCAATCAGCCATGACACCACCTATCACTACGAAGATCAGGTGCGTAACAGCATCCAATACCTGCGCATGACCCCGCACGACAGCGAACGTCAGCAAGTGATCAGTTGGGAACTCAACCTGCCGCGCCCGGTGCGTGCGCAGGTCGACCCGTACGGCAATATCCTCCACGTACTGACCATGGATGAACCGCACGAGAGCATCATTCTTGGCGCCCGTGGCCAGGTCGAAATCGACGAAAACCGCGAGTGCGAGCACGAAGAGCAATCGCCGTTGCCGTTTCTGCGCACCACTCGTTTGACCGAAGCCGATGCCGCCTTGCGCGATTTCGCCCAAGCGCAGTGCAGCAGCCGCCGTGACCGCTCCTGCATGATCGATTTGATGAACCGCCTGAACGCGCATATTCGCTATGTGCCCGACAGCACCGACGTAAAAACCAGTGCCGCCGAAGCCTTCGCCAGCGGCAAGGGCGTCTGCCAGGATCAGACCCACGCTTTTATCGCCTGCGCCCGCAGCCTGGGCGTGCCGGCGCGTTATGTGTCTGGCTACCTGTATACCGATAGCAGCGACCACCTGGCCAGCCATGCCTGGGCCGAAGCCTGGCTGGATGACGCCTGGTACAGCTTTGACGTAACCAACTGCCTGACCCGCGCTGAGCGTCACTTGAAGTTGGCCGTCGGCCTGGATTACCTGGACGCCTGCCCGGTACGCGGCATGCGTCGCGGTGGTGGTGTAGAAAAAATGCATGCACACGTTGAAGTATCGCCCACCCGTGGGCAGGTACAGGTACAGGTGCAATAGCAGTAAAACCAAACTGCACGTCACGCGGTCAACACCTAACGCCCGAATCGGCTCCTGCTGGTTCGGGCGTCCTTGCCTCTGTGGACTCGAACGGACTGGAAGCCTAAATGACCTATTGCGTAGCACTGAACCTGGCTGACGGCCTGGTATTTGTCTCCGACTCGCGCACTAACGCCGGCGTCGACCATATCGCCACCTTTCGCAAGCTGCATGTGTTTGCCGTGCCCGGGGAGCGCCTGATCGTGCTGCAAACGGCCGGCAATTTGGCCACCTCGCAGGCGGTGATCAACTTGCTCCGCACGCGCCTTAACCATGACGGCTTGCACCTGCACAATGTGGTCAATCTGTATGGCGCTACCACTTTGGTCGGTGACACCATGCGTGAAGTCATGGCCCGCGACGCCAATTCACCGATGGCCGCCGGGGTCGATCTGAGCTGCTCATTTTTAGTCGGCGGGCAGATCGCCGGGCAGGCCCCGGAGCTCTACAACATCTACCCTTTGGGCAACTTTATTTCCGCCTCCGACGACACTCCGTACTTCCAGATTGGCGAAAGCAAATACGGCAAGCCCATGCTCGACCGCGCCCTTAACTACCACACCGACCTGGACAAAGCCCTGCGCTGTGCGCTGGTGTCATTTGACTCGACCATTCGCAGTAATTTGTCGGTGGGGTTTCCGCTGGATGTGGTGGTGTACAAGGCCAATAGCCTGCAAGTACCGGCCGGCTTCCGCGTACTGGAAAACGACCCGTACTTTGAAGGGGTACGCCAGCAGTGGTCCGCAGGCCTAAGCCAATTGCTCGACGAGCTGCCACCGACGCCGCCGGAATATTCCGCCTAGGTTGGTTGCGGTGTAATGGTGCGCACAGCACACCCTACGGGACAGCACGCCGAACGGTGATGTACTTGTAGGGTGTGCTGCGCGCACCAAGCGATCTCTCGCGGGACGCCTATAAAGCGGCTACTCGTCTTGCGAGGTGCGAATATGCTTCGCACGCTTTTCCAGCACCAAATAAACCACCACCGCAACCGCCAGCGGAATCAGGAAGTAAATCACCCGATAGCCAATCAACGACGCCACGATGGTGCCCTTGGCCACCTGGTGTTGCAGCAGGGCGATAAACACCGCTTCAAGTACGCCGAGGCCGGCGGGAATATGGGTGATCACACCGGCAATACTGCTGATCAGCAAGATGCCAAGAATGTCCCAGTACGACACCTTGTCCGGCAACAAGATAAAAATCATCGCCGCCATCAGCCCCCAATTCAGCGTGCCCAGCACGACCTGTGCTGACGCCATACGCAGGCTTGGCAGGGTGATTTCCTGTTTGCCGAAGTGCCAGTTGCGCCGTTTGCTGAACTTGCAGGCAAACAAATAAACCAGCGCCGCCGCGACCAAGCCAAAGCCAATGTATTGCAGGGTGGTTTCACCGATTTTCCAGTTTTCCGGCAGGTCGACCAAGCGCAGCGAAAATACCCCGCCGGCCAAAATGATATAGCCCAACCAGTTGGTCAGCAGGCTGATGCTGATGACTTTGGTGATGGTCGGCACATCCAGGCCCAGCCGCGAATACAGGCGGTAACGCATGGCGATGCCACCAACCCAGGAGCTGAGGTTGAGGTTAAAGGCGTAGCAGACAAAGGTGACCGGAATGGTCTGCCGCGCCGGCAGTTTATGCTCGGTGTAATGGCTGCCGATCAGGTCAAAGCAGCTGTACACCGCGTAGCTGAAGGCGCTGGCGGCCAGTGCTAGCGCCAGGGTTTGCCAACTGTAGGCATGCAGCGCGGTTTTTACTTCTTGCCAGTCGAGGTTGCGTACCAGCAGGTACAGCATCACTGGCACCAGGCAAAAGAAGAAGATGTTGATCAGCCGTTTAGCCCAGATTTTCCACGGTGCTTGCGGCTTGTCGTCCTGCTCGGCGGCAACGCTTTGAGTTGTCATCGGCTTTCCTCGACCTTGCAGTGCAGTTCGACCTCGGGCTCATCTTTAGGCACCACGGCATCAGCGGCGGTAAGCGGTTTCAGGCGCGGTGAATGCGCTGGAAACCAACCGGCGATGGCGGGGAAGTAGCGCAAGAAGTGAAAGGTTAAAAAGATGATGGGTGCGCGCCACCAGTAGCCGCGCATCACCCGTTCCAGAGTGATGGTCTTGCATTTGTCCTTGGCCAGCGTGCTCAGGTGCTCGTACAACTGCTGGTTAAACCGATGGTCGCGAATCATCAGGTTGGCTTCCAGATTCAGCGACAAGCTAAGCGGGTCGAGGTTGCTGGAGCCTACGGTGGCCCACTCATGGTCGACCAGCGCCACCTTGCCATGCAGTGGGCGCTGGCAATATTCGTGAATCACCACACCATCACGCAGCAGGTAGTTGTAAAGCAGGCGGGTGCACAGGCGCACTACCGGCATATCTGGCATGCCTTGCATAATCAGCGTGACTTTCACCCCTCGGCGCGCAGCATTGCGTAGCTCGCGCAGCAGGCGGTAGCCGGGGAAGAAGTAGGCGTTGGCAATTACCAAGCGGTGGTTGGCCGAGCGAATGGCCTCCATATAGGCCGCTTCGATGGTGGTGGGGAATTCGTCGTTATCGCGCAAGCTCACTTGCATGCGCACATTGCCGCGAAAGTGGTTGGCGGGCGAGGCCGGTTGGCTGTTGGGCTTTTCACCACGGCGGATAGCCAATAGCTCCAAGGCCGCGCGGTGCACATCGGTGACGATCGGGCCACGGACTTCCACGGCGTAATCCTGCTTGGCCATGGGGCCGAAATCGCCTAGGTGGTCGGCAGAAAAGTTAATCCCGCCAACAAAGGCTAATTCGGCGTCGACCACCACAATTTTGCGATGCAGACGGCGAAACAGGTTGGTGCGGTAACCCAACACCCGCGGGCGTGGGTCGAATACATTGAGCTTCACCCCGGCTTCAGTCAGCGCCGCCACATAGGGCGCGGTGATTCCGGCGGTGCCGTAGCCGTCCACGGTCACTTCCACATGCACGCCACGACGCGCCGCTTCGATCAGCGCGTCCTGCAACTGCTGGCCCACTTTGTCTTCGAAAATAATAAAGGTCTCTAACAGCACCTCTTTGCGTGCCGAGCGAATGCTGGCGAATACTCGCGGGTAAAACTCTTCGCCATTAATCAGCAGCTGCACATCATTGCCTTCACGCCACTCGTACTTCATAGGCGGATCTCCACAGCCAGGGGCGCATGGTCGGATAAGTGCGACCACGGCCGAGTCGACAACACCTGCGGCTCGTGGCTGCTAGCGTTGCGGATATAAATGCGGTCCAGGCACAGCAGCGGCCAACGTGCCGGAAAGCTGCGCGCTGGCATGCCTTGTCGCTCGGTAAACACCTCCTGCATGCCGGCCTTTTCCAAAACGGCGTCAGCACGTAGGCGCCAGTCATTGAAGTCGCCGGCGACTATGACTGGCGCGTCGTCTGTAAGGCTGTCGAGCAGGTTGCATAGCAGCTGCAGCTGCTGTTGCCGATGCCCTTCACGCAGGCCCAAATGCACACAAATGGCGTGCACCTCACGGTGCCCGGGCACGTCAAGTACGCTGTGCAAGAGGCCGCGCTGTTCGTGCACGCCGACTGAAACGTCGAGGTTTTCGTGGCGCAGAATGGGAAATTTCGACAGCAATGCGTTGCCGTGGTCGCCGTCCGGATACACCGCGTTGCGGCCATAGGCAAATTGCGGCCACATGCTGTCAGCGAGAAATTCGTACTGCGGTGTCGACGGCCAATTGCTAAAGCGCTTAGCGTGGGTTTCGTGAGTGCCGTGAACCTCCTGCAGAAACACCAGGTCGGCTTCCATTGTGCGCACCGCATCGCGCAGCTCCGGCAAAATGAATTTGCGATTGAGCGCGGTAAAACCCTTATGCGTATTCACCGTAAGAATACGCAGCGAATGCACCGCAGGCCGCAGCTCCTCACTGGGTAGGGGGACGGGATTGACGGTATTCATAGCTCGATTCCTTGCGGTAATTCACCGTGGGTGGGCGAGCAGGGCGTCGTGAACTTAAACGACTCCGGGGCGTTTATGCGGGCTCTCCCAAGCAAGGCGTAGCGCCTAGTACTAGCTCCGACTGGAGGGGCCCGGCCACGGTTCAGGTTTTTTACCTGCCGCTGGGCGTGGGTTGTTAGCGCGAGTGCGGGTATATGCGCCTTAGGCTGCCGTGCTCCGATAGCTCAGTTGTCGGTCCTGCGACATTTCATGCAGACGCTAACGGTGATCAGAGGTGCCTTGTAGCTTTTAGGAGGTGGAGTTTAAGGACCGGTCCTGCATGGCAGTTTGCTGGCGATCTTTAGAGTTCTGTCCTTTCTAAAAGTCCGCGGTTTCGCCCCATGAACAAGTTCTGTTTTCGCCTAGTTTTTAGTAACTCCCTTGGTTTCCTTATTCCCGTCGCCGAAATCACCCGCGCGCAACGTAAACCAGGCCAGCAACCTGTCGCTGCGCCAGTCATTCTTTCTCCAACCGAAGCGTTTTCCTGGTCGCTCAAGCGTCTGGTGTTGTCCGTGCTGCTGGCCGGGGCACCGGGCTGGGCGATGGCGGACATTCTGGTTGACCCGACCACGCCTGCCGGCAGCACTAACGTCATCAACGCCGCCAACGGCGTGCCGGTTATAGAAATCGCCAACCCCAATGCCAAGGGTCTTTCCCACAACCGTTTCAGTGAATTTGATGTGCAGCAGCCCGGCGTGATCTTTAACAACAGCCGCGCCAATGGCGTCAGCCAAATCGGTGGCGCGGTGTTGCTTAACCCCAATCTGCAACGCACCGCCACGGCGATTTTGACTGAGGTCACGGGCAATAAACCGAGCACCATCAGCGGCACCCTGGAGGTGTTTGGTGACAAAGCGGACCTGCTGATCGCCAAGGATATTAAACCGGGGCTACAAAAACGTATCGGCTTGGCTGATTCGCGTACGTATGACCTAAGCCCCACGCTTGCCGGCGCCAGTCAAGGTGCAGCGGTGCCGCGTTGGGCGGAGCTCAATAGGGACCCACAGGCGACGTTTCCAGAGCGTACGTCTTCACTGTTTCCTTTTGAGCTCGATACCAGCAAGAAGCCATCGTTCTTTGGTGGCAAACGCTACTACAAAGCGACGACGCCTGAGGCTGGCCTAGGGTCGAAAACCAGCTTCTAAGAGGATAGTTGCAGGCTAGCTCGCTACGCTCTCACCAAAACCCAGCTGGATGCTGTTTAGCGATGTAATCCGGCTGCAACCCAAAGGCGGTCTGGAAGAAAGTGGCTAGCCGAGTATGCAACACCATCTGGTTGATCGAGGCTAGCTTGCCGCGTTGAACCCGGCGCTGTTTGCTATCGCTGTAAAAGTCTTCGTGGAGAATTTTCTGCTGAGACGGTTCTGCGGTGATGCAGCACCTGTTGAAGCTGTGCTCGAGCAGGGTGTCGGGGTAAGCCACCAGTAGGCATAAGCCGGGGTTGGCTTTCTCGGCGCCGTGCAGTTCCAGGCGGACGCTAAGGCCGGCGCCTTGGGCGTAAGTTTTGGCTTCTTCGAACAGCGGCATCGCGCAGTCTTGCATCAACGTCATAAAGGCCTCGAGAAAGGCTTGGGTATCGACCGTTTGGCTATCCATCATGCATGCACGCTCCTGACTTACATCCTGGATTAATGACCGGCACGGGCGAGCTTTTGCTGGACCTGTGCCGCACGCATGGCCACGCGCTCGCTGTTGCGCGCGTGTTGTTGATGGTGGCGACGCCGGCTAATACGCAGCATTCCCCATAAGGCGGCCGCTGCCACCAGCAGCCAGGTACCAATTAGCAGCAAAATCACGCTTTCAGGTGGCACGGGGTCCTCCCAGCAACCGGTTAAGGCTGCGGCATCACATCCACGTCGCTAGGGCTTTGCACCGCAGTGACTTGGGGATGAATACGAATACGTTGGTGCATGTTGTCGGCGTGGCAAACCTCGTCGACTACTTGGTTGGCAAAACTGCGCAGCAGTTGCGCTTGCTGCGGTTGGAACTCGCCTGCGGCGTCGCGTTGGTCGCCGCTGCTCAGCAGTGGGTCACTTACGGCAGGGGCGTCGAATAGCGTCCATACCACTGGACTACCGGTCAGGCGATCTTGCAGTTGCTGCAGCGGTTCGCTAAGCGCGCTGGTCGCGTCTAACCAAGTAAAGTCGCCGACGAGCAGTAGACGTTTAACCCCCGCAATCGGTAAGCCATCCAGCAGGGCTGTTACTGCTTTAAAGGTGTCTTCAAATTGGTTGTGAGCACCATGGCCGGGCAGCACGCTGATCACCGCGTCTTTGCCGGCAATGCTTTGACTCACGCTTATGGGGTCGGAAGGGTCGCCGTGAACGGTGCTCAGCCCAGGGCGGGCGTCGATCGCATTAAGGTCGTCGAGAACCACTGTGGTCTCGAACTGACGCGCCAGAGCTTCCACCAGCAGCGCATGGCCAATGCTGTTCTGGGCACCGTACACGGCGATTTTTACGGCGGGCGTTTCGAGATTTTTCATCAAGGCATTCTCGTAGGTGTGGTTGTTTTAGAGACAGCTGTCAGGTCGCCTGCTGGCGGCCTGGCTGACTGGGGCCGCCGTGCTTGCCGGCAGCTACGCGGATGTCGGTGATGTCGCTGCTAGCCACTGCCGTATGCAGCGATTCAACGTGGTCGCGCGCCTGGCTTGGCGTAAAGGCTTCGCTGTTGCTTTGCACTTCTACGCTGCGGGGCTGACCCTGCAACCGGTAATGCACCACAAACGGGTATTGGCCACTCATGCTGAGGTCATCTCTTGGGAGCCGTTAAAAACTTTGGCCCCAGGCGCAGGCAAAGGGTTCAGCTTTTTTGCCAGGCGGCATTACCGTCTATCTCGCGATTTACCGTCGCTTTTGCTGCTCCTTGTTGCTGTATTTCGTCCCTGCATCGATGAAAAATCGTTAAACCAAACGAAACGGCCGCGAGTCGATAACTAGGTAGGGGAAAAGCACCGGTCCCGTAATCCGATAAGCCCGTAAATGTGCGGCGTTGCCCGCAGGAGGTGGTGAAATGACCTTTGTCTGCTTTCTAAAAGGCTGTAATTGGCTAGAGGCAACACATGAGTTATTTGGCAGCGAATTGTTGCTATGCCAGTGCTGTTCACGCTGCGGTGCGCACCGTTATTTGCCAGAGACTCCGGCTGATTCCGGCGAGGCGGTTTAAGCATGTGGGAGACGATTCTCGCCACGCTGAGCAGCGAGTTTTCCGATCTGAACGATATTGCCCACACCACCCGGGCGACGCTGCGCATGGGCTTGGCGGTGCTACTTGGTGGCCTACTGGGTTGGGAACGTGAGCAACATGGCAAAGCCGCAGGCATCCGCACCCATATGCTGGTGTGCTTAGGCAGCGCGTTATTCGTGATGGCCGCGGTGCAAATGGGCGCCGAGCAGGATGCCATGAGCCGGGTGATTCAAGGCGTGGTCGCCGGCATCGGCTTTTTGTGCGCCGGCACTATTCTCAAGGGCCGCGACCCTAGCCAAGTCAAAGGCCTGACCACCGCGGCTGGCATCTGGCTGACCTGCGCCATTGGCATCACCGTGGGGCTGGGGCGCGAGGCGACCGCGCTGCTGGGCACCGGCTTTGCTTTGATTGTGCTTAACCTGGTGCCGCACCTGATCAGCCGTTTCGAAAAAAACCCAGATAAACCCAGGGAGCCTGAGGACTGACTAGGTTGGTTATCCCGCGTTTAGAACCAGGCGCGTACACCGATCACCAAACGTGCGTCGCTATCGTCGTCCTCAGCCGGCGTATTGCCGTAAGCGCGATTCCAGGTCAGGCCCACGTACGGGGCGATTTCCGGGCGAATCTGGTAGCGCAAACGCAGGCCAAGTTCAGTGTTGCTCAGGCCTGCGCCGACCTCACGCTCGGCATCGTTTCTGCCGTAGAAATTGGCTTCGGCCATGGGTTGCAAGATCAGGCGGTTGGTCAGCAGCAGATCGTATTCGGCTTTTAAGCGCAGGGCCGTTTGGCCAGCTTCGCCGAGGTAGGCGGTGGCCTCGGTTTCCACGCCATACAAAGGTGTGCCCTGAATTCCAAATGCCGCCCAGGTTTGTGCTGAGCCGGGTTTGAAATCTTGGCGAGCACCGAGCATTACGTCCCACCAAGGGCTGATGGCGTGGCCCCATAAGGCCTGCATTTCGGCTTTGTCGGTACGGCCATCCACCCGTTCACCTTCGCTGCGTAGCCATAGGCGGTCGATATCGCCGCCAACCCAACCGCTGGCGTCCCACGCCAAGGCGTTGCCGGCCTTGAGGTTTTGCCATTCGAGGCGGTCGAGCAGCAGGTAGCTATTAAGGGCGCTGGCGTGGCTTTCATGGCCGCCGGCAACCACCGGAAAAGCGGCTTGCCGGTCGGCGTCGGTAATGGGCGGAATCGGCGTGCGGCTTTGTGCGGCGGTGGGCAGCGGGGTGCTACCAGCGCTCATGTCGTGGCCCATGGTCGAGTGGTCCATGTCGGGCATGTCCATGCTCATGCCAGGCATATCGTGCATGGAGTGGTCCAAGGCCTCGGCGCCGTACGTGGTGCTTGCCAGCGCCAGCAGGGCGAACGTAATTGGCAGCCTTTTCATGAGGGTTGTCCTTCGTCTACACGCACTTCGCGCATCATGCCGGTGTCCATGTGCAGCAGTAGATGGCAGTGGTACGCCCAGCGGCCGAGGGCGTCGGCTGTGACGCGGTAACTGCGTTTGCTGCCGGGCGGCATGTCGATGGTGTGTTTGCGCACTTGGAAGTTGCCGTGCTCGTCTTCCAAGTCGCTCCATAAACCGTGTAGGTGAATGGGGTGGGTCATCATGGTGTCGTTGACCAGCACGATGCGCACGCGCTCGCCGTAGGTGAGGCGAATGGGCTCGGCAGCGGAGAAGGGCACGCCATCAAAGGACCAAGCGAATTTCTCCATATGGCCGGTGAGGTGCAGCTCCAGGGTGCGACTGGGCTCGCGGCCATCGGGGTCGGGGAAGGTACTGCGTAGATCGCTGTAGGTGAGCACGCGGCGGCCGTTGTTGCGCAGGCCCAGGCCCGGGTCGTCGAGCTTGGCCGCCGGTTGCATGGTTTGCATATCTACCAGCGGGTTGTCTGCTTCCGATTTTGGATGGTTTTGCATGCCGGCCATTTGGCTGTGGTCCATGCCCGGCATATCAACCATATCGGCCATCGCGCCATGGTCCATGCCCATGTCGGCCATGGACAGTTGCGGGCGTGGGTCCAATTCCGGTACGGGTGCCTTTAGGCCTTCACGCACGGCAAGGGTGCCACGGGCGTAACCGCTGCGGTCCATTGCTTGGGCAAAGAGGGTGTAGGCCTCGGCAGTTTCGGGCTGGACGATCACGTCGTAGGTTTCTGCTACGGCCAGGCGTAGTTCATCAACTGTGACCGGGTTTACCGGCTGGCCATCGGCGGCGACCACGGTCATCCGTAGGCCGGGGATGCGCAGGTCGAAATAGCTCATGGCCGAGCCGTTAATCAGCCGTAAACGAATGCGCTCGCCGGGCTGGAAAATACCGGTCCAGTTGCCGTCTGGCGCGTGGCCGTTCATGAGGTAGGTGTAGGTACTGGCGCTGACGTCGGCGATGTCGGTGGGCGTCATACGCATCTGCGCCCAGCTCAGGCGTTCGCTCACCGTGTTGCCCCAACCGTTGCGGCTGACGTCGTCGATAAAGTCGCCAACGGTGCGCTTATGGGCGTTGTAGTAGTCGGCTTGTTTTTTCAGGGTACGTAGGAGCTGGCTGGGGTTTTCGTCGGTCCAGTCGCTAAGCATCACCACGTAATCGCGTTCATAGGCGAACGGTTCCGGCTCGCGCGGTTCGATTACCAAAGGGCCGTAGATGCCAGCCTGTTCCTGCATACCGGAGTGGCTGTGGTACCAGTAGGTGCCGTGTTGCCTCACCTTGAATTGGTAGGTGTACAGGCCGTCCGGCGCGATGCCGTTAAAGCTCAGACCGGGCACGCCATCCATATTGGCCGGCAGCAAGATGCCGTGCCAGTGAATGGAGGTGGGCTCGCGCAGGCGGTTTTTCACGCGCAGGGTCACGGTGTCGCCTTCGCGCCAGCGCAGCAATGGCCCTGGCAGGCTGCCGTTGATGGTCATCGCCGTGCGGGGCGCGCCGGTGAAATTGACTGGGGTTTCACCAATAAACAGGTCGAAGTCACTGCCGCTCAATACCTGCGGCTGGCCGGGGCTGTTGACCGCCCATACAGGTGTGCGCCACAGGCCAAGACCGCCCAGCACGGTGCCGGCGGCCAGGCTTTTTACAAAAGTGCGTCGAGTGGTCATACGTGGAGTCCTGATCCGATTGGTTTGTAGGGTGTGCAGCGTCGGCCTTGTCACAGTGGCAAGGTCAAGCGAGCGGGTTGCTGCTGTCAGGATTTTCCGGTAGCGTTCGTGAAATTAAATTCAATTAATTTCACGCTCGTGAATTTGGATTGCTAATGTTTCAGCGTTCGTCCCACCACGTCTCTAGCTATTACGCCCACTGCTGTGCGGCGTTGCTGACCGCGCGTGCGCCGGTTCAGGGTGAGCACAACACCGATGTGGTGGTGATAGGCGCCGGTTTTAGCGGCCTGCACACGGCACTGCGTTTGGCCCTGGCAGGCAAACGCGTCACGGTGATTGAGGCCAGCCGCGTGGCCTGGGCGGCCAGCGGCCGTAATGGCGGTCAGGCGATTCTGGGCTGGTCGTGCGATATGCCGCCTCTGGAAGCGGCCTTAGGCCTGGAGCGCGCTCGCCGCCTGTGGGACAGCATGCGCTGGGCCGCGCAAGAGCTGCGAGACTTGCCGGGCCGCCACGGCTTTGACTGCGACTACCGCGCCGGCCACCTGTGGACCTCGGTGATGCCGCGGCGCAACGCCATCCTGCATGAGTGGCAACACGAGGCCAGCCATAAATGGGGCCATGACGCACTGCGCTTTATTCCCCGCGAAGATCTTCCGAAGTTCGTCGCCAGCGAACGTTATCAAGCCGGCTTGTACGACCCCGAAGGCGGCCACCTCAACCCGCTAAAGCTCGCCCTAGGTTTGGCCGCAGCGATCGAAGCCGCAGGCGGGCGTATCCATGAACACAGCAAAGCGCTGAGTTATGGCCAGGAAGGCGACGGCTATGTGGTGAAAACCGAGCAAGGCAGTGTGCGCGCCGATGTGTTGGTGTTGGCCTGCAATGCCTATGTCGATGAACTCGATCCGGCGCTGGCCAAGCGCGTATTGCCGGTGGGCACTTACCAAGTGGCCACTGCGCCGCTGAACGAAGCGCAAGCCAAAGCCTTGCTGCCAACAGATGCCTGCGTCACCGACAACCAGTTTGTGCTCGACTACTTCCGCTTAACGCCTGACCACCGCCTGCTGTTCGGCGGCGGCTGCACCTACCTGGGCGGTATGCCGAGAGATATCGCCGGTGCGACTCGGCCATTTCTTGAGCGGGTTTTCCCGCAACTTAAAGGCGTGCCGATCGAGTTCGCCTGGGGCGGACATATCGACATCACCCTTAAGCGCACCCCGGATATCGGCCGCGAGGGCAACCGCTACTGGCTGCAGGGCTATTCGGGGCACGGCGTATTGCCGACCCTGGCCGGCGCCCGGGCGGTCAGCGAAGCGATTCTTGGCAACAGTGATTTACTCAGTTTGTACCAGGGCCTGAGCAACCCTAGCTTCCCCGGTGGCCGCTATCTGGCCGCGCCTCTGGAAGCGCTGGGCAAGGCCTATTACCGCCTGCGCGACAGTATTTAATGGAGCCTGCACCCGTGACCAAAGAAGAAGAAATTGCCGCGCTGGCGATCCTGATTCACGACCTGCGCAAGCACAAAAAACTCACGCTAAAAGAGCTGGCCGACAAGATCGGCCGCTCGGTGGGCTTTGTTTCGCAGGTCGAGCGCGGCTTGTCGCGGCCGACGGTGGCCGACCTCACCGCGATCAGCCAGGCCTTGGATGTCACCACCACCTATTTCTACAACCTGTCTAAGCCCAAGCAATTGCCCTGGGTAACCCGCCCGGACGAACGCCGCACGCTGTATTTCGCCAATGGCATTACCGACATTCTGGTGTCGCCGAAGATGTCCGCCAGCTTTTCGATGCTGGAAAGCTTGCTGGAACCGGGCTCCAGTTCCGGTGAACGGACCTTGAGCGATATTTCCGAACAGGGCGGTTATGTGTTGGAAGGCGAACTGACCTTGTGGCTGGGTGACAGCGACGAACCGGTAACCCTGCGCACCGGCGATGCCTTCCAGCTCGCCCAACACGCCCATTGCCGCTACGGCAACCTCTCTGAACTGCCCACGCGCGTGCTGTGGGTATACACCTGATGAACGCTCCAGGAGCTGCAACCATGAACGCCGACCTGCTAACAGAAGTGCAGGCTTTCCGCCAACGCCACCCCGAGGTGCGTTATGTCGACCTGATTTCCCTGGATATTCCCGGGCACTTTTATGGCAAACGCTACCCGGTAGACATGCTGGAAAAAGTCGCCGCCGGTAGCGCCCTCAAGCTGCCGCAAAACTGCGTGCTGCTCGGCGTGCAAGGCGGGTTGTTCAAAATTGGCGACTACTGCTTTCACGACGGCGACCCCGATGCGCCGCGCCGCTTGGTGCCTGGCACATTGAAATTAGTGACCTGGGAAGCGCAGCCGGTAGGGCAGATGCTGATTACCTCCGATGGCACCGAGTCGCCCATCGAGTTTGAACCACGCGAAGTGCTGGTTCAGGTGCTCGAACGTTTGAAGCGCAAGGGCATTCACCCGGTGGTGGCCTTTGAGCTGGAGTTTTATCTGTTTGATAAAAAGCTCCGTGATGGCCTGCCGCAGTTCCCCCGCGACGAGCTCAGCGATGACGGCGATGACATGCCCAACATGCATATCGAGCGGCTGTCGCGCTTTGCCCCAGTGCTCGATGACATGGTTGAAACCGCGCGTATCCAAGGCATAGACACCACGGTGATTACTGCCGAACTCGGCCCTGGCCAGTTTGAAATCAACTTCGGTCATCTCGACGACGGTTTGCAGGCCGCCGACTGGGCTGCCTTGTTTTGCCGCAGCACCCGCGGTGTAGCGCTCAAGCACGGCTACCGCGCCAGCTTTATGGCCAAGCCGTATCTGCAACACCCAGGCAGCGGCATGCATGTGCACGTCAGCCTGTACGACGCCGAGGGCAATAATCTGCTCGCCGCCAATGAGCAGCAGGCGCTGCGCCATGCCGTGGCCGGTTGCCTGGAGTTGCTGCCGCACTGCATGCCGATCTTCGCCCCCAACCAGAACGCCTACCGCCGTTTGGGCGGCACGGTAAACGCGGCAACGCGCGCCAGTTGGGGTTATGAAGACCGTGATGCCTGTGTGCGTATTCCGGAGTCTGATGCGAAAAACCTGCGTATTGAGCACCGTATTTCCGGCGCCGATGCCAACCCTTATTTGGTGCTGGCGGCCATTTTGGTCGGCCTGGAAAGCGGCCTGGCCAATGGCCGTGAGCCGATTGCACCGTTAAACGAAGACCGTAGCAGCGGCCTGGATTTCCCCCTGGATATCCTCCAAGCCGTGCGTGCCATGCAGCAGCAGCCACAAGTGCGCGAAGGCTTAGGCGCCGAGTTTGTGGATGTGTACTGCGAAAACAAGCGTCAGGACCACCTGGCCTTTCTACAAGAAATCAGTGTCCGCGAATACCGCTGGTTTCTTTAATTTTTCAGCGTCTGGCGCCTTGGTGCCGGGCCGTGAGGAGTGCGTATGAGCAAGTCAACAAAGAACCCGCAAACCCTGCAGTGGCAAGCCCTGAGCGACAATCATCACCTGGCGCCCTTTAGCGATTACAAACAGCTAAAGCAGGTTGGCCCGCGCATTATCACCAAGGCTGACGGCGTGTACCTGTGGGACAGCGAAGGCAACAAAATCCTCGACGCCATGGCCGGTCTCTGGTGCGTGGCTATCGGCTATGGTCGCGAAGAGCTGGCCGATGCCGCCGCCAAGCAAATGAAAGAGCTGCCGTTCTACAACACCTTCTTTATGACCGCGCACCCTCCGGTGCTGGAACTGGCGAAAACCATCGCCGAGTTGGCCCCGGCGCATATGAACCATGTGTTTTTTACCGGCTCGGGCTCGGAAGGTAACGACACCTTGCTGCGTATGGTCCGTCACTACTGGCAGGTGAAGGGCAAGCCGGAGAAAAAAGTGATCATCGGCCGTATCAACGGCTACCACGGCTCCACCGTGGCCGGCGCTGCCCTGGGCGGCATGCAAGGTATGCACGAACAGGGCGGCACGCTGCCGGATATCGTGCATATTCCGCAGCCGTACTGGTTTGGTGAAGGCGGCGATATGAGCCCGGACGAGTTCGGTGTCTGGGCGGCCGAGCAGTTGGAGAAAAAGATTCTGGAAGTCGGCGAAGACAAGGTGGCCGCCTTTATCGCCGAGCCGATTCAAGGCGCCGGTGGCGTGATTATTCCGCCTGACAGCTACTGGCCAAAGGTGCGCGAGATTCTCGCTAAGTACGACATCCTGTTTGCCGCCGACGAAGTGATTTGTGGCTTTGGCCGCACTGGTGAATGGTTCGGCAGTAACTTCTACGGCAACACTCCGGACTTTATGACCATCGCCAAAGGCCTGACCTCGGGCTATATCCCCATGGGTGGCCTGATCGTCAGCGACAAGGTGGCGGCAGTGATCAACGAAGGCGGCGACTTCAACCACGGCTTTACTTACTCAGGGCACCCGGTGGCGGCGGCTGTGGCATTGGAAAACCTGCGCATTATTCGCGAAGAAAAGATTCTGGAGCGCGTGCGCGAAGAAACGTCGCCGTATCTGCAAAAACGTCTGCGCGAGCTAGCTGATCACCCGTTGGTGGGCGAGGTGCGCGGTGTGGGCATGCTCGGCGCGATTGAGCTAGTCAAAGACAAGGCCACACGGGCGCGTTACGAAGGCAAGGGCGTAGGCATGATTTGCCGTGGGCATTGCTTTAACAACGGCCTGATCATGCGCGCGGTAGGCGACACCATGATCATTTCGCCGCCGTTGGTCATCAGCAAAGCAGAGATTGATGAGCTGGTGGAAAAGGCGCGTAAGTGCCTCGATCTGACCCTCGCCGATCTGGCGTAAGGCACCCAGCCTACAAAGCAAAAAGCCCGGCATTTAGCCGGGCTTTTTTTGTGCTGCGTTTTGACCTTAGTGAACCAAGGCCATTGTCGAGTGCTGCACCAGTTCCAGCAGCGGCTGCGGGTAAACGCCAAGTACAAAGGCGAGCAGGGCTACCGCTACAAGCATCAGGCCGCCAGTGCGCTGGCCCCAGTTTTCCTGGGCGTCGTGGCGATGCAGGTTAGGTTCAACCAGGAACAGGGTGACCATCACGCGCAGGTAGTAGAACACGCCAATCGCGCTACCCAGCACCATGCTGCCCAGCAGCCACCACTGCTGCGATTCCACACCGACCATGATCACGTAGAACTTGCCGATAAAGCCGGAGGTCAGCGGAATACCCGCCAGCGACAGCATCATTACCGTGAGCACGGCGGTGAGGTACGGACGGCGCCAGAACAGGCCGCGGTATTCGTATAGGGCGTCGGCGTCGCGGCCGCTGTAAGGCGTCGACATCAGGGTGATCACGCCAAACGCGCCAAGGCTGGTCAGCACGTAGGTGGCCAGGTATACGCCCACCGCTTCCACGGCCAACCCTTTGCCGGCGATAACCGCGATCAGCAGGTAACCAAAGTGGGCGATGGACGAGTAACCGAGCAGACGCTTGAGGTTGTTCTGCAGCAGCGCCAGCAGGTTACCCACCAGAATCGAAGCAACCGCAATCACCGACAGCACGGTGGTCAGCAAGCCTTCGTTGGCAGCAGGGGAGAGCAGGAACAGGCGCACCATCACCGCAAATACGGCGACTTTACTGGCGGTAGCCAGGAAGGCAGCAACCGGTGCCGGAGCGCCTTCGTACACGTCTGGCGTCCACAGGTGGAACGGCACCATCGACAGTTTGAAGCCCAAGCCCACCAGCATCATGCCCAGGCCCAGTTGCGCCATGGCGCTCTGCGCGCCAGTCGCGGCCAACTTGGCGCCGATACCGGCAAAGCTCAGGGTGCCGGCGTCGGCGTAGAGCAGGGCCATACCAAACAGCAGGAAGGCCGAGCCAGCGGCGGAGAGCACCATGTATTTGATGCCGGCTTCCAGCGAACGCTTATTGAAGAACGCATAAGCGACCATGCCGTAGACCGGCACCGACAGCAGTTCCAGGCCGATAAACAAGCCAGCCAGGTGCTGCGCGCAGACCAGCACGATGCCACCGGCAGCGGCCATCAGAATCAGCAGATAGAGCTCGTCGCGGTTGCCAGGGAAGCCGACTTTGTCGTCACCCATATAGGCGTGGACCAAGGTCACACAGGCCAGCGTGGCGACCAGAATCAAGCCGATATAGAAGTTGGCAAAGTTGTCGACCAACAGCAGGCTGGTGACCGCCAACGGCGTGGCTTTTACTGCCGGAATAAGCGACAGCAGAGCCAGGTTCAGGCCCAGGCCAGACAAGATAAACGTCTGGCTGTGGTTACGCCGCCAGGCGATGGCCAGCATCACCACCACGACGGTGGCGCAAACCACCAGCAGCGGTAGCAGGGCGAGCAGGTGTTGAGTAGTGAATTCCATAACGCGGCTTTCCATTACAGGCTACCGGCCCGATGCGAGTTGAGTGATAGCGGCACCGAGCCACTGTTGAACGCCATGCATGGTGGCCGAGGAGGTGTCGAGGATCGGCTGCGGGTAAACCCCAAGCAAGATCAGCAACACCGCCAGGCTCAGCACCATGGACATCTCACGGGCATTCATGCCTCGCAATGGCTCATCGGACTTGGTCGGGCCAAAGTAGGCACGGTGGATCATGATCAGCGAGTACACCGAACCAAACACCAGGCCGGTGGCCGCCACAATGGTGAACCACGGGAAGGCTTTAAAGGCGCCGATCAGAATCAGGAACTCGCCAACAAAGTTACCGGTACCCGGCAAGCCCAGCGCTGCAGCAGCAAAGAACAGGCTAATGGCGGGCAGGTACGGCAGGCGACCCCAGATACCACCCATTTCGCGCATATCGCGGGTGTGCAGACGCTCGTACAGCTGGCCGCTAAGGATAAACAGCGCCGAGGCCGACAGACCGTGGGCCACCATCTGCACCACGGCGCCTTGCAGGGCGATCTGGCTACCGGAGTAGATGGCGATCAGCACGAAACCCATGTGCGAGACGCTGGAGTAAGCGATCAGGCGCTTGATATCGGTCTGCGCGAACGACAGCAAGGCACCGTAGATGATCGCGAACACGCCCAGGTACATGGCGATGTTGGCGAACTCAGCCGAAGCATGGGGGAACAGCGGCAGGGCGAAACGCATCAGACCGTAGGCCGCGGTTTTCAGCAGGATACCGGCCAAGTCGACCGAGCCTGCCGTTGGCGCTTGGGCGTGAGCGTCAGGCAACCACGAGTGGAACGGCACCACCGGAAACTTCACCGCAAAGGCGATAAAGAAGCCGAGCATGAGGATGTACTCAGTGCCCTCCGACATCTTTGTTTTCAGCAGGTCGGCGTAGTTAAACGTGATCACGCCGGTGGCGTTGTAGTTCACAAACACCAAGCCAAGGATGGCGATCAACATGATCAGGCCGCTGGCCTGGGTGTAGATAAAGAACTTGGTCGCGGCGTTGATACGGGTGTTGCCCTTGCTGCCGCTGTGACCCCAGAGCGCGATGAGGAAGTACATCGGCACCAGCATCATTTCCCAGAAGAAGAAGAACAAGAACAGGTCGATGGCCAGGAACACGCCCACCACGCCGCCGAGAATCCACAGCAGGTTGAGGTGGAAGAAGCCGACGCGGTTCTGGATTTCGTTCCAGGAACAGAGAACCGACAGCACACCGAGCAAGCCGGTGAGCACGATCATCAGAACCGAAAGACCGTCCATTGCCAGGTGAATGGTGATGCCGAAGCGCTCGATCCATTGCACTTTGAATTCATGGGCCCAGACCGGATCAGCACCTGGCGCAGGGGCCAGGCTGAAGTTGCCGGTGGTCCACAACCACAGGCTCAGGCCGAACAGCAGCACCATGCTGAGCAGAGCGATCCAGCGCGGCAGCGTGTTGCCGAACCGTTCGGCCTGCCAGCACAGCAGGCCGCCGATAAAGGGAATCAGGATTAGCCAAGGCAGAATCATGTTGGGCTGTTTTCCTTAATTCAAAAAGAGAAGAACGGCGAGCAGCAGCACGGCGCCGCCGACAATCGACGCTGAGTACCAGCGCAGGCTGCCGGTTTCCGTACGGCTCATCAGGCTATTGCCGACGCGCACTAAACGAGGAATTACACCAATGCTGCTATTGATGGGGTCATTGCCCAGCAGACGGGTAATAAGCAGGTACGGCTGCACAAACAGCTTGTCGTAGATCCAATCGAAGCCCCAGGCGGCGAACCACCAGGCCGACAGCAATTTGCCCGGGCCACTGTTGGCGACCGCGGTGGCGAAACGGCGCTTGCCGAGGAACAGCATGGCCGACAGGGCGATACCGGCAATGGCGATCAGGCCCGAAGACAACTCCAAGCTGTGCTTGGCGTCGCCGCCGGCATGGCCAACGCTTTCTGGCAATACGCCGGCCAGCGGTGGGCTGATCAGCGCGCCGATAAAGGTCGACAGCACAATCAGCACACCCAGCGGCAGCCAGTGGCTGATGCCGTGGCCGGCGTGGGCTTCGGTTTTCGCTTCGCCGTGGAAGGCGATAAAGATCAGGCGGAAGGTGTACAGCGAGGTCATAAACGCACCGACCAAACCGGCGTAGAGCAAACCGGTGTGGCCGCTGGCGAAGGCTTCCCAAAGAATTTCATCCTTGGAATAGAAGCCGGCAGTCACGAAGGGCAGGGCGGCCAGGGCCGCGCCACCGACGATAAAGCTGGCGTAGGCCAACGGCAGTTTCTTCCACAGGCCGCCCATCTTGAAGATGTTCTGCTCGTGGTGGCAGGCAACGATCACCGCACCGGAAGCAAGGAACAGCAGGGCCTTGAAGAAGGCGTGGGTCATCAGGTGGAAAATCGCGCCATCCCATGCACCCACGCCCAGCGCCAGGAACATGTAGCCGATCTGGCTCATGGTCGAGTAGGCGAGGATACGTTTGATGTCGGTTTGAACCAGTGCGGCGAAACCTGCCAGAACCAGGGTCACACCACCGACGATGCCGACCAGGTGGAGAATTTCCGGCGCCAGGGTGAACAGACCGTGGGTACGGGCGATCAGGTAGACACCGGCGGTCACCATGGTGGCGGCGTGGATCAGTGCCGAAACCGGGGTAGGGCCGGCCATCGCGTCCGCGAGCCAGGTTTGCAGCGGCAGTTGTGCCGATTTACCGACCGCGCCACCCAGCAGCATCAGGGTCGCCAGGGTGATCCAGAAGTCGCCGACCTGGAATTTCTGCGGTGCCAGCACCAGCAGTTCCTGGATGTTCAGCGTGCCCACTTGCTGGAACAGGATGAACAGGCCGATGGCCATGAACACGTCGCCGATCCGGGTCACGATGAAAGCCTTGAGTGCGGCGTTACCGTTGTTGCGGTTGCTGTAGTAGAAACCGATCAACAGGTACGAGCACAGGCCCACGCCTTCCCAGCCGAAGTACAGGAACAACAGGTTATCGCCCAGCACCAGGAACAGCATGCTGGCGATAAACAGGTTGGTGTAGGCGAAGAAGCGCGAGTAACCGGCCTCACCGCGCATGTACCAGGAGGCGAACATATGGATCAGGAAGCCAACGCCGGTAACCACGCCGAGCATGGTCAGCGACAGGCCGTCCAGATACAGGGTGAAACTCGGCGTGAAACCGTCCACCGCCATCCACTGCCAGAGCAGTTGGCTGTAGGCGCCGCCCTCAGGTGGGGCGGCGTTGAACTGGTAGATGATCCAGGCGCTGGTTAGAGCCGAGAGGCCCACCGAACCAACGCCAATCAAGGCCGAGAGGTTTTCGGAAAAGCGACCGCGGGAAAACGCCAGCAGCGCGAAACCGAGCAGGGGGAACAGGCACGTCAGGAATATGAGGTTCATCCGCGCATCTCGCTGGCAGCGTCGATATCGAGGGTGTGGAAGCGGCGATAGAGCTGCAGCAACACGGCCAGGCCGATGCTGGCTTCGGCCGCAGCCAAGGTCAGCACCAGAATAAACATCACTTGTCCGTCGGGCTGGGCCCATTTGCTACCGGCCACGATAAAGGCCAAACCGGCGGCGTTCATCATGATTTCCAGGCTCATCAGCACGAACAGAATGTTGCGCCGTACCATCAGGCCAACCAGGCCCAGGCAGAACAGCACACCGGCAACGGCCAGGCCGTGCTCCAGGGGAATTGAGTTCATCATTGGACTTCCTTCGCCTCTTGACGGCCGAGGTGGAACGCGGCGACCACGGCTGCCAACAGCAGCATGGAGGCCAGCTCAACAACCAGCAGATAAGGGCCAAACAGGCTAATGCCGACGGCTTTGGCGTCGACAGTGGTCAGGCCAACAGCGCCGACGCTGGCGGTGCCAAACAGCACATAGAGCAGTTCAGCGAGCAGCACCAATGCCAGTACCGATGGGCCAACCCAGATGCCCGGCGTCAGCCAGGCGCGTTCCTGGGTGGATGCCGCAGGGCCAAGGTTGAGCATCATCACCACAAACACGAACAGCACCATGATGGCGCCGGCGTAAACGATGATTTCCAAGGCACCGGCAAATGGCGCGCCGAGGCTGAAGAAGGTCATCGATACGGCCAACAGCGAAATAATCAGGTAGAGCAGGGCGTGTACCGGGTTGGTGTTGGTGACCACTCGAAGGGTGGACACCACCGCCACGCCGGACGCGAAGTAGAAAGCGAATTCCATAATCAGATTCCCACCACGAATTCAGGCAGCCAGCGGCCGGTCAAGGTCTGTGCGGTACGCATCATGGCAACAGCCCCTTAACGTTGATCGGCTCAGCTTCGTTCTGGGCAGCGCCTTTAGGCTTGCCAGCGATAGCCATACCAGCCACGCGATAGAAGTTGTAGTCCGGGTTTTTGCCGGGGCCGGAAATCAGCAGGTCTTCTTTCTCGTACACCAGGTCCTGACGTTTCAGCTCGGCCATTTCGAAATCCGGCGTCAGCTGGATCGCGGTAGTTGGGCAGGCTTCTTCGCACAGGCCGCAGAAAATGCAGCGCGAGAAATTGATACGGAAGAACTCCGGGTACCAACGACCGTCATCGGTCTCGGCTTTTTGCAGGGCAATACAGCCCACCGGGCAGGCCACCGCACAGAGGTTGCAGGCTACGCAGCGCTCTTCGCCATCGGGGTCGCGGGTTAGCACGATGCGGCCACGGTAGCGTGGCGGCAGGTACACCGGCTCTTCCGGGTATTGCAGGGTGTCGCGTTTGCGGAAGGCATGGGAGAACACCATCACCAGGCTGCGAAGCTGGGTGTAGGTGCCATGCACGATATCGAACAGATACTTGAACACGGTCATTCTCCTCTACTGAGCCACGCCGGCCGGGGTGTTGAGCAACACCACGGCAGCGGTCACCAGCAAATTGATCAGGGTCAGCGGCAGGCAGAATTTCCAGCTGAAATCCATCACCTGGTCATAGCGCGGGCGCGGAATAGAGGCGCGCAGCAAGATGAACAACATGATGAAAAAGGCTGTTTTAGCCGCAAACCAGATGAATGACAGGGATGGCAGGATATTGAACGGACCATGCCAGCCACCAAAGAACAGGGTGACCAACAGCGCCGAAATCAACACGATGCCGATGTACTCACCGACAAAGAACATGCCCCATTTCATACCGGCATATTCAATGTGGTAACCGTCTGCCAGTTCTTGCTCGGCTTCCGGTTGGTCGAACGGGTGACGGTGGGTAACCGCAACGCCCGCGATAAAGAACGTACAGAAGCCAAAGAACTGCGGAATGATGAACCACAGGTTTTGCGCCTGGTATTCAACGATGTCGCGCATGTTGAACGAGCCAACCTGGGCGACGATGCCCATCAGCGACAAGCCCATAAACACTTCGTACGACACGGTTTGTGCCGAAGCACGCAGGCTACCGAGCAGGGCGAATTTGTTGTTACTCGACCAACCGGCAAACAGCACCGCATACACCGACAAACCGGCCATGGCAAAGAAGAACAGCAGGCCGATATTCAGGTCCGCCACGCCCCAGGTCGGGGTGATCGGGATGATGGCGAAGGCGATCAGCAGGGCGCTCATGGCCACCACCGGTGCCAGGGTGAAAATCACCTTGTCGGCAAACGGCGGCGTCCAGTCTTCCTTGAAGAACATCTTGATCATGTCGGCGGCGATCTGGAATGCGCCGAACGGGCCGACGCGGTTCGGACCGTAACGGTCTTGCCAGAGGGCCAGCAGGCGACGTTCCACCCAGCTCAGCAGCGCGCCGCACACCACGACGGCGAGCAAGATCACGATGGCTTTGAGCACGGCGATGATCACGTCGATCACTTCAGGCGTGAACCAACTCATTGCGCGGCCTCCTGCAGCGAATCAGCGGTTTTGCCAGCGATTGCCGCTGGAATACCGGCCAAACCAACCGGCAAGGCCACCACTCCAGCGCTCAGTTCTTCACTGACACGCAGCGGCAAGCGCAAGGTTTGCCCCGCGACATTGAGGCTGACCAGCGCGCCTTCGTTAACGCCCAAGCGCGCGGCTTCCGAGGCTGCAACAGCCACATAGGCTTCAGGAATACGCTGCTGCACCGGCGCGGCACGCGAGGAGTTTTCTTCACTGCCAAACAGGTGATGCACCGGCACAACCTGCCAGGTGCCTTGCGCCGGGTTAAAGGCGCTTGGTGCGGCGGTGAACCAGCTCAGACCATCGCCTTTGCTTTCGATCAGACGAGTGCCCGGGTCACCGGCGCGCAGATGGCCGCCGACTTCGTCCTGGAACTTGTTCCAGGCTTGCGGCGAGTTCCAGCCCGGCGACCAGGCAAATGGCACTTGCTGACGCGGTTCAACCGAGCCCGAATAGCCTTCCATGGAGAAGGCGAACGCGGTGTCTTGGTCTTGTGGAGTACGCGGTTCGTGCACGCTGATATTGGCGCGCATGGACGTGCGACCGCTGTAACGCAGCGGCTCGCGGGCCATTTTCAGGCCCTTGATGCGGAATGCAGCGCTTGGCGCGGCGTCGACGATGCGCGCTAGCAGCGGGGTGCTGGCAGCGGTGGCAGCGGTAACGTGGTCGAGCTGCGTCCAATCAACATCCTGGCCAAGCAGGGTGCTACGCAGCGCGTGCAACCAGCGCCAGCCTTCGTGCACCAGAATGCTGGCGTCGTAGTAAGTGGGGTCGAACACTTGGAAGAAGCGCTGGGCGCGACCTTCCTGGCTGACCAGAGTGCCGTCGCCTTCGGCGAAGCTGGCGGCTGGCAGGACCAAGTGGGCGCGAGCGGTGGTGTCGGTTTGCTGATGGTCAGCAACAATCACCACCTTGGCGGCATTCAACGCAGCGTCTACCAGGGCTTTGTCGGCGCGGGTGTACAGGTCGTTTTCCAGCACCACGATGGCATCGGCTTTACCGTCGATCACCGCTTGCAGCGCGGCGTCAGCAGAGTCGCCGCCGAGCATGGCCAAGCCAAGGCTGTTGGCTTCGTTAACCACCAGGCTCAACGAGCCATTTTTCTCGCGCAGCTTGAGGGCCTTGGCGATATTGGCGGCAGCTTCGATCAGGGCGTTATTGCCCAGCGAAGTACCGGCAATGATCAGCGGGCGCTTGGCACCCAGCAGGCTGTCAGCGATGCGTTGCGCCAGTGCCAAGGCTTCGGCGTCCAGACCAGAAACGGCAGGGGCGCTGGCGTCCAGGGCGTGGGCGACGGCGAAACCGATACGCGCCAGGTCATCCGGTGCGGCGTGTACACACTCTTCGGCCACGTCATCAAGCTTGGTGGCGTCCAGGCTGGCGATATACAGCGGGTTTAGCGCGTGCTGGCCAATGTTCTGCACGGCAGCGTTAAGCCATGGCTGAATCTTCATGGCCTCGGCCATGTCTTCGGCTTTGCCTTTCACGGTTTGGCGCAAGGCCAAGGCGATACGGGCGGCGGTTTGCGTCAGGTCTTCACCCAGCACGAACACAGCGTCGTGTTCTTCGATTTCGCGCATGGTGGGGATCGGCAGCGGGCTGTTTTGCAGCACGTCCAAGACCAGGCGCAGGTTGCTCAGCTCAACGGCAGCAATGCCGGAATAGAAGTGCTCAGCACCGACCAACTCTTGCAAGGCATAGTTGCTTTCCAGGCTGGCGCGCGGCGAGCCGATGCCGACGATGGTGCGGCCGCGCAGCAGGTCGGCGGCGTTATCCAGGGCAGCGTCAACGCTGAGCTTCTGGTTGCCGGCAGTCAGCAGCGGCTGACGTGGGCGGTCGGTGCGGTTGACGTAGCCATAACCAAAGCGACCACGGTCGCAGAGGAAATACTGGTTAACCGAGCCGTTGTAGCGGTTTTCGATGCGACGGATTTCACCGTAGCGCTCGCCGGGGCTGATGTTGCAGCCACTGGAGCAGCCATGGCAGATGCTTGGCGAGAACTGCATATCCCACTTGCGGTTGTAGCGCTCGGAGTGGGTTTTGTCGGTGAACACACCGGTCGGGCAGACCTCGGTGAGGTTGCCGGAGAACTCGCTTTCCAGCATGCCGTCTTCAACGCGACCGAAGTACACGTTGTCGTGGGCGCCGAACACGCCGAGGTCGGTGCCGCCGGCGTAGTCTTTATAGAAGCGCACGCAGCGGTAGCAAGCGATGCAGCGGTTCATTTCGTGGGAAATGAACGGGCCCAGTTGCTGGTTCTGGTGAGTGCGTTTGGTGAAGCGATAACGGCGCTCGTTGTGGCCGGTCATCACCGTCATGTCTTGCAGGTGGCAGTGACCGCCTTCTTCGCACACCGGGCAGTCGTGCGGGTGGTTGGTCATCAGCCATTCGACAACACTGGCGCGGAACGCCTTGGATTCTTCATCGTCGATGGAGATCCAGGTGTTGTCGGTGGCGGGGGTCATGCAGGACATGACGATACGACCACGGGTGTCGTTTTCGTCGGTGTACTGCTTTACCGCGCACTGACGGCAGGCGCCGACGCTACCAAGCGCGGGGTGCCAGCAGAAGTACGGAATGTCGAGACCGAGGGAGAGACAGGCCTGTAACAGGTTGTCCGCTCCATCAACTTCGAGGGCTTTGCCGTCTACGTGGATAGTGGCCATATTCAAGTTTCTTCGTTGGCCCGTTGTTGGTATGGGAAAGCCGCGTTGTGTGCGATTTTCGCCACCCTCAACTGGCGGGCGTGGCTAATAGAATCACGGTTCGCTGGGGCCAGAGCTCTGGGTTACGAGTTCACTGGCCGCCAGCGCTAAAACTTAGGCGCTGACAAACTGCGTTGGCGCCACCGGTGCTGCAACGCGGGAAATGCCCGCTTCGAACTCCGGACGGAAATATTTGATTGCGCTGCCCAGTGGCTCCACGGCACCCGGTGCATGCGCACAGAAGGTTTTGCCAGGGCCTAAGAAGTTGACCAACCCCTCCAGGGTTTCGATATCGCCTGGTTGGCCGTTGCCGGTCTCGATGGCGCGCAACACTTTCACGCTCCACGGCAGACCATCACGGCACGGCGTGCAGAAACCGCAGGATTCGCGGGCAAAAAACTCTTCCATATTGCGCAGCAGGCCCACCATGTTGACGGTGTTGTCCACCGCCATGGCCAGGCCGGTACCCATACGGGTGCCGACTTTGGCGATGCCGCCGGCATACATTTGCGCGTCGAGGTGTTCGGGCAACAGGAAGCCGGTACCGGCACCGCCGGGCTGCCAGGCTTTCAGAGTGAAGCCGTCGCGCATGCCGCCGGCGTAGTCTTCAAACAACTCGCGGCCGGTGACGCCGAACGGCAGTTCCCACAGGCCGGGGTTTTTCACCTTGCCGGAGAAGCCCATAAGCTTGGTGCCCATGTCTTCGCTGCCGGGGCGAGCCAGGCCCTTGTACCACTCGATGCCGTTACCAACGATGGCTGGCACGTTGCACAGGGTTTCGACGTTGTTCACGCAGGTCGGCTTGCCCCATACGCCCACAGCGGCCGGGAAGGGCGGCTTGGAACGTGGGTTGGCGCGGCGGCCTTCTAGGGAGTTGATCAGTGCGGTTTCTTCACCGCAGATATAACGCCCGGCACCGGTATGCACGAACAGCTCGAAATCAAAACCGCTGCCGAGGATGTTTTTACCCAGCAGGCCAGCGGCCTTGGCTTCTTCAACGGCGCGGTTGAGGTTGGCCGCGGCATCGACATATTCGCCACGCAGAAAGATGTAGCCGCGATACGCCTTGAGAGCCCGCGCACTGATCAACATGCCTTCGATCAGCAAGTGCGGCAGCTGCTCCATGAGCATGCGGTCTTTCCAGGTGTTGGGTTCCATTTCATCCGCGTTGCACAGCAGGTAGCGGATGTTCATGGATTCGTCTTTAGGCATCAGCCCCCACTTCACACCAGTGGGGAAGCCGGCGCCACCACGGCCCTTGAGGCCGGAGTCTTTGACGGTTTGCACGATCTCGTCTTGGGACAGATCGGCGAAGGCTTTGCGTGCGGCGCTGTAGCCGTCTTTGGCCTGGTATTCATCCAACCAAACTGGCTGCGCGTCGTCACGCAGGCGCCAGGTGAGCGGGTGGGTTTCCGGGGTGCGGGCGATGCTGTTGGCTGGGCCAAAGGAAGTCAGGCGGTTGGTCGAAGCGGACGTCATACGTAAGCCTCCAACAGTTGCGCCACGCCATCGGCTTGTACGTCGCCAAAGGTGTGGTCGTCGATCATCAGCGCTGGCGCCTTGTCGCAGTTACCCAGGCAGCATACTGGCAGCAGGGTGAAGCGGCCGTCGGCAGTGGTTTGACCCAAGCCAATACCCAGTTGCTGCTGGATGCTGCTGACCACCGACTCGTGGCCGCCGATGTAGCAGACCATGCTGTCGCACACGCGAATAATGTGGCGGCCAACCGGCTGGCGGAAGATCTGGCTATAAAAGGTAGCCACGCCTTCAACGTCGCTAGCCGGAATGCCGATGATTTCGCCAATGGCGGCAATGGCGCCGTCCGGCACCCAGCCACGGGCCTTTTGCACGATCTTCAGCGCTTCAATGGAAGCAGCGCGTGAATCCTCGTAGTGGTGCAACTCATGTTCGATGGCCGAACGCTCGGCATCGCTGAGGGTAAAACGGTCGGTTTGAATCAGCGTGGTAGTCATAGTTAGCGGTCCACGTCAGCCATAACGAAGTCGATACTGCCCAGGTACGCAATCAAGTCGGCGACCATACTGCCGCGGATCACCGAAGGGATCTGCTGCAGGTGCGGGAAGCTTGGCGTACGAATACGGGTGCGGTAGCTCATGGTGCCGCCATCGCTCGTCAGGTAATAACTGTTGATGCCCTTGGTCGCTTCGATCATCTGGAAGGATTCGTTGGCCGGCATGACCGGGCCCCACGAAACCTGCAGGAAGTGCGTGATCAGGGTTTCGATGTGCTGCAGCGTGCGTTCTTTCGGCGGCGGCGTGGTCAGCGGGTGATCCGCCTTGTACGGGCCTTCCGGCATGTTGCGCATGCACTGGTCGATGATCTTGATGCTCTGGCGCATCTCTTCGACGCGAACCATGCAGCGGTCGTAGGCATCGCCGTTGGCGGCCAGCGGTACTTCGAATTCGAAGTTCTCGTAGCCGGAGTACGGACGCGCTTTACGCAGGTCGAAATCGCAACCGGTCGAACGCAGGCCGGCACCGGTGACACCCCATTCCAGGGCTTCTTTGGTGTTGTACTGGGCGACGCCGATGGTACGACCCTTGAGGATGCTGTTCTGCAGGGCAGCCTTGGTGTATTCGTCGAGGCGTTTTGGCAGCCATTCAACGAAGTCTTTCACCAGTTTTTCCCAGCCGCGCGGCAGGTCGTGGGCGACGCCGCCGATGCGGTACCAAGCCGGGTGCAGACGGAAACCGGTAATGGCTTCGATCACCGTGTACGCCTTCTGGCGGTCGGTGAAGGTGAAGAACACCGGAGTCATCGCGCCAACGTCCTGGATGTAAGTACCCAGGAACAGCAGGTGGCTGGTGATCCGGAAGAACTCGGCCATCATGATGCGGATGACGTCGACCTTCTCGGGCACCTTGATACCGGCCAGCTTCTCGACCGAGAGCACGTACGGCAGGTTGTTCATCACGCCGCCGAGGTAGTCGATACGGTCGGTGTACGGAATGAAACTGTGCCAGGACTGACGCTCGGCCATCTTCTCGGCGCCACGGTGGTGGTAACCCACTTCCGGTACGCAATCGACGATTTCTTCACCGTCCAGCTGCAACACGATACGGAACGCACCGTGGGCCGAGGGGTGGTTGGGGCCGAGGTTGAGGAACATGTAGTCCTCGTTGGCGTTGCCGCGCTTCATGCCCCAGTCTTCGGGGTTGAAGCGCGCGGCTTCTTCTTCCAGTGCCTGTTTGGCGACCGAGAGGCTGAACGGATCGAATTCGGTGGCGCGCGCCGGGTAGTCTTTGCGCAGCGGGTGACCCTGCCAAGTTGGCGGCATCATGATGCGGGTCAGGTGCGGGTGGCCGACAAAGGTGATGCCGTACATGTCCCAGACTTCGCGCTCGTACCAGTTGGCGTTAGGCCAAATATTGGTGCACGTCGGCAGGTTGAGGTCGCCCTCAGACAAGGCGACTTTGATCATCACGTCACTATTACGCTCGATCGACATCAGGTGGTAGAACACCGTGAAGTCGGCGCCTGGCAGGCCGCGACGCTGCGTGCGCAGACGCTCGTCGACGCCGTGCAGGTCGTAGAGCATGACGTAGGGTTTGGGCAGCTGACGCAGGAAGGTCAGCACCTCGATCAAGCGTTCACGCGCCACCCACAGCACCGGCATGCCCGTGCGGGTTTGCTGGGCGGTGAAGGCATCGGCGCCGAAGCGCGTGTTCAGTTCATTGACGACGTCTTGGTCGTCTGCCTTGTAAGGCGGGATGTACAGAGCGGTGTCTGCAGTCATGGTCTCGGTCGCTATCAGTCAACGTAAAGGGTGAATCCGGCGTGCTTTCTGGGTAAGAAAAAGCTGAATCACACTTCGTCGGGGCTGCGCAGGTTGGTTACCTGAATACGCTGTTCACGGCGCTGTTCCTTTTGCGACGGCATATCGGCGCGGTAAACGCCTTGCTCGCCGACGACCCAGGACAGTGGGCGACGCTCTTGGCCAATCGATTCCTGCAGCAACATTAAAGCCTGCAAAAATGCTTCTGGGCGGGGAGGGCAGCCGGGCACGTAAACGTCCACGGGCAGGAATTTGTCCACGCCCTGAACGACAGAGTAGATATCGTACATGCCACCGGAATTCGCGCAGGCGCCCATGGAAATTACCCACTTAGGCTCGAGCATTTGCTCGTACAAGCGCTGAATGACCGGAGCCATTTTTACGAAACAGGTACCTGCGACCACCATGAAGTCCGCCTGGCGTGGTGATGCACGAATTACTTCGGCACCAAAACGGGCGATGTCATGGGGAGCGGTAAACGCGGTAGTCATCTCCACGTAGCAGCAGGAAAGGCCGAAGTTGTACGGCCAGAGGGAGTTCTTGCGCCCCCAATTCACCGCACCATGCAGCACGTCCTGCAGTTTGCCCATGTAGATGTTTTTGTGAACTTGATCCTCTAGCGGATCGGAAACGGTCTCCCGTTCGCCGATCGGATACTGCTCATTAGGCGCATCCGGGTCGATCCTGGTGAGTTTGTATTGCATCGCCAAAGCCTCATTGTTTTAGCTTCGCCTGCCGCTTGCGACGACCTTCGGGAGCCCAATCAAGAGCACCGATGCGCCATAGGTAGACAAGACCTGCCAACAGAATTGCTATAAAAACTGTAGCTTCTATAAAGCCGGCCCAGCCGCTTTCGCGAACGGACACCGACCAGGCGAAGAGAAAGAGGGCTTCAACGTCAAAGATCACGAACAGCATCGCGACCAGATAGAATTTTGCTGAGAGGCGCAGACGTGCGTTGCCGGTAGGCAACATGCCGGATTCGAATGGCTCATTTTTGCTGCGACCCCAGGCCTTGCTACCGAGCAGGCTGGAGACGCCGAGCATAAAGGCACACAGGCCGATTACACCCAACAGGAAAATGGCAAAGCCCCAGTTGTGGGACATGGTCGCGACGGCTTCAGCAGGCATGCCGGTACTCCTTAAATAAGCATCGGCGGAATCATGGAGTGTGGAAGTCGCTGGTTGCAATGCTTAGCCAGCAATCTAATTTTCGTAATTTTATGCGTGTCTGCCTTCGTAAGTAAATTTTTCCTTATAAAAAATTAACTTACGGGCCAACATGTTAGCGCTGTATTTCAGGCAAAGCCCCGTGTGGCGGGGTTTTGGCGCTTTATAGGGCCTTAGTCGTATATCAGCGATTTTGTTGTTTATGACTGCAAAGTTCGCTCTAGATGATAGTCATTGTTATTTGGCGCAACGAACTTCGTATCGAGTTGTGCAGGAACAGGATAGTTGCTGTTTGTGGTTATGCGAGCGGGAAGTAAGGCGGGTACTTTTTTGCGCGATAGTCCGCGTTTTTTGCTCGTACAGACGCGGCGTATGTCCCAGGTGAGGTGGGCTTGATCTGGGCTTCGACTTTGGCCTCATAGGCCACGCAAGCTTGGCCTTTTTCTCAGGCTTCAATGGGTATGCTCCGTAGGGTGTGCTGTGCGCACAGTGGCGATGTTCACGTTTATGCACGGTGCGCACAGCGCACCCTACTTGGCCCTGGGGCAAGGAATCGCGGGCATAAAAAAAGGCGAACCGAGGTTCGCCTTTTTCTCACACCCTAAACCGAGGTTTAGAGAGCAACTCCGTCAATCAATGGAATTGGTTCATGGTGTTGTCTTTACCGCTTGCCTTCAGAGCGGCTTCGCCAGCGAAGTACTCTTTATGGTTGTCGCCCAGGTCCGAACCGGCCATGTTCTGGTGCTTAACGCAAGCGATGCCTTGACGCAGCTCTTCGCGTTGAACGCCTTTCACGTAAGCCAGCATGCCTTGGTCGGCGAAGTAGCCTTTGGCCAGGTTGTCGGTGGACAGCGCAGCGGTGTGGTAGGTCGGCAGGGTGATCAGGTGGTGGAAGATACCAGCCTGAGCAGAACCGTCGCGTTGGAAGGTACGGATCTTCTCGTCAGCAACCTGAGCCAGTTCGGTGGCGTCGTAGTCAACGCTCATCAGTTTGGCGCGGTCGTAGGCGGAAACGTCTTTGCCTTCAGCAACGAACGCATCGAACACTTGCTGACGGAAGTTCAGGGTCCAGTTGAAGGACGGGCTGTTGTTGTAGACCAGCTTGGCGT
>CAZIWV010000006.1:0-174748 GCA_964543145.1 uncultured Pseudomonas sp.
CCAGCACAATGGCCGGCGCTTTGCCGCCCAGTTCCAGGTTGAGTTTGGTGATGTTGGGCGCCGCCGCGGCCATGATCCGCGAGCCGGTAAGCACGCTGCCGGTAAAGCTGATCAGGTCGATGCCGGCATGGCTGGTGAGTGCATGGCCGGCGCCAGCACCGGTGCCGCTGACGACGTTGAACACGCCAGTGGGCAAGTCGGTTTCGGCGACCAAGCGCGCAAATTCAAAGCAGTTGATTGGCGTCTCTTCGCTCGGTTTGATCACGATGGTGTTGCCGGTAATCAGCGCCGGCGCCATTTTGCGGGCGATCAGAAAGAACGGGAAGTTCCACGGCAGAATGCCGGCCACTACGCCCAAGGGTTTGCGTTGCAAAAAGATGTGTTCGCCGGCGCGGTCGCTGGTCAGCACTTCGCCTTCCAGGCGCCGCGCCCACTCGGCCATATAGTCGAGGTAGTCGGCGGTGAAGTTGACTTCAACCATGGCCAGGGCCGGCACCTTGCCTTGTTCCCTGGTAATGATGCCCGCCAGGCGTTCGGCGTTGTCGCGTACTTTGTTGGCGATTTTGCGCAGGTAGCCGGCGCGCTCGATGGCCGGTTTAGCGGCCCAGCCTTTTTGCGCTTTGCGGGCGGCGGCGATGGCCCGTTCAACCTGGACGTTGGTGGCTTGCGGGACGCGCGCTAGCAGCTCGGCGTTGGCCGGGTTGTAGACCTCGATCAGCTCTTCGCTGCCGATAAAGGCGTTATCGATGTAGTTCTCGTAGGTGACGACAGTGCTCATTCGGGTCTCTCCTTTTACACGCTTAAACGCCCGCCGCAGCGGGCGGCCAGAGGTCAATTGCTGGCGGTTTTCTTGGCGCCGGCCAGTTGCTCTTGCAGGTCATAGGCGCGTTTGATCAGGTACTGGTGCACGGCTTCGGCTTGTTGCAGATCCAGGTGGCCCTGGAACGACGGCATGCCGTCTGGAATGCGCCCGCCGTAAATGATGCCGAGGAAGCGTTCGTGGTTTTCTTTGCTCAGGGTGCGCAGGTCTGGCACCACGCCGCCGCTGATGGCGTTGATGCCGTGGCATTGCGAGCAGCTGCCGTTGAACAGCTCGCGGCCCTGGTCGATTTGCGCAGTGGTGCCGGTCAATTTCGGTGGCTCAGGTTTGCGATCGGCAAAGCGATCTTTGAGCTCTGGCAACTTCGCGGTGCCGCCCAGCTTGTAGGTCAGCACCTGCGCGTTAGGCTTGACGCCCGCACGCAGCGACAAGGCGCCGGCAAAGGTGGAGAACGCCCCGCCCCAGCCGGCCATAAAGGTTACGTACTGCTCGCCGTCCACTTCATAGGCAATCGGTGCGGCCATCACGCCGGTGTTGGCTGGCGATTCCCAGAGCTTTTTCCCGGTGTCGGCGGCGTAAGCCACCACGCGGCCGTTGGCGGTGCCTTCAAATACCAGGTTGCCGGCAGTGCTGAGGGTGCCGCCGTTAAAGATGGTCGGGTACGGCTGTTCCCAGCGCACTTCTTGCTTGATCGGGTCCCAGGCGATCAGCTTGCCGGTCCAGGTATCGGCGATTTTGCGCAGGCCATCCGGGTCTTCCGGCATCATCCCGGTGTTGACGTCGAGCTGGTAAATGCTTTTGAACTTCGAGCGCGGCGGCGCACCGTCAACGTCTTGGTACATGGCCGACATAATGTGCGCCGGGATATACACCAGACCGGTTTGCGGGTTGTACGACATCGGCTGCCAGTCGTGTGCGCCCCAGAAAGCCGGCTGAATCAGGCGAGCCTTTTTCTCTGGGTCTTTCCAGTAGTCCGAGACTTTTTCGTTGCGGATCGGCCGGCCGGTTTTCATGTCGATGCCAGTGGCCCAGTTGATCGGGATAAAGTTTTTCGCCGACAGCAACTCGCCGGTGGCGCGGTCAATCACGTAGAAGAAACCGTTCTTTGGCGCCTGCATCAGCACCTTGCGTTTTTTCCCGTTGAGTTGCAGATCCACCAGCATGATGTGCTGGGTGGCGGTGTAGTCCCAGGCATCGCCAGGCGTGGTTTGGTAGTGCCAGACGTATTCGCCGTTGTCCGGGTTGATGGCGACGATGGACGAGAGGAACAGGTTGTCGCCTTTGCCTTCACTGCGGATGCGCGGGTTCCATGACGAGCCGTTACCCACACCGATGTACAGCAGGTTCAGCTCGGGGTCGTAGGACATCGAGTCCCACACGGTGCCGCCACCGCCTTGCTTGTGGTAGTTGTCGCCAAACCAGGTTTTGGCGGCGATTTCCATGCCTTTGCCTCTGGGCATTTCTTTCGGGTCACCGGGCACGGTAAAGAAGCGCCAGTCTTGCTTGCCGGTCTCGGCGTCGTAGGCGGTGATATAGCCGCGCACGCCAAACTCGGCGCCGCCGTTGCCGATGATGACTTTGCCTTTAACGATACGTGGCGCGCCGGTGATGGTGATGCTGCGGCTAGGGTCGGTGCGGGTATCCACACTCCAGACCTTTTGCCCGGTCTTGGCGTCGATGGCTTCCAAGCGGCCGTCGAGCACGCCGACGTAGACCTTGCCATTCCACACGGCCACGCCACGGTTGACCGCGTCGCAGCAGGCTTCACCGGCGCGCGAGCGGTCCGATTGCGGGTCGTATTTCCACAGCAGTTTGCCGTCGCGGGCGTCCAGGGCGTAGACGATGGAGAACGGCCCGGTGGTGTACATCACGCCGTCGACCACAATCGGCGTGGCTTCCACGCCACGGTCGATATCCAGCTTGTAGCTCCAGGTCAGGCCGAGCTTGTCGACGTTACCGTCGTTGATCTTTTTCAGCGGGCTAAAGCGTTGCTCGTCGTAGGTGCGGCCGGTTGTCATCCAGTTGCCGGGCTCGCTGTCGGCCGCGCTGATACGGGCACCATCCACAGCGGCTGGCTTATCGGCAGCGGCGGCCATAGCGTGGCCGGAAATGGCTGCGCTAAGCAGCAGTGAAGCGAATAGGGTTTTTGCCAGTGCGGGGTAATGGCACGGCTGCAGGCCAAGCTGATTCATCGGGGAATCTCCAGTTCTTATTAGGAGCCGCAGCGCTGCGCTGCTGACGATAAGGACTGGAGCAACGGCTGTGCCATGGGCCGTTAAAAGAACTGGAATGCCCGGCTGGCGGGGCTTGTAGCGAAGCGCTGAGGCGCGCTTGTGGCCGTGCGACTGTTGCAGCAATACGACAGGTGTCGCAGCGCCGCCTGCGTCTGACGCAGTGGCGCTACACCTGGGCTAAACCGCCGCGCGCTCGGACGGCCGCCGCATACCGGCGAGCAACTTATCCACCGCCTTGGCTGCGGCGACCATGCCAAAGGTGGCGGTCACCATCATCACCGCGCCAAACCCACCGGCGCAGTCCAGCTTGACGCCATCGCCGACGAATTTCTTTTCCAGGCAAATGCTGCCGTCGGGTTTCGGGTAGCGCAGTTGTTCGCGGGAATACACGCACGGCACGCTGTAGTGGCGGCCCTGGGTGCGGGAGAAACCGTAGTCGCGGCGCAGCGCCGAACGCACGCTGGAGGCCAGAGGGTCGTTGGTGGTTTTATTCAGGTCGCCGACTTGGATCAGCAACGGGTCAATCTGCCCGCCCGCACCGCCGGTGGTGATGATTTGAATCTTGCGCCGCTTGCACCAGGCAATCAGCGCAGCCTTGGCGTTAACGCTGTCGATGCAGTCGATCACGCAGTCCAGGTGCACGGTGATGTACTCGGCCATGGTTTCGCGGGTGACAAAGTCGCTGACCGCATGCACCACACAGGCCGGGTTGATGGCGCGAATGCGCTCAGCCATCACCTCGACCTTGGGCTGGCCGATGGCGCCTTGCAGGGCATGGATTTGCCGGTTGGTGTTGGTGACGCAGACATCGTCCAGGTCAAACAGCGAGATTTCGCCCACCCCGCTGCGCGCTAGCGCCTCGGCCGTCCACGAACCTACGCCACCAATGCCGACCACCGCCACATGGGCAGCGGCCAGCCGCGCTAAGCCATCGCGGCCGTACAAGCGGGCAATACCGCCAAAGCGTTGATCATCTGTACTCATCACAGCACCTCTCTACGGCACCCTCTATAAAGGGAGCGTCCGGCCAATCGGCGCGCATTATAGGAAGCGCGAGCGCCAGGCCCAAGTGTTGTCTGCCGCCAGAGGTCTGTTTGCTGACGTATTGAGTAGGGCGCAGAGCGTGCGCAGGCATGCCTGCCTATGCTTAACTGCCACCGGCACCGATGGCCCGACGGTGCCAGTAAAACGCCAGCGCAACAGGCGCAGAGCCGAACTATTAACAGGCGGCGCTGACCAAGGTTGGCGGGCAATAAAACCGGGCGATTGGCCGGAGCTATACAGCCATTTGGCGCCGGAGTAGGATGCGCGCCGACCGGCGCTCGCCGGCATCTCTCCGTTCCACCCTTTGGAACCTGAAACGTCTATGTCATCGCGTAAATTTGGACTCAACCTGGTGGTATTCGTGGCAATTGCCGCGCTTTTCACCGGCATTTGGGCGCTGTACAACCGTCCGGTAACAGCCCCGGACTGGCCCGAGCAAATCTCCGGTTTCTCCTTCTCGCCGTTCCGTCTCGATCAGAACCCGCAGAAGGATCAATACCCGACCGACGAACAGATGCGCGAAGACCTCGAGCTTCTGAGCAAACACACCGACAACGTGCGTACCTATTCGGTAGACGGCACCTTGGGCGATATCCCCAAGATTGCCGAAGAATTCGGCCTGCGCGTGACCTTGGGCATTTGGATCAGCCCGGACGAGGAGCGCAACGAGCGCGAAATCGCCAAGGGCATCGAGATCGCCAATTCCTCCCGTAGCGTTGTGCGTGTGGTGGTGGGTAACGAAGCGTTGTTCCGCCGCGAAGTGACGCCCAAACAGCTAATGGTGTTCCTCGACCGCGTACGTTCCCAAGTGAAAGTACCGGTGACCACCTCCGAGCAGTGGCACATCTGGGAAAAATACCCGGCGTTGGCCAAGCACACCGACTTGGTGGCGGCGCACATCCTGCCGTATTGGGAATTTATCCCCATGGAGGATTCCACCCAGTTCGTGCTCGACCGCGCTCGCGACCTGAAACGCATCTTCCCGAAAAAACCGCTGCTGCTTTCCGAAGTGGGCTGGCCGAGCAACGGCCGTATGCGTGGCGGTGCCGATGCAACCCAAGCCGACCAGGCGATTTACCTGCGCACCTTGGTAAACACCCTGAACGCCAAAGGCTTTAACTACTTTGTGATTGAAGCCTTCGACCAACCATGGAAGGCCAGTGACGAAGGTTCGGTAGGCGCCTATTGGGGCGTGTTTAACGCCGCACGGCAGCAGAAGTTCGCCTTTGAAGGGCCGGTAGTGGCCATTCCGCAATGGCGTGTGCTGGCCATCGGTTCGGTGGTACTGGCCATGCTTGCCCTGGCCTTGCTGCTGATTGACGGCAGCGCCCTGCGTCAACGCGGCCGCACCTTCCTGACCTTTGTTGCCTTTGCGGGCGGCTCGGTGCTGGTGTGGATCGGCTACGACTATAGCCAGCAATACAGCACCTGGTTCAGCCTGACGGTGGGCCTGTTGCTCGGCGTCGGCGCCATTGGCGTGTTTATCGTACTGCTTACCGAGGCCCATGAATTGGCCGAGGCAGTGTGGGTGCACAAACGTCGCCGGCCGTTTATTCCGGTCAGTGGCGACAGCACCTACCGGCCGAAAGTGTCGATTCACGTGCCCTGCTACAACGAGCCGCCGGAGATGGTTAAACAAACCCTCGACGCGTTGGCCAAGCTCGATTACCCGGACTTTGAAGTCCTGATCATCGACAACAACACCAAAGACCCAGCCGTATGGGAACCGGTGCAGGCCTATTGCGAAAACGTGCTGGGCCCGCGCTTCCGCTTCTTCCACGTGGCGCCGCTGCATGGTTTTAAAGGCGGTGCACTGAACTACATCCTGCCGTACACCGCGCCGGATGCTGAAGTGGTGGCGGTGATCGACTCGGACTACTGCGTCGACCCGAACTGGCTCAAGCACATGGTGCCGCACTTCGCCGATCCGAAAATCGCCGTGGTGCAATCGCCGCAGGACTACCGCGACCAAGACGGCAGCGCCTTTAAAAAGCTCTGCTACGCCGAATACAAAGGCTTCTTCCATATCGGCATGGTCACCCGTAACGACCGCGACGCGATCATTCAGCACGGCACCATGACCATGATTCGCCGTACCGTCATGGACGAGCTGAAGTGGGCCGACTGGACCATCTGCGAAGACGCCGAGCTGGGTCTGCGCGTATTCGAAAAAGGCTACTCCGCCGCCTACGCCTACGACAGCTTTGGTAAAGGCCTGATGCCGGACACCTTTATCGACTACAAAAAGCAGCGTTTCCGTTGGGCTTATGGCGCCATTCAGATTATGAAAGGCCACGCCGCCAGCCTGTTCCGCGGCAAAGACACCGAACTCAAACGCGGTCAGCGCTACCACTTCGTGGCCGGTTGGCTGCCGTGGGTGGCAGACGGTCTGAATATCTTCTTCACCGCCGGTGCCCTGCTCTGGTCGGCGGCGATGATCATCGTGCCGCAACGGGTCGACCCGCCGCTGCTGATATTCGCGATTCCGCCATTGGCGCTGTTCTTCTTTAAGTTCGGCAAGATCGTGTTCCTCTACCAACGCGCCGTAGGCGTGAACTTGAAGGACGCGTTCTGCGCGGCGCTGGCGGGTTTGGCGTTGTCACACACCATCGCCAAAGCGGTGCTGTACGGCTTCTTCACCACCAGCATCCCGTTCTTCCGCACCCCGAAAATGCGCTCCAGCCACGGCTTTATGGTGGCGATGGCCGAAGCGCGTGAAGAGGTGTTTATCATGCTGCTGCTATGGGGCGCTGCCGTAGGTATTGGCATCGTTCAAGGCTTCCCCAGCAACGATGTGAAGTTCTGGGTAGCCATGCTGCTGGTGCAGTCGTTGCCTTACCTGGCCGCGCTGATCATGGCCTTGCTGTCGTCCCTGCCCAAGCCACCGGAGGTTCCGGAAGTGGCGCTGGCAGAGTGATCTGACAGGGTTTGAAAAATGCCCCGTATCGAAAGGTACGGGGCATTTTTTATGGCTGATGGGTGGGTGGCTGGCAGGTACAACCTGAATAGCGTGTTTACGGCTTCAGCGCAGGCGCTGGACGTGACTAAGGCGCTCTAAGGCCTGAGCAGCTGCTCAAGGGCACTGCAGAGCCGCTGTTCAAGCCCTTACAGCCTTGAGGCTACCGTCAATTAAGGACAGACCCACTGCAGCGTTTGCGCGGCAGAAAGCAAAACCGGCAAGCCCTCCCGCAATGCCAGGTCAGAGACCTGCGCATCGGCGGTAGAACTTGCCGGTTAAAAGGGCTTTAGCGCCTGGTTATTACCCTGCGCGGCGCAACATCCAGAAGCCGGCAACCGCGCAAATCAAGCTGGGGATCAGCACCGCCAACAGCGGCGGGAAGCCAAACACCAGGCTCGATGGGCCGAGCAAGTCCTGAGCGATACGGAACACGAAGCCCACCAGCACACCGGTAAAAACGCGCTGACCCAGGGTTACCGAGCGCAGCGGGCCGAAGATAAAGGAGATCGCCATCAGCACCAGCGCAGCGGTTACCAAGGGTTGCAGCACCTTGGTCCAGAACGCCAGCCAGTACTTGCCGTTGGCCAGGCCTTGGTCCGCTAGGTAATGGATGTAACGCCACAGCCCGGTTACCGACAAGGCTTCCGGCTCTAGCACCACGGTGCCGAGCAGTTGCGGGGTCAGTTGCACGTCCCAGCGCTCGCTTGGGGTTTGCACCACTTCGGTGTTGCGCTCGTGAAACAGGGTGGTAGCAACCTCTTCCAACTGCCAGTGATCGCCCTGGTATTGGGCTTTTTTGGCAAAGCTGGAGGCTTGCAAGTGACGCTGCTCATCAAAGGTGTAGCGGGTTACGCCATACAGCACGCCGTTGGGTTGCACGGCGTTGATATGCACAAACTCATTGCCCTGACGGTGCCAAACACCACGCTTGGAGCTTTGCGCTTCACCGCCGCCCTGGGCCATCGAGCGGCTGGCTTGGCCGATATTCTCGCTCCATGGCGCCAGGTACTCGCCAATCAGCACGCCGGCCAGCATCAGCACCAGCATTGGCTTCATCACGGCCCACACGATGCGGCCAACCGAAACGCCAGCGGCTCGCATAATGGTCAGCTCGCTGCTGCTGGCCAGACTGCCCAGGCCGATCAGGCAACCAATCAACGCCGCCATCGGCAGCATTTCGTAAACCCGTCGTGGCGTGGTGAGGAAGATGTACCAGGCGGCATCGTCCAGGCCGTAGCTGCCCTGCACGTCGCCCAATTCGTCGATAAAGGCGAACAACAGCGCCAGGCCAACAATGATGCCCAGCACCGACATGATCGCGAAGAACACGCTGGTGCCGATGTAACGATCCAACTTAACCATGCGCCAACTCCCGCGCCAAACGGCGCCCCATCAACTTCAGGCGCAACGGCTCCCAGAACTGCAGCGTCAGACCGATCAGCAAAAACAAACCGTGTACCCACCACAAGCCAACGCTCATGGGGATCTTGCCCTTATCCAACGCGCCGCGGGCGGCAATCAGCAGGGACAGGTAAGCCATATAAAGCAGAATGGCCGGCAGCAATTTGAGGAAACGGCCCTGACGTGGATTAACTCGCGACAGCGGTACCGCCAGCAGCGTGACCACAAACACCAGCAACGGAATCGAAATACGCCATTGCAGCTCGGCCTGCTTACGCGGCTCGTCGCTGCCAATCAGCTCGCGGGTCGGCAAGGCTTCACGTTCGCTGATATCGCTACTGACTTCCGGTTTAACCAGCAATACGCCGTAGGTGTCGTACTTGATGGCGCGGTAATTAGCGGCGCCAGGGTTACCGTCGTAGCGGTAGCCGTTTTCCAGAATCAGGTAGCGGCTGCCATCGGGCTGGATTTCCTGGCGGCCTTTGTCGGCCACCAGCACGGTAATGCCGCGTTCTTTATCGCCCTCTTTGGACAGGCGCTTTTCGGAAATAAAGATGCCGCCCAACTGGCTACGGTCATCGGTCATCTCCTGGGTGTAGGTCACCCGCGTACCGCTGCGCATGGCCTGGAAGCGGCCGGGCACCAGGGTGTCGAACTCGGTCAGGGCGTCTTGCTCGTTGAGAATTTTCGCCACTTGCGCCACACCTTGCGGCGCCAGGCCCAGGCTCAGCCAGGCGACGATCAGTGCGACCAGCGTCGCCGGCGCCAGGGTGTAAGCCAGCAGGCGCTGCTGGCTCATACCGGTGGCGGCCAGCACGGTCATTTCGCTGTCCAGGTACAGCCGGCCGTACGCCAGCAAAATGCCGAGGAACAGGCCCAGCGGCAAAATCAGCTCAAGAAAACCCGGCAGGCGAAAGCCCATAATCAGAAACAACACACCCGGATCGAGTGCGCCCGATGCGGCCTGCGCCAGATACTTAATGAAGCGACCGCTCATGATGATGACCAACAGCACGCCACTCACCGCACTCAGGGTCAACAGCACTTCGCGAGACAGATAACGGAAGACAATCAAACCAGACACTCCAGGGTTGTCAGGCTCAGGCGGCTAAGCTCAAACTAGCCGACCTGTTGCTAGCCCAGTAAAGGCCAGCGACCGAAAATTTGCAGGTGTGGATACGAAACCAACACAGTTCGCGCCTGCCGAACAACGGCAAGGACGCGGAGTTTACTAGAGCCTGCTGCGCAGTCCGAGCCCGATTTGCAAAGGCTTTTCCTTGCCGCGCGGTTTTCACACCGAATGAACGCGGCATTATCCTGTAATACCTACCGGTTGTCTTGGGGACTCCTCGCCATGGAATTTGTTGTTAAGAACGCACGTCCAGAAGCACTGAAAACCGCCACCCTGGTAGTCGCCGTTGGCGAAGGCCGCGCACTGGGCGCTGCTGCGCAAGTGCTCGACGTTGCCAGCAATGGCGCCATCAGCGCCGTACTGAAACGCGGCGACCTGGCCGGCAAAGTCGGCCAAACCCTGCTGTTGCAAAGCCTGCCCAACCTCAAAGCCGAACGCGTACTGCTGGTCGGCAGCGGTAAAGAGAGCGAACTCTCTGACCGCCAACTGCGCAAATTGATCACCGCCGTACAAGGTGTTTTAAAAGGCCTGGGCGGCAAAGACGCGGTGCTGGCCCTTGACGACTTGCAAGTAAAAGGTCGCGACGCCTACAGCAAAGCGCGCCTGTTGGTGGAAACCCTGGCCGACAACGACTACAGCTTCGAGCTGTATAAGTCGAAAAAGAGCGAAGCCCGCGCCCTTAGCAAAATCACTCTGCTAACGGAAAAAGCCACCCTCGCCGACGTTGAACGCGCCAGCAAACACGCCCAAGCCATCGCCGCCGGCATGGCCTTTACCCGCGACCTGGGCAACCAGCCACCGAATATTTGCCACCCGACTTACCTGGGCGAGCAAGCCAAAGCCTTGGGCAAAGCCTACAAGGCGCTGAAAGTCGACGTGTTCGACGAGAAGAAAATCAAAGAACTGGGCATGGGCTCGTTCCTGGCCGTGGCTCAGGGCAGCGTGCAACCACCGCGCCTTATCGTGCTGCAATACAACGGCGGCAAAAAAGGCGAGAAGCCGTACGCTCTGGTGGGCAAAGGCATCACCTTTGACACGGGCGGCATCAGCATCAAGCCGGCCGCTGGCATGGACGAAATGAAGTACGACATGGGCGGCGCCGCCAGCGTATTCGGCACCTTTAAAGCCGTGCTGGAAATGCAGCTGCCGATCAACCTAGTCGGTGTAATGGCCTGCGCCGAAAACATGCCCAGCGGCAGCGCTACCCGCCCTGGCGATATCGTCACCACCATGAGCGGGCAGACCGTGGAAATCCTCAACACCGACGCCGAAGGCCGCTTGGTGCTGTGCGATGCCCTGACCTACACCGAGCGCTTTAAGCCTCAAGCGGTCATTGACTTGGCCACCCTGACCGGCGCCTGCATCGTCGCCTTGGGCAGCCACACCTCGGGTCTTTTGGGTAACAACGACGAACTGCTGCAACAACTGCTCAGCGCCGGCCAGGTGGCCGACGACCGCGCCTGGCAGTTGCCGTTGTTCGACGAATACCAAGAGCAGCTCGACAGCCCGTTCGCCGACATCGCCAATATCGGCGGGCCGAAAGCCGGCACCATTACGGCCGCCTGCTTCTTGTCGCGCTTCACCAAAAACCTCAACTGGGCGCACCTGGATATCGCGGGTACCGCCTGGATTAGCGGTGGTAAAGACAAAGGCGCCACTGGCCGCCCTGTGCCCCTGCTAAGCCAGTTCCTGCTGGACCGCGCCAAGGTCTGATACGTACCACCCTGACGGCGCGTGTTCGGCTAGGCTGAACACTCGCCCGACCTCTATCGAACAAGCCCACCATGCCCCGCATCGAATTCTACGTACTCTCCTCCACCGCCCCCGCCGACCGCCTGCGCGCGGCCTGCCAATTGGCGATGAAGGCCTGGCGCCACGGCATGCCGGTGTTTATGCGCGCCAGCGACGAGGCCCAATGCGCAGAAGTCGACGAACTTTTGTGGCGTTTCAAGGCCGAAACCTTCGTACCCCACAGCCTGCATCGCGAAGCACCAGATGCGCCGGTGGTGATTGGTCTGGACGACGAACCCGCGGCCAGCCAAGGTTTGCTGATCAACCTCAACAGCAGCCTATCGCCCCACGTGCAGCGTTTTAGCCGGGTGATTGAAATCGTCAACCAGCAACCCGAACAACTGGCGAGCTCGCGGGAAAACTTCCGCACTTATCGCCAGCAAGGTTATGACCCCAAGCGAGTTGAACTGTAGCCACGCCATGGACACACCAAAACCGCCGCAAAAGCCCAACCACTTGCTCGACGATCTGGAGTCGATCCGCGAGTTTTTGAGCAATAACGACTCGAAAAGCGCCGCCGACCCGCAGCTGCTGGACTTGCCGCTGCTCACCGACTCGGTGGAACTGGGGCAGATTCCACTGCTCTCCGAGATCGTCACGCCGGGCCGCAGCGCTCCTGCACCAGCCCCGGCAAGCCCTGCTACACCTACGCCGATTCAGGCTCGCCCAAGCATTCCGGCAGCGCCTGCGCATACTCCGCCACCGGCTGTGGCACGGCCGAACCCGGCGCCCCCGGCCGTTACAACGCCGGTCAACGCGCCCACCGCTGGCAACACATCGGCAGCCATCGCCCAGCCCCACGCGCCGCAACCGGTCACACCGCGCCCTCAACCGCAGGCGATTGCGCAAACCGTGCAACGCAGCGTTGAAAGCAGCAACACCACCAGCGACCTGCTGCGCCTGGATGGCGAACTGCGTGCCGCCGCCCAACTGATTCTGCAAGACGTGATCGACGACTTTGTGCCGCAGATCGAAGCTGAACTTAAACGTCGCCTTGAAGCGCGCCTGACGCGTCTGCTGCCCCAACGAAAACCGTGAGTTTCGCGTCCCTGGGGGCCGTAGGGTGTGCTGTGCGCACCAACCTACCCCCCTCGCGACCAACCCCGTTATACTTGCCGGCTTTCCGATTAGCCGCCGAACAGGGTCCGAATCCGCATGGACAAGACGTACCAGCCCCACGCCATTGAAACTTCCTGGTACGAAACCTGGGAGTCGAAGAATTATTTCGCCCCGCAAGGTAGCGGCGACTCTTACACCATCATGATTCCGCCGCCGAACGTCACCGGCAGCCTGCATATGGGCCACGGCTTTAACAACGCGATCATGGATGCGCTGATCCGTTTCCGCCGCATGCAGGGCCGCAACACCCTGTGGCAGCCGGGCACCGACCACGCTGGTATCGCCACGCAAATGCTGGTGGAGCGTCAGATCGGCGCCCAAGGCCTGAGCCGCCACGACCTCGGCCGCGAGAAATTCCTGGAAAAAGTCTGGGAATGGAAAGGCCAATCCGGCGGCAATATCAGCCGGCAAATCCGCCGCCTCGGTTCTTCGGTGGACTGGAGCCGCGAGAAATTCACCATGGACCCGGACCTGTCCGAAGCCGTACAGGAAGCCTTTGTGCGCTTGCATGAAGACGGCCTGATCTACCGCGGCAAGCGTCTGGTGAACTGGGATACCAAACTGCACACGGCCATCTCTGACCTCGAAGTGGAAAACCACGACGAAAAAGGCTTCCTGTGGAACCTGCGCTACCCGCTGGCCGATGGCGCTACAACCGCTGATGGCCAGACTTACCTGGTGGTCGCCACCACCCGCCCGGAAACCCTGCTCGGCGATAGCGCCGTAGCGGTGCACCCGAGCGATGAACGCTACCAAGCGCTGATCGGCAAATTCGTTGAGCTGCCGCTGGTTGGCCGCCGCATCCCAATCGTTGCCGACGAATACTGCGACCCAGAATTCGGCACCGGCTGCGTAAAAATTACCCCCGCGCACGACTTCAACGACTACGAAGTGGGCAAACGCCACAGCCTGCCGCTGATTAACGTACTGGATAAAAACGCCGCCATCCTCGGCCGCGCCCAGGTGTTCAATATCGACGGCAGTGTTAACGACACCTTCGAAGCCAGCCTGCCGCAGCAATACGCCGGCATGGACCGCTTTGTTGCGCGTAAGCAAATGGTGGCGGACCTCGACGCCCAAGGCCTGTTGGAAAAGGTCGACGACCACGCGCTGAAAGTGCCGAAGGGCGATCGCTCCGGCACCGTGATCGAGCCGTGGCTGACCGATCAGTGGTACGTCTCCACCAAACCGTTGGCAGAAAAAGCCATCGCCGTGGTGGAAAGCGGCGAAATCCAGTTTGTGCCCAAGCAGTACGAGAACATGTACTTCAGCTGGATGCGCGATATCCAAGACTGGTGCATCAGCCGTCAGCTCTGGTGGGGCCACCGTATTCCGGCCTGGTACGACGAAGCCGGCCAGGTCTATGTAGGCCGCGACGAAGCCGAAGTTCGCGCCAAGCACAACCTCGGCGATATCGCCCTGCGCCAAGACGAAGACGTACTCGACACCTGGTTCAGCTCGGGCCTGTGGACCTTCTCCACCCTCGGCTGGCCGCAGCAAACCGAAGCACTGAAAACCTTCCACCCCACCGACGTGCTGGTGACCGGTTTTGACATCATCTTCTTCTGGGTCGCCCGGATGATCATGCTGTCTACCCACCTGACCGGGCAAATTCCGTTCAAGACCGTGTACGTGCATGGCCTGGTGCGCGATGGCCAGGGGCAGAAAATGTCCAAGTCCAAGGGCAACGTGCTCGACCCGCTGGACATCGTCGACGGCATCGACCTGGACACCCTGCTGGAAAAACGCACCAGCGGTTTGATGCAGCCGAAAATGGCGGAAAAAATCGCCAAGCAAACCAAGGCTGAATTCCCCGAAGGTATCGCCAGCTACGGCACCGACGCCCTGCGCTTTACCTTCTGCTCGCTGGCCTCCACCGGCCGCGATATCAAGTTTGATATGGGCCGCGTTGAGGGCTACCGCAACTTCTGCAACAAGCTGTGGAACGCCGCCAACTTCGTGATCGAAAACACCGACGGCCAGGACACTGGCGTTAACGGTGAAGAAGTGGAGCTGTCGTCGGTAGACCGCTGGATCATCTCCCAGCTGCAACGCACCGAAGCCGAAGTGACCCGCCAATTGGACAACTTCCGCTTCGACCTGGCGGCGCAAAGCCTCTACGAATTCGTTTGGGACGAATACTGCGCCTGGTATCTGGAGCTGGTTAAGCCGGTGTTGTGGGACGAGAACGCACCTATCGAGCGTCAGCGCGGCACCCGCCGCACCCTGGTGCGCGTGTTGGAAGTGATCCTGCGCTTGGCCCATCCGTTTATGCCGTTTATCACCGAAGAAATCTGGCAGCGGATCAAGGCGGCGGCGGGCGTTAGTGGCGAAACCATCATGCTGCAAGCCTGGCCGGTGGCCAACGAAGCGCGCATTGATGCCGCAGCCGAAGGCGATATCGAGTGGGTAAAAGCGTTGATGCTCGGCCTGCGCCAGATCCGTGGCGAGATGAATATCTCCATGGCCAAACGCATCGACATCTTCCTGCAAAACGCCAACGCCGAAGACCAGCGCCGCCTGCACGACAACGCGCCGCTGCTGAACAAGTTGGCCAAGCTGGATAACGTCACCGTGCTGGAAGCCGGCGCAGAAGCACCGATGTCCGCCACCGCCCTGGTCGGCGATATGCAGGTGTTGGTGCCGATGGCCGGCCTGATCGACAAAGACGCTGAACTGGCGCGTTTGGACAAAGAAATCCAACGTCTGAGCCAAGAAGTGCAGCGTGTCGGCGGCAAGCTTGGCAACGCCGCGTTTGTCGACAAGGCCCCGGCCGACGTCATCGCCAAAGAGCGCGCCAAACTGGCCGAAGCCGAACAGGCCGTGGCCAAGTTCAACGAACAACGCGCGCGTATCGCCAGCCTCTAAGTCCCGCTTACTCGGCCCTGATGTTCAGGGCCGAGTCTTATTGGAAACACGGATGGCCATCTCCTTACGCTTTGAATCCACCCTGAAATCCAGCCCGGCCCAGGTTTGGCGTTGGATTACCGATGTGCGTTGCTTGCGTAAGGAAATGCGCCCGTGGCTGTGGATGAGCATTCCCTTTAGCGTGCGCAACCTGGCAGACGTTGACGTGCAACCAGGCGAGCCGTTGTTCACCAGTTGGCTCTGGCTGTTCGGCTTACTGCCACTGGGCACCTCGAAACTCACCCTGCTGGAACTCACCCCAGGCGTCGGCTTTATCGAACAATCACCGATGACCGGCACCCGCCTGTGGCGCCACCAACGCAGCTTGGAAACGTTCGGCGATGGCGGCACGCGGGTGGTCGACCAACTCACCGTTGAGCCGATCTTCGCCACCTGGCTGGTACGCGGTTTTCTTCAGGTGTTTTTCGCCAGCCGCCACCGCGCCCTGCGCGCCCGTGACCGCAAGCAACTTCATTAGGCCGGAGCGCCCCATGGACGTCAGCAAAACCAAAAGCAGCTTCTACCGTCGCCTCTATGTGGCGTGGCTGATCGACAGCGGCACGGCCAGCAGCGTGCCGGCCTTGATGGATGCTACCGGCATGCCACGGCGTACCGCCCAAGACACCCTGCTGGCCTTGGCCGATCTGGATATCGACTGCCAATTCGCCCAGCAAGAAGGCGAGCGTAATAACGCCGGCCATTATGAAATCCGCAACTGGGGCGCCATCGACAAACAGTGGATTGGCGCGCACCTGAAACAGATCAAAGCCGTACTGGGTTACCCCTGATGTCGACGAAAAAGCCCACCGCGCCAGGGGAAAAGAAAGCCGTGCTGCACCCACGCAACCGTCACCAAGGGCGCTACGACTTTCCCGCGATGATCAAAGCCAACCCGGAGTTGGCCGCCTTTGTGGTGCTCAATCCCTATGGCAAAGAAAGCATCGACTTCGTCAACCCGGCGGCGGTAAAAGCCTTTAACCGCGCCCTGCTCCAGCAGTTCTACGGCATTCAAGGCTGGGATATTCCACCTGCCTACCTGTGCCCGCCGGTACCCGGGCGCGCCGATTATTTGCACTACTTGGCCGACCTGCTCGGCGCTAGCCATGACGGCGTAATTCCGCGCGGCAAAGGCGTGCGCGGGCTGGATATTGGCGTTGGCGCCAACTGCATTTACCCGCTGATTGGCCAGCATGACTATGGCTGGCAGTTTGTCGGAGCCGATGTCGACCCAGTATCGCTGGCCTCAGCCGCTGCCATCGTGCAAGCCAACCCGAAGATTGCCGGGCATATCGAACTGCGCCAGCAGCTGGACCCGGCACATATTTTCCAGGGCCTGATTGGCAGCGACGAACGCTTTGACTTCACCCTGTGCAACCCGCCGTTCCACGGCTCGCTAGAAGAGTCGCGCGCCGGCAGCCAGCGCAAATGGAAAAACCTCGGCAAGCTCGACCCCACGCGCAAACTGCCGGAACTGAACTTCGGTGGGCAAAGCAACGAACTGCACTACGAGGGTGGCGAGTTGGCCTTTATCAGCCTGATGGCTGACGAGAGCGTAACGTTTGCCGAGCAGGTGTTTTGCTTTAGCACGCTGGTGTCGAAAATCAGCAACGTGGCGTTGCTGCAACAGCGCCTGCAACAGCTCGGCGCCGGTGATATCCGCGTGGTGGATATGGCCCAAGGGCAGAAACAAAGCCGCTTTGTCGCCTGGACCTTTCTCGACAAAAACGCCCGCCGCGCGTGGCGTAAAGCACGTTGGGGTTAGATCGGGCTAAGCCCGCCGGATGCACAAGTGCAACGTTGCCTCCACCAACGTCTTCCCCGCAAAGCCGGGGCTGAAGGGCAAATGGCGGCACTTCGTAGGATTGGCTGGAACGCCGCGAAACCCGTGCCAGCCAAATCTCAGCCTAAGCCTACAGACCCCATCCATTTGTTCATTGAGCATCGCCCCCTGATTTTCCAACCTCAGGAACCGCCATGCTCACGTTCAAACCTCAACTCGCCTTATTCGCCCTTCCTCTCGCCGCGCTCCTTTCAGCCTGTAGCGGCCCTGCGATAAAAGACACCCGCGACGTCTACTCCCTGGTCCTCGAAGAACAAGCCAAGGAAACTGCAGAAAAACAGAAGTTCAATCCCAAGCTGGTTTCTCTCATCAATAAGAGTGCCGACTCTGGCAACTTTCTGTTTCGCGGCAATATGCCCCTGAACGCCAATGGCTTTGCCTATAACGAGTTAGTGGCTGCGTTAAAAAAGGCCAGTGTTGGCAAAAACCTGCCAGAGCAGTTCTATCTGGTGGATATCAGCCTGATTAACAGCCTCAACCCTCAGGAGGCCAGTGATCTAAAAATTGAGCAGACCTTTTGGCACCAGAACAGCAGCATGGGAGAACTGCTCAACCACCCGGTATACGGCAGCCTCAGCTCGCCCAATGACTACCCCGAAAACGTGCGCAAAAAACTGGAAAAAATCCCCACGCTGAGCAACACCGATGCCCTGCTCGAACGCATCCAAAGCCTACTCCTGGCCCGTCAACAATCGGGACTGCCCTTGGTGCTGTACATCCACTGTGAAGCCGGTAAAGACCGCACCGGCGAAGTGGCCGCCAGCTATGCGATGAAATACCTCGGCAGCTCATACGCCGACGCCTATGCCAGCGCCAAGCGCATCGCCAACCGCGATATCTCGACCTACAGCCGCAATGAACTGCAGTGGTATGCCTACTTCCTCAAAGACATCAAAAACCTGCCGAACATTGGCCCCATCAAGTAACGGATGAGCGCGGGGCGACTACGCCAAACACGTAGCCGCCCTACGGCGCCAACGTGGCGCTGGGCACGCCGAACAGCAGGTCGAAACACCACTGAAACACGAAGGCATACAGCAGAAAGAACAGCATCAGGGAAAAGTCGGTGACCAGCGCCTGCCACCAGCCGATGCTTAATGCCCAGACCAACATCGGCACGGTCATCAGCAGCAAGCCCAATTCAAAACTCACGGCGTGCAACACCCGTCTGGATACTGTGCGCTGTGGTTTACGCTGACGTTTTTCCCAGGCCTCAAACAGGCTGTTAAACAGCATATTCCACAGCATGGCGGTCACACACAGTGCCAGCGCCAGCCCGCCAGAAACCGCCAGCCCGCCGCCAAACACCCAGGCCAGCATCGGCGTAATAAACACCAGCGCCACCGCCTCGTAACTGACGGCCTGCACCACTTTGCGTTTTTTGCCTTGCATCGCCGTCTACTCACGCTTGCCAATGTGCGGCCACTGTATTTCTAATGCACTGAAACCTTTAGTCAGCTCCTTTCAGGAATCTTGATAGATGAGCCTTAGCAAAGAGGCGGTGCAGGTGTTTCTCGCGGTGCTCGACAAGGGCTCGTTTTCCGCCGCATCGCGCAGCATTGGCCGGGTACCGTCGGCGGTCAGCATGACCATTAGCAACCTTGAGGCCGACCTTAATCTGCAACTGTTCGACCGCCGTGGCCGCGAGCCGCAACCCACCGCAGCGGCCCTGGCGTTGCAGGCCAAAGCGCGCTTTATGCTGCAGCAATTCGAACTGTGGGAAGCCCAGGCCCTGGCGCTATCTACCGGCCTGGAAAGCTGCCTGAGCCTGGCCATCGCTCCGGAGTTGCTGGCCGCCGATTGGGCCACGCCCTTGGCGAAATTGGTCGAGCGTTTTCCCACCCTGGACGTCGAGGTGCTGGCCGCCCCGGAAGCTGACGCCATTCGCCTGCTGCACGAGGGCCGAGTACAGCTGGCGCTGGTGTTTGAAAACCCCAACTTCGACAGCCGCGAGTGCTGCCAGGAAACCATTCAGGAAACCCTGTTGGCAGTGATTGCGCCTCACCACCCGGCCATCGCCAGCGGCCGCCAGTTGCGCATCGACGAATTGGCCGAGCACCGGCAAATTGTGGTCGCCGGCCGCGACCCAGAACCGTCGCAACCGCGCTTTCTCCAGGCCCACCACCATTGGCGTACCGACAGCCACACCGCAGCACTGCGCATGATGCAGGCGGGCCTGGGCTGGGGCTACTTGCCTGAGTCGCTGGTGCGCCCGCAATTACGGGCCGCCAGCCTGGTGGAATTGCAGCTCAGCAATATTTCCCAACTGACCTTATGGGTCGACCTGGTGTGGTCCAACAGCAAGCCTCTGGGCGTTGGCGCGCAACACTTTATCGAGCTGGTACGCGAGCAGCGGCAAAAACCTGCCAAACGCTCTACGCCGCACTAAAGCAGCGCACAAAATTGCCGCTACCGAAGCATCAAAGTTCTGATAGCCTGCCGCTTCGACTGACAGCGGTAAGGCAGGTGACACATGACAGAGGAGCGCGACCGCATGGCTGTTTATGCCCGTCGTGTCCCATGTTCATGGTTTGCTCTGGCCCTGGCTGTTGCCCTTCCCGCCCTCGCCTGCGCCGAGCCGCATCACAGCGAAGGCCGCCTGCGCGTACTCACCGAGCACTCGCCACCGGGTGAATATCAGGAACCCTCCGGGCGGGTCACCGGCCCCACTGCCGAAATGGTCCGCGAGCTGATGCGTCGCGCTGGCGAGCGTGCGGAAATCGAACTGCACCCTTGGAAACGCGGCTACGAATATGCCCTCACCGACCAGCCCATCGCCCTGTTCGAAACCGCGCGCACACGCGAGCGTGAGCAGTTGTTCAAATGGGTGGGGCCGATCAAACGCATCTCCCGTGGTTTATACGCCCTGGCAGAAAACGCCCAACCGCTAAGCAGACTGGAAGAAGCCCGCAGCGCCGCAGGCATCTGCGCCTACAACGGCGACAGCAGCACCGACATGCTCCAACAACAAGGCTTCGCCAACCTCGCCTCGCCGACCTTGCCCGAACAATGCCTGAGCATGCTGCTGCGCAACCGCGTGACCCTGTGGGCGACCAGCGATATCGAAAAAGACGCCTTCCTCGCCACGGTTGGCCTGCCACCGAGCACGATCAAACGGGTGCTGGAATTGGATATTCGCGAGTTGTATATCGCCTTTTCCCTGGCCACCCCCGATAGCACCGTGCAGCGTTGGCAGAGCGTGCTGGACGAGATGAAGCGTGATGGCACGCTGGCCAGTTACTACCGTGGCACTTACTCGCAAGAGCAGATTGATTCGGTGAGTTCGGTGGAGTAACGGCGGGGTCGGCGCGCCCAATCCGCGATGCTTTATGGGGTGTGCTGGGCGCACCGGCTTTTGATGTTTGCTTTGGTTGCGGTGGTGGTTTTTTTATCGCGTGTGCTGAGCGTTTTGTTTCGCGCCTTACGCGCGAGTCACTTTGCCAATCGCGGCAAAGTAACCAAAGCGCTTGCCCCTACCTTGGCCCTGCGCTGCGCTACGGGTCCCCTCGCTCCGTCGTTGCTCCGGGGGTCGGCGTGCAGGGCCATCCATGGCCCCACGCCTTTCGCGGCTCCTGCCGCTCAACCCCCTGCACAACGACTCCGCTCGGCCTTGCGGTGAACGGGGCGGGTAGATCACAAGCCAGATCAAAAGCCCCCTCTCCCCAGCCCTCTCCCGCAAGCGGGAGAGGGAGCTGATCGGAGTGCGGCTTTGGCCATTCGTCACCCCTCGCCCGCTCGCGGAGAGGGGCCGGGGGAGAGGGGCCTTTGATCTTGATCTGGCTCTTGATCTACCCGCCCCGTTTATCGCAGGCCGAATGGAGTCGTTGCGTAGGCGGTTGAGCCGCAGGGACGCGGCGAGAGGCACATCGGGCCATGGAAGGCCCGTTGTGCCGTGCCGCTGTAGCGGCGATGGAATAAGGGAACCCGCAGCGCAGCGGAGGGCCAAGGTAGGGGCAAGCGTTTTGCCTACTTTTCCGTGACTGAAAAAGTAGGTCGCGCGTAAGGCGCGAAACCAAACGCCCAGCACACGCGGTAACGAGGACCTCCACGAAACCTAAGCGAAAAGCCGGTGCGCGCACAGTACGCGGACCTACGCCACCGCATACCGCCGATCTAACGCGCTATACCCCAACCCAACCCCCTTATGCACCTTCAACTGCACCGGAATGCGCTCTTTCAGCGCCTCCACATGACTAATCACGCCAATCATCTTGCCGCTGGCATTCAACGCATCCAGCGCATCCAACGCCACTTCCAACGTCTCGCCATCCAACGTGCCAAAGCCTTCATCAAGAAATAGCGAGTCAATGCTGGTCTTGTGGCTGACCAAATCCGACAACGCCAAGGCCAGTGCCAAACTGACCAAAAAGCTCTCGCCGCCCGACAAGGTTTTACAGTCGCGGGCGACATCGCCCTGCCAAGTATCCAGCACTTCCAATTCCAACTCGCCGCTGCCACGCCGGGCCAGTTGGTAACGGCCATGCAAACGCTGCAACTGCAGGTTGGCGAGGTACACCAAGTGGTCGAGGGTCAGCCCTTGGGCGAATTTGCGGTACTTGGCGCCGTCGGCAGAACCGATCAGACCGTTGAGGTGTTGCCAGAGGTCGTGCTCGTCTTGCTTGGCGGCAATCTGCGCGAACAAGGTTTGCTGCCCGGCCCGGCGCGCGGCGTCGTCACGCAGTTGGGCGCGGATTTCGCCCTGGCGGCCGCTGAGGTGTTTGAGCTGGTCGCTGAGTTGTTGCAATTGGGCGGCCAGTTCTTCACGGCCTTGTGCGGTTTGTGGCGCGGCCTCCAGGGCAGCCAATGCTTGGGTGCTGGCCACGTGCAGAGCCTGAGCCTCGGTCTGGGCCTTTTCCAGACCGGTTTTAAGGGCGCTCAATTCGGCCAGTTGCGCGTCGCTTAACAGGGCATTGAGGTAGTCCGCCTCCGCGGCAAATGGACTGGCTGCCAGCGCCTCGGTCCAGGCGTGTTGCTGCTGTTGCAGGGTCGCTTGCTCCTGCTGCAACAGCTCGCTAAGGGTTTGCTGTTTGCCCAGCAGCTCACTCACTTGCTGCATGGCCGCCGAGTACTGCTGTTCGACCAGGCTCAGGTCCTCAACCGGCTGTTGGCTGAGCGCTAGCTCATCGCGATCAGCCAGCCCTTGCTGCTGCCAGCGTTGTTGCCACAGTTGGTTAAGCTGGGTGGCGACGGTCAAGGCGTGCTGGGCATCACGCAGTTGTTCTTGCAGCGCTTGCAGCTGTTGCAGACGCTGCTGATAGGTCGCCCACTCCTGCTTGCGCTCGTGCAGCCAGCGCGCGCCATCGTCCGGCAACGCGTAACCGAGCTCGGCCAACGCGGCCGCCAGGCTGGCCTGCTGTGCCTGCTGTTGTTGCTGAAGCCGCGCCAGTTGCTGGTCGATATCGGCCTGTTGCAGCCCGTTGGCGTGTTGATCTTTGCCCAGCAAAGCCAGTTGCTGAGTGGCTTCGCGGTGCTCTGCCAATGCCTGTTGGCTGGCCGCACGGGCGACGTCCAGCGCGGTTTTCAAGGCGTCCAGCGGGGCAAGACGCTGTTGCACCTGACGCAGGTTGCCGTCGTGACGCAGCTGTTCGGCGCGCAGTGCGTCGGCATCGGCGAGCGACAATTGCAATTCGTCACAGTAACGTTGCCAGCGGTCGTCCAAACGCTCGGATTCTTGCTCGATATCGGCCAATTGCTGGGTCTGTTGCTGGATGCGTTCGGTGATGGCAGCCAGTTCACTTTTCAGCGTTTCGCCGCGCTCACGCAGGTTTTCCAGCTCGGCCTTTTTCGCCTCCAGTGCCTGTTCAGTGGCCGAGCTATCCAGCGCTTGATAGGCCGCGACTGCCGGGTGTTCCAGCGACCCGCACAGTGGGCAAGGCTGTTGCGCCTGCAGTTGCGCGCGGTAGTCCTCAAGCTTACGAATGTGGCGCTCCTGCTCCAGGAGCTTTTCCTTGTCGCGAACGTGCTGTTGCAGCTCTTTGTATTGCTCACGCAGGGCATGCAGCCCCTGCTCGTGCGTGGTCTTTTGTTGGCCCAGCGCGGTCAAGTGGGTGGAGAGCTGATCGGCTTGGAACGTCAGTTGCCCGCTCTTCTCATCAATCTCGTGCAAGCGCTGCAAACCATGGCCTTGGTTGCGCAGACGCTCTGCGTACTCGCGCAGTTCGCTTTCGCCCTGACCGGCCAGCAGTTGTTCCAATTGAGCCAGTTGCTCACGCTCAGTGGCTTGGGTTTGCAGCAAAATCGCCTGCGCGCTATCGGCCTTTAGCGTTATGGCCTGGATCTGTTCGCCCAGTAGCGTCGCAGCCCGTAAGGCATCCTGTTTACGCTGTTGCTGCTCGCTCAGCGCCTCCACCAACTTGGCGTTGGCGGCCAATTGCGCTTCCCAGCCACTGAGTTTTTCACCCAGCAGACTCAACTGCGGCTGCTCAGCCAATTGCTCGCTCAGCGCCTGCTGCTGCGCATGCAGCTGGTTCACCTGCGCGTGTTGCGCAGAACTAATCTGCTGGCTCAACTGGCTGGCCTGCCACAGGCTGTGCTGCACCTGCTGGCTGGCATGCTGTTGGGCCTGCTCAATGCTTTGCAGCTCCTGCGAGCGTTTTGCCACACCGTGCAGTGCCTGCTGCCAAGCTCTGTGACTGGGTTGCAGTTTTAACGCCGGCGCACATGCAGCCAGGCGCACCAGTTGCGGCTGGGCATCGGCTAACTGCTGCTGGGCCAGCTCCTGTTGGTTCCACGCCTGCTGTTGCTGCGCCTGCGCCTTGCTGAGGTCTTCCAGCCATTGGCGCTGGCGTTGCACCTGCTGCTGTTCGGCGAGCAAGCCGGCTTCCGTTTGGCCCAGTTGCTGACCTTCTGCCTCTAACAGCGCGCGTTGTTCATCGCTGAGCAACTCGACGCCCTCAGCCCTGGCGCGAAGTTGCCCCAGCTCATCACGCACATCGCGGGTCTTTTCAAACACGCGCTTGGAAATCTGCCCGTAAATATCGGTGCCGGTCAGCTCTTCGAGCAGCTCGGCGCGCTGGTTGGCGTTGGCCTCCAAGAAGGCCGCAAAGCCACCCTGGGCCAGGAGCATGGACTTGGTAAAACGCTCGAAGTCGAGGCCAGTGAGGCTTTCGGTCAGGCGGTATTTTTCATTGATTTTGTCGGTGAGAATTTCACCCTCGCCACTAGCGGCATCGACCTTGGCCAGTTCCACCTTGGGTGCCTGCAACGCCCCATCACTTTTGTCCCGTGCCCGGCGCTGGCTCCAAAACGCGCGATAACGCTGGCCTTTGACTTCAAACTCGACCTCGGCCAGGCAGTCGGCGGTATGCCGGGTCATCAGTTCATTGGCAGTGGCCGACAAGCTGCTCATCCGCGGTGTGCGGTGGTACAGCGCCAGGCAGATGGCATCCAGCAGCGTGGTTTTACCCGCGCCCGTGGGGCCGGTAATGGCAAACAGGCCGTTGTCTTTAAACGGCTCGGCGGTGAAGTCGATCTTCCATTCGCCTTTGAGCGAGTTGAGGTTTTTCAGGCGCAGGGTCAGGATCTTCATACGTCCTCCTCGCGCAGCTGGCTAACCACTTGGCGATACAAACCGTGCAGGCGTTTTTCCAGGGCCTCGTCGAGGGTTTCGCTGCTTAGCCGTTGGGCAAATACGTCGTCGGTGCTGAGCTCATCCAGGGTTTCTTTGGCGCTGCCTTGCAAGCTGGCTTGGGCATTACCGCGCTCACGGCGGATGCGCAACACCTCCACCGGCAGGCCTTCGGTCATGGCCTGAATACGCGTTTGCAGGTCGCTTAAATAGTCGTCGGCACTCACGCACACTTCCAGCCACACCGGCCGTTCAGCACTGCCCTGCTCTGCGGCTTCGGTGATCGCGCTTTGTAGCTCGGCCAGGTTGCCGCGCACCGACACCAGCGCCTGTGAACGTGGCACGGACAGCGCGGTAACGCTGCTTAGCTGGGTGCCGGCAAACTCCACCAGCAGCACTTCTTTGCTCTGCTTGGCTTCGTCAAAACTCAGGGGAATTGGTGAGCCGCAGTAGCGGATATGCTCCAGCCCGCCGACCTTTTGCGGCCGGTGAATATGCCCCAGGGCGATATAGGCCGCTGGCGGAAAGGCACTGGTAGGAAACGCCTCCAGCGCGCCGACATAAATTTCCCGCACTGACTCGCTGGCGCTGGCGCCAACGGTGGTGAGGTGGCCGGTGGCGATAATTGGCAACTCGCCGCCCAGCTCGATGCGACGCTGCTCGGCCAGGGCATAGAGCTGCTGGTAGTGGCTGTGAATCGCTTCCTGCAATGACAGCTGTTTGTCTTGCGCGCTTTGCCCAGCCCTGCTGTGCATCACATCACGCGGGCGGATAAAGGGAATGCCGCAGAGCAGCGCGGCGGGTTTGCCGTCACGGTCGTGCAGCACCAGCAGTTGCGCGTTGAGATCGTCCGCGACAGCGGGAATCACGCGGGTGTTGAGGTGCGCCAACAGGCTTTTGCTTTCGCCCAGCATGGCCACCGAATCGTGGTTGCCGCCGAGTACCACCAACTGCGTACCGGTGGCGCGCAGGGCGACGATAAATTCGTTATACAGCTCGCGGGCGTAGCTGGGCGGCGCGCCGGTGTCGAAAATATCGCCGGCGATAATCAACGCATCCACGGCATGCGCCGCGCATTGTTCAATCAACCATGTGGTAAAAGCCTGGTGTTCGGCTTGGCGGGTCTTGCCCATAAAATGCTGGCCAAGGTGCCAATCAGAGCTGTGCAGAATGCGCATCCCGGTTCTATTCTCGCGGTCTTCAAGGCGCCAACCTTGGAGCAAAGCGCCCCTGCTTGGCAAATCACAACGCGCTGTGGTGTCAGCGCTTCGGAGTTTGTGTCTATGTCTGCTGCCAGTTACATCGATCTGTTGATCAGCGATTGCGATGGCGTCTTGATCGACAGCGAAATCGTCGCCGAACGCATGGTGCGCGAAGCCTTGGGCAAACGGGTACCGCTGCACGAACTGGAGGTGGTGCTGCACGGCACTTTCGGCCTACAAGCGCGCGATATTCTCGCCCGCGTGGAGGCGCACTTCGGCATCACCCTGGAGGAGCAGTTTATCCGCGAGCTTTACCACAACACCGGCGCAAGCATTCATGAGCACGCCTTGCCGATTGCCGGCGCTCGCGACGCCTACCTGAATATCGACCTGCCGCTGGCCGTGGCCTCCAACAGCCACCTGGCTGGCATTGTGCATTCCCTGCAGCGCTGCCAGCTTACCGAGCGCATCGACAGCGGCATCTTTAGTGCCGAACAGGTAGCCCGGCCGAAACCGGCGCCGGATGTTTACCTGCTCGCCGCAAAAACCGCTGGCGTGGCGCCACAGCGTTGCCTGGTGGTCGAAGACAGCAGCACCGGCGTTACCGCCGCCCTGACCGCCGGTATGCGGGTGATCGGTTTTCTCGGCGCCAGCCATATTCCGCCCGAGCACGGCGAAACCCTTCGCCAGTTAGGTGTGGAGCACTTGATTAGTCATATGAACGAGCTGCCCGGAGTGGTCGAACGGCTGCGTCGTGAGCCGCCGCCTAAGGGGCTGAGGTAACGTCCTACGGTAGTTGTAAACCCTTCTTCCGAACGCACACTCGGCTAGGCAATTGCCCTCAATCGCAAGGAGAGAGGCGACTCTTTTTTACCGTATTTGATGACATAACCAAAACCGCAAACCCCCTTGCGGTTTGTCTCTTGCGCCACTCAAGCAGGGTCGGGGCCAGGCCCCTTGAGCATCACAATAATGGAGACTCATCAAATGCGCTTTCAGCACACAGCCCTTGCTCTCGCCTTGAGCATGTCGCTCCTGCAAACCTCAGTATTTGCCGCCCCACCGCTGTCGATGAGCGACGGCGTTTCGCACGTGTCATTGCTCGACAGCAACGCCTGGGTCGAAATCAACAAAGCGGCCTTTGAGCACAACATCCGCGCACTGCAAACCAGCCTTGCCGGCAAATCTAAAATCTGCGCCGTTCTCAAGGCCGATGCCTATGGCCATGGCATTGGCTTGTTGATGCCGTCGGTCATGAAAATGGGCGTGCCTTGTGTCGGCATTGCCAGCAATGAAGAAGCGCGAGTAGTGCGCGCCAGTGGTTTTACCGGACAGTTGATGCGGGTGCGCACGGCCACCCTGGGCGAACTGGAATCGGCGCTGCCGTACAACATTGAAGAACTGGTCGGCAATCTGGAGTTCGCCACCAAAGCTAACGACATTGCCGCCCGCGCTGGCCGCCCATTGCTGATCCACATTGGCCTGAACGCTGGTGGCATGAGCCGCAATGGCCTGGACATGGCCACGGTCAGCGGTCGAGCGGATGCAATCGCCATCCCTGCACTTACAAACCTCAAGGTTGCGGGGATCATGACCCACTTTGCCGTTGAAGACGCAGCCGATGTGCGCAAAGGCCTGGCGCTATTCAATACCGAGGTTGCCGACTTGATCCAAACCACTGGTCTGGACCGTAACGCCATTACCGTGCACGCCGCCAATTCCTTTGCCACCCTGGAGGTGCCAGAGTCGCGTCTGGATATGGTGCGCACCGGCGGCCTGCTGTTCGGCGACACCGTGCCGTCGTACACCGAATACCAACGGGTGATGCAATTCAAATCCCAGGTTGCCTCGGTCAACAGCTACCCCAAAGGCAACACCGTCGGCTACGACCGCACCTTCACCCTTCAGCGTGACTCCAAACTGGCCAATATTCCCGTGGGCTACTCAGACGGCTATCGCCGCGCGTTTTCCAATAAAGGCGTGGTGCTGATCGACGGTCACCGCGTGCCTGTGGTGGGCAAGGTGTCGATGAACACGCTGATGGTCGACGTCACCGATGAGCCATCGATTTCAGCCGGAGATGAAGTGGTGCTCTTTGGCAAACAGGGCAACGCGGAAATTTCCCAAGCCGAAGTGGAAGACATCAACGGCGCCTTGCTGGCGGACTTGTACACCGTGTGGGGCAACTCCAACCCCAAGCGGTTGATTAATGATTGGCCCGGTGCTGGTGATGGAGCCGCAAATCCCCCGCAACAGCCAAGCCAATAGGACCCACAGCCCGGGCAAACGCTAATCCGTAGGATGTGCCGTGCGCACCAGGGCGTTATCCTCGCCTACCTCTTGGTGCGCGCAGCACACCCTACGGCCGCGCGGCGCGCTATATGCCGTCGAGCAGATGGCTCATGGCGGTTTTCAGTTTCATCGGCCGCACCGGTTTGTGCATCAAGGTATGCCCCAGTTCGCGCAGGTGCAGTTTCAATTCGTTGCTGTAGTTGGCGGTGATCATCAGCGCCGGTAGCGGCGTGCTGCGCCGGGCGTTGATGGCGGCCACGGCGTCGACGCCGTTGTGGCCGTCGTCCAGGTGGTAGTCGGCAATCAATAGGTCAGCGTCGGCGTGGAAGTTGTCGACTTGGCGAGCCAGGTCCTGCTCGGATAATGCCGTCACCACCTGGCAGCCCCACCCTTCAAGCAAGGTGCGCATGCCGGCGCAAATGGCCGCGTCGTTATCCAGCACCCACACCCGCGAACCTTGCAGGCGTTGCAGCAGGTGCTCGGAGTTATCCAACGGTTCGGCGTTGGCCTTTGGCGCGCGACTGGCTTTGGGCACTTCGATAGAGAACAACGAGCCTTTGCCCGGCACCGAGGCCACGCGAATGCGGTGGCCAAGCATCTGCGCGATTTTGTCGACAATGGCCAGGCCCAAGCCAAGGCCGCGGTCCTGGTTATGCCGCTGCACATCGCCGCGTTTGAATTCCTGGAAAATCTCGCCGAGTTTGTCCTCAGCGATGCCCATGCCGGTGTCCCACACTTCAATCACCAGGCTCTGCCGTTTGCGCCGGCAACCCAGCAAAATGCGGCCCTTGGGCGTGTAGCGGATGGCGTTGCTGAGCAGGTTACGCAGGATGCGCGCCAGCAGTTGGATGTCGGTGCGCACCAGCGCCGAGCACGGTACAAAGTCCAGCTGCAGCCCTTCCACTGCCGCCAGTTGGCGGTATTCCAGGGCCAGGTTGTCGAGCAGTTCACCGACAGCAAACGGCGCGATATCAGGCTTGATCACCCCGGCATCCAGCTTGGAAATATCCACCAAAGTGCCCAGCAGATTTTCCACATCCTCCAGCGAGTTGCTGATATTGCGCACCAGGGTTTGGCCATTGGGCTCGGCCCTTTCCAGCAACGCGCTGGTGAATAACCGCGCGGCGTTGAGCGGTTGCAGCAGGTCGTGGCTGACAGCGGCAAGAAATTTGGTTTTCGACAGGTTGGCCGTTTCTGCTTCGCGCTTGGCTTCGCGCAGGCGCAATTCCACTTGGCTGCGCTCGTCGATTTCCTGTTGCAGCTGGCCGTTGAGGCGGGTGAGTTCCGAGGTGCGTTCGCGTACCCGTTGCTCCAGATTTTGGTAGGCCTGGTGCAGTGCTTCGGCGGTACGCCGGCGCTCGCTGATATCACGGATCAGCACAAAAATACCGACCACTTCGCCACTGGCCTGCCGGTTCGGTACGTAGGAGCGCAGCATGCAGCGCTCCTGGCCGTTGCGGTTGGTTTCCACCACTTCAAAGGTCACGCTTTCGCCGTTTAGCGCGCGCTCGGTATAGGGCGCCAGGCAACGGAAATGCTCGTCGCTGTGCACCTCGCGCATGTTCTGCCCGAGCATGCCGCCGCTGGGCCAGTGGTACCACTCTTCATACACTTTGTTGGTGAATTCGTAGACCAGATCGGCGCTCAGGTAGGCAATCAGCGCCGGCACATGGTCGGTGATCAGGCGAATCCAGCGCTCGCTTTCGCTAATGGCTTCGGCGTGGCGGTAGCGCTCGGTGATATCGGTAAAGGTGTTAACAAAACCGCCCGCCGGCATGGGATGGGTGCGCACTTCCAACACGCGGCCATCGAAAAGGCGCTGTTCCATTTGCTGCATGCGCCGGCCTTTAGGGTCCAGCGTGTCTGGGGTGAGCAGGCCCAGCTCGCTGTCTTCCATCACCTCGACAAACGCCCGGTGCGCCTCAATGGGCGCCAGACCGCAGAGTTCGAGAAAACGGTGATTCCACAGTTCCAGCACACCGTCGGCATTGACCATGGCCACGCCCTGGGAGAGGTTATCCACCGCCCGTTGCAGCAGCCGCGACTTCTGCGCCAGGGCCTGTTCGCGGCGCATGGTTTCGCTGATTTTCACTTCGGTGATATCGGTGTACAGAATCACCAAACCGCCCTCGCGGGTGGGCCGTTCACTGACTTGCATCCAACGGCCGTTGTGCAGGCGGTACAGGGTGTGGTCGTCGCCGCTGCGGCGGTGTTCTTCAACAATCAGCCCGGTGCTTTCGGCCAGGCGCTTGATCTCTGACAGCCGCGTGCCGCTACCGATACGCGCATGGCTACGGGCCCAGAACGATTTGAAGCGGCTGTTAAACAGCACGATGCGCATGTCTTTATCGAACAGGGCAAAGCCATCGGAAATGCTCTCGATGGCATCGATCAAATGCTGGTGCGCCGTCTCGGCCCGTAGGCGCGCATCGCTAAGCAACTGGTTGCTGGCTTTAAGTTCAGCCATCGCCTGATTGAGCGCATCGGTGCGTTCACGCACTTGTTCGGCGAGCACCACCGAATGCTGAAACGCGGCATAAGATTCATCACGGCGCGAGGCACTGGACTCCACCCGTTCAATCAGCGCGGCGTTGATGCGTTGCAGCTTGCGCTTGTCTTCGCGCAGTTGCTCAACCTCCTGACGCAGGCTCGCCAGTTCCTCCTGCGCGGCTGGCTCGGCGGCCAATGGCAACCCCGGTAAAGGTTTGGTTGATATGCATGCCATTGAACTGCTCCCCGTAGGAGTTAAAGCCGATTACCCGTTGTTGCCGGTACAGCTCGGAGGTTTGCGCTTCGGCATCCGTACGCTCCACCTCCAGGCGGCGCAAAAAACAGTCACAGCCGATGGTTAACAGCGGCGGCCCGAGGCGCTCGTGCAGGCGATTGAACAGGCCCTGTAGGTTTGGCGTCAGTGGCCCTGGGGTCATGGCGGTGAGAACGATGCCGTTCTCCACCGCGCAGTAGAAACTCAGGCTGAGGTCGTCGTTAACGCGCTGAATCGAGCGCACGTAGTAGTGCTCGTTGATCCGCACGGCCAGCGGGTGCGCAGCGAACAGGCCGACATCCAACGCCTGCAACGGCACGCCGATCAGCCGCGCGTACTCCTGCGCCGCTGGCTCGGCGTTCAGCTCCAGCACTCGGCGGCTGGCGCTGTCGGCCTGGGTGACCACCAGTTTCTCCGGGGTCGGCTCGACGTGGTGGGTGCTGAACACTTCGAAATCCAGCCGGGTATTGACCAGCACCACCACGGCCGCCCCTGCGTGAAAGGCACCGCCGTAATACACATAGGTGCGGCTCAGGTGCAGGTCATCGCCGGCCGAGCCGCCGAAGTGGGGAATACTGCCCAACGCTGCGCTGAGGGCGGCGAGCACAACTTCTTCGCGGCTGGAAAGGCCATCGAGCAGGGTCAGGGCAAAGCAGTGATCCTTGATCGGCGCTAAGGCGTTATTGCGGCAGTCGCTGACCAGGCGCTCCACCAACTGCTGCGCATCAATCAGGCTAAAGCGCTCCATCTCGTCAACGAGCGCGCTGGCGATGGAAAAGCTGCGGTGATCGAACCCCACCGCCGTCACGCAATTGCGGCCGTAGCCCAGCGGGGTGATTTCGCCGGCGCTGGTGCAACCCACCAGACCGATGCCGCCGAAGTATTGCTCCAGGGTTGGGCCCAGGAGCGCCAGGTCGTATTGAGCTGAGCAGAAGAACAGCACAAAACCCAAGTGCGGATTGATCAACTGCCGCGCCAGGTCCTGAGCCACCTGCTCCGGCTCGGTGGCCGTAGACATGGCCATGATCACGCCGTCGGTGGTTTGCTGCTGCATAAAGACGACCCTGGGGAAATGCTGCTGATGGGGTCATGGTACGGAGCGGGCGACGGCGGCCGAATCCTACTCTGGTCGCGGCCGCCCCCTCCGAAAGTAGCGACACACCCATACGGCGCATAAAAAAGGCGCAATGGAAGACGGCCATTGCGCCAAACACGATGCTCGGTAGTTCGATCCGTAGGGTGTGCTGTGCGCACCAGAGCGATATCAGGCCTGGCACGCGGACCGGCAAACGGCGGTTGTTACCAGGTCAGCGAGGCACCAATGGCCAGGGTGTCAGTGTCTTCAAGGCTCCCCACCCCTTCCTTGCCATCAATCTGGAACCTGTTGTACTCGGCAATCAGGCGCAGGTTGGCGTTGATATCGCGGGTATAGGCGATGGCTCTAGTTTCGTAGTCGGCTTTTACCCCCAGGCCGTTGCCGTCGTCGGCGGTTTTGCCGAAGGACAAGGCGATGCGGTTTTTGCCGAAACGGTAGGCGCCTTGCAGCAGGTAGCCGCTGCTGTCCATGTTGCGCAGCGAGGCTTCGCCGAGGTTGTTGGTGAAGAAGGGGTTGATGCCTTTAGCGGTAAAGCCGGAGCCGACCAAGGTGAAGTCGGCGATCTTGGCTTGCACGCCATAGCCCAGGCCTTTGGAGGTGACGGTGTCGACCGTGTCGTCGGTGTTTTCCGAGGTTTGATAGGCGCCGTTGATCCACGAGTAAATCTTCGCCCCAGCCAGGTCGAATTCGTAGGTCACTTCACTTTCGAAACGCGGGTTGTCTTGGTAGGCCTTGCCGGTGGCGCTGTCGTCGTTGGTGTCAACCGGGTCCATGATGCCGGCAGCGATGCGCAGGCCCTCCATGACCGGGGTGCGGTAGGTGATTTGCGAGGTCGGAAACGGGTACGGATAGCCGCTGCCGATATTGCCAAACGACACCCCGCCGCCATCGACCAAGCCGAGGGTGTCGCTGACCTGGCCGTAACCGCCCAGCAGTTCGTCGAGCAGGATATTGGAGCGGGCGAACAGGCCGAAGTCCTTGCCGATTAGCACTTGGCCCCAATCACCATCCACGGTGCCGTAGAACTGACGGACGTCGATGGCGGTGTCGGTGCCGTTGGTTTCGCTGTCGTTGATGGTGACCCAAAACGAGGAACGCGCGCCGAGCTTGAGGTCTTCAACCTGCTTGGTCATGTTGAAGCCGATCCAGTTGGGCAGAAAACCCATTTTTACCCGCGCCTGGTCGCGGTCGTACTGCTCGCCAGGGCGGTCGATACTGCTGTTCACATAGAAGGCGTTGACATAGCCGTCGGCGGAGAACGTGGTTTGGTCTTTGTCGTACAGCATGATCTCAGCCATGGCCGGCTGGGCGATGCCCACCACCAGGGCCAGGGAAAGAAGTGGGCGAGTGGCGATATTGTTTTTGTTGTAGCGCATGGCGTGCTCCGCTGTGTGGGCGACTGAGGATGCAGTCGTGGCGGGGCGATTATGAAAAGCGCCAAGGCCACTCCCTATCGGGCTTTGGCCCTGGTTAGGCGCTGCTTTGGCGCCGGTGCGGTGGCGCGCGATTTACGGTGTAGACCGGAGCGGATGGGGGTCGTGCGGCTTTGGTTGAAGGGCTTTGGGCGGGGATACGAAATGCGCGACCACCTCCACCGAGTACGCCCTAGAGAAGGTGTACGCCGTAAGACTTTTGGTGGAGCGCCGTGGGGAGGTTTCCTGCTTTCGCCTAAGCCCTTACAGGGTGATGGGCTGCCAGCGGGAACTTGGGCTGGAGGCGTTGGCCAGGGCGTAGCAGCCGCCGGCGGCGTTGAGCAATAGCCCATGGGCGTGGCGCAAATGCTCAGGCTGTAGCTGCCTGAGCTGGGTTTGCAGTTGGCTATTCCAATCGGCCGCCAACCCACGTTGCTGCGCTAGCCAGGCCTGATCGGCCAGGCCCGCAACGCTCTGGGCTTGCGTCTGCAACTGCTCCAGCAGGTTGTTGCGCAACAGCTGCAATTGCGCGTGATCGATCAGCGCCAAGCGCTCGTTCTGCGCCTGGAGAAAGGCCTCGATATGCGCGCTAATTTCGCCGACGCTGGCGCTCGGCGACTGCACGGCAAACAACAGGCCGGGCAAACCGGCGACTTGGCGAAAGCCACAAAAAATCGCATAGCCCAATTGCAGTTCACTGCGCAGGCGTTGGAAGAACGGACTTTCCAGCCATTGCGCCAGCAAGCGCCAGGCGACTTCGGTCAGCGGTTGGCGATCGGGCAGCGGGTAAAACAACACCAGCGCCGCTTGCGTACCGCCAGTGAGGGCGTCGCGCCAGTGCCAGCCCGGTTGCGCTTGCTTGCTTGTCAGCGGCTCGACGCGGCCCTGCCCCGGCAGCAGCGCCAGTTGCGCCTGTATTCCCACACGCAGCGCTGCCGGCATGCCGACGGCTACGCCTTGATAGCGTGCCGTGAGCCAGCTGTGCGCCAGAGCATTGGGGGTGGGCAGTAATTTATAGCCGTCGCCAGGACGCGCCTGAAACAGTTCCGGCAAGCGGTGCCACAGCTGGCGCACTAACGGCTCGTTGCTCGCGTGTAACGCCTGCTCCCGGTGCCGGCGCATGCCCTGCCCCCAGGCCAGGTTGGGCGGATGTACCAACACCCGAGCGAGGTCTGCGAGCAAGGCTGGAAATACCGCGGGGCTGCCATTAAGCAGCAGTTGCCAGCCACCGTCCTGCTGCTCGAAACGCACCTGTACGCCGGCTTGTTTGGCCAGTTGCACGTTGGCGCGCAAGGCGATTTGCAGCACCTCAAACAGCCCCTCGGGTGGTGTTTGCGCGAAGCGCCAGTGCAGATAAAGCGCAGCGTCAGCGCCCTCCTCCACAGCGGCTGGGGCGGGCAGAAACCTCAGGCCAGGGCTGTCTAGGGCAACGCTGATAGGAACGGCGGGCGGCGACGGTTGCAGCAACGGGTTGGGCGCAGGCATGCGCCAGTTCCAATACTCGACAATAGCCGACACCGGCGTCTGTTCGCAGAGGTTAAGGGTAAAACCAACGCGCCGCTGCGCTTCGACGGGCTCGGTGCTGCTGAGCAATTCCAGCAACTGCGCCGGCTGCAATTGGCCGAGCAAGTGGCGCAACGCCCACAGCTGCTCGCTACCCAACTGGCCATCGGCGTGCCGCCGCTCACTCCAGTAACGCGTCAGCTGCAAAGGTGTTGCCTGACGCAGGCGTACGCTGGCCATACGCGCATATTCCTGGCGCCAGGGTTGCCAGTCGTCCTGATCGCGAAAAAAGCTCAGCCAATCAAACAAGGCGGATCGCAGCGAGGCACGGTTATCGGCGTTGCAGGTTTCACTCAATTGCAAGTCGATGCACAGCAGCGCCTGGTCGCCATGCTGATAGACGCGGCGCAGCGCTATGGCATCGCACCAGCCACGTGAGCGCAACGTGTCGAGCAGGCCATCGGCGACTTCGTGGCACAGCCAGACTTCAAGAAAATCCAGCGCCTGCAAGTAGCCGCTGGGCAACCCTTGCAGGGCAAAATATAGGCTCATCTGCCGCAGCCCTGCGGGCACTTGCAGGCGCAATGCCGAGCAGCGCAGCGGCAATAATGCCGGCGCCATGCTTTGCAGCAAGGCCGGCGCCGCGCGCAGAACGCCAGCATGCTGCTGGGCGAGCTGGCGCAGTTCAGTCAACGGTTGCGGGCCGGCCAGCACCAGTTGCATCTGCCCAGCCTGGTAGAAGCGCTGATGGAAATCCTCCAGCGCGACCTGAAACGCCGCATGCTCAACCTTGAGGCTGTCGCGGTTGCCGGCATGAAAGGCAGCGAACGGATGCCCATAGGCCAGCGCCTGCCCAAGGGCGGCATCGCACAGCGTGTTGCGGTCTTGCCCACGGGCGACAAACTCCGCCTGCAGCACCTCGCGTTCGCGCAGTTGCGCAGTAACTTCCAGCAGCGGGCGAGCGAGCATGTCGCACAAACGCGCCAGGCCGTCGGCCAACTTGTTCGCCGGCACCTCAAAGAAGTACTCGGTATGGCGTTCGCGGGTACTGGCGTTAACCTCCCCGGCACAGCCGCGCACAAAGGCCAGCAGGCCGTCCTGCGCGCTGAAGCCGCTGCTGCCAAGAAACACCATATGCTCAAGAAAATGCGCCAAGCCTGGGTATTGCAGCGGCGCGTCATGGCTGCCCGCCGCCACCCGGATAAAAGCTGAGGCGCATTGAGCACCGGGTAAATGCAACAGGCGAACCGGCAAGCCGTTAGCCAAATGCAGCAGCACCGGCTCGTCCCAAAGGACGGCCGCAGGTGGTGCAAGCTTGGCGCGGTCGTGATTCAACATGTTGAAAAAACCCACTGCTGTGGTGATTAGAGTCTGGATTTACTACGGGCAATGCAATGCGCCTTTGGCATTACGGCGGCAACAATTTCAACCTCAAGCCCACTGGTATAAAAGCACATGGGCGCCAGGCGCTGATGCCGAAGGCCGGGGATAACAGGCTGCTTAAACGCGGCTACTGGCAAGCAACGGCGGTCGGCTGCCTTGAAACAACGCAGTTTTTTCAACCGCACAGCCATTATTTCTCTTCTACGCTTCAGTAACCTTTTGCCGTGCCGACATATCAGCAAACGCAATGCACTTCTTCTAAAGGCGGGTAAGCAAGCATGTTTAACAATCACCTTAAGCAACGACTGGCCGCTCTCGAAGAAGAAGTGGCGCGGACTCAACAGATTAAAAAATCGCTGTATGAAGAAATGCTGGTGTTGGAGGTGGATCTCAGCGGCAACATCACCTTAGCCAACGAAAACTTTCTCCGTGAAATGCTCTACCGCCCAGAGCAGTTGGTTGGCCGCTCCCTCAATGACTTTTTCCCCGAAAGCTTTCGCAAGGAAGAAAACTACCGGAGGATCAAACAATCTTTGCAACAAGGCGATCATCTAAGCGGCGCTTTTCGACTGCTACGCGGTAACGGCCACGAGGCGTGGCTACGGCTTATCTGGCAACCCATCCGCGACAGCAAGAAACGCTTGGTCTGCTTCTCGCTGTTTGCCGTAGACCTAACTCGCACCATCGAAACCTCAAAAGAACACGAAAGCATTATTAATGCACTGCTGCGGTCTACCGCAGTTATTGAGTTCAACCTTAAGGGCGAAGTACTCACGGCCAATGAGCGTTTCCTTGGCGCCATGGGCTACAAGCTTGAACAAATTAAAGGCAAACACCACTCGCTGTTCTGCGAACCGCAAGACGTAAATAACCCTAGCTACAAGGACTTTTGGGCCAAACTTAACCGCGGCGATTTCGTTGCAGGGCGCTTTAAGCGCGTAGATGCCTATGGTCGCCCTGTGTGGCTGGAGGCCTCCTATAACCCGGTGCACGATGCCCATGACCAGCTATATAAAGTGGTGAAATTCGCCACCGTAATTTCCGATCAGGTTAACCAGGAAATCGCCGTCGCCGACGCCGCCAATATCGCCTACAGCACCTCGCAGCAAACCGACCTCAGCGCCCAGAAAGGCGCCGCAGTAGTGCAGCAAACAGTCGAGGTGATGCGCCAGATCAGCCTGCAGGTGCAGGATGCAGCCGAAGGCATCGAAGCCCTAGACAAACAATCGCAACTGATCAGTTCAATCATCAAAACCATCAGCAGCATTGCCGCGCAGACCAACTTGCTGGCCCTGAACGCCGCGATTGAAGCAGCGCGCGCCGGCGAACAAGGCCGCGGTTTTGCCGTAGTGGCCGATGAAGTGCGTTTGCTGGCCGGGCGCACCAGCCAGGCCACGGAAGAGATTGTTGAAGTGGTATCGAAAAACCAGCAACTGGCGCAAACAGCGGTAAACAGCATGGCCAGCAGCCGCGAGCAGGCCGAACAAGGATTGGGATTGGCAAACGAGGCGGGCGCGGTAATTGTCGAAATTCAGGATGGTGCGCAAAAGGTAGTGGATGCCATTGGACAGTTCGCCAGCCAATTAAAGGCCTAATACGCAAAACGCCCTGACCGTAGAGCGGTTCAGGGCGTAGGGCGTTAGTGAAGCAACTTTTTTATTTAGCGGCTGGCTTGGGCAGAGCAAAGCCTCCAGAAGATCTTATGAAGATAGGGGATGCCACCGCACCGGAGTTAGAGCCGGACGGAGAAGTTTCCTGACTTATGGGAGCTGGGCGAGGTAACAGCGTCGAATCATTGGTCTTTTTATTCAACTCGATAACGTTATTATTTCTGGCGGGCAAATCCGCTTGCACACTAGCCGAAGCCGCTACGGACCACGGATTAAATACAGTACTCACATAGCGCCAATTAGGATCACCCTCACCAACATGACAAAGATTCCAAGCCTGCGAATCATTGCGCACGTAAATATCCCGCTGCCCACTTATTTGTGTATACACATAAAACTCCTCACCAGCAGGCAAGTAACCATTCTCAAAATTAGCCGCACTGGACTTATACGGCCCTACTAATTGCCACGACTGCGACCCTTCATGATAGCCATAGATATAAGGACTGGCACTTTTCAGCGAAGAGCGATTTTGGTACTTCAAGCCATTATCGCAAGTAACTTCAGCACAACCTCTCTCCGCGCTGCACTGTTCGCCTTTATATAGTAAATTTGCCGCGACCACGGCTTCAATAAGACCAGGACCGGGAAAGTCCGCGACGATTATGCCCACATAAGGACTATTTTTTACGAAGCCATTAGCAGAAACAAAACCATCAAAATTATCCTTCGCATAAGCATTATTTTTGTTCGATTGCTCAATTCGCTTGCGAGCCAATACATTGGTTCCCTCAAAGGCAATTGTGCAAATTCCAATAAAGCAGTTAACCCGCGGAAAATCCTTCCACTTCCAACTCCAACCAGGTGTGGTCAAGCCTGTAGCAAGTCGAGGCGCCGAGGTTCCGGGGGAGGAATGGCCACTGGCGACGAAATAGGGAAATGCAATATCGGAACCCGATAGAAAATTGATGATACCGACCTGCCCCCGCTGCGACCGATCGAGATAATCGCGAACCTTTTCCCACTTGCTATATAAATCCCAATTAGTGCTAACCCGCCAATTATCTTGCTGGTCAAATTCAGAATATGCCATGCCAAACGTAGGCACTCTGTCCCAGTCAAAATAATAGCCATAATCCATCAAGACCACAATCTTCCCGCGCACATCACCCACCCGAGGAGGGTCAAAGTTATTTGGATCTGCCCGCCGCCAAACAACATCACGATATTGCGGCGCCTCCATGTATTTATTAACGATCTTATCGAATTCAGGATCTTTACTCTGCTCCTGCTTTACCCGCATCAATACGAACTCCGACGGATGAGCCTTTAAATATGCTTTAACTTGACTCAACACTGTGCCAAACATGATGCCCTGATAAACCACGCCATGATGAATCGCTAAAGAACCGTTGGTGGATTTAGCCCGAATATCCAGAAACCTGATACCAGCACGCAACTGTGTGGGTATATCCATAGTTTGCGTTTGAGCATACCACCCGCCGATTCGGCCAGCTGAGTCGTGTGTACCGGGAATAGAAACTTGCATAATCGACTGGGCGTCCAGTAAGTCTTTCATCCAATCCGCCTTGACGGTAGTACCAGCCATACCAGAGTCGTGATAATAAGCACTGTTCCAATGCGCATGAGCGAAAAGGGGAAGCGCGCATAATAAATAAGAAATAAACCACTTCATAAAAACTCGCCACAATCATTAAAAGAGGGCGGCGAATTTACGCAGACGAATAATGCATACCGATAAGCAGAGTTCCGACAACATGAACTCTTTTTCTCAGTGTGTTGTAAGCGTGATCTTACAAGACCCTCCATTCACAATGAGATGCCTGCGATGTATCAAGCGCTTTCTGGTGCTCACACTGCCGACGCGGGAGAGCGGGTGATGCTAGTAGCCGCGATGGGCGCAGCCCGATAGATTTTTCGATTTGCTTGGTTATAATCCGCTTGCGACGTAAAAACGTCGGCGCGCCAATTGATTCATTATTAACAAATAAGCCAATGAATTAATTGCATTTTTTATCAAAAACCAGACGACGCAATGGCGTCGTTCTCCCGACTGCTCACATAGCGTTGCAAACCAGCAAGCTGGACAGTCGGCCAACATGAGAAGAGATAAGTACGTGACCAAAGACGAACTGCGCGCCGAACTTGAGCGCCAGGCGCAGCGTTACACCGAAGTTTACGGCGGGGAAGTTGTGACCTACGCCGCGCAACCGGACCCGGAACGCAAGCCGTGGCGTAAACGCTCCAACTTCCTCGATCAACAGTTCGAGCGCGAGTTGGAAAAAATCGAAAAAGAAAAGATCGAAAAAGAACAGCAAGACCGAGCCGACGCTGCCGGAGATACCGACCTCTAACGGCGCCGTCGTAGGGTGCACTGTGCGCACCGGGCGTGTTTGCCTTGGTTCCACCGTGAGCGAACCGACACACCCTACGGGTCCATATTAACGACGCTTTTTGCCCAGTAACGACCCCAGCAGCCCGCGCACTAACTCACGCCCAATCTGATTGGCCGCCTGCCGCGCGGCGCTTTTCAGCGCTTGCCCGGCTGCACCGGCCAGCAACGCACCCGCCATGTCGGCAAATCCACCCCCAGTCTTATCAGCCGCTACTGGCGGCGCATCTTGCGCTTCGCTGCTGGCGGCGGCGCGGGCGGTAAGCAGTTCGTAGGCCGACTCACGGTCCACGGCTTTGTCGTAACGCCCCGCCTGCGGCGATTGGCGAATCAACACGGCGCGCTCGCTTTCAGTTAACGGGCCGATACGCGATTGCGGCGGTGCTATCGCAACGCGTTGCACCATCGCCGGTGTGCCCTTCTCTTCGAGGGTACTGACCAGCGCTTCACCAATGCCCAATTCGGTCAGCACGCTCAGGGTGTCGAACGCAGGATTGCTGCGAAAACCATCGGCAACCGCACGCAAGGATTTTTGCTCCTTGGCGGTGAAAGCGCGTAGACCGTGCTGAATGCGCAGGCCCAACTGCGCCAGCACATCGTCGGGCAAATCACTGGGCGATTGGGTAACAAAGTACACGCCAACACCTTTGGAACGAATCAAGCGCACCACTTGCTCCAGGCGTTCTTGCAACGCCTTGGGCGTATCGGCAAACAACAGGTGCGCCTCATCAAAAAACAACGCCAGCAGCGGCTTGTCGGCATCGCCGCGCTCCGGCAGTTGCTCGAACAACTCAGCTAACAGCCACAACAGAAAGGTGGCGTAAACCTTCGGTGCTTCGTGTACCAGGCGACTGGCGTCGAGCAAATGAATGCGCCCACGGCCATCGGCGTCGGGGTGAAGAATGTCTTCCAGTTGCAACGCCGGCTCACCAAAAAGGGCCTCGGCGCCCTGCTGCTCCAGTACGGCAAGACGGCGCAACAGCGCCTGGCTGGAGCCGCTGGTGAACAGCGCGCTGTCGGCGCCAAGCAGTTGCGGGTTTTCCTTGAGGTGGTTGAGCATGGCCTTGAGGTCTTTCAAGTCCAGCAGCAACAAGCCCTCGCGGTCGGCTACTTGAAAAGTGGCATAGAGCGCAGCTTGCTGGCTGTCGGTCAGCTCCAGTAAGTTGCTTAACAGCAGTGGGCCCATCTCACTCAAGGTGGTGCGCAGTGGATGACCACTAATGCCGTGCACATCCCACAGCGTGACCGGGTAGGCCCGGGGCGTATGGTTCAGCCAGGGCATGCTGGCGATACGTTCAGCGACTTTGCCTTGGGGTGAACCGGCGGCGCCAATGCCGCACAAGTCACCTTTGATATCGGCAGCAAATACTGCCACGCCGGCATCGCTAAAGGCTTCCATCAGGTGCTGCAAGGTCACGGTTTTTCCAGTACCGGTGGCGCCGGCAATAAGACCATGACGGTTAGCCAAGCGCAGCGACTGCGCCACCGGTTGCCCGGTTGGATCGGCGCCGAGAAAAAATTCATTAACCCCTGGCATTTCACTCTCCCGTTTTAAAGCTTTAATGCAGTGTGGCCGACACAACGAAAGACACGGAGCTGAGTCGATCGACAACGCCTGCTAGCCAGCCAAGACTGGCGCCAGTGCCTACCGGACGCAAGAAGCCATGACCAATAACCTGAAGTTCAGCCACAAGATTTTGCTTGCGGCTTCCTTGGTGGTGATCGCCGCATTCGCCGCGTTCACCTTGTACAACGACTACTTGCAACGCAACGCCATACGCGACGATTTGAACAGTTATTTGCAGGAGATGGGTGAGGTCACTGCAAGCAATATCCAGAATTGGCTGACTGGGCGCATCGTGCTGGTGGAAAGCACCGCGCAATCCATTGCCGGCAACAATCAGGCCGATGCAGTAGTCAAACTGCTGGAGCAGAAGGCGCAAACCTCCACCTTTGATTTCACCTATCTGGGTAGCGCCGATGGCAGCTTTACCATGCGCCCCAGCAGTGAGATGCCCGCCGGTTATGACCCGCGCACCCGCCCTTGGTATAAGGACGCGATGGCCGCTGGCACCACCACGCTAACCGAACCCTATGTGGACGCCGCCACAGGCGCATTGATCATCACCATAGCCACGCCCGCGCAAAGTGCCGGCGTAGTAGGCGGCGACCTTAGCCTGAATGCCTTGGTGAAAATCATCAACTCGCTGGATTTTGGCGGCATGGGCTATGCCTTTTTGGTCAGTGCCGATGGCAAGATTCTGGTGCACCCAGATAAAAATCTGGTGATGAAAAACCTCAAAGACCTCTACCCCAACAACACCCCAAGCATCGGCAGCGCCATCAGCGAAACCGAGCTCAACGGTGACGCACGCATTCTTACCTTTGCACCGGTCAATGGCTTGCCGTCAGTGAAGTGGTACATCGGCTTATCGGTAGATAAGGGCAAAGCCTTTGCCATGCTCACCAAGTTCCGTACCTCGGCAATCGTCATGACGGTGATCGCGGTAATCGGCATTCTCTTTTTGCTCGGTATGCTCATTCGCGTGCTGATGCGGCCGCTGTTGGTGATGGCGGTGGCCATGCGCGATATCGCTCAGGGTGAAGGGGATTTGACTAAGCGCCTTAAGGTGCAATCGAACGATGAGTTTGGCGACTTGGCCTCCTCGTTTAACCAATTTGTCGAACGTATCCACAGCTCGATTCGCGAGGTTTCCTCGGCTACCACCCAGGTCAACGAGGTGGCCAAACTGGTGGTTAACGCCTCCAACTCCTCAATGGTCAACTCCGATGAGCAGGCCAACCGCACCAACAGCGTGGCCGCCGCCATCAACGAGCTGGGCGCCGCCGCGCAAGAAATTGCCCGCAACGCCGCCGATGCCTCAACTCAGGCTTCGGACGCCAAGGTGCTGGCCGAAGACGGCCGCCAAGTGGTGGAAAAGACCATCGTCGCCATGAACGAGCTGTCCGACAAAATTCGCATTTCATGCGGCAACATCGAGACCCTCAATGGCAAGACCGTGGACATTGGCCAAATCCTCGAAGTGATCAAAAGCATTTCCCAGCAGACCAACCTGCTGGCACTTAATGCTGCCATTGAGGCTGCGCGTGCAGGTGAAGCGGGGCGTGGCTTTGCGGTGGTGGCGGATGAAGTGCGCAACCTGGCGCATCGCACCCAAGAGTCGGCGCAAGAAATCCAGAAAATGATTGAAGAGCTGCAAGTGGGCTCACGCGAGTCAGTGACCACCATGACCGAGAGCCAACGTTACAGCGAAGAAAGCGTGGAAATCGCCAACCGCGCCGGCGAGCGCCTGGGCAGCGTGACCGAACGCATCGGCGAAATCGACGGCATGAACCAGTCGGTCGCCACCGCTACCGAAGAGCAGACCTCGGTGGTGGAGTCGCTGAATATGGACATCACCGAGATCAACATTCTTAACCAGGAAGGCGTGGAAAACCTGCAGGCGACATTGCGCGCCTGCGGGGATTTGGAGCAGCAAGCCACGCGCTTGAAGCAGCTTGTGGATAGTTTCCGCATCTAACCTCTGCTGTAGGGGGGGCCCTGCGCACCATGGCGATCACGCGGTAATCGCTAGTGCGCACGGCACACCCTACGGAGTGTCTCTGACCAACCGCTGATAGACCGGGCCCCGCCGCGTTCTTATCATGTCGCAGCGCGGCTGTCTGGGACGCGCTTTGCGGGGGACCCACATCGATGAATCGCAACGAACTGCGCAAGGCCGACATCAACCTGATGGTGGTGTTTGAAACCTTGATGCAAGAGCGCAATGTCACCCGCGCAGCGGAAAAACTGTTTCTTGGCCAGCCGACCATCAGTGCGGCACTCAACCGCTTGCGGGCGATGTTTAATGACCCATTGTTTATTCGCGTAGGGCGGCGCATGGAGCCTACGGCGCGCGCCGAAGAGATTATCCAGCACCTGTCGCCGGCCCTCGACGCCATGTCGGTGGCGCTCAGCCTGACCCACAACTTCGACCCAGCCACCAGCACCATGACCTTTCGCATCGGTTTGTCCGATGACGTTGAGTTCGGCCTGTTGCCACCGCTGCTGCGCACCCTGCGCCAGGAAGCGCCAAAGGTGGTGTTTGTGGTGCAGCATGTCGATTACTGGCGCATTCCCGACCTGCTCGCCAGCGGCGAAATCACCGTGGGTATCAGCCAGACCCGGGGCCTACCGGCCAATGCCAAACGCAAGTTGCTGCGGCATATCTACCCGCGCGTGCTGCGCGCCGACGCTTCGGCGACGCCGCTGACCTTGGACGAATACTGCGCGCGTCCGCATGTGTTGGTGTCGCACACCGCCAACGTCAGCGGCCTGGCAGATGAGTGGCTGCACGACATCGGCCGCACGCGTCAGGTGGTGTTGTCGGTGCCGCAATACAGCGCCTTGCCGGCGCTGCTGGCAGGAACCGACCTGCTGGCCAGCTTGCCGGACTATGCGGCGAATGCGATGGCGGCATCGGGGCAGTTGTTTGTTGAGCCCTTCCCCTTCCCCACACCAACCCTGGACTTGGCCATGGTCTGGCTAAGCATTATGGACACCGACCCGGCCGAGCGCTGGCTGCGCTCGCGGTTGGAGGCCTGTATGGGCGATAGGCGCGGCTTAGTGGTTTAGCTGACAGGCTTCTCAGCCTCAGGATGTAAGTCTTCCCAGAGCTTGGCAGCGTCTTCAAACTCGGTGCCGGTTTCCTCGTCCATCGCCTCCGGGTCGTAGCGGCTTAAGCAGCCTTCACCCAAGGTCGGCGGTGGAGTTGATGTAGCGCGGTCCAACGGATCACTCATCAGGATTACCTCGGGTGTGCTGCGCGTACCAGCGATGCTTGAGTGAACGCCGTGGCGCGCACAACACTCCTACGGCTGGATCAATCAAACACCACGGTCTTGTTGTTGTGTACCAACACGCGGTCTTCCAAGTGATAGCGCAAGCCGCGCGCCAGCACCATTTTTTCCACATCTTTGCCCAGGCGCACCAGCTCTTCAATGCTGTCGCGGTGGCTGATGCGCACCACGTCCTGTTCGATGATCGGGCCGGCGTCCAACTCTTCGGTGACGTAGTGCGACGTTGCACCGATCAGCTTCACGCCACGCAAAGAGGCCTGGTGATAAGGCTTGGCGCCGATAAACGATGGCAGAAAGCTGTGGTGAATGTTGATCACGCGCTGGGCAAATTCCTGGCACAGCTCGGGCGGCAGAATTTGCATATAGCGCGCCAGCACGACTACGTCGGCACCGACTTCACGGACCAGGCGAGTCACTTCGGCAAATGCCGGCTCTTTATCCTGCGGATTAACCGGTACATGGTGGAACGGAATGCCATGCCACTCGACCATGCTGCGCAGGTCGTTATGGTTGGAAATTACGCAAGGAATATCGCAATCAAGCTCATCGCTGTGCCAACGGTGCAGCAGGTCGGCCAGGCAATGGGATTCGCGGCTGGCCATCAGCACCACGCGCTTTTTCTTTTCCGAATCGGTTATGCGCCATTCCATGGAGAATTGTTTGGCAATCGGCTCAAACGCCTGGCGGAAGCCATCAATATCAAAGGGCAACGAGTCGGCGCGAATTTCATGGCGCATAAAGAACCAGCCATTCTGATTATCCGAATGATGGCTCGCTTCCGTGATCCAACCGTTATAGGTCGCCAGAAAGTTACTGACCTTGGCAACGATACCGACGCCGTCGGGGCAGGCGATTACCAAGCGAAAAGTGCGCATGCAAAAAACTCCAGAAACTCACAAAGGCCGCTATTCTAGCCACAGCGCCGGAAAAGTTCAGCAGTCTCGCTTAGCCGCACTCGCATTGCGCTGCGGCAATTCCTTGCTTATTGCAGGGTTTAGTTGCGGCGATAAGCACCACTAGCGGCACATGCATTTAATTAATTTGTGGCTACACCCAGGTTTGTACCGGGCTATCTTGTAGCGCTGATTTTGAAATACGTTTGAAACTAATTCAGGCAAAGCCATTCAAACATGTTTACTTGCATAAAGTGCCTGACTATTATTACCCACACTAACCCCCCGACCACAGATTCAAGGTATCGCCCATGTCCCTGATCAATGAATACCGCGCAACAGAAGAAGCCATCAAAGAACTGCAAGAGCGCCTGAAAAACCTCTCGCAAGATGACAAGCTGAAAAAAGAACTGGAATTCGAAGGCAAACTGCGCACCCTGATGGGCGAATACCAGAAGTCGCTGCGTGACATCATTGCCATGCTCGACCCGGATGCCAAATCCGGCAAAGCACCTCGCGCCGCTAAAGCCACTGGCACCAAGCGCGCTCGCAAAGTTAAGCAATACAAAAACCCGAACACTGGCGAAGTCATCGAAACCAAAGGTGGCAACCACAAAACTCTGAAAGAGTGGAAAGCCAAGTGGGGCGCTGCTGCCGTTGAAGGCTGGGCTACTCTGCTCGACTAATTCGCGCTAGCGCTATCGCAGTCCGCCCAAGTGCAGATTTGCGATAAATAAAAAACGCCGGTTATGCCGGCGTTTTTTATTGCCTGAGTTTTATCCGCCGCTGTTTATGTCAGCCCATAGCGCTGGCGCAACGTACCGGCATAATCGCGCCACTGCTGCAGCAATGCTTGCTGCGCCTCGCTGGCCGTGCTCCACGCCTGCTCCAGCGCGCTGTCAAAATCGGCCAGGGTATTGGGCGCGCCCCATTGCCGCTCAGTTAAGCGTTGTTGGCAAAAGTGGCGCCATTGCTCTTGTTCGGCCGCGGTAAGGGTCTGTGGAAAGTTTCGCGCGCGGTAGCGAAATAACAGTTCAGGTAAGCGCCCATCATCGAATGGCCATTGTTCTGTGGCTAAACGTTGCGGATCAGCAGCACGCACTTGCTCGCACAAACGTCGATCCCGGTCACCTATAAAACCGTCATATAACTGCTGCTCAGGATCTTCGCTGGGGGTAAATTCTTCAGCCGCATAAAGCGTCTGCAATTTTTCCTGCCAAGTTGCCTGGCTGTCGCGCAGCAACGTCGCGCGGGTTTCAATCTCGTGCATATCCAGTTGCAAACGCTGTTTATCTTCTTCACGCAGTACGCCCATGGGCGCCACTACGGGGCAGCGATTGATGTGCAAAAGTTTCAATGGCACCGGCAACTGCCCTTCGGCCAATTGTTCGCGGCGGGTGTAAAGCAGACGGCGCAAGTTTTCCGCATCAAGCTGCAACAGCGGCGCGGGATCATTCTGCAAGTCGCAGACAATCAATGCATTGCGATTACGCGGGTGCCAAGCCAAGGGCAACACCACCGCCAGATAATTACGTGCAGCAGAAAAACGTCCGGATATATGTACCAAGGGTTGTAACAGACGAACTTGGTCGAGCACCTTCTGTTTAGTGCGCAACTGGTAGAGGTAGTCATACAGTTTGGGTTGTTTGTCGCGCACTAACTTGGCCAGGCCGATGGTGGCCCGCACATCAGACAACGCATCGTGCGCCTGACCATGGTCGATGCCATTAGCGGCCGTCAGCCGCTCCAACTTTAGGCTAACCCTGCCTTCCTCCACGGGCCACTCAATGCCTTCGGGGCGCAGTGCATACGCGGTGCGCACCACATCAATCAAATCCCAGCGGCTATTGCCACCTTGCCACTCGCGGGCATAGGGGTCGAAAAAGTTGCGGTACAGGCTGTAGCGAGTCACTTCATCATCGAAGCGCAAGCTGTTGTACCCGGCGCTACAGGTGGCGGGTACGGCCATTTCGGCGTGCACGCGGGTCATAAAGTCGGCCTCATCGAGCCCCTCGCACGCTAAACGCTCCGGGGTGATGCCGGTAATCATGCAGGCCATGGGGTGCGGCAAGATATCGTCGCTGGGCCGACAGTAGATATTCACCGGCTCACCGATTTCGTTAAGCGCTTCGTCAGTGCGAATGCCGGCCACTTGCAGCGGCCGGTCACTGCGCGGGTCGATGCCGGTGGTTTCGAAGTCGTACCAAAAGATGCTTGCGCTCACGGCGATTCCTTATCGTGCGGAAATAACAGCGGCGGCAGTCTAGCACTGGAAAAAACCGCAACCGCCCGCCCGACACTGGCAAATGCGCCTGGCACACAACCTTGATGCGCCGCACAGCCCACGCAATCCGGGCTTGCCGCCGCAGTGGCCGACCGCTAGCATGCGGCCATTCGGAGAACCTACCCACAAGGATGTAAGCATGACCGACACCCTCGCCCCCAATCCATTCGCCGCACCGGCCAGCAACCTGCAGGCCATCCCCGACGCCGCTGGCGTACCGACCATTGATGAAGCCTTGAGCCGTGGTTATGACTTCGGTATCAACGATCTGCTGGGCGAAGCCTGGCGCCGTACCAAGGGCACCAAAGGCATCATTATTGGCGGCTTCGTGGTGTTCTACGCGGCGCTGTTTGCAATAACCAATATCCTCACGCTGGTGCTGACCGTCTTTGGTGTTGCCGGCGTCGCAGGCATAGGGTTGCTCGGCGGCGGTGATGGCGGCATGGCCACCGGCGCCATCCTGGCGTTTTTCATTGGCTCCACACTGATGATGTTCTTGGCTACCGCCCTTGTTTATCCGTTCCTGGCCGGCATCAACATGATCGGCATCCGCGCCGCCGCTGGCCAGCCGGTGAGCTTCGGGGAAATGTTCAGCCACTTCGGCCGCTTCGTGCCGATCGTCATCACCAGCCTGTTGATGAGCGTGCTAATCACCATCGGCTACCTGCTGTTTGTGATTCCAGGTATCTACCTGAGTGTGGCCTACATTCTGGCCATTCCGCTGGTGGTTGAACGTGGCCTGTCGCCATGGCAAGCCTTGGAAACTTCGCGCAAAGCCATTAACCAACACTGGTTTAAAGTGCTGGGCCTGCTGCTGATTCTCGGCGTGCTGATGTCGCTAAGCGTGTTCACCCTGTTTATTGGCCTGCTGTGGCTGATCCCACTGATGGTGCTGACCCTGGGCGTGCTGTACCGCACCATTTTTGGTGTGCTGCCAGTTGCCAGCAAGTAAGCCTCGACCTTTAAAGTCGAGCTCGGCACCGGACCATTTACGTGGTCCGGTTGCTCTCTGGCCTGCTGCTCGCTAGCATCGGGCTTTCCTCGACACAGTGCGCTGATGCCTCTCTCCCCTTCCCCTGCCATTCAGACCACCGCCGCGCCTGGCGCCGTGCTGGATACCCGCTTCCATGTGGAAACCCCGGAAGGCATCGACCTGGTGATGCGCCCTGCCGGTTTGTTGGTGCGCGCCTTGGCGTTTGCCATCGACCTGGCCATTCGCGGTCTGATTCTCGGCGCGGCTATGTTCCTGCTCAGCTTGCTCGGCCAACTCGGCATGGGCTTGGGTGCCATTCTGTATTTCCTGGTGAACTGGTGGTACATGGTGCTCTTCGAAGTGCTTAACCAAGGGCGCTCGCCGGGTAAGCAGTACATGGGCCTGCGCGTGGTGCACGACGACGGCACGCCCATTGGCTGGGCCGCCTCACTGACCCGCAACCTGCTGCGTTTTGTCGATGTACTGCCGTTCGCCTACGCCTTCGGCATTATCAGTTGCCTGTACAGCAGCACCTTTAAACGCCTGGGCGATCTGGCCGCCGGCACCTTGGTGGTGTACCGCGATATGCCGCTGCAACGCCCGCCCCTGGTCAGCGCCGAGCCACTGCGTTCGCCCTTTACCCTGAGCCTGAACGAACAACGTGCGGTGATGGGTTTCAGCGAGCGCCAAGGCGAGCTGTCGCCGGCACGCCGTGAGGAATTGGCGGCGATTCTTGCCGAGCCTTTGCAGGTGCCCGCAACTCAAGCCGAGCAGCAACTCAACCGCATCGCCAGCGGTTTGCTGGGGCCGACATGAAAACGCCGACATGAAACAGACCCTGTTCGAAACCCGCTATCAAGCCGAATGGCAACGCTTTACCAGCGTGCTGGAAGCGCTCGAGCGCGGCAAAGCCAGCAGCGAAGCCAGCCAGGCATTTGCCGCCGATTACCGCCGCCTCTGCCACCAACTGGCGCTGGCGCAGGAGCGTGGTTACAGCAGTCACTTGATCGACCAACTGCAATTGTTGGCCATGCGTGGTCACCAGCAGTTCTACCGGCACCGCAGTCACCTCGGCGCGCAGATTATTCAATTCGTACTCGGCGGCTTTGCCCGTCTGGTGCGCGAAGAGTGGCGCAGCGTATTAACCGCCACTCTGGTGTTTTTCGGCAGCCTGATTTTGATGGGCTCACTGGTCTACTTTTTCCCCGACCTGATTTACAGCCTGATGGCCCCCGACCAGGTGGCCGACATGGAACATATGTATGACCCCGAGGCCAGCCGCATCGGCCGCGACAAACGCGACGCCGGCGATGACTGGATGATGTTCGGCTACTACATCATGAACAACATCGGCATTTCCTTTCAGACCTTCGCCAGCGGCCTGCTGTTTGGCTTGGGCAGCCTGTTTTTCCTGCTCTTCAACGGCCTGACCATTGGCGCCGTCGCCGGCCATTTGACCCAGGTTGGCTACACCGAAACCTTCTGGTCGTTTGTCATCGGCCATGGCGCTTTTGAGTTGACTGGCATCGTGTTTTCCGGCGCAGCCGGCCTGAAGATGGGTTGGGCGCTGCTGGCACCGGGTCGCTATACCCGCCTCGAAGCCCTGCGCCTGGCCAGCGGTCGTGCAGTGCAGCTGGTCGCCGGGGTGATTCTGTTCCTGCTGATCGCCGCATTTGTTGAGGCGTACTGGTCGTCGATGACCTATACGACGCCTATGGTGAAATACATCGTTGGCGCCGGCTTGTGGACGCTGGTGCTGAGCTACTTCATCTTTGCCGGTCGGAGCCACCATGCGCCTGACTGACGCCAGCGTCGCCATTCGCCCGCGCAGTAACTGGGAAGCCATCGATCTCGGCGTGCTGCTGGCCCGTCAACACGTGCGCGTGCTGTTTTGCAGCTGGTTACTGGTCACGGTGCCAATCTTTGCCCTGATCACCGCCGTGCTGTGGAATTACCCCAGCATGGCGATGTTTGTGCTGTGGCTGCTCAAGCCGGCGTTTGACCGCTTACCGCTGCATATTCTTTCCCAAGCCCTGTTTGGCAATACGCCCACGGTGAAACAGGCGGTCAAAGCCTGGCCGCGCCTGCTGAAACCGCAGCTGTTCAAAAGCCTGATCTGGCGCCGCCTAAGCCTGACCCGCAGCTTTGACCTACCGGTGTTGCAACTCGAAGGCCTGGCCGGCGACGCACGCAGTAAACGTCTGGTGGTGCTCGGGCAGAAAAGCACCGGCGCGGCCACCTGGCTGACGGTGATCGGCGTGCATGTGGAAAGCGCTTTGCTGATCGGCATGAGCGCACTGTTTTACCTACTGCTGCCGCAACAGATGAAAACCGATTGGGACTGGCAAAGCCTGATCAATCCCGCCGCCGGCGAATGGCTATGGCTCGAACACCTGTACAACTCCATGTACCTACTGGTGCTGGCGGTATGGGAACCGGTGTACGTGGCCTGTGGTTTCACCCTCTACCTGAACCGGCGCACCACGCTCGAAGGCTGGGATATCGAACTGACCTTCCGCCGCCTGCGCCAACGCCTGACCGGTATCGCCTATGTGCTGGTGCTTGGCTTTGCCGCCCTGCTGTTGCATACCCCCAATAGCGCCTGGGCTGCCGATATACCGGCGGCCACCGGCAGTTGCCCGATTCCCTTCGACGACCCCATCGGCCCGGACAAGGAGCGCCTGCAAAACCAAGCGCTGACAGGTAAAGCAGCGCAGTCCTCAATCAACAAAATCCTCGACGAGCCACCGTTTCAAAACCGCGAAACCGTTACCCGCTACCGCTTCGGTGATGACAAAAAAGCCGAAGAAAAAAAGGAAGCCAAGAAAGACAGCGGCAAATCGTCGATCGTCAAAGCCTTGGAAGAACTGTTCAACGCTTGGCATGCCACCAAGATCCTCGCCAGCGTGGTGGAAGTGCTGCTGTGGGGCGCGCTGATTATTCTGGTGGTGCTGTTGGTCTGGCGTTACCGCGAGTGGCTGCGCATTTTCAGCGTGCGTTTGTCGTTACCCAAGCGGCAGAAACGCGAGGTGCCGAGCATGCTTTTTGGTCTCGACGTGGCACCGGAAAGCCTGCCCGACGATGTCGCCAGCGCCGTCGAACGGCTGTGGCGCGAACAACCGCGCGAAGCCCTTGGCCTGCTCTACCGCGCCCTGCTCAGCCGCTTGCTGCACGACTTCCATTTGCCGCTTAAAGGCTCGCACACCGAAGGCGAGGTGCAGCAACTGGTTAATAACCTCGACCACGGCGACCTCAGCCGCTTTACCCAGGTGCTGACCCGCCACTGGCAAAACCTTGCCTATGGCCATCAAAACCCGCCGGAGAACCTCAAGCGCGGCCTCTGTGAAGGCTGGCGGCGCCTGTTCCAGACAGGAGCGCAGGTATGAGCCGGCGCGCTACATTCGCCCTCGGCGCGGTGATCGTTTTGTTACTGGGCTTGGCCGCCATTTACGTAATGAGCCAGCTCACGCCCTATCAGGAAGAAGTCAAACACGGTGCATCGCCGGAGGTTGACGCCAACCCCTATATGGCCGCTGAAAGCTTTCTGAAAGCCCGGCAAATCAGCGTGCAGCGTACCGATACCTGGGACACGCTGAACGATCTGCCAAGCCAGGGCAATACCCTTCTGTTGCTAGGCAGCCGGGAAAAAATGACCCCACGCCAGACCGAACGCCTGTTGGCCTGGACCGCCAAAGGGGGGCACTTGTTGGTGGTGGCCGAGTCGTTGTGGGACGAGGAAAACGGCAAGAGCGACGACCTGCTGCTCGACCGCCTGGAAATCCATCAACTGCTCACCGAAGACCTCGATAAAGACACCGAGGCCGAGACTGAAGACGAGAGCGAAGCCGAAGACGCTGAACAAAATGAAGAACAGAGCGACGAGGCCAGCGAAGAGCAAGCGCCCGCCGAGCGCGACGAAGCGCCAGAAGCTGAAGAGCAAGACGACGTAGAAGAAACCGACCGTTATCCAAGCCTGACCAAGTTGTACCTGGAAAACGAAGAAGCGCCGGCCTACGTCAACTTCGATACCGACTACCACCTGTTCGATGCAAAAAATCAGGCCCAAGCCTGGGCCAACAGCGCCGACGCCACCCACATGCTGCAGCTCAACTATGGCGATGGCCTGGTTACGGTGGTGACCGACAGCTGGGTTTGGCAGAACGACGGGATCGCCAGTTACGACAATGCCTGGCTGCTCTGGTACCTGACCCAAGACAGCAAGGTCACCCTGGTTTACCGCGCCGACAACGACGATTTGCTCAGCCTGCTGCTGCGCAACTTCCCCGAAGCCCTGGCCGCGTTGGCGGTGTTGATTGCCTTGCTGCTATGGGCCACTGGCCGTCGCCAAGGGCCGCTACTAGCCCCGGCCAGCCTGGCGCGCCGGCAGTTGCAGGAACACTTGCGCGGCAGTGCCGACTTCCTGCGCCGCACCAGTGGCGAGCACAGTTTGCTGCAAGGCCTGCAACGGGATATCCGCCGCCAGGCCCGTCGCCGCCACCCTGGCTTTGAAACCCTGGACGTTGCCGCGCAATGGCAAATCCTCGGCCGCCTCAGTCGCTTACCCAGCAGTGCCATTAGCCAAGCCATGCGGCCGTTGCCCAAGCAGCGGCTTTCCGCCTCCGAATTCACCCGCCAGGTCGCCCACCTGCAAACCCTCAGGAATGCCCTATGAGCGAACAGACGCCCGATCAGCCCGGTACCCAACCGGACAATCAACCCACCGAACTGGAACTGGACCCACAAGCTCTGGAGCCGACTCCGGCCCAGGTGCCTGTGCCTGCGCCTGCGCCCACTCCGGCTCCTGCTCCTGTAGCTGCACCGGTCAACACCCAACGCCAACGCGCCAGCCAACTGGCCCAAGCGCTGCGCCAGGAACTGCAAAAAGCCCTGATCGGCCAGACCGCGGTGATCGACGACGTGCTCACCGCTTTGTTAGCGGGCGGCCACGTGCTGCTTGAAGGCGTACCCGGCCTGGGCAAAACCTTGCTGGTGCGTGCCCTGGCCCGCTGCTTTGGCGGCGAGTTCGCGCGTATTCAGTTCACCCCGGATTTGATGCCAAGCGACGTCACCGGCCACGCCGTGTATGACCTGCAGTCCGAGCAGTTCAAGCTGCGCAAAGGCCCGGTGTTCACCAACCTGCTGCTGGCAGACGAGATCAACCGCGCCCCGGCGAAAACCCAGGCCGCACTGCTGGAAGTAATGCAGGAGCGTCAGGTCACCCTCGAAGGTCGCGCCCTGCCGGTGGCCCAGCCATTTATGGTTTTGGCTACGCAAAACCCGATTGAGCAAGAAGGCACCTACCCGCTGCCGGAAGCCGAGCTTGATCGCTTTATGCTCAAGCTGCGCATGGACTATCCACAGCTTGATGAAGAACTGAGCATGGTCCGCCAAGTCAGTCGTTCGTCGCGTGCCGACATGCTTGACGTGGTACCGCTGCGCCCCTTGCTGCAAGCCAAGGACGTACTGGCCCTGCAGAAAATCGCCAGCGAATTGGCCCTGGATGAGCAAGTGCTCGACTACGCCGTGCGCCTGGCGCGCACCACCCGCAGTTGGCCTGGTTTGGCTATTGGTGCCGGCCCACGCGCCTCCATCGCCCTGGTTCGCGGCGGTCGCGCCCGCGCCCTGCTGCGCGGCGGCGACTTCGTGACCCCGGACGACATCAAGAGCTGTGCCCTGGCCGTATTGCGCCACCGTGTGCGCTTGTCGCCGGAGCTGGATATCGAAGGCTTGTCGGTCGACCAAGTGCTGCAACAGCTCCTTGATCAGGTGGCAGCGCCGCGTCTATGAAGACTGCCGTATGAAGCCATCACGCCTACTGTTGCTGCTTAGCGGCGTCCTGCTAGGCCTAGCGATTGTGCTGGGTATTTTGCAGGCGCTGGATGTGCGTGTGCCGCAAACGCTGCACACCTTGTGGTGGGCGGCGTTAGTGGCGCTAGCGGTAGTCAGCGCCCTGGATGTGCTGTGGCTGCGGCAATTGCCTTCGCCACAGCTGACGCGCAGCTTGCCGGGCAACCTGTCCTTAGGCCGTTGGGGCGAAGTGCACCTGGTGGCGCAGCACAGCTTTAAACATCGCCAGCAGATGGAAGTTTTTGACCATGTGCCGACGGGTATGGACGTGGAGTTTTTGCCGCAGCGCATCGAACTGCGCCCCGGCGAACAGACCCAGTTCAGTTACCGGGTTCGGCCGTTGGTACGCGGCCATTTCAGCTTTGTCCGCTGTGAACTGGGCATCCCCAGCCCGTTACGCTTATGGCAAGGCCGCCGCTATCTGGAATTGCCGGGCGCGACCCGCGTCTATCCGGACTTTGCCCGCCTGTACGACGCCAGCCTGAAGGGCGTAGACGACTGGCTCGGCCAGCTTGGCGTGCGTCAGCAACAACGTCGCGGCTTGGGTCAGGAATTCCAGCAACTGCGCGAATTCCGCGACGGCGACACCCTGCGTCAAATCGACTGGAAAGCCACCGCACGCAAACGCACGCCGATTGCCCGCGAATACCAGGACGAGCGCGACCAGCAAATTATCTTTCTGCTCGACTGCGGCCGGCGCATGCGCAGCCAGGACGGCGACCTCTCGCACTTCGACCACGCCCTCAATGCCTGCCTGCTGCTGAGCTATGTAGCGCTGCGTCAGGGCGATGCGGTTGGCCTGGCGACCTTTGCTGGCGACCAGCCGCGCTTTCTTGCGCCGGTCAAAGGCCAGGCGCATTTGAATGTGTTGCTCAATGCCGTCTACGACCTGAAAAGCAGCCAACGCCCCGCCGACTATGCCGCTGCCATCGACGGCCTGATGGCCCGCCAACGACGTCGCGCGCTGGTGGTGATCGTCAGCAACCTGCGCGATGAAGACGATGAAGAGTTGTTGGCAGCGGTGAAGCGGTTGGGGCGCCAGCACCGCGTACTGCTTACCAGCCTGCGCGAAGAAGTGCTCGACAACCTGCGTCAAGCACCGGTGCAGAACTACGAAGAAGCCTTGGCTTACTGCGGCACGGTTGATTACCTCAACGCGCGCAACGGCTTGCATGAGCGTTTGAGCGCCCACGGCGTGCCGGTGTTGGATGCGCGGCCGAGCCAGTTGGGGCCAGAATTGGTGGAGCGGTATTTAGCCTGGAAAAAAGCCGGGGTGTTTTAATACACGCACGGTGCGCGGTGCACTAAACCGGTGTGGTGAGGGTCTGGAATGTGAAGTACTGACGCAGGGCGTCGACCATTTCAACGTATTCAACGGGCGGTGCCACCAGCGAGAAGCCTGAGTCCCATCCCCCAGGCGTGACATCTTCGCGACACCATTGGCAGGTGGCGGAAAAGTTGATGACGCGCTGACCGTTCGCTCCCGGAATCTTCAGGCACATCTCAAAACGCGCGCCCACCAGCATGGGCAATTCACTGATCAGCATCATGCCGTCCAGCGACACATTGCCAATATGGCCCATGGGCTTGTCGGTGATGCGGTTAAAGACATTCAGGTAAGACGGCAGCTGATGTCGATCGATTCGGCGTTCACTTCGCATGCTGGCACATCGCTACGGGAGGGCCCTGAGTATGGCCTCTGCAAAGCCGCTGAGCCAGCGTCACTGACACTCGCGGGCAATTTGCTGGGTGAGTTGGCGACGAGCGGCGTCCAACTCCTGGTCGCTGTAGTAATGCCGTTTACCGGTGGTGTCCACCGAGTAATAGGGCATACCTGGCTCAATGTCCCCTAGTTTTTTGCGCAACTTGCCACAGCGCTCGGCGACTTCAGCCTGTTCTTTGCCTGCTCGCTGCTCAGCTTGGCGCTGCTCGTCGCGACGGGCTTTATAGAAGGTTTCGGTGCGCTGTTGGCGCTGGCGCGTACCGTCGTCGGTCTCGAGCACTTGCGGCTTTACCTCAACCGGTGTTGAGCCGCTTACCGCACGCTGGTCGAAGTGCACTTTGCCTTGGGCATCCACCCATTTATATATCTCTGCTGCGGCCAACCCAGGCAGCAGCAACAGCGTGAACGCCAGTGCAGTACGCATTAACTTCCTCCTTGAATAAACAACAACGCCCGGCGGGTGGCCGAGCGCGTTTATCTTCGCTAAATGCGTAGGCGTTGCCAACAACGCAATGCCAGCACAGCGAAATGCCGGCACAGCAATCAGAGTGGTGCAGCCGACACCTTGGCCGGCGGGTTGGGCTTGTGGCCCAGTTGCTCCAGGGTGTCTAGCCGGGCGCGAGCACGGTAGGCGTACTCGCTCATCGGGTAACGGGAAATGATGAATTGATAGGTTTGCGCGGCATCCACATAAAGGTTTTCGCGCTCCAGGCATTGGCCGCGCAGCAGGGAGATTTCCGGCTGCACATAACTGCGTGAGCGACTTTTGCGCTCGGCCTGGGACAGTTCCAGAATCGCCGTGTCGCAATCACCGGCGTTGTACCGCTCGTAGGCTTTGTCTAAGTGGTAATCCATCGACGCGCTGCTACAGCCCACAGCACTGAGCGCCCCCACCAAAATCAGCAAAATTCGCATAGGCATATCCTCCGATGTGGAGTGTATCGACAGCCGCTGAAAAAACTGCAGATGCAATGTGAGCATATCCTCCGATTGGAACTGCGCCAGCGCCCTTGGTCCCGCGCCAGGCCATGGCTAGACTGACCAGGCCCGTTCGCAGCACCCTGGCGAAAAACGATAAAAACAAGGAATGCCAATGCCCATACGCCCACTGCTGCCTTTGCTCACCTGCGTTTTCCTCGCCGCTTGCGCCCCCACCACGCCGCTATTTATCGCTCAGGTCACCACCCAAGGGGTGGCCGAATCCAAGGAAACCAAAAACAATCGCATGCTCGCCGCCATTGAGGATGAAGGCGACTTGCTGACCTACAGCGCCATGGCCATTCGTGACGGCACCAGCGCCACGGCGGAAAACACCTATCTGCAGGGTTACCAAGACCACAAGCTCAGCGATGAAGTGCGGGCGATTTCCCTGTACCAGATCGGCCTTATTTATATGAGCCGCTTTAACGATCAGCGCGACGACACCAAGGCGCTCAACACCTTTTATAAAGTGCACAACGAGTTCGGCCAAACCCGTGCCGCCGCCCGCAGTGAACAACGCATCGAGCTGATCAATCAGCGCGCCAACGAGCCGTTAAAGCAGACCGCCCGTGAGTTGTTGGCGAACTGGAAGCCCAGCCAAAGTCTCGATCTAAACAAGGCCAGCCTCGACCCGGACATGACCTTGCTGTCACGCCGCGCCGTATTAAAGGACCGCGTGGCCGACGCCGAAGAGCTCTATCGCGTCGCCCTGAAAGACCCAGGCGTGGAGGCCTCAATCAAAGAGGAAGCGCTTTACCAAGTGGCGTTGATGTACCTGGCCCCAGACAACCCGCACCCCAGCCGCGACAAAGCCATTGAGTACCTGCGCCAACTGCTCGCCCAATACCCCAACAGCGAGCTGCGGGAAAAAGCCGCGCGCCATCTGGATACCGCGCTTAACCAGACCACGCCTTGAAGCCCACGGCTTGCCGATATGTAGCCAACGCTAACGGGCGGGCCAATAAGTAGTGCAGCGGAACAATGACTACAGCCGCGCAGCATAGTAGCCTCGGCTTCTGCTCGCCCTTTGGAGTCTTTTCGCATGACCTTTCGCCGCACAAAAATCGTCGCCACCCTTGGTCCAGCCAGCAACTCTCCTGAAGTGCTGGAACAACTGATTCTCGCCGGCGTCGATGTATGCCGCCTGAATTTCTCCCACGGCACCCCCGACGAACACAAGGCGCGCGCCAATCTGGTCCGCGAAATCGCTGCCAAGCACGGGCGCTTCGTGGCCCTACTGGGCGACCTGCAAGGCCCGAAAATCCGTATCGCCAAATTCGCTGACAAGCGCATCGAACTGAAAGAAGGCGATAGCTTCCGCTTCTCCGTCACCCATCCGCGCGACGCCGGCACCCAGGAAGTGGTGGGTATCGACTACCCCGACCTGATCAAAGACTGCAAAACCGGCGACGAGCTGCTGCTCGACGACGGGCGCGTGGTAATGCTGGTGGAATCCACCAGCGCCGATGAACTGCAGTGCCGCGTATTGATCGGCGGCCCGCTGTCAGACCACAAAGGCATCAACCGTCGCGGTGGCGGCCTGACCGCTCCGGCGCTGACGGCCAAAGACAAAGCCGACATCAAACTGGCGGCGGAAATGGAGCTGGACTACCTGGCCGTATCCTTCCCCCGCGATGCGGCAGATATGGAACTGGCTCGCCGTCTGCGTGACGAAGCCGGAGGCACCGCCTGGTTGGTGGCAAAAATCGAACGCGCCGAAGCGGTAGCCGACGATGAAACCCTCGATGGCCTGATCCGCGCCAGTGACGCGGTGATGGTTGCCCGTGGCGACCTCGGCGTAGAAATCGGCGATGCCGAGCTGGTCGGCATTCAGAAGAAAATCATCCTGCACGCCCGCCGCCTGAACAAAGCGGTAATTACCGCCACGCAGATGATGGAGTCGATGATCAGCAGCCCAATGCCGACGCGCGCCGAAGTATCCGATGTGGCCAACGCCGCCCTGGACTTCACCGATGCGGTGATGCTCTCGGCCGAAAGCGCCGCCGGCCTGTACCCCATCGAAGCGGTCAAGGCCATGGCCCGCGTGTGCCTGGGTGCGGAAAAACACCCAACCAACAAACGCTCCAGCCATCGTTTGGGCCACACCTTTGAACGTTGCGATGAAAGCGTGGCCCTGGCGGCCATGTACACCGCCAACCACTTCCCCGGTGTGAAAGCGATCATTGCCCTCACCGAGAGCGGCTATAGCCCGCTGATCATGTCGCGCCTGCGCTCGCAGGTGCCGATCTTCGCCTTCTCCCCACACCGCGAAACCCAGGCCCGGGTGGCCTTGTTCCGTGGCGTGTACACCGTACCGTTCGACCCGGCAGCGCTGCCGGCGAACAAAGTCAGTGAAGCGGCGATTGAAGAGTTGGTGAAACGCGGCGTGGTGCAGGCTGGCGATTGGGTGATTTTGACCAAGGGCGACAGCTACCACACCACTGGCGGGACCAACTCGATGAAGATCCTGCACGTCGGTGAGCCACAGGTATAACGCGCTTGGGTAGGGTGTGCTGCGCGCACCAAGCGATCTCGCGTTAATCGCTTTGGTGCGCACAGCACACCGTACGTTCCCCGTGCAGTCAGGCGAATTTGGAAAAATCCGGCTTACGCCGCTGCATAAAGGCCGACAAGGCTTCAATCGCTTCCGGCGAGCGAAGCCGCTGGTTGAATAACGCGCCCTCCTCTGCGATCACTTTCCTCAACTGTTCGCGCCCCGGCCCACGCATCAATTCCTTGCTGTCGGCTATCGCCTTGGGCGGTAGGTGCAGGAAGCGTTTGGCCATTTCTTTGGCTTTGGCCAAGGTCGCTGCACCACTTTCCAATGCTTGATTGGCAATGCCCCAGGCTGCTGCCTGCTCGCCACTAAACGTCTCGCCCAGCAGCAACAACTCTGCGGCTTTGGCGTGGCCGAGCATCTGCGGCAGGATCTGGCTAGAGCCGTATTCGGGGCATAAGCCCAGGGCCACAAACGGCATCTTCAATTTGGCATCGCGGGCGACGTACACCAGGTCGCAGTGCAGCAACAAGGTGGTGCCAATGCCCACAGCCGAGCCGGCCACGGCGGCGACCACGGGCTTTTTCATTTCGAACAGCGCACGCATAAAAAAGAACACCGGGCTGTCCATGCCGGTGGGCGGCTCTTGCAGGAAGTCGGCGATATCGTTGCCGCTGGTAAAGCATTCATCGCCGCCGGTTATCAGCACCACGCGCACGCTGGGGTCGCTATCGGCCTGTTCCAGCACCTCGGCCATGCGGCTGTACATGGCGCGGGTGAGCGCGTTCTTTTTATCCAGACGATGCAAGCGCAGGGTTAGCACACCCTCTTCGCGCTCGACCAGTACGTGTTCGCTCATAACCATCCTCAGGGTGCAAAAACGCTCGCTCAGCGGGTGAGTCAGGCGTGCGGCAAGAACAGGTCGGCGAACATTTGATTGCGCGGCAGACCTGCCAGGTAGAGCCGGCGCGAGAAGGTTTCAATACTCGCCGGCCCGCCGCAGAGTAAGGCGATGGTTTGCCGTGAAACAAGGCGTAGTTCGGCCAAAGCGGCAGGCAACTCGGCCGCCTCCACCAACTGCACTTGTAGCTGCGGGTGGCTGACTTCCAAGGCCTGTAATTCGGCCGCCAGATAGTGTTCGCTGCTGTGGGCGGCGACATGCAGCAGACGGATATTGCCCTGATGATCCTGGCGCAACGCCTCGCGCAACACGCCATACAGCGGCGCCAGCCCGGTGCCGGCGGCCAGCAAGATTAATGGCCGTTGCTGCCAGTCGGGGTCGTAATGCAACGCGCCGCCACGCAGCTCACCCAAGCGCAGGGCATCAGCGCTTTTAAACTGGCGTGCGGCATCACTAAAGGCACCTCTGTGGCGACAGTCGATATGAAACTCCAGCCACGGGTCTTCACCAGCCAGGCTGGCTAATGAATAGGGGCGTGCGATGCCGTCGGCCGTCCACAACAACAGGTGCTGGCCAGCGCGATAGCGCAACGGCCGCTCCGGCGTTAAGCGCAGACGTAACACGTTGGAGCTGGGCCAATCGACATTGGCGATAGTCGCCGCCAGGCCATCACGAAGCGGGTCGAACACCTCAACACCCAGGTCATCTACCACTCGGCATTGGCAGGCCAGACGCCAGCCCTGCTCGCGTTGTTTTTCTGCCAGCGCTTGGGGCTTGCCATCCAGCGGCTCACCACTCACGCAGCGCACCATGCAGGCGTGGCAACTACCGGCACGGCAGCTATAGGGCACGGCGATGCCAGCGTTAAGCAGCGCATCAAGCAGGTTGGTTCCAGGGTTTACCGCAAACGCCTGACCGGCCACGCGCAACTCAGGCACCGCTGTTCTCCCAGGCGGCGTGGCAGCAATTGCGCCCACTGTGTTTGGCCCGGTACAGCGCCTGGTCGGCACGGTGCAGCGCTTCGTCGAGGTCATCGCCAGTGACCAGCAAGGTCATGCCGGCAGAAAGGCTGATGTTGTCCACTTTCAAGCCCACCGGCTCGGCATGGTAAAACGCCTCGCGCAGCCGTTCGCAGCAGGCGGTGAGTTGATCGGCATCGGTGTTGGGCAACAGCAACACGAACTCTTCGCCACCGTAGCGGGCCAGTACGTCGCCGTCGCGCAGGCAGGCCTGGGCCACCGTGGCAAAGGTTTGCAGCACGCGATCGCCGCTGGCGTGGCCGTGCTGGTCATTGATGCGTTTGAAATGGTCGAGGTCGATCAGCGCCAGGCCATGCTGCATATCCGGGCGCAGACTGGCCAGCTCGCGGGCGGCCAGGCGCAGAAAGTGACGGCGGTTAAACAGCCCGGTGAGTTCGTCGGTGGCGACCAGATCTTCAAGCTGACGCATCATGCCGCGCAGGGTGTCTTGGTGCGCCTGCAAGGCGAAGCGGCGTTGGCGCATGCGCTGGCGCAGCGCCTGCACATAGCCGGCAAACAAGCTCAGCCAAACCAGCATCACCAGCAACACACCAACCTGTAATGCGGCGAGCCCCGGATCGGCCAAGCGCATTTGGTAGCCGTCCCACAAGGTGATGCTGGCAAAGCCAAGAAAGGCAAAGGCGGCGCAGCGGGCAAATACCCGCGGCGCCAGTTGGAATACGCCGAACAGCAGAATCAACAGATACAGCACCAGCATTGTGCCGCGCGCGCTGTCGAGGTGATAAAGCAAGAAGGTGTGCATGGCCAAGCCAACCAGCACCTGCGCCTCGGTTAGGCTGGGGTCGTCGAAACGCAGGTTGGCGCCACTGATAAAGATGGCGAAGAAAATTAGCTGACTGACAACAATGACGGCGGCGGTGAGTAGCGCGGTGGAGAGATTGGCGTCGTATTGGCCGCTAACCACCAGCAGCACAAAGAGCAGCAACGCCAGGCCATAGGTGCCCGCAGCCATGCCGAAACGCTTTAGCAGCAGGCTCTGTAGGGCTTTCTGTGTCCCCTTTGGTTTAGCGCTGCTCATGGGCTCCGTCCCGTACTGGCATCGTGCCGTCACTGTACCTAGGTGACGGCGAAAAACCTAGTACGCCAGTGCGTGCGTTAATCGACCAAGGTCTATCGTCAGCGGGTGGGCCAACGACACCGTGCGCGTTATACTGCCGCGCCTTTTTTGCCTTACCGAGCCTGCTGGGCACTAGCCCTGCGCGCTTAGATGTTCCCGTGTTTATAGAGGAGCGCGCTGCATGACCGTGATCAAGCAAGACGACCTGATACAGAGCGTCGCCGACGCTTTACAGTTCATTTCTTATTACCACCCCGTGGACTTTATCCAAGCGATGCACGAGGCCTACCTGCGCGAAGAATCGCCAGCAGCCCGTGATTCCATCGCGCAGATTCTGATCAACTCGCGCATGTGCGCCACCGGCCATCGGCCGATCTGCCAGGACACCGGCATCGTCACCGTATTCGTACGCGTAGGCATGGACGTGCGCTGGGACGGTGCCACCATGGGCCTGGACGACATGATCAACGAAGGCGTACGTCGCGCCTACAACCTGCCGGAAAACGTCCTGCGTGCATCCATTCTTGCCGACCCGGCAGGCGCGCGGAAAAACACCAAGGACAACACCCCGGCAGTCATCCACTACTCCATTGTTCCCGGCAACACCGTGGAAGTGGACGTAGCAGCCAAAGGCGGCGGTTCGGAAAACAAATCGAAGATGGCCATGCTCAACCCATCCGACTCGATCGTCGACTGGGTATTGAAAACCGTGCCAACCATGGGCGCCGGCTGGTGCCCACCGGGCATGCTTGGTATCGGCATCGGCGGCACCGCCGAGAAAGCTGCGGTAATGGCCAAGGAAGTGTTGATGGAGTCCATCGACATCCACGAGCTCAAAGCCCGTGGCCCGCAGAACAAGCTGGAAGAAATGCGCTTGGAGCTGTTCGAGAAGGTCAACCAACTGGGCATCGGCGCCCAGGGCCTGGGTGGTCTGACCACCGTGCTCGACGTGAAGATCATGGACTACCCTACCCACGCTGCTTCCTTGCCGGTGTGCATGATCCCCAACTGCGCCGCCACCCGTCACGCGCACTTTGTGCTCGACGGTAGCGGCCCAGCGTCGCTGGAAGCGCCACCCTTGGACGCCTACCCGGAAATCGTTTGGGAAGCCGGCCCGTCGGCCCGCCGTGTCGACCTCGACACCCTGACTCCGGAAGACGTACAGAGCTGGCAGCCAGGCGAAACCGTGTTGCTTAACGGCAAAATGCTCACCGGCCGCGACGCTGCGCACAAACGCATGGTGGAAATGCTCAACAAGGGCGAAACCCTGCCGGTCGACCTTAAAGGCCGCTTTATCTACTACGTGGGCCCAGTTGATCCGGTGCGCGAAGAAGTGGTTGGCCCAGCCGGCCCGACTACCGCCACGCGGATGGACAAATTCACCCGGCAGATCCTTGAGCAGACCGGCCTGTTGGGCATGATCGGCAAGTCCGAACGCGGCCCAATTGCCATTGAAGCGATCAAAGACAATAAGGCCGTGTACTTGATGGCCGTTGGCGGCGCCGCTTACCTAGTGGCTCAAGCAATCAAGAAGTCCAAGGTGCTGGCCTTTGCCGAGCTGGGGATGGAAGCCATCTACGAGTTCGAAGTGAAGGACATGCCAGTTACCGTGGCGGTTGATACCAAAGGCGAATCGGTGCACATCACCGGTCCAGCCATTTGGCAGAAGAAGATCAGCGATAGCCTGGCGGTTGAAATCTAACCGCAGTCAAAACGCGCTAAAAAATACCCGGCTATAGGCCGGGTATTTTTTTGACGTCAGAAAAGTGCGCTAATTGCGACAAGGACAATGTCATACACGACACTATGGCAAATGGCTTACAAACGGTAGTGGCAAGCTGATATGTGCGTACGTAAGATCGCGCCCCAAGGAAGTAACGGAATATGCGCACTCTACCCGGGGTCAGGAACCCGGAACGCTACGGATGGTTGTAAACGCTTTACTGCCGGATGGCAGACAACCGAACCATCACAGAGCGATTTGTATGAACGGCAGCCTTCGTTTTTTCTCCCTTGCAGCAGCCTCTGCCCTTGCCCTGATGGGCACTCAAACCCAGGCAGGTCAAGCCTCTGGCAATCTGGCGGTAGGCATCACTATTACCTCTAGTTGCGAATTTGGCAGCGCTTCTACCGCCACCACCTTCCGTGTTGAAAACCACAACTGCGACGGTATCAACAGCTTCCGCGTTGACCGTGAAAGCAACGGCGTGCGTTCGGAATCGCGTATCCAAAGCAACGCGTCCAGCGACATCAAAGGCTCAGAAGCCGCCACCACCGTAGTAACGCTGTACTGGTGATTGTCCTACAAAAGTAAGCCAGAACACGTTTTGTGTAAGTCTTGTCCTACAAGATAAGAGCTAAATGCTTACAGACTAACCAGGTAGTACAGACCGTCCCGCATCAGCCCTGCCCCTGCAAGCCTCCTACATTTGCAAACGACTGGCCACCAAGCTCAACGGCGCCTGCTTGTCTTTCGGTTGCGCCAGATAGCGGCAGCAACTCACGCGCAGAAACGAGGCGAAGTTCACCACTTCACCGCGGTAATCCATCACTTCCTCGTAGAGTTTGCTGATCAACTGGTTCGTGGTCATGCCATCGACCGCTGCGATCTCCGAGAGAATGTCCCAGAACTGGTTTTCCAGTCGCAGCGTGGTCACCACGCCAGAGATGCGCAGTGAGCGCGAGCGCGACTCGTAGAGAATGGGGTCGGCCTTAACGTACAGCTCGCACATAACGCGCTCCTCTTTACGTGAAGACCCCGACGGGTCTCCACAGCGGTAAAACAGGCCCCAAGCTTACAAGGTGATCTGGGTGCCCAACAGCAGCAGAAAACCCGCCAACCAGTTGGGATGCGCCGGCCAGGCCGGGGCGGTGACCAGATTGCCTTCGATATGGGCGTGGTCCACGGCGATTTCCACATAGGTGCCGCCGGCCAGTTTCACTTCCGGGCCGCAGGCTGGGTAAGCGCTGCATTCGCGGCCTTTAAGAATGCCCGCCGCCGCCAGCAACTGCGCGCCGTGGCAAACAGCGGCAATGGGTTTGCCGGCTTTATCGAACGCCTTTACCAAATCCAACACCTTTTTATTCAGGCGCAGGTACTCAGGGGAACGACCGCCGGGCACCACCAAGCCGTCGTAATCCTTAGCCTTGACCTTGGCGAAATCGAAATTCAGGCCGAAGTTGTGCCCAGGCTTTTCGCTGTAGGTTTGGTCGCCTTCAAAGTCATGGATGGCGGTGCGCACGCTTTGCCCGGCGGTTTTGTCCGGGCACACGGCGTGAACGGTATGGCCGACCATCTGCAGGGCCTGAAACGGCACCATCACTTCGTAGTCTTCAACGTAATCGCCAACCAGCATAAGGATCTTTTTCGCGGCCATCGGGGTTTCTCCAGGCAGATAGGTAAGTGCCCGGCGAGTATTGCCGTGGCGCTCACCGGGCAGGTAATAGGCTAGTACTACCTGCGCAAAGCGCCCTTACAGTCCCAAGGCGCCCCAGAACCCCGGTTCTTCCATGCGCTGGCCGTCGGCGGCAACGCGCAACGGTGGCTGAAACTCATGGGTGGTGCTGATTTCCTTTTCCGCCAGGCCGGCTGGCACCAACTGCAGCGGACCATCGCCGAGGGTTGCCGTGCCTTCGGCCAACGGCGGCGGATTGAGCTCGTCATAACGCAGGTAGTACGTGCCGCCGGCCCCTACATCGAGGTTAAAGCCGGCGATGCGGTTGAAATCCAGCGTGCCATCGGCCAGCGCCGTCCAGAACGAGCCGAACAGCGGGCGGCGCATTTCCAGCGGGTAGCTCGCCACTTCCAAGTCCAGCACCAGGTAGCTATTGCTGGGCAGGCTGCCGACCAGTTTTTTATTGAGGAACAGCCCCGGGGCTTCCAACTCCTGATCAGCCCAATCGCTTTGCGGCCGGTATAGATAGACCACGGCACGGTCTTCGGCGCTTAGCGCATGGGGAGTGAACAGCGGGCCGTCATTGGTATCGAGAAAGGCGCCAGGAGATGAGCAACCGGCGAGGCACAGCAGTAGAAAAACAACGAGGGGGTGATGTCGGCTCAAGCGCGCATTCCTCTTATGGTTATGGCGCTGAGGATAGCGAGGCGAATACGCAGTGACACCCGACAAAAGGCTGGGCTGGACACGATAAAACGCCTTCGTCATTGCCGTGCAGGCGGCAAGCCAGAATCGCGCCGGAGAATTACCTTTTGCCGCGGCACCTCACACCATCGTCCCCGCTCAGCGGGGACGATGGTGGTAGTCACTTGCGGCGATCCAAAAGGTTAACCACCAACCGATCCATCCACCCCCACAACCGCTGCTGCATGCGTTTCCACAGCGGCCGCGATTTCCACAGTTCGAGGGTGATCTGTTTGCTCTTGCCAAAATCGTTGCTAAAGCTTTGCACCACTGCAGCCGTCAGCGGTGGCTCCACGGCTTCCAGGTTGGCTTCCAGGTTAAAGCGCAAATTCCAGTGGTCGAAGTTGCACGAGCCAATGCTGGTCCAGTCATCCACCAGCACCATTTTCAAGTGCAGAAAACACGGCTGGTATTCAAAGATCTTCACCCCAGCGCGCAGCAAGCGTGGGTAGTAGCGCTGCCCGGCAAAACGTACCGGCGGGTTATCGGTTTGCCGGCCGGTGAGCAGCAGCTGCACATCAACACCTCGCTGCGCGGCCTTACGCAACGAACGGCGAACCTTCCAGCTGGGCAAAAAATACGGCGTGGCTAACCAGATACGGCCCTTGGCGCTATTCAGTGCGCGCACCAGCGACTGCACGATATCGCGGTGCTGCATGGCATTGGCGTAGGCCACGCGGCCCAGCCCCGTTCCGTCTGCAGGCAACGCCGGCAAGCGCGGACGCGGCCCCGGCACAAAGGGCAACCAGGCGCGATTTTGCGGGTTGGCCAGCCACTGCTGTTCAAACAGGCTCTGCCAGTCCTGCACCAGCGGCCCGCTGATTTGCACCATTACTTCGTGCCAAGCGCTGCTGTCTTCGCCGGGGGTCCAGAAGGCATCCGTCACCCCGGTACCACCGACAAACGCCAGCTCGCCATCCACCAGCAATAACTTGCGGTGGTCGCGGTACAGGTTGCGCTGCCAGCGCCAGATTTTGATCGGGTTATAGAAGCGCAGCTCAATGCCAGCCTGCACCAAGCGCTCACGGTCGATGGCGGAAAGTGCCGCGCTGCCAAAGGCATCGAACAGGCAGCGCACCTTGACTCCGCGCTCGGCAGCAGCGCAAAGGGTTTGCACCAGCAGGTCGACGCAGGCGCCGGACTCCACCAGGTACAACTCCAGCTCTACCTGGCGCTGCGCACGAGCGATGGCGTCGAACATACGCGGGAAAAACTGCGGCCCATCCACCAGCAATTCAAAGCCATTGCCGGTGCGCCAGGGATAAATTCGACCCGGCATCAGCCCTGCATCCTGTGCGCTACAACCACTGAATAACTCCCTACTCAACCATGACTAACGCGAGGTAAATATCAGCACCGCGCCCACCGGCACCGACCAACTGATGGTGGAAACGCCCGCCAGTTTGCGCAGCGCCTCGAGGCCATCGCTAAGGTCAAAATCTTCGACCTGCAGCACCAGCGGCGCCAGGGTCACCACTTGAAAACGTTGCTCATCCAGACGGGTTACCAACAGCTCGGCGCTATAGCTTTGCTGCTGGCCATGCAGTTCGACCGTCAAAGGCAGGCGCAATTCCAACTGTGCACCAGGGGCCAGTGTGGTGATGGGTGCAAGGTCGATGTTGGCCTTTACCAAGGCCTCGGCAAAGTGCTCGGTGTCGAACAGCAGCGTGCGCAAACGCTCGTCGCGCAGCGGAATACCGGTGCTGGCCGAGTCCAGTTCGATGCGCAAATTGGCCGCGCCGTTGTCGTCGATCTGGCCATGCAGGGTGAGAAAACGATGCACCTCGGACAGCTTGCCGCCCTTGGTGGATATAAAGGATAGGCGCGAGGACTCGTTGTCCAGGTACCAGTTCGCGTGCGCTGCCGGCAAGGCAAGGGCGGCGAGAAAAAACACCAGCGACTTCAGCATCGGGGCTCCAGGTAGCAGATTCAGGCGGCACCTTAACCGCCTGAGCCCGGCCTGCAAACCCCGAACGATCAGGACTCAGGCAGCGCCGAGGCCTGTGGCAACAACTGGCACCCCTGACGCGGCCCCAGCCAGGCCGCCGATTGCGTACTGCCCAAACCACGCGCCGTCACCCGTTTATTGGCCACATCATCAAAGAAGCCATTGATGGGAATGATCTGCTTGACGTAGCCCTGGCAATACTCGGCTGGGTTATCCATCACATAGCGGCACGAGCAATATTCCTTTGCCGACAAGGCGCCGATGATGCCGGGAAAGGCCGCCAGGTGAACGCGGTTCTGCCAGGCCAATGCGGCCAAGGCCAAAAGGATTAACAGCAGCAGGCTGGAGAACGGCCGACGCTTGATAAAGGCGCTCATTATTTGCCCTCCTGGAACGCCGCCTGGGCCAGTTTCAACAGCTGGTTATGGGAATAGGTTTTGTCGCGGTCATCGGCGTAACGCACGATCACCAGTTTTTCTTCCGGCAGCACATAGAGCGCCTGGCCCCAGTGGCCAAGGGCGGCAAAGGTGCTATCGGGGGCATCGGCCCAGGGTTTAGCGCTGCCCGCTACCGGCACGTTTAGCCACCATTGGCCGCCGGGTACAGCGTCGCCGCGGGTTTCCTCCGAGGGCTGGTAATTGGCAAACGGCGTGCGGTTGAAATCGACCCACGCTTTGGGCAGCACTTGCTGCTCGCCCCAGCGCCCGTCGCGCGCCATCAGTAGGCCAACGCGGGCCAGATCGCGGGCGGTCAGGTAGGAATAAGACGAGCCGACAAAGGTGCCGGCGGCATCGCGTTCCCATACCGCGCTGGTAATGCCCAGCGGCTCAAACAAGGCCGTCCATGGGTAATCTGCATAGGCCTGCTCACCGACCATACCGCGCAAGGCAGCAGCGAGCAGATTGGCGTCGCCACTGGAATAGCGGAAGCGCGTACCGGGCTTAGCGTCCTCTTCAAAGCCAGCAGCAAACGCCGCCATATCCGCACGACCACGGGTGTAGAGCATGGCCACCACGCTGGATTTCACCGGCGCGTATTCATAGCCCTCTTGCCAGGCCAAGCCGGAGGCCCAGTTGAGTAAATGGCCGATTTTAATCTCGGGATGCTGTGCCATCGGCGGATAAAACTTGGCAGCGGGATCGTCGAGCTTAAACAGCCCTTTGCCATAGGCCACGCCCAAGGTGGCCGCCAACAGGCTTTTGCTCATCGACCAGGTCAGGTGTGGGGTGCTGACTTCTGTTGGGCCGGCATAACGCTCATACACAATTTGGCCGTCGCGGATCACCAGCAAGGCGTCGGTGCGCACGCCTTTACGGCTTTCATCATCGCGCACGGGAAAGGCATACGCCTCCAGCGCAGCGATGGCCGGGCTCGCCGGTGCCGTGGCAACAGCCCAATCAGTGCTGGGCCAGGTTTCGGCGAAAGCGTTAGGAAGGGAAAACAACAAACCGAGCGCAAGGCTCAAACGGCGTAACACGGGCGCGGGCATTGGGCAGCCTCTTGTTGGAGAAGGCGGCAAACTTAGCATGGCGCCGTTACGCTTCGTAGGGTGTGCTGTACGCACCATGGCGATATACCCGATATCGTCATGGTGGGCACACGGTACGCGGACCGGCAGCCCCTACGAGCGTTACAAGCTCGATAAAGCGTTTTGCAGGCGCTTTTCCCGTGCCGCCCGGGCGATCTCCAGCAGGCTACTGTCACGTTTCCATAGGTCTTGCCAGTGCAGATCACCGCTGCCCATCGCGCTGTCGATCTCCGCGCGCAGCTGGGCAAACTGTTCAAACACCCCAGCCAGCAACAGGTGTGTAGTGGGCTCGTTCATGCCTTGGCGCGCGACCTCAGCACAGCTACCCAGCAGCGCCAGCAAACGCAGTTTCAGTGCTTGCGGCCAGCCGTTGTCGCTCCCCACGCCATACAGCCAGGCACCCAGCGCGGTGAGCACATGCAAGTCCTCCAGAGAGCGGAAGGGTTTGGCATACGCATCCCAGCCGTCCCCCGGCAAGCGCTCGCATTGCGCCGTCTCCAGGTGCAAGCGGCCATGGCTGACATCCGGCATCAACTGCAGCGGCGGCAACACGTCCACACGCACACCCGGCGCGCCGCTGTAGGCCACGCACAGGGCAATCTGCGGCGAGCTGCCGGGTAGTTCGCTGCGGGCAGCGACCAGTAACCAGTCGGCCGCATCGGCGGCGGTGACAAAGTCTTTGCGCCCGCTAAGGCTCAAGCCGTCCAAGCGCACCTGCAAATCCGCTGGGCGCACGCTGCGGTTTTCCGTGACGCACATGGCGCCCAGGGTCCACGGCGCCGATGGCCACAGCGCGCGCAACGCCCCTTGATAGCCGGCCAGAAAGGCCAAGCCCGGGGTAGCGGCCAGGCGTCCGCCCAACAGCGCCAGCTCAAATGGCATTACGCCCTCGCCTACCCGCGCCAATAGGGCGGCATACCAATCGTCCAAAGCCGTTGTGGCGGGTAAGCGCTCGGCGCAAGCAAGCAGTCGTTGCCAATACATAAAACCCGTCCTCGATCACTGTCATACAAGCATCACCAAACATTCATGGTGATGACACCGGGTATTCCTAGCCTGAGCTTGCCCAACAAGGTCGACCGGCTGCAACCCAATCAAGCCGGCATATGGAGGCTACCTGATGTCTACAATCGCCCGCACTCGCGACACCACCGCCGAACGCCGCTTGCAAGCTGAGCGCCTGGTCGGCCCCCGTGCCTTGCGCGAAGCTCAGGCTTTGCGCTTCAGCGTATTCAGCAAAGAGTTCGACGCCAAGCTCAAAGGCGCCGAGTTCGGTTTGGATATGGACGATTACGACAGCCACTGCGCCCACATCGGCGTGCGTGACCTCAACACTGGCGCGTTGGTTGCCACCACCCGCCTGCTTGACCACAACGCCGCCCGTAGCCTGGGGCGTTTCTACAGTGAAGAAGAATTTAGCCTGCACGGCCTGGCGCATTTGCAAGGCCCGGTGCTGGAGATCGGCCGCACCTGCGTCGACCCTGCCTACCGCAACGGCGGCACCATTGCCGTGCTGTGGAGCGAACTGGCCGAAGTGCTCAACGAAGGCGGCTACAGCTACCTGATGGGCTGCGCCAGCATTCCGATGCAAGACGGCGGCATTCAGGCCCAAGCCATCATGCAGCGCCTGCGTGAACGCTACCTGTGCACCGAACACCTGCGCGCCGAACCGAAAACGCCGCTCCCCAGCCTGGACCTGCCAGGCAACGTCATCGCCGAAATGCCGCCGCTGCTCAAAGCCTATATGCGCCTGGGTGCGAAGATCTGCGGCGAGCCGTGCTGGGACCAGGACTTCCAAGTCGCCGACGTGTTTATCCTGCTCAAGCGCGACGAGCTGTGCCCGCGTTACGCCCGGCACTTTAAGGCAGCAGTGTAATGAGCCGCTTGCGCCTGTACGGGCGCATTGCCCGGCTGGTCGCCACCGTTGGTTTGGGGCTGCTGGTGGCCAGCAGCATGGGCCTGATCGAACGCCTGCACCTGCGTAACGAAGGCGCCATTCGCCAACGTATGACGCGCTGGTTTCTCGCCCGCTTAAGCGGCGCGCTGCCGTTTGAAATTGAAGTGCTAGGCACCGTGCCCAAGCAGCCGATGCTGTGGATCAGCAACCACGTATCGTGGACCGATATTCCGCTACTGGGCATGTTGGCGCCGCTGTCGTTTCTGTCCAAGGCCGAAGTGCGTACCTGGCCGGTGGCGGGCTGGTTGGCGAAAAAAGCCGGCACCTTGTTTATCCGCCGCGGCGGTGGCGAAAGCGCCCTGCTTGGCCAACAACTGCTTACGCATTTGCAGCAAGGCCGCAACCTGCTGATCTTCCCCGAAGGCACCACCACCGATGGCCGCCAACTGCGCAACTTCCATGGCCGCTTACTCAGCAGCGCCATTGAAGCGGGTACGCCGCTGCAGCCGGTGGCGATTCGGTATGTGCGCGATAACCAAATCGACGCCGAGATTGCGCCGTTTATTGGCGACGATGACTTGCTCTCGCACTTAGTGCGCTTGCTCTCCAGCGATGTGGCCAGTGTGCGTATTCAGTTGCTGGAACCGATTGCTACGTTGGGCGCGTCGCGCACTGTGCTGGCCAAGCAAGCGCATCGGGCGGTGGGGTTTGCGTTGTTTGGTGATATAGACGTAGAGCCAGTCGAAGAAAGCGAGCTCGCCGCGTAGGGTGTGCTGTGCGCACCAAGCGATTTGCCCGATATCGCAATGGTGCGCACAGCACACCCTACGAGATTTGCGTCTGGGCGAAGGCCTGTAACTCGGGATAAAACGCATGAAAGTCTTCGCTCAGCGGTTCGTACAATTCCTTCAACTCCGCCATCGCCCCCTCCAGCATCTGCGGCCGTGACAAGCGCCGGCTCATGCCCATCAGCACCTGCTGCAACACCGCAAATTCCTGATAACTGCCCAACCAATCCTGCGCCGCCATACGCGGCGCGATATAGGCCAAACGCTCGGGTAACGCCGGCTCGTTGTCGAGTACGCGGTACACCCGCGCGGTGAATTGGTTTAACGGCACGTCGGCATACGCGTGCCAATGCCGCGCCAGGCAATGGTCAAAAAACAGGTCCAACAAAATGCCCGCCGTGCGTCGCCGTGCCTGGGGAAAGCGCGCCTTGGCCTGCAGCACCAACGGATGACTATCGGTGTAGGCATCAATACGCCGGTGCACGGCAATGGCATGCTCGATATCCGCGGGAAAACGCCCGGCCAGCGGGCCTTTGACGAAATCGCCGTACAGGCTGCCGAGCAATTGTGCGGGCGCATCGCCGCCCAAGTGGAGATGTGCGAGGTAGTTCATGGGCCGAGTGTAGGGCCTGTTTACGGATAATTCCTACCTCTGTGGATCACTCGTGCTGATGACCACTATCGGCACTATCGATCTGTATATCGGAAGTTACCGATATAAAGTTCGCCGCAAGCCGATAGACACCGGCGCAATAGTAAACAACCGGTCACCCACACCGAGCCCACTATGCCCATCGACCTCGACGAAATCTTCAAAGCCCTCGCCCACCCGGTGCGCCGCGAGATGCTGCTGTGGTTGAAAGAGCCGCAGCGCTATTTCACCGAGCAAGACCACCCGTTCGAGATTGGCGTGTGCGCCGGCAAGTTCGACCACAAGACCGGGCTGTCGCAGTCCACCGTTTCCGGCCACTTGGCCAGTCTGCAACGTGCCGGGCTGGTAACCAGCCGCAAGGTCGGCCAGTGGAACTTCTTCAAACGTAACGAAGAAGTGATCCAGGCCTTTATCAGCCACTTGGGCAACGCGCTGTAAGCGCCGCTAGCCACCACCCTTTTCTGGAGCAAACCAATGCCCCTCGCCTTAATCGTTCTGGCGCTATCGGCCTTTGCCATCGGCACCACTGAGTTTGTCATCATGGGCCTGCTGCCGGATGTGGCCGCCGACCTGGGCGTATCGATTCCCGGCGCTGGTTGGCTGGTTACCGGCTATGCCTTGGGCGTGGCCATTGGCGCGCCGTTTATGGCGATGGTCACCGCCAGTTGGCCGCGTAAAGCGGCGCTGTTGGCGCTGATGAGCATCTTTATTGCCGGCAACCTGTTCTGCGCCCTGGCCGCTGACTACACCATGCTGATGGTGGCGCGGGTGATTACCGCCCTCTGCCACGGCGCATTCTTTGGTATCGGTTCGGTGGTTGCCGCCAGCCTGGTGCCGGCCAACCGCCGTGCCTCGGCCGTGGCGTTGATGTTTACCGGCCTGACCTTGGCCAACGTGCTCGGCGTGCCATTGGGCACCGCACTCGGCCAAGCCGCTGGCTGGCGCTCGACCTTCTGGGCGGTGACTGTGATCGGCGTATTGGCGCTGATCGGCCTGTGGCGTGCCTTGCCTAATCAGCAAGACCAAGAGAAAGCCGACCTGCGCACTGAACTACGTGCCATGCGTGGCGCCGGTGTGTGGCTGGCGTTAAGCACCACGGTGTTTTTCTCCGCCTCGGTATTTGCCCTGTTTACTTATATCGCCCCGCTGCTCGGCGAAGTAACCGGCGTATCGCCCACTGGCGTGACCTGGACGCTGCTGCTGATCGGCCTGGGCCTGACCCTCGGCAATATTCTCGGCGGCAAGCTCGCCGACTGGCGCCTGGGCACCACCCTGACCGGCGTGTTTATCGCCCTGGCGATACTCGCCAGCGCGTTCAGCTTTACCGCCGAGGCGTTGGTGCCAGCGGAAATCACCCTGTTCCTTTGGGCCATGGCCGCCTTCGCCGCCGTACCCGCCTTGCAGATCAACGTGATGGCCTTTGGTAAAGAGGCGCCGAACCTGATCTCCACCCTGAACATCGGCGCCTTTAACCTCGGCAACGCCCTCGGCGCCTGGGTTGGCGGCGTGGTGATTAGCCGTGGCATGGGCCTCACCGATGTGCCGTTAGCCGCGGCCGCCCTGGCCGTTATCGCGCTGATCGCCACCCAACTGACCAGCAATGCCCGTAACCAACTGCAACCGGTGCTCGAGTGAGCAACGGATGTTCGAACTAAGCCGTACCCCGTATTGACTGAACACCACTGACTGACTGATTTCGGAGGCTGTAACCATGGCAACACTTTTCGACCCTATTACCATCGGCGATGTACACCTGAAAAACCGCATCATCATGGCCCCGCTGACCCGCTGCCGCGCCGATGAAGGCCGCGTACCCAACGCCATGATGGCCGAGTACTACGCCCAGCGCTCCTCCGCTGGCCTGATCCTCAGCGAAGCCACTTCGGTAACGCCAATGGGCGTGGGCTACCCCAACACCCCGGGCATTTGGTCCGACGCGCAAGTGCGTGGCTGGAGCACTATCACCAAGGCCGTGCACGCCAACGGCGGCAAGATTTTCCTGCAACTGTGGCATGTAGGCCGCGTTTCCGACCCGAGCTACCTGGACGGCGAACTGCCGGTGGCGCCAAGCGCCATAGCACCCAAAGGACACGTTAGCCTGGTGCGTCCGCTGAAAGACTTCGTCACCCCACGTGCGCTGGAAACCGAAGAGATTGCTGACATTGTCGAGGCCTACCGCAACGGCGCAGAAAACGCCAAAGCGGCTGGTTTTGACGGCGTGGAAATTCACGGTGCCAACGGCTACTTGCTCGACCAATTCCTGCAAGACAGCACCAACAAACGCACCGACCAATACGGCGGCTCGATTGAAAACCGCGCGCGCCTGATGCTGGAAGTAACCGACGCCGTGCTTAGCGTATGGGAACCGGGTCGGGTCGGCATGCACTTGGCACCGCGTGCCGACAGCCACGACATGGGCGACTCCGATCGCTCGGCGACCTTTGGTTACGTCGCACGTGAACTGGGCAAACGCGGTATCGCCTTTATCTTCACCCGTGAAAAACTGGCCGACGACAGCATCAGCGCTGAACTGAAAGCCGCCTTTGGTGGCGCGTTTATCGCCAACGAGAAATTCACCAAAGACAGCGCCAACGCCTTGCTGGCCAGCGGCGGCGCCGATGCGATTGCCTTTGGTGTGCCGTTTATTGCCAACCCGGATCTGCCGGCGCGTCTGGAGCAAGATGCACCGCTGAACGAACCGCATCCGGAGACGTTCTACGGCAGTGGGCCGGTGGGTTATATCGACTACCCGCGTCTGTAAAGTAAGTAGCGATACAAAAACGCCCGGTGCACAACGCAGTGCCCCGGGCGTTTTCGCATGGGCGAGTCAAGATCGCCTAGCCGACTGGCGAACGGAGATCCGTTCCCCTCTCCCGCTGGCGGGAGAGGGGCTAGGGGTGAGGGCAACGTCATACGCCTATCCCAGCTAAATCCCAGATACGCCCCTTCGTCCCCCCTCTATCAGCATTCCCCCAAGGCACCCCGCCTGGATATTGCTAGAATGCCTCCCCTCACTCTGTACCCCGCCGCTGGAGCCGTTTCATGACTGCCGTTTCGCCCTCGCTGTCGCCCACGTTGCAATTGGCTTGCGACCTGATCCGCCGCCCTTCGGTTACGCCGGTGGATGCCGATTGCCAAGCCGTGATGATCGAACGCCTGCGCGCGCTGGGTTTTGCCATTGAGCCGATGCGCATCGAGGATGTGGATAACTTCTGGGCCACCCATGGCGGCGAAGGCCCGGTGTTGTGTTTTGCCGGGCATACCGACGTGGTGCCGACCGGCCCGTTGCAGGCGTGGCAGCATGCGCCGTTCGATGCCAAGGTCGATGAGGACGGCATGCTCTGCGGCCGCGGCGCGGCGGATATGAAGGGCAGCCTGGCCTCGATGATTATTGCCGTGGAGCGCTTTGTTGCCGATTACCCGAACCATAAAGGCCGCATCGCCTTTCTGATTACCAGCGACGAAGAAGGCCCGGCGCACCATGGCACCAAGGCGGTGGTGGAGCGTTTGGCGGCGCGTAAAGAGCGCCTGGACTGGTGCATTGTTGGCGAGCCGTCGAGTACCAGCCTGGTCGGTGATGTGGTCAAGAACGGTCGCCGGGGTTCCCTCGGCGCCAAGCTGACGGTGCGCGGGGTGCAGGGCCATGTGGCCTATCCGCATCTGGCGAAAAACCCGATTCACCTCGCTGCGCCCGCCCTTAGCGAATTGGCCGCCGAGCATTGGGATGACGGCAATAGCTTCTTCCCGCCAACCAGTTTCCAGATTTCCAACCTCAACGCCGGCACCGGCGCCACCAATGTGATTCCGGGTGATTTGGAGGCAGTATTCAACTTCCGCTTCTCCACCGAATCCACCGTGGAAGGTTTGCAGCAACGGGTCGCCGCCATCCTCGATAAGCATGGCCTGGACTGGCACGTGGAGTGGGCGCTGTCGGGCTTGCCGTTCCTTACCGAACCGGGCGCATTGCTCGATGCAGTAGCCGCAGGCATCAAGTCGGTTACCGGCCGTGAGACCAAACCGTCCACCAGTGGCGGGACCTCCGATGGGCGCTTTATCGCCACCCTCGGTACTCAAGTAGTAGAGCTAGGCCCGGTGAACGCCACCATCCACCAGATCAACGAGCGGGTACTGGCCAGCGATCTCGATACCCTCACCGAGATCTACTACCAAACCCTCGTCAACCTGCTCGCCTGATGCTCGCCTGCCCACTCTGTGCAGCGCCGCTGCACGCGGTCGACAACGGTGTCGCCTGCCCGGCCAATCACCGCTTCGACCGTGCACGCCAGGGCTACCTGAACCTGTTGCCGGTGCAGCATAAAAACAGCCGCGACCCGGGTGATAACCAAGCGATGGTCGAAGCACGGCGGCGTTTTCTCGAGGGCGGCCACTACGCCCCGGTGGCCAAACGCCTGGCCGAGCTGCTCGCCGAACGGGCGCCGGCTACCTGGCTGGATATTGGTTGCGGTGAAGGCTATTACACCGCGCAGGTGGCCGATGCGTTGCCGAATACCGATGGCTACGCGCTGGATATTTCCCGCGAAGCGGTAAAGCGCGCGTGCAAGCGCAAGCCACAGCTGACCTGGCTGGTGGCGAGCATGGCGCGTATTCCCTTGGCCGATGCCAGTTGCCAGGCGCTGCTCAGCGTATTCAGCCCGCTCGACTGGCAAGAAGCCCAACGCGTGCTTGCCCCTGGCGGCGGCTTGATGCGCATTGGCCCAACAAATGAACACCTGATGGAGCTGCGGGAAAAACTCTATGACCAGGTGCGCGACTACAGCGACGACAAACACCTGGCCCTGGTGCCCGACGGCATGCGCCACGCCTACAGCGAAGAACTGCGCTTTACCCTTAGCGTCGATAGCGAACAGGCCCGTGCCGACTTGCTGGCCATGACCCCGCACGGTTGGCGCGCCAGTGCCGAACGGCGTGAAGCGGTGATCGCGGCGCCCTTAGAGGTGACGGTGTCCATGCGCTACGATTGGTTTCAGCTAGAAAGCCAGGCCTAAGCCGCTTCCCCGAATTCAGAGAGCAACCCATGCGCCAACCCGATATCGAAATTTATGTAAAAGACGCCGACCACAACGCCATTACCGACTGGCTGAGCAAGGCCCTGGGCACGTGTTCGGAATGGCGCCAGCAAGGGCAAACATTCAAATGCTCCGTCAGCACAGCTGAGGGCTCGATTCCCGTCACCTGGCTGCCCAAAGCCGTGGGCAAATGGCACAGCCTGTTTTTGGAAAGCGACATTACCCCCTGGGACGACGACCTCGCCTGTGCCCGCGCCGCCTTTGCCGCGCTCAACGTAGAAGTACGCTGCGCACCGGGCGGCTGGAGCGAAGAAGAAGCCGAAGAACAGGCCGACCGCTGGATTCGCATCAGCAGCGACGGCGAAGAAGAAATCACCTGGCATACCAGCTGAGTAAGCGGCGTTGCCTTTGACCTTGTAGGGTGCGCTGCGCGCACCAGCCGATTTCTGCGTATACGCCTTGGTGCGCACAGCACACCCTACGGGAGGTTGCGCACCTTAGTGACGTTTGTGCACACCAGGCACATGCAGATGCCCGGCATCGATACAGGCTTCACTTGCCACACTCGGCGCCGCTGGCTGCTCCAGCTCACGCAATATTCCGCAGGCCTCGCTATTGCCGACGATCTGGCAATGGGCGCGCAAGTCACGCAATTGCTCCTGTAACGCGCGCAGTTCGTTAATCCGCACTTCCACGTGGTGAATGTGCTCGTCGATCAAGCGATTGGCGGCGGCGCAGTCCGCTTCTGGCGCATCGCGCAAGGCCAGTAATTCACGAATTTCCTGCTGGGTCATATCCAGCGAGCGGCAGTGACGAATAAACGCCAAACGCTCGACATGCACCTGGGTGTACTGCCGATAGTTACCTTCCGAGCGCGCCGGCTCAGGCAGCAAGCCCTCACGTTCGTAGTAGCGGATGGTCTCCACCGGGCAGTCGGTCAGGCGCGCCAGCTCACCAATTTTCATCCTTTGCCTCTTATGGGTTGACTCTGTAGTAGCTACAGGGTGTGCAATCGCCGCCATAGCGTCAATACGCGACGCACACATGGAGCTTTAGCATGAGCCACGACCACCATCACTGCTGCGACCACGAGCACGCAGCGAAACCCGCTGCCGCCGGCGTGGCGGCAGTCAGCGGCGCCACCGGTGAGTTGCGTTGGAGCAGCCTGCGCATTGATGCCATGGACTGCCCCACGGAAGAACGTCTGCTGCGTGATGCCCTAGGCAAGGTCAAAGAAGTGCAGGCGCTGGAGTTCAACCTGATCCAGCGCGTACTGCGCGTGCAGCATCGCTTCGCCGAAATACAGCCGCTGCAAACGCTGATCGCCACCTTAGGTATGCAAGCCGAACCGCTGGACGCTGCCACCCCGCCGCCAGCCGCCGCGCATAAGCCGTGGTGGCCGCTGGCGTTGGCCGGTGTGGCGGCGCTGGTCGCGGAAATTCTTGAATGGACAGCTCTCGGCCCCACCTGGCTGATCGCCCTGTTTGCCCTGGCGGCCATTGCCGGCGCCGGCTTGCCCACCTACCGCAAGGGCCTGATCGCCCTGAAAAACCGCAACCTGAACATCAATGCGCTGATGAGCATTGCAGTAACTGGCGCCGTGCTGATTGGCCAATGGCCGGAAGCGGCGATGGTCAGCGTGCTGTTTGCGATTGCCGAGTTAATTGAAGCCAAATCGCTGGAACGCGCGCGTAAAGCCATTCGTGGTCTGCTCGACCTGACCCCGGCGCAAGCCACGGTGCAGGTAGATGGCCAATGGCAGGAAATGCAGGTGGCACAGGTCGCGCTGGGCAGCCGTGTGCGCGTGCGCCCAGGCGAACGCATTGCCCTCGATGGCCAGGTAGTAAGCGGCCGTTCCAGCGTCAACCAGGCGCCCATCACGGGCGAAAGCTTGCCGGTGGAAAAAGCCCCGGACGATGTGCTGTTTGCCGGCAGCATTAATGGCGAAGGCGAGCTGGAATACAGCACCACCCGCGCCGCCGACGACAGCACCTTGGCGCGCATTATTCACGCGGTAGAAGAAGCGCAAAGCTCGAAGGCGCCGACCCAACGCTTCGTCGACCGCTTCTCGCGCATCTACACCCCGACCGTGTTTGCCATCGCCCTGCTAACTGCCGTCGTGCCGCCGCTAATTGTTGGCGGCCACTGGCTGGACTGGATCTACAAAGCCCTGGTGCTGCTGGTGATCGCCTGCCCCTGTGCCTTGGTGATTTCCACCCCGGTGACACTGGTCAGCGGCCTGGCGGCGGCCGCGCGTATGGGCATTCTGGTGAAGGGCGGCGTGTTCTTGGAAATGGGCCGCCAGTTGGCCTGGGTTGCCTTGGATAAAACCGGCACCCTCACCCATGGCCGTCCGCAGCAAACCGACGTACTGCTACTGGGCGAACAACCGCAGGCGCGGGCTCTGGCCGCCAGTTTGGCTGCCCGCTCCGACCACCCGGTATCCCAAGCCCTGGCCCGTGCCGCCAACGAAGAAAACATCACGCTGGTAGAGGTTCAAGAGTCCACCGCCCTGCCAGGCCGTGGCACAAAAGGAAGCATCAACGGCACCACCTACCACCTGGGCAACCATCGCCTGGTGGAAGAGCTGGGCCTCTGTTCGCCTGAGCTGGAAGCCAAGCTGGATACCCTCGAACGGCAAGGCAAAACCGCCATCGTGCTGCTTGATGGCAATGGTCCATTGGCGATTTTTGCCGTGGCCGATGCCGTGCGGGAAACCAGCCGCGAAGCGGTGGCCGAGCTGCATCAGCTTGGGGTGAAAACCTTGATGCTGACCGGCGACAACCCACACACCGCTGCCGCAATCGCCAGCCAAGTGGGCATCGACGAAGCCCAAGGCAATTTGCTGCCGGAAGACAAGCTCAGCGAGATCAAGCGCCGCCAGGTGGATGGCCAGCGGGTCGGTATGGTGGGCGACGGCATCAACGATGCGCCAGCGCTGGCACGTGCCGATATCGGCTTTGCCATGGGCGCGGCCGGCACCGACACCGCCATCGAAACCGCCGGCGTGGCGTTGATGGACGATGACCTGCGCAAGCTACCGGCGTTTATTCACCTGTCGCGGCGCACCCATGCCGTGCTGATGCAGAACATTGGCTTGGCGCTGGGTATCAAGGTGGTGTTTTTGGCACTCACCCTAGCGGGCATGGGCAGCCTGTGGATGGCCGTGTTTGCCGATATGGGGGCGAGTTTGTTGGTGGTGTTTAATGGCTTGAGGTTGTTGCGCACGACTGCGTAACGGCTGGCCCTCTCCCCTAGCCCCTCTCGCCTAGCCGGCCGCCCTAGCGGGAGAGGGGAACCTAAGCGCATTTCAGCTCACGACTTCGGTCGGCCCCGCTTGCGGGAGAGGGTTGGGATGAGGAGCTCTTAGACTCACTGCACCTTCTGCGGCGTTCCCTGCCCCATGCAGCGCACCGCCTTCTTGCGGTTATCCACCAGCACCCCAGTCAGGCCTTTCTGCTCGGTATCAAACAACACCACAATGCCGTCCACGCATTGCGCCACCTGTGCGGCAGGCTCCAGGGATATTTTGTAGTCCTCGCCCGGCACAGTTTTCAGCATGGTGAATTCGGACAGCAGCAAGGCATCTTCCGGCTTGGCAATATGCAGGTAGCCGTAGTACCAGAGCGCAGCCACGGTGCCAAAAATGCTGCACACGCCGGTGATGATCAGGGGTATTGCGTTGCGTTCTTCGCTCATTGCGGGGTCTCTGTGGTGGAGTCTGAATTCGGGGCTTCGGCGTTAGGCACTTCGGCCAGCCGGCGCAGGCCGTCAAAGCCGCGCGGGTCACTCACGTACATCAGCATTACCTGGCGCCACACCGGGTCGGCAAATGTCTGTACGTGGCCGCCACGGGTTAACTGCAACACCCTCGGCGGGCGCGCAGCTTGATACAAGCTCACCCCGTTGGAAAGGGGCACGACCGTATCGTCGATGCTCTGATAGAGCAAGATCGGCAGCTGCGACAAATTGCCAATGCTGTGGATGGCGCTGTCACTGTCAGGCACCAGCCAGCTCAGCGGGATTTGCAGCGGCCAGGTGAGCCAGGAGTTGCCAAGCGTCAGGCGTGCTACGTCGCGGTAACTGGCGGGCACACCGTCCAGCACCAGCGCGCTGAGGCGTTTGGCCTGCTCAGGGTGCTCGCTCAAGTAATGCACCGCCAGCGCACCGCCGATGCTTTGCCCAAGCAAATACAGCGGCTGGCCTTGCGCTTCAGGCGCGCTTTGCAGCCAGGCAAAGGCGGCGTCGATGTCTTGATAAACGCCAGGTAAGTCGGCCGAACCTGCGGACTTGCCGTAGCCGCGATAGTCGAGCAGCAGCACCTGGTAGCCCTGCTCCGGCAACCAATAGCTGCCGCCCAAGTGCGTGGCAACGTTGCCGCCATTGCCATGCAGGTGCAGCACCGTGCCTTTTACCGCCACGCCGGGTTTGACCGGAAGCCACCAGGCGTGCAGGTGGGTGCCGTCAGCGGCGGCGAGTGTGATGTCTCGGAATTCGAGTTTGGCGACGGCGGGGGTATAGGGCAGTTCTTTAAGCGGGAAGAACAGCAGATTGCTGCAGCCGCTCAGGGTCATAAACAACATAGTTAGAAGCAGCAAGCGGCGCATCAATCAGCATCCTGAAGAGGCTAGTAGGGTGTGCTGTGCGCACCATTGCGATAGCGGGTGAATCGCTTGGTGCGCACAGCACACCCTACTAGCAAAAGCGCTACAAAATATTGGCGTAGTCAGCTTCGATACGGTCCAGGCTCAGGTGGTTGAGGAAGTTGGAGAAGCACATCCAGGCCGACAGCGCGTTGAGGTCGCGAAACTGCGGCGGTAAATACTTGGGCGGCACCACCAAACCTTCGTCCACCAACTGACGCAGGGTGCGCATATCTTCCAGCGTAGCTTTGCCGCAGAACAGCAGCGGAATCGCCTCAAGCTTGCCTTTGCGCACGGCCAGTTGGATGTAGTTGTAGATCAGGATAAAGCCCTTGAGGTACGACAAATCTTTGGTAAACGGCAGGCCATCGGGCGTTGAGCCACGGAAGCTGCGGCTGGCGTTGGCGTAGCTTTGCTCCATGTCGAAGCCTTGCTCGCGGAAGAAGTCGAACACCTGCAAGAAGTCGGCGCCCTCTTCAGCCATATGAATGGCGCGGGTGCGGTTGGTCAGTTTGCGCAAGCGGCTGGGGTAGGAGGCGAAGGCGATCACTTCCATCAGGATGGCCAGGCCTTCCTGGGTCACCGTTGACGAGGGTGGGCCTTTGGCCAGAAAGGTGCAGATCGGCTGGTTCAGGCCGTTCAACGTGGTACCGACATGCACCAGGCCTTCGTGCACTTCCAGGGCGCGCACATCGCGCTCATTGAACATGGCGTCGGCGCGAATCTTGATGTAGTCAGCGCCGGCAGCGGCATCGGCGAGAATACCGTCCGACTCAAACACGCGGATGGTGCTTTGCGTTTCGCCAAACACGGTATTAAGACGGCCTTGCAGCAAGGCCACGGCGTCCTTGGCGGTCAGGGTTTTGGGCTCGTCCTTGAGGTCACCGCGGTCGTCGATTTTGTTCAGGTAATCGGAAAACATCAGGCCCAGGTCGGCCAGGGTCGGGTCGCCCGCGTGGAAGGCATCGGAAGCCGAGCCGTAGAGTTCTTGCGAGATCAGGCCAAAGTCCGAGGTGCCGCGCGCTTCCAGCATGCGGATCACCATGCGGTATTCCTTGCACATGCGCCGCATGATCTGCCCCACCGGGTTGAACTGGCCGAGCTGGCGGGTGATATCCCGTTCCAGGTTCTGGAACTCGAGCTTTTTCGCCGCAGAATCAAAACCCAGCGGTCGGCTCGCGTAGTAATCGCGGTCAACCTGCGGCAGTTGCTTGCCCTTGCCCTTGAAGAAGGCCTGACGAACGTTGTCGTCCCACTTGACGGCATCCAGCACACGGATCGGCGTTTGCGCCTCCACCAAGCGGTCAGACAAGGCGCGAATGATCAGTTGGTAGTTGTCCAGCGGGGTTTGGCTGTTCATCGGTCCCTCGTCAGGTAATCAGTCTCCGGTGCGCTGGTAGCGCGCCACCTCGATAAATACATCCGAATTGGCCTGATCGTCCAGATACGCGAACACTTTGTCCAATGGGCTGCTGACCAACACGCCGTCGCCTTCCGGGGTTTGCACCACATCGCCTTGTAGACCACCGACTTGCAGCTCTTGGCTGATGCGGTCGATATCCAGGTTATACAGCAGCAGCTCGTTATCTTTGGTCAGCTCGAAACCACCAATGGCAAAGTTAGCGCCCAGGCTTTTCGGCAGGCCCGCCGACAGGTACCAGCGGCTACCGTGGTGGGCCACGGTAAAGCTGTATTCTTCGACGCTTTTTTCGTTGTCCGGCGAGTTGATATAGGTGCGGGCTTTATAGACGTTGGAGCCGGAGCGGCTGATGTCCAGATACAGGGTTTCGCCAAATTCGTTCTTGCGCGACCACTCGCCCAGCAACGGAATCGGCGCCGCCTCGTTAGCCGGAATGGGGTCTTTAAAGGTCACCAGGCAACCGCTGAGCAATAGAAAAGACAGCGCCATCAGCACACGCCAAGTGTTTATCGCCCTCATCCCTTGCCCCCTGCTTTTCACCAATGCCATAACCTACGACCTCTGCTCACTGCAAAACGGCGCACCCTAAAGCAAAACGATGACAATCGTAGGATGAGCTATCCGCACCATGGGGTTTACTCGATACCGCGTGGTGCGCACACCTGCACACCCTACGAAACGCCGTTACACCCTACAGGCCCAGCACCAGATACATATAGCGCTTAAGCACCGCCAGCATGTCGGCAGCATTAAGGTTCTGCGCGCCATCGATCAGGCCTTGGTATTCCATTCGCTCAACAATGCCGGTCAGCAGCTTGGCGTCTTGTTCCGGTTCCTGCGAGCCGAGCACTTCAAAGAAATGCGTGGCGCCCTGCTGGAGGATTTGCCGATGGGAGCGCACCAAGTCATGCAAGCGCGGGTTGAGCAACGCCTCCTGTTGAAAGGCACGTTCGGCGAGCAGGTGCGCTGGACGCTCCTGCACTTGCTGACGCACGTACTCCACCGCCATGGCGGCAATGTAATCGGCCAGGGCGCGGCGCGACTCGACGCTACCGTCCTGCTTACCGACCCGCTCACGCAGCAGCACTTCGGTGCTATCCCAGAACGCGGCCATGGCAGCGGCACTGCGCTCGACAAACAAGGCGAAGGTGTCAGTGATCAGGTCGTTGATGTCTTTGAAATAGTAGGTGGTGGCCGACAACGGCACTTCGGCCTCGGCGGCTACGGCGCGGTGGCGAACGGCACGCACGCCTTCACGCACAATAATGCGCAGGGCGGCATCAAGAATGGCCTGGCGGCGCTGTTCGCTGCCCTGGCGGCTGGCCTTGCGGCCTTGGTACTGAACACTTTCGGCAACGGCGCTCGCCACGTCGGCGGCGCTGTCTCGGGCAGGGTGGGTCACGACTGGGCTTACCTCGCGCAATGGTCAAACTCTCGCCTTGGAACGTACCTCGGCAGAATAGATCCCTGATTCCCGTACATAAAGGCATAACAAACGCGGCAACAAAAAGCCGCCCTAAGGCGGCTCTTGTCACATCACGCTTGTGGGCGCATGTGCGGGAAGAGGATCACGTCGCGAATAGACGGCGCATCCGTCAACAACATCACTAAACGGTCGATACCAATGCCCTCACCCGCGGTTGGCGGCATGCCGTACTCCAGGGCGCGGACGAAATCGGCGTCGTAGTGCATGGCTTCGTCGTCACCGGCGTCCTTGTCGGCCACCTGGGCCTGGAAGCGTTCGGCTTGGTCTTCGGCGTCGTTCAACTCGGAATAGGCGTTGGCGATTTCGCGGCCACCAATAAACAGCTCGAAGCGGTCGGTCACGCTTGGGTCGTTGTCGTTGCGACGCGCCAGTGGCGAGACTTCGAACGGGTACTGGGTAATGAAGTGCGGCTGCTCCAGCTTGTGCTCAACCAGCTCTTCGAAAATCATCACCTGCAGCTTGCCCAGGCCTTCAAAGCCGAGCACCTTGGCGCCGGCTTTTTTGGCTATTTCGCGGGCCTTGTCGATGTCGGTCAGGTCAGCGGCGGTGAGTTCCGGGTTGTACTTGAGGATCGAGTCAAACACCGACAGGCGCGCAAATGGCTCGCCAAAGTGGAAGACCTTGCCTTGGTACGGCACATCGGTGCTGCCCAGAACCAGCTGCGCCAGTTCGCGGAACAACTCCTCGGTGAGGTCCATGTTGTCTTCGTAGTCGGCGTAGGCCTGGTAGAACTCAAGCATGGTGAATTCGGGGTTGTGCCGAGTCGAAACGCCTTCGTTACGGAAGTTGCGGTTGATCTCGAACACCCGCTCAAAGCCACCCACCACCAAACGCTTGAGGTACAGCTCCGGCGCGATGCGCAGGTACATGCCCATGTCGAGTGCGTTGTGGTGGGTTTCGAACGGCTTGGCTGCGGCGCCGCCAGGAATGCTCTGCAGCATTGGCGTTTCCACTTCAAGGAAATCGCGCTTCATCAAAAAGCTGCGAATGTGCGCAATCACTTGCGAACGCACGCGGAACGTCTGGCGGGTTTCTTCGTTAACAATCAGGTCAACGTAGCGCTGGCGATAGCGGGTTTCGGTATCGGTCAGGCCGTGGTGTTTGTCCGGCAGCGGGCGCAGCGACTTGGTCAGCAGGCGCACATTGGTCATTTCCACGTACAGGTCGCCCTTGCCGGAACGGGCCAGGGTGCCTTCGGCGGCAATGATGTCGCCCAGGTCCCAGGTTTTCACTTCGGCGAGCTTTTCTTCCGACAGGGTTTTGCGGTTCACATACACCTGAATGCGCCCGCTCATGTCTTGAATAACCATGAACGAGCCGCGGTTAAGCATGATGCGCCCGGCAACCTTGACCGGAATGGCCGCCGCTTCCAGCTCTTCCTTGCTCTTGTCGACGTACTGTTTCTGCAGGTCGTTGCAGTAGCTGTCGCGGCGGAAGTCGTTGGGGAAGGCCTGACCCTTGCTGCGCTCTGCGGCAAGCTTTTCCTTGCGCAGGGCGATCAAGGTGTTTTCTTCCTGTTGCAGTGCTTGCAGATCGGGTTGCTGGTCGCTCATGTTTTTACAGTTTCCATTACAGGTCAGTTGCCCCCACCCCGGGGCGAGGCACTTCGTCATCCGGGCTGAATTACAGCCCTTGCTTAAGGCTGGCGATCAGGTATTCGTCGATGTCGCCATCCAATACCTTGTCGCAGTCGCTGCGCTCGATGCTGGTACGCAGGTCTTTGATGCGCGAGGCATCCAGTACGTACGAGCGAATCTGGTGACCCCAGCCGATATCCGACTTGGTGTCTTCCAGCGCCTGCGACGCGGCGTTGCGCTTCTGCACTTCCTGCTCATACAAGCGGGCGCGGAGCATTTTCATCGCGGTGTCTTTGTTGGCGTGTTGCGAACGTTCGTTCTGGCAGCTCACCACAGTGTTGGTCGGTACGTGGGTAATACGCACCGCCGAGTCGGTGGTGTTTACGTGCTGACCACCGGCACCGGATGAACGATAGGTGTCGATGCGCAAGTCTGCCGGGTTGATCTCGATTTCGATGTTGTCATCGATTTCTGGCGACACAAACACGGCCGAGAACGAGGTATGGCGACGGTTGCCGGAGTCGAACGGGCTTTTACGCACCAGACGGTGCACGCCAATTTCGGTACGCAACCAACCAAAGGCGTACTCGCCCTTGATATGCACGGTGGCGCCTTTGATACCGGCTACTTCACCGGCCGACAATTCCATGATGGTGGCGTCAAAGCCGCGTTTGTCCGCCCAGCGCAGGTACATGCGCAGCAGAATATTGGCCCAGTCCTGGGCTTCGGTGCCGCCGGAACCGGCCTGGATATCCAAATAAGCGTTGTTGGGGTCCATCTCGCCGCTGAACATACGGCGGAACTCGAGCTTTTCCAGCGCTTCGCGCAGACGTTCTACTTCGGCCGACACATCGTCTACCGCGCCTTGGTCTTCTTCCTCAGCGGCCATCTGCAACAGGTCGCGGGCATCGCTGAGGCCACTGCTCATTTCGTCGAGGGTTTCGACAATCAGCGCCAAGGCAGCGCGTTCGCGGCCCAGGTTTTGTGCGTATTCGGGGTTGTTCCACACGGCCGGGTCTTCCAGCTCGCGGTTGACTTCAGTCAGGCGATCACTCTTGTGATCGTAGTCAAAGATACCCCCGAATGGTCTCGGAACGTTCGGAGAGGTCCTTGATGCTGTTAAGGATCGGGTTGATTTCCATGGTAGGCAGCACTCGCAGGCTTGAACTTTCGAAAAGCCGGCGAGTATACCCGAGTCGGTGCGGGGGTTGCAGCCGGCAATCGGGGCCGCGTTGATCAAGAACGAGGCGCCTGCTGCCCTCTCCCGCAAGCGGGAGAGAGGGAAGTACGCGATTAAATCCCCCTCGCCCGCTTGCGGGAGAGGGGCTAAGGGAGAGGGCCTTTGATCTAAACCGCCTGCCGCACCTGGCTCTCCAACTCCAGCTTCAACGCCGGATCAAGCTTCAGCTGCTTGGCCAGCTCATCCAGATAAGCCCGCTCCATAAAGTGCTCTTCATCCACCATCAACACACTGGCCACGTACATCTCGGCGGCCATTTCCGGCGTAGTGGCCGCGCGGGCGACGTCGGCGGGGTCGAGGGCTTTGTTCAGCTCGCTGTCGAGCCAGGTTTTCAGCTCGGCGTCGTCGGTGAGCTTGACCAATTCGCCTTCAATCAGCTGCCGCTCACGGCCATCGACATGACCATCCGCTTTGGCTGCCGCCACCAAGGCTTTCAGAATCGCCTGGCTATGCAGCTCGGCTTGCGGCGCGGGCAGGCGGTCGAGGGTCTGTGGTTCGGCGGTGTTGCTGGCACCAGCGGCCTGATTGGCTTGCCAGTTGCCGTAGGCTTTGTAGGCGATTACGCCAAGGGCGGCGAGGCCACCGTAGGTCAGGGCTTTGCCGCCCAGCTTGCGGGCGCTCTTATTGCCCAGCAGCAGGCCCATGGCCCCGGCCGCCAGGGCGCCGCCACCGGCACCACCGAGCAAACTGCCCAGGTTGGCGCCGCCGAGCAGGCCACCTACGCCGCCGCTGGCGCTGTTGGGTTTGCCGCCAGAGGCCTTGTTTTGCAGCAAGTCCTGGCCGGATTTCAGCAGTTGATCAAGTAAGCCACGGGTATTCATACAGCCTCCAATCGTCAAATAAACCGACCGGCAGACTAAAACCAAACCGCGCAAAAGCCCTGCACAAGAGTGTTTGCGGATGTTGCTTTTGGTGAAGGCCGCGATAACGTAGGTTGGGTTAAGCCGAAGGCGAAGCCCAACGGTTCTTCGTGAGACCGATACGCGCCGACCTGCGGCCGGCCTGTTGGGCTTCGCTGTGCTCACCGCACGCGGACCGACCCAACCTACGTCTCACGCAGGCCTAATTTTTTACAACATGCCCACCTGATTACGCCCGGCATTCTTGGCCTGGTACAGCGCCCGATCCGCCGTCTGAATCAACAACCGATGTTCTTCGTTCTGCTGCGGCAGCATGGTCGCCAAGCCAATGCTGACGGTGAGCACCGAGCCTTCTTTGGGCGAGGTGTGGGGAATATTCAGGCCCTCTACGGCACGGCGAATTTTCTCTGCCACCAAGCGCGCGCCGCCTGACGATGTACTCGGCAGCACCATGGCAAATTCCTCGCCGCCGTAACGCGCCGGCAGGTCCGATGGCCGGCTACAGCCGCCGCGAATGGCGTCCGCCACTTGGTGCAGCACTTCATCGCCCTTGAGGTGGCCAAAGCCGTCGTTGTAAGCCTTGAAGTAGTCCACATCAATCATCAGCAGCGACAGCTGGCTCTGTTCGCGCATAGCGCGGCGCCATTCCATTTCCAGGTATTCATCGAAGTGACGGCGGTTAGACAGCCCGGTGAGGCCGTCGGAGTTCATCAACCGTTGCAGTACCAGGTTGGTTTCCATCAACTGCTGCTGGCTTTCGCGCAGGGCACGATGGGCTTCGTCGCGTTGCAGCTGCATTTGGAACGAGCGCGAGTGGTAGCGGATACGGGCGATCAGCTCGATGGCATCCGGCAGTTTCACCAAATAGTCATTAGCACCGGCGCCAAAGGACGAACTTTTGACCATGCCGTCGTCTTTGGTCGACAACACGATGATGGGGATATCGGCAGTAACCGGGTTGGCGCGGTAAGCGCGCACCAGCGCCAGGCCATCGACGCCGGGCATCACCAAGTCCTGAATAATCACCGTCGGCTTGATCGCCACCGCCTGAGCCAGCGCCTGGTGAGGGTCGGAGCAGAAATGGAAACCAATGTTCGGCTCATTGGCCAGCACGCGGCGAATGGCTTCACCAATCATGGCCTGGTCGTCCACCAGCAGCACCATTACGGCGTTTTCGTCGTTAATCACTGCGCCACTAACCTCGCTTAATCATTGTTGTTTTCGCTCTGCCCGGTTTGATCCGTAGGGTGTGCTGTGCGCACCAAACGGTATCCCGTTAAACCAATGGTGCGCACAGCACACCCTACGTCCAGCGTCGGCACACCGTGGGGGCTATGGCCTCCAACGGGCAAATCTCTACGGCGGCAGCAATGGCGGCGGCCGCTTTGGGCATGCCGTACACCGCCGATGACGCTTGGTCCTGGGCGATGGTATGGAAACCCCGTTCACGCATTAGTTTCAAGCCATTGGCGCCGTCGCGGCCCATGCCGGTCAGCAATACGCCAATGGCCTCGCCCTGCCAATACTGGGCGACGCTTTCAAAAAACACGTCGATCGACGGGCGATAAATATGCTCGCTGGGCGCAACCGTATAACTCAGGCTGCCATCTTTAAGCAGGCGCAGATGGTTGTTGGTTCCGGCCAGCAGCACACTGCCCACTTGGGGTTGCTCGCCGTCCAGGGCCAAGCGCACCGGCATATTTGACGCACTGCACAGCCACTCGGCCATGCCGGCGGCAAACACCTGATCCACATGCTGCACCAGCACCACCGCGGCGGGAAAACCCGCCGGCAGTTGCTTAAGCAATACCTCCAACGCCGCCGGGCCGCCTGCCGACGAACCAATGGCCAATAACGCCTGGCGTTGGCGCGCGGGGGCGGCAACCTGGACACGCGCGCCGGGGCGCTTTTCCTGCTGCCCCAACAGCCAGCCAATATTCTGAATTTTGCGCAACAGCGGCGCGGCGGCCTCGCGGGGGTCGCCGACGCCCAGCGCCGGCGTGTCGACCACATCCACCGCGCCATGGCCCATGGCCTCGAATACACGACCCATGGTTTGCTGCGAATTAACCGTCACCACCACAATGGCGCATGGCGTACTGGCCATAATCTGCCGGGTGGCTTCCACGCCATCCATCACCGGCATAATCAAATCCATCAGCACCACATCGGGGGTGTGCTCGGCGCATTTGGCCACCGCCTCGGCGCCATCGACCGCCACCCAAAGCACCTGATGCGCCGGTTCCAAGGCCAGCGCGCGGCGTAAGGCCTCCACCGCCAGGGGCATATCGTTGACGATCCCTATCTTCACCCCTACGGCTCCCCAATCAGGTCGACGACCGCATCCAGTAGCGCTTCGTCATGAAAACTGGCCTTGGCCAGGTAGTAATCGGCACCGGCATCCAGACCACGGCGGCGGTCTTCTTCCCGGTCTTTGTACGAGACCACCATCACCGGCAGCGACTGCAAGCGGTTGTCACGGCGAATCAGGGTAACCAACTCAATGCCGTCCATACGCGGCATATCGATATCGCTCACCAGCAAATCAAAGTGCTCAGAGCGCAGCGCGTTCCAGCCGTCCATGCCATCAACGGCCACCGCCACGTCATAACCACGTTGCAGCAGCAATTTGCGCTCCAGCTCGCGCACGGTGAGGGAATCGTCCACCACCAGAATGCGTTTGCGCGCCACGGCACCGGCTTGGCGGCTGCGGTCGATACGCTCCAGGCGCCCGGTGCTGAGCAGTTTTTCCACCGAACGGAGCATGTCTTCCACATCCAGAATCAACACCGGCGTGCCGTCGTCCAACAGCGCGCCGGCGGAGATGTCTTGCACCTTGCCCAGCCGCGCATCAATGGGCAGCACCACCAACGTGCGCTCGCCGATAAAGCGCTCCACCGCCACGCCATACACCGCCTCACGCTCGCGAATCACCACCACGCGAATATCGCCCGCCGAGGCCTCGCCCTCCGGCCGCTGCAATAACTGATGCGCGGCCACCAGGCCGACATGCCGACCCTCGTGCCAGAAATGCTGACGGCCTTCGAGCTGCACAATGTCCTCGGGCGCCAGCTCCAACATGCGTTCGATCTGCGCCAGCGGGAAGGCATAGGCCTCGCCACCAATCATCACCACCAGGCTGCGCACCACCGATAACGTTAGCGGCACCTCCAAGTGGAACGTCGCGCCCTGCCCCGGCACCTGCCGCAGTTCAATGGCGCCGCGTAACTGGCGGACCATATGCTGCACCACGTCCAGCCCCACGCCGCGGCCCGACACCTCGGTCACCTTGTCACGCATGCTGAAACCGGGCAGAAACAAAAAGCTCAGCAGCTCTTCCTCACTCATCTGCGCAATGGTTTCTGGCGTCGATAACTGCCGCTGAGCGATGGCCCCGCGCAGCCGCTCCAAGTCGATACCGGCGCCGTCGTCACTCAACTCCAGCACCAGCAAGCCGGCCTGATGGCGGGCGTTGATGCTGATCACGCCTTCTGCCGGCTTACCCGCGCGCGCGCGTGCTTCCGGGCTTTCTACGCCATGGTCGACGGCATTGCGCAACAGGTGCACCAAGGGTGCTTCGAGTTTTTCCAGCACCTCGCGGTCGACTTGGGTTTTCTTGCCTTCAACTTCCAGGCGCACCTGCTTGCCCAGCGAGCGGCCGAGGTCGCGGATCATCCGTTCCTGGCCGCGCAACACATCGTTAAACGGCCGCAGGCGGCAGGCCAGCGCAGTGTCATACAACAGCTGCGCGCGCTGCTCCGATTGCCAGCTGAACTCGTCGAGGTCGCTGGCCTGCTGGGTAAGCATTTGCTGGCAGTCATCCACCAGGCGCCGGGCATCGGCCAACAGCTCCAAGGTTTGCGCGTCCGTGGCGGCTTGATTGAGCGCGTCCTGCACCGTGTTCAGTACACGGCTGGCCCCGGTTTGCAGGCGCTTCATGCGCTGCATCGAGGTAAGAAACGGCTTAAGCCGCTGCGACTCCACCAGCGATTTGCTCGACAGATCAAGCAAGCGATTCAGGCGCTCAGCCGTAACGCGCAACACCCGCTCGCCACCGGCATCAGCCACGGGCGCCTCTTCCACGGTCACGGCCGCAGGCACCGGTTCTGGCAAAGGCTCTTGCACCGGCGCTGGCATAAACGCTGGCTCAGGCGCGGCCAGCCGGCTTTCCTGCATGGCGATCAAGCCGCCACGACTCATGATGTCCATCTGCTCCACAAAGCTGGCGACTTCCAAAGGCGTCACGCCTTGCTCAGGCTTTGCCACGCGCAAGAGTAAATCGGTGCCCTTAAGCAGCGCGTCGATGTGCTCGGGAGTCAGGCGCAAACGCCCTTCCTGGGCGCTGACCAGGCAATCTTCCATCACATGGGCGATGGCCACGCCGGCATCCACGCCAACGATACGCGCGGCGCCTTTAAGCGAATGGGCTGCGCGCATACAGGCTTCCAGCTGATCAGCCTGAGTGGGGTTGCGCTCCAACGCCAGCAAGCCGGCATTAAGCACCTGGGCCTGGGCCTCGGCTTCCAGCTGGAACAGCTCCAGCATTGAGGCATCGCGCATTTGATCCGGGGTCATGTCAGGCTCCGCATCACGGCTTGGAGTAACAGCTCTTCATCCAGCAGGCGTACGCTGCGTTGCTGCCAGTGCAATACGCCGCGCGTGTATTTGCCGCTCGCCGCGCTGCTCAGGTTGGCCTGGCTGGTACTGGCCTCGGCCAGTTGTTGCTCGGCGAAGGCCTGAATAGCCAATACCTCATCCACCGGCGCCACCACATTGCCGCCCTGCCCGGCCAGAATCAGCAGGCGCGGCACCACCCGGCCAGTGGTTTTCGCCGCCGTGGCATCCAGGCCCAGCAGTTCAGTCAGCGACACACAGGGCACCAGCGCGCCGCGCACATTGGCCACGCCGAGCAAAGCCCGCGAACGTTGGTGCGGCAACGAATGAATCGGCGCCAAGGGCGACACTTCCACCAGTGTGCGGGTGGCCAAGGCCAGCCATTCTTCGCCCAGGCGAAACACAATCAGCGAGCGCGTGGCCTGCTGCGTTTGCACCTCGGCATGGTCATACAGCGCCACATGTTCCTGGCTCAGGCTGTAGCGGTCGAGCAGGCGCGTGGCCGCGGCGGCATACACCTCGCAGTTACGGCAGTGCACGTGCTCAACCAATGCTGGGCAGCTCTTGTCGCCCCGCACGCCAATGCGGTTCCAGCAGTCATCCACTGCGTGCTCGCCGCCGTGCAGGTTCAGGCCCACTTCACTCATTGCGACTTACTCCACGCAATGCCCGCGCCTGTATGCGCTCGGCGCCGGCCTTATCCCCCTGCGCCGCCAACAACGCCGCCAATTGCGCCAGCGCGGCCGGGTGTTGCGGTTGCAGGTACAACGCCTTGCGGTAAAAACCCTGGGCGGCGGCGCTGTCGTGCTCGACTTCGCTCAGCAAACCCAACCAATAAAACACCTCGGCCGACGGCTCGTGGCTGGCCAGATAAGCGTCGCAACGCTGGCGAGCTTCGGCGCTGCGGCCCTGATTGGCCAGGGTGGCGATCTCGGTCATTTGCGCGGCGGTGTCGTCCACCTTGCTCGGCACGTTCGCCTTTGGCTTAACCGCCAGCGGTTTTACCGTTAGCGGACGAACCGCTGGTTTGGACGCCATGGCCCGAGGCATTACGGGCGGCGATGGCAAGCTGGTGTGGCTGGGCGCCGCTGGCATCTGCCGGCGAAAAGCAAACGCTAACGGAATACCCAACGACTGCATGCCCACCCGAGTAAACAAACTGGCCTCGGCCGGGCCGATAAACAGCACACCATCGTCGCGGGTCAGGCGCTTGAGTACGTCCAACACCTGCTCCTGGGTGGCCAGGTCGAAATAGATCAGCAGGTTGCGGCAGAACACCACGTCATAGGCCTGCTCGCCCGCCAGCAACCCCGGTTCCAGCAGATTGCCGGTACGCAAACGCACCTGTTTGCGCACCTGCTCATGCACCGAATAGCTGTTATCCACCGCCTCGAAATAGCGGTTACGAAAGGCCAGCGACTCCCCGCGAAACGAGTTGCGCCCATATACGCCCAGCGTGGCGCGCTCAATCGAGGCCGGGCTTACATCCAACGCATCCACCTGAAACCGCTCCGGCCCCAGGCCGGCATCCAGCAAGCACATGGCAATCGAATAGGGTTCTTCGCCGGTGGAACACGGCAGGCTCAGCACGCGCAGCGGACGGCTGCCATTAAGCTCGGTGGCGCGGCGCACGGCTAAGCGCGCCAGGGTGGCGAAGGATTCCGGATAACGGAAAAACCAGGTCTCCGGCACAATCACCGCTTCAATCAAGGCCTGCTGCTCGGCCTCGCAATGCTGCAACTGCTGCCAATAGGTTTCCAGCTCGCGGCCCGGCACCAGCGCCATGCAGCGCTGCACCGCGCGCTCGATCACCGAGGCACCCACGGTAACGGCATCAAGGCCAATCTTGTCTTTAAGCAACTGCTCGAAGCGTGGGTCGACGGTCATGGCGCCGCCCCTTCGGCAAACAGCAACGCCTGCACATCGGCGGGCAATAGCTGCTCAATTTGAATACGCTGAATCAGCCCCGCTGGGGTTTCCAATACCGGGCCGAGATAAGGCGAGCCGACGCTGCTCAAGCCGTAAGGGCGGAAGTCGTCGGCGGGGCAGCGCAAGGTATCGCTGGCCTGTTCCAAAATCAGGCCCAACTGCCGGCTCTGGCCATCGGCGCTGCGGTAATGCACCAGCACCGTGCGCGTACTGGTGCGCTGCACGGCCGGGGTGCCCAGGCTCAGGTGGCAAAGGTCAAGCACCGGCACCAATTCCCCGCGAAAGGCAAACACCCCGGCCACCCACGCCGGCACCCCCGGGATGCTTTTCAGCAACACCCGTGGCAACACCGCCACCACCTCGCGCGCAGCCAGGGCATAGCGCTCCGCGCCGAGGGAGAACAGCAAGTAAAGCGGCGCTTTGGCCTGCTGCTGATCAGTGGGCATGGCCGGCCTAAACCTTAAAGCTCGACACGCCGCTACGCAGGCTGCCGGCCACCTGATTGAGTTCTTCAATGGCAAAGCTGGCCTGGCGCAACGACTCCACCGTTTGCCCAGTGGCTTCGCCCAGTTGCGTCAGCGCCTGGGTAATTTGCTCGGCACCAGTGGCCTGCGCTTGCATGCCTTCGTTAAGCACCACCACACGCGGGGCCAGCGCCTGCACTTGGTCAATGGTTTGCGACAGCTGCTCGCCCACCTCCTGCACCTCGCCCATGCCACGGCGCACCTGCTCGGAAAATTTATCCATGCCCATCACGCCAGCGGATACCGCCGACTGAATCTCACGCACCATCTGCTCAATGTCATAGGTAGCCACAGCAGTTTGGTCAGCCAAGCGGCGCACCTCGGTGGCCACCACCGAGAAACCACGGCCGTATTCGCCGGCCTTTTCCGCCTCAATGGCGGCGTTAAGCGACAGCAAGTTGGTCTGGTCCGCCACCTTCACAATGGTGGTCACCACCTGATTAATATTGCTGGCCTTCTCGTTAAGAATGCCCAGTTTGGCATTTACCAACTCGGCGGCGCCCATCACCTGGCGCATGGTGTCTTCCATGCGCAGCAGGCCCACCTGCCCGGCACCGGCCAAGGCCGAGGCCTGCTCGGCGGAGTAGGACACTTCACCCATGGTGCGCACCAAATCGCGCGAGGTAGCGGCAATTTCCCGCGAGGTGGCGCCAATCTCAGTGGTGGTGGCGGCGGTTTCGGTGGCGGTGGCTTGTTGCTGCTTGGAGGTGGCCGCGATTTCCGTCACCGAGGTGGTCACCTGCACCGCCGAGCGCTGTGACTGCGACACCAGCTTGGTAAGGTCATCAATCATGGCGTTAAAGCCGCTTTGCACCGCGCCAAATTCATCGTTACGCACATCGTTAAAACGTGTGGTCAGGTTGCCGCTGCGCATCACGGTAAGAATCTGCGTGAGGTTATTCAGCGGGCCCATAATCGCGCGCATCAGCACAAAGCCGCTGACCAATGCCACGGCAATCACCAACAGCAGCGACAGCACCATGCTCACCTTGGCCTCCGCAGCCTGGCTGGCAATGCTGGTGGTGGCCTCATCGGCGCGGTCTTTATTGAACTGCACCATCGCCAGCAACTGCTCACGGCCCTTGGCCCACACCGGCCGCAACTGCTCATTGAGCACCTTGCGCGCTACCAGCGGCTGGCCCTGCTGGAATTGGCCAAGCACCTCGGACAACAGCTTATTGAATTCTTCACGCTGCTTAAGAAAGCCATCAAGGAAGGCTTGATCTTGGGCATCAGAAATCGACTTCTGATACTCCGCCACCCGCGCCATCAGCTTTTCGTCATTGGTATTGAACTCGGCCAAAATAGCCGGGTTAATCACCTGCTCATCGGAGAGCCCCACCACCTGCTGCGCGAGGATAAAACTGTCGACCCAAGAGCTGCGGATATACGAGCTGTAATACACCCCAGGCATCGACTCAGTGGCCACGCTTTTGGCCCCGACCTCAATGGTGACCAAACGCGAATAGGCCACCGCGATCATCAAAATGACAATGGCGATAATCACCGCAAAACTCGCCAAAATGCGCTGGCGCAGGGTCCAATTCTTCACGCGTGCTCTCCCTCTGAACGGTGCAACGGCAGGCAGCAGCGGATCCCGCGCCAATGCCAGCGACTGTAAGACGCGCCCTATATAGGCGCAAGCCTTCAAAGCGTAGCAGCAGGTAAGCAGATCAACGACTTAAAGCGCATATTTGCCAAACGTACGCAGCAAGCAGCCAACTCCCGCCCGCAGCTGGGCAGTGCCACAGCCGCATCAACACACCAACCAAGAACGCTCCCACAGCACAAGCAACACAGTTACGCCGGGGGCGCGGAGTAAGCGGCTCCAAAGGAGCGATGCAGCCGACATCATTCGCCCACCTGCGTCTAAACAATCAGCGCTTTGCACCCCCACAGGCAAACCGCTAATGAACGCTACCTCCGCTGCTAAAGCCCGTTCTGCTGTAATACTTGCGCCGCCGCACCTACTGCCACGCCTACTGGTTTCTAGCCTGGCGCTGTTCACGTTACTGCCAGGCCAAGCGGCATTGCGCGACCTGGGCAACCTGCCGCTTGGCCTGGGCTGGGTAGACGCCCAGGCCATTAGCGGCAACGGCCAGGTAGTAGTCGGCCAAGTGGTCAATGGCAGCAGCTACGACCCGTTTCTCTGGACCGCCGAACAAGGCATTGCCAGCCTCGGCTCGTTTGCCAGTTTCTACAGCGGCGCCCGCGCCGCCAGTGCCGACGGCAGTGTGCTTGCCGGTGACGCCTCACTGCTGCCGGGCAGCTCAGAACGCCGGGCCTTTCGCTGGTCCAGCACTAGCGGTTTTACTGACCTGGGCACGCTTGGCGGCTCGCTAAGCGCCGCGTACGGCATCAGCAGCGATGGCAACGTGGTGGTCGGGCTGGCGCGCAACGCCGCCAATATTTCCCGCGCGTTCCGCTGGGCAGCCGGCACCATGCAAGACCTCGGCAGCTTGAATAGCGACGACGCCAGCGCCGCGCGTGGCGTAAGTGGCGACGGTGCCGTGGTAGTGGGCTGGAGCGGCAGCCGCGCATTTCGTTGGACGGCCACCACTGGCATGACCGACCTCGGGGCCCTGGGGGAAAACGGCGCGGATGCATTTGCCACCAACCGCGATGGCTCCGTAGTAGTGGGCGAAAGCTACCTGGCCGGCAACTCAACGCTGCGCCACGCGTTTCGCTGGTCGGCGGCGGGCGGCATGCAAGACATCGGCACGTTGGGGGGCGACAACAGCAGCGCCGTAGACGTTAACGCCGACGGCACCGTGGTGGTCGGCCAAGCCCAGCTAGCCGATGGCTCGCAACGGGCCTTTCGCTGGAGCGCCGCCACCGGCATGACTGACCTGGGGGTATTGGACGGCGAAACGGAAAGTTACGCCAAAGGCGTCAGCGACGACGGCCGCATTGTGGTCGGCACCAGCGGCTTGCGCGCCTTTATCTGGACCGACCCAGCCCCAGTTCAAGACCTGGCCAACCTGCAGCGCTCGTTGCTAAACAGCGCTGCCACCCTAAGCCAACTAAGCGCCAGCGAAACTCGCCGGCTACGCGACATCACCAGCCAGCACTGTCTGCCCGGCAGCGCCCAGCGCTACTGCCTGAACATCGGCCTGGGCGCCTACGGCAACGAAGCAGACAGCCACGGCAGCCAACGCCTCGGCCAGCTCGGCGGCGGTATACGGCTTAACGAACAGGTTTCCGTGGGTGTGGGTGCCACGTCCGCCGCTGCCGAGCTACCCAGCGAACGTGCCAAACAAACCAACGGCTACGCCTTGAATATCTGGGCCGCCTACCAACAAAACCGGCAGCGCCTCGGCTGGAACGGGTCGGCCAGCGTGGCCTACGGCACCAGCGACAACACCTTTGAGCGCGGCGTCGGCCTGGCCGACGTACAACGTGCGCGCGCCACCACCCAATTGCGTAGCCGCGCGGCACGCCTGGCCGTTGGCTATGGCCTGGCGCTACACACCACCGTGCTCACCCCTGAGGTGACCCTTAGCCGCGCCCACACCGCGCAAAACGGTTTTAGCGAACACCACGTCGCCTTTCCCCTCACGGTAAAAAGCAGCACCAGCCGGCAAACCTATGCAGGCCTGGGGGTGCACAGCGCCACCGCCGTAACCGCCCAGGGCACGCTGCATATGCGCTTAGGCGTGGACACCCTGCTCAGCGACAACACCCCCACCCTTGAAGGCTATTCGCAGGTACCGGGGCTGGCCCACTTCAACCTACGTGGCAACCTGAACAAACGTCAAACGGTGCCGCTGGCTGGCGTCGGTTACCACTACGCCGTGGACACGCAAACCACTGTTTACGGCGCCCTACAAGCGGCCAGCTCGACCTTTGAAGGTGAGCGCCCGGTGATGGCCGTAACCGCGCAATACCGCTACGCGTTTTAACCCGCCGGCTAGCGCCTGGCCTGCTGGTGCAGGCCAGGCGCGCGTGTAAACCCCACGCCCCGCACCTCCCACCTAACAGCCAAAAAACAACCGCTCAACGCCGAGTGTTAACCGCTCGAACCGCGCGGTGGCGCGCACCTGTGGAAGTTCGGCTGCGCTTTGCTGAACCTTGTCCACGCGGCTACGATGCAATTGCCGTGGGAAGCGTCTGAACAGGTGTTTCCTGGCTTGTGAGCCTTTTGAGGTCGGTTTTATAGTCCCGCCGTCGCTGACCCATTCAGCGATCGGGTTTAGCAGCCCGAAGTCTTCTTAGGTACGCAAGCGTCTCCATCGGTTACAGCAGGTACTTTTTTTGTGCCGACTGTTTCCAGTTATGGCGGCCGTGCGTGGGGCACCGTCGGGTGCGCCGGGTTCCTAGGTTGACCGGTCTGCTAACCCGCGTACGGCTGCCACCCTTTTGTTTAGCAGCAAAAGGCGGCAGCTAACTTCCTTGACCTAGGAGTTGCAGCCATGAACTACGTACACCCCGTTATTCTTCCCTCTCCACCGGTAAACCATCTGCCTGTGGAGGTGCGCCATGGGTAACACCGCTCAAGTGCCCTTCCACCGTTGTGGCGATGGCAAACGCCCGCTCTTCGCCGTACAACCCGGCACCGGTAGCCGAAGCCCTGGACAGCGCCTACAGCCTGCTCGATATCGCCGAATCCCTGACCCTGCAACGTCATGGCGCCAAAGGTGCACAACAAGCGCAGGTCGACTACGCCTGCAACTTCCTGATCAGCGCCGCCAAAGCCACCCTGCAAGCCTGCATTGAAAGCCAGGCCAGCGAGGCCCCGGCGGCTTAAGCATTCGCGGCTAGCGCCACTGCCACAGGTACTGCCCATTCCTCACGGCAGCGGCGTTAGCCGCGAACCTATTGCGTTACCCCGCGCCTGTTTGGCCGCGCCGATCTGAACGTGAATAACGCTAAACAGCGCAGCGCCTTTGCCCTGGGTTTGTGGGGCGCTTACCAGCAGAACCCGGACAACACCGGCTGGGGCGCCAATGCCAGCGTGGCCAGCGGCAATAGCGCGAACAGCTTCGAGCGCGGGGTGGATTTGAGCGATGTACAACGCGCCCTCGCCACACTGGATATAAACAACCAAGTGGTGCGTATCGCCGGCAACTTTGGCCTACGCATAACCACCGCACTAGGCACTTCACTGATCACCCCAGAAGTTGCGCTGAGCCATATCAGCAGCCAACAGAATGGCTTTACCGAGCGCCATGTTGCCTTGCCGTTGACCGTGCAAGGTTCCAAAAGCCACGAGAGCTACGCCACCCTTGGCGTGCGCAGTGCCACGCAAGTCAGCCGAAAAGGCACGCTACACCTGAACGTTGCATTCGACACCTTGCTGAACGATAAAACGCCGGGCGTGGAAGGTCATTCAGCGGTACCGGGTTTGAGCCGCTTTGAGCTCGATAGCAGCCTGGATAAAAGGCGCGTAGTACCAATGGCAACGATGGGCTACAGCTATGCGCTAGACGCCAACTCTACGCTGGGCGGCGGTATACAGGTCGCAGGCTCAACCTACCAGCGCCAACAACCGGTTTATGGCGTTGGCCTGAACTACCGCTACCTGTTCTAAGTTGCGTCGGTAAAAGACGCTAGACGTGGCATGCACTGAGGCGCGAAACCGTGGGCGTTTACTGGTTTGCCGGGCTGTACCCGGCAGCACGGTACGCAGCCGCTTTACCAGCCAACTTAACGCGCGTGCTTACTTAACGCGCGTGCTTTCCCCCGGGGCGCCGGACGCACCTGACAGCGCCGAGTGACAGCAAAATCGGAAACTGACTGCTCCATCACTCGTTTTGCCGGAGTGTCACCATGAAGCAGTCAGCCCTCACCGCCCCCCCCCCGCCCGCCAAAGCCATCGCTATATCGGTTACTCACTTTTCTCTCTGTTCGCCTGCATGCTCACCCAGCCGGCCTTAGCGCTGATGGTGGACCTTGGCCCCGTGCCAGGCGCACCAGGCAACAATGTCGTCGCCCAAGGCATAAGCCCCGACGGCAGTACTGTGGTTGGCCAAGCGGGTAACCTATGGGACAACCAACTGTTCCGTTGGAGCCGAAAAAACGGCTACAGCAAAATCGGCCCGGTGTTTGCCCGGCCCTTTACCTATGCCCTTGCAACCAGCAGAAGCGGCGAATTAGTGGTCGGCGCAGCGCCGTTGATAGCGGGCAGCAGCAATCTGCGTGCTTTTGGTTGGGCCCAAGGCGAAGAGCTGACTGACCTGGGCACCCTCGGCGGCGCCTCCAGCGGCGCCTATTCAATCAACAATGGGGGGCCGTTCGGCGTCGATCTCGCCGTTGCCGGCTTTGCCGAAAACGCTGCTGGCATTCAGCGCGCCTTTCGTTGGACCAAAGCCAGCGGCATGCTTGACCTAGGAAGCCTGCCCGGCTCACAGCGCAGCTTTGCCTTTGGTATTAGTGGCGACGGCAAAGTCGTCGTGGGCTTTAGCGGCACCATTTACCTCGACTCCAAGGCGTTTCGCTGGGATGTCGCTTCCTCGAGCATGGTTGACCTGGGCTCGCTGGGCGGCACTAGCGTGGCCTACGCCACGAACTACGACGGTTCGGTGGTGGTGGGTTACTCGTTTCGTACGTTGAGCAATCTGAGCGTACGCGAAACTGCCTTTCGCTGGACGGCCGCCACCGGTATGCAAGGCATTGGCAAGCTCAGTGGCGACGACAGCACCCGCAGTATCGCCAAAGCCGTAAACGACGATGGCTCCGTGGTGGTAGGCACCCGCGGTGGCAGAGCGTTTCGCTGGACTAGCCGCGGCGGCTTGGTCGATCTTGGCGTATTGCCGGGGGATAGCTACAGCGAGGCCACTGGCGTGAGTGCCGACGGTAACGTGGTAGTCGGCAGGAGCAGTGGTACGGGTTTTCGCAATAGAGCGTTTATCTGGACCGCTGACAAGAAGCCGATGCAAGACCTGAGCAGCCTACAGCAGTCGCTTATTCGCAGTGCCGCCCGTATCACCCGGCTATTTAGCCGCCAAGGGCTGACGCCGCCGTTACCAGGCATCTTGCCGGTAAACGCCGCAACCGCCGATGCCGGTACGGATATCAACTTGGGCTGCGCCGCGCTACTCACTACCGACTGCGCGGCAGCACCGACAAGGCCGTGGAAGGTTAAGCACCTGGTGGCGAGCAGCTAAACAGCTGGCATTCGCGCAGGGCAAGCCAGCACAGGTGCACCTTGCCCCGCAGCCACGCAACCGGCGTGGCAAGAGCGCAACAACAGCGGAGCAGATATCTATTTAATCGATATAACAACTTTTCAACCGGTAAAACTCATGGCATTTTCTCTGCACTCCCGTGCAAAGAGCCCTTTCCGTCATGATGACCCTGCGCCAAATCCGCCATTTTATTGCGGTGGCTGAGACCGGTTCGATCTCGTCCGCCGCCCAGGCGGTGTTTATTTCTCAGTCCACGCTCACCCTGGCGATCCAGCAATTGGAGCAGGAGATTGGCGTGAGTTTGTTTAATCGCCATGCCAAGGGCATGTCGCTGACCCACCAGGGCCATCAGTTTTTGCGTCAGGCGCATTTGATTCTGGCCACGGTGGATAACGCCAAACGCAGCTTGCAGCAGAGCACCGACCAAGTGGCCGGCCAGCTCACCATCGGCGTGACCGGGCTGGTGGCCGGCTATTACCTGGCGGATTTGATTACCCGTTTTCAGCGCGCCTACCCCAACGTAGAAATCCGTGTGATGGAGGACGAACGCCCGTATATCGAGCATTTGCTGGTCAGCGGCGAGATTGATGTGGGGGTGCTGATTCTCTCCAACCTGGAAGACCGTCACGCGCTGCAAACCGAGGTGCTTACCCATTCGCCGCTGCGCCTGTGGCTGCCGCCACAGCATCCGCTGTTGGAGCACGACAGCATTAGCCTGGCGGATATCGTTAACGAGCCGATGATTCAGCTGAATGTCGATGAGATGGGCCTGAACGCCCAACGCATCTGGTCGCGCGCCGGCTTGCAGCCCAATGTCACCTTGCGCACCGGCTCTACCGAAGCAGTGCGTAGCCTGGTGGCGGCGGGCTTGGGCCTGTCTATTCAGCCGGATATGACCTATCGGCCCTGGTCGTTGGAAGGCGACATTATCGAAGCCCGCGCGGTGGTGGATTTAACCCAGACGCTGGACGTGGGCCTGGCCTGGCGCCGAGGCACGGCGCGGCCTGCGCTGGTCGACCCGTTCCTGACCGTGGCCCGTGAACAGCTCAATACACGCAGGCCATCTATTTAATCGAACGCAGCCTTCAGTATTAAGAATTTGTCGCCTGCAAGACCCGCCACTAGTCTCTGTTGCCATTCGTATCCAGGCATTTCCAGGTGATTTACACCGAGGTGCCCAAGAACAACAACAGTGAGCGAACCCAATGGCCGGTGCGGCGCCAACCCCCTCTTTTTATAGCGAACTGCTGATCGACGGCCGCTTGGTCGCCGGCGAAGGGTTTGTTGAGCCGATCCTTAATCCGGCCACGGGCGATACCTTAATCCGCATTGCTGAAGCCTCCACCGACCAGGTGGAAGCCGCCATCCACGCCGCCAACCGCGCGTTTGCTGGTTGGTCGCGCACCACGCCGCAACAACGCTCGGTCATCTTGCTAAAAATCGCCGATGCCATCGAACAACGCGCCGATCAACTGGCGCAGTTCGAGGCCCTGAACTGCGGCAAGCCGCTGCACTTGGCACGGCAAGATGACCTGAATGCCGCCGTAGATGTGTTTCGCTTTTTCGCCGGCGCCGTGCGCTGCCAGACCGGCCAACTGGCGGGCGAATACCTGCCGGGTTACACCAGCATGGTGCGCCGCGACCCTATCGGCGTAGTGGCCTCCATCGCGCCGTGGAATTACCCACTGATGATGGCCGCGTGGAAAATCGCCCCGGCCCTGGCCGCTGGTAACACCCTGGTATTTAAACCCTCCGAGCACACGCCGCTGTCGATTCTCAGCCTGGCGCCGGTGTTGGCTGAGCTGTTGCCGCCGGGGGTGATCAATATTATTTGTGGCGGCGGCGAGAGCGTTGGCAGCCATTTGGTTAGCCACCCGAAGGTGCGCATGGTGTCGCTGACCGGCGATATCGTTACCGGGCAGAAAATTCTCCAGGCCGCGGCGAAAACTCTTAAGCGCACCCACCTGGAATTGGGCGGCAAGGCGCCGGTTATCGTCTGCAACGATGCCGACCTCAAGGCTGTGGTCGAAGGCGTGCGCACCTACGGCTACTACAACGCCGGCCAGGACTGCACCGCCGCCTGCCGCATCTACGCTCAGGCCGGTATCCATGACCGCCTGGTAGCAGAGCTGGGCGAAGCGGTCAGCAGCCTGCGCTTTGCCCGCAAGCGCGACACCGATAACGAAATCGGCCCACTGATCAGCGCTCGCCAGCGCGACCGTGTCGCCAGCTTTGTTGAGCGCGCGTTGGGCCAACCGCATATCGAACGGGTGACCGGCGCCGCCGTGCATTCTGGCCCCGGCTTTTACTACCAACCGACGCTGCTGGCCGGCTGCAAGCAAACCGACGAGATCGTGCAGCGTGAAGTGTTTGGCCCGGTAGTCACCGTGACGCGCTTCGACGAACTCAGCCAAGCCGTGGACTGGGCCAACGACTCCGAATACGGCCTGGCCTCCTCCATCTGGACGCAAAACCTCGACAAAGCCATGCAGGTGGCGGCCCGTTTGCAATACGGCTGCACCTGGATCAACAGCCACTTCCTGCTGGTCAGCGAAATGCCCCACGGCGGCTTGAAGCGCTCGGGTTATGGCAAGGATTTGTCCAGCGACTCGCTGGAGGATTACAGCGTGGTGCGCCACATCATGGCGCGGCATGGTCAGCTCAACGATTCACTGTAAGACCCCCGCCAGCCCGGCCCACGACCGGGCGGTTACATAACAAGAAGTACTGCTCCACGACGTTCAACTGCCCCGATAAAACAGAGAAGAGGGATACCTAATGTTCGTGAAAAAAACCGCTCTATTAAGTGCGCTAGCCACCACCCTGTTGGCCAGCGCCACCCTGCAAGCCGCCGATACCTTGAAAGCCGTCGGCGCCGGTGAAGGCGCGCTGGATATCATCGCCTGGCCCGGCTATATCGAACGCGGCGAGACCGATAAGAACTACGACTGGGTGACCCAGTTCGAGAAAGACAGCGGCTGCAAAGTAAATGTGAAAACCGCTGCCACCTCGGACGAGATGGTCAGCCTGATGACCAAGGGCGGCTACGACCTGGTCACCGCTTCCGGCGATGCCTCGCTGCGCCTGATCTACGGCAAGCGCGTGCAGCCGATCAACCCCGAACTGATCCCCAACTGGAAGACCCTCGACGGCCGTTTGAAAGATGCGCCCTGGTATGTGGTCGACGGCAAAACCTACGGCGCGCCCTACCAGTGGGGCCCGAACGTGCTGATGTACAACACCAATGTGTTCAAGAAAGCCCCGGACAGTTGGAGCGTGTTGTTTGAGGCGCAAAACCTGCCGGACGGCAAGCCGAACAAAGGCCGCGTGCAGGCCTACGACGGCCCGATCTACATCGCCGACGCGGCGCTGTACCTGAAAGCCGCCAAGCCGGAATTGAAGATCAACGACCCTTACGAACTCAACGAAACCCAGTACGCCGCCGTGCTCGATGTGCTGCGCAAACAGCACGACCTGATCCACCGCTACTGGCACGACACCACTGTGCAGATGAGCGACTTTAAAAACGAAGGCGTGGTGGCTTCCAGCGCCTGGCCGTATCAGGCCAACGCGTTGAAAGGCGAAGGTCAGCCGATTGCCACCACCTTCCCGAAAGAGGGCGTAACCGGTTGGGCCGATACCACCATGCTGCACGCCGAAGCCAAGCACCCCAACTGCGCTTACAAGTGGATCAACTGGTCGCTGGAACCCAAGGTGCAGGGCGATTTGGCCGCCTGGTTTGGCTCGGTGCCAGCGGTGCCTGTCGCCTGCAAATCCAGCGAACTGCTCGGGGCTGAAGGTTGCGCCACCAACGGCTACGACCAGTTCGACAAGATCGCCTTTTGGAAGACACCGCAGGCCAAATGCAAAACCCAGGATGCGTGTGTGCCGTACTCCAAATGGACGCAGGATTTCATTGCGATCATGGGCGGAAGGTAACGCCGCTTAGCTCTCCTTCGCGCACTGGTGGGCGAAGGGGCGTGGTCGATGTTCGGCTTGATGGCGTGGTTTGTCCCGCCCCTCTCCCCCCGCCCTCTCCCGTAAACGGGCGAGGGAGCCTGACCGCGATTTAGCTCCCCTCGCCCGCTCGCGGGAGAGGGGCTGGGGGAGAGGGGCTGGGGGAGAGGGCAACAGGCTTACGCCAACCCCTCCCCCAGCTGTGTTTTTGATTTACACCTGCCCATGCTCATCACGGCAGGTGGCTTTTATCCTGGAGTTTTGGTTATGACCCTTGCAGTGCAATTTACCGATGTGTCCCGCGTGTTCGGCGACGTCAAGGCCGTGGACCGGGTGTCCATCAATATCCAGGATGGCGAGTTCTTTTCCATGCTCGGCCCGTCGGGCTCGGGCAAAACCACCTGTTTGCGCCTGATCGCCGGTTTTGAACAACCGAGCGCGGGTTCCATTCGCATTCATGGCGCCGAGGCCGTGGGCCTGGCGCCCTATCAGCGTGACGTGAATACGGTGTTTCAGGACTACGCCCTGTTCCCCCATATGAACGTGCGCGACAACGTGGCCTACGGCTTGAAAGTCAAAGGCGTAGGCAAAGCCGAGCGCTTGACCCGCGCCGAAGAAGCCTTGGCCATGGTGGCGTTAGCCGGCTATGGCGAACGCAAGCCGGTGCAGCTTTCAGGCGGCCAACGTCAGCGGGTGGCCCTGGCTCGTGCCTTGGTCTGTCGCCCCCGCGTATTGCTACTGGATGAGCCCCTCGGCGCTCTGGATTTAAAGCTGCGCGAGCAGATGCAAAGCGAGCTGAAAAAGCTCCAGCGCCAACTGGGCATCACCTTTATTTTCGTCACCCACGACCAGACCGAAGCACTGTCGATGTCGGACCGCGTGGCGGTGTTTAACAAGGGTCGGATCGAGCAGGTCGACACCCCGCGCAACCTGTATATGAAACCGGCGACGCCCTTTGTCGCTGAGTTTGTCGGCACCTCGAATGTGCTGCGTGGCGAACTGGCGCAGTTGCTCACTGGCAGCGCCGCGCCCTTCTCGATTCGCCCCGAACATATCCGCCTGGAAGATGGCCAAACCGATGCCACCGACGTGGTCATCAGCGGCTTGCTGCACGACGTGCAATACCAAGGCGCGGCGACTCGTTTCGAAGTGCGCTTGGAAAACGGCCAGAACCTTAGCGTTAGCCAGGCCAACACGCAGTGGCAGCAGAACGCGCCGGCTTTGCAAGCGGGCCAGCAGGTCAGCGTGCGTTGGGCGCGCGAGGCCATGGTGGCGTTGACCGATGTTGAGGGCCGGTGAGATGACAGCGCTTACGTCTCAGCCATCAGGCGGCCCGCTGCATAGCCTGTCGAACCTGCTGTATCGCAAGCCCAATCTGTACCTGGCCATGCTGTTGGTGCCGCCGCTGTTGTGGTTCGGGGTGATCTATTTCGCCCCGCTGCTGAGCTTTCTCTGGCAGGGCGTGTACACCTACGACGAAATGGCCATGGCCGCCACGCCGGACCTGACCTGGGCCAACCTGCTGGCCCTGTTCGAACCGGCCAACTACGACATTATTTTGCGCACCCTGGGCATGGCCATCGCCGTGTCGATTGCCAGCGCCGCACTGGCCTTCCCTATCGCCTACTACATGGCGCGCTATACCACGGGTAAGACCAAGGCGTTTTTCTATATCGCGGTGATGATGCCGATGTGGGCCAGCTATATCGTCAAGGCCTACGCCTGGACCCTGCTGCTGGCCAAGGGCGGCGTGGTGCAGTGGTTTGTTGAGCAGTTGCAGCTGACGCCGCTGTTGCAGTTCATTCTGGGCATTCCCGGCGTGGGCGGCAGCACCCTTTCTACCTCGCAGTTGGGGCGTTTTTTCGTCTTCGTCTATATCTGGCTGCCGTTTATGATTCTGCCAATCCAGGCCTCCCTGGAACGCTTGCCGCCGTCCTTGCTGCAAGCCTCGGCCGATCTCGGTGCCAAGCCCACGCAAACCTTTATGCAGGTGATTTTGCCGCTGTCGGTGCCGGGCATCGCCGCTGGCTCAATCTTCACCTTCAGCCTGACGTTGGGCGACTTTATCGTGCCGCAGCTGGTGGGCCCGCCCGGGCTGTTTATCGGCAACATGGTTTATACCCAGCAAGGTTCGATCGGCAATATGCCGATGGCCGCCGCCTTTACTTTGGTGCCGATTGTGCTGATCGCCATCTACCTCTCCATCGTTAAACGTCTGGGGGCTTTCGATGCACTCTGAGCGCGCTTCCTGGGGCCTGAAAATCGCGGCCTGGGGCGGGTTGGTGTTTTTGCACTTCCCGATCCTGATCATTTTTATCTATGCCTTTAACACCGAGCAGTCGGCGTTCAGCTTTCCGCCACAGGGCTTTACCTTGCACTGGTTTAGCGTGGCCTTTAGCCGGGTGGATGTGCTGGAGTCGATCAAGCTCAGTTTGCAGATCGCCTGCCTGGCCACCTTGATCGCCATGGTGCTCGGCACCCTTGCCGCTGCCGCGTTGTACCGGCGCGATTTCTTCGGCAAGGAAGGCGTGTCGCTGATGCTGATTTTGCCCATCGCCCTGCCCGGTATCGTCACCGGCTTGGCGCTGCTCACGGCATTTAAAGCGCTGGGTATTGAGCCGGGCATTTTCACCATCGTTGTTGGCCACGCCACCTTCTGTGTGGTGATTGTTTACAACAACGTGATCGCCCGTTTTCGCCGCACCTCCCACAGCTTAATCGAGGCTTCCATGGACCTCGGTGCCGACGGCTGGCAGACCTTCCGCTACATCATTTTGCCCAACCTCAGCTCGGCCTTGCTGGCCGGCGGCATGTTGGCCTTTGCCCTGTCGTTTGACGAAATCATCGTCACCACCTTTACCGCTGGCCACGAACGCACCTTGCCGCTGTGGCTGCTGAACCAACTGAGCCGGCCGCGTGATGTGCCGGTGACTAACGTGGTCGCCATGCTGGTGATGCTGGTGACCATGCTGCCGATTCTCGGCGCCTATTACCTCACCAAAGGTGGGGAAAGCGTGGCCGGCAGTGGCGGCAAATAAATAACCCCAGAGAGGAGCTATCCATGCAAACCAAACTGCTGATCAATGGCCAACTGGTCACAGGTGAAGGCGCCGCGCAGGCGGTGCTCAATCCTTCGCTGGGCACCGAACTGGTGAGCATTAATGAAGCCAGCGAAGCCCAGGTGGATGCTGCCGTGCGTGCCGCCGATGCGGCCTTCGATAGCTGGTCGCAAACCGCGCCAAAAGACCGTTCGCTGTTGCTGCTTAAGCTGGCTGATGTGATCGACGCCAATGCCGAAGAGCTGGCGCGCTTGGAGTCGCAGAACTGCGGCAAACCCTACAACGCCGCACTTAATGATGAGCTGCCGGCGATTGCCGATGTGTTCCGCTTTTTTGCTGGCGCCAGCCGGGTGATGGGCGGCTCGGCTGCCGGTGAATACTTGCCGGGCCACACGTCGATGATTCGCCGCGACCCGGTGGGCGTGGTGGCTTCCATCGCGCCGTGGAACTACCCGCTGATGATGGCCGCATGGAAACTCGGCCCAGCCTTGGCCGCCGGTAATACCGTGGTGCTCAAGCCCTCCGAGCAAACCCCGCTCACCGCTCTGCGCCTGGCAGAACTGGCCGCCGATATTTTCCCGGCTGGTGTGCTGAACGTGGTGTTTGGCCGTGGCCCAACCGTCGGCGCGCCGCTGACCAACCACCCGAAAGTGCGCATGGTATCGCTCACCGGTTCCGTGGCCACGGGCAGCAATATCATTGCCAGCACCGCTGACACGGTGAAGCGCATGCACATGGAACTGGGCGGTAAAGCACCGGTGGTGATTTTCGACGACGCCGATATCGACGCCGCCGTTGAAGGCATCCGCACCTTTGGCTTCTACAACGCCGGCCAAGACTGCACCGCCGCCTGCCGCATTTATGCGCAAAAAGGCATCTACGAAAAATTCGTCAGCAAGTTGGCCGAAGCGGTCGGCACCATCAAGTACGGCGTGCAGGATGACGACGGCACCGAGCTAGGCCCGCTGATTACTCAACAGCACCTGGACCGCGTGGCCGGCTTTGTCGAACGGGCCCGCGCCATCCCGCATATCAAGGTGCTGACGGGCGGCAAAAAGGTCGATGGCCCTGGTTTCTTCTTTGAGCCGACCGTACTGGCCGGCGCCCTGCAAGACGACGAAGTGGTACGCCGGGAAATCTTTGGCCCAGTGGTCTCGGTCACCGAATTCAGCGACGAAGCCCAAGCCCTGGCCTGGGCCAACGACTCGGACTACGGCCTGGCCTCCTCGGTGTGGACCAACGACGTCGGCCGCGCCCACCGCTTCGCCGCGCGCCTGCAATACGGCTGCACCTGGGTAAACACGCACTTTATGTTGGTCAGCGAAATGCCCCACGGCGGGCAGAAGCTCTCCGGCTACGGCAAAGATATGTCGATGTACGGCCTGGAGGACTACACCACGGTTCGGCATGTGATGTTTAAGCATTAACTAACCACCACCGTCGTCCCCGCGTAGGCGGGGACCCAGGTTCGATACGTCTGAAAGCGTTCGACTTCAGGTTCTGGATCCCCGCCTGCGCGGGGATGACGGTGTGATTGGTTACACCGTTGTGGGTACCCCTTTCACCGTCCCGGCGCTGTTTGCGTGCACGACAGCGAGGTGAACTGCGGGCTTTTTCCGGGTTGCGGCAAGTTCGCTGTCGGCCGTTTTTCGCCGCAGCGCACTTAATAACAACAGCCCATCAGGGCACATCAAAACAGCTGCCATCACTTAGAGGAGCTTCAAAAATGAGCGATCAAATCGCCGACCGCGACGCGGAGCAATTGCGCGCGCTGGGCTATACGTCCAACTTCAAGCGCAGCATGAGCGTTACCGAAAATTTCGCCTTGGGCTTCACCTATTTGTCGCCCGTTGTAGGCGTGTACACCCTGTTTGGCCTGTGTCTGGCAGCCGGTGGCCCGCCGATGTTCTGGGCTTATTTGCTGGTTGGCTTGGGCCAATTGCTAGTGTGTTTGGTGTTTGGCGAAGTGGTGTCGCAGTTCCCGATTTCCGGTGGTGTTTACCCATGGGCACGCCGCCTGGTGGGCAAGCGCTGGGCGTGGATGGTCGGTTGGGTGTATGCCTGGGCGCTGGTGGTGACCATCGCCGCCGTGGCCGTGGGCGCGGGCCCGTATATGGCCGCGATGCTGGGGTTCGAACCGAGCAATACCACCAATATCGGTATCGCTCTGGTACTGACGGTGATCGCTACCGTGGTCAACCTCAGCGGCACCAAGGTGCTGGCGCGTATCGCCATGTTCGGCTTTATCTGCGAACTGCTCGGCGCCTTGGTGGTGGGTATCTACTTGCTGATTTTTGAGCGTCATCAGCCGTTCAGTGTGCTGTTTAACACCTTTGATATCAGCATCGACGGCTCCTACCTGCCGGCCTTTCTCACCGCCTCCCTGGCGGGCATGTTTCTTTACTACGGCTTCGAGGCCTGCGGCGATGTCGCCGAAGAAACCCCGAACCCCAGCAAGAGCATTCCCAAGGCCATGCGCATGACTATTTATGTGGGTGGCATTGCGGCGATGTTTGCCTGCCTGGCGCTGATTTTGGCCGTGCCGGATATGAGCGCTGTAATCAACGGCACCGACAAAGACCCAGTGACCACCATCCTCAACAACGCCTTCGGTGCCACCGGCTCGAAAGTGGTCATGGCAGTGGTGATGGTCTCGTTCGTGTCCTGCGTATTAAGCCTGCAAGCGGCTGCTAGCCGTCTGCTGTACTCCTATGCCCGTGACGAGATGATCATCGGCAGCAGCCTGTTGAAAAAGCTCTCGCCGAGCACCCACGTACCGACTACTGCACTGCTGGTTTGCGGTGTGTTGCCGGCGGTAGTGATCTGCCTGGGCTTTGTGCTGCAAGACGCCATTGCCACCATCGTCAGCTTTGCCGCCATCGGCATTTACCTGGCCTTCCAGATGATCGTCAGCGGCGCGTTGTTTGCCCGCCTGCGCGGCTGGAAGCCCAGCGGTGCGTTCACCCTTGGCGGTTGGGGCATGTTGGTGAATATCGGCGCACTGGCTTACGGCGTGCTGGCAATCATCAATATGGCCTGGCCACGCTCGCCAGATGCCGCTTGGTACGTGAACTACGGCATGCCGTTGTCCACCGCCATCGTGATTGGTTTGGGCTTGGTCTATATGGTTGCGCGCAAACCGTATGAACACGGCACCGCGCCAGCAGGCGATGCCTGGAAGTTGCATAAGTAACCGGCAACCCGTTCGTGCCCGGCTCCCGCTGGGCACACGCCCACCTCACAGGGAAAAACGCTGCCCCCCTGTCGGACAATCCGACTGCATCAAAATCGCTACACGCCTGCGATTGCGCGGCTTGTAGAACTCAAGGCATGATGCGTCCAAGGCACCCCCGGCTTGCCAACAAGCGGCTGGGACCGCTGCTCACGGAAGATGCCATGCCGCATTCGATGTTGTGCCAGACCCGGCCTATTACCTCCCCGCGTGCAACCCGGCGTCGCCTGTGGTTGTTCGGCCTGCTGCTGCCACTACTCACCGGCGAAAACGGCCTGGCCGCCGTGCTGCCACCGCCCGGCCATTTGCAAACCATCGACTTCCAATTGCGCTGGAAACACCAATTCCAATTCGCCGGCTATTACGCCGCCATCGCCAAAGGTTACTACCGCGAGGAGGGCTTTGAAGTGCGTCTGCACGAGGGCGCACCGGGCCGCACGCCCGTCGAGGAAGTGCTTGCCGGGCGCGCGTTGTATGGTGAATCCAACAGCGAGTTGCTGTTTGAGCGCTTAAACGGCAAACCCCTGGTGGCATTGGCGGCGATCTTTCAACACTCGCCCTCGGTGTTGTTGGCGCGCAGCGACGCCGGCATTCAGACCGTGCACGACCTAGTGGGCAAGCGCGTGATGTTGATGAACGCGCAAACCGATGCGGATTTTCTGACCATGTTTAGCCGCGAGGGCATCGACCCCGCCACCCTTGACCTGCAACCCAGCAGTTACGAGATCGACGACTTGGTGAGCGGTAAGGTGCAGGCGTTTAACTCGTATCTGACTAACGAGCCGTACTACCTGCAGCAAAAGGGGGTGGACTACCGCGTGCTGTCACCAGCTACTTACGGCATCGACTTCTACAGCGACATTTTGTTTACCACCGAAGCCGAGGTAAACGACAACCCCATGCGCGTGGCCGCCTTTCGCCGAGCCACCCTACGCGGTTGGCGCTATGCCATGGACCACCCGCAAGAAATCATCGACCTGCTGCTAAACAAGTACCACGTGAAGAAAACCCGCGAGCATCTGGAATTTGAAGCCCAGGCCATGCGCGGGCTGATCCTGCCCGAGCTGGTGGAGATCGGTCATATGAACCCCGGCCGTTGGCTGCGCATGGCCGAAGCGTTTAAAGAACAAAATATGGTGCCGAGCATGGGCCGCCTCGACGGCTTTCTCTACGACCCCAACCCACCGCAATTGGTGGAGCGCCTGCGCACCATCATCATGCTGATCAGCTTGGGCTGCGCGGCGATTCTGGTGGTGGTGCTGATTCTGCTCTCTAGCCAACGCCGCCTGCAGCGCGAGATTCAACGGCGCATCGTCGCCGAGGAGGAAGTGCGCGCCCTGGCCTTTCACGACAGCTTGACCGGCCTGCCCAACCGCAACAGTTTTATTCCCTACGCCACGCAAAAACTGCTGACCGCCAAGCGCAATGATGAACGCTTCGCGCTGTGCTACCTAGACCTGAATAAATTCAAAGAGATCAACGACTCCTACGGTCACCAGGCCGGCGACGCCATTCTGGTACACGCCGCCCAGGCCATCAGCGCCAATATCCGTGAGGCGGATATGGCCGCACGCATGGGTGGCGATGAATTTGTCGTGCTGCTCGATGGCGTGCACGATGCCGACGATATCTATCGCTTGACCGAGCAGATTTCCCACGCCATCGCCCAGCCGTTGCTGTGGAATGGCCGCGAGCTCTGCGTCACCGCCAGCCTGGGGGTGGCGATTTATCCACAGGCCGGCGAGCAGCTCGACGAACTGATGTCCAAAGCCGACTCGGCAATGTTCTATAAAAAGGCCGCCATGCTGTCGCTACGCTAGCCCTACCCCCGGTCGAAAGGCCTGAACCAAGTTCGTCCACTCTGAGTCCACCGCTTAGTTACCGCTAACCGAGGACTGGAAAATGAGCACGCAGAAACGCTATGTCCCGCAAGAAATCGACGACATGCAAGATCGCATGGGCTCTATCGAGCAGTTGGACTTTGATCAGCGCAAAGACGAACGCCGCGGCCAAGTTGGCGACCTCCAATCGCGCGAAGAAGATGCCCGCCAATACCCTGACAAACGTGTGCGCGAAGCCGGCCTAACCGGCGGCTCTACCCTTAGCGAAGGCGCCAACGAAGACGGCGTCAGCATGGACGACCTGAGCCCGGAAAACCTCATCGACGAAAGCGGTGCGCGCTCGGCCAACGAGCCTGGCGGCAACACCGCTGCCGATTGGGATTTAAGCATCGTCAATGAAGACGAAATCGGCGAAGGCTACGGGTTGGATGAGGAAGAGCTTGCCCATGTTCAGCCGTTGGACGGCAAGCCCGAGCGCTAACGCTTAACCCGCAAAAGGCCGTTCTGCGGAATATTTCCGCAGCACTGCTACACCCTAAGCACGGCCCCTCTCGGAAGCAGCTGCTAGGTTGCCTCTAGCCCACTGCGCCACCATCAGCCTGGATACGCTCCAGTAGATGAAGCGCACGAGCTGCGAGCTGCAAGGCTCAGTGAGGGTACCGATGCTTTTACTTCCCCGCGTTATTGCTAAGTTATTTTTGCTCGCCAAGCTGAGCGCGTGCGCGCTGCTGTGCAGCACTCAGCTTGCTGCCCAGCCTAAGTACAGCGTGGTCTATCGCGCCGATCCTAGGCCCCCGGCCGAGGTGTTCCAACATGGTTTTAGCAGTCAAGGCAAACGAGTCAGCTTGTTGGATCACGTCTTTGGTGGCTCTTGCGATGCTGAGGCGTTGGAAAGCAGAAGCGCATGGGTGGGTACTACAGGCAACTTAGATTACGCCCGGGCCTTCGCGTTTACTAGCTTAGGCAGTAGAAGAACCGCACCGGGGAGTGGCGGCGTTGCCCGGGTATGGATTTACACCATTCACACGGACGAAACCTACTTTGACACCAATGCCGTATTCCAACAGATGGCAGTTGCAGCAGATCATGAAGAACAAGGCTACATCGGCATACTCGCCGTGCGAATGCGGGCGCTGATAAACAGCATTGCCGCGCAGGAGCGGCAAGATGTAGTGACGCGCCGAGTGGCCCCGGAAAACATTATGCATGCAAGGACATTTACCGGTCAGTTCGACGGCGACGGCACGGGCTGGAATATCGCTGAGTCCTATCCTTGGGTCTTTAACACAGGCTTCCGCGAGCCCAGAAGCGTTATGACTAGCCACGTTGAAAACCTGCAGGAGCTGGTCCCGGGTCACAACCTGTTCTATTACACCCAACAAAATGAATCGTGTAGCCAGGCCTGCGATGGCGCCTCAGCATCCAACGACCGACGCATCCGACGTAGCACCCTGCTCGGCGGCCTCTCCTGCGCGGCCAGCCCTTCTCCCGCACAGACATTCATTGGCAGCGAGGACTAACGCCCAACGCGCCGCCATAGCATGGACGACCTGTGTCCGGAAAACCTGCTCGATGAAAGCGGTGCGCGCTCGGCCGAGATGGAGTGTTCAAACTGTAAGGCCCAGTGAGGTCACCGATGCCGTTATTTCCCCGCGCCATGGCCAAACTATTGCGGATCATCAACGTAGGCGCGTTAGCGTTGCTCAGCAGCGTTCAGCTTGCCGCGCAACCTGCCGACTGGGTTTACGTCGTTGATACGCGACCGCCTTCGGATGTTTTCCAAAACGGCTTTACTACCAACGGCACTGTGCTCAGTTTGCTTGCGCTTCTTTTCGGCGGCGCCTGTGAGGCCGACGATGTCGAACAACGCTCAGCATGGCTAAGCACCAGCAGCGATGCGCAGTATGTGCAGAACGTTGCCCTGAACCAGTTGCAAAGGCGGCGGGTTGCGCCCCAGCCAGGTAGCAGTGTCGTAGGCTTATGGATTTACGCCGTTCACACCGACAACAGGTATTACAGTGTTCTCGATATTTTCAACCAAGTGCGGCAGGCCGGCCTCAACAACAGCCACGGCTACACCCCCATAGACGCAGCGCTGGTTAGCCACCTTTTAGCCAATGCCACGGTAGTGCCAAATAGCCAAGTGCTTACGCACCACGTTGACCCTCGCAATATTTACCACGGCGGGCTAGCGGTTTTGGATTCGACTGGTCAGCGGCTGGCCTTCCCTCAAGGCATGCTTCGCAACGCCAATTACCTCGAACCAAGCAGCCCGATGACCAATCAAGTGGCCAGTTTGGAAAACATGGTGCCCCGAATTAGCCTGCAGTCCTTTGCGCCGATAAGCAGTGGCACCTGCGAACAGGCCTGCGACGGTGACTGGGCAGCAAGAAGCCAGCGCAAACGTAGAAGTGTGCCGATGGATTCGCTGTTCTGTGCGCCGGAACCGTCAGCCGCTGAGGCGTTTATAAGCAGCGAGGATTAATGCCTAACGCGCCGCCATATGGGCAATCATCAACTGCACGGTTTCCTGGCCACGGTATTCGTTAACGTCCAACTTATACGCCAACTCCACCCAGCGCACGGTGGGGTTGGGCCATACGTCGCGGTCGATACCAAAAGCGATGCCATCCAGCTGCACCGCCCCGCATTCGCTTTTGAGCAGCACTTTCAAATGCCGCTCGCCCACTACCCGCTGCTGCACCAGTTGGAATACACCGTGGAATAGTGGCTCGGGGAAGTGTTGGCCCCACGGCCCGGCATTGCGCAGGGCCCGAGCCAATTCCAGGTGAAACTCTTCCACGGCCAGGGCGCCGTCAGAGAGCAGGCGGCCGGTAAGGTCGTCCTCCTGCAATTGGCGACGTACTTCGGCGTCAAAGGCCGCAGCAAAGTCAGCAAAGTTCTCCTGCGGCAGCGACAAGCCCGCCGCCATGGCATGACCGCCAAACTTGCTGATCAAGCCCGGGTGCTTGGCGGCCACCGCGTCCAACGCATCCCGAATATGAAAGCCCGGCACCGAACGCGCCGAGCCCTTCATCAGCCCGTCACCGGCGTCGGCAAAAGCGATGGTGGGCCGGTGGTAACGCTCTTTCATGCGCGAAGCGAGAATGCCGATCACGCCCTGGTGCCAGTCCGGTTCAAACAAACACAAACCGAACGGCATTGTCTCCAGCGGCAAATCCTTAAGCTGCGCCAGCGCTTCACGCTGCATGCCCTGCTCAATGGCTTTGCGGTCTTGATTCAGTTGATCCAGCTGCACCGCCATATCGCGGGCGGTGGCTTCGTCTTCGCAAAGCAGGCATTCGATGCCCAGGCTCATATCGTCCAGGCGTCCGGCCGCATTCAAACGAGGGCCGAGGATAAAGCCAAGGTCGGTGGAGGTGATGCGCTCGGCGGCGCGCCCGGCCACTTCCAGCACCGCGCGCAAGCCAGGGCGTGCACGCCCGGCGCGGATGCGCGCCAAGCCCTGATGGACAAGGATGCGATTGTTGGCATCCAACGGCACCACGTCGGCCACGCTGCCCAAGGCGACCAAGTCGAGCAGCTCAGCCAGGTTGGGTTCTTTCAGGTTGCTGCGGGTAAACCAAGCGTTCTCGCGCAACCGCGCCCGCAGCGCCAGCAGCACATAAAAAATCACCCCGACACCGGCCAGCGCCTTGCTCGGAAAGGTGCAGCCATGCTGGTTGGGGTTAACGATGGCGTCTGCTGCCGGTAGCTCAGCACCGGGCAAGTGGTGGTCAGTCACCAACACACTCAGCCCCGCCGCTTTGGCCGCGGCCACGCCGTCGACGCTGGAGATACCGTTATCCACGGTCAGCAGCAATTGCGGTTGGCGCTCGAGCGCCACGGCAACAATTTCCGGGGTCAGGCCATAGCCGTATTCAAAGCGGTTGGGCACCAAATAATCGACATGGGCGGCGCCCAGCGAACGCAGACCCAATACACCGACGGTGCTGGCAGTGGCGCCGTCGGCATCGAAATCGCCCACGATCAGAATGCGCTGGCGTTGCTCCAAGGCAACCACCAACAAATCGACAGCAGCCTCGATACCCATCAATTGCTGATAAGGAATCAGCTTGGCCAGGCCCTTATCCAACTCCGCCGCCGACTGCACGCCACGCGCGGCATAGAGCCGAGTGAGCAAGGGCGGCAGGTCGCCGAGGTCTGGCAGGGTGTCGGGGAGCGGGCGGGATTCGATGCGCATGGGCGGTTCTATATAACTCTGGAACTGGCGGAAATAAGCTCCCCTCGCCGGCTTAAGGGAGAGGGGCTGGAGGTGAGGGCTGTGTCAGACGCAAATCTCAAAACCCTCACCCTAACCCTCTCCCGCAAGCGGGCAGAGGGGACTAAATTGTGCACGGTAAGCTCCCCTCGCCCGCTTGCGGGAGAAGGGCTGGGGGTGAGGGCTGCGTCAGACGCAACGCACATCTCAAAACCCTAACCCTAACCCTCTCCCGCTAGCAGGCAGAGGGGACCAAATTGCGCGCGGTATGCTCCCCTCGCCCGCTTGCGGGAGAGGGGCTGGGGGAGAGGGCCGGGCCAAACACAAACTCTAAAAACCTCACCCTAACCCTCTCCCACTAGCAGGCAGAGGGGACTGATCGGTATGGGGTTGCAGAGCAGGTCTACTCCCCCCGATCCCCCATCAACCATTCCAACTGCACTTCATGCTGGCCACGGTCATCGGTCACAAAAATAGTGCCTTCGCTGATCATCACCGCCCAGGTAATTGTGCGCGGCATGTCTTTGGCGAGGTTTTCCAGCGCCTCTTGCGGCACGGCGGCGATATTGACGTTTTTCAGCATTTTCGCCGCATCGACTACCTTGATCTGCCACACCCGCAGGCTGCCATAGGCCAGCAGGCTGGTGCGTTCGGTGCGGCGCGAGCACCAGGTCAGGCGCTCGGCGTCCGGCAGGCCGACTTCAATCCAGTGCAGTACACGGCCATCCAGGCTCTTTTCCCACAACGCCGGTTCATCGACATCCGACAGGCCACGGCCAAAGCTCAGCTCTTCGCTGTACCACAGGGCATAGGCGAGCAAACGCACGGTCATGCGTTCTTCGGTTTCCGAGGGGTGGCGGGCGATGGTCAGGCGCGAGGTGGCGTATACGCCCCGGTCCAGGTCGGTGAGGTTGAGGTCGACTTTATAGGTCGTGGACGGCTGGGCCATGGTTCGGCTTCTAGGCAGGGGGAAAGGCGGCAAGTCTACCGCAAGCGCGTGCCTCGGGTTAGAGTCGCGGCCAATGTCTGCCGACGGATACCCGCCCATGAGCCTTGCCAACAAACCCCTCGCCGGGGTGAAAGTCATCGAACTCGGCACCCTGATCGCCGGACCTTTCGCCTCGCGCATCTGCGCGGAATTTGGCGCCGAGGTGATCAAAGTCGAATCCCCCGACGGCGGCGACCCGCTGCGCAAGTGGCGCAAGCTGTATGAGGGCACCTCGCTATGGTGGTTTGTGCAGGCGCGCAATAAGCAGTCGCTGACCCTCAACCTCAAGCACGAAGACGGCCGCGAAGTGCTACGCAAGCTGCTGAGCGAAGCGGACATTCTGATCGAGAACTTTCGCCCCGGCGTGTTGGAAAAATTGGGCTTTGGTTGGGAAGCCTTGCACGCGCTAAACCCGAAATTGGTCATGGTGCGCCTCTCAGGCTTTGGCCAGAGCGGGCCTATGAAAGACCAGCCAGGCTTTGGCGCGGTGGGCGAGTCCATGGGCGGCCTGCGTTATATCACCGGCTTTGAAGACCGCCCGCCGGTACGCACGGGCATTTCCATCGGCGACTCGATTGCCGCGCTATGGGGCGTGATTGGCGCGCTGATGGCGCTGCGGCACCGCGAGGTCAACGGTGGCCAGGGCCAAGTGGTGGACGTGGCGCTGTACGAAGCCATCTTCGCCATGATGGAAAGCATGGTGCCGGAGTTCGATGTCTTCGGGTTTATCCGTGAACGCACCGGCAATATTATGCCGGGCATCACGCCCTCCTCTATTCACACCAGCAGCGATGGCAAACATGTGCAGATCGGCGCCAACGGCGATGCGATCTTTAAGCGTTTTATGCTCGCCATTGGCCGTGCAGATTTAGCCGACGACGCCACCCTGGCCAGCAACGATGGCCGCGACCTGCGCCGCGATGAGTTGTATGGCGTGATCGATCGCTGGGTGGGCTCATTGCCGCTGGAAGCTGTGCTAGCAGCGCTAAACGCCGCCGACGTGCCCGCCAGCCGGATTTTTTCCGCCGAAGATATGTTTAGCGACCCGCAATATCTGGCCCGGGAGATGTTTCTTAGCGCCAAGTTGCCCGATGGCAAGACATTCAAGATGCCCGGCATTGTGCCCAAACTCTCGGAAACGCCAGGCTCGGCTGAGTGGGTTGGCCCGCAGTTGGGCGAGCATAACCAGCAGGTGCTAGCGGGGTTGGGTTACAGCGCAGAACAGATCAGCGCATTGAAAAACAGCGGGGCGATTTAGCGCGTTCGGTGCGCACACGGTGTACAGCAATTGTGCATCCGTTCTGGACTGCCGCGGGCCGTAGCCTATATCGTGCGCCGATTGAGTCAGGGCGCGTCAGACGCCCACACTTTTTAACGCCCTACTCCTGGCATTCCTGGAGTCTTTTTCCATGCCTGTTTTGCCTTTTTTCAAACGTCTTTTCCTTTTGGCCATCTGCGCCTTGTGGACTTTTTGCGCACACGCGGAAAGCAAACCGCGGCTGATCTGGACCATCCGCGACATGCCGCCGTTCACCATTCTAGAGGGCCCGCTTAAAGGCAAAGGTATCGCCGACCGCATGCTGGCGTTGCTGCAAGCCGACCTGCCGCAATACGAGCACGTGGTAAGCGTGGCCAATCGCGCCCGCGCCAACCAGATACTGGGCAGCGGCGTGCTGACCTGCGATTCCGGGCTGCTGTGGAGCAAAGAGCGCGAGCAGATGATGTACTTTTCCATCCCCACCCTTGGCATCCTCACCAATGGTGTGGTGGTACGAAAAGTCGACGAAGAAAAGCTCGCGCCTTTTATTCAAAAGGGTGAGTTCGACTTGGCAGCGTTTATCGCCGACGGCCGCTATAACCTCGGTACCTTGGTGGAGCGCAGTTACGGCAAGGTCATCGACACCGAGCTGGCGCGCGCCAAGCCCGGCACCATCGTCGTGCACCACGGCACCGATGCCACCCTCAGCCTGCTACGGATGCAACAACACCAACGCCTGAGCGTGGTGCTCGGCTACTGGCCGGAACTGCGCTACCAAAGCGAAAACGCTGGGGTAACGCTGGAGGCGCTGAATTTTTATCCTGTAAAGGGCGTACCCACCTACCAACTGGCCTACGTCACCTGCTCGAAAACCCCGGAAGGCTTGCAGGCAATCAAAGCCATCAACGCCAGCGTGCGGCGCTTGCGCGAGGGCGAAGTGGTGGATTTGTATGCGCAGTGGCTGGATGGCGATACGCGTAAAGCGTATTTGAAGGCGGCCAAGGGCTTCTTCAAAGAGTAGGACGCTAAAAACCCGCTCAGCAGCTGGGCCAAACAACTCGGTCTGCCCCCTCGCCCGCTTGCGGGAGAGGGTTGGGGAGAGGGCCGGGGCAAACGACGATTACCCATAACGCGCGCATAAAAAAGGCCAACTCATTCCCATGAGCTGGCCTTTTTCATTCCGCTAGCGCTTACAACGGTTTACCGCGATTGCCATGCTCACTGACAAACGCCTGCATGGCTTTGATGTCGTTTGGCAGCACGGTGCAACGCTCCGGCCGGTCAAACAGATCCTGCAAGTGCGGCGGCAAGATCGGGCCTTTGCCAACACCGGCTTTTTCCACCGCTTCGGGGAATTTCACTGGGTGGGCGGTGCCGAGAATCACCATCGGCGTGCTCAAGCTACGGCGGCATTCGCGCGCGGCTTTAACGCCAATGGCGGTGTGCGGGTCAAGCAACTCGCCGCTTTCGGCATACACCTGGGCGATGGTTTCGCAGGTTTCTTCATCGGTCACGGCCAGGGAGTCGAACAGCTTGCGCGCTTCGGTCCAACGGTCTTGGTCAACGCTAAAGCCGCCGCCCTTTTTGAAGGTGGCCATCAGATCAAAGATCGCCGCGCCGTTGCGACCGTGCAGGTCAAACAGCAGGCGCTCGAAGTTGGACGAGACCATGATGTCCATCGACGGCGACAGCGTGGGGTGCAGGGTGTCTTTGACGTACTGATTGCCGCTCATAAAGCGGTGCAGGATGTCGTTGCGGTTGGTGGCGACGATCAGTTGGCTGATCGGCAGGCCCATATTGCGCGCCAGGTAGCCGGCGAAGATGTCGCCGAAGTTGCCGGTAGGCACCGAGAACGCGATGGAACGCGCCGGGCCGCCGAGCTGCAGAGCGGCGTGAAAGTAGTAAACGATCTGGGCCATGATCCGCGCCCAGTTGATCGAGTTCACCGCCACCAAACGGGTGCCTTTGAGGAAGCTCTGGTCAGCAAAGCTGTCTTTGACCATTTCCTGGCAGTCGTCGAAGTTACCTTCAATGGCGATGTTGTGGATGTTGTCGCCGAGAATGGTGGTCATCTGCCGACGCTGCACTTCCGAGACGCGATTGTTCGGGTGCAGGATAAAAATATCGACGTTATCGCAGGCCTTGCAGCCTTCGATGGCGGCCGAGCCGGTGTCGCCCGAGGTGGCGCCGATGATCACCACGCGCTCGTTGCGCTTGGCCAATACGTAGTCGAGCAAGCGACCCAGCAGTTGCAGGGCAAAGTCTTTAAACGCCAGGGTCGGGCCATGGAACAGTTCCAGCACCCATTCGTTGCCGTTCAACTGACGCAGCGGCGCTACAGCGTTGTGGGCGAACACGCCGTAGGTTTCTTCGAGAATCTTTTTAAAGTCGGCATCTGGAATGCTGCCCATCACAAACGGGCGCATCACGCGGAAGGCCAGTTCGTGATACGGCAGGCCAGCCCAGGAGGCGATTTCTTCCTGGGTAAAACGCGGCAGGTTTTCCGGCACATATAGGCCGCCGTCGCTGGCTAAACCTGCCAGCAGCACGTCTTCGAAATTCAGCGCAGGCGCTTGGCCGCGGGTACTGATGTAACGCATGAAATAGTCCTCAGCTCAGTTGCTCAACGCGGATCCGCACCACACTGCCCACTACATCGCTCAGAGCCTCAAGGGCGGCGATGGCGTCGTTCATGCGTTGCTCCACTACACGGTGAGTAACCAGAATCATCGGCACCAGGCCGTCTTGTTCTTCGACTTCCTGTTGCATGATCGATTCGATATTGATGCCTCGCTCCGACAGGATGGTCGCCACCTGAGCCAATACGCCAGGGTGATCTTTAGCCTGAATGCGCAGGTAGTAAGCGCTCTCGCAGGCTTCGATCGGCAGAATTGGGTGGGTCGACAACGCGTCCGGCTGGAAGGCCAGGTGCGGTACGCGGTTTTCCGGGTCGGTAGTCAGGGCACGTACCACGTCCACCAGGTCGGCAATCACCGACGATGCGGTCGGCTCCATGCCAGCGCCAGCGCCGTAGAACAGGGTGCTGCCGGCAGCGTCGCCGTTGACCATAACGGCGTTCATCACACCATTTACGTTAGCAATCAAGCGGTCGGCCGGAATCAGCGTTGGGTGCACACGCAGTTCGATGCCGGCGGTGGTACTGCGCGCCACGCCCAAGTGCTTGATGCGATAGCCCAGCGCTTCGGCGTAGTTGACGTCAGCGGTGGTCAATTTGGTGATGCCTTCGGTGTAGGCCTTGTCGAACTGCAGCGGAATACCAAAGGCGATGGACGCAAGAATGGTCAGCTTGTGGGCAGCGTCGATGCCTTCAACGTCAAAGGTGGGGTCCGCTTCGGCATAACCCAGGGCTTGGGCTTCGGCCAACACGTCGGCGAAGGTACGGCCCTTCTCGCGCATTTCGCTGAGGATAAAGTTGCCGGTGCCGTTGATGATGCCGGCCAACCAGTTGATACGGTTGGCCGCCAGGCCTTCACGGATAGCTTTGATCACCGGGATGCCGCCAGCAACAGCGGCTTCAAACGCAACGATCACGCCCTTTTCACGGGCCTTGGCGAAAATTTCATTGCCGTGCACAGCGATCAGCGCCTTGTTGGCGGTAACCACGTGTTTGCCGTTTTCGATGGCTTTGAGCACCAGCTCATGGGCGATGGTGTAGCCGCCGATCAGCTCGATGACGATGTCGATTTCTGGGTTAGTGGCCACCGCGAACACATCGTTGGTGGTAGCAATACCGGTAATGTCGCACTGAGGGTTCTGCGAACGCAGCGCAATCTGCGCCACTTCGATGCCACGCCCTGCGCGCCGGGCAATTTCCTCGGCGTTGCGCTTGAGCACATTGAACGTACCGCCACCGACGGTACCCAGCCCACAGATGCCTACTTTGACCGGTTTCACCCTGAACTCCCCAGAACTTACTGCGTGAAACGGCCCACTTAGCGTGGGCCGTAAATATAAAAGAGCCGCACCTTACGAAGCGGCTCAGTATTAGTCAATCAGGCCAGAAGGCCCAAAGGGGGCGCTAAACCGTAGGGTGTGCTGTGCGCACCAATACGTCCGCCCCGATATCACCTTGGTGCGTGCAGCACACCCTACTTGGCTTTCAGCGCCAACGCGGCAACTTGCGGCGCTGGCTGGTAACCCGGAATCAACTTGCCGTCAGCCAAGATGATGGCTGGCGTGCCGTTGACGCCAATGGCCTGGCCCAGGGCGAATTGCTGGTGCACCGGGTTTTCGCACTTGGCGGCTTTGATTTCTTTGCCTTCAACCATCTGATCCATGGCTTTGCGGCGCTCTTTGGAGCACCACACGGCTTGCAGCTGGCTATCACCTTCAGAGCCTGGGCCCTGACGCGGGAAGGCCAGGTAGCGCACCTCAATACCGCGACGATTCAGCTCAGCCACTTCGGCATGCAGCTTGTGGCAGTAAGGGCAGGTGGTGTCGGTAAACACGGTGATATGGGATTTGGCTTCGCCTACCGCCGGGTAGATGACCATTTCGCTGGTCGGAATGGCGTTAATGGTTTTGGCGATACCTTCGCTCTCGGCTTTCTCAGTGAGGTTGATCGGCTTGCCGCCGTTCACGTCGAACAGATAGCCCTGCATCACATATTTGCCATCAGCGCTGGCGTAGATCACCCGCCCGCCTTGCATACGGACTTCGTACAGGCCTTTTAAGGGGCTGGCGGCGATACTTTCGATGGGCGTATCCATCTGCAGGGTTTCGAGGGTCTTGCGAATAGCTTGGTCGGCTTCATCGGCCATGGCCACGCAGCTGCTCAAGGCGATAAGGGCTGCAGCAATAATTCGGGTGACGCGCATTGGATACTCCTGGCAAACGCGGCAAAACAGCGAGGGCGAAGCCTACCATACAAGCCCGGCCCAGGCCGATTGCAGCGGGTCGGATGACGTAGGCAGACAGGTGGATGTCAGCCGCGGGGATGATGACGGGCGTGCAGCTCTTGCAAACGGGCGCGGGCGATATGGGTGTAGATCTGCGTGGTAGACAAATCGCTGTGGCCCAGCAGCATCTGCACCACACGTAAGTCAGCGCCATGGTTGAGCAAATGGGTGGCAAAGGCGTGGCGCAGGGTGTGCGGCGACAAGGCCTTGCTGATGCCAGCGACTTTGGCGTGGTGTTTGATGCGGTGCCAGAAGGTCTGCCGGGTCATCTGGTCGCCGCGCGAACTGGGGAACAGCACATCGCTGGGCTGGCCACCGAGCAGCTCGCCGCGCGCCTGGCGCATATAGCGCTCAATCCAGGCAATGGCCTCTTCGCCCATGGGCACCAGACGCTCCTTGCTGCCTTTACCAAATACTCGCAACACACCCTGACGCAGGTTGACCTGCTCCAAGGTCAGGCTGATCAGCTCGGTTACCCGCAGGCCGCACGCATATAGCACTTCCAGCATGGCGCGGTCGCGCAGACCGATGGCGTCGGCGACTTGCGGTGCCGCTAACAGGGCTTCAACGTCGGCTTCGGACAGGCTTTTGGGCAGCGGCCGGCCAAGTTGGGGCATTTCTACCTGTAGGGTAGGGTCGGTGGCGATGAGGTTTTCCCGCAGCAAATAACGATAAAAGCCGCGCACCGCCGAGAGAAAGCGCGCAGTGGAACGGGCAACGTATTTCTGCTCCAGGCGCCAGGCCAGGTGATCGAGCAACACATCACGGCCGATATCCGGCAGGTTCAATCCACGCTCTTGCAGCCAGCCATTGAAATGCGCAAGGTCGCTGCGATAGGCCGACCGCGAGTGTTCAGACAACCCCTTTTCCATCCACAGGGCGTCGAGAAATTGGTCGATAAGCGGGTGATCAAGAACCGGCATAAATAGGCGTTACCTGGCGTGGAAGGCGGCTAGTCTTTCACAGCCGCGCTCGTCGTCACAGGTTTACCGAAGCAAACTCAGAACCGACGGCTGGCGTGAGAATGATGCCGTCACCCTATCTTTGGGTGGGTGACAGACCGCCAGCTGGCGACCATGATTTCAACACGCCACTACTGCCTCCCGGACGCCCGCCATGGCCACTCAACAGAACTCTCGCCTCGGTCAAATACTGCTAAACAAAGGACTGATCAGCGCTGACCAATTGGCTCACGCCATCCATTTACAAGCCAGCAGCCACAAACGCTTGGGGGAAATCCTCATCGAGCTGGGGCTGGTCAGTGATCGCCAACTGAGCAAGGCGCTGAAAAAACAAAGCAACCTGCGTGTTGCCGCTACCTTGGTTGCCGCGCTACTTAGCCCGTTTCAAATGGCCAGTGCGGATTTACATCGACCAGCCCCCAGCAGCCTTAGCCGCACGCTCCAGCCGCTGAATGATTCGGAGATGAGTAACGTCAGCGCCCAGGGTCTGGACGATGTCCTGCAGGGTTTGTTTCTACAGGCAGAAAGCGGCGACGGCCTGGGCACGGCGGGCAAACTGGCCAAGCTGGTGATGCCCGTACTCAGCAGCCTGGAAGCCGAAACCTCAATGAAAGATGTGCGCTACGACACCAGCAAACTGACCTCGGTACTCAATGCCGACGGCAGCATAAACGTGCGCTTGCCCAGCTCCATTGGCGAGCTGCGTTTCGACAATGTGCGGGTCGCCGGGGCCGGTGCAGGGCAAAGCATGGGCAGCGTGACGCTGCAGGATATTGACCTTTCCCAAGCGTCGCTGCGCATCAGCCTCAGGCCATAGGCAATACCGGCACGGGGTGTTTGTCGTCGTCGATGGCGACAAAGCTGAACAACCCGGTGATCGCCTTCTCGCGACCATCGCTGTACATGCTTTCAACAAACACCTCGACCTCAACTTTGAGGCTGGTGTTGCCAACTTTCACCACGCGCCCTACCAACTCCACAATCGAGCCGGCCGGGATCGGGTGTTTGAAGTCAATGCGGTCGGAAGATACGGTCACTAGCGGTAGCCGGCAAAAACGCGTGGCAGCGATAAACGACACTTCGTCCATCCAGGCCAATGCGGTGCCGCCGAACAAGGTGTTGTGGTGGTTGGTGGTCGGCGGGAAGACCGCCTTGGTCACGCGAGTTTCCGAGCGCTCGGTGCGACGGATAATTTCTGCTTCTCTTGGGGTCATGCCAGTGCTACCTGATTTCAAGCGGGGTAAATCGCAGGCAAGAAAAAAGCAGCCCTAGGGCTGCTTTTTTCGCAAGGAGACTGGGATTAAACCAGTTTTTCCTTGATGCGAGCTGCTTTACCAGACAGGTCACGGAGGTAGTAAAGCTTGGCTTTACGTACGTCACCGCGACGCTTGACGGCCAGGCTGTCAACCAGCGGGCTGTAGGTCTGGAAGGTACGCTCAACGCCAACACCGTTGGAGATTTTACGAACAGTGAAAGCACTGTTCACACCACGGTTACGCTTGGCGATTACAACGCCTTCGAAGGCTTGCAGACGCGAACGGTCGCCTTCTTTCACTTTAACTTGGACGATTACGGTGTCGCCCGGAGCGAAAGTAGGGATCTCTTTGCTCATCTGCTCGGCTTCAAGGGCCAAGATAATTTTGTTAGTCATGCTGTGCTCCTAAGACAAACCAACAGGCTTGCCATCGATACGTTAACTATCGTCCCGTTGCCGGATGTATTCCGCCAACAGCTTTTTCTCTTCTCCAGAAAGCGAGCGGCTTTCCAGAAGATCAGCGCGTCGTTCACTCGTCCGACCAAGGGACTGTTGCAAACGCCAGCGCCGGATGTGTGCGTGGTTGCCACTTAGCAACACGTCGGGAACGCGCTTATCCGCATACACCTCCGGTCGGGTGTAGTGCGGGCAGTCGAGCAAGCCATCCGTAAAGGAGTCTTCCTCGGCCGAATCTGCATGACCCAGCGCACCAGGCAACAGACGCGTTACCGCATCGATCAGGACCATTGCCGGCAACTCACCACCGGAAAGGACGTAATCTCCAATCGACCACTCTTCATCGACATGCGCTTCTATGAATCGCTCATCAATGCCTTCATATCGCCCGGCAATGAGGATCAAGGTCTCCTCTTTTGCCAGTTCTCGCACGGCTGACTGAGTCAGCTGGCGGCCTTGCGGCGACAGGTAAATTACCTTCGCCTGCGCTCCAGCGGCCTGCTTGGCATCAGCCAAGGCGCCTTCCAGAGGCTTTATCTTCAGAACCATGCCGGGGCCACCACCGAAAGGGCGATCATCCACCGTCTGATGGCGATCTTCGGTATAGCTTCGCGGGTTCCAACAGGTGAGTTGCAACAACCCCTGTTTTACCGCACGACTGGTAATGCCGTATTCGCTGATGGCGGCAAACATTTCCGGGAACAAACTGATGACTTCAACACGCAGGCTAGCCATATTTCTACTAACCGTTGCTTAGAAGTCCGCATCCCAGTCAACCCGCATTTCGCCAGCGGCCAAGTCGACCGAAAGAACGCAGTGCGCCGTGTACGGCAACAAACGTTCGCGATCATCAAGGCTGCCCGCGCAGGGCTTGACCACCATCACATCGTTAGCGCCAGTTTCCAGCAGGTGGTCGATAGACCCGAGCAGTTGCCCGAGCTGGTCGATTACCCTCAGACCTTTGAGCTGGTACCAGTAGTACTCGCCATCGGTCAGATCTGGGAGCAGGCTGCGGGATACACAAATGTCGAAACCCGCGAGAAGACGTGCTTCTTCACGGTCGTCGAGACCCTTCAGCTTTGCTACAAGGACTTTGTTCTGCGAACGTCCCTGGGCTAACTCAACCTGTCGTACATCACCGTCGCGTTTGAGCGTCCAGTGTTTGTAGTCCAGCAGGTTGTCAATCGGATCGGTAAAGGAGAAGACCTTCACCTCGCCGCGAACACCATGCACCGAAACAATCTTACCAATGACGATCAGGTCATCAGCAGGAGCGGGCGTCGCGTTCATGCGGCTTAGGCTGCTGCCTTAGCGGCATCCTTGAGCAACTGAGCAACGCGCTCAGAAGGCTGTGCACCCTGGCCGAGCCAGTAAGTAGCACGCTCTTGGTCTACGGACAGACGGATTTCTGCGCCCGATGCGATCGGGTTGAAGAAACCAATACGCTCAACGAAACGACCGTCGCGCGCATTGCGGCTGTCGGTCACGGTGAGGTGGTAAAACGGGCGCTTCTTGGAGCCGCCACGGGCAAGACGGATGGTTACCATGTGAACATCGTTCCTGTAGTCGGTGCTGCAAAACTAAAATTACATGCCAGGCACTAGGCCCGAAAGGCCGCATATTCTAAGGATTATCGGGATTTTTGCAAATCTCTTTTTGCCCTGCCCCGATGGCAGCCCCCCCACAGCTCCCGTACAAGCGAAGCGTGGGCGTATCGAACGCACCGGCGGCGTCTATTGCAGAGCCGCCGGAACGCTAAACGGATTCACATCTTCGGCATGCCGCCACCGCCTGGGAACATACCGCCCATGCCGCGCATCATTTTCGCCATGCCACCTTTAGCAGTGACTTTCTTCATCATTTTCTGCATTTGCTTGTGCTGCTTGATCAAACGCCCAATGTCTTGCACCTGGGTGCCGGAACCCATGGCGATGCGGCGTTTGCGCGAGCCGCTGATGACGTCAGGGTCGCGGCGCTCTTGAGGGGTCATCGAGTTGATGATGGCCTCCATCTGCTTGAACTGCTTTTCAGCGGCGCCTTGCGCGTTGCCCATCTGCGACAGATTCATGCCACCGATATTCGGCAGTTTGTCCATCAGGCCGCCAAGGCCGCCCATGCTTTTCATCTGGATCAGCTGATCACGGAAGTCTTCAAGATCGAAGCCTTTACCTTTTTTCAGCTTTTTCGCCAGCTTGTCAGCTTTGTCGCGATCAAGGTTCTGCTCGGCCTGTTCAATCAGGCTGAGCACGTCGCCCATGCCGAGAATGCGCGAGGCAATACGATCAGGGTGGAACGGTTCAAGCGCGTCGCTCTTCTCGCCCATACCGATAAATTTGATTGGCTTGCCGGTAATGGCACGTACCGACAACGCGGCACCGCCACGGGCATCACCGTCGACCTTGGTCAGCACAACGCCGGTCAGCGGCAGCGCATCGCCAAAGGCCTTGGCGGTGTTAGCCGCGTCCTGGCCGGTCATGGCATCAACCACGAACAGCGTTTCGATCGGGTTGATGGCGCTGTGCACGGCCTTGATCTCGGCCATCATTTCATCATCGATGTGCAAACGGCCGGCGGTGTCGACGATCACCACATCAATAAATTTCAGCTTGGCTTCTTTGATCGCCGCTTCGGCAATCGCCACCGGCTTCTGGCTGATATCGGACGGAAAGAACGTTACACCGATATCGTTGGCCAGGGTTTCCAACTGCTTGATCGCGGCCGGACGGTACACGTCGGCGGACACCAGCATCACGGTTTTCTTTTTGCGCTCTTTCAGAAAGCGCGCCAGCTTGCCGGCGGTGGTGGTTTTACCGGCGCCCTGCAAACCGGCCATCAACACCACGGCAGGCGGCGTGGAATTCAAGGCCAAGTCTTCGTTGGCCGCGCCCATCAGCTCTTCGAGCTCCAGGCGGACGATCTTCACGAACGCCTGGCCTGGGGTCAGGCTGCGCGATACTTCGGTACCGACGGCGCGTTCTTTGACTTTGTTAACGAAGTCTTTCACCACGGGCAGCGCGACGTCGGCTTCCAGCAAGGCCATGCGTACTTCGCGCAGGGTGTCCTTGATGTTGTCCTCGGTGAGCTTGGCCTTGCCGGTGACATGGCGCAGCGTCTGCGAGAGGCGATCGGTTAGATTTTCGAACATGCGCGTTCCTTTCAGGCGGTCTGGCGCCGAGTTGAGCTTGCGGCAAGCGCGCGATTATAGCGGAGAGATCTCCATGCCGACACCGCCTACGGTCTTTCGTGAAACGCGCGTTTTATGCCACACTCTCGGCCTTTCGGGCCTGCCTTACACGGACTTATGCACCCTCTGCTGCCTAGCCTCGCTGCCGCCTCTCTTTATATAGGCGCTACTGTCTACCAAGGCCTGCGCCTTTCTCAGCGCACATTGCCCTCCAAACGTGTGCTCGCCCCGCTGGTGCTTCTGGCGCTGTTCTTCCATGGCGGCACGTTATTTATTCAATTGCATGCCGAAACCGGCCTGGCGCTGGACTTTTTCAACGCCGCCAGCCTGATCTCCTATGCGGCTATTTTGTTGACCATCGTCGCCAGCGCGCGCATTCCGGTGCTCAATCTATTACTACTGTTTTTGCCGCTGGGCGGCCTGACGGTGCTGCTGGCGCAGTTCGTACCCGCCGGTACGGTGCCGGTGATTATCGAGAAGCCAGGCATTGTGGTGCACATTCTGCTGTCGATTCTGGCCTACGGCATGCTCACCATCGCCGCCTTCCAGGCCTTGCTGCTGCTCGTGCAAGACCACCAGCTCAAGCATAAACACCCCTCCGGACTGATCAAAAACTTCCCCCCGCTGCAAACCATGGAGAGCCTGCTGTTTGGTTTTCTCTGGGCCGGTTGGGCGCTTTTGAGCCTGTCGCTGATTTCCGGCTGGCTGTTTTTGGACAACCTGTTCGCTCAGCACCTAGTGCATAAAACCTTCCTCGCCTGCGTGGCCTGGCTGATCTTCGCGGTGCTGTTGTGGGGCCGCCATCAACGCGGCTGGCGCGGCCACAAGGCCATTCGCTGGACCCTAGCCGGCTTCTGCCTGCTGATGCTGGCGTACTTTGGCAGCAAGCTGGTTCGCGAATTTATTCTGCATATCTAGTAGGGCGACAGCTGTGTCTGACTTAAGTCCGCAGTACCTGTTTGGCCTGCTGCTGTTCCTGATCCTTTGCTCGGCATTTTTCTCAAGCTCCGAAACCAGCCTGCTGAGCCTTAACCGCTACCGCCTGCGTTACTTGGCCAAACAAGGTCGACGTGGCGCCAAGCGCGCCAGCACCTTGCTCAACCGCCCACAGTTACTGCTGGGCATTCTGCATTTCGGCAATACCCTGGTCACCGTGCTGGCCGCCACTGTCGCCGCCGTGTTGGCGCTGGAGTTGTGGGGCGAAGTCGGCCTGATCCTCTCCACCTTGGGCCTGACCCTGGCCTTGCTGCTGTTCGCCGACATCACGCCACGAACCCTCGCCGTATTGCGCCCGGAAGCTTTTGCCTTTCCGTTTAGCGCGCCGGTGCGCTTGCTGGTGGAGCTGTTTGCGCCGCTGGTGTGGCTGCTCAATGCCATTAGCAACGGCTTGCTGCGCCTGTGCGGCATCGACCCGACCCGTAAGCGTAAAGACGGCCTCAGCGCTGAAGAGCTGCGCAGTGTGGTACGCGAGGCCACCCATGAGCTGCCGCAAAATCGCCAGAGCATGCTGCTGAGCATTCTCGACCTGGAAACGGTGACGGTTAACGACATCATGATTCCGCGCAACGAGGTCACCGGCATCGACCTCGACGACCCGCTAGACGACATCATCACCCAGCTACGCACGACGTCGCACACACGCCTGCCGGTGTTTCGCGGCGACCTTAATCAGATCGAAGGCGTGGTGCATATGCGCCAGATTGCCCGCCTGTTGACCCACGACCAGTTGACCATCGAAGCCCTGAGCGCTGCCGCACACGAGCCCTACTTCGTGCCGGAAAGTACGCCGCTGTCGACCCAACTGCTGAACTTCCAAAAACAGAAACGGCGCATTGGCATCGTCGTCGATGAGTACGGCGATGTGCAGGGCATTGTCACCCTGGAAGATATTCTTGAAGAAATCGTCGGCGACTTCAGCAACCAAGACGCCCTGCGCAGCCCCGATATTCACCCGCAAGAAGATGGCACTCAGGTGATTGATGGTGCCGCTTATATTCGCGAAGTGAACAAAGCCTTGGGCTGGAGCCTGCCGTGTGACGGGCCAAAAACCCTTAATGGGTTAATTACCGAAGCGCTGGAAAATATTCCCGACAGCGCGGTGTGTTTGAAGATCGGCCCGTATCGCTTGGAGATCCTGCAGTCCACCGATAACCGGGTAAAAAGCGTGCGCATTTGGCGCCCGGCACCGCGCATCCACGCCGACGCACCGAGCGAATCAGCTGATTAGCTGAAGGTGTGATTGTCAGCAGCGCTGCGGCGCTTTTATAGTCGACCTCCCCTGCCCCGCCCTGCCCACCGCAAGCCGGGCACAGCAGCTCCGGAAGGCCTCACAAAGCGCCCCTCTCCACGCTGCACGCCTCCCGCGTTTTACCCCTGCGCGCTGCCCCCACAATAATTTCGCCCATCAGAGGCCACGCATGACTAGCGCTATCAGCACCGCCATTGCTGGCGAAGACAAACCTGCGAACTCCACCGCCCGCGTCGCCACGGCCAGTTTTATTGGCACCGCCATCGAGTTCTACGATTTCTATGTGTACGCCACAGCGGCGGCGCTGGTGATCGGCCCGGTGTTTTTTCCCGCCACCTCCACCACCGCGCAAACCTTGGCGGCCTTTCTGAGTTTTGGTATCGCCTTTCTTGCGCGGCCGCTGGGCTCGGCCTTGTTCGGCCACTTTGGCGACCGCGTCGGCCGTAAGTCGACGCTGGTGGCCTCCTTGCTGCTGATGGGCGTGTGCACCACGCTGATTGGCGTGCTGCCGGGCTACGCCAGCATTGGCGCCTGGGCGCCGATTCTGCTGTGCCTGCTGCGTTTCGGCCAAGGCCTGGGCTTGGGTGGTGAATGGGGTGGCGCGGCGTTGCTGGCCACCGAAAACGCCCCGCCGGGCAAACGCGCTTGGTTTGGTATGTTCCCGCAGCTAGGCCCCTCGATTGGCTTTCTCGCCGCCAACGGCCTGTTCCTGACCCTGGCCATGACCTTGAGCGATGAGCAGTTCAAGGACTGGGGCTGGCGCATTCCGTTTCTGCTGAGCGCCGTGCTGGTGATGGTTGGCCTGTATGTGCGCCTGAAACTGGAAGAAACGCCGGTATTCGCCAACGCCGTCGCCCGCCAAGAACGGGTAAAAGTGCCGCTGTTCGAACTGTTCAGCCACCACTGGGCGCCGATGCTGTTGGGCGCGGGCGCCATGGTGGTGTGCTATGCGCTGTTCTATATCTCCACGGTGTTTTCCCTGAGCTACGGCATCAGCACGCTGGGCTACACGCGGGAGACCTTTCTCGGCCTGCTGTGCTTTGCCGTGGTGTTTATGGCGCTAGCCACACCGTTGTCGGCCTGGGCCAGCGACCGCTTTGGGCGTAAGCCGGTGTTGGTGGTCGGTGGCGTGTTGGCGATTATTTCCGGCTTTGCCATGGAGCCACTGCTCACCCACGGCTCGACCTGGGCCGTGGCCCTGTTCCTGAGCATTGAGTTGTTTTTGATGGGCGTGACCTTTGCGCCGATGGGCGCATTACTGCCGGAGCTATTCCCGACCCGCGTGCGTTATACCGGTGCGTCGGCGGCCTACAACTTGGGCGGGATTGTGGGGGCATCCGCCGCACCGATTTTTGCCCAGCAGTTGGTCGCCATGGGCGGCTTGAGTTGGGTCGGTGGATATGTGTCGGCGGCAGCATTGCTCAGCGTGATTGCCGTGCTATGCCTGAAGGAAACCAAGAACGCCGATCTGCAACAGATCGGCTAACGGTAGGGTGTGCTGCGCGCACCACGCGATCTTGCCGAGATCGCAATGGTGCGCACAGCACACCCACACAAGCTTAGAGCTCTACAACTACCGCTTGCGCGGCACGGGTCGCTTTAGCGCGGGCGGCATCGGTGGACTCGTCACGTGCCAGGGCTACGCCCATACGGCGCTGGCCGTTCACTTCCGGCTTACCAAACAATCGCAGCGCGGTATCTGGCTCGCTTAATGCCGCGCCCAGGTTGCTGAACGCGGTCTGGGTCGATTTACCTTCCACCAGCACCACGGCCGAGGCTGATGGGCCGAGCTGGCGAATGGCGGGAATCGGCAGACCAAGAATGGCGCGGGCGTGCAGGGCGAATTCGGACAGGTCTTGGGAAATCAGGGTGACCAAACCGGTGTCGTGCGGGCGCGGGGAGATTTCGCAGAACCACACCTGATCGCCTTTAACAAACAACTCCACGCCAAACAAACCACGACCACCCAACGAACCGGTGACTGCCAGGGCGATGCGTTCAGCTTCGGCGCGGGCTTTGTCGCTCATCACTTGTGGCTGCCAGGATTCTTGGTAGTCGCCTTTCACCTGCCGGTGGCCGACTGGCTGGCAGAAGGTGGTGCCGCCGATATGGCGCACGGTGAGCAAGGCAATTTCATAGTCGAAGTCGATAAAGCCTTCCACGATCACCCGGCCTTTACCGGCACGGCCGCCGGCTTGGGCGTAGTCCCAGGCAGCTTGCAGGTCGTCGGCGCTTTTCAGTACCGATTGGCCTTTGCCCGAGGAGCTCATGATCGGTTTGATCAGGCACGGAAACCCTAGCGCTTCGGTGGCGGCTTTGGCTTCTTCAAAGGTGTCAGCGAAGCGGTACGGCGAGGTTGGCAGGCCAAGCTCTTCGGCGGCCAGGCGACGGATGCCTTCGCGGTTCATGGTCAGCTGTGCGGCACGCGCTGTGGGGATCACGGTGTAGCCTTCGCTTTCCAGCTCAGCCAGGGTGGCGGTGGCGATGGCTTCGATTTCCGGCACGATGTAGTGCGGCTTCTCCAGCTCGATTACCGCACGCAGGGCGGCGCCATCGAGCATGTCGACCACGTGACTGCGGTGCGCGACCTGCATGGCCGGTGCGTTCGGGTAACGGTCCACAGCAATCACTTCAACGCCCAGGCGCTGCAGCTCGATCACTACTTCCTTGCCCAGCTCACCCGAGCCACACAGCAAGACGCGCGTCGCGCTGGGCGACAAGGGAGTTCCGATACGAGGCATGAGGCTTTCCTTCAGGGTGCAGTTGTTAAGTAAGGGAGAAAACTAAGCCGGTTTGCTGGGTTCAGTCAGCAAACCGCTGGCACGCGCGCGTTGCAGGCAGTAGCCGAGCACCAGACGGCGTTCGGCATTGTCCATGCGCCCCCAGCGGATGATTTCATCTGCGCTGCGTTGGCAGCCGGTGCAGATATCGTCGTCATCCAGGGCACAGACGCTAACGCAAGGCGAGCGCACCGGGCGTTCGGCGTCCATCAGTCGTCCTGCTCTACCAGGTCGCGGGCATAGCGCTGCGAATTATGAACGTAGTGGGCGGCGCTGGCTTCGAGCATTTTCTTTTGCGCGTCATTTAGTTCACGCACCACCTTGCCCGGCGAACCCATAACCAGCGAGCCATCGGGAATTTCCTTGCCTTCACCGATCAGCGAATTGGCGCCGATGATGCAGTACTTGCCGATTTTGGCGCCGTTGAGGATCACCGCGTTAATACCGATCAGGCTGTAATCACCCACCGTGCAGCCATGCAGCATGGCGTTGTGGCCGATGGTCACGCCGGTGCCGATATTGAGCGGAAAGCCCATGTCGGTGTGCATCACCGTGCCGTCTTGCACGTTGCTGTTAACGCCGATATGGATCAGCTCGTTGTCGCCGCGCAGTACCGCGTTAAACCAAACGCTAGCACCCGGCTCCAGCTTGACCTTGCCGACCAGCGTGGCGTTGGGCGCCACCCAGCTTTCGGGATGGGTGTCGACACTCGATTGTCCCAAGCGATATTTCATAGGCGGTTCCTCACGGCGGGCGCAGTTCAAACGGCTTTAAAGGGCTCAGCTCAGGCTGATGTAGTGATCCGGCGGCTGATGCAGGGAGATCCCGGCGTCGTACAAAAGGTTGACTAGCTCGACCACCATGATCGCCGTCAGCCCCCAGATTTTATATTCGCCGTAGCGGTAGCTGGGCACGTACCAGTCGCGACCGCGGTAATCGATGCGGTGGGTGACCTCGCGCGGGTCACTGCGAAAGAACTCCAGTGGCACGCTGAATACCGCGGCAATTTCGCCATCGTTGGGCTGATACTCAACAAAGTCCGGCACTACGCCGACGTAGGGCGTGACCTGAATGCCGTGGCGCGAAACCAAACTGCTGAGCGGTCCGATCACTTCCACCAAGCCCGGCGGCAGGCCGATTTCTTCCTCTGCTTCGCGCAGGGCAGTGACGACCAGGTCGGCATCTTCGGGGTCGCGCCGGCCGCCAGGAAAGGCCACTTCGCCGCCGTGGGTCGACAGCCCGCTGGCGCGCAGGGTCAATATCAATTCCGGGGTGTCACTGCGGGTAATGGGCACCAAAACGGCGGCTTCAGGAAAGCTTCGGTCGGTGCCCAGAACGACTGGTCTGTAGTCGCGTACGCGCTGGAGCAGCTCATCGAGCATGGGGCATTCTCGGTCTTTTGTTCTGCCGGGCATCATGGCATGAAAGCGCAAAGCTGCCCAAGCCCTGCGCCCGGTCGCTCGGCAGTTGCCACCATGCCTTGCTCGTAAACGCGGCGCACGCGAAGATGCGTAGCACAGCCGCAACCCAGCCCTAGGAGACCGGATGAACTACTGCAGCCAGTGCGGCAATAGCGTGTCGCAACGAATTCCCGACGGTGATAACCGCCTGCGTTATGTGTGCGATGAATGCCAGACCATCCATTACCAGAACCCGCGCATCGTCGCCGGCTGTCTGCCGATTTGGGGTGATCAGGTGTTGCTCTGCCGCCGCGCCATCGAACCGCGTCGAGGTTACTGGACCCTGCCCGCCGGCTTTATGGAAAACAGCGAAACCATGGCCCAAGCCGCCATGCGCGAAACCGCAGAAGAAGCCTGCGCGCGAGTGCGCAACCTTACGCTGTATGGCATCTACGACCTGCCGCATATCAGCCAGGTGTACGTATTCTTTCGCGCCGAACTGGTCGACCTCGACTTCGCCGTAGGCGAGGAAAGCCTGGAGGTGAAGCTGTTCTCACAGGCCGAGATCCCTTGGTCCGAGCTGGCTTTCCCGACCGTAGGCCGTACCCTAGAATGCTTCTTCGCCGACCGGGTGGCCCAACACTTCCCGGTGCGTAATGAGCCGCTAGAAGCTCTACGCCCACACTTCCCCTCTGATAAACAGAGCCGTGTTTAACCACAACATTACCGAGCCGCGCCACGCGGTTCGACACCTGGAATTGTATTGATGCGTCTGTTGTTAGCTGTTGTCTGCCTGTCGATGGCAATGTTCTCGCATGCCTCCACCACCGTCACCCTGGACGGCAAGACCGTGGATAAAGTGCTGGTGATGAAAGCCGATCACAAGCTGTTCTTGATGAACCGTGGCGAAACGCTGAAAAGCTACCGCATCTCCCTCGGCAAAAAGCCCAAAGGCGCGAAACAACGCGAAGGCGACAGCCGCACCCCCGAAGGCTTCTATTGGATTGACTGGCGCAAGACCAGCGACAAGTACAACCTGGCCATGCACATCTCCTACCCCAACATCAAAGACCAGGCGGCCGCGCGCAAAGAAGGTGTGCCGCCTGGCGGCATGATCATGATTCACGGCACGCCAATTGATGACGAATTTCCCGAGTGGTACTTCCACACCCTGGACTGGACCGAGGGCTGCATTGCCATGAAAAACGACGATATGCGTGAGGTGTGGAGCTTGGTCAAAGACGGCACGTTGATTGAGATTCGGCCTTAAAGCCAGCCTGCGTCGACGTCACGCTCACCGCCCCTGGGCCCCCGCCTACGCGGGGGCGACGGAGGTTTTGTATCAGAGTGCAGACGCGAATCCAGATTTGATTAGGCAAATACATGCCCACTAAAAAGGCGCCTCACGTGGCGCCTTTGTTGTTTAGAACACCAAATCCGATAACCGCCACACTTCAAACGCCGGCGTCTCGTACGGATGAGCACCTCTTAACGCCTTTACCGCGTCATGAATCAACTCATCCGCTACCACCAACTCCACCTTCCACTCGGCCACGTACTCCAACACCCCAGGCTGACCGATAAACGCTTGGCTGCCCGGCAACGGCCGAAACTGCCCCTGGCCCAAGGCCTGCCAGCAGCAGCTATCGTAATTCCCTACCCGCCCCGCACCCGCTCCAAACACAGCATTCTTAACAACGTCCAGATGGCTTTCTGGAACATAAAAACACAGCTTGTACATCCTGGTCTCCACGAGCTCTCGCGTGATTAGCGGTGCATGCTTTGCTGGCGCCAAATAATCAGCACGCAGTGATGGCATATTGCCTCAAGCGTGCATAAGGGTGCAATTTTGCAGTGCTTTCTTTGAGTAGGCCGAGTGAAGAGTGTTCAGCGCCGGTTAGACAACTTACTCATAAGCCCGCCCAGAATCGCCGCCACTTGCTCTTCAACGAAGGCGCCGCAGGGTTATGGCTGCCATCGCAGAACGGCAATTTTTGTGAGCGCCCGCAGCGGCACAGCAACAGGCGTTGCTCGCGCTTGGCGGTAAAGGTCAGGGCTTTTTCACAGTTTGAATGGCAATCCGGCAATTGCGCCGATTGACCGCAGTTACACAACCGCAAGGTGGCGCCGGCATTGAGCAGGCGCACCTCGGGAAGTGCTGGAGGGGGTGTGGCGGGTAATGCAGCAGGGGCAGGCTTGCCCGGCCCCTGTATTTCAGTCACAGCCGTTAACTCAGTTCACCCAGACGCGGGCGTTGCGGAACATGCGCAGCCAGCCGCCGTCCTCTTCCCACTCTTCGGGTTTCCACGAGTTCTGCATGGCGCGGAACACCCGCTCCGGATGCGGCATCATGATGGTCACGCGGCCGTCGCGGCTGGTCAGGCCTGTAATGCCACGCGGCGAACCGTTGGGGTTGGCCGGGTAGTTTTCGGTGACCTTGCCGTGGTTGTCGATAAAGCGCAGCGACACACAACCGGACAGATCCGCTTCCAGCAACGCCTCTTCGCTTTCGAATTCGGCATGGCCTTCACCGTGGGCAATGGCGATTGGCATACGCGAACCGGCCATATCACGCAGGAAGATCGAGGCCGATTCCTGCACCTGCACCATGGCCACACGGGCTTCGAACTGCTCGGAACGGTTGCGCACAAAGTGCGGCCAGAACTCGCTGCCCGGAATCAGTTCGTGCAGGTTGGACATCATCTGGCACCCGTTGCACACGCCGAGGGTGAAGCTGTCTTTACGCTCGAAGAACTGACTAAAGGCATCGCGGGCGCGGCTGTTGAACAGCACCGATTTAGCCCAGCCTTCACCGGCACCCAGTACGTCGCCGTAGGAGAAACCACCGCAGGCCACCAAGCCTTTGAAGTCGTTGAGGTCAACCCGGCCGGCGAGGATATCGCTCATGTGCACGTCAATGGCGTTGAAGCCGGCGCGGTCGAACGCCGCCGCCATTTCCACTTGACCGTTAACGCCCTGCTCACGCAGCACGGCCACTTGCGGGCGCACATTCTTTTTAATGTAGGGCGCAGCAATATCCTGGTTAACGTCAAAGCCCAGCTTCACGCTCAAGCCTGGGTTGGCTTCGTCCAGCAGTACGTCGTACTCCTGTTCGGCGCACTCAACGTTGTCGCGCAGACGCTGCACTTGGTAGCTGGTCGCCGCCCATTCACGCTGCAACATGCGACGCTCGCCAGTGAACACCGGCTGGTTATTAAAGCTGATGTTTACTTCGGCATTGTTCAGCGGCTGACCGATCACGGCCACGCAGTCGCCCAAACCGGCAGCGCTGAACTGCGCCAGTACTTCAGGCGTTGCGTCCTGACGTACTTGAATGACGGCGCCCAGCTCTTCGTTGAACAGCACAGCGGCCAGTTCTTCGCGGCTATGGGCCAGGGTGTCGAGCACGATATTCAAACCGCAGTGGCCGGCAAAGGCCATTTCCAGCACGGAAACCAACAGACCGCCGTCGGAACGGTCGTGGTAGGCCAGCAGGCTGCCGTCGGCGTTCAAGCCCTGGATCACGGCGAAGAAGGCTTTGAGGTCTTCGGCGTCGTCAACGTCCGGTGCCTGGCGGGCGAGCTTGCCGTAGACCTGGGCAAGGATCGAAGCGCCCATACGGTTCTGCCCGCGACCAAGGTCGATCAGAATCAGGTCGGTGATGCCTTTGTCCATGCGCAGTTGCGGGGTGAGGGTTTTGCGCACATCCAGCACAGGGGCAAAACCGGTCACGATCAGCGACAACGGCGAGGTCACGCTCTTATCAGTGCCCTCTTCGCTCCAGCGGGTTTTCATCGACATTGAGTCTTTGCCCACCGGAATGGTGATACCCAGTTCCGGGCACAGCTCCATACCAACGGCCTTTACCGTGTCGTACAAACGGGCGTCTTCACCTGGGTGACCGGCAGCGGACATCCAGTTGGCCGACAGTTTGATGTCGGAAATTTGGCCAATGCGCGACGCGGCGATATTGGTCAGGGTTTCGCCAATCGCCATGCGGCCAGAGGCCGGGGCATTAAGCAAGGCCAGCGGCGTACGCTCGCCCATGGCCATGGCTTCACCGGTGTACACATCAAAGCTGGTGGCGGTGACGGCGCAGTCAGCCACCGGCACTTGCCATGGGCCAACCATTTGGTCGCGAGCAACCAGGCCGGTAATGGTGCGGTCGCCGATGGTGATCAAAAAGCTTTTGCTGGCTACAGCCGGGTGGTGCAGCACGCGCTCAACGGCGTCTTTAAGGTCGAGGCTGGCGGCGTCGAAATCATCGCCCAGCTCGGCTTCACGCACGGCGGAACGGTGCATACGCGGCGCTTTACCCAGCAGCACTTCCAGCGGCATATCCACGGCGTTGTTGCCGAAATGGCTGTCGGCCACGGTCAGTTGCGGCTCTTCCAAGGCTTCGCCAACCACGGCAAACGGGCAGCGCTCGCGCTCGCAGATGGCTTTAAAGGTGTCGAAGTCCGCCGCATCGACGGCCAGTACATAGCGCTCTTGCGATTCGTTGCACCAGATCTCGTGCGGGGCCATGCCCGGCTCGTCGTTTGGCACGGCGCGCAGTTCGAAACGACCACCACGGCCGCCATCGTTAACCAGCTCGGGGAAGGCGTTGGACAGACCGCCAGCGCCAACGTCGTGGATAAAGCTGATGGGGTTTTTGTCGCCCAGCTGCCAGCAGCGGTCGATCACTTCCTGGCAACGGCGCTCCATTTCCGGGTTGTCGCGCTGCACGGAGGCGAAGTCCAGGTCGGCGGAACTGGCACCGGTGGCCATGGAGGAAGCGGCACCACCGCCCAGGCCGATGAGCATGGCCGGGCCACCGAGGACGATCAGCTTGGCGCCGACCGAGATCTCGCCTTTCTGCACGTGCTCGGCGCGGATGTTGCCCATGCCGCCGGCGAGCATGATCGGCTTGTGGTAGCCGCGCACTTCTTCACCGTGGGGGGTGTCGATGGCCTGCTCGAAGGTACGGAAGTAGCCGTTCAGCGCGGGACGGCCGAACTCGTTGTTGAACGCGGCGCCGCCCAGCGGGCCCTCGATCATGATGTCCAGCGCGGTGACGATGCGCTCGGGCTTGCCATAGGGCTTCTCCCAGGGCTGCTCGAAACCGGGGATCTGCAGGTTGGAGACGGTGAAGCCGGTCAGGCCCGCCTTGGGCTTGGCACCACGGCCGGTGGCCCCTTCGTCGCGGATCTCGCCGCCGGAGCCGGTGGAAGCACCGGGGAAGGGAGCGATGGCGGTCGGGTGGTTGTGGGTCTCCACCTTCATCAGGATGTGCACCGGCTCCTCGGTCGCGCCGTACTGGCGGGTTTCCGGGTTGGGGAAGAAGCGCCCGGCGGTGAAGCCCTCGATGACCGACGCGTTGTCCTTGTAGGCGGACAGCACGCCTTCGCGGTTCATCTCGTAGGTGTTCTTGATCATGCCGAACAGGCTCTTCTCCTGCGCCTGGCCGTCGATGTCCCAGCTGGCGTTGAAGATCTTGTGGCGGCAGTGCTCGGAGTTGGCCTGGGCGAACATCATCAGTTCGATGTCGTGCGGGTTGCGCTTGAGGCCGTTGAAGGCGTTGACCAGGTAGTCGATTTCGTCTTCGGCCAGGGCCAGGCCCAGCTCGGTGTTGGCCTTTTCCAGCGCAGCGCGACCGCCACCGAGGATGTCGATCGCGGTCAGCGGCTTCGGCTCGGCGTGGCTGAACAGACCGGCAGCCTGTTCCAGATTGCCCAGGACGATCTGGGTCATGCGGTCATGCAGCACGTCGGCAATCTGCTGGGCTTCGGTGTCGCTGAACTGACCGGCCACGTAGAACGCGATACCGCGCTCCAGGCGCTGAATCTTGCTCAGGCCGCAGTTGCGGGCGATGTCGCTGGCCTTGCTCGACCATGGCGAGATGGTGCCGAAACGCGGCAACACCAGAAACAGACGGCCGGTCGGCTCTTGTACCGGAACGCTTGGGCCGTACTTCAGAAGGCGCGCAAGCACCTGCTGTTCGTCGCCGGTCAGGACGCCGGTGACTTCGGCGAAGTGAGCGAATTCAGCATACAGGCCACTGACAGCTGGAACCTTCTGGCTCAGTTGCTCAAGGAGTTTGCTGTGGCGAAAGGCAGAAAGGGCAGGAGCGCCGCGCAGGATCAACATCTTCGGGACAGCCTCGGGAAGGGGGATGCTTTGAGGCCGTGCATTCTAGCGCAAAGCTTGCGCCTAGGCACCCGCGACAGGGACTCAGTCGACAGTTTGGCGCTAGCAGAAGAGCACCCAGGCTGTCGAGATATGGCGACCTCAGCGCTTTGCGTATACTCCGCCGATGCTTGCACACACCTCGCTGCACAAACGCCCCCAGAAATGGTTGGCGGCAGCCACCTTTCTTCTGTTGCTCTGCGGCTGCAGTGAGCCTCAGCCAACAACCCTTGAGCGCATCCAGAAGGATGGCGTTCTGCGGGTGATCACCCGTAACGGTCCCGCCACTTACTTTCAGGACCGCAACGGCGAAACCGGCTTTGAGTACGAGCTGGTCAAGCGCTTCGCCGATGACTTGGGCGTTGAGCTGAAAATTGAAACCGCCGACAGCCTCGACGATATTTTTTCCCGGCTTAACCAGGAAAACGGCCCAGCTCTGGCTGCCGCTGGTCTGGTCAGCAGCCAGGGGCGCATGACCCAGGCGCGGTTTTCCCAGTCGTACCTGGAAGTCACCCCGCAGATTATTTACCGCCAAGGGCAAAATCGCCCCACCCGCCCGGAAGACCTGCTCGGCAAACGCATTATGGTGCTCAAGGGCAGCAGCCATGCCGAACAACTGGCGAAACTGAAGGTGCAGTTCCCCGAGCTGCAATATGAAGAGTCAGATGCGGTGGAGATCGTCGACCTGCTGCGCATGGTCGATGAAGGGCAGATCGACCTGACCCTGGTGGACTCCAACGAACTGGCGATGAACCAGGTGTACTTCCCCAATGTGCGCGTGGCCTTTGACTTCGGCGATGCCAACACCCTGGGCTGGGCAGTGCCGCCCGGCACCGACGACAGCCTGCTTAAAGAAGTGAATGCCTTTCTGGAGCGGGTGAAGATCAATGGTGTGCTGCAACGCCTGAAAGACCGCTACTACGGGCATGTCGACGTACTCGGTTATGTCGGCGCCTACACCTTTGCCAAGCACCTGCAGCAACGCCTGCCGCGCTATGAGCAACATTTCCGCCAGAACGGCAAAACCTACGAAATGGACTGGCGTCTACTGGCCGCCATCGGCTATCAAGAGTCGTTGTGGCAACCCAACGCCACCTCGAAAACCGGCGTGCGCGGCCTGATGATGCTGACCCAGAACACCGCCGAAGCCATGGGCGTGTCCAACCGCCTGGACCCGAAACAGAGCATCAATGGCGGCAGCAAATACTTCGCCTCGATTCTGGAAAACCTCGCCCCCGAGCTGACTGAACCGGACCGCACCTGGTTTGCCCTGGCCGCCTACAACATTGGCATCGCGCACTTGGGCGACGCCCGCAAGTTGGCTGAAGCCGAAGGGCTGGACCCAAATAAATGGCTCAACGTAAAAACCATGCTGCCGCGTTTGTCGCAAAAGCAGTGGTACAGCAAAACCAAATACGGCTATGCCCGCGGCGGTGAGACCGTGCACTTTGTGCAAAACATCCGCCGCTACTACGACATCCTCACCTGGGTGACCCAGCCGCAACTGGAAGGCGGGCAGATGGCCGAAGGCAATCTGCATATTCCAAGCATCGACAAACGCAAGCCCGACGATAACGGGCCAGCGGCGCTTTAAAAGCGCGCCGCCCCGTAGGGTGTGCTGTGCGTACCATTGCGATATCGGCAAGATCGTTTGGTGCGCATAGCACACCCTACAAAAGCTAGACGTCTGACTTAGCCCGGCGCTGTTTGAAGAACTCACTGAGCACCGCGCTGCACTCTTCTGCCAACACGCCCCCCTCCACCATCACCCGATGGTTAAGAAAGATCTGGTCGAAGAATTTGCCTCGGCTTTGCACCGCCCCCGCCTTGGGTTCGGTGGCGCCAAATACCACGCGGTTGATCCGTGCATGCACCAACAATCCCGCACACATGCTGCACGGCTCTAGCGTGACGTACAGGGTGCTGCCGGGCAGGCGGTAGTTCTCTACGCCTTTGGACGCTTCGCGGATGGCGACCATCTCGGCGTGGGCGCTGGGGTCATGGGTGGTGATCGGGCAATTAAAACCACGCCCGATTACCTGGCCGTCCTGCACCAGCACCGCGCCCACCGGCACCTCACCCAGCGCCGCACCTTGTGCGGCCAAGGCCAGGGCCTCGCGCATAAAGTGCGCGTCGTGGCTGCGATCAATGATCTGCGGCTTTCTCATCGATTACTCAACAAGGATCGAGGCCATCAGGCCGGTTTCCATATGGTCAATCACATGGCAGTGGAACATCCATACCCCAGGGTTATCCGCCACCAACGCCACCCGCGCATTCTCGTTTTTGCCCAACAGATAGGTGTCGGTGAAATACGGGATGATTTTCTTGCGGTCCGAGCTCAGCACTTTAAAGCTCATGCCGTGCAGGTGAATGGGGTGTTGGTACTGGGCCATATTGCGGAATTCAAGGATATAGGTCTTGCCCAACTTCATCGTGGCGATGGGGCGGTCGGCGCAGGTTTTATCGTTGATATCCCAGGCCTTGCCATTGATTTGCCAAAACGCTGGCGCGCGGCCATTGGTGGTCACCGACACGGCACCGACCCATTCGAATTTAAAGTCGAGGGTTTCGGCATTGGCCAGGTCCGGCTCCGGAATCGGGTTGGCCGCAATCTGTGGCGGCCAGTCGCTGACTGCTGCCTCTTCGCTGGGCACCGAACGGAAAGTCGCCAAGCGCACCGGCCCGTTGCGTAACGGCAACTCCACGCCAGCTGCCGGCACTTTGATCGCCAGGCACAGGCGCATGCCCGGACCAATCCAATACTCTTTGCCCAAGGGCCGTGGCGCGACAGGGTTGCCATCAATGGCGTAAATCTGCACATCGGCACCGGGCATATTCAGGCGGTAGGTGACGGTGTTATCCAGGTTGAAAATACGCAGCCGCACAATCTGCCCAGCGGGCAAATCCAAGGTCGGTAAATGCTCGGCATTGATCGTCGAATAGCTGCCCGCCGTACCGCCGCGCGCGGCTTCGCGGGGAATGCTGAATGGCGTAAAGGCGCCTTCGGCATCGATATGCCAGGTCTTCAAACTCAGCGAGCGCTCGTGCGTGAAACCCGTCGGCTCACGCTCCTCCACCACCAGCGGGCCGACCAGGCCATGGCCTAATTGCTCGCTGCTTAATACGTGCGGGTGGTACCAGTAATTGCCGGCGTCCGGCGTCTTGAACTGGTAATCGAAATACTCGCCGGGCAATACCGGCAACTGCGACACATACGGCACCCCATCCATTTCCAGCGGCAAGCGGATGCCATGCCAGTGAATGGTCGTGGGCTCGCTGAGCTTGTTGATAAAGCGCACCCGCAGCCACTCGCCTTGGCGACTGCGCAATTCAACACCCGGCGCCGAACCGTTATAGGCCCAGGCAGGGGTTTTATGACCGGCGACCAACTCCAAATCCATCGGCGCGGCGATTAACTCGTAATCATGAGTGGTGCTACCCAACGGCCGTCCAAGCCAATAGCGAACTCCACCGGCACCCAGGCCCACGGCGGTTAAACCGAGCAGGCCACCGAGAATTTGTCGACGTGTAAAAGACATGGGAACAGACACCTCTAGACAGGAGACTTTCTAGAACAACACGCTGAGCCCATCAGGCTATTTCGAATAGCCGGTCTCTAGCGGACCGGCTTTTGGAGCTTTTTGATTTGAACAGTCGATATAGAAAGAGGGTTACTGGGCTAAGGTCAGGCAAGGCGCCCCGGAGCTTTTAAGCGCAGCGTACTGCAGTACGTGAGCATTAAAAGCGAGGACGCAACGCCGCATGGCCGACGACCAGGAAGCCGTCCCGCAAACGATTATTCCCACTCAATGGTGGCTGGCGGCTTGCTCGAAACATCGTAAGTCACCCGCGAAATACCTTCGATCTCGTTGATGATCCGACCACTAACGGTTTCGAGCAGTTCGTAAGGCAAGTGCGCCCAACGGGCGGTCATAAAGTCGATAGTTTCCACCGCACGCAGGGCCACAACCCAGGCGTAACGACGGCCATCGCCCACCACGCCAACCGACTTCACCGGCTGGAATACAACAAAGGCTTGGCTGACTTTGTGGTACCAGTCGGCCTTGCGCAGTTCTTCGATAAAGATATGGTCAGCGCGACGCAGCAGGTCGGCGTATTCCTTTTTCACTTCACCAAGGATGCGCACACCCAGGCCTGGGCCGGGGAAAGGGTGGCGGTAGACCATGTCGTAGGGCAGACCGAGTTCCAGGCCCAAGCGACGCACTTCGTCTTTAAACAGTTCGCGCAGCGGCTCGACCAGTTTCAGGTTCATTTCTTCCGGCAGGCCGCCCACGTTGTGGTGCGACTTAATGACGTGGGCTTTGCCGCTTTTGGCGCCAGCCGATTCGATCACGTCCGGGTAGATGGTGCCCTGGGCGAGGTATTTGATGTTGTCGAGCTTGCAGGACTCGGCATCGAATACGTCGATAAAGGTGCGGCCGATGATTTTGCGTTTTTTCTCCGGGTCGGCTTCGCCGGCCAGGTTGCTGAGGAACTGCTCTTCGGCGTTGGCGCGAATCACTTTGACGCCCATGTTTTCGGCAAACATGGCCATCACTTGCTCGCCTTCGTGCAGGCGCAGCAGGCCGTTATCGACAAATACGCAGGTCAATTGGTCGCCGATGGCTTTGTGCAGCAGGGCGGCCACTACCGAGGAGTCGACACCGCCGGACAGACCGAGCAGTACGTTGTCAGTGCCGACTTGGGCGCGCACTTGAGCGATGGCGTCTTCAGCGATTTTCGACGGCGTCCACAGGGCTTCACACTCGCAGATGTCGAGGATAAAGCGCGAGAGAATGCGCCCGCCTTGTTTGGTGTGGGTCACTTCCGGGTGGAACTGCACGCCGTAGTAGCGCAAGTCGTCGTTGAACATGCCGGCAATCGGGCAGCTCGGGGTGCTGGCCAGAATGTGGAAGTCAGCCGGCATTTTGGTGACCTTGTCACCGTGGCTCATCCACACATCGAGGCCGAACAGGCCGTCGGCGTCGATATGGTCTTCGATGCCGTCGAGCAGGCGGCTTTTGCCGACCACATCAACACGGGCATAACCGAACTCACGCAGCTCGGAACCCTCAACCTTGCCGCCCAGTTGCTCGGCCATGGTTTGCATGCCGTAGCAGATACCGAAAACCGGCACGCCCAGGTCAAAGACCGCCTGCGGGCAGCGCGGGCTGTTGGCTTCGTGGACCGACTCAGGGCCGCCAGCGAGGATGACGCCTTTGGGGGCGAATTCGCGGATCGCTTCTTCGTCCATGTCGAACGGGTGCAGTTCGCAGTACACACCGATCTCACGCACGCGGCGGGCGATCAGCTGGGTGTATTGGGAGCCGAAGTCGAGGATCAGGATGCGGTGGGCGTGGATATCTTGGGCCATGGCTGTCTCTCGTAGCGAAGTTCACAAATGACACGGGGCTGCTTGTCGCAACCCCGTGGCTCTAACTCATTTCACAAACCGCCGTGTCGATGCTTAACCGACGCGATAGTTCGGTGCCTCTTTGGTGATCTGCACGTCATGAACGTGAGATTCCGCCATACCGGCGCCGGTAATACGGACAAACTCTGGCACGGTGCGCATCTGTTCGATGGTGCCGCAGCCGGTGTAGCCCATGGAGGCGCGCAGGCCACCCATCAGTTGATGAATGATTGCAGCCAGTGGGCCTTTGTACGGCACGCGACCTTCGATGCCTTCCGGTACCAGCTTCTCGGCGCCTGCCGAGGAGTCCTGGAAGTAGCGGTCGGAGGAGCCTTGGGTTTGTGCCATGGCGCCCAGCGAACCCATACCGCGGTAAGCCTTGTAGGAGCGACCCTGGAACAGCTCGACTTCGCCCGGGGCTTCTTCAGTACCGGCAAACATCGAACCCATCATCACGCAGGAAGCGCCAGCGACGATGGCCTTGGACAGGTCACCGGAGAAACGGATACCACCGTCGGCAATCAACGGCACGCCAGTGCCTTCAAGGGCAGCAGCCACGTTGGAAACTGCGGAAATTTGCGGCACACCAACGCCAGCAACAATACGCGTGGTGCAGATCGAGCCTGGGCCGATACCAACTTTCACCGCATCAGCGCCGGCTTCGGCCAGGGCTTTAGCAGCAGCGCCAGTGGCGATGTTGCCGCCGATGACCTGCACTTGCGGGAAGTTCTGTTTAACCCAACGGACGCGGTCGATCACGCCTTTGGAGTGACCGTGGGCGGTGTCGACCACCACCACGTCAACGCCGGCAGCAACCAAGGCGGTTACGCGGTCGCCGGTATCAGCACCAGTACCTACGGCTGCACCAACGCGCAGACGACCTTGGTCATCCTTGCTGGCGAAGGGGTAAGCCTTGGCTTTTTCGATGTCGTTAACGGTCATCATGCCTTTGAGGTTGAAGGCGTCGTCGACGATCAGTACGCGCTCGATGCGGTGCTTGTGCAGCAGCTCGCGAGCTTCCTGCTTGTCAGCGCCTTCACGCACGGTGACCAAACGCTCTTTAGGCGTCATCACGTCGCGGACTTTGGCATCCAGACGGCTTTCGAAACGCACGTCACGGGAAGTGACGATGCCGACCAGTTCGCCATCGTGCAGCACCGGTACGCCGGAGATGTTGTTTTGACGGGTCAGATCGAACAGATCACGCACGGTGGCGTCGGCTTCAATGGTGATCGGATCTTTCACCACACCAGACTCGAAGCGCTTCACTTTGCGCACTTCGGCAGCCTGCTGCTCGATGGTCATGTTCTTGTGGATGATGCCGATGCCGCCTTCCTGGGCCATGGCAATGGCCAGACGGGACTCGGTCACGGTATCCATCGCTGCAGAAATCAGCGGGATGTTCAGTTCAATACCACGGGTCAGTCGAGTTTTAAGGCTGACGTCTTTAGGCAGAACTTCGGAATAACCTGGAATTAGAAGGACGTCGTCGAAGGTTAGAGCTTCTTGACTGATACGCAGCATGGCGGGGGCTCCCGGACGGGAAAATGGAAGCGCGCCATTATACCCACGCGAGTAGGTTGGCTCAATGCAAAAGGTGAATTAGATGAAGCAGGGTTTTCCGTTGCCTTTGTAAGGTTTTCCGCAGAGCGAATACCGCTTGGTGCGCGCAGCACACCCTACGGGAGCCGCGGGTGCTCTTGTAGGGTGTGCTGTGCGCACCATTGCGGACGCCGATCTACCGCCACCGATGCCTTTGACCTTAACAATCCACCACCACCTCACGAACCGGGTACCCCACCCGTTCGGCGAACTCTTCTATAAAGGAAGGCTTAAAACCCGCCGCGCCCCAGTTATTGAAGATAAAGCCCAAATTGGAAAAACCGCAGGGCTGCAAAAACAAGAAGCCATTGATGTCATCTTCAAAGCCACACAACGGGCAGGTGAAGTTATCGCTGACCTTGGGCATCCATTCATCCAAGCTGTCGAACAGCGCTTCGCCAACTTCTTTGCGGCATTTGGGGCAGCCGGCTTCTTCGAGGAATTTTACCGTCGGCGTATAGATGCAGCGCTTGGTTACCACCTCAAGACCATTTACTGGCCGGCCAAACGGCAACAGTTCCGGCTGCTCAACAATGCGCTTGGCACCCGGAGCGATGGCGTAGGCCATGCGGCTGCCGGTACGGCCACAGGTGCTTAGCTCGGCGGCGACGATATTGCGCTGCACTAACCAGCGCAGTATCAGCCGCGCCCGCGCCTCGTGGTTGGGCAGGGTGGAAATCTGCGGCACCAGAATGCTTTGTTGCTCTGCCATAACGCGACCCAAATCTAAAACGTGGCGCAGTTTAACAGGCCAGGCCTTTGGCTCGAGCGACGCAAAGCCTCTATCATGCCCGCCATGATCAAAGACCCGTTCCAACGCCTCGGCCTTGACCGCGAAGTGCTTACCGTCAGCCAGCTCAACGGCCGCGCCCGTGTGCTGCTGGAAGATGTGTTCAGCAATATCTGGGTAGAAGGCGAAATATCCAACCTGGCCAAGCCTGCTTCCGGGCATGTGTATTTCACCCTGAAAGACAGCCAGGCCCAAGTGCGCTGCGCCCTCTTCCGCCAAAACGCCGCCCGTGTGCGCCAAGCCTTGCGCGATGGCATGGCGGTGAAGGTGCGCGGCAAAGTTTCCCTGTTTGAAGGGCGTGGCGACTACCAGCTGATTCTCGACAGCGTGGAACCGGCCGGTGATGGCGCCCTGCGTTTAGCCTTTGAGGCGCTAAAGACCAAGCTCAGCAATGAAGGCCTGTTTTCCCCTGAGAACAAAATCCCGCTACCTGCCCATCCGCAGCGCATTGGTATTGTCAGCTCGCCGACCGGCGCGGTGATTCGCGACATCATCAGCGTGTTCCGCCGCCGCGCGCCGCAGATTCAGCTGACCCTTATCCCCACCGCCGTGCAGGGCCGCGAAGCCACCGGGCAAATCGTGCGCGCCTTGCAACTTGCTGATCGGCGCGGCTTTGACGCGCTGATCCTGGCCCGTGGCGGTGGCTCGCTGGAAGACCTTTGGTGCTTTAACGAAGAACCGGTGGCGCGCGCCATCGCCGCCTGCCAAACGCCGATCATCAGCGCCGTTGGCCATGAAACCGATGTGTCGATCAGCGACTTTGTTGCCGACGTCCGCGCGCCCACCCCTTCGGCTGCCGCCGAGCTGCTCGCGCCGGATGCCAATGAGTTAGTGCAACGCTTGAACAGCCTGCATCGCCGCTTGGTGATGCGCATGCAAAACCGCATCGAGCGCGAACGCCTGCGCCTGGACGGCATCAGCCGGCGTCTGCGCCACCCAGGTGAACGCCTGCGCCAGCAAGCGCAACGCCTGGATGACCTGGATATGCGCCTGCGCCGCGCCTTTGAGCGCACCCTGCAACACCGGCAAGAGCGGGTCGCGCGGTTGGATATGCGCCTGGCTGCACAGCACCCAGGCCGCGCCCTGGCCTTGTTACGCCAACGCCTCGACGGCCTTAGCGAACGCCTGCCGCGGGCAATGCGCGACGCCTTAAAAGACCGCCGCCAACAGTTGCAGGCCGACGTACAAACCCTGAATGCCATCAGCCCGCTGGCCACCTTGGGCCGCGGCTACAGCATTCTGCTCGATGAGCGCGGCAAAGCCATTCGCAACGCCGCGCAGACCAAACCCGGCCAGCGCCTGAAGGCGCGCCTGGGTGAAGGCGAGCTGGAGGTGCGCGTAGAAGATAACCACCTGACGCCGGTGACCCTGTCGCTGCTGGACTGATCCCTCTTTATATAAGGCAATCCCATGCGCGTACTGTTGTCCTTGTTGCTCTGCCTCGCCCTCCCCGCCCATGCCGACAGCTATATCATCCGCATGCTCGAACACCCGGTGCCTGGCGGCGTGGCGGTGCTTGACTTAGGCGTCACCCAGGGCACGCCAACCGCCACTTACCAAAACAAACCGGTGCTGATGGTGCATGAACAGGGGCAGCGCTGGCTGGCCATTGTTGGCGTGCCGCTCACCAGCAAAACCGGCCCGCAAACCATCACCGTTAAAGACGCCGGCGGCATCCGTAAAATGAGTTTCGCCGTGGGCACAAAACGTTACGCCGAGCAGCGCATTACGTTGAAGAACAAGCGCCAAGTGAACCCGAGCCCGGCCGACCTTAAGCGCATCGAAAAAGAACTGGCCGAGCAAACCCGCGCCTACCAAACCTTCAGCCCCGGCACGCCGAGCAATCTGCTGCTGGACAAACCGGTCGACGGGCCGCTGTCGAGCCGCTTTGGCGTGCGCCGCTTCTTTAATGGTGAAGAACGCAATCCGCACTCGGGCTTGGATTTCGCCGTCGGCGCGGGCACGCCAATCAAGACGCCAGCGGCCGGTAACGTGATTCTGGTCGGTAACTATTTCTTTAACGGCAATACGGTATTTGTCGACCATGGCCAGGGCTTTATCAGCATGTTCTGCCATATGTCGAAAATCGACGTGAAGGTCGGTCAGCAGCTGGCGCGCGGCGCCGTGGTCGGCAAGGTCGGCGCCACCGGCCGCGCCACCGGGCCGCATATGCACTGGAACATCAGCTTGAATGATGTACGGGTCGATCCCGCCATATTTATTGGCGCATTTGAACCGTAACGCAGATAAAACGTAGGTTGGGTTGAGCAGAGCGAAGCCCAATGCAAGGACCGATACGCACCAACCTACACAGGCAAAACAGGACGCCAATGGACAGCATGGAAACCCAGTACAACGCTACCGTGGTCTGGCTGGAGCAATTCCCCCATATCTACAGCCTCGTCTGTCTGATCTTGCTGTTGTCTGCCGCCTGGTTGGCCAATTGGCTGGTCAAGCGTGTGCTGGTGCGCGGTTTCTACCGTGCCCTACGCGCCAGCCACCTGGGCCAGGACAAGGCCTTGGCGCGCTCGCACATTATTTCGCGCCTGGCCAACGTGGTGCCGGCGCTGATCCTCGCTACCGGCATTGAGCTAATCCCTAATCTGCCTGCAGGGCTGATCACCGTTAGTAAAAACGTTTGCGGCGCCTTTATCGTCCTTAGCATTGCCCTGGCGCTCGGCGGCGTGCTGACCCTGGCCAACAGCCTGTACGAACGCCGAGCCGATGCGCACTTGCGGCCGGTGAAAGGCTATATCCAAGTGGTAAAAATCGTCATCTACCTGATCGCCACCATTCTGGCGATCGCCACCCTGGTAGACCGCTCACCGCTGATCTTGCTGTCCGGTTTGGGCGCCATGGCCGCCGTGCTGATTCTGATTTTTCAGGACACGTTGCTGTCATTGGTGGCCAGCGTGCAGATCTCTTCCAACGACGTCATCCGCGTTGGTGACTGGATTGAAATGCCGCAATTGAACGCCGATGGCGACGTGATCGATATCGCCCTGCACACAGTAAAAGTGCAGAACTGGGACAAAACCATCACCACCATTCCCACCAAGCGTTTTATCACCGACTCGTTCAAAAACTGGCGCGGCATGCAGGAAGCCGGTGGCCGGCGGATTAAACGCAGCCTGCTCCTGGACCAGAACAGCGTGCACTTCTTGAGCGCCGAAGAAATAGACGACTTGCGCCGTTTCAAACTGCTGGCGCCGTATTTGAAGAGCAAAGAAAGCGAGTTGCTGAGCTGGAACAGTCAACTCGACGAACCGCAGCGCATTGCGGTGAATACGCGGCGGGTCACCAATATCGGCACCTTTCGCGCCTATGTAGAGAACTACCTGCGCCAGCACGCCGGCATACGCCAAGACATGACTCTGTTGGTGCGACAACTCAGCCCGCTCGCCGACGGCCTGCCGCTGGAGCTGTATTGCTTTACCAACACCACTGCGTGGGTAGCTTACGAAGCGATTCAATCGGATATTTTCGACCACATGCTGGCGATCCTGCCGGAGTTTGGCCTGCGGGTGTTTCAGCACCCCAGCGGCGCCGATATGCGCGCCTACCAGGCGCAGATCGCGGCCAGCCGCACCGACGGCTAGCGATTTCGGCCCGAGCAATATTTGCGATATTTACGGGCATTAACGACGAATAAATTTCGAAAAATCTCCAGCCGCGCCAGTATTCACCAATTTTTCGCCGCAGCTTGCCATATTCAACCCAGATGAATAGGGTTAACCCCATGAAAACGTCCCACACCCTCATTCTGCTGCGCCAACACGCCTGCCTGTGCCTGGTCAGTCCGCGACTGCAGAGCTGAACAGCTCACCTCGCCCGCACGTCTGTACACAGCAGTTATCACCGGTCGGCCACCCTTATCTGGCCACACGAATTCAAAGGACACCGCCATGAGCATGCTCAAAGACCCGTCGCACAAATACCGCGCTTTTACCCCGATCAACATCCCCGACCGCACCTGGCCGAGCAAGGTGATCGACAAGGCGCCGATTTGGCTGAGCACCGACTTGCGCGATGGCAACCAGTCGCTGATCGAGCCGATGGATGCCGAGAAAAAAATGCGTTTCTTCAAGACCCTGCTGGCAGTGGGTTTGAAGGAAATTGAAGTGGGCTTTCCGTCCGCCTCGCAAACCGACTTCGACTTTGTGCGCGAGCTGATTGAAGGCGGCCATATTCCCGACGACGTCACCATTCAAGTACTGACCCAGGCCCGCGAAGACCTGATCGAGCGCACCTTCGAGTCGCTCAAGGGCGCGAAAAAAGCCATCGTTCACTACTACAACGCCTGCGCCCCAAGCTTCCGCCGCATCGTGTTTAACCAGGACAAAAACGGCGTTAAAGAAATCGCCGTCAACGCTGGGCAGATCATCAAGCGCCTGGCCGACGCCGCGCCGGAAACTCAGTGGGGTTTTGAGTATTCGCCAGAAGTGTTCAGCTCCACCGAAATCGAGTTTTCGGTAGAGGTGTGCAACGCGGTGATCGCCGTGTTCCAACCGACCCCAGCCAAGCCGCTGATTCTTAACTTGCCCGCCACCATCGAAAACGCCACACCCAATAACTACGCCGACCAGATCGAATGGTTCGGCCGCCATGTGGATAAACGCGACAGCGTGCTGCTCAGCCTGCACACCCACAACGACCGTGGCACGGGCGTCGCTGCCACCGAGCTGGGCCTGATGGCTGGCGCTGACCGTGTGGAAGGCTGCCTGTTCGGCAACGGCGAGCGCACCGGCAACGTCTGCTTGGTGACCGTGGCATTAAACCTCTACACCCAAGGCATCGACCCACAGCTGGACTTCTCCGATATCGACACCGTGCGCAAGGTGGTTGAAGACTGCAACCAATTGCCCGTGCACCCACGTCACCCCTACGTCGGCGACCTGGTGCACACCGCGTTTTCGGGCTCGCACCAGGATGCGATCCGCAAAGGCTTTACCCAGCAGAAAGCAGATGGCGTGTGGGAAGTACCGTACTTGCCCATCGACCCTGCTGATATCGGTCGCAGCTACGAAGCGGTGATCCGCGTTAACAGCCAGTCGGGCAAAGGCGGCATCACCTTCTTGCTCGAACAGGAATACGGCATCAGCTTGCCGCGCCGCATGCAGATCGAATTCAGCCAAGTAGTGCAGAAAGAAACCGACCGCCTTGGCCTGGAAATGACTGCCGAGCAGATCTACGGCTTGCTGCAGAACGAATATTTGCAAGCCGACAGCCCGTACGTGCTGAAAAGCCATCGCTTGCAGGAAGAAAACGGCATCTGCAATGTGGATATCGACGTCAGCGTGAGCGGCGAACTGCGGCGCAAACATGGCACTGGCAAAGGTCCGCTGGAAGCCCTGGTCGCATCCCTGCCACGCAACCTGGAAATCATCGATTACCACGAGCACGCCATCGGCGCTGGCGCCAATGCCAAGGCCGCGGCCTATATCGAAGTGCGCTTGGACGGTGGCCGCCCGGTGTTTGGCGTCGGCATCGACGAAAACATCACCACCGCCAGCTTCCGCGCCCTGTTCAGCGCCCTAAACCGCGCGCTGAAACAAGCCGAGGAAAACAGCCAGGCGGCGTGATTGATCTGGCTATAAATAAAAGGGGCGCCCGGCAACAGGCGCCCCTTTTTTTTGCCTCCCTGGCCCCGGCTGACTATCCGCCACAGCCATTGGCCGCCGGCTTGAGCACTTTCACGAGTTTGTTCGACAACACGTTCATGCTGCGAAAGATAGCGTCGCCATCCGCGTTAATCGGCTGAACCTTGTAGAGCTGGCCGTAGCCCGCCGCATCTGCACCCACCGCGCGCCCCAAGTTGCTGGCCAACAGCCCAACCGCAGACTCTAAGTACTCAGCACGCTGCAGGTAAATGCGGAAAAAACGGCGTTCGTACATTGAGTTCATTCGCGTGGCGAATGCGCGGGTGCGCGTAAATTTGCTCATATCCTCCTGAAGAAAATCGATGGCCTTTTTCGCGGCCATAACCTGCTCGTAAAACGTTCGGGAGTCGCTCGCCGTCTCGTCTAAAAAGCTAAACGTTCGGGCGTCAGCGCCGGCGCCAAAAATCTTCGTCCCCTGTGCGGTGGTATCCGCACCCCACAGGGCATATTCGACAATTTCGCAACTGGCGCGGGGCATAACCTGGGCCTGCATAGCTTTGGGTACATACGTGGCGCCATAAGCGGAAATTGCGCCGCTCAACGCCAAGATAAATAACCCTGTACTGCCTAGTCGTTTAGATGAACTCGCCATAGTCGTATTCCTATAAGAGCGCTACGCCGTCGATATCGCAGCAGCTCATAGAAAGCCGACAGGGCAAGTCTGTTAAAGAGCTGTGCGAGCGGGTGAAGGAAAACAACACCTTCACCGACAGGTTGCGGCTCGACGGATTTGACGAGCTATCGGAAGTCCCTTACAGAGCTGGCGACCTCTCCATAAAACGGCTCAGCCAAGAGCACGTGTAGATGGCGACGTTTCATACATACATGCTCAACGGCCAGTTTTTGCTGGGCTGCGACAGATACAACAAGCGTATGCCATCGTGGGTTAACCAGCCGCCGTGCAACCACATGCCGGCCTCGACCAAGCCGTGGCGATAGGCCCGCTCCAGGGCGTGCATACAGACTTTCCTGGGCTGCCCGGTAGCAACCATCAAGTATTCGATCACCACATTTGCGGCGTCGCACACCGCTGCGCCAGCCAGATTGCGCGCGTGCATATCGTAGACCGCCGCGCATACCTGCCAATCACTGATGTCTTTGACCGCCATTTGTATCACCCCCAATACACGCTCAAAACACAGTCGATACCTGCGGACATTCTGGCAATACAAACGCTGCCCAAACTCGCGACCTCAATTCCTACCTTCGTGAAGCCTATGTCTGTAATGGCTCAATCCACTGTTGCCGCGAAACACCTTCGGCACGCCAGCACTCAGGTCGGATTCACCCTGGTGGAACTGCTAATTGTGGTGGCGCTACTGGCCCTGTTCGCTGCCATTGCGGTGCCCAGCTTTACCCGCCTGACTCGTGGCAACCAAGCATTGGCGGCGGCCAATGAAATTTACTCGGTGCTGCAATACGCCCGCAGCGAAGCGCTGACCCGGGGCCGCGGCGTCACGGTAACCGTAGGGTCAGCCAGCACCTGGGCTGGGGAAATTACGGTAAAGGCCGGCAGCGAAACGCTGCGCCATTACGCCAAGGGCAACTTCGCCGATGTCAGCGCCAGCAGTTCGCTGGCCACGCTGACCTTTTGCCCAGGCTTTATCACCAGCACCTCTTGCAGCAACGGCGCGCTCAGCAGCCCGCCGACCATCACCGTCGGTTACAGCAACGACAGCTCGGTGACCACCCGCACAATCAAGGTACTCGCCAGTGGCCAGATCTCCCGCCCCACCATCAGCCAATAAACGCTCGGCAATGGCCGGTTTCAGCCTGATCGAAGTGATGGTCGCCCTATTGGTCTTGTGCGCCGGTGTGCTGGGCATGGTCGCCCTGCAAACCCAAGGCTTGCAGCTGTCGCAAAGCGCTAATCAACGCAGCGCGGCGGTGATGCTCGCGCAGGACTTGGTCGAGCTGATGCGTAGCAACCCAGACGCCGCCCTGAATGCGGCCGAACTGTTCAGCAGTACCTCCGGCTACTACAAAGCCGCCGGCAGTGAATTTTCCAGCGCCAGCGTGGCCAATTGCGCCAGCATTGATCGCAGTGCCGGTGGCAGCACGGTGGCCAGTCAAGACCTGGGCTGCTGGCTGCAAGCAGTGCAAAACCTGTTGCCGGTTACCAGCGGCCTGCTCAAAAGCAACTTCACCATCTGCCCAAGCAAACAGGAAAACAGCTGCAGCAGCGGCTCCAGTTCTGTGGTGATGATTCAACTGGCCTGGCAAGACAAAACCGGCGCCTGCACCGACAACATCTGCTACTACCGCCTGCGGGCCGAGCTATGAAACAGCCCATGTCGGCCAGGCAAACGGGCCTGTCGTTGATTGAGCTGATGGTCGCCATGTTGATCAGTACCTTTATGGTCCTCGGCGCCACGCAGGTGTACATCGACAACAAGCGCAACTATCAATTCCAGCAAGGCCAAAGCAGCAACCAAAGCCTGGGCCGCAGCATTCAGTTGTTGCTCGAGCAGCAGTTGGCGCGCACCGGTTATCGCGCCTCGCCGCTGACGAACAACAGCCTGAGCAGTGCCTTTCCAAGCCTGGCCAGCAGCAATGGCTGTCCATCCTTTAGCGCCGGCCAAACCCTCTTGCTAAGCAGCGACAAAGCCGGTGTGTGCTACCGCTACCAGGGCTCGGCCGATGGCGCCGATTTCGATTGCCTAGGCAATAAGATTGCGGCCGGGGCGAATGTGCTGAGCCGCATCAGTTTTGTCAGCAGCACCAGCGCCGGTGCCGGCACCCTCACCTGCTCGGTTGGTGGAGTAAGCACCACGCTAGTCGATGGCCTGGCCGATTTTGTGCTGTTCCCCGTGCCCAGCAGCGGCGCCTCCAGCCAAAGCCTGCGCTACGCCGCATTGCTGACCAGCAGCGCCACGTTGCGCGACGGTGTGGTCAGCAGTGTGCTCGACCAGTGGAAAACCCTCAGCGGCAAAACCCGCAGCAGCGACCAATACCTGTACCAAATCAGCCAGGGCAGCGTGGCCTTGAGGAACCTGATGCGATGAACAGAGCTCGGCAAAAACAACAAGGCGCGGCGCTGCTAGTGGCCCTGATCATGCTGTTGTTAATCACCCTGTTAGCCACCGCCAGCCTGCGCGACAGCACCTTGCAGAACCGTTTGAGCGGCGGCGTTGCCGAGCGCCAGCACGCGGCTAATGCCGCCGAATCGGCGTTGCGCGAAGGTGAGCGCCGCCTGCAAGCACTGGCCAATACCGGGGTCAGCACCCTGGGTTCTGGTGATTGCAGCACCAGCATCGGTAGCCTCGCCGCCAGGGTTAGCAACCTCTGTGTGTTGGGCAGTGATCGTTTCGCCAAAAGCAGCGTAGCGGGCACTGATTGGTGGACGGCTAACACCTATGCCACCGACTACAAAGGCTCCGATGGCGCCGCCAGCTTTGCCACCACCCCGCGCTGGAACGCCGCCTACATCGGCACCTCGACCACCGACCTGGAAACCCTGCAACAGGGCAAAGGCACCTATTACTACCGCGTCAGCGCAGCCGCCGAGGCTGACGGCAAACGCTTTTCCGTTGTCCGCCAAAGCGTCTACAGGATCACCGTGCAATGACTTATCGCCCCGCTCTGCTGCGTCTACTGTCGCCGCTGTTGCTCTTAGCTGCCGGACACGTCGGTAGCGTTAACGCCACCGCACTCAACCTGAGCCAAGTGCCGCTGTTTCTTACTGAAGGCGTGGCGCCAAACATCATGGTGACCATCGACAACTCCGGGAGCATGAAGTGGGCATTCGCCCCGGACACCATGAACCCCAGCAGCGGCTCAACGTATTACGGCTACAGCGCAGACCAGATCCGCACCAGCCGCCGCGCCAAGTCCTCGACCTTTAATCCGCTGTACTACAACCCAGCGGTCACTTACGACCCGCCCTACACCGTGAGCTACAGCGACGGCACCGTCACTTCTACGCCAATGAGCACCAGCTTTACCGCCGCCTACGTCAACGGTTTCAAAAGCGCGCGCGGCAGCCTCAATCTGTCTACCGGCTATATGGTCAGTTGGGACTACGACACCAGCCGCGGCACTACCGCGGCCTCCAGCGGCAACTCCACCTACTGGTCCTATAGCAACTACGCCACCTACGCGAGCCCGGACAAAGTGTATTACCTGGCCGCTAACCCAACCTCGGACTTCGCCGCCACAGCTACCACCTCGGCCTATACCGGCAGCAGCACCTCGACCACCTTCACGCCCACCGATGACAGCACCGCAACGGTAAAAGTGACCACCAAGACCAGCAACAAAGTCACCACCTGTACGGCCACCATCACGGTCCCGAACTCAAGCAGCACCAGCTACTCCAGCGTCAGTTGCGGCATCAGCGGCAGCACCTACACCGTCAGTGCCACCCGCACTACCACCACCGCCGACCGCACTAAAACTGGCGTGCCGGCGTACTACTACCGCTACGACACCACGCTTAGCGGCTGCACAAAAAGTATCCACGACGACGCCTGCTACAAGCTGGTAACGGTCAGCGCCACCTCCGGCAGCGGCGGCACGGATGAGCGGCAGAACTTCGCCAATTGGTACAGCTTCTATCGCAACCGCGAACTGGCCACGCAGTCGGCCGCCAACCTGGCGTTTGCCGAGCTGTCTGCCGATACCCGCTTGAGCTGGCAAGCCCTGGGCACCAGCGATACCTGCATCACCAGCACGTCGTACCTGAGCAGCTACAACTGCCGAGGCCTGGACAGCAGTAGCAGCAGCGCCTACGACAACCGCCTGGGTGATTTTTCCGGCAGCCACCGCGCGCAGTTCTTTACCTGGCTGGGGGATATTTACTTCAACCAGAGCACGCCGCTATTAGGCGCCATCGACCGGGTCGGCAACCTGCTGACCGCCACCGGCAAATATGGCCCCTATGCAAAAGTAATCGGCACCACCGAAACCCCGGTATACGCCTGCCGGGCCAGCTACAGCATCACGCTAACCGACGGTATCTGGAACGTGGCCGGCAGCCATGGCGAGTACGACAACACCAGCCGCACCCTGCCCGACGGCCAGAGCTACAGCCCGAAAGCACCGTTTAAAGATGCCACCAGCAACACCCTTGCCGACCTGACTTTTAAGTACTGGGCCACCGACGCGCAAACCACGGTGGCCAACGAAGTGCCGACCTACACCAAGGAAAGCGGCACGGACCTGTACTGGAACCCGAAAAACGACCCGGCCACTTGGCAGCATATGGTCAGTTACTTTGTCGGCCTGGGGCTGACCAACACCCTCACCGATCCTGCCTGGGGCGGCGACACGTATTCCGGCGATTACAGTGCCCTGGTGGCAGGCACCAAGAGCTGGCCGGCGGCGTCTTCCGGTAGCAGCAACAACGTGTACGACATGTGGCACGCGGCGCTCAATTCGCGCGGTGAATTCTTTAGCGCCGAAAGCCCGGACAGCCTACTCGAAGCGCTGAAAAGCATCGTTACCCGTATCAACGAAACCAGCACCGCCAGCGCCAACCAGGCCATCAGCTCGCCATTGACCGACAGTGACTACAGCTCGGCCAACAGCTACATCCCGAGTTTTTCCAGCGAAGACTGGAGCGGCACACTGATCAAATATGTGCGCACCACCGCCGCCTCCACCGAAGCCTGGAACGCGCAGACGCTGCTGGATGCAAGTTACCCCAGCGGCAATACGGCCTACGCCAGCCGGCCGATCTATATCGCCGGCGGCACCGCCCTTAGCGGTTTACAGGGTTTTACCTGGGCCAACCTCAGCAGCGCACAACAGACCACCCTCAATAAAACCCTGGATAGCACCGTTGACAGCAACGGCAGCAAACGCGTCAGTTGGTTGCGCGGCGACCGTACGAACGAAGGCACCTTGCTGCGCAGTCGCGGGCATATTCTCGGCGATATCGTCGATTCCACGCCGGTGTTGGTGAGCACGCCCAGCAGCCCGGTGAGCAAAATGGATGCGCTGGTCGGCGATACCTCGTACACCGCCTTTAAAACCACCTGGGCCAGCCGCGCCACGCGGGTGTACGTGGGTGCCAACGACGGCATGCTGCATGCGTTCGACGACAGCGGTAACGAGACCTTTGCCTTTATCCCCAGCAGCGTGATGAGCAACCTCTACAAGCTGATGGACCCCGAATACACCAGCAGTGCCCACCAGTACTACGTCGACGGCACCCCAACCGTGGCCGATGTGTATTTCAGCGGCGCCTGGCACACGGTGCTGGTTGGCACCTTGCGCGGCGGCGGCCGGGCCTTGTTTGCGCTGGATATCACCGACCCCGACAACGTCAAATTGCTCTGGGAGAAAAGCTACAGCGACAGCGCCTATGCCGAACTCGGTTACACCTACGCCAAGCCGGTGATTGCCCGGCTGCACAGCGGCGACTGGGCGGTAATCGCCGCCAACGGTGCCAACAGCGCCACCGACAAAGCGGTGCTGTACGTGATGAACGTAGCGGACGGTTCCTTGCTGAAAGCACTGACCGCCACCGACAGTGTCAGCGGCGCCAATGGTTTGTCCTCGCCCTATGTGGCCGATGTCGACGGCGACTTGATTGCCGACTACGTGTATGCCGGCGACCTGCACGGTAACCTCTGGCGCTTCGACTTGATCGGCACCGCCGGCAGCCTGACGGGCACGGCCACAGCCAGCAACTTTCGCGTGGCCTTTGGCGGCACACCGCTGTTTACCGCCAGCGCCACTACGTACGCCGCCACCGCCAGCAACCAAACCCAGCCGATTACCGCCAGCCCCTATGTGATTGCCCACCCCTCCGGCACCGGGCACTTGGTGATTTTTGGTACCGGCAAATATATGGAAGCCGCCGACGCGGCTGCCGACACCAGCAAAGCCATGAGCATTTATGGCATCTGGGACACGCAAACCAGCGGCGCCTCGGTGACCAGCACACCGGCGCTGACCACCAGCAAATTGCAGGTGCAGACCTTTGGCGCCGCCACCAGCATTACCTACACCTCCACCAGCGGCAGTACCGTCACCACCGCCGCCAGCACCCTGAGTAGCAACACCCTGAACTGGTACAACGACGACGGCAGCATCAAAACCTATGGCTGGTACATCGACCTGCCGTTGACCGGCGAAATGGTGGTGAACAAACCGCTGACGGTGAGCAACAGCGTGCTGATTACCTCGCTAGCCCCCAACGACGACCCCTGCCAGAGCGGTGCCTCCACCTACCTGACGCTGATCGACCCGTATACCGGCGGCACCTCCACCGACACCACCCTCGACCTGGGGCAAAGCACGGTCTACTCACGCCTGCAACTCAACTCACTGATTGGCGGCGCCAGCGTGCTCTCGCTTAATGGCGAAATCAGCCTGCATAACAGCGACAGCAGCAGCGGTGGCGTCGGCGTCAGCGGCCAATCCAACACACGACAAAGCTGGCGCGACGTGCGCCTGCAGGACTAGGTATGCGCCAGTCGAACAAAGGCTTCACCTTGATTGAGCTGATGGTAACGGTGGTTATTCTGGCGATCCTTGCCGCCATCGCCTTTCCCAGTTACACCCGCTACGTCATCCGCACCCACCGCAGCGAGGCGCAGGCCTTGCTCAGCGAGGCGGCAGCGCGTGAAGAGCGTTACTACGCACAGAACAACGGCTACACCAGCACGGTGGCAAACCTCAACCTGCGCAGCAGCACGGGGCTCAGTGACAACGGCTTTTATCAGTTGAGCATTAGCACCAGTGACAGCAGCCAAGGCGGTTACCTGCTCAGTGCCACACCGCTAGGAACGCAGGCCAAGGACAGCGAATGTGCGGTGATGAAGTTGAATGCGTTGGGGGAAAAGACCGTAAGCGGCACGGCCAGCGATAGCGCGACGTGTTGGAAATAGAGCCTACAAAGACCCAACAAAAAGCCCCGCATCGGCGGGGCTTTTTGTTGCGTGGCGAGGATTAACCCTTGGTCACGTCTTCGGCTTGTGGCCCTTTCTGTCCGTCGATAACGGCGAACTCAACACGGTCACCTTCATTCAGGGACCGGTGGCCTTCGCCGCGGATGGCCCGATAGTGAACAAACACATCGGCGCCACTTTCGCGCTGAATGAAGCCATAGCCTTTGGAATCATTGAACCACTTGACGGTTCCAGTCTCGCGTTCAGCCATTACTACTTTCTCCAACTCGCATTTTTTTATGTCCTCTCAAGGAGGTATCGACGGATCAGTGGCCGCAGGCCGGATCATGGCCGCCGCCGGGTTGATGCGTAAGCACAAAGCCTGCCAATGCTTTTCCCTGCTTGCAGGGAAAAGCCCGGCATAGAGCGGCCGGCGTGGCTTTACGGTTAAGTACGAACGTACGAAAAGACCATTAAACGGCGACGAAACTGTAGGTATCGGTAACATTTCGGTGCACACAATCCCGTAGGGTGTGCTGTGCGCACCAAGCGATATCGGCGTTAGCGCCCGGATGAGCCCACCCTGCGCGAACCGGCACACCCCACGATGCCTTTTGCCGCCAGACCCGGCATACGGCAAACTACCCGCCCCGAGCCGCGGCTCGATTTCGACAGACTCTGTATGACCCGTTCCCCGTTTCGCCGCCTTGTTTTCGGTACCCTGCGCCGCCTGCTGTATCTGTGGGTGCGCTCGGAAACCATCAACCAATCCGCCTTTACCCTAAAGCTCGACCGCAGCAAGCCAGTGCTCTATGTGCTGCAAACGCCCTCGCTTAGCGATTTGGCGGTGGTCGATGCGGAATGCACCAAGGCTGGCCTGCCGCGCCCGGTGGTGCCGGTGGCAGTGGGTGACTTAATCGAGCCGGCGGCGTTTTTCTACCTCAACCCGGAGCCGGGTTGGCTCGGCACGCCCAACAAGCCAGGCACTTCGCCGACGTTGGTACGCCTGGTTGGCGCGCTTAATCAGCATGCCGTGGAAGACGCGCAAATCGTGCCGGTCAGTGTGTTCTGGGGCCAATCTCCAGACCGCGAAACCAGCCCGTGGAAGCTGCTGTTTGCCGACAGCTGGGCCGTTACCGGGCGTCTGCGGCGCTTGGTCAGTATCCTGATCCTGGGCCGCAAAACCCGCGTGCAGTTCTCCGCCCCCATTCATCTGCGCGAGCTGGTGGCACAAGACAAAGGCCACGAGCGCACCCTGCGTATGGTGCAGCGCATTCTGCGGGTGCACTTTCGCAATCAAAAATCTGCGGTCATCGGTCCGGACGTTTCGCACCGCCGTAATCTGGTCAAAGGCCTGGTGCATGGCCCGTTGGTGCGCCAAGCCATTGCCGAGGAAGTCGAGCGCGAGAAAATCTCCCCGCAGAAAGCCGAAGCCCTGGCCTTGCGCTATGGCAACGAGATCGCCTCGGACTACACCTATACCGCCATCCGCTTTCTCGAGCTGGTGCTGAGCTGGTTCTGGAACAAGATCTACGACGGCATCAAGGTCAACCATATCGAGGGCGTGCAGGACGTTGCCCAGGGCCACGAAGTAATTTACGTGCCCTGCCACCGCAGCCACATCGACTACCTGTTGCTCTCCTACCTGCTGTTCCGCAATGGCCTGACGCCGCCACATATCGCCGCCGGTATCAACCTGAATATGCCGGTAATCGGTAGCCTGCTACGCCGTGGCGGTGCGTTTTTTATGCGCCGCACGTTCAAGGGCAATCCGCTCTACACGGCGGTGTTCAACGAATACCTGCACACCTTGTTCAGCAAAGGTTTCCCGGTGGAGTACTTCGTCGAAGGTGGCCGTTCGCGCACCGGGCGCATGCTGCAACCCAAGACCGGCATGCTGGCGATTACCTTGCGCAGCTTCTTGCGTTCCAACCGCTTACCGGTGGTGTTTGTGCCGGTGTATATCGGCTACGAACGCGTGCTCGAAGGCCGCACTTACCTAGGTGAGCTGCGCGGCGCGAGCAAGAAGAAAGAGTCGATCTTCGATATTTTCAAAGTCATCGGCGCCCTCAAGCAGCGTTTTGGCAGCGTGTGGGTGAACTTTGGTGAGCCGATCAAGCTGGCCGAATTCCTCGACAACGACCAGCCCGGCTGGCGCGAACAGGAGCTTGGCCCGCAGTACCGTCCGGCCTGGTTGAGCGACACCACCCATCGTTTGTCTGAACGTGTGGCCCAGCACCTAAACGAGGCGGCAGCGGTTAACCCGGTCAACCTGGTGGCCTTGGCGCTGCTGTCGACCAGCAAACTGGCGCTGGATGAACGCGCCCTCACCCGCGTGCTCGACCTGTACCTGACCCTGCTGCGCGCCGTGCCGTATTCGCCGCACACCACGCTGCCCGAAGGCGATGGCAAGGCGTTGATCGAATATGTGCAGGGCATGAAGCTGTTGGCCGAGCAAAAAGACGCGCTGGGCAAAATCCTTTATCTGGATGAGCAGAACGCCATCCTGATGACTTACTACCGCAACAACGTGCTGCATATTTTTGCCCTGCCGGCATTGCTGGCGAGCTTTTTCCAGAGCAGTTCGCGGATGAGCCGCGAGCAGATCCTGCGCTACACCCGCGCGCTGTATCCGTACTTGCAGTCGGAGCTGTTTATGCGCTGGAGCCTGGACGAGTTGGACGCGGTGGTGGATCAATGGCTGGCGGCGTTTGTTGAGCAAGGGCTGCTCAAGTTTGATGCCGAGGTGTACTCGCGCCCAGCGCCAAGCTCGCGCAGCTTTGTACTGCTAACCCTGCTGTCGCGCGCCATTGCCCAAACCTTGCAGCGCTTCTACATGGCCACGGCGTTGCTACTCAATGCAGGGCAGAACGCGATTAGCGCCGAAGAGTTGGAAGACCTGTGTACGGTGATGGCCCAGCGTTTGTCGATTCTCCATGGCCTGAATGCCCCGGAGTTTTTCGACAAGAGCCTGTTCCGCCACTTTATCCAGACCCTGCTCGACCAAGGCGTACTGCGCCAGGACGAAGCCGGCAAACTCAGCCATCACCCGGCCCTCAACGAACTGGCCGAAGGCGCCGCCAAGCGTGTGCTACCGGCGGAAATTCGCTTGTCTATTCGCCAAGTGGCGATGGATAGAAGTGAGGATATGGCGGACGGGTTGTAAGCCATCGCTGAATAAAAAAGGGAGCCGTCAAACGCTCCCTTTTTTTGTGCAGCTTGTCGTCTGTAGGAGCTAGCACGCTAGCGCCGACAAAAAGGCCGCAATACGGTTTAGCGTGCCAAGCGCTGATTGCTACGCAGATCAATCAGATCCTGATGGGTACAGGTCAGTGGCTTGGCACCGGTCAGGTCATAGCAGCGTTGGCCGTAGCCCATTGGCCAGTAAATGATGGCGAACGGTGGCCAGAAGATCGAAGCGACACGAAAACGCGCGCGCAATTTGCCTTCTTGCAGTACGGCACCATTGCCGTCGGTAAGTTTGTAAGGGATGCCACCCGCGGCACTCCAGGCGAAGGGACGGGTTTTCACCAGCCCTGCCGAGTACCGGGTCTCGCGTTTGTAAATTTCGACTTTGCTGTTTTCAGGCAATTTGAAATAGGTGGCGGTGGAGCAGCCGGTAACCAGTGCGGCCAACGCCAAGGCGCCAGCGATTTGCATGAGCTTCATTGCGGGGAATGTCCTTATAGGCACTACGCGGAAAGGGCGGCCGTCTGACCGCGGCGCGCATAGTGCCTATGTGCCAGCAGTATTTCCAGCCCTCTGGTCTGCTTTGCACGGACGTACCTAGGGCTTTTTACCCGAGCACCTTTGCCAAGTGCTGCTCATACCGCGCCACATCGCTGGCGATGTTCGGCCGCTTCATCACGTCCACGCTGAGAAAGGTCGGCAAGGCACTCATGCCGAGAAACGCGTTGGCTTTATGGAAGGGGAAGTACACGGCATCGACGCCTTTACCTTCGAAGAAGTCAGTGGGGTCGTCAAACGCTTGCTGCGGCGCGTTCCAAGTGGCACTGATCATGTACTGCTTGCCCTGCAGTAAGCCGCCGCTGCCGTACTTTTGCGAAGCGTCGGAACGGGTGCGGCCGTCATTGGCGTACAGGCTGCCATGGCCTTCGGTGAACACTTCATCAATGTACTTTTTCACCGTCCAGGGCGCGCCCATCCACCAGCCGGGCATTTGCCAGATGATCACGTCGGCCCAGAGAAACTTCTGCACTTCTTCGGCCAGCTCGTAACCGCCGTCGATAAAGGTGGCTTTTACATCAAAACCAGCGCGGTCAAGGTAGCTAAGGGCAGCGTCGTGCAGGGTTTGGTTGTAACGGCCGTCGGAATGGGCGAACTGTTTGCCGCCGTTAAGCAGAAGGATCTTTTTCATCAGAGCGAATCCGTAAGGGAGTGAAGAATGGCCGGCAGGTTACCGACCCGCGGGGCGAGGAAAAACCAGGCGAGGCGCAAATGATATTTGCGTAAAAATCACGAATTACAGCGCCACTCCCCTATTAAAATGCGCCAATCCCTTACCACGGAGCAGTTACCCATGAGCGAGCAACCCTACGGTTTTATCCTTTACGCCCATACCAAGGCGGAAAAGGCCGACGAATTTCAGGCCCTGTTCAGCGCCTATGTCGAACCCAGTCGTGCCGAGCCTGGCTGCATCGAGTACCACATGCTGCGCGACCGCGAAGACCCGACGCTGTTTATCTTTTACGAAATCTGGCAAAGCAAAGCCCACCTTGATGCGCACTCGGCCTTACCGCATATGCAGCGCTTTGCCGAGCAGCGCATGGACTATCTGACCCGCGACTTTGATATCCGCCTGATCGACATGCTCAGCCCATCCTCTACCAACCGCTGAGCCGGACGCCGGAAAAACACTTGAAACCCTCAGGGCAGGTCGCGTCTAAACCTGTAACCGGTCGACTTACGCTGTGTTGCACCGACCCGTTGCACCGACCTGCGCGAGGACTCCAATAATGAGCACGCACCTGATCAAACTTTTCACCCAGCCTGAACAGAGCTGGACAGAAATCCGCAAAGAAGAAGAGCAAAAGCCCCGTAATTACCTGCCCCATCTGCTTTTTCTTGGGCTGATTCCGCCCTTCGCCCTGTTTATTGGCACCACCCGCGTAGGCTGGAGCCTGGCGGAAAACGAGGTTGTGCGCCTTAGCGCCGACAGCGCGCTACTGCTCAGTGCCATGGTGTACGGCGCGATCCTGCTCGGCACCGCATTAATGGGCGTATTTATTCGCTGGATGTCACGTACCTTTGATGCCCGCCCGACCCTAAACCAGTGCATCGGTTTTGCCGCCTACACCGCCACACCGTTGTACATTGCCGGGCTGGCGGCGCTCTACCCCAGTCGCTGGCTGGCGGTGGCGGTACTAATGGCGGCTTGTGCCTACTCGACCTTTCTGCTGTTTGTCGGCCTACCCACCTTTATGCGCCGCAAGCAGGAACAGGGGTTTCTATTTGCCTCCTGCGTATGGGCGGTGGGTCTACTGTTGCTGGTGACCATTTTGGTTTCGGCGATTTTGTTCTGGTACAACAACCTGTCGCCGGAATACCTGCGCGGTCCACTTGGTGGCTAACCCAATCAGCTGCGAGCGCTGTTCACGGGTTTGCGTGAGCGGTTGAGTCCGCTAAGCTCGGGCACATTCTCCACAAAAGGATGTGCCCCATGCTTCGCTCCGCCTCCCTCGCTACCTTTGCAGCAGGCCTGCTGCTCTCTGCCAACGCATTTGCTCTGTCCATCAGTGACCTGTCCCAAGGCGATGCCAGCGCCGGCCTGAAAGATGCCCTGACCCAAGGCGCGCAAATCGCCGTTAAACAACTGGGCACCCCCGGTGGTTTCAGCAACAACGATGAAGTGCGTATCGAGCTGCCCGGCAAACTGGGCAAAGCCGCCAAGGCCATGAAAATGATGGGCATGGGCGCCCAGGTGGATGAGCTGGAAACCAGCATGAACAAAGCCGCCGAGGCCGCCGTACCGCAAGCCCAGGCGCTGCTGGTGGATGCCGTGAAGAAAATGACCGTGCAAGACGCCAAAGGCATTCTGGCCGGCAAAGATGACGCCGCCACCCAATACCTGAACAAAACCAGCCGCGAACAAATCCGCGCCAAGTTTCTGCCCATCGTCAAACAAGCCACCGACAAAGTCGGCCTGGCCAAGCAATACAACGCCCTCGCCGGCCAAGCCGCCAGCCTCGGCGCCATTGATGCAAAAAGCGTCAATATCGAAAGCTACGTGACCGAGAAAGCCTTGGATGGCTTGTTTGAAATGATCGCCAAGCAGGAAGAAGGCATTCGCAAAAACCCGGCAGCAGCGGCCACCAGCTTGGCCAAGAAGGTATTTGGCGCGTTGTGATTTCTGCGTGGGGCGTGCTGATCCGCACAACGTGCGCATAGCCCATCCGGCAAAAGCATCGACCAAAGCCCAGCCAATTTGCTGGGCTTTTTGTTGTTTAATTTTCAAAAACTTAACGATCAAAAAATATCAGCGTTAGCACATCGAGAGAAAAACCCTACATAAGTAAAATCCTCATCCTGGCTCGCGTCCTTAACGCGGC
>CAZIWV010000007.1:0-165447 GCA_964543145.1 uncultured Pseudomonas sp.
AGCCCAGGCGGCGCAGGTAATGGGCGTAGGTGGGCACGTCGGCGGGGAAGTCCGCGGCATTGTCGTAAGCGCCGATTTTCGACGGCAGTTGGCCGCTGACCAGGGTAAAGCGTGACGGCGCGCAGAGTGGGCTGTTGCAGTAGGCCGAATCAAACACCACCCCCTCGCTTGCCAGGCGGCTGAGGTGGGGCATTTTGATTGGCGACGCGCTGTCATGCAGGGGAAGAAGCGGCGCGGCCATTTGGTCGGCCATGATGAAAAGGATGTTCGGGCGCTTCATGTGGCAGGCTTATCCTATGCGTAACGGTTATGCGATAGTCTCTGTCCCGATCTTCTGCCTCATACACCCAGGGGTAAAGCGCATGGCTACGCATGTTTCGGATAACCACTGCTTATGTGAGCGGCGCCTATGAGCCTGCCCTTGGATTTGCTGCGGGTGTTTGAAGCCGCCGCCCGCTCGCTGAGTTTTACCAGCGCCGCCGCTGAGCTCGGCACCACGCAGCCGGCAGTGAGCCAGCAGATCAAGCGCCTGGAAAAAGAACTGGGCGTGCGCCTGTTCGACCGCATCCACCGCGGCATCACCCTTACCGATGCCGGCCAGGTGCTGCTGGCGCATGTGCAGCAAGGCCTGGAAACCATCGACGCTGGCGTCGCCGCCATCACGGCGCAGAACCAGCATGAGGTGTTGCAGGTTTCCACCGACTTTGCCTTTGCTGCCTATTGGTTGATGCCCCGGCTACCGCGTTTTCGCGCCGCTAACCCGCACCTGGACGTCAGCTTGATAACCAGCGACCGCAGCATGACCAGCCTGCGCAGCGACATCGACATTGCCATCACCTTTGGTGACGGGCGCTTTAAACACACCGAAGCCAGCCGTCTGTTTAGCGAAGAAGTGTTCCCCATCTGCAGCCCTCGTTTGCTGGAGGGGCGCACTTTGCCCCTAGGCAAAAACGCCTTGGCCAGTCTGCCCTTGCTGCACCTGAAGCCAGATATGAGCAGCCGCTGGTTTGACTGGAATGGCTTGTTTCAAGCGTTGGGCATCAGTCAGCCGGTAGGCCCGGCGGCGATGAGTTTTGATAACTACACCCTGCTGATTCAGGCGGCAATTGCCGGCCAAGGTGTAGCTATTGGTTGGGCGCATCTGGTGGATGAGCTATTGGAGCAGGGCTTGTTGTGCAAAGTGATCGACGGCCAGGTGCAGTCACAATTTGGCTATTGGGCGGTGCTGTCGGAGCGCAAACGGCGGGCGCGGTTAGTGCAGCCGTTTGTGGAGTGGTTGCATGCAGAGTTGAACCTGTAGGTTTCACTGCTTGCGCAGCCACTTGTCTTTGTTCTCAATGACCTGGCAAAGGTTTTTGATGAACTGCATCACACTCCATTCCAAGCTGGCCTACCCTTTCCGTATACTGCGCCGGCCAGCAAGGACTGCTTAGGCTCCTATTTCTCTGCCTTTGTGGACCTGTCCTTGTGAATATTCGTCAGTCGCTCATCAGCTTGTTTCTCTGCGGCGTATTCGCCCTCCCCACCCAAGCCATAGCGGTGGAGAAAACCAAGACTAAGGCCGTGCAGGAGTTGGCTTCTGGCAGCGCCTTGCTGGTGGACCTGAAAACCAACGAAGTGCTGTATTCCAGCAATCCGGACAAGGTGGTGCCTATCGCCTCGGTCACCAAGCTGATGACCGCCATGGTTACCCTGGACGCCAAGTTACCGATGGACGAAGTGCTGCCAGTGAAAATCCAGGACGTGGCTGAGATGCGCGGGGTGTTTTCCCGGGTAAAAGTTGGCAGCCTGGCCAGCCGCCACGAGATGCTTCTGTTGGCGCTGATGTCCTCAGAAAACCGCATGGCTGCCAGCCTCGCCCATCACTACCCAGGCGGTGTCACGGCGTTTGTTAACGCCATGAATGCCAAAGCCCGCGCATTGGGCATGACCCACACCCGTTATGTCGAACCTACCGGCTTGTCCGAGCGTAACGTCTCCAGCGCCAACGACCTGGTCAAGCTGCTGCGCGCCAGCCAGCAATACCCCCTGCTCGGCCAGCTCAGCACGACGCCGGAAACCACCGCCAGCTTTAAAAAGCCCAACTACTCCCTGGGTTTTCGCAACACCAACCACCTGATCTACAAAGCCAACTGGAACATCCAGCTGACCAAAACCGGCTTTACCAACGAAGCCGGCCACTGCCTGGTGATGCGCACCACCATGAACAACCGCCCGGTGGCGTTTGTGGTGCTGGATGCCTTTGGCAAATACACCCATATCGCTGATGCCGGGCGCTTGAAAACATGGGTGGAGACCGGGCGGGTATCGCCGGTATCGGCGGCGGCGCTGGCCTATAAGCGCCAGAAGCAGGGCGCGCATCAGCTGGCGGCAGATTGAGTAAATCGCAGCGTAGGTTGGGTTGAGCAAAGCGAAGCCCAACGATACGCCGAGATCAGCCCCACCCCAGCTTTCAGTCTGAGCGTGCTAGACGTGCCCCGGGCGTTCTGTTTGAGGGCGCGGCCTGGGCTTATTGATGTGTAGCGTTGGGCTTCGCCACCGGCTCAACCTAACCTACGTCATCTGCTCACTGACGTAATCGAGAAAACAGGTGATTCGCGAGGCCAGCGCGGTGTTGCGGTAGTACACCGCGTGAATCGGTTGCTGCACGTCTACGGTGTGCGCTTCCAGTACCTGCACCAACCTTCCCTCGGCGCGGTCCTGCGCCGTCATAAAGTCCGCCAGGCAGACAATTCCCGCGCCCTCCAAGGCCAATTGGCGCAGCGTTTCGCCACTTGAAGCCTTGATGCTCGGCGTGATCGGCCAGTTCAGCCCCATGGCATGGCGCAGCGGCCATTGGTTAAGGCTGTCGGGCTGGGTAAAGCCAAGCAAACTGTGTTCGCTTAAGGTCTCCACACTGGCCGGTTCGCCTTGCGCGTGCAGGTAGCCGGGGCTGGCCAATACCCGCAATCGATTGCTGCCCAGCGGCCGTGCATGCAAGGTGGAGTCGCGCAACGGACCGATGCGGATGGCCAGGTCGGTGCGTTGCTCAATCAGATCAATGATCTGGTCGCTGCTATGCAATTCCAGCTCAATCTCCGGGTACAACGCGCGAAAGCCCGGTACCAGCGGCACGATCACGTGCAGCACAAACGGCGAGGCGGCGTTGACCCGCAGGCGCCCGGCCGGGCGTTGGCGGCGCAGGGCCATCTGCTCTTCGGCCTCTTCCACACAGGCGACGATTTTGCGTGCCTGCTGCAAAAACGCCCGACCCTCTTCGGTTAACTCCAGGCGCCGCGTGGTGCGTTGCAACAAGGTGACTTCAAGCTTTTCTTCCAGCCGGCTCAGCGCTCGGCTAACCCCCGAGGTCGTCTGCGCCAATTGTTCAGCCGCTGCGGTAATTGAACCGCTGTCGACTACCGTAGTGAAGGCAAGCAATTCGTCGAGGGTGGTTTTCATTGTTGACCCTGAGTCAATGGATCAGCCGTAACGGCTGCGCATGGTGCAGGAGTGTGACCCGGAATTTAAGTTGAGTACCAGTTGGTCGACTTAAAGAGTGGCTTGGACGGCGAACTCGGCGTCGATAAACCCGAGAACTGGCTCAAGAACAACAAAACCTCCAGGTTTTCTTCCCCCACTTAACCTTGTATGCCCCTTGGGATCGCCCCAAGGAACTGGAGTGTTTATGAATGAATGGTTCGGCAATATCAGCGTCAATCGCAAGCTCGGGCTGGGCTTTGGCCTGGTCCTGGCGCTCACCGTTGTTCTCGCCGTCACGGGCTGGAACAGCCTGGGTAGCCTGATCAACCGCAGTATGTGGATGGGCGATATCGCCAAGCTCGACGCGGCGCTGACCAAACTGCGCGTCACACGCCTGCAATACATGATTGCCAATGGCGACGAAACCATCGCCGCCACGGTGCAAACCACCCTCGAAGGCTTCTCCGCGCAGCAAAAAAGTCTGCTGCAAACCTTTAAAAGCCCGGAAAACGTCAAGTTGCTCAACGAGCAGACGGCGCAGATAGATGCCTACCAAAAATCCCTGAACGCCATGCGTGCCGGCTATATCGCCAACAACAGCGCGCGTGGCGAGATGGGCAGCAATGCCGAGGACGCGCTCAAGTTGCTCGACGCCTTGCAGCAAAGCGCGTTGCAATTGCCCAGCGATGATCCCGCCCGTTTCGACGCGTTTGTAACCATCACCAAGGCTCGCGAGTTGCTGGTGCTGGCCCGTTACGAAGTGCGTGGCTACACCGCCAACCCGAGCGCCGATACTGAGCAAAAGGCGATCAAACAACTGGACGCCGCCGTGGCCGGGCTGGAAAGCCTCAAAGGCCAATTCGGTGCCAGCAACGCCAGCGAATTGCAGCAGTTGGAAAAGGATCTGCAAACCTACCGTGCCGCATTGGGCCGCTTCAAAGTGGCCACCGATAACATCGCCCAGGCGCGCAAGGAAATGACCGACCAGGGCACGGCCATCGTCAAGCTCAACGAAGAGCTGAACAAAATCCAAACCACCCGCCGTGATGCCGAAAGCGCCCAGGCCCGGCAAATGCAATTGGCTGCCACCGTGCTGGCGATTCTTTTCGGTGTACTGGCGGCGGTGGTGATCACTCGGCAGATCACGCGTCCTTTGGCGCAGACCATGGCCGTGGTGCAGCGCATTGCCGATGGCGACCTGACGCAAAATCTGCAAGTCACTCGCCGCGATGAATTGGGTGTGTTGCAGCAAGGCATCCAGCGTATGGGCGCAACCTTGCGCGACTTGATCGGCGGTATCCGCGACGGTGTTACGCAGATCGCCAGTGCTGCGGAAGAGTTGTCTGCGGTGACCGAGCAAACCAGCGCCGGGGTCAACAGCCAAAAAATCGAGACGGACCAGGTGGCCACCGCCATGCACGAAATGTCCGCCACTGTGCAGGAAGTGGCGCGCAATGCCGAAGAGGCCTCGCAGGCGGCCAGCCTGGCGGACAAAGAAGCCCGTGAAGGCGACAAGGTCGTGGGCGAAGCCATTGCCCAGATCGAACGCCTGGCTGACGAGGTCAGTCGCTCCACCGAAGCCATGCGCTTACTGCAGACCGAAAGCGACAAAATCGGCAGCGTGATGGACGTGATTAAAGCGGTTGCCGACCAGACCAACCTGCTGGCCCTCAACGCTGCCATTGAAGCGGCGCGGGCCGGTGAGGCGGGTCGTGGTTTTGCTGTGGTAGCGGATGAAGTGCGCAGCCTGGCTCAGCGCACCCAGCAGTCCACCGAAGAAATCGCCGGCTTAGTCGCCGGTCTGCAAAGTGGCTCCGAACGAGTGGCCACGGTGATGAGCAACAGCCGCAGCCTGACCGACAGCAGCGTGCTGCTGACCCGCAAAGCCGGTACAGCGCTGGAAAGCATCACTGCGACGGTGAGCAATATCCAATCAATGAACCAGCAGATTGCGGCGGCGGCTGAAGAGCAAAGCGCCGTGGCCGAAGAGATTAGCCGCAGCATTCTTAATGTGCGTGATGTGTCTGAACAGACCGCCGCAGCAAGTGATGAAACCGCCGCGTCCAGCGTTGAGCTGGCGCGTCTTGGCGGTCAGTTGCAGCAGTTGGTGAGTCACTTCCGCGTGTAGTCGACCTAGCAAAGAAAAACCGCCATTCCCTCTCGGGCATGGCGGTTTTTTTTGGCTTGCGGCAACGCTTACTTACGCGCGCCACGCACCCCTTCAGCCAGCTCGGCGCACAAGCCCAACACACCTTTAACAGCGGCCTTCGGATCGGCGTTATTGGCGATATGGTCGATCAGCGCCGAACCCACCACCACCCCTTCAGCCAAGCGCGCGATGGTTGCGGCATGCTCGGCGGTACGGATACCAAAGCCGATGCTGATCGGCAGATCAGTGTGGCGACGCAGGCGGGCAACGGCCTGTTCCACGTGTTCCAGGGTGGCGGAACCGGCGCCGGTTACGCCCGCTACCGACACGTAGTAAACAAAGCCCGAGCTGCCGTTGAGCACTTTCGGCAGACGGTTGTCGTCGGTGGTCGGTGTGGTCAGGCGGATAAAGTCCAGGCCAGCGGCCTGAGCCGGATCGCACAGGTCGACGTTATGTTCAGGCGGCAGGTCGACGACGATCAAACCGTCAACGCCCGCTTCCTTGGCATCGGCAATAAACGCCGGCACGCCATATTTGTGGATCGGGTTGAAGTAACCCATCAGCACCAACGGCGTGTCGTTGTTGCCGGCACGAAACTCGCGAACCATTTGCAGGGTTTTTGCCAGGTCCTGCTTGGCCGCCAAGGCGCGGATGTTGGCCAACTGAATGGCCGGGCCATCAGCCATAGGGTCGGTGAACGGCATACCCAGTTCAATCACATCGGCGCCGGCTGCCGGCAGGCCTTTGAGAATTTCCAGGGAGGTGTCGTAGCTGGGGTCGCCGGCGGTGATAAAGGTCACCAGGGCGGCACGGTTCTGTTGTTTCAGTTCAGCGAAACGGGTTTGCAGGCGGCTCATCAGTGTTTCTCCTGCGCGCTGTTTTCCATGTGGTGCATAACGGTTTGCATGTCTTTGTCGCCACGGCCGGACAGGTTGATCACCATCAGGTGATCTTTGGGCAGGCCAGGTGCGCGTTTGAAGACTTCGGCCAAGGCGTGGGCACTTTCCAGCGCCGGGATAATGCCTTCCAGGCGGCAGCATTTATGGAATGCAGCCAGGGCTTCGTCATCGGTGATCGAGGTGTATTCGACGCGCCCGATGTCGTGCAACCAGGCGTGTTCCGGGCCGATACCTGGGTAGTCGAGGCCGGCGGAAATCGAATGAGCGTCGATGATTTGGCCATCGTCGTCTTGCAGCAAGAAGGTGCGGTTGCCGTGCAGCACGCCCGGCACGCCGCCGTTCAGGCTGGCGGCGTGTTTGCCGGTAGCGATGCCGTAACCGGCCGCTTCAACGCCGATGATCTGCACGCTTTTGTCATCCAGAAACGGGTGGAACAGGCCCATGGCGTTAGAGCCGCCACCGATGCACGCCACCAACGAATCCGGCAGGCGGCCTTCCTGTTCTTGCATCTGGGTGCGGGTTTCTTTGCCGATTACGGCTTGGAAGTCGCGAACCATGGCTGGGTACGGATGCGGGCCGGCAACGGTGCCGATCAGGTAGAAGGTGCTGTCGACGTTGGTCACCCAGTCACGCAGCGCCTCGTTCATTGCGTCTTTCAGGGTGCCGGTGCCGGCGGTGACCGGAATCACCGTGGCGCCCAGCAGCTTCATGCGAAACACGTTGGCCTGCTGGCGATCGATATCAGTGGTGCCCATATAGATCACGCAGTCCAGACCAAAACGGGCGGCTACGGTGGCGGTGGCCACGCCGTGCATGCCGGCGCCGGTTTCAGCAATGATGCGTTTTTTGCCCATGCGCCGCGCCAGCAGGATCTGGCCGATGCAGTTGTTAATTTTGTGCGCGCCGGTGTGGTTGAGCTCTTCGCGCTTGAGGTAAATCTTTGCGCCGCCGCAAAACTCGGTCAGGCGTTCGGCGAAATACAGCGGGCTTGGGCGGCCCACATAGTCACGCTGGAAGTAGGCCAGTTCCTTAAGGAACGCCGGGTCTTCTTTGGCGCGTTCATATTCAGCAGCCAAATCGTGGATCAGCGGCATCAAGGTTTCAGCGACGTACTGGCCGCCGAACGAACCAAACAAGCCGGTGGCGTCGGGTCCGCTGCGAAGGGAAGTCTGAATCATGGTGGCTCCTGCGGGGTGCGCGGGTAGGAAAGGCGATGGCGCTACTTTAGGCGCGACGTGCGTGCGAATAAAGCGATAAGATCGCCGCCATCTGTTAGAAAAACTCACGGGTTATAGCCATGGCGCGCGATCTTCCTCCCCTTAATGCGTTACGCGCGTTTGAAGCCGCCGCACGCCTGCAAAGTATAAGCAAAGCGGCTTTGGAGCTTAGCGTAACCCACGGCGCGGTAAGCCGGCAGATCCGCGTGTTGGAAGAAGACCTGGGCCTGGCCTTGTTCAGTAAAGACGGGCGCGGCTTAAAACTCACAGATTCCGGGATGCGTTTGCGCGACGCCAGCGCGGAGGCGTTTGACCGTTTGCGTAGCGCCTGCGCCGAGCTGAAACAACAGACCGCTGATGCACCGTTTGTACTCGCTTGCCCCGGCAGCCTGTTGGCGCGCTGGTTTATTCCGCGTTTGGACCGGTTGAACCGCGAGTTGCCGGAGTTGCGCCTGCAACTGTCAGCCAGTGATGGCGAGCTCGATCCACGTCGTAACGGTATCGACGCCACCCTGTGGTTTGCTGAGCCGCCCTGGCCGGCGGATATGCAGGTATTTGAGCTGGCCGTCGAGCGCATTGGGCCGGTGCTAAGTCCGCGTTATGCCGGTTTTGCCCGCTTGGATAAAGCCTCGCCCGAACAGCTTTTAGCTGAGGCACTGCTGCATACCACCTCGCGCCCACAAGCCTGGCCGCAATGGGCACACAGCCAAGGCGTGAGTCGGGCGAAATTGCACTTGGGGCAAGGCTTCGAGCACTTGTATTACCTGCTGGAAGCGGCCGTTGCCGGTTTGGGTGTAGCAATCGCGCCACAGCAATTGGTGGCCGATGACTTGGCGGCGGGGCGCTTGGTGGCGCCTTGGGGGTTCGTGCAAACGTCAGCGCGCTTGGCGCTGTGGGTGCCGGCCAGAACACCGTCGGCCCGCGCGGCCAAGTTGGCAAATTGGTTAGGGCGCCAGCTTCTATAGGGTGTGCCGGTCCGCACACCCTATAGAAGCGGAGGTGCTTGGCGCACCCCGTGGCAATCAGTCGTTATTGCGGAACAACAAGTAGCCGGCCAGCGCCACCACACCCAGCGCCAGGCTGGCCGAGGCCACTGGATGCTCGCGAGTGTAATCACGGGTAGCCACGCCAGCTTTGTAGGTCTTCTCCTTTACGTCGGAGTAAGTGTCGCTAAGCAAGTCGCGGGAATGGCCGAGCACGCGCTCGGCGCTGGTGCGCAGGCTTTTCAGCGACTTTTGCGATTCATCGCTGACTTCGCTTTTCAAGCTGTCGAGGCTGGAGATTAGGTGCTCAATCTCGGTTTCGATGCTGTGCAGGGATTTGTTACGTGAGGCGAAAATTGCCATGGTCAGACTCTCCTATCGTTCATAAGGACGTACGAGGTGTGACTGCACCCTTCCTGGAAAGTGCAGCTAATCTGAACTTATCCGGCGCCGGGCGGGACTCACTCTGTAACAGCGTTCGCCCAACAGAGAGGACAGCAGCATGTCGAGTAACCACACGTACAAACTCATCGATATCGTCGGCTCTTCGCCAACCAGCATCGAAGACGCGATTCAAAGCGCCTTGGCCGAAACAGCCAAAACCGTGCGCAATTTGGAGTGGTTCGAAGTCGCCGAGACCCGCGGTCATATTGTTGACGGAAAAGTCGGCCACTATCAGGTCACGTTAAAGGTTGGTTTCCGCGTCGGCGACAACTGATCCAGCTGTTATTACGCGGCGGCTCCTGTGCCGCCAGCGTCCACTGTGGCTAGGGATAAACGCCCAGTGTTGCTTTTGACGGCTTGCGGTCGTCAATTTTGCTGCTCGAGTTTTGGCATGTCGTTCGAGCATTTTTGTTATCAACGAGGGAGCGTTACCCCATGAAAGAAGTGATGTTGGCCTTAGGCCTGTTAGTTATGGCCGGCTCGGCCTTTGCGGCCCCCAAACCCTGCGAAGAACTGAAGTCGGAAATCGATGCAAAAATCCAAGCCAAGGGCGCCAAGTCCTACAGCCTGGAAATTGTTGAAAAAGGCAGCGCTGGCGACAAACAAGTTGTAGGTAGCTGCGATGCTGGTACCAAGGAAATCGTCTACCAGCGCAATTGATCGCGCCTAGATTGGTCAAGCAAGACTAAACCGGCGGCACACCATGCCGCCGGTTTTTTATTGCCTCCATTTTGATATTTGCCGATTCCGGTGTTCGCGGCGTACAGTAAGCCCTACTGAAACAGTCGGGTATTGCCACGGACTGCCCTCTTTCGCGTCTAGCACGCGTCTTTCATCCCGAACTACCCAGTCGAAATGCGCCCGCTGGCGCTGACCCGGAGTTAAACGAGGCTTATGAAAACTCTTTCCGATATCAAAATTTCCGTGCTCGATCTGGCGCCGATCCGCACCGACGGTGGCCCTGAACAAGCACTGCGCAACTCCCTGGCCCTGGCCCAACATGCGGAAAAACTCGACTTCACCCGTTTCTGGGTCGCCGAGCACCACAATATGGACGGCATCGCCAGTTCCGCCACTGCCGTGCTGATTGGCTACCTGGCGGCCGGTACCAGCTCCATCCGCTTGGGTGCCGGCGGCGTGATGCTGCCCAACCACGCACCGTTGGTGATCGCCGAACAATTTGGCACCCTGGCGACCCTATACCCCGGCCGTATTGACCTCGGTTTGGGCCGCGCCCCCGGTGCCGATCAGTACACCGCCCACGCCCTGCGTCGCGAGCGCTCGGGCAGTGCCGATGATTTCCCGGAAGACCTGTCCGAGCTACAGCGCTACCTCGGTCCCCTACAGCCCAATCAGCGCGTGATTGCCATGCCCGGCGCCGGCACCAATGTGCCGATCTGGCTGCTCGGTTCCAGCCTGTTTAGCGCCCAATTGGCCGGCCAGCGCGGTTTGCCCTATGCCTTCGCTTCGCACTTTGCGCCGCGCATGATGCATGAGGCGATTCGGGTGTATCGCAACCACTTCAAACCATCTGCCGTACTGGATAAACCCTATGTGATGCTCGGCGTGCCGCTGCTGGCGGCGGACACCGATGAGCAAGCGCAATACCTGGCCACCAGCGCTTACCAGCGCATTCTCGCCTTGCTCCGTGGCCAAAGCTTGGTGCAGAAGCCGCCGGTGCACAGTATGGAAGGCCTATGGCTGGCCCATGAGCGCCAGGCCGTGGGTGAGTTCTTTGGCCTGGCCATGGTCGGCGGCCCGGACACCATCCGCAGCCACGTCAACCAACTGCTGGAACAGACCGACGCCGACGAGCTGATCTTCACCAGCGATATGTACGATTTCGTCGACCGCCTGCACTCCTACGAAATCCTCGCCAACCTGCGCTGACATACGCCGTTGCCAGAGAAAATCCGAACCACTGCCGCTCCCATGCCTCTGAACCTATACCCAAGGCAATCAGAGACACTGGAGAACACAGATGAAAAAGACAGCATCGGCTCACTGGCAAGGCGGCATCAAAGACGGCAAAGGCACCATCTCTACCCAGAGCGGCGTGTTGAAACAAAGCCCGTATGGTTTCAACACCCGCTTTGAAGACGGCCCTGGCACCAACCCTGAAGAACTGATCGGCGCCGCCCATGCGGGCTGCTTCTCCATGGCGCTATCCAAAGAGCTGGGCGAAGCGGGGATGACCGCTGAAAGCATCGACACCCACGCGGAAGTGACCCTCGACAAAGTCGATGGCGGCTTCGCCATCACCGCCGTGCACCTAAAACTCAGTGCGAAAATTCCTGGCGCTGACCGCGAGGCATTCGAGAAGGCCGTGGAAACGGCGAAGACAGGTTGCCCGGTATCCAAAGTGTTGAATGCCGACATCACCCTGGAAGCCACGCTGGAAAACTAAATACCACTGTAGGGTGTGCTGTGCGCACCATGTGTTCACCCCGCTACCCGCTGGTGCGCGCAGCACACCCTACTAGGCTTTAGCCTTTTGCCGTTCGTAGCGATCCAGCAACGGCTGCGTAGTCAATCCGTGTATGCCAATGCTCAAGGCCACCACCGACAGGGTCAGACCAACCGCCTCCAGAGCCTTTGGCCCCTCGAGCCCGTGGTTGAGCACATAGGCCAAGTAGTACAGGCTGCCAATCCCGCGAATACCAAACCAGCCCATCAGCCAGCGCTGCCCCTCATTCAGGGCGCTGCCGCGCACCAGGGCGACCACACTGAGCGGACGGATGATGCAGAACAGTGCCAGCGCCAGTGGCAGCGCGCGCCAGTCCCAGTGGAAAGCCAGCAGCGCACCGAGCAGTGTCACCAGTAGCACTTCCAGCACCCGCTCGACGATATCGCCAAACGACAAGATCTCGCCCATCAGCAAACCGGCCACCACCTTGGGTTCGTCGGTGTCGCTGACCTGTTCTTTGACCTCCTCAAGATTGCCGCCCTCCTTGGGCATGGCTGCGGCCACTTCCTCGGCGGGCACACTGGAGTTGTTCGAAGACACCACTTCGGCGTGGCGCAGGCCAATGCCTGCGGCGAACGCTGCGAGAAAGCCCCAGGCCCCCACGGTTTCGGCCAGCCAATACGACAGGGCGATCAAGGCCATGGCCAGGAAGTCATTGGGCGAGATGGCCGCATCCTTGTGCCGGGTACGCAGGTAGATGGCGACGCGGCCCACGGTACGGCCAAGCAGGAAACCGATCAGCAGTCCCGCCGGAATCGCCCATAACAGCCGGTGCAGGGCCCAGCCGGCGCCCCAGTCGGCCACACCGCCGTCGTGTTGCAGCCACAACAAGGCGAACATGACGAAGGGAAACGCCACTCCGTCGTTAAAGCCTGCTTCGCCGGAAAGGCCGTAGCGCACCCGGTCGAAATCGCGCGCGTGATTAACCTGCACCAGGCTCGCCAGTACGGGATCGGTGGGTGCCAGCAACGCCCCCACTAGCATCGACAAGCCCGGGCTCAGCCCCAGCGCGAAGTGCGCCACGGCTGCCACACCGGCAATGCAGGCCAGCATCACCGGTCCGGCCAGCAGGTAAGCGCTGCGCCACGCCGGGTCGGTAAAGCCCAGGCGCAGCTTCATGCCGCCGGTGAACAGCGAAAACAGCACGGCGATTTCCGCCAGGTGCTCAAGCCAATAGGCCACTTCGAGGAAGTTCATCTGCCACAGGCCCAGCCCCAACGGGCCAATGCCCAGGCCAAAGGCCAGGTACAGGGTGGAGGTGGTGACCGGCAGCCAGCGCAGATAAGCCGAGGCCAGGGTGAGGATCAGCAAAATGCTGCCGAGCACCACCATCCAGTGCAGAAAACTCATAAAAGACGCGCTCCCGTAGGTATACGGCGCGTCAGAACTGACGGCGCGTTATCTACCTTCGAGGCGCGCGGAGGAATATAGGTTCAGGCCCTATACGGTGTGTTGCTTAGACCGGCCCACAACGTTCGACGCTAACCTGCTTGAGCGCCCTGCGCGGCATGGCATACAACCAAGCTTGCGTGCTCATGGCCACCGGCCGGGCTTCGATGCGATAGCGTTGGCCGGCTACAAACTCGTACTTCACCTTCAGATGGCAGGTGATCTGCCGCGGATTGCCCAGCGTGCCGCCGCCGTTCTCCACTTCAAACTGAAAGCGCGCATTCAGCTCGTGGCTGCCGGGGCTGACCTGAAAATAACGCCCATCCGCGACCTTTTTGCCGTCCAGCTTTTGCGCCATCAGCGTATTGCCTGGCGTGCTGTATAGCTCGATCCAGGCTTGCTGTGGATCGGCCTGCGGCAATGCAGCGGCGCAAGCGCTTAGGGGCACAGCAAGTAAGAGACAAGGCAGCAGGCGCATGGCGATCTCGCGAGGTGGGGATGGGCGCATGATGTTGCCAATCAAACATCGCCGCAACGGCCTTCGCGTGCTTTGGCCAGCAACTGGTGCTGTTGGTTATAGAGCTTGGCCCAGGGGCGAAAGCCGATGCTGCCAGCCACCAGGTTGTAGCGTTGCCCTGCGGTGAATTCAGGGTAGTCGAGCTTAAGCACGCAGGTGCGATCCAGACCCTGGCTGTCTGGGCCAATGTTGGTCGGTTCGACGGCAAATTGCAGGCGCATATGCAGCTCATGCTGGCCAGGGCTCACCTGGAAAAAACGATCATCTTCCAGTGCATGGGCATCCACCTGAGCTGCCTGCAGCGTGTTGCTTTCGCTGGTACGCAGGTCAACCCAGGCCTGGCTCGGGTCTGGCGTGGGCATAAAGGCACAACCGCCAAGGCTAAGCAGGCCGCTGGCGAGTAGAAATGGGCGCATAGAGAGACTCCGGGTCTGGTTTTGTCGTTATCCAGCGGTGCGCGCGCGGGGCAGATGGGGTAGGTTCAGCGCCACCGTCTGCTGCTCTGGTCTGCGCGATGCCGCACTGCTTATCCCTGTTACTCGACCCGCCGCGCTGGCGCTGGGTTCCGCTCGCACTGGTTTTGCTGCTCAACGGTTGCAGCTACTACACGCAATTGCTCGGCGGCCAGGTCGACCTGCTGGCGCGTCGCGAGCCCATCAGCACGCTGCTGGCAAAACCCGATCTCGACCCGCAACTGCGCCAACGCCTACTCCTGGCGCAAGACGCGCGCACCTTCGCCAGCCGCCAGCTGGGCCTGCCGGATAACGGGAGCTACCGCTTATATGCCGACTTGGGCCGGCCCTATGTGGTGTGGAATGTATTCGCCACCGCCGAGTTTTCCCTGGAACCACAGATTCATTGTTTCCCCATTGCCGGCTGCGTCGCCTACCGCGGTTTCTACGAGCAGAATCGTGCCCGCGGTGCCGCCGCCTTGCTCAAGCAGGAGGGGTTAGACACTTATGTCGCCGGCATTGAGGCCTATTCCACCCTGGGCTGGTTTGCCGATCCGTTGCTTAACACCATGCTGCGTTGGGATGACCAGCGCTGGGTGTCGGTGATCTTTCATGAGCTGGCCCATCAACAGTTTTACCTGCCCGGCGACACCGCCTTTAACGAGTCCTACGCCAGCTTTGTCGAAACCGAGGGCCTGCGCCAATGGCGAATGGCGCGCGGGCTAAAGAGCGCTGAAAGCGGCGCGCGTGAGCGCCAGCGCGAACAGTTCAGCGCCCTGGTGTTGGCCAGCCGTGAGCGTTTGCAAAGCCTGTACGCCAGCGCGAAATCGACAGAACAAATGCGCCGCGAAAAGGCCGAAGAATTTGAGCGCCTGCGCCGTGAATACCGTGTGCTGCGTACTACACAATGGGCCGGCGATGGCCGTTACGACGCCTGGATGTACAGCCCGCTGAACAATGCCAAGCTGTTGCCCTTTGGCCTGTACGATCAATGGCAGCCAGCGTTTGCCGAGCTGTTTCGCCAGGTTGACGGCGACTGGCGGCGTTTCTACGCCGCGGTCAAAACGCTTGGCGAATTGCCCGATGCCGAGCGCCAACAACGCCTTGAGCAGTTGCAGCAACAACAGACCAGATCGGCTACCGTGCAGTCGAACTAATCCTCACCACCGGAGCACGTTGCCATGAACAGAATCGTCCTTAGCCTGCTGTTCACCCTGCTCGCCGGGCAGGCAGTGGCGGCGCCAAAATCCTGCAGCGAGCTTAAGCAGGAAATCGAAACCAAAATCCAGGCCGCCGGTGTTGTCAGCTACACCCTGGAAATCGTCGACGCCGCCGAAGCCAAAGACCCGAGCATGGTGGTCGGCAGCTGTGAATACGGCAGTAAAAAAATCATCTACCAGAAAAACGGTCGTTAGCGGCTGGCGTTAAATGCCGCGTGAAGCTCGGCCAAGGTGGCGAAATGGTAAGTCGGATTCTGCGCGCGAATCTCCTCTTCGCTACCAAAGCCATAACCTACCGCCACACTCTCCAAACCATTGCTACGCGCGCCGATCAGGTCGTGTTTGCGGTCGCCGATCATCAGGGTTTGGCTGGGGTCCAGCTGCTCTTGTTCCAGCAGATGGGCAATCAGCTCCACTTTGTCTGTGCGGGTGCCATCGAGCTCGCTGCCGTAGATCACTTTGAAGTGCTTGGCGAAGTCGAAGTGGCGAGCAATTTCCCTGGCGAACACATGGGGCTTGGAGGTGGCGATATACAGCGTGCGGCCCTGCTTGTTCAGGCTGCTAAGCAGCTCGCTGACACCTTCAAACACGCGGTTCTCGTACAGCCCGGTGACCTTGAAACGCTCGCGGTAAAAATTCACCGCCTGCCAGGCCTTGGCCTCGTCAAAGCCATAAAACTGGATAAACGCCTGCAACAACGGTGGGCCGATAAAGTGCTCGAGCTTGGTCAGGTCCGGCTCGTCGATACCGAGCTTAGCCAGGGCAAATTGAATGGAACGGGTAATGCCTTCACGTGGGTCAGTGAGGGTGCCGTCGAGGTCAAAGAGGATGGTTTGCTGGTGCATGAGGAGGCGCGGCCCAAAGGTCAGGGGGCGCCATAATACCTCACGCCGATACTCGACCCGTCGTCCCCGCCTTCGCGGGCACGACGGTGTAGGGGGAGCGTTAAGCGTTTAACTGCGGCTCTAACGTTACCGCCAACCAATCCATAAACACCCGCACCCGCTGCGGCAAGTTGCGCCGGTGGGCGTAGAGCAGCGTCACATTCATTGGCGCAGCAACAAACTCGGGCAGTATCTCCTGCAGCTCACCCCGGGCCAGAAACTCACGCTTACCGGCCACCGGCGCCTGAATAATGCCGAAACCGCTGAGGCAGGCGATGTTGTAGCAGTCAGTGTTATTCACCGTCATGGTGCCGGCCATGGGGATGCGCAGAGTCTTGCCGTCCTGCTGGTATTCGAAACCGCCCGAGCGTGAACCGAGGGTGGACACGTAATGCACCAAGCGGTGATTGGCCAGATCAGCCAAGGTTTTCGGCGTGCCATAACGCTCAAGATAAGCCGGGCTGGCGTAGTTGGCCTGGCGCAGCGCACCCAAGCGCCGGGCAACCAGGGTGGCATCGGGCAGCTCGCCGACCCGCAGCACGCAATCAAACCCTTCGCGCACCAAGTCGACACGTCGGTCGGTGGCGCTGACTTCCAGCTCCAGATGGGGATAACGGTCGGTAAATTCAGCGAGGTGCGGCAGCACATATTCGCGGGCGGTGACGGTGGGTAGGTCAATGCGTAGGCGACCGCGTAATACGCCTTGGTCTTGGCGAAACAAGCTCTCCAATTCATCCACCTGATCGAGCATGTCCTTGCAGCGCTCGTATAAAACCAGGCCGTCCTGGGTCGCCTGCACCTTGCGCGTGGTGCGTTGTAGCAGACGAGCGCCAAGCAGTTCTTCAAGCAGCCGCACATGTTCGGATACTGTCGATTTCGGCAGCCCCAGGCTCTCACTGGCCTGGGTAAAGCTGGCCAGCTCGGTGACGCGGGCGAAGGTTTTATACAGGTCGAGCTTATTCATGGGGGACGCCTATTGTTCGGCTTGTCCGCATGGTTAATACGGATTCTTCGGCTTTATTGGTTTATGGCGGAACTCTACAGTGGCCTCGACCTCACCGCTAGCCACCCTGGAGACTCCCACCATGACCCGCAAAATCGCATTGATCACCGGCGCCAGCCGCGGCCTGGGCAAGAACGCAGCCCTGCACTTGGCCGCCCAAGGCATCGACATTATCGGCACCTACCACTCGCGCAGCGACGAAGCGCACGCGCTGGTGCGGCAGATTGAAGAAGTTGGCGGCCGTGCCGTCATGCTGCAGTTGGATGTAGGCGAAAGCGCCACCTTTGCCGCCTTTGTTGAGCTAATCCGCACCGCCCTCAGCAGCCACTTCGAACGCGACAGCTTTGATTTTCTGCTGAACAACGCCGGCATGGGCATTCACGCTAGCTTTGCCGAAACCAGCGAAGAGCAGTTCGAGCAGCTGATGCGCGTGCACCTCAAAGGCCCGTTCTTTCTTAGCCAACGCCTGCTGCCGCTGCTGGCCGATGGCGGGCGCATTGTTAACGTGTCGTCCGGCCTGACGCGCTTCTCCCTGCCGGGCTACGGCGCCTACGCGGTAATGAAAGGCGGCATTGAGGTGCTGAGTCGTTACCAGGCCAAGGAACTCGGCGCCCGTGGCATCAGCGTTAACACCCTCGCTCCTGGCGCCATCGAAACTGACTTTGGTGGCGGCGCGGTGCGTGATAACGCCGGCCTTAATGCCATGGTCGCCAGCAACACCGCCCTGGGCCGCGTGGGCCTGCCAGACGATATCGGCGCGGCCATTGCCCTGCTGTTCAGCGAAGGTGCTGGCTGGATCAATGGCCAGCGCGTAGAGGCGTCGGGCGGGATGTTTTTGTAAGGGTTAGATAACGTCATAGCCCTCGGCGAGGTGCTGGTCCTTCAACCGCACATAATTCGCCGCGGTATAGGTAAAAAACGCCCGCTCCTTTTCGGTGAGCGGGCGTATTTGTTTGGCCGGGCTGCCGACGTAGAGAAAACCGCTTTCCAGCACCCGCCCAGGCGGCACCAGACTGCCCGCGCCGAGAATCACGTCATCCTCGATCACCGCGCCGTCCATCACCGTTGAGCCCATGCCAATCAAAATCCGATTGCCCACGGTGCAGCCATGCAGCATCACCTTGTGGCCAATGGTCACGTCATCGCCAATCAGCAAAGGAAAGCCATCGGGGTTAAACGGTCCGGCGTGGGTAATGTGCAGCACGCTGGCGTCCTGCACGCTGGTGCGCGCGCCGATACGGATGTGGTGCATATCGCCGCGGATCACCGTTAGCGGCCACACCGAGCTGTCATCGCCCAGCTGTACATCGCCAATCACCACGGCCGAGGCGTCGACAAAGACCTTTTCGCCGAGCGTTGGCGTTGTGCCTTGGTACTTACGAATTGCCACGATAGAAACCTCTTAAGCTGCGTCCGGCCTTGATTGTAATTAAGATGGCGCCATATCAGGTGGAACCCATTCAATTGGCTCCAGCCTAATAAAATTCAACGCACAACAGGTGACCGTCGTGAGCGAGAACAACCCCCTACTGCAAGCCTTCGACCTGCCACCCTACTCGGCTATCCGCCCCGAGCATGTCGAGCCTGCGGTCGACACCCTGCTGCGTGAAGGCCGCGAAGCGCTGGCCAAGCTGCTCGCCGAACAACCGGAAACGCCAACCTGGGACGGCCTGGTGCTGGCGCTGGACGAGCAAGGTGAGCGTTTAGGCCGCGCCTGGAGCCCGGTCAGTCATCTTAACGCGGTGTGCAATAACGCCGAACTGCGCCAAGCCTACGAGGCTTGTCTGCCGAAACTTTCCGAATACTGGACCGAGCTGGGCCAGAACCGCGCGCTGTTCCAAGCCTATGAGGCCTTGGCCAATAGCCCGGCGGCGGCCAGCTTTGATGTGGCGCAAACCACCATTTTGCAAAACGCCCTGCGCGACTTCCGCCTGTCCGGCATCGACCTGCCGGCCGAAGAGCAACAGCGCTACGGCGCCATCCAGATGAAACTGTCGGAGCTGGGCAGCCGCTTCTCCAACCAGTTGCTCGACGCCACCCAGGCCTGGACCAAACACATCACTGATGAAGCCGCCCTTGATGGCCTGCCAGATTCAGCCAAGGCGCAAATGGCCCAAGCCGCTGCTGCCAAAGAGCTGGACGGCTGGTTGATCAGCCTGGAATTCCCCAGCTACTACGCGGTAATGACCTACGCCAACGACCGCGCCCTGCGTGAAGAGCTGTATGCAGCCTATTGCACCCGCGCGTCCGACCAAGGCCCGAATGCCGGCAAAAACGACAACGGCCCGGTGATGGCCGAGATTCTCGAGCTGCGCCAGGAACTGGCCAAGCTGCTGGGTTTCGCCAACTTTTCCGAGCTGAGCCTGGCCACCAAAATGGCTGAGAACAACGACCAGGTGTTGACGTTCCTGCGTGATCTGGCGCAGCGCAGCAAACCCTTTGCCGAGCAGGATTTGAGCGAGCTAAAAGGCTACGCCAACGAACAAGGCTGCGCCGATTTGCAAAGCTGGGACGTGGGCTACTACAGCGAAAAACTACGTGAGCGGCGTTACAGCATTTCCCAGGAGATCCTGCGCGCCTACTTCCCCATCGACAAAGTGTTGAGCGGGCTGTTTGCCATTGTGCAAAAGCTCTACGGCATCGAGATCGCCGAACTCAAAGGCTTTGATAGCTGGCATCCGGACGTGCGCCTATTTGAAATCAGAGAAAACGGCCAACACGTCGGCCGCTTTTTCTTCGACCTCTACGCCCGCGCCAACAAACGCGGCGGTGCCTGGATGGACGGCGCCCGCGACAAACGTCGCACGGCCGCTGGCAACGTGGTCAGCCCGGTGGCCAACCTAGTGTGCAACTTCACCCCGGCCGTTGGCGACCAGCCGGCGCTGCTGACCCACGATGAAGTGACCACCCTGTTCCACGAATTTGGCCATGGCCTGCACCACCTGCTGACCCGCGTTGAACATGCCGGTGCCTCTGGCATCAATGGCGTGGCCTGGGACGCGGTGGAGCTGCCGAGCCAATTTATGGAGAACTGGTGCTGGGAGCCCGAAGGCCTGGCGCTGATTTCCGGGCACTACAAAACCGGCGAAGCCTTGCCGCAAGACCTGCTGGAAAAAATGCTCGCGGCGAAAAACTTCCAGTCCGGGCTGATGATGGCGCGGCAAGTGGAGTTCTCCCTGTTCGACTTCGAACTGCACGCCACCCATGGCGATGGTCGCTCGGTGCTTGAGGTGCTGGAAGGCATCCGCGCCGAGGTGTCGGTGATGCGTCCTCCGGCCTATAACCGGTTCCCCAACAGCTTTGCGCACATCTTTGCTGGTGGTTATGCCGCGGGTTACTACAGCTACAAATGGGCGGAAGTGCTGTCCGCCGATGCGTTCTCTAAATTTGAAGAAGACGGCGTGCTCAATGCCGAAACCGGCCGCGCGTTCCGCGAAGCCATTCTCGCCCGTGGTGGCTCGCAGGCGCCGATGGTGCTGTTTGTCGACTTCCGTGGCCGCGAGCCAAGCATCGACGCCCTGCTGCGTCACCTTGGCCTGAGCGCGGAGGCGGCATAAATGGCAATCGGCAAAAAACGCTTTATCGCCGGCGCCGTGTGCCCGGCGTGTAGCGAAAGCGACAAAATCCAGATGTGGGACGTCGACGGCACCCCGCACCGCGAATGTGTGGCGTGCGGCTACGCTGACACCTTGAATGAACAAGGTCAGTCGGTGCCCAAGGAATTGGGTACGCGGGTGAATAAAGCGGTCCCGAAACCGGCTGATCCCAAGGTGCAGGGTGTGCAGTTTTTTCCTAATCCGAAGTTGAAGAAGCCCAGCCAATAACAGGAACAGTCCTATGTGGCACGTGGTCTGTGGCGACAATGCGGTGGAAGGCGTAACCCACGTAGTGGGTGAAGCGCTGTCGCTCTACGTACTGCGTGATGACTTGGCCGTGGGGCCGTTGGTGGATATCGACCAACCGCCCTGCGCCGCGCGTGCGGCGTTCTGGCGGGCGGTATGGCCGGCAAGCGTGCAGCCCGCGCCAGACTTTTCCACCCTTGGCGATGACGTGCATTGGCTGGCTAACCTCGTCAACCAAAACGAACCGATCACCGTCTGGCATGGCGACAGTTGCTCCGAACAGCTAATGCTGTGCCGCGTGGCGGCTGCCCTGCAACACTGCGATCTGCCGTTCTTCGAAGTGCCCTGCGGCACCGGCGATAGCCGTGTCGCGTGGCGCAAAGCGGTGGCCATGCATGCACCGGATGAGCTGCTTGGTTTGTATGAACCGAAGCTGGTAAGCCCGGCGCGCCGTCAGCAATTGGCGGCGCTATGGCAGGCGGCTGTAGCCGAAAACGCGGCAGTGCGCCGCTGGCGTGACGGGCAATTTCATGGCGAAGACTATCAGGTGATCGACGCCGCCTTGGTTGCCGCGTGTACCGAGCAATGGCAACCGCTGTCTCGCGTTATGGCCGAGGTGATGGGGCATTGCGATGGCTTTTTTGCTACCGACTTTTTTCTGTTCTGGCGGGCGCGGGAATTGGCCTGCGCGGCACGGCTGCAGCTGTCGGATGACCCGCACAAATCCAGTTATAGCGAGTTAAGCGTCAAGTTGTAGGGTGTGCTGTGCGCACCACGGCGCAGGCCTCAAGATCGCCTGGTGCGCGCAGCACACCCTACGCGCACTTCCTTTTAGCCGCGGCGAAAAAATTCCCCCGGTGTGCATTCAAACTGCTGGCGAAACGCGGCGATAAACGCCGACGTCGATTCATACCCGCAGCCCAACGCCACATCGGTGACCCGCGCGCCCTGCTCCAGCGGCGACAACGCTCCCAATAAGCGCAGCCGCTGCCTCCAGGCGCGAAAGGTCAGGCCGGTATCGCGCAAAAACCGCCGGCTTAGGGTCTTCTCCGAAGCACCCAGCTGCTTACTCCAATCGCTCAAGCTGCGACCATCCTCGGGGTGCGCCTGCAAGTGCCGGCACAGCTGCTGTAAACGCGGGTCCGTGGGCAGCGGTAAGGACAGACGCACTTCCTCGGCGCTGCGCAGCTGGTCCAACAACACCTGCGCCAAGCGCCCGTCTGCACCTTGCTCGTCGTACTCCACCGGCAGCGTAGAAAAGCGGCTGATCAGCTCACGGGTCAGCGGGCTAACACTTAGCACCCGACAATGCCCCGGCGCCCATCTGGTTGCCGCGCAATCCAGGTACAAACCGCGCAATTCGGTATGCGGCGAGCTGATCACTTCATGCTCCAAACCGGCCGGAATCCAGATCGCCCGTTGCGGCGGCGCAACAAAACTGCCGGCATCCGTATGCACATGCAGCACGCCCTGAATGGCGTAGGAAAGTTGCACCCACGAATGGCTATGCCGCGCCGTGGTCACTTGCTGCGGCAAGGATTCGGTGCGTGCAAATACCGGGCGCGGCAGGCGCGCCAGGTCTGGCACTTGGCGCTGGCCGATAGGAGCAGCGGAAATCTGTCCGTTTGCCGGCATATTCTGGCTTTCTGGCGTTAGTCGGTAAGAAGTGGCCACGGTAAAGTCTTGGCTACTCTTTGGCAACCCGACCGGAACCACCGCCCATGGCCCGCTCCCGCTTACTCCCGGATAATTTCACCCTAACGCTTATTGCTGTCGTTGCTACCGCGAGCCTGCTGCCTTGCAGCGGTCAGACCGCCGTAGCCTTTGGCTGGATCACCAATATTGCCATCGCCCTGCTGTTCTTTTTGCACGGCGCCAAGCTCTCGCGCGAGGCGATCATTGCCGGCGCCGGCCACTGGCGGCTGCACCTGCTGGTGTTCAGCTGCACCTTTATCCTCTTCCCGCTGCTGGGCTTGGCGCTTAAACCGCTGCTCTCGCCGGTGGTGGGCAACGACCTGTATATGGGCATCCTCTACCTCTGCGCGCTGCCGGCGACGGTGCAGTCGGCGATTGCCTTTACTTCATTGGCGCGCGGAAATGTTCCGGCGGCTATCTGTAGCGCCGCGGCCTCTAGCCTGTTCGGCATTTTTCTCACGCCGCTGTTGGTCACCTTGCTGCTCAACGTACACGGCGAAGGTGGCTCGACTCTGGATGCCATCCTCAAGATCAGCGTGCAATTGCTGCTGCCCTTTATTGCTGGGCAGATCGCCCGGCGCTGGATTGGCACCTGGGTGGCGGCCAATAAAAACTGGCTGCGCTTTGTCGACCAGGGTTCGATTCTGCTGGTGGTTTACACCGCGTTTAGCGAAGCGGTGATTGAGGGTCTGTGGCGCCAGGTGCCACTGCCCAAGTTAGTGGGCCTGGTGTTGGTCTGCTGCCTACTGCTGGCGCTGGTGCTGGTGATCGTGCACCTGCTGGGCAAATGGTTTGGTTTCAACATGGAAGACCGCATCACCATTTTGTTCTGCGGCTCGAAAAAGAGCCTCGCCACCGGCGTGCCGATGGCTCAAGTGCTGTTTGCTGGCGGCAGTATTGGCCTGCTGATTTTGCCGCTGATGCTGTTTCACCAGATTCAGCTAATGGTCTGCGCGGTATTGGCCCAGCGCTATTCCGAGCGCGCGGAGCCGGTTGCAGGCGAGGCCGTCGAAAGCCGTTAAGCGGAAATTTCGCCCTAAACCTTGGCGCTTACCCGCTGAATAAATTACTGTACATGCATCCAGTAATTTATCCGCAGGTACGCCCATGTCGCAGTTTCTCCCGCCGCGCGGCCGTGGCACCGCCAGCAACCCGCACAACCGCTTTGCCGCCACCCGCTCGGAGCGCGAAGATGACGGTTGGTTTCAGGAAGAAACCCCGCTCACCTTTACCACCGAAGTGCGCGAGGAATTCGCCAAAAGCGTGATTACCCGCAATAACTCGCCAGATGTGGGTTTTGACCGCTCGGTAAACCCCTACCGCGGCTGTGAACATGGCTGCATCTACTGCTTTGCTCGGCCCAGCCACGCCTATTGGGATCTCTCCCCCGGCATCGACTTTGAAACCAAGCTGATCGCCAAAACCAACCTGGCCAGCCGCCTGGAAGAGCAGCTGCAAAAGCCCGGCTATACGCCAGCGCCGATCGCCCTGGGCATTAACACCGACGCCTACCAACCCATCGAGCGCGAGCATCAGCTCACCCGTCGCAGCCTGGAAATCATGCTGCGCTATCGCCATCCGGTGCACATCATCAGCAAAAGCTCGCTGATCCTGCGTGACCTCGACCTACTCAGCGAACTGGCTAGCCGCAACCTGGTCAGCGTGGCCTTTAGCCTCACCACCCTGGACGACGAACTCAAACGCATCATGGAACCACGCACCGCCTCGCCGAAAGCGCGCCTGCGCGCCATGAAGGAACTGCACGAAGCCGGCGTACCGGTTAGCGCCATGGTCGCGCCGGTTATTCCGATGATTAACGACAGCGAGCTGGAAAACATCCTCGCTGCCGCCAAAGACGCCGGTGCCCGCTCCGCTGGTTACGTGCTGCTGCGCCTGCCGCTGGAAATCGCCGAACTGTTTGAAGAATGGTTAACCAGCCACTTCCCCGACCGCGCCGCCCATGTGATGAGCCTGATCCGCCAATCGCGCGGCGGTAAAAACTACGACAGCACTTTTGGTACGCGGATGAAAGGCGAAGGCATTTTTGCCGAGCTGCTAAGCCAGCGCTTCAAGCTGGCGATCAAGCGGTTGGATATGAACCGGCGCGGCGATTTTGGCTTGGACTGCAGCCAGTTTTGTCCGCCGGGGGCGCAGATGAATTTGTTGTAGCGGCCCGGGAAAAGGGCGTTAGATGCGGCGTTAAAATATCCGCATTTAAATCCGAAAAAATATCCGAAAATAGTTTCTGAAAATTGGCTGTGATACGCTGTGTAAGCCTGTAAATACGGGGGATTTTGATATAAAGTTTTCCGAAAAAATATCCGAAAAAATATCCGAAAAAATATCCGAAAAATAGCGCTGAAATTCGAGATTGAAAATGTCCCCAGAATTTATCTCCGGGATTCAATGGCTAAACCCGATTATGCCCTCGCCCAGCTTTCCCCAAAGTCTGCTGGATGTGGCCGAGCGTCTGCCGATTCAAGCCGGCCGCTTAAGTGGTTTGCTGCCCCTGCAAACAGCCCAGAGGCTGGCCGGGCTGATGCGTATTACCAGCAGCTACTACAGCAATCTGATTGAAGGCCAATACACTGAGCCGGCAGAGCTCTCTCCGCGAGCGCCGCGGCGTGAGGCGAAAGAACTCAACGAATTGGCCATGAGCCATATCGGCGCCCAAGAGGCGCTTGAGCGGTTGTCGCGGCAGGCAGGGGCAGCGCTTGAGTGGCGGGATTTTTTCGACCCAGGGTTGCTTCGCCGTGTGCACAGGCGACTGTTCGAAGCCGCTAGCGAGGCCGAGCTGAAGCTGGCCGACGGCACGCTGTTGGTTCCTGGGCAGCTTAGGGATAGCGCGCAGCGCAACGTATTGGTGGGCAATCACGCAGCTCCGCATTGGGACTCGGTGCTGCCCATGCTTCGCCGGCTGCAGGATGTTTATGGCCGTCTGGCAGACCCGCGCCTAAAGCTGCTGGGGTGCTTGGCCTATCACCACCGTCTGGCTTTTGTGCACCCGTTCGCCGATGGCAACGGCCGAGTGGTACGCATGGTCACTCACTTGCAACTGCATAAGCTGGGCTTGGTGACGCCACTCTGGTCGCTTTCGCGCGGACTGGCGCGCCAACAGGACGAGTATTACGCACGGCTGCGCGCCGCCGATCAGCGTCGGCGCGGTGACCTGGATGGGCGTGGGCAACTTTCCCAGGCGGCGCTTATCGAGTTCGTCGAATTTATGTTGCAGGTCTGCGTTGACCAGATGGCTTATGTCGAAAAACAAATGGGCTTGGGTGAGCTGCGTGCGCGGCTTGAGCGGGTAATCGGCCTGGAACCGGCGTTTATACAGGCGGGTATCAGGCCCGAAGTGGCCAGGGCGCTACATATCCTTCTGACTCAGGGCGAAGTCACGCGTGCGGACTTTAAGGTGTACACCGGGCTTATCGACAAAACGGCGGGCGACCAGCTCAAGAAGCTTATCGACCTCGGTATTGTTGAAGCGCCGTCGGTCAAGTCCCGGCAAATTTATCCAGCTCTTCCTGTGTGGTTTGCGCAGGTTATTTTTCCTGACCTGCACCGCCGGTTTTATCGGTAATTCGGTATACGAAGCGCGTCAGCTATGGCTGCGATTGCGGCCCTTTTTGCCCACCCGGAACGCCGTTCAGCCCTATAAAAAGTCCGAAAAAATATCCGAATTACCCCACGCTTTTTTTTGTGAACCACGTGACAAGAGCGCCGCTTAACGCGTTTTAGCGGCTGGGCAGCGATGGGCACGCGGGGTATGGTTAGGCGCTCCGATCTGCCGTATGGGGTAACGCACCATGGCCCGAACGTCGCGAATTACCGATCCCTCTTATGAGTTGATGGATGACCACGAAGGTCATTCGCTGATTTACCGTCAGCATGGCTTTCCAAGTCCGCTGGTGCGTTGGCATTTCCATAAGGAGTATGAGCTGCACCTGATCGTGGCTAGCTCGGGCAAGGTGTTTATCGGGGATTACATTGGCAATTTTGCCCCCGATACCCTGTTTCTGACCGGCCCTAATCTGCCGCATAACTGGATCAGCCAGATCGCCGCCGATGAGGTTTTCCCGCAGCGCGATATGTTGGTGAATTTCACTGATGAGGTGCTGGAAAGCGGCAGTGCGGTGTTTTCCGAATTGCAGGGGCTGGCGCCGTTGTTGGCGCGAGCGCACTACGGCATCGAGTTTCGTTGCCCGCGCTTGATCGCCGAAGCCAAGGGCCTGATGCAGCGCATTTCCGAGTCTGGCGGCATGACCCGCCTGGGCAATTTTCTGATCTTGATGGAGCTGCTGGCGGCCAGTGAGGACTACCAGTTGCTCTCCGCTGTGCGCTCGACCGAGCTGGCGGATGAAAGCAACGTCGAGCGGATTAACCGCGCGGTGGATTACATCTTTCAGCATTACGTGCAGGACCTTACCCAAGAGCAGGTGGCCGAACAGCTGGGTATGACCCCGACCTATTTCTCGCGCTTTTTTAAACAGGCCACCGGGCGCGGTTTTGTCGAGTTCGTTAATCGGCTGCGCATCAGCAAGTCGTGCGAGCTGCTCAGTAGCAGCGAAAAGCCGGTGACCGATGTGTGTTTCGAGTCGGGCTTTAGCAATGTGTCGAACTTCAATCGGCGTTTTCAGCAGCTAAAAGGCATGACGCCATCGGGTTATCGACGCCTGGTTACCCAGCGGCTGACCGAGCAAAACCTGTACTGATTCACAACGCTCGACTCCTGAATTTCCCTGCAAAATGCCGTGCTAAAGCCTCTGGCTGCGTGTCTGCGCGAGATCCTTATAGTTTTCGCAGTACAAAAAAGTATTCGTTTAGGTGCAGGCAAGGCGTTGTTCGCATTGGTCCGCAGGCGTGTAATCAGCCCCGGTCTAACAAAAACAATAATGTCTTGCGCTGCCTACCGGGCGCGTAAGCGGAGTTCAAAAACCATGAACCACACGCTCAAGGCACTGGTTGCCGCTCTCTGCTTTTCTTCGTCCGCCGTCACCCTGGCGGCCGAAACCCTGACCATCGCCACGGTCAACAACAGCGACATGATCCGTATGCAAAAGCTCTCGAAGACCTTCGAAGAGCAGCACCCGGATATCAAACTCAAGTGGGTGGTTCTCGAAGAGAACGTCCTGCGCCAACGCCTCACCACCGATATCGCCACCCAGGGCGGCCAATTCGACGTGCTGACTATCGGCATGTACGAAGCCTCGCTGTGGGGCGCCAAAGGCTGGCTGGAACCGATGAAAGATCTGCCGGCCAGCTACGCCCTTGACGACGTATTCCCCTCAGTACGCGAAGGCCTGTCGGTCAAGGGCCAGCTCTACGCCCTGCCGTTCTACGCCGAAGCCTCGATCACCTATTACCGCACCGATCTGTTCAAGGCCGCTGGCCTGGAAATGCCTGAACACCCGACCTGGGAACAGATTGCTGGTTTCGCCGCCAAGCTGAATAAACCTGACCAAGACCAATACGGCATCTGCCTGCGGGGCAAAGCTGGTTGGGGCGAAAACATGGCGTTGATCACCACCATCGGCAACGCCTACGGCGCGCGCTGGTTTGATGAAAAATGGCAGCCTGAATTCAGCGGTTCCGAATGGAAAAACGCGCTGAATTTCTACGTCGACACCATGAATAAATACGGCCCGCCAGGTGCTTCCAGCAACGGCTTTAACGAAAACCTGGCGCTGTTCAACAGCGGCAAGTGCGGCATGTGGGTGGACGCCAGCGTTGCCGGTTCTTTCGTGACCGACAAAGCGCAAAGCAAGGTGGCCGACCACGTGGGCTTTACCTACGCGCCGCAGCAAACCACCAGCAAAGGCTCGGCGTGGCTGTACTCGTGGGCGCTGGCCATTCCGACCAGTTCCAAGGCTAAAGACGCGGCGAAAACCTTTAGCGCCTGGGCTACCTCGAAAGAGTACGGCGCTCTGGTCGCGGAAAAAGACGGCGTTGCCAATGTGCCACCAGGCACTCGCGCTTCTACCTACAACGAGGCTTATATGACCGCCGCGCCATTTGCCAAGGTGACGCTGGAGTCGTTGAAAGCGGCTGACCCGGCCCACCCTGGCGTGCGTCCGGTGCCTTATGTCGGCATCCAGTTGGTGACCATTCCTGAGTTCCAAGCCATTGGCACCCAGGTCGGCAAGCTGTTCGCCGCCGCGCTTACCGGGCAGATGAAAGTCGACCAGGCCCTGGCCGCTGCGCAGACCAGCACCGAGCGTGAAATGAAGCGCGCCGGTTATCCAAAGTAAGTAATCCCGTAAAGCCTCACCCCGTAGAAGTACCCCTGCACCATACGTTCCCCCGTGTGGTGCAGGCCTTCGCTACCCCATGGAGCTACCCATGAATTCCTCGGCCCTTGATACCGTTGCTGGCGCTCCCGCCGCCGCTCCCCGGGCGAAAAAGCGTGCGCTAAAGCCTGGCTGGTTTCTGGTTAGCCCTTCGGTCGCGCTGTTGCTGTTGTGGATGATCGTGCCGCTGGGCATGACCGTGTATTTCTCGCTGATTCGCTACAACTTGCTGTACCCCGGCGAGAACGAATTTGTCGGCCTGGAGAACTTCTCGTTCTTCGTCACCGACCCAGGCTTTATGCCTGGCGCCATGCACACCCTGGAATTGGTCGGCAGCGTGCTGGCCATTAGCGTGATCTTTGGCGTTCTTATTTCCGCACTGCTGGAGGCCTGCGAATTCTGGGGCCGCGGCATTGTGCGGGTGCTGCTGATTTCGCCATTTTTTATCATGCCGACGGTCAGCGCCTTGTTGTGGAAAAACCTGATTTTCCATCCGGTGTCGGGGATTCTCGCCGCCATCTGGCGCTTCTTTGGCGCCCAGCCGGTGGACTGGCTGGCCCATCACCCGCTGCTGTCGATCATTTTTATTGTGTCGTGGCAGTGGCTGCCGTTTGCCATCCTGATTTTGATGACCGCCATGCAGTCGCTCGACCAGGACCAGAAAGAAGCCGCGCGCCTCGACGGTGCCGGCCCCATCGCGATTTTTTGGCACCTGACCCTGCCGCACCTGGCCCGGCCGATTGCCGTGGTGGTGATGATCGAGACCATCTTTCTGCTCTCGGTATTTGCCGAAATCTTTACCACCACCAGCGGAGGTCCGGGCTACGAATCGACCAACCTGGCGTACCTGATCTACAACCAGGCGCTGCTGCAATTCGACGTCGGCATGGCCTCGGCGGGCGGTTTGATCGCCGTGCTGATTGCCAATATCGCCGCCATCATCCTGGTGCGGATGATCGGCAAAAACCTCACCGACCAACAGTAAAGGAGCCTGACGATGCTGACTCTCAAGCAATCCCGGCGCCTGCAAAGTGTGGTGGTCGGCACCCTGTCGTGGGGTGTGGCGCTGCTGATCTTCTTCCCGATTTTCTGGATGATCCTCACCAGCTTTAAAACCGAGATGGACGCCATCGCTACGCCGCCGCAGCTGTTCTTTATGCCGACGCTGGAGAACTACCTGCATATCAACGAGCGCAGCGACTATTTCAGCTTTGCCTGGAACTCGGTGCTGATCTCGTTCTCCGCCACCGTGCTGTGCATGCTGATTGCGGTGCCGGCGGCCTACTCCATGGCCTTCCACGAAAGCCGCCACACCAAGCGCACGCTGCTGTGGATGCTGTCGACCAAAATGCTGCCGCCGGTAGGCGTGTTAATGCCGATCTACCTGCTGTGCAAAAGCATGGGGCTGCTCGATTCGCGCCTGGCGCTGATCGTGATTTACACGCTGATCAACCTGCCGATTGTGGTGTGGATGATCTACACGTACTTCAAAGATATCCCCGTGGATATCCTCGAAGCCGCGCGCCTGGATGGCGCCACCACCCTGCAGGAAATCGGCCGCGTGCTGCTGCCGATTGCCCGTGGCGGCCTGGCCTCGACCATGTTGCTGTCGCTGATCTTGTGTTGGAACGAGGCCTTCTGGTCGCTCAACCTGACCTCGTCCGCCGCGGCGCCATTGACCGCCTTGGTCGCGTCCTACTCCAGCCCGGAAGGGTTGTTCTGGGCCAAGTTATCCGCCGTCTCCACCCTCGCCTGCGCGCCCATTCTGATTTTTGGCTGGATCAGCCAGAAGCAACTGGTGCGTGGCCTGTCTTTTGGTGCCGTGAAATGACCGGCCATTACGACCTCTTAAAGGAGCCTAGCCATGGCTGACCTCAGCATTCGTAACCTGCAAAAAGGCTTTGATGGCCACGCCATCATCCAAGGCATCGACCTCGATGTGCGCGACCGTGAATTTGTGGTGTTTGTCGGCCCGTCGGGCTGTGGCAAATCCACGCTGCTGCGCTTGATCGCCGGGCTGGAGGAAGTCACCAGCGGCACCATTTCCTTGGATGGCAAAGACATTACCGACCTGGCCCCGGCCAAACGTGACCTGGCCATGGTGTTCCAGACCTACGCCCTGTACCCGCATATGACGGTACGCAAAAACCTGTCGTTTGCCCTCGACCTGGCGGGCACCGATAAAAACGTGGTCAAGGAAAAGGTCGACAACGCCGCGCGCATTCTCGAGCTGGAACGCCTGCTCGAGCGCAAGCCCAAGCAGCTCTCCGGTGGTCAGCGCCAGCGCGTGGCGATTGGTCGGGCGATTGTGCGTAACCCGAAAATCTTCCTTTTCGATGAACCGCTGTCCAACCTCGATGCCGCCCTGCGCGTGCAGACCCGCCTGGAATTGGCGCGCCTGCATAAAGAGCTAAAGGCGACGATGATTTACGTGACCCACGACCAAGTCGAAGCCATGACCCTGGCCGACAAAGTGGTGGTGCTCAATGGCGGCCGGGTCGAGCAAGTCGGCTCGCCACTGGAGCTGTACAACCACCCCGCCAACCTGTTTGTCGCCGGCTTTCTCGGTACGCCAAAAATGGGCTTTTTACGCGGCACCGTCGGCGCGGTTGATGGCAACGGCTGCGAAGTGCAACTGGACGCCGGTACGCGCCTGCACCTACCGCGCGTGGCCTGCAACCAGCAAGCCGGCGCCAGCGTCACCCTGGGTGTGCGCCCGGAGCATTTCAATATCGTGCCCGCTGGCCAAGGCCAGCTCACGGTGATCGCCGATGTCAGCGAACGCCTGGGCAGCGACACCTTTTGCCATGTGCGCACCCACTCCGGTGAAAACCTCACCATTCGCGTGCGTGGCGACTTTTCCCCGGCCTATGGCCAGCCGCTGGAGCTGGCCTTTGATACCGCCCATTGCCACCTCTTCGATGCCGTCGGCGTTGCCATTGATAAACGCAGCGCTGCCGAGCAGGCGGCGTAAGGATTGTTATGAAACTCAGCCGTTCCAACCTGTCGCAACTGGTGCCTTACATCGCCCTGCCCGCCTATGACCTTGGCGCGCGGCAGCAAGGCATTGCCCATATCGGCGTCGGCGGCTTTCACCGCGCCCACGAAGCAATCTATACCGAGGCGCTGCAAAACCAGGGCAAGGATCTCGACTGGGGCATCTGTGGCGTTGGCCTGCGCAGCGACGACCGCGCCATGCGCGACGCGTTGGCAGGCCAGGACTATCTGTATACCCAGGTCGAACTGGGCGATACGCCAAACCTGGAAGTGCGCGTGGTGGGTGTGATCGGCGCCATGCTGTTGGCCGAAGACTCGGCCCAAGCGCTGATCGACAAACTGGCCGAGCCGGCTATTCGTATCGTCTCGCTGACCATCACCGAAGGCGGCTACTGCATTGACGATGCCAGCGGCGAATTCCTTGCTGACCTGCCTGCCATTCAGCACGACCTGGCTAACCCGCAAACGCCAAAAACGGTGTTTGGCTTTCTTTGTGCCGCTTTGGCCACCCGCCGCGCCAATGGCACGGCGGCTTTTACCCTGATGTCCTGCGATAACCTGCCGCACAACGGCGCCGTTACCCGCAAGGCATTGCTCAGCTACGCACGCCTGGCCGATGCCGAATTGGCGCAATGGATTGAAGCCAATGTCAGCTTCCCCAACGCGATGGTCGACCGCATTACGCCTATGACCAGCGATGCCCACCGCCAGCAGTTGGCCAACGCACATGGCATCGACGATGCCTGGCCGGTGGTCTGCGAGCCCTTCTTGCAATGGGTGCTGGAAGACAAGTTTGTAAATGGCCGCCCGGCTTGGGAAGAAGTCGGCGTGCAGTTCACCGACGACGTTTCCCCCTATGAAGAAATGAAGATCAAGCTGCTCAATGGCAGCCATCTGGCCCTCACCTACCTGGGCTTTCTCAAGGGCTATCGCTTTGTCCACGAGACCATGAACGACGAGCTGTTCCGTCGCTACGTGCGGCGCTTTATGGACCTCGACGTGACCCCGCAACTGGCGCCGGTGCCAGGCATCGACCTGACCGAGTACAAAGACACCCTGATTGAGCGGTTCTCCAACCAAGCGATTGCCGATCAGCTGGAGCGCGTGTGCTCCGACGGCAGCTCGAAATTCCCCAAATTTATTGTGCCGACCCTGAATCGCCTGATCGCTGACGGCGCCGAGCTGGACCGCGCCGCGCTGGTGGTGGCGGCGTGGGCGTTGTATCTGGATGGCGTGGATGAGCAAGGCACGCGTTACCGTATTCCCGATCCGCGTGCGGAATGGGCGCAAGGCTTGGTCGCCGACAAAGCCAGCCTGACCGCCAAGTTGCTCGGTGCCGATCTGGTCTTTGGTCCGGCCATTCCGGCGTCGCAGGCCTTTGTTGGCGCCTTTGAACGTCAGCTGCATAACTTGCGCACCCTGGGCGTCACCGGCACCTTGCAGGCGCTGCTGGACGGCCCGGCGAGCGAGCGGCTTGATCCGCCGCTGCAGCATCGCTGAGAACTGACCATGGCTTTGTACCTCGGTATCGACTGCGGCACCCAAGGCACCAAAGCGCTGGTTCTTGACGCCGCCAGCGGTGAGGTGCTGGGCGCCGGTGGCGCGCCGCATCGCTTGATCAGCGGGCCCAATGGCCATCGCGAGCAGCACACGGCCGATTGGCTAACCGCTTTCGAACAAGCCACCCGCGCGGCATTAGCCGACGCGGGTGTGTCGGGGCTGGACATCGCCGGCATCGGTATTTCTGGCCAACAACACGGGCTAGTGTTGCTCGATGCGCAAGGCCAGGTGCTGCGCCCGGCCAAGCTGTGGTGCGACACCGAATCGGCGCCGCAGAACCAGCGCCTATTGGATTTTCTCGGTGGCGAAGCTGGCTCGTTGGAGCGCCTGGGCGTGGCCATTGCGCCGGGCTATACGGTATCAAAACTGCTCTGGACCAAAGAGCAGCACCCCGACATATACGCGCGCATTGCCCATATTCTGCTGCCCCACGACTACCTGAATTTTTGGCTGACCGGGCGTTACTGCAGCGAATACGGCGACGCCTCCGGCACTGGCTATTTCAATGTGCGCAGCCGTGAGTGGGACCACGACTTGCTCCGGCTTATCGAGCCCAGCGGCCGCCTCAACGATGCATTGCCTACCCTGCTTGGCCCCGACGAACGAGTTGGCACGCTGCTACCGGAAATCGCCCAGCGCCTAGGCTTGAACCCGCAGGCGCAAGTGGCCAGCGGTGGCGGCGACAATATGATGGGCGCCATCGGCACCGGCAATATCAGCCCCGGCGCCATTACCATGAGCCTCGGCACCTCGGGCACCTTGTATGCCTACGCCGACCAGGCGCAGGTTAGCCCGCATGCCTCGGTGGCGACCTTCTGCTCGTCCTCCGGTGGCTGGCTGCCGCTGATCTGCACCATGAACCTGACCAACGCCACCGGCGCCATTCAGCAATTGCTCGAGCTGGACCTGGCCAGCTTTGGCTGCCTGGTGAGCGAAGCGCCGATTGGCGCCGAAGGCGTGCTGATGCTGCCGTTCTTAAATGGCGAGCGGGTGCCGGCGTTGCCCAATGCCAGTGCCAGCCTGTTTGGCCTGACCAGCGATAACCTGACCCGCGCCAACCTCTGCCGCGCGGTGCTGGAAGGCACCTGTTTTGGCCTGCGCTATGGCCTGGATTTATTGCGCGCCAGCGGAATCGAGAGCCGGGAAATCCGTCTGATTGGTGGCGCGGCGAAAAGCTCGGTGTGGCGGCAGATCGTCGCCGATATCATGGCCACCCCGTTGGTATGCCCGCAGCACACTGAGGCTGCAGCCCTGGGCGCCGCGATTCAAGCGGCGTGGAGCGCGAGTGAAGACAGCCTGGAGCAGCTGTGCCAGCGTTGCGTGAGTGTGGACATGCGCACCCTCACCCAACCTGACCCGGCTAATAGCGCGGCCTATGAGCCGGTGTATCAGCGCTATCGCCAGCAGGTGATGCAGCTGCAATAACCCTTTTCTTGTTTGGAGTTCGACATGTACCTGGTTTGCGGCGAAGCGTTGTTCGACTTTTTTACAGGGGCCGCCGGCGCGCGCAGCAGCGAGCTGGACTACAAAGCCATTGCCGGTGGCTCGCCGTTTAACGTGGCCGTGGGCTTGCGCCGGCTGGGCGTGGATTCGGCGTTGTTTGGCGGCTTATCCAGCGACTTTCTCGGCGCCCGTTTGCGTCAGGTGCTGGAAGAAGAAGGTGTGCGCAGCGAGTTTCTGATCGCCAGCGACGCGCCGACCACCATGGCCATGGTTGCCGTCGATGGCAATGGCCAACCGCACTACTCATTCCGTGGTGAAGGCTGCGCTGATCGCTCTTTGCGTAGCGAACATCTGCCCGTGCTTGGCGACGATGTTCGCGGCCTGCATGTAGGTTCGTTTTCCCTGGTGGTGCAGCCGATTGGCGACACCTTGCTAGAGCTGGTACGCCGCGAAAGCGGCAAACGCCTGATCAGCCTCGACCCCAACGTGCGCCTTAACCCGCAGCCCGATGCCGAGCTATGGCGCAGCCGCGTGGAAGAGCTGGCACAACTGGCCGACCTGATCAAAGTCAGCGACGAAGACCTGCATTTGCTCTACCCCGGCACCGCGGCGGAAACCATCATCGAACGCTGGTTGGGTGGGCGTTGCCAGTTGGTATTGATGACCCGCGGTGCTGGTGGTGCCACGGCCTTTAGTCGTCAGCACGGCACCCTTTCGGTACCCGCCCGCAGCATTCAGGTGAAAGACACCGTAGGCGCTGGCGACACCTTCCAGGCCGCGCTGCTGGCCTGGCTGACTCGCGCTGAACTGGATAGCCCGCAAGGCGTTGCCAGCCTCAGCCGCGAACAGATCGAAAGCCTGCTGACCTACGCCGTCGCCGCCGCTGCCGTGACCTGCTCGCGCACCGGGCCGGACTTGCCGTTTCAGCAGGAAGTGCTGGTGTAGCCACAACCCCGTTGGGAGTGATGCGCGCAGCGAGCGATCCCTGCGAACGCAAGGGGCGCACACTCTGCGGTCTTTTCATTTCCATTAGGGGCACGAAGTCCGACGTTAAACATCTACCCCATCGGCCGAGCGCGTGCCGAAGAGCTGTTCGCGCGCCTTCGCCTCGATGAAGTCGAAAACCTCGCCTTGCACGATATTTTCAAACTGCTTGCGGCGGTTTCGGGATACAACGCCATTGTTGCTCAGGCACATCATCACCAGCTTGGCGAGTTCTGAGCCTCTGACGTCATACCGCGCGTTCACCGCGCGAACGACGGCGTCGTAATTTTCCAGAAACTGCGCTTCCTCACGCAGCTCAACTTCCAGCGCCTGTCGCGCCATTTCCAGGGTAAACGCCACCTGCGCGGTGGCATCCCAATAGCGATAGACCGACTCGTGGCCCTCAAATGTCAGCGCCACGTCGTCGAGGTCGACCCAGCGTATTTTCCAGAATTGCAGCATGGCCTTTGAGTAATCTTGCAGCGCTTCCAGGTAGCGCTGTTCGCCATGTTTCATTGCCACGGAGACGGGCAGCAGTAGACCATTGTCCAGCGCCCCACTGCGGCATAAAGCCAGGTGAATGAGGAACCTTGAAAGGCGGCCATTACCATCCATGAAGGGGTGCAAGAACACAAAGCCAAACGAAGAAACGCCGGCCGCCACCAGAGGATCGATCTCTGCCGGTGCGTTATTGGCGAACTGCATTAGTTCTTGCATCAGCTCATGACAGAGTTGTGGCGGTGGCGGAACGTAGGTGACGCCGGCTGCACCGCGCAGACCATTGCTCAGATGGTTCTGCTCATGCCGGAAGGCCACGGCCATATCCAGCGGATTTGAAATCGCGCTGTTCTGCAAGCTCACTAGATAGTCTTCGGTGAGCGGCAATTGGTCATGTGCCTGGCGCAGCAACTGGACAAAACGTTCCGACTTATCGGCACTCGGAGACTCTTTTTCGATGGCAAAGCTTTCACGGGTTTCTGACAAGTAGGCCCAGGAAATTGCCCGGTCCATCATCTCTGCTGGTAGGGAGGCGAGGAAGGCTTTGGCTTTGCCCAGGATGTCGAGGTCCAGCAACGCTTGAATATCGGGGGTCCGTTCAACGCTGGCGCAATAGCGGATGGAACCCAGTCCGTTGAAGTCCACGCGCCAACGGGTGTTTCGCACCGCCTTGCCGGTGATATAGCGCGCAGCAGGAAACAAGGTGGTGGCCGCGCCCCGGGGCGGTTGGTGGAAGTCCAGCAGTTGGCCGGTGAATTCTTCCCATAAAAAACAGATTTGCCGGATGTAGGCGCCGCTGGGCGTTTCAAGCAGCTTGGCCAAGATAATGTCGCCAGGGATTTGCGGCAGGACTTGGCTGAGGACGCTCAGGTTTACGCCCTCATGCTTGAGCGCAAAGAAAATATGCTCGAGGAAATCACCTTCTTGGGGCGCCAGCGCAGGGGGCACAGACAACGTGTCGCCGATAACTTCAATGCGAGTCACCGCGCGAATCATCGCCGGCCTTTTGGGAGGCAGCGCCTGGATTCCCATTGCATCAATCAGGTAGGCGTAACCGACTGCGGTCAACGTCACGTTAAAAACCCCTTCGTCAGCCAAGATTTCTTTAACTGCTCGAAGATTATTTTAAAATCAGGCCGAAATACTAAGAAAATTTTAACGATTGGCCCGCACTACCTTCCGTATGAGCGGTTTCAGCCGCAATTCCCTGCGAACGATGTTCTCGTAGGTTGGGTTCGGCGCTGCTTACGTGAAGTTGTACCGCACCAAATGAAAGAACACCGGCGCGGCAAAACACACCGAGTCCAGCCGATCGAGCATGCCGCCATGGCCTTCGATCATATGCCCCCAGTCCTTCACGCCACGGTCGCGTTTGATCGCTGACATCACCAGCCCGCCGATAAAGCCCATCAGGCAAATCACAAAGGCCAGGGCCAGCGCGCCAAAGAAGCTAAACGGCGTCATCCAGAACAACGCGCCGCCGAGCAAGGTGGCGGAAAAAACGCCGCCAATCAGGCCTTCGAGGGTCTTCGACGGCGATAGGTTGGGTGCGACTTTGGTTTTGCCGAACAGCTTGCCCCAGATGTATTGCAGCACGTCGGAGGACTGCACCACCAACACCAAGAAGGCGATTAACAGTAGGTTGCGCCCTTCATAGCCAGCGATATTGAGGGTCAGCAACGCCGGCACGTGGGAAATGCTGAACACGCAAATCATCAGCCCCCATTGCACCTTGGCCGTGCGTTCGAGAAAACGCGTGGTGTCGCCGCCTAGCGAGGCCAGGAACGGCATCAGCAGGAATACAAACACCGGGATAAAGATGCTGAACAGCCCGTACCACTCGACGTACACCAAGAAGTACTGAAACGGCAGCACGCAGTAAAACGCCGCCACCAGCGCCGGGTAATCGCCGCCACGGGTTTGCGTAAGGGTGATGAACTCGCGCAGGGCAAAAAACGACAGCAGGTAGAACAGCAGCATCACCCCCGGCTTGCCGAAGAAAAACGCCACACCCAGTACCGCCACCATCACCCACCAGGCATTGATACGCGCATTGAGGTTGTCGATTACCGGCGTCGCGCCTTTTTTCCATTTAAGGATTTGCCCGACCAGCGAGGCCAAGGCTAAAAAAATGCCGACGGCGATAAATACGTTGAGGGTTTGCCGATCCATATCAGGCTTCCTTTGGCGTCAGGGCCAGCAATGCGTCGCGGCTACGGGCTAAAAAGTCGGCCTTGGTTTCGCCTTCTTGCAGGTGCAATGGCGTGCCAAAGGTCAGGGTGCACAGCAGCGGCAAGGGCAGGGTGCGGCCCTTGGGCATGACGCGTTTGAGGTTGTCGATCCATACCGGCACCAGCTCTACCTCAGGGCAGCGGGTGGCCAGGTGGAATAGGCCGCTTTTAAACGGCAGCAGGCCGTCTTCCAGGTTACGCGTGCCTTCCGGGAAAAGGATCAGCGACTCACCGCCCTCCAGCACCGCGCCCATTTGTTCGATGGGGTTGGGGCCATCTGCGCTCGGTGTGCGTGCGATCAGTACGCCACGAAAGACCTTATTGATCAGAAAACTGCGCATCCCGGCTTTGCCCCAGTAGTCGGCGCCGGCCACCGGCCGCGTGCTGCCGCGCATATGCGCAGGCAGCGACGACCACAGCAGCACAAAGTCGCCATGGCTGTTGTGGTTGGCAAAGTACACGCGTGGTTTCGGGTCGGGCGCGCAGCCCACCCACAAGGCTCGCGCACCGGTAACGGCGGCGGCAAAACCGATAATCAGGCGGGCGACAAAGGCGCCGCGCCAGCTGTAGTCCGAGACACGTGACATACACAGTCCTCTAGAGAAAAGCGCCGGCCGCCACTGCGGCCACCGCCAATAGCAATTGCACCGCCAGGGTCAGGCCCTGGTTGCGCAACAACGCCAAGGCGCCCTGGCAACGCAGCGGCCAGTCGCGGCCTTTGTTGTGGGCTGGCAGCAGGCCGAGGCCATGCAGGCCTTCATCCAGTTGCTCAGTGGCCGTCGATAAGTCGGCCGCATCGGCTACCCGGACAAATAGCGCGGCATCAAAGGCCACCCGCAGCGCCCAGTATTTTTCTACGGCGCCGGCCAGCAGGCAGAGCAGCAACAGAGCGGCTACCAGTGGCAGCTGGGTCAAGGTAACGGTCACCAACGCGCCGGCCAGGGCCACCAAGCTGATCCCTGTGGATAACTGATCCAGCCGTTGCCCCTGTTCCAGCAAGCGCGCGCAGCTGAGCAAGCGCAGATCGCTCATGCCGTGGCTCCGATCAGCGCCAGATTACGCAAGTGACCTTCGCGCAACACCACGCCTGGGCGTGCGTGTTCCAGCATGGCTTGCGCCGCTGCCGGGCTGGCCGCGCGCCCAGTACTGAGCAGCCAGGCGGCCACTGCGGCGGCACTGCGCGAATAACCCAGGGCGCAGCAGACCAGCACCGGCCCATGGGCGCGCGCACGCTCGATGGCCTCGGCGGCGGCTTGCAGCAGCTCGGGGCTGGGAGGCAGCAAGTCCAGGGTTGGCAGCGTGGTATAGGCGCGGCCGCCAATGGCGCAGGGCAGTTCGGCGCACAGGTCGACAATCGCCTTTATCGGTGTGCCGTCGAGTTCGCCTTTGTTGGGGATACGCCCCAGCCAGACGCCGTCGACCACCGGCACCAGTTTGGGCACCTTGGCCGTCCAGGCGCGGGAGTTAATCCATGCGCCAATCAGGTACGGGCCAAAGAGAAAATTCGCCGCCCAACTGAGCTGACCGTTACGGTGTTTCTGAAAGCCTGCTGCACCAATCAACAAGTAGTTCAGCGCCACTAATACCAAGGCCACCGCCGGCCAGGTGAGAAACCAGCCCAGCCCACCCACGGTTACCCCTAGGGCGCCCAGGGCCAGCCCAGCAACGCCGTAATAAAGCCCCAGCCGTTGCCCCCGCGCTTGCCGCTGCCAACGCAAATGCGCCAGCGGGCTAGGGCGATCCAGCGGCCATAGCCAGACGCACAGCCAGCCGACCAGAACGCCAGTGGGCAGGTCGATAAAGTGGTGTTGGTACGTGGTCAGCACCGACAAGCCGATCAAGCCAAACCAGATATGCAGCAACCAGCGCCACAGGCCCTTGGGCGTGTGGTCGGCATAACGCACCCAGAGCACGATCAGCAGCACGATATGCAGCGACGGCGCCTGGTTAAACGGCTTGTCGAAGCCCATCAGCACTTCAAACATCCAGGCGAAAAAGCCGGTCATTTCCGGGCGGGTAAAGGTGTAGGTCAGTGGGAATAACAAGAAGCCGGCAATCGCCACCACCTGCGCGGTGAGGAGCCGGCGAGCGTGAACATCCAACTCATGGCGGCTACTGCACAGCAGAAGCGACAGGCCATACAGCAAGTCGATGGACCAGTAGGGCACGATGGTCCAGGCCCAGAACGGTGTATGGCTTTCCCAGCTGAAAACCAACGTGCCGACATCGGCGCGCTGGCTGGTGTACCAGTTGGCAAAGCTATAGCTGGCGAAAAACAGCGGCGCCAAAATCACCAGCCACATCAGCGCCCGAGGAAAGCGCTGACGCAGCGTTAGCTTGGCATGGGCGGCATCGCTCATCTCTCGACTCGTTGCGCCAGGCTGACGCTAAAGATGCCCCACTGGTCGATACGCTGCGTCACCTTGCGAAAGCCCGCAGCGGCCACCAATTGATCCATCTCGGCCTGGGTGCGACGACGCATCACCCAGGGCTGACCATCGCGGTGGCTGGTCAGGGCACGGGCAATCAGCTGCAACTGCGGGTGCCACGGCTGGCCGGTGTAAATCAGGTAGCCACCCGGTTCTACGGCCTGCGCCAGGCCGCCAAGGGAGCCGCCGACCATGCTGTTATCACCAAACAATTCATAGAGGCCGGAAACAATCGCCAGGGTCGGTTTCGGCTCCAGGCTAGCCAGGCTTTCGGGATCGAAGGCATTGCCCTTAACAAACTGAGCAATATCGGCCAGGCCTTTTTCCGCGATCAGGGCGCTGCCCTGGCTGACGTTAAGGTCGCTGTAGTCGCGCAGCAGAATCGAGTCCGGGCGCTGGGCCAAGCCTTGCAGCGCTTCCAGTACATAGCGGCCATGACCGGCGGCGATATCGACGATACGCGTCGGCTTGCCCTCGGCCTGTAGCTTTTGCAGGGTTTCGCGCAGCAGCTCTTCGATATGCACTTTGCGCTGACGAATACCGCGCCAGCCGATGGAGTTGAGGTAGTTGGTGTCGATCATGCGCCCCAGGGCGCCGGTGCCGGTGGGCCTGTTGCGGTACACGTAGTCGAGGGTGCTGCCGGAGTCGAAGCCGGTGTCGAAGCCCAGTTTTACCCCAGCCGATAACTTCGCGCCCAAGCCCATCGAGGCGCGGGTCATGCGCCAGTACAAACCCGCTGGCGAATTAGGCGGCAGCGGTGTGGACAGGCCTTCAGCTTCGGCTTTGGTAAAGCCGATACGGTCGGCGCTGAGCAGTTCTGGGCGGCTCAGCGGTTGGCTAAACAGCAGCTCGATAAAGCCACGGGCTTTGCTCACGGCGATATGGCGGTCGGCTTCGCCGAGGGTGTCGTGGTAGAAGCCGGGCAGCAAATGACGTTCTTTTTGCAGGGTGCCCAGGCGTTGGAAAAACAGCTCCTGGGGTTTGCGCTTGACCACAAAGTCGGCGCCGGAAATCAGCAACTGGGTCGGCACCTGAATCGCCTCGGCGTCGCCCACCACACGGTCCGCTGCTTCATACAAACCAAGCAATTGGTTTACCGAAATCGCCTTGGCAATCAGCGGGTCATTGGCATAGCTGTCGGCGCGGGCTTTGTCGTGGGTAAGCATGCCCGGGCGCACGTAACTTTTAACAAAGAAATTGCCCTTGAGCTTTTGCAGCAAGGTCAGCCCCGGGCGGGCCAGCGGCACATACAGGTTGATATCGAAGGCCGGGGAGGCCAGCACCATGCAGCGGATACGCGGTGCGTAGTCATGGGCCCAGGTGGCGGCCAACACCGCGCCCACGCTTTGCGCGACCACGGCAATGTCTTCGAGGGCGACACCATGTTCGCGCTGGATAAAGGCGACGAAATCATCCACGTCGCGCACGCTGGCGGCAAAGCTCGGGCTGTCGCCGCGCTCGCCCGGCGAGTGGCCATGGCCGCGGGCATCCCAGGCGAAAAAGGCAAAGTCGGGCAGGTTTAGCTCATCGACCAAATGCGCCATGCGCGCCGAATGTTCGTGGCCGCGATGCAGCAGCACAATGGCTTTGCGTGGCGATTCTGGGGTGGCGTTGACAGCGGGCCAGTAGCGGTAGAACAGCTCGACCCCGTCATGGGTAGGAAAAGTAGCGTTGTGTTGCAGGCGTTGAGTTTCCATCCGTAGAACTCCAAAAAATCGATTTGATTAACTGGCGGGTAACTCGGCCAGCCCGCGCTTGACGCGGTTGTAAGTGGTGAACAACAGCAGGGCGGCGAGCACTGCCATGATTGACGTCAGCCAACCCTGGACCGGCACACCAACGGCCAATAGAAAGCCCAAAAGACCAAACACAAAAGCGCGATCGCTCTTGCCCATCGGCCCGTCATAGCGGCGCGACGCGCCAACCATCAAGCCCAGCACGCCAGCGTATTCACTTAACCAAGCAAGCAATACAACTGCCGCCACCGCTGCGCCAGACACCCCAACTAAGCAGGCAAACGGCAGATACAGCGCGGCGTCGGCGACCAAGTCGGTGATTTCATTCAGGTAAGCCCCCAGCCGCGACTGCTGGCCAAACTCACGGGCCAACATGCCATCCACCGCATTCAAGCCCATGCGCAGCAACATCCACAGCGGTAAGAGCGCAAAAACCAGCGTGTGTTGCGCAAATATCGCCACCACGGCGCCCACCAAGACAGAGACCGCGCAGGCAAACAGAGTGACCTGATTCGCGGTGACGCCTTTGGCGTGCAAACGGGTGACAGAAGGGCGAAGCAAGTTCTGGAAGCGGGGTTTGAGGTCGTAGATCGACGGCATGGAGCGCTCGCAGTAGAAAGGCGGTGAATGGACTGTACGCACAAGAGACGGCTGTTGCCGGGAATTGTTCACAGGTGCAGGTCGGCAGGCATGCCTGCTACATCGTGCAAACGATTCAAGGTGGCCGCCAGGCAGCAGAGCTGGAACAATATCGCTCCGGCTATAGTCTTAAAGGCCCATCCGTTTCTCGCTCAGGAGTGCTCTATGAACACGCGCGACCAACAGAATCTCGACCGCCTCGATGGGGCACAAGGCGAGGGTGCCGATGAGGCGTTGCAGCAGATAGTTTCGGGTTTTCAGCGCTTTCGCACCGAGGTGTTCCCCGAGCAAGAGGAGTTGTTCCAGAAGCTCGCCAATGCCCAAAGACCGCGGGCAATGTTTATCACCTGCGCCGATTCGCGCATCGTGCCTGAGCTGATTACGCAAAGCTCGCCGGGCGATTTGTTCGTTACCCGTAACGTTGGCAACGTGGTGCCACCGTATGGGCAAATGAACGGCGGCGTTTCCACCGCCATCGAGTACGCGGTGCTGGCCTTGGGCGTGCACCACATCATTGTTTGTGGCCACTCCGATTGCGGCGCGATGCGCGCGGTAATGAACCCCGACACCTTGGAAAAAATGCCCACGGTAAAAGCCTGGCTGCGCCATGCCGAGGTGGCGAAAATTATGGTGGCTGACAACTGCAGTTGCGGCACCGAGCACGAAACCTTGGGGGTGTTGACCGAGGAAAACGTGGTGGCGCAGTTGCAGCACTTGCGCACCCATCCGTCGGTAGCCTCGCGTATGGCCAGCGGACAGCTGTTTATTCATGGCTGGGTGTACAGCATCGACACCTGCGAGATTCGCGCTTATGACGCCGAGCGCTCAGCGTTCTTGCCACTGGATGGCACTAGCCCAATTCCGATGGCGACGCCTCGGCCCAGGTATACGCCGCAGTAACTGAAGGGTGTGCTGTGCGCACCAGAGCGCAAATCGCCTGGTGCGCACAGCACACCCTGCGGTTCGGTGTTTACACGGCCTCTTGTAGTTGTAACTCAACTCCCAATTGCCGCGACAAGCACGGCCATTGCTGCCACGCGGCAGTGGTATTCGGGCTGCTCAGGCGGCTGCGGTAGGCCTGCACCGAATCCTGCTGAAACACCTCGTTATCGAGCATGCCGTCTACGGCGTGGTGCACGGCTTCATCCAGTTGATTGGCAAAAGGTTCGCCGATCAGTTGGTGGGCGATCAGGTTGGCCACCGTGGTGTCCAGCGGAATCAGCGGCTGGCCCATATGGGTGATATAGCGGTCGTTCACTTCTTCGACCAAACGGTGCGCTAGGTAGGCTTCATCGAGCAGCCCGTCGAGGCCCTCGTGGCCGGCCATCAGCGCCGGCGGGTGGAGGAAGAATTCTTCGGCGACTTTCAGCACCGGTTTGATCTGATCTTCAATCCCCGCTTCCCGCGCCACCTGATTGGCAGCGTCGAGAATGTCCGGCACCTGATCAATGTACGCGGCGACAAAACGGGTTAAGGCCCCTTTTTCATCGCTGGTCGGCAGGCGGATTGCACGGTGCAGGTCGGCGATTTTTCCTTCGAGCTGATTGGCCAAGTTGGCGCTTTGGGCTTCGTGTTGGTGTGCGCGCTGAATCAGCTCGCGTAATGCGGCGGTTTTCATGACTGCTCCCGAACAAAGGACATGGCGTAAAGAGGTGGGCCTGTTCAGCAATGAAACAGGTAGGAAAGACAGACACATTAGCTGGCACCCGTCCCATGCTAAGACGCGATTGTCATAATCCCTAAACTTTTATGCTAGTCCCGTTATAACGCTAGCGTTACACCTTGCCGCAAGCCAGAAGAACCGGGGGCTTTAGCACAGGCCTTGGCCGCCCACAGGCTTTTTTGCCATGACATTGCGGGGATAAAGTCCCTGGCTATACTCCGACTCGAAAGACATGACCTGATGAACCCGGACTGAGCCACGGCAAGGAATGGGTGCGACAGCTAAGTCAGTTTTCTAGCAGACGCTCCCTTCGCCGCAGGCATAGCCGGCGGGATAACAAGAACGATAAGGGGAACCCGCAATGATGCGACATCCACATGCCTGGATGGGCCTCCTGCTGTGGTCGGTATTCAGTCCTGCACACGCTGCCTGGACGGTGAATATGACCCAGGGGGCAACGGCGACCAGCAACGCCGTGTTCGACCTGCATATGACCATCTTCCTGATCTGCGCCGTCATCGGCATCGTGGTGTTTGGCGCGATGTTCTGGTCGATGCTGGTGCACCGGCGTTCCACCGGCCAGGTCGCTTCGCACTTTCATGAAAGCACTACGGTGGAGATTCTCTGGACCGTCGTGCCCTTTGTGATTCTGGTGGTGATGGCCATTCCGGCGACCAAGACGCTGATCAATATCTATGACAGCAGTGAGTCCGAACTGGATATCCAGATCACCGGCTACCAGTGGAAGTGGAATTACAAATACCTCGGTCAGGAGGTGGAGTTCTTCAGCAACCTGGCCACCCCCCAAGAGCAAATTCACAACCAAGCGCCGAAAGACGAGCACTACCTGCTGGAGGTCGACCAACCATTGGTGATTCCCGCCGGCACCAAGGTGCGCTTCTTGATTACCGCCGCTGACGTTATCCACTCCTGGTGGGTGCCAGCCTTGGCGGTAAAACGCGATGCTATTCCAGGGTTCGTCAACGAAGCCTGGACCAAGGTGGAAAAGCCCGGCGTCTACCGTGGCCAGTGCGCCGAGCTATGCGGTAAAGACCACGGCTTTATGCCGATTGTGGTTGAGGTGAAATCCAAAGAGGACTTCGCCAAGTGGCTGGATGAGCGCAAGCAGGAAGCGTTGGCAATGAAAGAGCTGACCAGTAAGGAGTGGACCCGCGAAGAACTGGTTGAGCGCGGCGACAAGATTTACCACACCACCTGCGCGGCTTGTCACCAAGCCGAAGGCCAGGGCCTGCCGCCGATGTTCCCGGCACTCAAGGGCTCGAAGATTGCCCTTGGGCCAAAAGAGGACCACCTGCATATCGTCTTCTTCGGTAAGCAGGGCACGGCCATGGCAGCGTTCGGCAAGCAACTGTCGGAGGTCGATATCGCCGCGGTGATCACTTACGAACGCAATGCGTGGGGCAACAACGTCGGTGACATGGTCACTCCGAAAGACGTATTAGCCCTGAAACAGGCGAACAAATAGGAGACCCATCATGAGTGCAGTGATTGAGCCTGGCCATGCTGGGCACGCCGCCGACCACGGCCACCACGGCCCGGCCAAAGGCCTGATGCGTTGGGTGTTGACCACCAACCACAAAGACATCGGCACCATGTACCTGTGGTTCAGCTTTGCCATGTTTCTGATTGGCGGCTCGTTCGCCATGGTGATTCGCGCCGAGCTGTTTCAACCGGGGCTGCAAATTGTTGAGCCGGCGTTCTTTAACCAGATGACCACCATGCATGGTTTGGTGATGGTGTTTGGTGCGGTGATGCCGGCCTTTGTCGGCTTGGCCAACTGGATGATTCCACTGATGGTCGGCGCGCCGGATATGGCCCTGCCACGCATGAACAACTTCAGCTTTTGGCTGCTGCCAGCGGCCTTTGGCCTGTTGATCAGCACCCTGTTCACCGCCGGTGGCGGGCCGAACTTTGGCTGGACCTTCTACGCACCGCTATCCACCACGTACGCGCCGGAAAGCGTGACGTTTTTTATCTTCGCCATTCACCTGATGGGCATCAGTTCGATCATGGGCGCGATCAATGTGATCGCCACCATCCTCAACCTGCGCGCTCCAGGCATGACCTTGATGAAAATGCCGCTGTTTGTCTGGACCTGGCTGATCACCGCCTTTTTGCTGATTGCGGTAATGCCGGTGCTGGCGGGCTGCGTAACCATGATGCTGATGGATATCCACTTTGGCACCAGCTTCTTTAGTGCTGCCGGCGGCGGTGACCCGGTGCTGTTTCAGCATGTGTTCTGGTTTTTCGGCCACCCTGAGGTTTACATCATGATCTTGCCGGCCTTTGGCGCCGTCAGCTCGATCATTCCGGCGTTCTCGCGCAAGCCGCTGTTTGGCTACACCTCCATGGTTTATGCCACGGCCTCGATCGCCTTCCTGTCGTTTATCGTCTGGGCCCACCACATGTTTGTGGTGGGTATTCCGCTGGTGGGCGAGCTGTTCTTTATGTACGCCACCTTGCTGATCGCCGTGCCCACCGGGGTGAAGGTGTTCAACTGGGTAACCACCATGTGGCAGGGTTCGCTGACGTTTGAGACGCCAATGTTGTTTGCCGTGGCCTTCGTCATTCTGTTCACCATCGGCGGCTTTTCCGGCTTGATGCTGGCCATCGCCCCAGCGGACTTCCAGTACCACGACACCTACTTTGTGGTGGCGCATTTCCACTACGTGCTGGTGCCGGGTGCGATCTTCGGTATCTTCGCCTCGGCGTATTACTGGCTGCCGAAGTGGACCGGGCATATGTACGACGAAACCCTCGGCAAGCTGCATTTCTGGCTGTCGTTTGTCGGTATGAATATGGCCTTCTTCCCCATGCACTTTGTCGGGCTGGCGGGCATGCCTCGGCGTATTCCGGACTACAACCTACAGTTCGCCGATTTCAATATGGTTTCCTCCATTGGCGCCTTTAGCTTTGGCGCCACCCAGTTCCTCTTCCTGTTTATCGTGATCAAGTGCATCCGCGGCGGCAAACCCGCGCCGGCCAAGCCTTGGGATGGTGCCGATGGGCTGGAGTGGACCGTTCCGTCACCGGCGCCGTACCACACCTTTACCACGCCACCGGAAATCAAGTGAGCCAGCCATGAGCGAAGGCATCACCACCAAAAAACTGGTCTCCCGCCTGCTGTTGTTGGTGGTGGTGATGTTCGCCTTTGGTTTTGCCCTGGTGCCGATCTACGACGTGATGTGCAAGGCCTTTGGCATCAACGGCAAAACCGCCGGGCAGTACGCCGGCGAACAACAACAAGTGGATGAAGCACGGCAAGTGAAGGTGCAGTTTATGGCCACCAATGCCGCTGACATGGTCTGGGAGTTCCGCCCGGTGGCGGCTGACCTGGTGGTGCACCCGGGGGCGGTTAATGAGATGACGTTTATCGCCCACAACCCCACCGACAAACCGATGACGGCGCAAGCCATTCCCAGTGTTTCGCCGTCCGAAGCAGCGGCGTATTTCCACAAGACCGCCTGCTTCTGCTTCAACCAGCAAGTGCTGCAACCCGGTGAACGCGTAGAAATGAAGGTGCGCTTCATCGTCGACCGTGATCTGCCCAAGGATGTCTACCACCTGACCCTCGGTTACACGCTGTTCGACATCACCGCTCGCCATGCGCCGATAGCGGCCAAGTAAGCGGTGTAAAACAAGGAGAACAATAAAATGGCGACGCACGACGAGGCCCTGCCAAAGAGCCCCAACTCCGACTACGAGCACTACTACGTTCCGGCGCAAAGCAAGTGGCCGATCATTGCCACCATCGGCATGCTCACTACTATGTACGGCCTGGGCACCTGGTTTAACGACCTGAAAGCGGCGCGGCCCGAATCCCACGGTCCGCTGATTTTCGCCATCGGTGGGCTGATGGTTGCCTACATGCTGTTTGGCTGGTTTAGCGCGGTGATCAAAGAAAGCCGCCAGGGCCTGTACAGCACACAGATGGACCGCTCGTTCCGCTGGGGCATGAGCTGGTTTATTTTTTCCGAGGTGATGTTTTTTATCGCCTTCTTTGGCGCGCTGTTTTATGTGCGCACCTGGGCTGGCCCCTGGCTCGGCGGAGAGGGCGCCAAGGGCGTAGCGCATATGCTTTGGCCAAATTTCGAATACACCTGGCCACTGCTTAATAGCCCCGATCCGAAACTATTCCCGGCGCCCAAAGACGTTATCGACCCCTGGCACCTGCCGCTGATCAACACCATTTTGCTGGTCAGCTCCAGCGTTACCGTAACCCTTGCACACCACGCCCTACGCCATGGCAAACGCGGCGCGCTGAAGGCGTGGCTGGGGCTGACCATTCTCTTGGGCTTGAGCTTTCTGACCTTGCAGGCCGTGGAGTATGTGGAGGCCTACCACGAACTGGGGCTGACCCTGGGCTCGGGTATCTACGGCGCCACGTTCTTTATGCTCACCGGCTTTCACGGCGCCCACGTCACCATCGGTACGTTGATTTTGGCGGTGATGTTTTTCCGCATCTTGCGTGGCCATTTCGACGAGAAACAACACTTCGGTTTTGAGGCGGCCAGCTGGTATTGGCACTTTGTCGATGTGGTGTGGGTAGGGCTGTTTATCTTTGTTTACGTGCTTTAAACGGGGCGCTTACCACGTGGCATGGCTGACCAACTGGCCGCTGTAAAAGCCCCAGGTCACCAGGGCCAGGGTCAGCGCCGCAAGGACCACGCGAATGGTCAAGGCGCTGATCAAACGCGATGAGTTGCCCTGGTCTTTGACCAGAAAAAACAAGCCGCTGAACAGGCTGACAACGGTGGCCAACAGCATAAACACGATGGCTGCTTTGAGCATGGTGTGAGACTCGCCAATGGGAAGGGGAATGCCATGGAGTATAGCCAGTCACCTGCCAATGTTCGGGGGCGCCAGATGAGGCGCTTTCGCCCTGGCTGGCTGCCCAGCCTGGTGGTCGCGGCACTGCTGCCGGTGCTGGTGTTGCTGGGCTTCTGGCAACTGGCGCGGGCGGAAGAAAAACGCCAGTTGTTGGCCAGTTATGAGGCACGGCGCACGGCCGAACCCATGGGCATTCTTGAGCTGGAAAACACTAAAGATGCGGCCTATCGCCGGGTACACCTGAGCGGTCATTTCGACGAGCAACACAGCGTGCTGCTCGACAACCGCACCCGTGACGGCAAGGCCGGCGTCGAGTTGCTGCAACCTTTCTACGATCAGGCCAGCGACCTCTGGCTGTTGGTCAACCGTGGCTGGCTACCGTGGCCGGATCGGCGCAACCCGGCGCGATTCAGCACACCGCCGGCTATCCAGAATCTGGATGCCTGGGTCTATGTGCCGCCGGGTGAAACCTTTCAATTGCAAGCCGATGCGCCTAGCAACAGCTGGCCGTTGTTGGTTAACGCGGTGCATCCACAGGTGCTTTGGCAGCAGTTGGGCCGCGCCGGCCTGGCCTATGAAGTGCGCCTGCAACCCAGCGCGGCCGCGTACCAGGCCGACTGGCCAATCGTTGCCATGGGCCCCGAACGCCACCAGGCCTATGCCGTGCAGTGGTTTGCCCTGGCGGCGGCGCTGCTGGGCTTATTTATCTACCTCGGTTTTCACGCGGCCCCTGCGCGTGAGCCTCGCTTAGGAGAGCAACCATGAGTTCATCGACCCTGCCTATGCCGCAGAGCGCTCCCCGGCGCCAAGGGCGCTTGCAGCTGATTCTGCTGTTGGTGCTGACCATCGGCCCGATGGTGTTGGCCACCTGCATGTACCAATTCCGCTTCTGGGTGCCGGAAGGGCGCAACTACAGCGGCGAGCTGATCGGCAATGGTCAGAGTCGCACGGACCTGGGCGTGCAGGGCGACAACGTCGACACCTGGCAAATTCTGGTGACCGCCCCCGCCGCCTGCGCCGAGGACTGCAAACAGCTGGTGTACCTGGCCCGGCAACTTCAGATCGGCCTGGGCCGCGAGGCCTCGCGCGCGACTCACGGTCTGGCCACCGCGCAGCCGGTTAGTGAGAGCTACAACAGCGAGCTCGCCCGCGACTACCCACGCCTGGGCCGCTATGGCCTCGACACTCAAGCCTATGGCAAGGCCACGCCAACAACCGGCGCCGAACCGCAACTGTGGCTGGTCGACCCGCACGGCAATCTGGTGCTGCGTTATGACGCAAAAACCAAGGGCAAGGCCATTCTCAATGACCTGCGCCTGCTGCTGAAACTGTCGAATATCGGCTGATCACAAGGGGATTGCTGATGGCCAAACCCGGATATCGCCTCGCGTTGTTAGCCACGGTTCTGGCAATCGTGGTCGTACTGCTGGGCGCCTATACCCGCCTGACCCACGCCGGCCTCGGCTGTCCCGATTGGCCGGGCTGCTATGGCTTTATCAGCGTGCCGGCCAGCGAGGCGCAGTTGGCTCACGCTGAAGCGAATTTCCCCCATGCGCCGGTGGAAGCGCACAAGGGCTGGAACGAGATGATTCACCGCTACTTCGCCGGCAGCCTGGGGCTGTTGATTGTGGCGCTGGCGGTGGTTGCTGTGCGCCGACGCGCTGAGCCGGGGCAGCCGTTGAAATTGCCCTTGCTGTTGCTGGGTGTGGTGATTGCGCAGGCGGCGTTTGGTATGTGGACCGTCACCCTCAAGCTGTGGCCGCAGGTGGTCACGGCGCATTTGCTTGGCGGCTTTACCACCTTGGCGCTGTTGTTCTTGCTGACTCTGCGCTTGTCGGGCCGGCTGCCGAGTTTGCCCGCCGTGCCAGCGCAGCTGCGGCGGCTGGCGGCCGTGGGGTTGCTGGTGGTGATTGGGCAAATCGCGTTGGGCGGCTGGGTTAGCTCCAACTATGCGGCGGTCGCCTGTATCGACTTGCCGACCTGCCACGGGCAGTGGTGGCCAGAGATGGATTTCGCCAACGGCTTTCACCTAAGCCAACACATTGGCCCCAACTACCTCGGCGGCCAGCTTGATAGCGATGCGCGCACCGCTATTCATTTCACCCATCGCCTTGGCGCCATGCTTGTCACCCTGGTGTTGCTGGCCCTGGCCTGGCGACTGCAACGTGGCGGCCACGGGCGCCTGGCGGGCTTGCTGGTGCTGGCCTTGGCGGTGCAGATCAGCCTGGGGGTGAGCAATGTGTTGCTGCACCTGCCGCTGGCCGTGGCCGTGGCGCATAACGCCGGAGGCGCGCTGTTGTTGCTGAGCCTGGTACTGGTCAATTACCGCTTGCGCGTGAGTGCGGGCGTTGCCACTGAACCTGCGAACAATTGGGTCCGCCAATCGGCGGCCTGAATCCATAACAAGAAAGGAGAGATGCCATGGCTACTCTACTCAGCGAACGTCACAGCAGAGCACTTTGGCGCGACTACCTGGAGCTGACCAAGCCCAAGGTGGTGGTGCTGATGCTGATCACCTCATTGGTCGGCATGTTTCTCGCCACGCGCGCCGGGGTGCCATGGACGGTATTGGTGTTCGGCAACCTGGGCATCGCCCTGTGTGCCGGCGGCGCCGCGGCGGTCAACCATGTGGTGGACCGGCGTATCGATGCGCTGATGGCGCGCACGCATAAACGGCCGTTGGCAGAAGGGCGGGTATCGCCAGTGGCGGCACTGACCTTTGCCATGGCGCTCTCGGTGCTTGGCCTGGTGGTGTTGTTGGCCTTTACCAACGAACTCACCGCCTGGCTGACCCTGGCTTCATTACTCGGCTACGCCGTGCTCTACACCGGCTTTCTCAAACGCGCCACGCCGCAGAATATTGTTATTGGCGGCCTGGCCGGCGCGGCGCCACCGCTGCTGGGTTGGGTAGCTGTTACCGGCCATATGAGCGCCGAACCGCTGCTGCTGGTGCTGATTATTTTCGCCTGGACCCCGCCGCACTTCTGGGCCCTGGCCATTCACCGCAAAGAGGAATACGCCAAAGCCGATATCCCCATGCTGCCGGTCACCCACGGCGAGCATTACACCAAGGTGCATATCGTGCTGTACACCCTGGTGCTGTTGGCGGTGAGCCTGATGCCTTATGTCATCCATATGAGCGGTTTGCTGTACTTGGCCTGCGCCGTGGCCTTGGGCGCGCGCTTTCTGCAATGGAGCTGGGTGCTGTACCACGACAGCAAACCCCATGCAGCCATCAACACCTTCAAATACAGCATCTACTACCTGTTCTTGCTGTTTATCGCGCTGTTGGTCGATCACTACTTTTTGCTCGCGCAATGACCATAAGAGGGTTAGTTAACAACGAATCGCAATTGCAACAGGTTCTCTTCTTGTCTAGCATGGCGCCCCTATTTCCTGGTATTGGATGTTGGAGTGCGCGTGGCCGAGACCGACCTCAAAGGCCTGTTCCTTAAGCACGCGCGTACGTTGCAGGGCCTGCTCACGCGTAAAGTTCGCGACCCGCAGCTGGCCGCGGACTTGGTGCAGGAAAGTTTTCTGCGCCTGGCCGAGCAGCAGGGCAAGGAGGCCATCGACAACTCACAGGCCTACCTCTATCGCACCGCGCATAACCTGTTGGTCGACCACATTCGCCAGCAACAACGGCGCCGCACCGACAGCCAGCCCCACGAGGCCCTGGCCCATTTCGAAGACGAACGCCCAGCGCTGGACGACGCCCTGGACGCCGAACAACGCCTGCAACTGTTACGCGCGGCCATGGCCGAATTGCCTGCGCGGACCCAGCAAATCTTCCAGCTCAACCGTATTCAGGGCCTGACCCACAGCGAAGTGGCGCGCCAGCTGGACATCTCCGACAGTTCCGTGCAAAAGCACCTGGCCAAGGCGCTGGCGCATATCACCGAGCGGTTGCAGCAACGTTGATGGATAAACGGTTTACTGACTTTTTATGGCTCAGACGTCTGCATACCTATAACGACAAATTCGAACGCAGACATTCGAGAGAACAACGTGATTAGCCACAACACGCGAGAGCAGCAGATTCGCCAGGAGGCTGCCGATTGGGCGGTGCGCCTGGACGCGCGCGAATCGAGCGGCGCCCAGGCCGATGAATTGCAGCACTGGCTCGCCCAAGACCCGGCCCACGGCGCCGCGCTGGACTACGCCCGTGCCACCTGGAGCCTGCTCGGCGAGCTGGGCCAGCAGGCCACCGCGCGCAATCAGCCGATTGCCTTGCCGGTGCGTAAACCTGTGCCTGTTACCCGCTGGGTCGGCAGTGCCGCGGCCAGCGTCCTGCTGCTGCTCGGCTTGCAGCAGGCCGCACCATTGCTCCCCCCCATGCTCGCCGACCACGCTACCGGCAAAGGTGAAATCCGCAGCATTACCTTGCCCGACGGCAGCGTCGCCCAGCTCGATGCCAAGAGCGCCATCGACCTGTATTACACCGACAAGGAGCGGCGTATTCGCCTGCTCAGCGGCGACGCCAGCTTTGACGTGGCGCCCATTGGCGGCAATGAACAGCGGCCGTTTATCGTCGAAAGCGCTGGCGGCAGCAGTCGCGCCTTGGGCACCAAGTTTGTTGTCAGTCAGGACGACAGAGGCGCCTGGATGGGTGTGCTTGAACACAGCGTCGAACTCAGTCTGCAAAACCCGGCGCGCCGTCAGGTGCTGCAAGAAGGCCAAGCCGCTCATTACAGCCAGGAAAACGGCATCGAAACGCTGCAAGGTTTCGACGTGGCGCGTGCCAGCAGTTGGCAGCGTGGGGTGTTGGTATTCGACCGCGTACCACTCGCGCAGGTGGCCGAGCGCTTGAACAGATATCGGCCAGGTTGGCTAATGATCAGCGACAAAAACCTGGCCCAGCGCGAGGTCAGCGGTGTGTTTCGCCTGGACAGCCTCGACGATGCGCTGGCCACCGTCGCCAGCGAGTTGCACGCCAGCCGTATCGATCTACCCGGCATGACCTTGCTGTACTAACTTCGGCTACAACCTGCGTGCTAGACGGCGGCCTTAAGGGCCGCCGTTTTTATTTTCAGATTTTTTTGATAATTCGCTTACTGACTTTTCTTAGCTCGCTCGTCTGCTTTGTTGAGATTCATTTTCATTAGCTGACTACAACAAGCCGACCCGAGCGAGCAGTAAACGTGAAAAACAAAGCACAGAGTTCCCAACCACTACGCCGTGTTTTGCATGCGGGTTTTGCCGGTTGGGTGTTGCTGATGGGCGCAGTCGTCCATGCGCAAGCGGCCACTGCGCAGGCGGCCAATCAAAGCGCACTGATCACTTTCGATATCCCTGCGCAACCGTTGGGCAGCGCGGTACTGGCCTATGCCGAGCAGGCCGGTGTGCAAGTGTTTTTCGACAGCAGCAAGCTGGCCGGTTTACAGGCGCAAACACTACAAGGCGCTTATAGCGTGCAAGACGGCCTGGCCATGCTGCTGCGCGGCATGCCGGTTAACTACCGCTTTACCGGCGCGCGCCAAGTCAGCCTGGAGCGCCAGTATGACGTGGGCAGCGCTTTGGAGTTGGGTTCCACCACCATTAACGGCCAGCGTTTGCAGGAGGCCTGGGTGTATGAATCGCCGCGTTCGGTCAGCGTTATCAGCCAGGAGCAGATCAACCGCAACCCGCCCCGGCATGCCGCCGATATGCTCGAGCAAACCTCTGGCGTGTACACCGCCGTGAGTCAGCAAGACCCCGGTCTGTCGGTGAATATTCGCGGTGTGCAGGACTATGGCCGGGTCAATATGAACATCGACGGCATGCGCCAGAACTTCCAGCAAAGTGGCCACCAGCAGCGCAACGGCACGATGTATATCGACCCCGAACTGCTCAGCGGCGTTACGGTGGAGAAGGGCGCCACCTCGGGTATGGGCGGTGCCGGGGTGATTGGGGGCGTGGCCGAATTCAGCACCCTTAACGCCCGCGACTTTATCCACGAAGGCAAAGAGTTTGGCGGCCGCATTCGTGCCACCACTGGCCTGGGCGGTTATGCCAATGGCACCGACTTTATCGGCAGCAGCGCCTTTGCCCTGGGCAATGAAATTGGCGACATTCTGGTCGCTGCCAGTGAGCGGCATCTGGGCGATTACAACCCCGGCCGCAATGGTGAAATCGGTGAGCTGCGTACCGGCTCCGGCTATAACCCTGGCGTTGAAGACCGGGTAAAAAACACCACCGTGGCCTACTCAGGCTCCGTGATGAAATCGCGTCTGGCCAAGTTTGGTCTTAACCTGCCGCACGACCAGCGTGTGCAGTTCAGCTACCTGCGCACCCACGTTAGCTACGACGACGCCAGCATCATGGACGTCGCCAATGACAACCTGTGGAACAAAAATGGCAGCAGCGATGTGCTATCGCAAAACTATGCCATCGACTACAGCCACAGCCCGGACAACCCACTGCTCGACCTCAAGGCCAAGTTTTACTACGTCGACAACCGCAACGAGCAGACCGCACTGCCTACCCGAACCGCCGCCGGTTACCAAGTGACCTACCAGACCAAAACCTACGGCGCACAGGTTCAGAACACTTCCACCTTCGCCCTGGGAGAGAGCAGCTACCTAAAGGCCAACTACGGCCTGGAATATTTTCTCGATAAAGTCCGGCCCGACTCCAACCAGGCCGTGGCGGCTACTTCGGCTGTGGACTTTCCAGCCTCTGAAGGGCTGACTCCCAAGGGCGAACGCGCCATGGGCAGCCTGTTTACCAACCTTGAATTCGACTACGACGGCTGGCTGACCCTGAGCGGTGGCCTGCGTTACGACCGCTATCGCTTGCAGGGCGAAACCGGCTTGAGCTACACCCTGTATCGCCTCAATACCACCGGTAACCCCACCTACAGCGTGCCGCTGAATTACCACGTCGACCGCCAAGAAGGCCAGTTTTCGCCAACCTTTGGCATCGCGATAAAACCCGGGGTGGACTGGCTGCAACTGTTCGCCAGCTACGGCGAAGGTTGGCGCCCGCCGGCGGTAACCGAAACCCTGGTCTCCGGTCGGCCCCATAGCGGCGGCACCGAAAGCCTGTACCCCAATCCGTTTCTGAAACCGGAAAGCTCGCAGTCGTGGGAAGTGGGTTTCAACATCCTCAAGGAAAACCTCCTGGCCGACGGCGACGCGTTAGGCGCCAAGGTCTCGTATTTCGACACCCGCATCGACGACTTCGTATTTCTGGGTATCGACCTGCAGCGCCCTGGCGTAGGCATTTCCAGCCTGGGCACCACGGCTTACGTCAATGACCAGAGCAGCACGCGCTTTCGCGGCGTGGAGTACCAACTCGACTATGACACGGGCGCCTATTACAGCAACTTCACCTACACCCACATGATTGGCGATAACGAGTACTGCAAAAAACAAGCATGGCTGGGTGGCGCGCTAACGGCGGTTAACGGCACCGGCCGGCGTCCGCCGGTTATTGGCTACGTGCCGAACGAGGCCGCCAATGCCGCAGTCAAGTGCGGTGGAATCATGGGCTCCGCCGAACATATGCCCATGGACCGCGGCAGCCTGACCCTCGGCACCCGCTGGCTCAACCAAACCCTGGATATCGGCGTCCGTGCTCGTTACAGCGAAGGTTATGCGCTAGATGCTGGCGACGCCGCCGCTGCCGATCAGGTGTACCCGGCCGACTGGAAGACCTACACCGTTTACGACCTGTACGGCAGCTACAAAGCCACCGACGCCCTGACCCTGCGCCTGGCCCTGGATAACTTCACCGATCGCGCCTACCTGGTGCCGCTGGGCGATGTACTGGCCTTCACCCTCGGCCGGGGCCGCACCTTGCAGGGCACTGTGGAATACACCTTTTAACCCCAGCCGGAATTTGCCCATGGAGGGCAAAGCCGTTGTGCAGCGGGCTGTAGCACGGCGGAACGATGTGAAACATCCACAACGTAAAACCTCAATTGGAGAAATTGCATGAGCCTTTCCATTACTTACGACACCACCTACGCCAGCTGGACCATTGCCGATTACCTGGCCGACTGGGCCGGTTACTTCGGTGATGCCGACCATCGTATCGGTGAAGTTGAAGATGGCGTGAACACCGGTGGTTTCTACCCAGGTTCCCTGAGCGGCACCCAGTACGCCCTCAGCAGCCCGAACAGCGACGCCGGCTTTATCGCCGGTGGCAGCCTGACCTATTCGTTGTTCTCGCCACCTGCCCACACTGTGTACGGCTCGCTGGACAGCATTTCGCTGGGCACCGACGTGGCGGAAAACACCTCCGGCTTCTACTTCGCCCCAGGTGATCAGGAGGTCAGCTTCAACGGTCTGGGCCTGTCCAGCGCCCTGAGCGAAGGCCACGACGGCGTGGTGCACGAAGTTATCTACGGCCTGATGAGCGGCGACGCCACCGCGCTGGATTCGGCGCTGGACACCATTCTGGCTGCCTATGGCGTCGACACCGACGACACCTTCGACGTTGTTGCTGCCGCGCTGGCAGCCGGCCCGTTGAGCGTTTCGCCAGCGGAGGCAGTGGGTGTGCAAGCGCCCGCCGAGGACTTCGCCCTGGCGGCCTGATCAGCAACAGGCAGGCAAAAAAAAAGCGAATGGAAGATCACTCCACCATTCGCCTTTTGGTATCACCCCCAACCCCTGTCTTTTGCGGGGCCTGGGTTGGGGTTCCGAATTCTGTGGTTGCGCGTGGCAGGCGTCAACGCCGGCGTGGCCGCCTTGGGGAAGAGCATGTCGTCATCCAATTGCGCGGCGCCGAATGAAGTGCTGCACGCGCTGTTCGCCTACCGCGCCGGCTTTGCCAACATCGGCTTGTTCACGGCAGTGATCAACCTGCTGATGCTGGCGCCGGCGCTGTATATGTTGCAGGTATACGACCGCGTGCTGGCCTCCGGCAACGAGATGACCCTGTTGATGCTGAGCCTGATGGTGGTCGGCCTGTTTGCCTTTATGGGCGTGCTGGAATGGGTGCGCAGCCTGGTGGTCATTCGCCTAGGCGCGCAGATGGATATGCGCCTGAACGGGCGGGTATTTGCCGCCAGTTTCGAGGCCGGTTTGGTGAGCGGCAAAGGCAACGCCGGGCAAGCCTTGAGCGACCTCACCAGCCTGCGCCAATTCGCCACCGGCAATGCGTTGTTCGCCTTTTTTGATGCACCGTGGTTTCCCCTCTACCTGGCGGTGATTTTTCTTTTCAGTCCGTGGTTGGGGCTGCTGGCGGTGGTCGGCGCGCTGCTGTTGATGGGCTTGGCCTGGCTGAACGAACGCCTGACCCACGCGCCGCTGGCCGAGGCCGGGCAGCTGTCGATGGCCGCCACCCAGCAGGCCGCCGCCAACCTGCGCAATGCCGACGTGATCGAAGCCATGGGCATGCTTGATGCCGTGCGCAACCGCTGGCTGGAGCAGCACCAGGGCTTTCTCGCGCGGCAGAACCTGGCTAGCGAGCGTATGGCGGTGGTCAGCGCCTGGTCCAAGGGCGTGCGTATGACTCTGCAATCATTGGTGCTTGGCCTCGGCGCCTGGCTGGCGCTGGAGCAGTTGATTACGCCGGGCATGATGATCGCCGGTTCCATTCTGATGGCGCGGGTGTTGGCGCCCATTGACCAGGTAATTGCTGTGTGGCGCCAATGGGCCTCAGCGCGCCAGGCCTACGAACGCTTGCTCGCTCTATTGCAGGCGCAACCGGCCCGCTCGCCGGGTATGCCGCTGCCGGCTCCCAAGGGCGCGTTAAGCGTCGAGCAACTCAGCGCCTTTGCCCCAGGCACGCGCCGCCAGTGCTTGAGCGCTATTGGTTTTGCCCTGGCGGCCGGGCAATCGTTGGGGGTAATTGGGGCCTCGGGTTCGGGCAAGTCGTCGCTGGCGCGCTTGCTGGTGGGCGCGGCACTGCCGGCGGCTGGCAAGGTGCGTTTGGACGGCGCTGATTTGCAGCAGTGGGACAAAGTCCAACTCGGCCCGCATATCGGCTACCTGCCGCAAGACGTACAGCTGTTCGCCGGTAGCATCGCGCAAAACATCGCGCGCTTTAGCGCCGTGGATGCCGAGCGGGTGGTCGAGGCGGCGCGCTATGCCGGCGTACATGAGCTGATCCTGAAATTGCCTGCCGGCTATGACACCGCATTGGGCGAGGGCGGCGCCGGGCTTTCCGGCGGGCAGCGCCAACGCATCGGTTTGGCCCGCGCCCTGTATGGCTTGCCAGCGTTGGTGGTGCTTGATGAGCCGAACTCCAACCTCGACGAAGACGGCGAGCGCGCCTTGCTCGCCGCCATTGCCGCATTGAAAAAACACGGCAGCACCGTTGTGCTGATCACCCACAAATCCAGCCTGCTGGCCGGCGTCGACAACCTTTTGGTGCTGCGTGCCGGGCAAATGCAGGCGTTTGGCCCTACTGCGCGGGTCACCCAGGAATTGCAGCGTGTTGCTGCGCCCGCGCCACAGGTGGAAGCGCCAAGGCCGGCCACTGTGGTGGCCCCCAGTTTCAGCACCCACTATCGCCTGGATGCATCCAAGCCCTGACCCTTGAGGATCGCTGTGAATTCCCTTGCTGAAGAAAGCCGTCCGCTGGCGCCGGTCGTACAGTTGGACGAGCGCCGCTTTACCCGGCTGGGCCGTTGGCTGGTGCTGCTCGGTTTTGGTGGTTTTGTGCTGTGGGCGGCGTTGGCACCGTTGGATAAAGGTGTACCGGTATCCGGCAACGTGGTGGTCGCCGGTAGCCGTCAAGTGGTGCAACACCAACTGGGTGGGGTGATTGAGCGCATTCTGGTGCGCGATGGCGACGCCGTCAGCGCCGGCCAAGTGCTGGTGCAAATGGACGCCACGCAAACCCGCGCCCAGCGTGAGTCGCTCTATGCGCAGTACATCAACGCCCGCGCCAGCGAAGCGCGTTTGAGCGCCGAGCGCGATGGGCAAGGCAGCATCCACTTTGCCCGCGACCTGCTCGCCGCCGAGAGCGATCCCTGGGTTGCCAGCGCCTTGCAGCTGCAGCGGCAATTACTCGTGAGCCGACGCGACGCACTGCGCATGGAGGTCGACGGCCTCAAGGAAAATATCGCCGGCGCCCAAGCCATGCTGCAGGGCGTGCGCGACTCCATGGCGCATAAAGAAGAACAGCGCGCCGCGCTCGCTGAGCAACTCAAAGGCCAGCGCGAACTGACGCGCGAAGGCTATCTGTCGCGCAACCGCCTGCTGGAAAGCGAGCGCCTGTATGCGCAACTCAACGGCGCCATCGCCGAAGACCTCGGCAACCTCGGCCGCACCCAGCGCCAGGTGCTGGAAACCACGTTGCGCATCGGCCAACGGCAAGAGGAATACCAACGTGACCTGCGTCAGCAACTGGGCGACACCCAACTCAAAGTCCAAGACTTGGCCAGCCGTCTGCGCGCCGCCGACTTTGAACTGGCCAATACCCAGGTCCGTGCACCCGCCAGCGGCACGGTGGTCGGCTTAAGCGTATTTACCCCGGGTGGGGTGATCAGCCCTGGCGCGCAACTGATGGAAATCGTGCCCAAAGATGCGCCCCTGCTGGTTGATGCACGGGCGCCGGTGGAACTGGTGGATAAGCTGCATCCGGGCCTGGAGGTGGAGTTGTTGTTTGTCGCCTTTAGCCAAAGCAAAACGCCACGCGTGGCCGGCAAAGTGACACTGGTGTCGGCCGATCGCCTGGAAGACGAAAAGACCGGCGAGCCCTACTACAAAGTACGCGCCCAGGTCAGCGAGGCCGGTATGCAGCAATTGGCCGGCGTGGAAATTCGTCCCGGTATGCCGGTGCAGGCATTTGTCCGCACCGGCGAGCGTTCGCTGCTGAGCTACCTGTTCAAGCCCCTGCTCGACCGTACCCATATGGCGTTGGCCGAAGAATGAAAAGCCGTTTGCTCGCCCTCGCCCTAGTGCTAGTCAGCCCGCTCGCCCATGCCCTGGCTTTGCAAGACGCCTATGCCCTGGCGCTGCGTAATGACCCGACTTTTCACGCCGCCATCAAAGAGCGCGAAGCCGGCCGCGAAAACCTCGCCATTGGCCGCGCGGCGCTGCTGCCCAAAGTGTCGTACAGCTACAACAACGCGCGTAATGAGTCGCAGGTGACCGCGCCAACCGCAGCCGGCGCTGTCAGCAACAACCGCGACTACCGCAGCTACTCCTCCAGCCTCACCCTGCAACAACCGTTGTTCGACTACGGTGCCTGGGCCAGCTACCGCGAGGGCGAAGCCAAGGCACTGTTGGCCGATGAGCGCTTTCGCGGCAAAGGCCAGGAATTGCTGGTGCGCTTGTTTCAGGCCTACAGCGAAGCCTTGCTGGCTGGTGAACAAATCAGCCTGGCCCAAGCCCAACGGCATGCCTACGCCGAGCGCCTGCAGCTCAACCGCCGATTATTCGATGAAGGCGAGGGCACGCGCACCGATATGCTGGAAACCCAAGCTCGCCATGACCTGGCCCTGGCCAGTGAAATTGAAGCGCGCGATGGTCTTGATGCGGCGCTGCGCGAGTTGCAAGCCATAGTCGGCGAGCCCTTGGCGCTGCAAGACCTGGCGCCGCTGCAACAAGGCTTTATCGTGCAGCCCCTGCAACCGGCGAGCTTTGAGGCATGGCGGGACTTGGCCCTCAGCGCCAACGCCGAACTGGCTGCGCAGCGCCACGCGTTAGCGGTGGCCGAGCAACAGCGCGAACAACGCCGCGCCAGCCACCTGCCGACCCTGAGCCTGTATGCCAGCTCACGGCTGACCAATTCCGACTCGGAAAGCAGCTATAACCAGAAATACGACACCGACAGCATCGGCATTCAAGTCAGCCTGCCGCTGTTTGCCGGTGGTGGCGCGGCTGCCGGCACTCGCCAGGCCGCGCGGCAATATGAACAAGCCAGCTATGAACTGGATGCGCAAACCAGCAGCACACTTAACGAGCTGCGCAAGCAATTCAACCTGTGCGTCAGCAGTGTCGCCAAGGTACGCGCCTATGAGCTGGCAGTGGCCTCGGCCAGTACCTTGATTGACGCCACGCGCAAAAGTGTGGCCGGTGGTGAGCGGGTCAACCTCGACGTACTCGACGCCGAACAACAGTTCTACAGCGCCCGCCGCGACCTGGCGCAGAGTCGCTACGCCTACCTGCGCGCGTGGCTGCAACTACGTTACTTGGCCGGCTCGCTGCAAGCCCAAGACATGCAGGAATTGGCGCGTTATTTCGCCGAGCGCCAGTAGCGTGTGCTGTGCGCACCCAGCCGATAACGGCGACGCCGCGTGGTGCGTAGCACGCCCTACGCTCAAGGCATGGAAAATTTCTGCGGATTTTTTTACTGACTTTCCCGCCCCAGTCGTCATTTACGTCAGAGGCCACGTTTTTCCCCTCGGCCGCCCATTTCTTTCGAGGCATTCGCCATGACCGCGCAACAATCGCAACTGACCCACGCCTTGCGTTCGCAACGCCTAAACCAACTGACCCACGAGCCCCACAGCCGCCTCGACGCCCTGGTAAAAAGCCACGACCCCTTCGGTAGCCGGGAAAATTTCGCCAAATTTGTCGCCGCGCAGTACCTGTTCCAGTACGACCTGGAAAACCTCTACCACAACGCCGAGCTGGCGCAGATTGTCGATGACCTGCCCAGCCGTGCCCGCGTGGAACAAGCGCGCCTGGACCTGGCCGACCTGAACCACGCGGTACCGCAAGGCGATGACAGCGTGCGCGCTCAGCAGCACGGCCTGGGCGCGGCGTTGGGCTGGGTGTTTGTCTCTGAGGGCTCGAAACTGGGCGCGGCGTTTTTGATCAAGCGCGCTGAAGCATTGCAGTTGAGCGATAACTTTGGCGCCCGTCACCTCGGCGAGCCTGAAGGCGGTCGCGCCCAAGGCTGGAAAACGTTCGTCGCCGCCTTAGATGCCGTAGTGCTGGACGCCGAGCAAGAGCGCCAAGCCGAAGCCGCCGCTATCGCCGCCTTCAACCGTTTTGCCGACCACCTGGAACGCACCTTTGCCTGAAGCCTGTGAACCGCTCAGCCCGCGCCGGCCGCTGCGCTGGTTATGGTTGGCGGTTGCTTATCTAAGCCTGGGCCTGGCGGTGTTGGGGGTGATTATTCCCGGCCTGCCGACCACCGAGTTTGTGTTGCTGGCCGCCTGGGCGGCTTCACGCAGCTCACCGCGCTTGGCCGCTTGGCTGGAAAACCATCGCCTGTTTGGCTCGCTGCTGCGTAACTGGCGCGACGGCGGGGTGATTAGCCGCCGCACTAAACTGTTGGCTAGCCTGAGCATGCTGGTGGCGTTGGTCATCATGCTGGTGAGCGTAAAGCATCTGCCCTCGGTCGCCTTTGCCGCGTTGGGCATGGGCTGCGGCGCGGCGTGGATCTGGTCGCGGCCGGAACAACGCAAATCCTGAAACGCATGGCGGTTTGGGTTGGCGGGAAGGATGGAGTACCGTGGCAGCCGGTCACACGGCATGATCGTTGTGGTCCGCTAAAGTCTCTTTGTCTTTCGAACTCTCGAGCTGCCCAGCCTATGACCCGCAAGCAAATCACCGTCGCTATTCTTGTCGCCATCGTCGCCCTGGTGTTTGGCCTTACCGTCAACCGCGTGCTCAATGGCAAAGGTCATGGCGACCCGGCGGCGATGATTGATGCCGGCATTATTCTGCTGCCACAAAGCCGCACCCTGCCGGACCTCAGCCTCACCAACCAACTCGGTGAGCCGGTGAAGGTGGATCAGTTGAAAGGCAAATGGAGCCTGCTGTTTTTCGGCTACACCTTCTGCCCGGACATCTGCCCCACCACGCTGGCGCAGTTGCGTGAACTGAAAAGCAAAATGCCCAAAGACGCTGTGGATAACCTGCAAGTGGTGCTGGTCAGCGTCGACCCTAACCGCGACACCCCCGAGCAATTGAAGAAGTACCTCGGCTACTTCGATCCGCAATTTCAGGGGCTGACGGGTGAGTTGGCGAGCATTCAGAAACTGGCCAACGCCGTGAGTATTCCGTTTATTCCGGGAGACACCAGCAAAGAGAATTACACCGTCGACCACAGCGGCAATCTGGTGGTGATCGGCCCGGATGGCACCCAGCGTGGCTTTATTCGCGCGCCGTTGAATAACGCCAAGTTGGCGGTACAGATTCCGGAGATGGTGAAGCAATAAGCGGCGTTGGGGCTAACCCTCACCCCCGGCCCCTCTCCCGCACGCGGGCGAGGGGAGCCAAGCGGAGCGGTGATGGGGCAGCAAACCGCGATCAGTCCCCTCTCCCGCTCGCGGGAGAGGGCTAGGGTGAGGGCTAGGGTGAGGGCAGCGATCTAGCCCGCAGCACCGCCCTCAGCAGATGCGCCCGCGCATCTCACTCCGCCCACTTACGCCCCTGCAATTCCAACAAACTCTGCGCCTGCTCCGGCCCATTGCTGCCGGCGGCGTAAGGGCGTGGGTCTTGGTAGTTGTCCTGCCAGCCTTTCAAAATCGGGTCCACCCATTTCCACGCTGCTTCCACTTCATCGCGGCGCATAAACAGCGTCGAGTCGCCTTCAATCACATCCAGCAGCAAGCGCTCGTAGGCGTCCCAACGGCGCTTCTGGCGGAAGGCTTGGGCCAGGTTCAAATCCAGCTCCACCGGTGCCAAACGCATGCCTTTGCCCGGCGTTTTGCCCATCAGTTGCAGGCTGATGCGCTCTTCCGGTTGCAGGCGAATAATCAGGCGGTTGGGCAATGTGTTGTCGAACAGCAGGTGTGGCACCTGCTTGAAGTGGATAACGATTTCCGAGGTCTTTTTCGCCAGGCGTTTGCCGGTGCGCAGGTAGAACGGTACGCCGGCCCAGCGCCAGGTGTTGATCGCCACTTGCAGGGCGACAAAGGTTTCGGTGTCGCTGTCGTTGTCGACGTTTTTTTCGAAGTAATACGCCGGCACTTCCTGGCCGCCGATCTTGCCGGCGGTGTATTGACCGCGCACGGTTTTGTCGTGCACATCCATGCCTTGAATCGGTTTCAGGGCCTGGAGGATTTTCAGCTTTTCATCGCGCACCGACTCGGCATCAAAGCGCGCCGGGGCTTCCATGGCCACCAGGCACAGCAGCTGCAGCAAATGGTTTTGCACCATATCGCGCATGGCCCCGGAGCGGTCGTAGTAAGCGCCACGGTTCTCCACGCCAAGGGTTTCGCACACGCTGATTTGCACATGGTCGATATGCCCGCTGCGCCACAACGGTTCGAACAGCATATTGGCAAAGCGCAGCGCCATCAGGTTTTGCACGGTCTCCTTGCCTAGGTAGTGATCGATGCGAAACACCCGCGACTCATCAAATACCGCACCAATAGCGGCGTTGATGGCCTTGGCCGATTCCAGCGAATGGCCAATCGGTTTTTCAATCACGATGCGTGCATTCGGCCCAGCCAGGCCGGCGATTTTCAGGTGCCGGGCGATGTCTTCAAACAAGTCGGGCGCGGTCGCCAGGTAGAACACTTGCACGCGCTCGCCAGCGGGGCCGAGGCGCCGGGCCAGGCGGCCAAAGTCGCCACTTTGTGCGGCGTCGATGGTGAAGTAGTCCAGCCGCTCGGCGAAGCTGGTCCAGGTCGGCGTATCAAAATCGGCGCGCGCTACCTGGGCGCGGCAGCGGCGTTCGGCCAACGCTTGGTAGGCTTCGCGGGAATTGACGCTACGTGCCAGGGCCAGAATTCGTGTGTCAGGGTGCAGGCGGCCGTCGCGGTGCAGGTGGTACAGCGCCGGTAGCAATTTATGCAGCGCCAGGTCACCGGTGCCGCCGAATACCAGCATGTCGCAAGGGATGGTTAACACAGAGCTCTCCGGCGATTAGCGCACGGCAATTTGGCTTGCGTGCGTGGTTTGGCTGGGCGTCGGGAAGGGCATGTAGTATAACTACACGCGCGCTACACAACCCGGCGTCGGTCGATCATAACTCATCAAAAGAGCCAAGCCCTTGAACCTCTTGCAACACATTGCCCAGTCGCGTCACCTGTTACGAAAGTCGGAGCTGAAAGTCGCCGATCACGTGCTGCTCGACCCGGCGGCCGTGATGCACAGCTCCATGGCAGACCTGGCCCACAGCGTGGGCATCAGTGAGCCGACCATCGTGCGCTTCTGCCGCGCCATCGGTTGCACCGGTTTCCAAGACCTCAAGTTAAAGCTCGCGCAAAGCCTGGCCGCCGGTGCCAGCTTCGGCCAGTTCGCCATCCACGAAGATGACTCGGTCGCCGACTTCAGCCTGAAGATTTTCGACACCACCCTGCACACCCTTATCGAAGTGCGCGAAAAGCTCGACCCCAAAGCCCTGCAACACGCCATCGCCGCCTGCTCGCAAGCGCAGCGTGTGGAGTTCTATGGCTTTGGTGCGTCCGGTGCGGTGGCAGCCGATGCCCAGCATAAATTCTTCCGCCTGCTGCTCACCGCAGCGGCGTATTCCGACCCGCATATGCAGGCGATGTCGGCAGTGACGTTAAAGCCCACCGATGTGGCCATCTGCATCTCGCAGTCCGGGCGCTCGAAAGATTTGCTGATCACCGCCAACCTGGTGCGCGAAACCGGCGCCACGCTGATTACCCTGTGCCCAAGCCAGACGCCATTGGCCGAGCTGTCCACGGTTAACCTGGCCATCGACGTACAGGAAGACACCGAAATCTATACCCCGCTGACCTCGCGTATCGCCCACCTGGTGGTGATCGACGTGCTGGCCATGGGCGTGGCCATGGCCCGTGGGCCGACCTTGGTCAATCACTTGAAGAGTGTGAAGCGCAGCTTGCGTAGCTTGCGCTTGTCGCCCAAGTCGCTGAAAAACGCCGAAGACAGTCGCGCGGACTAAGCTGTCATTCCCGCGCAGGCGAGAATGACGCTCAATGCAGCGGCTGCACCGTCACGGGATCTTCATCATCCCGGCACACAACTGTCGTCTTCAGCGCCCAGTCTGGTACTCCCGAATCCAACGATGGGAGCTGCACCATGACTCGTTATGTGGATGACGCACAGGCGTACGCCAGTTCTGCCGCCAAGACCAAACGCCAGCAGGAAGATCAGCGCCGTATGGCGTATCGCCGGGCCATTGAGGACTTCACCGAAGAGCGTCGTTTGCAATTGGAGCTCGCGGATTTCCCCGATCTACTGGCCGCCAATTACATCGCTGCTAGCCAGGCACCGCGCCGAAACGGGCCGCCAACCCACTGATTTGTGCGCGCTCTGCGCGAATAAAGGCGAAGAAGGTTTGCGCCACCGGCGACAGGTATTTGCCACGCGGGTGTACCAGGCACCAGCTGCGCATTAGCGGCAATTCGCTTACCGGTAGCTCGCGCAGGGCGCCGCTTTCCAGTTCGCGGCGCACGGCGTGGCGCGACAGCAGGGCAATACCCAGCCCGGCAATCACCCCTTCGCGTTGCGATTCCATCGAACCCAGCTCAATGGTCTGCTGAAAGTGCGCACGCTTTTGGTGGCAATAATCTTCGATGGCTTTGCGCGTGCCCGAGCCCTGTTCGCGTACCAGCAATGGATAGCCGCAGAGGTCTTGCAGCTTGAGGGTGGCACGCTTGAACAGCGGGTGGTCAGCCGGCGCCACGGCAATAATCGGGTTGTCGAGAAAGGGCAAAAACTCCAGGGACATGTCTTGCGGTACCTGGGACATGATCAGCAAGTCATCGCGGTTGGCGCTTAGCCGGCGGATGGTCTGTGCATGGTTAACCACCACCAGTTGCAGATTCACTTCCGGGTACTGGCGTTTAAACGCGGCAAACAAGTGCGGCACAAAATACTTGGCGCTGGATTCCACCGCCAAATTGAGCTGGCCTTGCAGCGAACCTTGCAGATCCGAGAGCTGCATATCCAGGCTTTCCAGCCGCCCGAAAATATCGCTACTGGCGCGCAACAGCGCTTCGGCCGCCTCGGTGAGGTAGAGCTTTTTGCCGATGTAGTCGAATAACGGCTGGCCAACTAGGGCTTCCAGCTGACGAATTTGTAGGGAAACGGCAGGCTGCGTCAGAGAAATTTCTTCGGCGGCGCGGCTGTATGAGCGGCTTTCGCACACCGCCTGAAAAACTTGTAGCTGGCGTAATGTCATACGCAGCAATGACTTACGCATCGCTATCGGCCTTTGCGCGGTTGTCTGGTCGGGCAACTATAAGCCTTTGCTTATGGCCAACCCAATAATTAATCATTTTAGGTAATTGTTACAGAGGTCTACGGTGTCGGGACGTTGACGCTTCAAGCGTTGCCCCGTTCAACCGGCTAAGGGCCAGCTCTCGTGATCAAGAAAATTCTGATCGCTAACCGTGGCGAGATTGCCGTCCGTATCGTGCGTGCTTGCGCCGAGATGGGCATTCGCTCGGTGGCGATTTATTCCGATGCCGACCGCATGGCGTTGCACGTCAAGCGCGCCGACGAAGCCCACAGCATTGGCGAAGAGCCGCTGGCTGGGTATCTCAACCCGCGCAAGCTGGTCAATCTGGCGGTGGAAACCGGCTGTGATGCGTTGCACCCAGGCTATGGTTTTCTCTCGGAAAACGCTGAGCTGGCCGATATTTGCGCTGAGCGTGGGATCAAGTTTATTGGCCCCTCGGCAGAAGTGATTCGCCGTATGGGCGATAAAACCGAAGCCCGCCGCAGCATGATCAAGGCCGGTGTACCGGTGACCCCGGGCACCGAAGGCAACGTGGCGGACATTCACGAAGCGCTCACCGAAGGCGACCGTATTGGTTACCCGGTGATGCTCAAGGCCACCTCCGGTGGCGGCGGTCGCGGTATTCGCCGCTGCAACAGCCGTGAAGAGTTGGAACAGGCCTTTCCTCGGGTCATTTCCGAAGCGACCAAGGCCTTCGGCTCCGCTGAGGTGTTCCTGGAAAAATGCATCGTTAACCCCAAGCACATCGAAGCGCAGATTCTCGCCGACAGCTTTGGCAACACCGTGCACCTGTATGAGCGCGACTGCTCGATCCAGCGCCGTAACCAGAAGCTGATCGAAATCGCCCCCAGCCCGCAGCTGACCCCCGAGCAGCGCGCCTATATCGGCGACCTGGCCGTGCGCGCCGCCCAGGCCGTGGGTTATGAGAACGCCGGCACCGTGGAGTTCTTGCTCGCCGAGGGCGAGGTGTACTTCATGGAGATGAACACGCGGGTGCAGGTGGAACACACCATCACCGAAGAAATCACCGGTATCGATATCGTCCGTGAGCAGATTCGCATCGCCTCCGGCTTGCCGCTATCGGTAAAGCAGGAAGACATCCAGTACCGTGGTTTCGCCCTGCAATTTCGGATTAACGCCGAAGACCCGAAAAACAACTTCCTGCCCTCGTTCGGCAAGATCACCCGTTACTACGCCCCCGGCGGCCCCGGCGTGCGCACCGACACGGCGATCTACACCGGCTACACCATTCCGCCGTACTACGACTCCATGTGCCTGAAGCTGGTGGTCTGGGCGCTGACCTGGGAAGAGGCCATGGACCGTGGCCTGCGCGCCCTGGATGACATGCGCCTGCAGGGGGTGAAAACCACCGCCGCCTATTACCAGGAAATCTTGCGTAACGCCGAATTCCGTAGCGGCCAGTTCAACACCAGTTTCGTTGAAGCCCACCCGGAACTGACCAACTACTCCGTCAAGCGCAAACCCGAAGAGCTGGCCCTGGCCATCGCCGCCGCCATTGCCGCCCACGCCGGCCTGTGAGGAACACGTAAATGTCCAAAAAGATCTATGTAACCGACACCATCCTGCGTGACGCCCACCAGTCTTTGCTGGCCACCCGCATGCGCACCGAAGATATGCTGCCGATCTGCGACAAGCTCGACAAAGTCGGCTACTGGTCGCTGGAAGTCTGGGGCGGCGCCACCTTTGACGCCTGCGTGCGCTTCCTCAAGGAAGACCCGTGGGAGCGCCTGCGCCAGCTGCGCGCGGCCTTGCCTAACACCCGCCTGCAAATGCTTCTGCGCGGGCAGAACCTGCTGGGCTACCGCCACTACAGCGACGACGTGGTCAAAGCCTTTGTTGCCAAGGCCGCGGTTAACGGCATCGACGTGTTCCGCATCTTCGACGCCATGAACGACGTGCGTAACCTGCGCGTTGCCATTGAAGCGGTGAAAGCCGCTGGCAAACACGCCCAGGGCACCATCGCCTACACCACCAGCCCGGTGCACACCATCGAAGCCTTTGTGGCACAGGCCAAGCAAATGGAAGCCATGGGTTGCGATTCGGTGGCGATCAAAGACATGGCCGGCCTGCTGACCCCATACGCCACCGGCGAGCTGGTAAAAGCCCTGAAAGCCGAGCAATCGCTGCCGGTGTTTATCCACTCCCACGACACCGCAGGCCTGGCCGCTATGTGCCAGCTGAAGGCCATCGAAAACGGCGCCGACCATATCGACACCGCCATCTCAAGCTTTGCCTGGGGCACCAGCCACCCCGGCACCGAGTCGATGGTCGCCGCGCTTAAAGGCAGCGAATACGACACCGGCCTGAACCTGGAACTGCTGCAAGAGATCGGCCTGTATTTCTACGCCGTACGCAAAAAGTACCACCAGTTCGAAAGCGAATTTACCGCCGTGGATACCCGCGTGCAGGTCAACCAGGTGCCGGGCGGCATGATCTCCAACCTGGCCAACCAGCTCAAAGAGCAAGGCGCCCTGAACCGCATGAACGAAGTGCTGGCCGAGATTCCGCGCGTACGCAAAGACCTCGGCTACCCGCCGCTGGTAACCCCGACCTCGCAAATCGTCGGCACCCAGGCGTTCTTTAACGTGCTAGCTGGCGAGCGTTACAAAACCATCACCAACGAAGTGAAGCTCTACCTGCAAGGCGGCTACGGCAAAGCGCCGGGCCTGGTCGATGAAAAACTGCGCCGCCAAGCCATTGGCAACGAAGAGTTGATCGACGTACGCCCAGCCGACTTACTCAAGCCGGAAATGGACAAACTGCGCGCCGAAATCGGCGCGGTGGCCAAGTCGGCTGAAGACGTGCTGACCTACGCCATGTTCCCCGACATCGGCCGTAAATTCCTGGAAGAGCGCGCTGCCGGCACCCTCACGCCAGAAGTGCTGCTGCCGATTCCGGAAGCCGGCGGCGTGGCCAAGGCCGGTGGCGAAGGTGTGCCCACCGAGTTTGTCATCGACGTACACGGCGAAAGCTACCGCGTGGATATCACCGGCGTCGGGGTTAAAACCGACGGCAAGCGGCACTTCTACCTGTCCATCGACGGCATGCCGGAAGAAGTGGTGTTTGAACCGCTCAACGAGTTTGTCGGCGGCGGTGGCGGCAGCAAACGCAAAAGCGCCAGTGCGCCAGGCGATGTCAGCACCACCATGCCGGGCAATATCGTCGACGTGTTGGTCAAAGAAGGCGATGTGGTCAAAGCCGGCCAGGCCGTGTTGATCACCGAAGCGATGAAGATGGAAACCGAAGTACAGGCACCGATTGCCGGCACCGTTAAAGCCATTCATGTGGCCAAGGGTGACCGGGTTAATCCGGGTGAAGTGCTGGTGGAAATCGAGGCCTAAACCCTACGCTCTACGCTCGTAGGGTGTGCTGTGCGCACCATGGCGGTCTTCCCGATATCGCAACGGTGCGCGCAGCACACCCTACGGGACCGCGTATCCCGGCGAACGCGTCGTCATTCCACGCGTTCGCCGCACAGGTCGAGGGCGAACCATTTCTCTACGTCGGCCTGAGCCAACCCCGCCCCGAGCAAGCCAAACAACTTGCCCAACGCCGCTTCACGGGTCATACCACCGGCCGACACCAAGCCGGTGCTAACCAAGGCGCTGCCCGCCGCATACACACCAAACTCCACATGTCCCTGCGGGCACTGGCTGATCGCGGCCAACACCACGCCACGGGCGTGGGCGGCGCTGAGGATAGCGAGCAGTTCAGCGTTGTCCGAAGGCCCGGTGCCCACGCCATAGCATTCCAGCAACAGCGCCTGGGCGCCGGTGTCCAGCAGGGCTTGGGCGTGGCTAGCCAATACACCTGGGTACAACGGCAGCACGGCAATGTTTACCGGCTGACGCTGCACCCGATAGTCCAGCGCCGCCGGAATAGCGCCAGCCCGCTGGCCTTCACGCCAACGTGGCTGCACGGCAAAGGCATCGAACGCCTCGCTGCGCAGTTTGCTTACCCGCGCGCCATGGAGCAGTTGACCGTTGAAGTACAGGTGCACGCCTGGGCTAACCCCGGCTTGCAACGTTTGCAGTGCACCGAGCAGGTTGCCCCAGGCATCGCTGCCCTCGGCGCCCGCTGGCAGCATTGAGCCGGTGAGCAGCACCGGCACATCCAAGCCCAGCAGCAGAAAGCTCAACGCCGCTGCGCTATAGGCCAAGGTATCGGTGCCATGCAGCACCAGCACGCCATCAAAGGCGCCGTTGGCCACGGCATCAACAATCACATCGCGCATCGCCAGCCAGTTGGCTTGGCTCATATTGGCGCTGTCGAGCAGCGGCAGCAGCTCATGGAATTGCCAGTCAATGTTCACCGCTGGCGTGAGGCTTTGCAGGTGCTGCGCCATGCGCGCTTCAAAGCCGCCGGCCGGCGCCAAGCCCTGGGCAGTTTGCAGCATGCCGATGGTGCCACCGGTATAGAGCACGAATAGCTTCATGCCGAAATCCTTGAACGTAGGTTGGGTTGAGCAGAGGCGAAGCCCAACGGGCCGGCCCAACAATACCCTAGAGACAAGAATGCCGCGCCCGCGTTAACGGGAGCGGCATTTATCAAAATGTGAAGCGTGGGTTTATCGGTGGCTGGTGGCCAACCGCCCATCTACCGCTTCACTGCTGGCCAACGCTTGTGGCGTAGTTGGCCAGGCATCGCGATCCAGGTCTAGATCGGCGAATTTGCGTGCGTCAAACACCGGCGTAGCCACGCCGGCTTTACGCTGTTCGTCGTAGTCGCGCATCAAGCGCAGGCCCACTTTAATCAGCATGGCCAGGGCGATCAGGTTAACAAAGGCCAGGCAGGTCATGGTGATGTCGGCAAAGGCGAATACGGTGGAGAGGTTCTGCATCGAGCCCCAGCAAATCAGCGCCAGCACCAGACCCCGGTAGCTCAGCAGCGCCACGCGGCTTTTACCCAGCAGAAACTGCAGGGCGTTTTCGCCAAGGTAGTAGTTGTAGAGGATGCAGGTGAACACAAACAGGCTGAGCGCCACGCTGACAAAAATACGGCCCCAATCGCCCACTACAGCGGCTAGCGAGTTCTGGGTGAGCACGATGCCGTCACCTTCAAACCCTGGGGTGTAGAAACCGGAGAGCAAGATCAGCAACGCGGTGCAGGTGCAGATCACGAAGGTATCGAGGAACACGCTAAATGCCTGAACCACACCTTGCGCCACCGGGTGCTCAACACTGGCCACAGCGGCGACGTTAGGCGCACTGCCCAGGCCCGCTTCGTTGGCAAACACGCCGCGTTTTACGCCCATGACAATGGCGCTGCCCAGCAGGCCTGCAAAGGCCGGCTCCAGGCCAAAGGCGCTCTTGACGATGGTGACCAGCATGCCTGGCACCAGGTCAATCTGGGTGAAGATCACGTACAGGGTCACGCCGATGTAGGCGAGGGTTTTCACCGGTACCAGCAGGTCAGAAACCGAGGCAATACGCTTGATGCCGCCGATAAATACCAAGCCCAGCAACACCGCCAGACCAATGCCGGTGTACTGCACCGGGAAGCCAAAGGCGTTTTGCAGCGAGTGGGTCACGGTGAACGATTGCAGGCCGTTAAAGGCGAAACCGTAGGTCACCAGCAACAGCACGGCGAAGGTCATCGCCATCCAGCGCAGCTTGAGGCCGTGCTGAATGTAGTAAGCCGGGCCGCCGCGATACAGGCCATCACCGTCAGCGCGCTTGTACAGCTGCGCCAGGGAGCATTCGAAAAAGCTGCTGGACATGCCGACCAGCGCGGTCACCCACATCCAGAACACCGCACCTGGGCCACCCAGGGTGACGGCAATACCCACGCCGGCAATGTTGCCCGCACCGACGCGGCCGGCCAGGCTGAGCATCAGCGCCTGGAACGAGCTGAGCTGGCCACCGCTGCTGCGCAACGACTGCTTGAATACGCTGAACATATGGCCGAAATGGCGAAACTGCACAAAGCGCGAACGAATAGTGAAGTAACTGCCCAGGCCGACGATCAGGACGATCAGCACTTTGCCGGACAGGAAGTCATTGAGCATTTCAAGCATGGGGAGGTTTCCTCGACTCTTATTGTTCGAATGCAGCGGTGGGTTGCAGCAGTGCCGCCGTAGAAGTACCGGCGTGCCACGTTCTCGCTCTTTATTTGCCGGCAGGCAGGCAGCAAAAACGTGGGGCGCATGGTTGGCCAGCCTTCACCGTGGAGGCAATTTCGCAGGTCGATACGATCTGGCGCGAGTTGATGCTATAGTCGCGCCGCTCGCATCACCGGAGGGCGGCGTTTTGTCCGACAATTTAGGTCCCAATCTGAAATTGCTCTGCAGCCACTACCGCTCTATTGCGGAGGTTTGCCGCAAACTGGCGATCAATCGCGCGCAGTTCAACAAGTACTTGAGCGGCCAAAGCCAACCGACGAGCTACAACCGCAAACGCATCGGTGACTTCTTTGGTGTCGAGGATTACGAACTCGGTTTGCCGGCCGAACAATTTGCCCGCCTGATCGGCGCGCGCCTGGCCGATACCACCAGCACGCCGGGCAACGACCCACTGGCCAACTTGCTGCAACCGCTGCGTGAACACTCCAGCAGCTTGTCGCGCTACTGCGGCTACTACTTCGAATACTCCAACTGCATGTCGGTGCCGGGCACCATCCTGCTGTCGCTGGTGCATTTGCGCGAAGAGCGCGGCACGTTTTTATTCGAACGTCAGGAGCGCCAAGAGCGCTCGGCCAGCGCCAATGTGCAGGCCGAAGACTGGGTGCGCTGCCGCTATTTAGGCGCCGCGTTTCACCTGCAAGACCGACTGTTTTTGCTCGACTATGAATCGCTGACGCTCAACGAAATGAGCCAGACCATCCTCATTCCCAGCTTTAAAAGCCGCATTACTCGGCTCAACGGCTTGAAGATGGGTGTCTCCAGCGGCGACCGGCGTACACCGGCCTGTACCCGCGTGGTGTGGGAATACTTGGGTGAGGAGATCAACCGGGTTAACGCCTACCGGCAGGTGATGCTCTACCGCCCTGATGATCCGCGTATCGACGAAGACATCCGCCGCCGGTTGACCGTGGCACCGATCAGCAATGGCTTATTCGAAACCGAGTAACCCAACCCAAACATCGGCCCGTAGGGTGTGCTGTGCGCACCAAGCGATCTCTGTGTTTACGCCTTGGTGCGCACAGCACACCCTACGGGCTTTTACGCCGTTAGAAGCTCAACTGCCACTGGGCAATCACGCCATGGTTCTGTGCATTGCTGCCCAGCTCGCCGCTGTAGCCCAAGCCGAGGGTTTGGCTGGCGGTGATGCCGATATCAAACCCCGCCTCCAGCAGCATGCTATTGCGGTCCTGTGCTGTGCCCTGCGCGCTAAAGGCGCTGCCGCCGCTCAAGAAAGCCTGGCGCGTTTCGCTGTCGACATCGCCGTAGGTGTGCCGCCAGCCCAGGCTCATACGCGGGGTAAAGCTCATGCCGTTGGCGAATTGGTCTAGGCGGGCGATGCGTATACCCACGGTGCTGCTGAGGTTGTCTTGCTCTTGCGATTGCACGCGCAGGGCTGAGTCACCGCCTTTTTCGCTGTAGGCCTCGCGGCTGTAGCGCTGGTAGCCCAGGCTGGCAAACGGTTCGGCCAACAAACGGCCGCTGGCGTAGGGGTAGGCCAGTTCGGCGAAGGCTTGTTGGCTATCGGCGTTGTAGTCGCCGCGCAGTTTGTCGTCGACGCCGGCAAAGCTCACCCGGCGTTTGTTTTCGCCATCGTGGCGGCTATAGGCGGCGCCCAAGCGCAGGGCCAATTGGTCGAGTTGGGTGAGGGCATAAACACCGACGTGGTAGCTGTCGACATCGCCCGAGGCGCCTTGGCCTGCGTCGATATCGGTGCGCGAATAGCCGCCGACCACGCCCAGGCGCCAGTCCGAACTCATCGCCCAGTCCGCACCAAACAAGGTGCCGCCGGTGTTTTGGTCGACATCGCTGCCGCCATGGGAACCGTCCACCGTGCCATGGCTGCCCAGGGCTTGTACCCACAGACGGCCTGCTGCTTTGGGATCATGCAGACCGCGCGCTTCGTTCGGCACGCCAACGGCGACCAATTGCGGACCGTCGTCGCGCAGGATCGAGGCCTGCAAGCTCCCGCCAAAGCCGCCGAGCTGGCTCATGGCACCTTGCATCACGGTGCTGACCTGGCTGCTCCCGGCCAAGGTGGCAGCGGCCATGCTGGCGTTGCTTGAGCCGGACAACTGTTCCAGTGCCTGGCTGGCGGTGGCTTGGTCGGTGGTCAGCAGGGCGTTGTACAGGCTGCTGTTGCTCTGCGCGGCCAGGTTGTTGGCCAGCGTGCGGGCGTTGTCGCTGGTCGCCAGGGCGGCAAAGGCCGTGTCGTTGCGGGTCAGCGTGAGCTCAACCGAATTGGCGCTGTAGGTGAGGGTTGGCGTGAGAAAGGCGAAGTTATTGGTCACGCTGCCGAACTGGCCGGTCACCCCGCCAGTGGCAGTGAGCACGCTGCTCTGCTGGGCGTAGCCCGTGCCATTGGCATTCAGGTGCAGGGTGGCGCCGGCCAGGTTGGCGCTGCCACTTAACTGCACGGGTGCGCCGCTGGCGTTGAGGTCGTAGTTAAAGGTGGAGCCGCTAGCCAGTTGCAGGCTGCCCAGGCGACCCGTGCCGCCGTAGCTGGCGCCGTTGGCCACAGTCAGCAGGCCGCCAATGCTGCCGCTGTTGATCAGGCGGGCGCCGCTGGCGACGCTGCCGCCGGCACTGAAGTCGTTGCTGCTGACGGTCCAGGTGCCGCCGGTAACGGCCAGGGTTTCGAAGTTCTGGCTATTGCCGAAACTGCCCGCGCCGCTGCCACTCAAGGTCAGGGTATCGGTGCCGGCGCCGCCGTCCACCAGACCGCCAAAGGTGCCGCCAGTAACAACGGTCAAGCCGTCATCGCCAGTGCCCATATCCACCGCCAGGCCGTTAAGGCCGACGATGGAACCGGCGTTGCTCAAGGTGTCGTTGCCGGCGCCCATTTGCACGGCCGCCGCTGCGGTAGTGCTGTTCAATTGGTCGACACGTACCGACTGCGTACCGCCGCGAATCACGCCGCCCGCGAGGTTGCTCAGGCTGTCGGCAAAGTTACCCACCAAGCCAATAGCCGTGCTGTCGGCGCCGATAATGCTGCCGCCGTTGGTGATAGTCGCTACGCCACCGACCGCCGTAGCCGTGCCACGTTGGGCGACGATAGCGGTGCCGTTGGCGCCGTCGTCGATCAGGATGCCTTTGGACTGACCAAAGATCTCGCCACCGGCATAGTTAACGATCGTGCCGCCACCAGCGGCGATACCGTCGGCGCCATTCGGGAAGCCGCTGGAATCCACGCCGCCGGCGCCAAGGCCCTCGATACGGCCGTAGTTCGTGATGCTGGCGATGCCGTCGATATCCACGCCGTCGCCGTCACCGTTGTTGGCGGTGCTGTAGCCCGTGCTGCCGCCCAGGTGTTCGTAGACCTTGCCAGCGCCGGCATAGCGGCCGCTGATCAAGCCGTAGTTGACCACCGTGCCGACGCCATCGCTGCCAACCCCGGAACCGTTGCGGCCGATGATTTGCCCGCCTTTGTAGTTGGTTACGGTGACGCCAGCATCGGAGGTCACGCCATGGCGTGGGCCGGAAATAGTGCCCCAGTTATTGACGGTAACCGCCAGCTTGGAGTCAATGGCATCCATGGCGCTGGCTGAGCCGCTGCAGGCGCTGATGTAGTCCGGGCATTTGGTGTTGACCACACCGGTGCTGATGATGGTGCCGTAGTTGTTGATGGTGGTGTTGCTGCCCGGGCGCAGGGCGTCGTCGTTACTGGACGAGATAACCGCGTTGCTGTTGGTCGCCGAGCCGTTGTTGATCACTTTGGTGCCGCTGCCATCGGCGCCGCGCAGGTCAATCGCCTGGCCACCGCTGGTGCCTGTGCCGGTGACCTTGATGGTGCCGTTGTTGTTTAGCACCAGGGAGGAGTTGGCCTTGTTCAGGCGCAGGGCGTCGCTGCTGATGGTGGAGATGCTGCCGGTGTTGGTGATTACCAGGCTGACGCCGTTGGTGTTGTTATCAATGGCGCGGCCGCTGCCGGTGTTGGCGAGGGTGCCGCTGTTGTTCAGGGTGACGGTGCCGCTGGTGCCGGTGATATCCACCGAGGTGCCGGCGCTGGTGCTGAGGCTGGCGCCTGCGCCGATGCTGCCGGTGTTGCCGCTGGTTAGGGTTTTCGCGCTGGTGTCGGTGCTGCCTGGGGCCACGCTGAAGTCGGCGGCTTGGGCCAGGCCGATGGTGGCGGTTTGCAGGGCGATTACCAGGGGGAGCAGGTGGAAACGGCGGGCGTGGAAATGCATGGTCGCGGCGCTCTTATTTGAAAAGTGCGGGGGACTATGCGTGGGGGTTGTTACAAACAGTTGACGATTGGGTACGTGGGGTTTGGAGGGGGGCTAATTGTTGCGGTGGGTCTTCGTTACCGCGTTTGCTGGACGTTTGGTTTCGCGCCTTACGCGCGACTCACTTTTTAGCAATCGCCCTAAAAAGTAAGCAAAAACGGCTTGCCCCTACCTTGGCCTTGCGCTGCGCTCCAGGTCCCCTCGCTTCGTCGTTGCTCCAGGGGTCGGCGTGCAGGGCCATCCATGGCCCCACGCCTGTCGCGGCTCCTGCCGCTCCACCCCCTACGCAACGACTGCGCTCGGCCTTGCGGTGGACGGGGCGGGTAGATCAACAACCAGATCAAGATCACAAGCAGATCAAAGGCCCTTTGCCCTCTCCCGCAAGCGGGCGAGTGAGTTTGACGGAGGTTTTTGAGCGAGCGCCGATCTGTTCCCCTCGCCCGCTTGCGGGAGAGGGGCTAGGGGAGAGGGGATCTTGATCTTGGGTGACGCCTTGGTGCGCACAGCACACCCTACGGGCCAGCGAAGCCTTTAATCCTCGCGCAAGGCTTTGAGGTCTTTGATTTGTTGGCCGTTGGCGTCGAAGTTTTCCACCGCCAACCAGCGTTCGTAGCCTTTGGCGATTGCCGGCCATTCGCTGTCGATGATAGAGAACCAGGCGGTGTCGCGGTTGCGGTCTTTTACGACTAGGTGTTGGCGGAATAGGCCTTCGTAGCTAAAGCCAAACCGCTCGGCCGCGCGCTTGGAGCGGGCGTTGTCGTTGTTGCATTTCCATTCCAGGCGGCGGTAGCCGTGGTCGAAGGCATTCTTGGCGAGCAAGTGGATGACTTCGGTGGCTTGCACGCTGCGTTGCATGACGCGGCCGTAGCAGATGTGGCCGATTTCGATGCTGCCGTGCGCCGGGGCGATGGTCAGGTAGCTGAGTAGGCCTTGTACCTGACCGCTGCTTTGCTCGACCACGGCGAAGAACAGGGGGTCTTTGCTGGCGGCGTTGTTGTTTAGCCAGGTGTCGAAGGCGGCGCGGTCGGTGAAGGGGCCGTAGGGCAGGTAGTCCCACAGCAGCGGGTCGGAGTCAGGGCCTTGCAGGGCGAGCCAAAGATCGTCGCCGTGGCGCGTGGGGTCCAGGGCTTCAAGGCGCACGGTGCGGCCTTGCAGGGTGTCGCGGGTGGGGGCGGCGACGGGTTTCCAGTTCAGGGTCGGGCTCATGGCTGTTCCTGCTTAAAAGAGTTTGCGGTATTGAACAAAGCCCGAGCGGTCGGCGACTTTGTCGTAGAGGTGCATGGCGTCGGTGTTGGTTTCGTGGGTCAGCCAATGTACGCGCGAGGCACCCGCCGCTTTGGCTTGCGTGTACACGTGTTCGATCAGTTGCCGGCCGATGCCGCTGCCGCGAATGGCTTCATCTACATACAGGTCTTGAAGGTAGCAGTAGTTGCCAACCGTCCAGGTGGAGCGGTGGTAGATAAAGTGCACCAGGCCCACGGCTTGGCCGTCTTGCCAGGCGAGCGCGGCGTTGATCGGCTCAGCCGGGTCGAGAAAACGTTGCCAGGTGATGGCGGTGGTTTGCTCGGCGATCTCGGTTTTATAGAAACGCTGATAGCCCTGCCACAGCGGCAGCCAGGCGGCGTGGTCGGCAGCGCTGATGGCGCGAATTTCCAGGGTGCTCATGGTCGATCCTCTAGTTAGAGCCGTGGGCTGGCATACGCGCGGCCAGTTCGGTTTCGTTGGCCAGGCCGCTGTCGGCCAGGTTGCTGCGCACGCTGTCGTAGTCGGTTTTGTCGCGGTTCTGGCCCAGCTTCCATTTGCCTTCGAGGCGCTCAATGGGCAGCTCAAAGCCGACGATGGCGCGCAGCATGCTGTCGATATAGGCGGGCGGCGCCTCGTCGATGGTCCAGGGGGCAGGGCGGCTACCTTCGTGACGGTGGGTTAGCTCATCAAGCAAGGCGCGCAGCCGTGTGGGGTCGTCGAAGGTTTCGGCGCGGCCATAGGCGTGAATGGCAATGTAGTTCCAGGTGGGCACCGCTTTGCCGTGCTCGGCTTTGCTCGGGTAGTAGCTGGGGCTGATATAGGCCTGCTCGCCGGGGAATATCACCAATAGCTCGCCGCCGCGCTGCAAGGTTTTCCACTGCGGATTGGCCTTGGCGAAATGGCCTTTCAGCGTGCCGAATTGACCTTCGCCGGGCACCAACAGCAGCGGCAGATGGCTGGCCTGCATGCCGTTTTCATCATGGCTAACGACTATGGCCAGCGGCGTTTGCGCCATCTGTGCGTGCAGGGTGGGTAGGTCTTCCTCGCGGAATGCGGCGGGCGTGTACATAGCAAGTCTCCATCAGATGGAGCTGATGCTAGGGGGGATATTGGTCCTTTGTAAGAGCCATTAATGGCTATTTTCATAGAGCCAATGTAGGTTGGGCTTCGCTGCGCTCAACCCAACCTACGGATCTTAGTCATGTCGCGCACACCACTGCCCTTCGACCCCTCCGGCATTCAGCTTGACCGCCGTCAGGGTTTGTCGCGCCAGCTTTACCAAGCCCTGCGCGAACGTATTCTTGGCGGGCAGTTGGGCAGCCTGGTGCGTTTGCCGGCCACCCGCGACCTGGCCGAGGCATTGGGCGTTTCGCGTAATACCGTGGTGCGCGCCTACGACCAGTTGTATGCCGAAGGCTATCTGCAGGGGCGCATTGGTGACGGCACCTACGTCGCCGAGCTGGCGACCAGGGCCCGTGGCAAGACAAGTAAACCGCCGGCTAAACCCTCGGCACCGGCGCAGAGCAATCTATTGCAGCGCTTGCAGACCGAGCACTTACCGCCACCGCGCCGGGATGCACCGCGTGCGTTTCGCGTCGGCATCCCGGCTTTCGACTTATTCCCCTTTGAAACCTGGGCCCGCCTGCAAGCCAATTTCTGGCGCCATCCGCCGCTGGCCAGCCTTGGCTATGCCGACGCCGCGGGTGACCCACAACTACGCGAGTTAATCGCCGCCTACCTGCGTAATAGTCGCGGCCTGGTCTGCGACCCGGGCCAGGTGATCATCACCAGCGGCGCCCAGCAAGCCATCAGCCTGTGCGCGCAAATGCTGGTGAATGTCGGCGACGGCGTGGCGGTGGAAAACCCCGGCTACCGCGCCGCGGGTAAAGCCTTTGCGCTGGCGGGGGCGCAATTGCATGGCGTGGCAGTCGATGAAGAGGGGTTCGATACGCGCCAATTGGCCGGGCTCAAAGATTGTCGGCTGGCCTATGTCACGCCGTCCCATCAATACCCCACCGGCGTCACCCTGTCCCTGCCACGGCGCTTACAGCTGTTGGAATGGGCGGCGCGCGAGCAAGGCTGGATTGTCGAAGACGATTACGACGGCGAGTACCGCTACCGCGGAACGCCGCTCTCGCCCTTGGCGGCGTTGGATCAGCATGGTCGTGTGCTCTACGTCGGCACCTTTTCCAAAATTGCCTTTCCCGGTTTGCGCCTGGGTTACTTGGTGGTGCCGCCGACGCTGACCGAAGCCTTTAGCCAAGTGCGCGCCCTCGGCGTACGCCATTCCGAAATTGGCACCCAAGCGGTGATGGCCGAGTTTATTGCCGCGGGGCATTTTCAGCGGCATATCCGCCGCATGCGAAGAGCTGCGCAGGCGCGCCGCGACGCCTTGCTTAACGGCTGGCCGGCGGCGGTGCCGGGCTGTCAGCCATTGCCTGTGGTCGATGCCGGCCTGCACTTAAGCGTGCGGGTAGCAAGCCGGGCCCGTGAGTTGGAGTTGGTGGAAAAGGCTGCGGCGGTGGGCGTTGAGCTAAATGCGCTGAGCGACTATTGGCTGCCCGATTCACCCGGCAGTGCCGATGATCGCGCCGGATTGGTGATGGGCTTTGCTGGGGTAAGTGAAGACCATATCGCCCAGGCCCTAGCCGCGCTTAAGAAGGCCTGGGCGTAGGGTGTGCTGTGCGCACCAAGGTAGACCGAGATACCCCTGGTGCGCGCAGCACACCCTACGTGTCGATTCCGCCGCCATCGGCGTCTAGACAATCGTTGCCACGGAGCCCTCGCATGCAAGCGCTGTTAACCGAAATTCTCGACGAAGTTCGCCCGCTGATTGGCCAGGGCAAAGTGGCCAGTTATATTCCCGCCTTGGCCGAGGTGCCCGCCGCGCAGTTGGGCATTGCCGTGTATGGCAATGACGGTCAGGTGTTTAGCGCTGGAGATGCCCAGACGCTGTTCTCGGTGCAGAGTATTTCCAAGGTGTTCAGCCTGGTGCAGGCCATCCAACACTCTGGCGAAACCATCTGGCAGCGCCTTGGCCACGAGCCATCCGGCCAGCCGTTCAATTCGTTGGTCCAATTGGAGTTCGAGCGCGGCATTCCGCGTAATCCCTTTATCAATGCCGGCGCGTTGGTGATCTGCGACATCAACCAATCGCGCTTTGCCGCGCCGGTGTTGTCGATGCGCGACTTTGTGCGACGTTTGTCTGGCAACGCGACTGTGACGGTGGACCGCCACGTCGCCGATTCGGAATTTCAATTTCGCGCGCGCAACGCCGCCATGGCTTATCTGATGCAATCGTTCGGCAACTTTCACAACGACGTGGAAGACGTGCTGCGCAGCTACTTCAGCTACTGCGCGCTGCGCATGAACTGCGTCGACCTGGCGCGGGCCTTTTGTTTTCTGGCCAACGACGGTTTCTGCAAACACAGCGGCGAGCAGATTTTGACCGCACGGCAAACCCAGCAAGTGAACTCGATCATGGCCACCAGCGGGCTGTATGACGAGGCGGGGAATTTTGCTTATCGCGTTGGGTTGCCGGGTAAAAGCGGGGTGGGCGGTGGGATTGTGGCAGTGGTGCCGGGGCAATTTACCGTGTGCGTGTGGTCGCCGGAATTGAATGCGGCGGGCAATTCGTTGGTGGGCATGGCGGCGTTGGAGTTGTTGAGTCAGCGGATTGGGTGGTCGGTGTTTTAGGTGAGAATTGTGGCGTCTGTGGCCCTCACCCCCCGCCCTCTCCCCTGGCCGGGCGCCCGCAAACAGGCGAGGGGGCTTGACCGAGTCAGTCGCCAGAACCGCGATCAGTTCCCCTCTCCCGTTTACGGGAGAGGGGCTAGGGGAGAGGGCCGGCGCCAGCGCGATTTTCCCCGCCCATAAAAAAAGGAGATGCAGCCGGAAAACTGCATCTCCTAAAAGGCATGGGAAAGAGTGGCCCCACTACCTGGTGACGGTTAAATCGGTGTAGCCCTTAAATGGCCGCCTTCAACGGCACCAAGCGCGGTGCGATCATGTTTTCCGGGCGCAAGATTTCGGCCAGGCTGGCGTCGTCCAGCAGCTTTTCTTCACGCACCAACTCCAGCACCCCACGACCACTTTCCAGCGCTTGCTTGGCAATGCGTGTGGCGTTTTCGTAGCCGATGTACGGGTTAAGCGCGGTGATCAGGCCGATGGAGCTTTCCACCAGTTCGCGGCAGCGTTCTTCGTTGGCGGTGATGCCGACGATGCAGTGCTCGCGCAGCATGTCCATGGCGCGCTGGAGCAGGCGGATCGAGTCGAAGATTTTGTAGGCAATCAGCGGCTCCATCACGTTCAGTTGCAGCTGGCCGCCTTCGGCCGCCATGGTCAGGGCCAGGTCGTTGCCGATCACTTCAAAGGCCACTTGGTTGACCGCTTCGGGGATTACCGGGTTGACCTTGCCGGGCATGATCGAGCTGCCCGGCTGACGCGCTGGCAGGTTGATTTCGTTGATGCCGGTGCGCGGGCCGCTGGAGAGCAAGCGCAGGTCGTTGCAGATTTTCGACAGCTTGACCGCCGTGCGTTTGAGCATGCCGGAGAACAGCACAAAGGCGCCCATGTCTGAGGTGGCTTCAATCAGGTCGGCAGCCGGTACCAGCGGTTGGCCGCTGATCAGTGCCAGGCGTTCAACCGCCAGGGCTTGATAGCGCGGGTCGGCGTTAATGCCGGTGCCGATGGCGGTGCCACCCAGGTTTACTTCGGTAAGCAGCTCCGGCGCCAGGCTTTTCAGGCGCGCCAAGTCTTCACCCAGGGTTGTAGCGAAGGCGCGGAATTCCTGGCCGAGGGTCATTGGCACGGCGTCTTGCAGCTGGGTACGACCCATTTTCAACACATGGCTGAACTCTTCACTTTTAGCGGCGAAGGCTTGAATCAGGCTGTCGAGGCTGGCCAGCAGGGTGTCGTGGCCGAGCAGCAGGCCCAGGCGAATGGCGGTGGGGTAGGCGTCGTTGGTGGACTGCGCCATGTTCACGTCATTGTTGGGGTGCAGGTACTGGTACTCGCCCTTGTTATGGCCCATGGCCTCGAGGGCGATGTTGGCGATCACCTCGTTAGCATTCATGTTGGTCGAGGTGCCGGCGCCGCCTTGAATCATGTCGACCACGAATTGATCGTGGAACTCACCGCGGACCAAACGGGCGCAGGCTTCGCTGATGGCCGCATGCTTGGGCGCGCTGAGGTGGCCCAGTTCACGGTTGGCGTCGGCGGCAGCCTGTTTGACCATCGCCAGGGCAACCACCAATTTCGGGTAGTGCGACAGCGTTACGCCGGACAGGCGAAAGTTGTGCACAGCCCGTAGGGTCTGAATGCCGTAGTAAGCGTCGGAACTGACTTCGAGGGTGCCAAGCAGATCTTTTTCGATGCGCGATGATGCAACAGGGGACATGATGAGGTTCATCTCAGGGTAGGCACGGGCTTTGCCGCGATGCAGGCTAGACTAGGGCTGAGGCGGTTTTTAGGCCAATGCTGTTAAACACTGGGGTATGCACAAACGGCATAATGCAGCTGTGACTGCCACTTGTCGGCGAGCGTAATAGCCTGTATCGCAACGGAGCCCGTATGAACCTCGAAAGCAAATGGCTGGAAGACTTTGTCACCCTGGCCGGCACCCGCAGCTTTTCCCAGGCGGCGCAAAAGCGCTTTGTTACCCAGCCAGCGTTTAGCCGACGTATTCGCAGTTTGGAAGAGGCGCTGGGGCTGACCCTGGTGAACCGCTCGCGCACGCCAATTGAGCTGACCGAGGCGGGGCAACTGTTTCTGGTTACCGCCCGCAGCGTTAACGAGCAGTTAGGCGAAGTGGTGCGCCACCTCCATCACCTCGAAGGCCAGCAAGGCGAAGTGCTGCAATTTGCCGCCGCGCACTCCTTGGCCTTGAGTTACTTCCCGGCCTGGATCGCCCGGCTGCGCAACGAAGGGCTGAATATCGCCAGCCGTTTGATCGCCACCAACGTCGGCGAGGCGGTGCATACGTTGCGCGAGGGCAGCTGCGATCTGATTCTGGCCTTCTATGACCCCGACGCCGCCTTGCAGATGGACCCGGAGATTTTTCCCTCTTTATTACTCGGGCGCAGCGAAATGCTCCCGGTGTGTGGCGTGGACGCTGAGGGCAAGGCGCTGTTCGATTTGGACAGCGGGCAGAGCGTGCCGCTGCTGGCCTATAGCGCTGGCGCGTTTCTCGGTCGCTCGGTGAATGCCCTGCTGCGCCAACGGGGTTTGCGTTCCACCACTGTGTACGAAACCGCGATGGCCGACAGTTTAAAAAGTATGGCCCTGCAAGGCCTGGGCGTGGCCTGGGTGCCGAGGTTGAGCATCAGCGCCGAACTGGCCCGCGGCGAGCTGGTGGAATGCGGGGGTCCGCAATGGTATTTGCCGCTGGAGATTCGCCTGTACCGCTGCGCGTTGGTGCGCAAGGCCGCGATTCGCCTGCTGTGGCGCAAGCTCGAAGCCGGCGCCGGGGCGTAGGGTGTGCTGTGCGCACCAAGCGATCTCTCGGGTTACGCCAAGGTGCGCACAGCACACCCTCCGACGGCGTTTTTGCCCCGCCAAACGGTCGCTTTTAGCGGGTACTCTCCGCGCGATTCTTTACGTTATACTGCGCGGCCTTTGGCCGGCTCCGCTCCGGTCTCGCATACAAGCCACGCCTGGTTTTCCAGCGTGGCTTGTTAGTTTTTGCCGCGCCGCCAGGCGCCAATGAGAAGAGGCACGACGATGAGCGTACTGGTTGGCGTGATCATGGGCTCCAAGTCCGATTGGTCCACCCTTAGCCACACCGCCGATATGCTGGAGAAGCTGGGCATTCCTTACGAAGTGAAGGTTGTCTCCGCGCACCGCACGCCGGATTTGCTTTTCCAGTACGCCGAAGAAGCCGAAGGCCGTGGCATTCAGGTGATCATCGCCGGTGCCGGTGGCGCCGCCCATTTGCCGGGTATGTGCGCCGCAAAAACGCACCTGCCGGTGCTGGGTGTGCCGGTGCAATCGTCGATGCTTTCGGGCGTTGATTCGCTGCTCTCCATTGTGCAAATGCCGGCCGGTATTCCGGTCGCCACCCTGGCCATCGGCAAGGCCGGTGCGGTGAATGCGGCACTGCTGGCCGCCAGCATCCTGGGTCACCAACACCCTGAGTTCCATGCCGCGCTGAAGCAATTCCGCACCGAGCAAACGGACAGCGTGTTGGATAACCCGGACCCGCGCGAGGCCTGATGGCCTTGGGTTTACTGCTTTAGCTCACCTATCGAACGGGGCTGTTGAGATGAAAATCGGTGTAATCGGTGGCGGCCAACTGGGCCGTATGTTGGCCTTGGCAGGCACCCCGCTGGGTATGAACTTTGCCTTTCTCGACCCGGCGCCAGACGCCTGTGCCAGTGCCCTGGGCGAGCACCTGCTGGCCGATTACAGCGACAAAGACCACCTGCGCCAATTGGCCGATGAAGTCGATTTGGTGACCTTCGAGTTCGAAAGCGTTCCGGCCGAAACCGTGGCCTTTCTCTCCCAGTTTGTGCCGGTGTACCCAAGCGCTGAGGCCCTGCGTATCGCCCGCGACCGCTGGTTTGAAAAGAGCATGTTCAAGGACTTGGGCATTCCCACGCCTGAGTTCGCCGATATCCAATCGCAAGCCGATCTCGACGCTGCGGTGGCCACCATCGGCCTGCCGGCTGTACTGAAAACCCGCACCTTGGGTTATGACGGCAAGGGCCAGAAAGTGCTGCGCAAGCCTGAGGATGTAGTCGGCACCTTTGCCGAATTGGGCAGCGTGCCGTGCCTGCTGGAAGGCTTTGTACCCTTCACTGGCGAAGTGTCCCTGGTGGCCGTGCGCGCCCGCGATGGCGAAACCCGTTTCTACCCGCTGGTGCATAACACCCATGTGAACGGCATTCTTTGCCTGTCCATCGCCAGCACTGCGCACCCGCTGCAAGGCCTGGCGCAAGACTACGTGAGCCGTGTGCTGAAACAGCTCGACTATGTTGGCGTGCTGGCCTTTGAGTTCTTTGAAGTCGACGGCGGCCTGAAAGCCAACGAAATCGCCCCGCGTGTGCACAACTCCGGGCACTGGACCATCGAAGGCGCCGAGTGCAGCCAATTCGAAAACCACCTGCGTGCGGTGGCCGGTTTGCCGCTCGGTTCGACGGCCAAGATCGGCGAAAGCGCCATGCTTAATTTCATCGGCGAAGTGCCGGCGGTTGAGCAGGTGATCGCCATTGAAGACTGCCATCTGCACCACTATGGCAAGGCATTTAAGGCCGGTCGCAAGGTGGGGCATGCCACCGTGCGTAGCGTGGATCGTGCGACCCTCGATGCTCAGGTTGCCAAGGTGCAGGCGCTGATCAAAAGCGCCTGACGCTCGTAGGGTGTGCGCACCAAGCGCTATACCGACGTGCGCCATGGTGCGCACAGCACACCCTACATTCGATCGCCGCTAAACATGGAACCTCCCCCGCTCCATTCCCTCTGATATCCGGGTGCCAGCGTCGGCACCTGTCACTGAGTGAGGATTTCCCATGGGCATTATCGGCACCATTTTTATCGGCTTTCTGGCGGGCTTGGTTGCGCGCTTTTTAAAGCCTGGCGACGACAGCATGGGTTGGATCATGACCATCCTGTTGGGTATCGCCGGTTCCTTGGCGGCCACCTATGGCGGCCAGGCGTTGGGTCTGTACCACGCGGGTGAAGGCGCAGGCTTTGTCGGTGCTGTGGTCGGCGCCATTGTGCTGCTGGTGATCTACGGCTTGATCAAGAAGAAGTAAGCGCCGCCAGCAATGTGCCGGCGTAGCCCGGTAACGCGGCAAAATCCGTGGCGCACAGCAGCAGTTGGCGCTGTGCCCACGGATCGCTTAACGCCAGGCTGCTAAACCCGTTCGGCCCCTGCCAACGCTCGATCGCCGCCTGCGGCACCACGCCCAGGCCGGCACCCCGCGCGACCATGCGCAACACCCCGTCAAAACTCTCTGCCCGCACGCGAATGCGTAAGCGTTGGCCGGCGTGCAGCGCTTGTTCTTCCAGGTAAATCGCCAGCGCGCTATTGAGCGCCAGGCCGACAAATTCGTGGGCCAAGGTGTCGCTGAAGCTGATTTCGCTGCGTGTCGCCAACGGGTGATCTGTCGGTATCACCAGCGCCAGCGGGTCATTGCGAAACGGCCGGGTTTGCAGCCCGCTGCTGTCCACCGCATCGGAAATAATGCCGATATCGGCCGCGCCTTCGCGGATGCCTTGCAGAATGCGCAGGCTTGGCCGTTCCTGCAGGTCGATATCGATCTGCGGGTGGCTGGCGAGAAAGTCGGCCAGCACTTCCGGCAGGTACTCGCTTAGCGCGGTGGTGTTGCACAGCAGGCGCACTTGGCCTTTAAAGCCGCTGGCGTAGTCGGCCAGGTCGAACTGCAAATGCTCGACCTGCTGCAGGATCAGCCGCCCATGGCGCACCAGTGCATTGCCGGCTGCGGTTGCGCTGACTCCGCGTCTTCCACGTTCCAGCAATGGCGTACCCAGCGAAGCCTCCATCGCCCGAATGCGCGCGCTGGCTGAGGCCAATGACAGGTGGCAGCGGCTGGCGCCCGCGGTGATAGTGCCGGCTTCAAGAATGCGCACAAACAGGCGCAAGTCGATCAGATCAAAGTGCATGGTCGGTTCCGCTGATTGCTTAGCCTCAGTCTATGCCAGAGGCAAGGTCTGCGATTCGCAGATTTTCCTCAAGCGGCCGTGGGCGCAGGATAGCGCCATGAATAGCTCTCTGGATTTCTATCAAAACCTCGGCTTTAGCCTGACTGTGCTAGTCATGGTGACCTTTCTGCTCGCCGGCACGGTCAAGGGCGTTATCGGCCTTGGCTTGCCGACGGTGGCCATGGGTTTGCTCGGCCTGGCTATGTTGCCGCCACAGGCAGCGGCGTTATTGCTGGTGCCTTCGACCGTTACCAACCTCTGGCAACTGGCGTTTGGCGGCGCCTTGAAAACGTTGCTAGGCCGGCTGTGGCCGATGTTGGCGTCTATCGCCATCGGCACCGGGTTGGGCAGTGGGTGGTTGGGCTTGGGTTCGGGCCAAGGCATGACCCACGCCCTCGGCGGTGCCTTGTTGCTTTACGCCCTCAGCGGTTTGCTGCTGCCGCCGCTGCGCGTGCCTGCCGGTTACGAGCGTTGGCTGGGCCCACCGTGCGGTTTGCTCACCGGCTTCGTTACCGCCGCCACCGGGGTGTTTGTGATTCCTGCCGTGCCCTATCTGCAGGCGTTGGGGTTGCAGCGTAACGAGCTGGTGCAAGCCCTAGGCCTGTCGTTTACCGTCTCCACCCTGGCCCTTGGCGCCGGTTTATTCTGGCGCGGCGAAGTGGGCAGCGGCGAGTTGGGTGCTTCGTTAGTAGCCCTGCTGCCGGCGTTGTTGGGCATGTGTTTTGGCCAGTGGTTGCGCCAGTGCATCAGCGCCTTGCTGTTTAAGCGGGTGTTCTTTATCGGCTTAGGTTTATTGGGCCTGCACCTTCTAATTAGCGGCTGATAGACTCGCCGCCTCCCCATGCCGCCCCGAGTTTTTCCATGCGCCGCTTACTGTTTAGCCTGCTGTTGCTCAGTGGTGTTGCCCACGCCCAGTTGCCGGAAACCGATTGGTTGGCGCTGATGCCCAAGTCCGATCAACAGGCGCTCGAAAAGATGCCGGAGATCAGCCACAACACGCCGGAAGGCGATGGCACTTTCAATAGCAAAGGGGGTTTGAAGCAGGAGAAGGGGCTGCCGGCGGTGATGTATTCGACCAAGACCGTGGCGGCGATGAATAACAAAAACATCCGCATCGGCGGCTACCCGGTGCCGCTGGAAACCGACGCCAAGGGCCGCGCCACGTTGTTCTTTCTCGTGCCTTACCCAGGCGCCTGCATCCATGTGCCGCCACCGCCACCCAACCAAATGGTGTTGGTGCGCTACCCCAAGGGCCTGAAGCTCGACGATATCTACGCGCCGCTGTGGGTAACCGGCACGCTGAAGGTGGAAAAAGTCAGCAATGACCTGGCCGACGCCGCCTACGCGCTGGATGCCAGCAATGTGCGAGCGGTGACTGAGGCGGATCTGTAATCAACGATCCCCACCCGGTGTAATAGATTTTTTCTTATGGCCATCGAGCGGCGATAGCTTTTACTCTGACGGCCACTCTTACGCCGCCGGTTACCCGCTATGCCGACTTCCATGATTGCCATGCGTAATGCCTGGGTTAACCAGGCGCACACCCATCCCTTCACTACCCTGGGCTTTGCCGCCGCCGGTTTGGCCGTGCTGGTGCTGCTGGTGATGAGCATCTACAACGCCTTTCATGGCGATGGCTCAGGGCATTTGCAGTACGCCTTTTATGGCGGCCTGGCGGGCTTTGGCGCCACCGCATTGGGCGCCGTGTTCGCCCTGGCGATGGGCTCGATCAAGGCCCGAACCCAAGACACCATGCTTGGTTTTGCCGCCGGCATGATGCTCGCCGCCAGCTCGTTTTCGCTGATTCTGCCGGGCCTCGCCGCCGCCAAAGAAATCACCGGCAATGGCCCGATGGCGGCATTGACCGTGGTGGTCGGCCTCGGTCTTGGCGTGTTGCTGATGCTCGGCCTGGACCGCTTTACCCCGCACGAACACGACAGCACCGGCCCCTGCGGCCCGGAGGCTGAGCGCATCAACCGCGTGTGGTTGTTTGTGTTGGCGGTCACCCTGCACAACATCCCCGAAGGCATGGCCATCGGCGTGAGCTTTGCCGGCGGCGATATGAGCGTCGGCCTGCCGCTGACCACCGCCATCGCCATTCAAGATATTCCCGAAGGGCTGGCCGTCGCCTTGGCGTTGCGCGCTACCGGAATGTCAGCATTAAAGGCGGCGATATTGGCGATTCTCAGCGGGGCCATGGAGCCATTGGGCGCGCTGATTGGTATTGGCGTATCCAGCGGTTTTGCCTTGGCCTATCCGATCAGCATGGGCTTGGCGGCCGGTGCGATGATTTTTGTGGTGTCCCATGAAGTGATCCCGGAAACCCACCGCAATGGCCACCAAACCCCGGCTACGTTGGGCTTGATGGCGGGGTTCGCGGTGATGATGTTCTTGGATACCGCCCTGGGCTAGTTCGTTAACCTGAGCGTAACGATGAGTCGCCGGGCTTGATTGATGGCCCCGGCGCGCCTCCCTAAGGTAGCTCCACGACAGCGGAAATCGTGGACCTATCATGACAACAACAATCTCCCCACCGCCGCAGTGGTCGCGCCGTCGTGCTGAAAAAGCACGGCGTGTTGACCAGGTGCGCGCCCTCGCCGATGGCGTGGTTTTGCCCAGCGATAAAATCGTCGCTGCGCTTGAGGCCTTGATCGCCCCTGGCGATCGCGTGGTGCTCGAGGGCAACAACCAGAAGCAGGCGGATTTTCTCTCGCGCTCCCTGGCCAAGGCCGACCCCAGCCGTTTGCACGACCTGCATATGATCATGCCCAGCGTGAGCCGCGCCGAGCATTTGGATCTGTTCGAGCGCGGCATTGCGCGCAGGCTCGACTTCTCCTTTGCTGGCCCGCAAAGCCTGCGCATCAGCCAGTTGCTCGAAGACGGGCTGCTCGAAGTGGGCGCCATCCACACCTATATCGAGCTGTATTCACGCCTGTTGGTGGACCTGATCCCCAACGTGGCCTTGGTTGCCGGTTTTATGGCCGACCGCCACGGCAATATCTACACCGGCCCCAGCACCGAAGACACCCCCGCGCTGGTGGAACCCACGGCGTTTAGCGACGGCATTGTGATTGTGCAGGTCAATGAGCTGGTGGATGACGTCAGCGACCTGCCGCGCGTGGATATTCCCGCCTCGTGGGTCGACTTCGTGGTGGTGGCCGACAAGCCGTTTTATATCGAGCCGCTGTTTACCCGCGACCCACGGCATATCAAGCCGGTGCATGTGCTGATGGCGATGATGGCCATTCGCGGCATCTACGAAAAACATAACGTGCAGTCGCTTAACCATGGCATTGGTTTTAACACCGCCGCCATTGAGCTGATCTTGCCCACCTACGGCGAGTCCCTTGGCTTGAAGGGTAAAATCTGCCGCAATTGGACCCTTAACCCGCACCCGACGCTGATTCCCGCCATCGAAACCGGCTGGGTGCAAAGCGTGCATTGCTTTGGCACCGAGTTGGGCATGGAGGGCTATATCGCCCAGCGCCCGGACGTGTTTTTTACCGGGCGCGATGGCTCCATGCGTTCCAACCGGATGATGTGTCAGTTGGCTGGGCAGTACGCGGTCGACCTGTTTATTGGCGCCACCTTGCAGGTTGACGGTGACGGCCACTCTTCCACCGTCACCCGTGGCCGCCTGGCCGGGTTTGGTGGGGCGCCGAACATGGGCCACGACCCCCGTGGCCGGCGTCACCCAACCCCCGCCTGGCTGGACATGCGCCAGGCCGATGGCAACGGCGACGTGCCGATGCTGGAGCGCGGCAAAAAGCTGGTGGTGCAGATGGTGGAAACCTACCAGGAAGGCGGCAAACCGACCTTTGTGGAAACCCTCGACGCCATCGACGTGGCAAAGAAAAGCGGCATGCCGCTGGCGCCGATCATGATTTACGGCGACGACGTCACCCACCTGCTCACCGAAGAAGGCATCGCCTACCTGTACAAGGCCCGCAGCCTGGAGGAGCGCCGCGCGATGATCGCCGCCGTGGCAGGTGTTACCGCCATCGGCCTGCGCCACAACCCCAAAGACACCGCGCGCATGCGCCGCGAAGGCCTTATCGCCCTGCCGGAAGACCTCGGCATTCGCCGCACCGACGCCAGCCGCGAACTGCTGGCGGCGAAAAGCATTGCCGAGTTGGTCACCTGGTCCGGTGGCTTGTACAACCCGCCGGCCAAATTCAGGAGCTGGTAATGAACGCACGTCTTGCCCAACACAGCACCCTGAGCCTGGCCGAGCAATTGGCTGACCTGGCCGTTGATGCCCTGATTGATGAAGCCGACCTGTCGCCCAAACCGGCGCTGGTCGACCGCCGTGGCAGCGGTGCCCATAGCGACCTGCACCTGGGCTTGATGCACGCCTCGGCGCTGGCCTTGTGGCCGATGTTTAAAGAAATGGCCGAAGCGGCGCAGCAGGCCGGTGAGGTCTGCTTATCGCTACGTGAGGCCCTCGGCCGCATTGGCCGCGACGGCGAAGTCGCCATGCTGCGCACCACCGGCGGGATCAATACCCACCGCGGCGCGATTTGGGCCATTGGCCTGTTGGTCGCCGCCGCCGCCCTGCAACCCCAGCAGTGCAGTGCCGGCGCGCTCACGTTACGGGCAGCGCGCCTGGCCTTGTTAGACGACCGCTTCGCGCCGCGCCCGGCTAGTCACGGTGCCCATGTTGCGCAGCGTTACGGCGCCCGCGGTGCCCGCGAAGAAGCCCAGCTGGGCTTTCCGGCGGTGATGCTCCATGGCCTGCCGCAACTGCAACGCAGCCGCGCCGCCGCCAGTGGCGAGCAGAACGCCCGCCTGGATGCGCTGCTGGCGATTATGGCCAACCTCAGTGACACCTGCGTGCTCTGGCGCGCTGGGCTGGAGGGCTTGAATGCCATGCAGGCCGGCGCCCAGGCGGTGCTCGATCACGGTGGCAGCGCCAGCCTTGATGGCCGTCGCCAGTTGCGTCTGCTGGAACAGAATTTGTTGGGGCTCAATGCCTCGCCGGGTGGCGCTGCGGATTTGCTCGCTGCCTGTCTTTTTATCGACCGCGCAAGCGCTCAAACCGGGAGCTTCTGAACCATGGAAACCCTGTCTTTTGAATTCCCTGCCGGGCAACCAGCACGCGGCCGAGCCCTGGTCGGGTGTGTCGGCTCTGGCGATCTGGAAGTGCTGCTCGAACCCGGCTTGGCCGGCACGCTTTCCATTCAGGTGGTGACCTCAGTGAACGGCAGCAGCAGCCGTTGGCAGCACCTGTTTGAGCGGATGTTTAGCGAGCAACTGCCACCTGCTTTGCAGATTGATATTCACGATTTCGGCGCCTCACCAGGCGTGGTGCGCTTGCGCCTGGAGCAGGCGCTTGAGGAGGTGGCCCATGACTGATGCAGCCTTGCGCAACGAGATGAGCAGCGAGGTCACCCGCCTGCTCAACAACCGCAGTTTTGTGGAACTGGGTGCGCGCCAACGGGCCAAGGCCTTACTCGACGCCGGCAGCTTTCGCGAATTAATCGGCCCCTTTGACCGCCTGGTTTCTCCCTGGCTGCCCAAGCAAGGCATCGTGCCCCAGGCCGACGACGGTGTGGTGGTCGGCAAGGGCACCCTGGATGGCCAGCCAACGGTAATCGCCGCCATCGAAGGCGCGTTTCAGGGCGGCAGCATGGGTGAAGTGGGTGGGGCAAAAATCGCCGGCCTGCTGGAACTGGCCGCTGAAGATAACCGCAACGGTATCGCCACCCGCGCCGTGCTGTTGCTGGAAACCGGTGGCGTGCGGTTGCAAGAAGCCAACCTCGGTCTGGCCGTGATTGCCGATATTCAGGCGGCGATTGTCGAGCTGCGTCAGTACCAGCCAGTCATTGGCGTGGTCGCCGGCCCGGTGGGCTGTTTTGGCGGTATGTCGATTGCAGCGGCCTTGTGCAGTTACCTGCTGGTCACCCAGGAAGCGCGCCTGGGCCTCAACGGCCCGCAGGTGATCGAGCAGGAAGCCGGCATTGAAGAATACGACTCCCGCGACCGCCCGTTTATTTGGAGCCTGACCGGAGGCGAGCAGCGTTTCGCCAGCGGTTTGGTGGACGCCTATGTGGCAGACGATATCGACAGCATCGCTAACCAACTGCGCGGGTTGTTTGCCCGTGGCAGTAACACGCAACAGCGTAGCCGCCAACACGCCTGGTTTTTGCAGCGCCTGAGCCAGGCCAATACCGCCGAGCAGCTGGATGCCGCCGCTGTGCGCGACCTGTATCAAGGAGTTAAACCATGACCAGCACACGGGGTTTGAACTGGCTGCAGGGCCTGGCCGGTGGCACCGCGCAAGCCGGCTACCCGGCCTCGGTACAGGTCATTGACGGCGAACTGGGCAGCCGCGCCGCACGCTTTATTGCCGTGGTGCCGGACGCTAACAATCCCTTCCCCCGCGCCCGCAACGGCGAAGTCGGGCTGTTGGAGGGCTGGGGCTTGGCCAGGGCCGTGGACGAGGCTATCGAGGCCGATCAGCACCTGGCGCAAAAGCGCGTGCTGGTAGCGGTGGTCGATGTGCCCAGCCAAGCCTACGGACGCCGCGAAGAAGCGCTGGGCATTCACCAAGCCTTGGCCGGTGCTGTGGACAGTTATGCCCGTGCGCGTTTGGCCGGGCACCCGTCATTAGCCTTGTTGGTGGGCAAAGCCATGTCTGGCGCGTTTCTCGCCCACGGCTACCAGGCGCAGCGGCTGATCGCCCTGCGTGACCCCGGCGTGATGGTGCATGCCATGGGCAAGGCCGCCGCCGCGCGGATTACCTTGCGTAGTGTCGACGAGCTGGAAGCCTTGGCCGCCAGCGTGCCGCCCATGGCCTATGACCTGGAGAACTACGCCTCCTTGGGCTTGCTGTGGAAAAGCCTGGCGGTGCAGCACATTGAACAACCCGATGCGGCTGACCTGGCCGCCGTGCGCGAGTGCTTGCAACAGGCGCTGGCCGATATTGGCGACAGCACCGATTTGCGCGGACGCCTGGGCGCAGCCAACCGCCAAGCTTCGTCGCAAGTGCGGCAGATGCTGCGCGAGCAGTGGTAAGGGCCGCCGCTAAAAGCGCCTGAACCGAGGCGCCGCTTCACCCCAGCCCTCTCGTCATGGATGGGGCGTTTACCCAGAGCCAAGCGGTTTCCTTATGGCACCGCACGCAGCACGGGTGGCTCTTTGGCAAAGGCCAGCGAGAGGGTTGGGGGAAGCGGCGCAACACAGCAACACCAGCAAAGCAGGAGGGTGAAATGAACACGACCAACCACGCACCGCTTCTGCCCCACGACTTGCTCTGGGGCATGGCCCCGCAGCACTTGCCACTGCAGGCCCCGGCTTGGGCGCACGCCGCTCTTGCCATGGGCCAGCCCGTGGTGGTGCGCCGGCAACAGTTGGCCGAGGGCTGGGTGGCCGTGGGCGTGCGTGGAAGCCGTCGGGAAGAGCGTTTGGCCACGCAGATGCGTGTGGCCGCTATCACCCAGCGCATGCGCCCGGAACAGGCCGCGCGGCAGCCTTCGCAAGTAGATTGGCCCGCCGTGCGTGCGTTGAAAGCGCTGCAACCGCTGCTCGATCGACAACTGCTGAGCTGGGGTGTGACCGGTGGCGTAGGCTTTGAATTGGCCAGTGGCGTTGCCGTGCTGCACCGCGACAGCGACCTCGACTTGCTCTTGCGCACGCCCACACCGCTAACCCGCGAAGAAGCGCGCAACTGGCTCAAGGTGGTGGATGGCGCCTGCTGCCGGGTGGACATGCAACTGGAAACCCCCAATGGCGCCATTGCCTTGCGCGAATGGGCCGGGCCGTCGCGCCGTGTGCTGCTGAAAAGCACCCGCCGCGCTGCCTTGGTGCTCGACCCCTGGTCGGTACTGGAGGCGCTGGTATGAGCAGCCTGCTGGCATTTCCCGGCCAGGGCGCGCAACAGCCGGGCATGCTCCATCAGTTGCCCGACGAGCCGCTGGTGCGCCTGCATCTGCAACAGGCTTGCGAGGTACTGGGTGAAGAGGTGCTGGCGCTGGACTCCAGCGAGGCGCTGCGCTCCACTCGCGCCGTGCAGCTGTGTTTATTGATTGCTGGCGTGGCCTGCGCGCGACTGTTGATCGCGCGCAACGCCGCCCCCGATTACGTCGCCGGGCTGTCCATCGGCGCCTACGCCGCGGCGGTGGTGGCCGGCGCGCTGTCGTTTGCCGATGCCCTGCGCCTGGTGGCGCTGCGCGGTGAGCTGATGCAAAACGCCTACCCCAGCGGTTACGGCATGACCGCCATTGTCGGCCTCGACCTGGGCACGGTTGAAACACTACTGGCGCAGGTCAACAGCCCAGCGTTGCCGGTGTACCTGGCCAATATCAATGCGCCAAACCAAGTGGTGATCGCTGGCAGTCACAGCGCCATGGCGGCGGTGGCTGAGCGGGCGCGTGCCTCTGGCGCCGGCCTGGCCAAACCCTTGGCGGTCAGCGTGCCGTCGCATTGCCCGCTGCTGGCCGAGCCGGCCAGGCAGCTGCAACAGGCGTTTGCCCAGGTGCCTATGCAGCGCCCTGCTATCCACTACCTAAGCGGCAGCTCAGCGCGACTGATCGCCGACCCTGAGCGGCTGCGCGACGACCTGGCCGGCAATATGTGCCGCATCGTCGACTGGCACAGCACCTTGCAAACCGCCTACGAGCGCGGTGTGCGCCTGCAGATTGAACTGCCGCCGGGCGCGGTGCTGAGCACCCTGGCTCGACGGGTATTTGTTCAAGGAACGGTGATCGCCTTTCAGGGCGCCCGTTTGGATACGCTGGACGCCTTATTGCGTCAGGAGGTGACCGGCCGCCGATAGCTGCATCGTTTACCGAAGGACAAAAACAATAACTTCGACACGTAATACGAGGGTTGAACAATGATTATCTACGGTGTGGCCTTTCTGGCCTTTTGCACCCTGGCAGGCATTTTTATCGGCGAGCTGCTGGGCAAATTAATTGGCGTACCGGCCAACGTTGGCGGGGTTGGCATCGCCATGCTGCTGCTGATTTTCCTCGGCGGTTATCTGAACAAGCGAGGCCTGTTCACCGGCAAGTCGGAACAGGGCGTGGAGTTCTGGAGCGCCATCTATATCCCCATCGTGGTGGCCATGGCAGCCCAGCAGAACGTCTACGGCGCGCTAAGTGGCGGGCCAATGGCGATCCTGGCGGGCACTGCTGCTGTGGTTATCGCGTTCGCTCTAGTGCCAGTGCTTAGCCGTATAGGGCAACACGCTGACGAAGCGCCTTTGACCACTCCTCAGCCCAAAGCACCACGGTGACCGCTATGTACGAGTCCTTGATCAAAGTTGTCACCAGCTACGGGCTGCTCAGCGGCTTCGCCATCATTGGCATCACCATGTGGGTGTCCTATTGGATTTCCGCCAAGTTCACCAAAGGGCGCCTGCACGGTTCGGCTATCGCCATTTTGTTGGGCCTGGTGCTGTCCTATATTGGCGGCGCCTATACCGGCGGGCAGAAAGGCCTGGTGGATATTCCGGTGTTGGCCGGTATTGGCTTGCTCGGCGGGGCGATGCTGCGTGACTTCGCCATTGTCGCCACGGCCTTTGGCGTCAATGTCGATGAGCTCAAGCGCGCGGGCTTCTCCGGTGTTTTGGCGTTGTTTGTTGGTATTGGCACGTCATTTATTGCCGGCGTGGCGGTGGCCATGGCCTTTGGCTACACCGACGTAATCAGCCTGACCACCATTGGTGCGGGTGCCGTGACCTACATTGTTGGCCCGGTGACCGGCGCGGCAATTGGCGCCAGCTCCGATGTGATGGCGTTGTCCATTGGTGCCGGCTTGATCAAAGCCATCCTGGTGATGGTGGCGACACCCTTTGTGGCGCCCTATATCGGCCTTAACAATCCCCGCAGTGCGGTGATTTTCGGTGGCTTGATGGGCACTTCCAGCGGAGTGGCCGGCGGCCTGGCGGCAACCGACCCGAAGTTGGTGCCCTATGGCTGCCTGACCGCGGCTTTTTACACCGCACTGGGTTGTCTGCTCGGACCATCGCTGCTGTTTTTCATCATGCGCGGCTTGATGGGTTAACTCACTCACTTCGTTGCCGTACTACGGAGCGTTTTTCAGGCTGTACATACGGCATTCAGCCAGGAGCGCGAGCAGGTTGGGGTCGCGCTCTTTGGCTTTGAGAAACACCACGCCAATATGCTGCTGCAGGCGGTAACGGGCTTGCAGTGAGATCAGCTTTACGCGGTTCTCATACACGGCAGCAATCCGCCCCGGCAGCAGCGCATAGCCCACGCCAGAACTGACCATGCTCAGTAGGGTGAAGATGTCGTTAACCTGCATCGCCACCTTGGGCTCAAACCCCGCTTGCTCAAACACCCGGCCGCCGTCGCGGTGGGTGGCAAAGCCTTGGGTCAGGGTAATAAAGGTGGAGTCGCGTAGGTCCGCCAGGTCCACTTCCGGCTGGCTGGCAAAGGGTGAGTCGTTGGGTACGGCCAGAAAGATGTCGTCGGCAAACAGCGGCAGTTGCTCGCAATCGGGGTCGCTGACGCCTTCGTCCAGGGACACCAGAATGGCATCCAACTCCATGTTTTTCAGACGGTAGAACAGGTCGACGTTAGAGCCCAAGGTCAGGTCGATATTCAACTCACTGCGCCGCAGTTTCAGACCCATGATCAGTTGCGGCACGGTTTTAACCGTTAGCGAATACAGCGAACCAAGCTTGAAGCGCTCGGCAGAAAAGCCCGCGGCTTCGCGGGTCAGGCGCACGGTTTCGAGCAGCTCCTGAATCAGCTTCTGGCCGCGCTCTTCCAGCACATAGGCGCTTTCCAGTGGCGTCAGGTTGCGCCCTTCGTGTTTGAACAAGGGGCAACGCAGGGCGCTTTCCAGCGAGTGGATGGCGCGGTGCACGCTAACGTTGCTGGTGTTCAGTGCGGCTGCCGCGCGGCTCAGGTTGCCGGTGCGCATAAAAGCCAGAAAGGTCTCCAGCTTTTTCAGGGTCAGTTCTTCATCAATCTGCATGGAAGGCTTCTTGTTCTAGGGGTGCCAGATTGCCCCTAGTGTGTCGGAAATTGCCGACAAAGCCGATGCGCCTTTGGCAGGGTGCTAGGCGTTTTCGACAGGCTCGGTGCTCGCCACTAGGCGATTACGGCCCTGTGCTTTGCCCTGATACAGACGGCGATCGGCACAACGATAAAGCTCGCTGGCATCCGGTCCGTCTGTCGGCCATTCAGCCAAGCCAAAAGTGGCGGACAGTGGAATGCTTTGCCCGCTATACGTCAGCGGGTTTGCTGCAATCTGTTGGCGCAAGGTGTCCACCAGCGGCGTAGCGCTGCTCAGATCGGTATTGCGCAGAATCAAACCAAACTCTTCGCCGCCCAGGCGCCCCAAGCTGTCGCTTACCCGCAGGCGCAGTTGGAGGCCAGCGCAGATGTGCTTGAGCGCTTCATCGCCGGCATCGTGCCCCCAGCGATCATTCACCTGCTTGAAGTGGTCGATATCCATGATCACCAGCACCAACGGCAACCCGCTGCGCTCGGCCTCCACAATGCTGCGTTCCAGGCTCTGCTGAAAGCTGCCGCGGCTGGCCACGCCGGTAAGGGCATCGGTTTGTGCTTGATGCTCCAGCTGGTCATATGCAGCGGCGCGGCGGGTTTCGTAAAGGTGCACAAAGACCATGATCAGCACCCCGCACAATGCCGCGTTAAAGATGTCGACCAGGGCGGCGGAACCGCTGGGTATCGGGTATTTATCGAAATACAACAGGATGGCCGCGGCGACAAAGGGCGTGGTCAGCAAAAAGCCGCGGGCGCGGCCCAGTAGCAGATACGACAGCAGCGGAATGATGTACACCCAGACAAACGCCGTGGTCGAGGCTTGCGGCATAACAATGATGTACAGCACAAAGCAAAAGGTCGGCAGCAGAAACAGGTAGATCCATGGCAGCACATTACGGGCGCTGACAATCTTCCACGCCCCCCACGCCAACACCACGCAGGCGGTCAGTTCAAAGCAGGCCAGACCAATATTGCCGTTGGAAAATTGCAGCGCGGCGAAAAAACCGATAGTCAGCGAGGAGCTGGCAAAAATAAGGCGCATCAGCGAGCGTTTGCCGGTTTCTTCCAGGCCATTTTTGCCGGCGGAGTTGCTGAATTGTTGAAGCATGGGGTTAACCCAAGGCGGCGTGCGCGATGGCGCATTGCAATACAGCGGCTGCGGATTGGCAAGGGGCCACTATGCAAAGCGTGAAATCTGTAGGTTGGGCCGGCCCGTGTTGGGCTTCGCTGCGCTCACCGAACGCGGACCGACCCAACCTACGACGCTTCACTCCAAACGGTGACGGCCATGCTGTGCTGCGTGCCCGGCGCGAGGGTGACGATATCGTCCATCACGTTGGCAGTTTCGATGCACAACATGCCCGGCCAGGCGTCGTCGGCGAATTGGCTTAGGCGTTGGGCTTTGTCGATCCACGGGTTCCACACCACGGCCGAGCGCGAACCGCTGCTGGCCAGGTGAATACGGCGCTGCCACAGCGGGTCGAGGATGCTCAGTTGGGCGGGCACGTCGAGGTAGATGCGGTCGGTTTCACCGGTAAAGGTCACGTCGCCCTGCTGCCGGCGCAGTTCCCAGTTTTCCAGGGTTTCGATGTAGTGCGCACGGTCCAGGCCTTCAATGCATGCTTGGTGAATATCGCTGACGGCAAAGTAGGTGTGCAGCGCTTGGCTCAGGGCCAGGGGCTGGTCACTGCCGTTGTGGCTGGTGAGGGTCAGCGTCAGGCGCTCGGCCAGGTGAATGGTGTAGTGCAGCTCAATGCCCTTGGGCAGATTGGGCAGGGTGTCGGCGCTGGGAACAAGGGTGAAGGTCAGGCTGACGGCGTCGTCTTGTTGGTCGATGCCCTGCAACTGCCAGTCCAGGCCGCGCACCGGACCATGGGCGGGTGCCGGAGCGCCGGCGTGCAGCTGCTGAATGTCTCGCGGGTTGCGCGCCAGGTCGCCAAACCAGGGCCAGCACACCGGCACACCACCGCGTACAGATTGGCCTTTTTTATAGGCCGCTTCGTCGCTAAGCCAGATGATCGGCTGCTGGCCGTGCTGTTGATAACGCAGCACTTGCGCGCCTTGCTGTGCCACCAGTAACTCCGCCGTAGCGGTGCGCACGCGCCAGCAGACCAGTTCATCCAGCTCGATATGTTCGACGTGAGGGGCGGTTTGCGGCATGGGGTGACACTCCGATTTTCAGGCGAGGACAGCTCAACCGGGTTTGGCTTAGCGCCGTGGCACCGGCCGAGTACGGCCGCTGCCATCAATGGCGACAAACACGAACACGGCCTCGGTGACCTTGCGCCATTCGCTGGAGAGCGGGTCGTCGCTCCATACTTCCACCAGCATCTGGATCGAGCTGCGGCCGATTTCCAGGGTTTGGCTATAGAAGGAAAGCTGCGCGCCAACGGCGACCGGCACTAGAAACGCCATGCGGTCGATGGCCACCGTGGATACCCGCCCGCCAGCAACCTTGCTGGCCATCGCGGTGCCGGCCAGGTCCATCTGCGAAACCAGCCAACCGCCGTAAATATCGCCAAAGCCATTGGTTTCGCGCGGTAGGGCGGTAATTTGCAAGGCCAAGTCGCCTTGTGGCGTTGGGTCTTCTTGTTCGAGTTCAATCATGCGTTGGTGCCTCTTACCCGTCACTCTTATTGGAGGTGGCCAGTCTCGGGCTTGACTGCTCACTCGGCTAACAGGCCGCAAGTTGGGTTCGCAGAAGACCGGGCCGCTCTAGCCTGGGCTGATTACCAGGCTGTACGCAGACAGGCGGCAGTATATCGGGGGTTTTGCCCTAGCACGACTACACAGTCTTAGATTTGACCGGGAACGTGTCATTGCTGTGTCGTTTCGTCGCAATTTGCTATCGTGCGCCCCTGCCGCGCGGGGCTTGCGCCTGCTGTGGCTGCGCTTTTAGCCGATGAGAAGCCTATTTTTATGTCCACCGCTACCTTGCCCGCCACCCCGCCTAACCGTCCGCTGACCCGCAGCGATTACAAAACCCTGTCGTTATCCGCCTTGGGCGGTGCGCTGGAGTTTTATGACTTTATTATTTTTGTGTTCTTCGCTGCGGTGGTCGGCAAGTTGTTTTTCCCGGCAGAAATGCCCGATTGGCTGCGCCAGATGCAAACGTTCGGCATCTTCGCGGCGGGTTATCTAGCCCGGCCTTTGGGCGGCATTGTGATGGCCCACTTCGGTGATCTGCTGGGCCGCAAGAAGATGTTTACCCTGAGCATTTTTATGATGGCCGTGCCCACGCTCCTTATGGGCTTGCTGCCGACCTACGCGCAAATCGGTATCTGGGCGCCGATTGCCCTGCTGGTGCTGCGGGTGATTCAGGGCGCCGCCATTGGTGGTGAAGTGCCCGGCGCCTGGGTGTTTGTGGCCGAGCATGTGCCGGCGCGGCATGTGGGTTACGCCTGCGGCACCCTGACGTCAGGGCTTACCGCCGGCATTTTGCTCGGCTCGCTGGTCGCGACTTTATTTAATAGCGTGTTCACCCCTGAAGAATTGCTGGCCTACGGCTGGCGCGGGCCGTTCCTGCTCGGTGGGGTGTTTGGCTTGTTCTCGGTGTACCTGCGCCGCTGGTTGCACGAAACGCCGGTGTTTGCCGAATTGCAGCAGCGCAAAGCGCTGGCGGACGAGGTGCCGTTGAAAGCGGTGGTGCGTGATCACCGCGGCGCCATCCTGTTGTCGATGCTGCTGACCTGGGTGCTATCGGCCGGCATTATCGTGGTCATTCTGATGACCCCAACCTTGCTGCAAACGGTCTACCACTTCAACGCGGCCACGGCGTTGCAGGCTAACAGCCTGGCCATTGTCTTTCTCAGTTTGGGTTGCATCGGCGCTGGCGCCCTGGCCGACCGTTTTGGCGCCGGCAAGGTGTTTATCGTCGGGAGCCTGTTGCTGCTGGCCAGCTCTTGGACCTTTTACACGCGCATCAGCACCCACCCCGAGTGGTTGTTCCCGCTCTATGCGCTGACGGGCTTGTTTGTCGGCACCATCGGCGCGGTGCCGTTTGTGATGGTCCATGCCTTCCCGCCAGCCGTGCGTTTTTCCGGGTTGTCGTTTTCCTACAACCTGGCTTACGCGATCTTTGGCGGGTTGACACCGATGATGGTGACCTTGCTGCTCAAGACCGACCCACTAGGGCCGGCCTATTACGTCGCAGCATTGTGTGGGCTGGGCCTGTGCGTGGGCGTGTACCTGCTTACTTCGAAGCGCTGATCCGCCAGATTTTATTGCCGACATCGTCGGTTACCAGTAGGGCGCCCTGGCTGTCGTTGGCGACATCCACAGGGCGGCCTTGCGCTTCGCCTTCGGCGTTAAGGAAGCCAGTGAGCACGTCTAGCGGCATGCCGTCTGGTTTACCGCCTTTAAACGGCACAAAGATCACCTTGTAGCCCGCCCGTGGGTCGCGGTTCCAGGAACCGTGCTGGGCCACGAATAAACCGTCTTTACGGTCCGGCAGCGCGCTTTTCTCACCAAAGACGATACCCAGCGACGCGGTATGCGCGCCCAAGGCGTAGTCCGGCACCAAGGCTTTGGCCACCAGTTCGGGGTTCTGCGGTTTTACCCGCTCGTCCACATGCTGGCCGTAGTAGCTGTAGGGCCAGCCATAAAAGCCGCCTTCTTTAACCGAGGTGATGTAGTCCGGCACCAAGTCGTTGCCGATTTCATCGCGCTCGTTTACCGCCGTCCACAGTGCGCCGGTGGTGGGCTCCCAGGCCAGGCCGTTGGGGTTGCGCAGACCGGTGGCGAACAGGCGCTTATCGCCACTGACGGGGTTGAGCTCCCAGATCGCCGCGCGGCCTTCTTCTATGTCCATGCCGTTTTCACCAACGTTGCTGTTGGAACCCACCGTGACATAGAGCTTTTTGCCATCCGGGCTGGCAATCAGGTTTTTCGTCCAGTGATGGTTCAGGCCGGCGGGCAGGGCCGTGACCTTGGCCGGCACTGCGCTGATTTCGGTTTGCCCTTCTATATAAGGCACACGCACCACGGCGTCGGCGTTGGCGATATACAGGTCGTTGCCGATCAGCGCCATGCCGAACGGCGAGTGCAGGTCTTTAAGAAAGGTGGTGTGTACTTCGGCGATGCCATCGTGGTCGGCGTCGCGCAGCAAGCTGATGCGATCAGCGCTCGGCACGGTGGCGCCGGCTTTGGTCATGATCTTGTTGGCAATCCAGTCCTTGATCTTGAATTCAGCGTCATCGGCCGGCGCCGGCGCATTGGTTTCTGCCACCAGGACGTCGCCGTTGGGTAATACGTGGAGCCAGCGCGGATGGTCGAGGCCTTCGGCAAACACATTAACCTCTGTGCCTGGCGCCGCCACTGGCAAAGCACCCACCGGCCATCCTACGGCCTTGGCGACATTTACCGTAGGCACCAAGCCTGAGTCGGGCGCTGGCAGGGTAGGGTTCGGGCCATAGCTTTTCGGCGCATCGGCCGGCGGGGTTTGCGCGCAGCTTATGCAGGCGACAGAGAGAAGGGACAACGGCAGTAAGCGAACCAAGTGCATGGGGCAGTCTCCGGGGCGATCCAAGGTAGCTCAGTAAATGACAGCGTAGTGATGGGGTTGTTATGAAAACCTGCCTACCCTAAGAGGATGATGGCCATTCATCCAATTGTCACAATTGGGTCATAGAGTCGTCACACGGCCTACAGATACTTGGCCCCGTTCCAACACAACCCTATCCTGCTAGGAGCAAGGCATGAAACTTAAGCGTTTGATGGCGGCCCTGACTTTTGTCGCCGCTGGCGTCGCCACCGCAAGCGCGGTTGCCGCTGTTGACCCGTCGATCCCGGCCTATAACAAGACCACCGGCGTATCCGGCAACCTGTCCAGCGTTGGCTCTGACACCCTCGCTAACCTGATGACCTTGTGGGCTGAGGAATACAAGCGCCTCTACCCTAACGTGAACATCCAGATTCAGGCCGCTGGTTCTTCCACTGCGCCACCCGCTCTGACCGAAGGCACCGCCAACCTCGGCCCAATGAGCCGCAAGATGAAAGATGTTGAGCTGCAAGCCTTCGAAAGCAAGTACGGCTACAAGCCGACTGCCGTTCCGGTTGCTGTCGATGCCCTGGCTGTGTTTGTACACAAAGACAACCCAATCAAAGGCCTGACCATGGCCCAGGTTGACGCCATCTTCTCCGCCACCCGCCTGTGCGGTGGCGCGAAGGATCTGAAAACCTGGGGCGACCTGGGCATCACCGGCGACCTGGCGAACAAGCCAGTGCAACTGTTTGGCCGTAACTCGGTATCCGGTACCTACGGCTACTTCAAAGAAGAAGCCCTGTGCAAAGGCGACTACAAAGCTAACGTGAACGAGCAACCAGGTTCCGCTTCGGTGGTTCAGTCCATCAGCTCCTCGCTGAACGGCATTGGTTACTCGGGTATCGGCTACAAAACCGCCAGCGTTCGTACTGTGCCTTTGGCTAAGAAAGAAGGCGGCGAGTTTGTTGAAGACAACGAAGCGAACGCCCTGAACGGCACCTATCCGCTGTCGCGCTTCCTGTTCGTGTACGTGAACAAGGCGCCGAACAAGCCTCTGGCCCCGCTGGAAGCTGAGTTCGTGAAGCTGGTTCTGTCGCAACAAGGTCAGCAAGTTGTAGTGAAAGACGGCTACATTCCTCTCCCAGCCAAAGTGGCTGAGAAAGCCCTGAAAGACCTGGGTCTGTAAGACTCAGCGGAGCGGTTCGCGCCGCTCCACTGCAACTACAAAGCGCCGCCGGGCACTCCCCGGCGGCGATTTCGCAAGCCTGCTGTACCCATGAACACTCGTGTCATCGGTCAGTGGGTTTTTTGCGTCACAGCTTTGTCATGTTTCTGTCATACAGAGCCGCTAGGGTGTGCGCATGAACGATCTGGCCAATTCCCCCATGACTGCGAATTCCTCCTCCGGACGTATTGATTTCAATACGCCCGAGCTACAACGCAAGCGCCGTATCCGTGCGCTTAAAGACCATTTGGCGCGCTGGTACGTAATGATCGGCGGCCTTTCTGTGCTCGGCGCTATTACGCTGATCTTCTTCTATCTGGGCTATGTGGTGTTCCCGCTGTTTCAGGGCGCCGAGCTGACCGAGAAGAAGGTGCAAAGCCCGGCATGGCTGCAACAAGACGCTGGCAAACCGTTGCTGCTCGCCATTGAAGAGCAGAACCAGGTGGCCATGCGCGTTTCCGACAAGGGCGAAGTGATCTTCTTCACCACCAAGTCGGGCGATGAAATCAAACGTTTCCCTTTGGCCCTGCCTGCCGGCGCCAGCGTGGCGTCCATTGGTCAGGCACAAGCGGGTAACAACCTGGTGGTGTTGGGTTTATCCAATGGTCAGGCGCTGGTGTTTAAACACAGCTATATCGTGACTTACCCGGACAACCATAAAACCATTACCCCGGCGCTGGATTACCCCTATGGTGAAGCGCCGCTGAGCCTCGACCCGCAGGGCCGACCGCTTGAGCATGTGAGCCTGAACGCCAACGACGAAACCATGTTGCTGGGCGCTTCCACCGGCAGCGAGCTGCTGATGCTGTCGCTGACCAGCGAAGAAAACATGATGACCGGCGAAACCACGCTGACGCAGGATCGTGTGGTGCTGCCGCAGATCGCCGAGCCGATCAAAGCGCTGTATATCGACCCACGCCAGCAGTGGCTCTACGTGCTTAACGGGCGTGCCCAGGCCGACGTATTCAACCTGCGTGAGCGCACCCTTAACGGCCGCTACAAACTACTGGAAGACGCCGACACTGAAGTGACCGCCAGCGCCCAACTGCTGGGCGGCATTTCGCTGATGATTGGTAACTCCAAAGGTGGCATCAGCCAGTGGTTTATGGCCCGCGACCCGGATGGTTCGTCGCGCTTCAAACATATCCGTGACTTCCAGCAAGGCAGCGCGGCCATCGTACAGATCAACCCGGAAGAACGTCGCAAAGGCTTCGTCGCCCTCGATGCTGCTGGCGAGCTGGGTGTTTACCACAGCACTGCCGAGCGCACCTTGCTGGTGGAAAAGATCGTTGATGGCAAAGGCGCGCTGGCCATGTCGCCGCGGGCCAACCGCTTGCTGGTGGAAGCCGGTAACGAGCTGCATCCGCTGACCCTGAAAAACCCGCATCCGGAAGTGAGCTTTAGCGCGCTGTGGGGCAAGGTCTGGTACGAGAGCTACGACGAGCCTAAGTACATCTGGCAATCGACCGCTGCCAACACCGAGTTCGAACCCAAGCTGAGCCTGGCACCGCTGACTTTCGGTACCTTGAAGGCCGCGTTCTACGCCATGCTCCTGGCCGCGCCGCTGGCCGTGGCTGCCGCCATCTACACCGCCTACTTCATGGCGCCGCGCATGCGCCGCAAAGTAAAGCCGGTGATCGAGTTGATGGAAGCGCTGCCGACGGTAATTCTCGGCTTCTTTGCCGGTCTGTTCCTCGCACCTTATGTTGAAGGGCATCTGCCAGGCATTTTCAGCCTGCTGATTCTCACGCCGCTGGGCATCTTGCTTGCCGGTTGGGGTTTTAGCCGCTTGCCGGAGTCGATCCGCCTGCGCGTTCCCGAAGGCTGGGAATCGTTGACCCTGATCCCGGTGATCCTGCTGGTTGGCACCGTGGCTCTGGGCATGAGCCCGTATATGGAGAACTGGTTCTTTGGCGGCGATATGCGCCTGTGGATCTCCCACGACCTGGGCATCACCTACGATCAGCGCAACGCCCTGATCGTCGGCCTGGCCATGGGTTTTGCGGTGATCCCGAACATCTTCTCCATCGCCGAAGACGCCGTGTTCAGTGTGCCGCGCAGCCTGACCCTGGGCTCGCTGGCACTCGGTGCCACCACCTGGCAGACCATGACCCGTGTGGTCATCCTTACCGCCAGCCCGGGTATTTTCTCCGCCTTGATGATCGGCATGGGCCGTGCGGTCGGTGAAACCATGATCGTGCTGATGGCCACCGGTAACACCCCGGTGATGGAAATGAACCTGTTTGAAGGCCTGCGCACCCTGGCAGCCAACGTCGCGGTGGAAATGCCGGAATCGGAAGTCGGCGGCAGCCACTACCGCGTGCTGTTCCTCTCGGCACTGGTACTGCTGCTGTTCACCTTCATCATGAACACCTTGGCCGAACTGATTCGTCAGCGTCTGCGCAAGAAATATGCAGCGCTCTAAAGGATGAAAGCCGTGAAGAAGAATTCCCTCAACGCATGGTTCAAAAGCGGCTCGCCAGGCATCTGGATGAGCGGCGGCGCGGTGTCCATCGCCGTGATCATGACCATCGGTTTGCTCCTGGTAATTGCCGTGCGCGGTCTGGGCCACTTCTGGCCAGCCGACCTGCTGCAAGCCACTTACTCAATCCCGGGGCAAGCCAGCCACACCGTGATTGGCGAAGTGGTCCAGGCCGAAGAAGTGCCGCTGGCGCGTTTGAAAGGTGCCGGCTTGCCGGTGCCGGACAACGGCCCGGAGTTTATGACCCGCGAACTGCTCAAGGTCGGTAACCGTGATATCTACGGCAGCGACTTCACCTGGTTGGTCGGCGACTGGTTGGTTGACCAGAAAAAGCCGGTTGAACTGATGACCCTGGTGCGCCGCGAGTGGGGCAACTTCTACGGCACCCTGGTTAGCGTTAAAGAAAGCGGCAAAGTGATTGCCGAAGGTGAAGCCGGCTGGCCAACCCTGCAAGAGCGCATCGTCCGCGTTGAAGGTTTGGCCAAGCAATTGTCCAAGCTGGAAAAGAAAGACATCGGCGCGATCAACCACGACCTCGAACGCCTGCGCCTGAAAACCCGCCAGCTGGAACTGGAAAAAACCCTCACCGCCGAAGCACAAGCCGACATCGACGCCGAGCGCGCCGAGTTGGACGCCAAGTACAAAGGTCTGGAAGGCCAACTGCTGGAGCTGCACCAAGCGGTCGACCGCGACAGCGTGGTGGTGCGTGAAGCCGACGGCAAAGAAATCGAAATCAGCCTGGGCAAAATCGTCCACGCCTACCAGCCTAACGGCATGAGCGTGTTCACCAAGCTGCGCATGTACTTCGCCAACCTGTGGGAATTCCTCTCCGACGACCCCCGTGAAGCGAACACCGAAGGCGGTATCTTCCCGGCCATTTTCGGCACCGTGATGATGACCTTGATCATGGCCATGATCGTTACCCCGTTCGGCGTGCTGGCTGCGGTATACCTGCGCGAATACGCCAAGCAGGGTCCGCTGACCCGCATCATCCGCATTGCGGTGAACAACCTCGCCGGGGTACCGGCGATTGTCTACGGTGTGTTTGGTCTGGGCTTCTTCGTCTACGTGCTGGGCGGCTCCATTGACCGCCTGTTCTTCGCCGAAGCGCTGCCGGCACCGACCTTTGGTACGCCAGGCCTGATGTGGGCCTCGCTGACCCTGGCGATTTTGGCCGTACCGGTAGTGATTGTGGCCACCGAAGAAGGCTTGGCGCGGATTCCCCGTGCTGTGCGTGAAGGCTCCCTGGCCCTCGGTGCCACCAAGGCAGAAACCTTGTGGAAAGTCGTGCTGCCAATGGCCAGCCCGGCGATGATGACCGGCATGATCCTCGCCGTGGCTCGCGCCGCTGGCGAAGTGGCGCCGCTGATGCTGGTAGGTGTGGTGAAACTGGCACCGTCGCTGCCGGTGGATGGCAACTACCCTTATCTGCACCTCGACCAGAAAATCATGCACTTGGGCTTCCACATCTACGACGTCGGCTTCCAGAGCCCCAACGTCGAAGCGGCCCGCCCGCTGGTGTACGCCACCGCGCTGTTGCTGGTGATGGTGATTGCCGGCTTGAACCTGTCGGCGGTGGCCATTCGTAACCACCTGCGCGAGAAATACAAAGCGCTGGATCACTAAGCTGTAACCCGAACTTATCGCTGGCTGCACCTGCGGCCAGCCAAACGCACACAACGCATTGAGGTCTCTCCATGCAGCATGAAGCCCAGCCACACGGCATGAACATTTCTGCCCTCGGCCGTGAAAAACAGAACCTGACCCTGGCCAACGAGCCGGTGACCCTGGAAGTGCCCGGCTTGAACCTGTTCTACGGCGACAAGCAGGCGCTCTACGACGTCAAAATGAATATCCCCAAGCAGCGCGTGACCGCCTTTATCGGCCCGTCCGGCTGCGGCAAGTCGACCTTGCTGCGCTGCTTTAACCGTATGAACGACCTGGTGGACGGTTGCCGCGTTGAAGGTGAAATCAACCTCGACGGCACCAACATCTATCGCAAAGGCGAAGACGTCGCCGAGCTGCGTCGTCGTGTTGGCATGGTGTTCCAGAAGCCCAACCCGTTCCCGAAAAGCATCTACGAAAACGTCGCCTACGGCCTGCGTATTCAGGGCATCAACCAGAAGCGCGTACTCGACGAAGCCGTTGAGGCCTCACTGCGTGGCGCCGCCCTGTGGGACGAAGTGAAAGACCGTTTGCACGAGTCGGCCCTGGGTATGTCCGGTGGTCAGCAACAGCGTCTGGTCATCGCCCGCACCATCGCCGTACAGCCCGAAGTGCTGCTGCTCGACGAACCGTGCTCGGCACTCGACCCAATTTCCACCCTGAAAGTGGAAGAGCTGATCTACGAACTGAAATCCAAGTTCACCATCGTCATCGTCACCCACAACATGCAACAAGCCGCGCGGGTGTCCGACTACACCGCGTTTATGTACATGGGCAAGCTGATTGAGTTTGGCGACACGGATACGCTGTTCACCAACCCAGCGAAGAAGCAGACCGAGGATTACATCACCGGTCGTTACGGCTAGCAGCGATCAGTCCCCTCTCCCGCTTGCGGGAGAGGGTTAGGGAGAGGGGCTTTTGCGTTATCTGCCAACCCTCACCCCCGGCCCCTCTCCCGCAGGCGGGAGAGGGGAGTCAAACCCCGGTTCAGGACATGCACATGATCAACAAAGACAGCCTCACCCACCATATTTCCGCGCAGTTCAACGCTGAGCTGGAAGAGGTGCGCAGCCACCTGCTGGCCATGGGCGGCTTGGTGGAAAAACAAGTTAACGACGCCGTGACCGCGTTGATCGACGCTGACTCGGGCCTGGCCCAGCAAGTGCGTGAGATCGACGACCAGATCAACCAGATGGAGCGCAACATCGATGAAGAATGCATCCGCATTCTTGCCCGTCGTCAGCCGGCCGCCTCCGACCTGCGTTTGATCATCAGCATCTCCAAGTCGGTAATCGACCTGGAACGCATCGGCGACGAAGCAACCAAAATCGCCAAGCGCGCGATCGAGCTGTGCGAAAACGGCGAATCGCCACGCGGCTACGTGGAAGTGCGCCATATCGGCGACCAAGTACGCAAAATGGTTCAGGAATCGCTCGACGCCTTTGCCCGTTTCGACGCCGACCTGGCCCTGTCAGTGGCCAAGTACGACAAAACCATCGACCGCGAATACAAAACCGCCCTGCGCGAACTGGTCACCTACATGATGGAAGACCCGCGCTCCATCACCCGCGTACTGAGCATCATCTGGGTACTGCGCTCGCTGGAACGCATCGGCGACCACGCGCGCAACATCGCTGAGTTGGTCATCTATCTGGTACGCGGCACCGACGTAAAACACCTGGGTCTGGCGCGTATGGAAGAAGAAGTGAAGGGCACTGCCGACAAGTCGTAAGGCCTGCCGTTGTTGCTTTGTAGGGTGTGCTGCGCGCACCAAGCGATCTACCCGGCATACCCATGGTGCGCACAGCACACCCTACGTTCAACGCAAAACCACGCCCGGCATTGCCCGGGCGTGGTCGTTTTTGTGCGTTAGCGTCGAGTTCAGAAAACCGATTTGGCTATTCGCCGTAAGGCGAGGCTATGCTTATGCCATTACGGAAGAGGTGGTCGATGAGCAAAGTCAGCGTGCTGGTGGTGGATGACGCGCCGTTTATTCGGGATCTGGTGAAGAAGGGCCTGCGCAATTCATTCCCCGGCATTCAAATTGAAGACGCGGTAAATGGGCGCAAGGCCCAGCAAATTATGGGTCGGCAAAGCTTCGACCTGATTCTCTGCGACTGGGAAATGCCCGAGCTATCCGGCCTGGAGTTGCTCACCTGGTGCCGCGAGCAGCCAGAGATGAAGACCCTGCCGTTCATTATGGTCACCAGCCGTGGCGATAAAGACAACGTGGTGCAGGCCATTCAGGCGGGCGTCTCCGACTTTATAGGTAAGCCATTTACCAACGAGCAGTTGGTCACCAAAGTCAAAAAAGCCCTGCACAAATCCGGCAAGTTGGAAGCGTTGATGAGCGGCGCCGTGAAAACCGCAGCGGCGTCGCCCTTTGGCAATGACTCGTTGTCGGCGCTTACCGGCGGCAAAGGCGCCGAGGTGGTCAAACCCAAAGCCGCTGCGCCGGCCGCGCCTACTGGTTCGGCTGCTGCCTTGCTCGGTGGCGCGGCTAAACCCGCGCCGGCTGCCGCCGCACCGTCAGGCCGTGGCCAAGGGCAATTGCGCCTGGCCAGTGGCAGCCTGGCGTGCGTGATCAAAGCACTCAGTCTGAAAGAGGCGGCATTACTGGTTAAGCGTTTGGACAACCTGCCGCAAGTACTGGAAAGCGCCGTGCTCGACCTGGAGCAAGGCGACGGCGGCGAAGTGGCGCGCCTGAACGGTTACCTGCATTCAGTAGCGGCATTCGAACCCAAGCCCGACAGCGAATGGCTGCAACTGATCTTCCGCTTTGTCGACCGCGACCCGCAAAAGCTCGACTACCTCTCGCGCCTGATCGCCCGCGGCACCACACAGAAACACTTCTCCCCCGGCGCCTAAACGCAGGTGCAGGCGACCAGCGGCGCGAGGCGGATCACAACCCGCCCGCCCACGCCTCGCCTGGCGCCGGTGGCACTGCTAATCTCTCCCGTCCAAGTACCCATTAGAACGATGCCGTTATGCTAGGGCGCATTATCCTTCTCTGTGGTCTGCTGCTGACCGGCGCCAATCCGGTGCTGGCCTTGACCATCTACAAATACACCGATGCCAATGGTGTGGTGACCTACACCGACAAAGCCGCGCCCGGCGCGCAGGTGTTTGTCTTCCGTGATCGCATGGTCGAGCGTCTGGATACCCAGGTAAAACTGGAAACCAAAAAGCACGATGCCGGCGAAACCCTGCTGGTACGCAACGACCTCTACGCGCCGGTAGAAGTGGAGTTAAGCGTTAACAACGCGGTCAACGTCTCTGGCATGCCGGATAAACCGATTCACTGGGTATTACCGCCGCGCAGCAAAATCCGCCTGGCCACTTTGGCACCGCGCGACCCCAGCCAACCCATGCGCTACAAACCAAAACTGCGCACCGCCCTTGGCGACCCGCGTTTGCAGCCTATCGTCTACGAGTACCCCTTGCCGTGGCAGGGCGGGCCGTTCCGTCAGAGCCAGGGCGCCAATGGCAAGTACAGCCACTTCACGCCCAAAGGCCGCTACGCCATCGATATCGCTATGCCTGAAGGCACGCCGATCGTCTCGGCGCGTGCCGGCACCGTGGTCAAGGTGGAAAACCGCCAAAGCGGCCGGGGCAACAATCCCTCCGGTAACTTTGTGCGGGTATTGCACGACGACGGCACCATGGGCGTTTATCTGCACTTGATGAAAGGCTCGGTGCTGGTCGGCGAAGGCCAGCGCATCGCCCTGGGTACGCCACTGGCGCGCTCGGGCAATACCGGCAACAGCAGCGGCCCGCACCTGCACTTCGTCATCCAGCGCAATATGGGCCTGGCGCTGGAGTCGATTCCCTTCGATTTCGTGCAGCCGGTCGACACCTTGCCCAACTTTGCCGTGGGCGGTGAGTGAACTCGCCTGCTAGCCTGTGTGCAAGACGTCGGTCACCGCCATGGACCGACACGCAGGCAAAGGACCAGCAATGCGGGTGCGCGTACAAGTCATAAGCTTACTGTTGTGCTGGCTGGCAGCCTTTTCCTGCTCAGCCGCCTTGGTGCAATTGCAGGACGATATGGAGCCGCTGCGCCTTGGCCCACAACTCGAATACCTGCTGCCGCAACAACCCCTGCAATTTGTCGACGCCCAGCGCTCGCGCGGCTGGCAGGCGGTTACTAGCGACTCACTAAACCTCGGCCACCAAGAGCAGGCGGTGTGGGTGCGCATGCACTTGCTGAATCTGGCTGCTATCAACGACTGGCTGCTGGTGCTCGACTGGCCCATTCTCGACCGCGCCGATGTGCGCCTTTACTACCCCGAAAGCCGCAGCTGGGGCGCCTTGCAATCGGCCGGTGATCACCTGCCATTGCACCGCTGGCCGGTGGCCGAGCGGCAATTGGTCTTTCCCCTGAGCCTGCAAAAGTCCGAAGAAGCCTGGGTGTACCTGCGCGTGCGCAGCATGGAAAACCTGGTGCTGCCCATGCAGCTCTATAGCAGCGCGCAATTCCAGGCCGAAGAAAAAAGCATGCGCCTGCTCCTGGGTATGTTCTTTGGCGCCATGCTCGCCATCCTGCTCTACAACGCCAGCCTGTACCTGTTCACCAAGCATGGCAGCTATGTCTGGTACACCCTGTACCTGGCCGGGGTGATCGTTTATGAGCTGAGCACTACCGGCATCGGGCCGCTGTACGTATGGCCGGATCTGGGTGCGCCGGCGCGGCAAATCTACGCGTTGTCGGCATTCTGGAGTTTCTTTGCCGCGGCCATGTTTATCCGCGCCTTTCTGCGCCTCAAGCGCTTTGGCGGTTGGCCGTTGTGGACTAACAACATGTTGGCGCTTTATTGGTTGGTAGCGCTGGTGCTGACCCTGGTGCAGCCCAGCTGGCTGTACTGGATCGGCATCAACCAAGTGGCGCTGGCCTCGTGCATTCTGGCGCTGGTGGTCGCGGTATCGGCCTGGCGCCGCGGCAATGCCTCGGCACCGATCTTTATCTTCGCCTGGACCTTTTTGATTGCCTGCACCTTTATGCACGTGGCCGCGGTGGACGGCCTGCTACCGATCAACCAACTGACCCTGCGCGCACAAACGCTGGGCTTTTTTGTCGAATTTATCCTGCTCTCCATTGCCTTGGCCGACCGCCTCAACCGCGAGCGCGCCGCGCGGCTGCAAGCCCAGCAAAGCCTGCTAGAAGCCCGCGAAAGCGCCCTGAGCCTGCAACAACAAACCCTCGAGGTGCAGCGGCGCACCAACGAAGAGCTGGAAAACCGCGTGCAAGAGCGCACCGCCGCGCTGCAACGGAACAAACTCGACTTGGAAGAGGCCAACAGCGAACTCATGCGCCTCAGCCACACCGATGCGCTGACGCAACTGGCCAACCGACGCTATTGCGACCAGCAACTGGCGCAACTGCATGACCCCGCGCTGGGCGTGTTGATGATCGACATCGACCACTTCAAACGGATCAACGACACCTATGGGCATCCATTTGGCGACCGCTGTATTGCAGCGGTGGCGCAGGTGTTGAAACAGGCCACGCGGCGCAGTGCCGACTTGGCTGCGCGTTTTGGCGGCGAAGAGTTTTTGGTGCTCTTACGCGACAGCAATCCGCAGGATGCCCTGGACTTGGCCGAGCAGATTCGCTTGGCGGTGGCGGGCGTTGAGCTTGAGCATGGTGAGGAACGGGTAAGGCTGACTGTGAGTGTTGGCGTGGCTTGTAATTCGCCTGAGCAGGGGTTGGATGTGCAAACGCTATTGAGTGCGGCGGATCAAGCGCTATACGCAGCCAAACAGGCGGGGAGAAATCAAGTCCAAACCTTAAAACTATTGCCAGTGTGAGAGAGAATGGCAGTGCCAGCTCGACCTTACTCTTGCGATTTTGCTATTTCGGTTGAAAACCCATTTGCATAATTGGCGGTAAACAGACTTTCAGAAGGTTGTAATAACGCGATAAGAATCAAACACCCTTCTACCTGCAACTAATCGCCATCGTATCCAAAGAAACTATTTAAATAGCCGTTTGTGGCCCTGTTTCGTTGCGCTTTTCAGAGTTTTCTTTTGGCTATTTTCCCCTTGCCTGACCGGGTTCCTGCTGGGTTAACGGGCATATCTGAAAATATATCGGCTTTGTCTCTGTCTGTTTTCAATATTCTTTGCAAAGAGTTTTCTTGCGTGCCGATTTAGCTTATTAGCTGTTAGGAAAAGACTGTAACTATATAAGAATTATCTGTTGCTTCTTAGTTGGGGTTTCTTTTTTTCACAGTTTGTTTGAACAATCGTTTGTAATTGTTAGACCGCCTCAGCGTCTTTCACTTATGCGTATCAACGCTGCATTTGAGTGGAAAGGAGCTTATATATGAACAAACATTTTTTTCGCCTGGTTTTTAGTAAACCACTTGGCTTTTTAATCCCCGTTGCCGAATTTACTCGCACGCACGGTAAGCCCGATCAGCAGTCGCTAGCGGTGGCTGTCACTGTATTACCAGAGGAACCTTTTACCGGCTCGCTTAAGCGCTTGGCATTGTCGTTGTTGCTGTCCGCTATACCGGGTTTGGCGGCCGCGGATATTCTCGTTGACCCCGCCACGCCAGCCGGCAGCACCCATGTAATTAGCGCTGGCAACGGCGTGCCGGTTATTGAAATCGCCAACCCTAATGCCAACGGCCTTTCCCACAACCGCTTCAGTGAATTTGATGTGCAGCAGCCCGGCGTTATTTACAACAACAGCCGCGCCAATGGCGTTAGCCAGTTGGGTGGTGCGGTGTTGTTAAACCCCAACTTGCAACGCACCGCCACGGCGATTCTCACCGAGGTCACCGGCAACCGGCCCAGTTCTATCAATGGCACCTTGGAAGTGTTTGGCGACAAAGCGGACCTGCTGATTGCCAAGCTTGTTGGCCGAGGGCTTTCCGTCGAAAAACTTCCATGTCAAAGCCAAGTCCAGCCCCACGGGGCCAACGGCCGGCTTTATTGCGGAAAACCCGGCTTATTCCAAAGTTGCCCCAGAGAAGCATGGGCTGCAGAAGAAATATATTCAGGAGAGCGTGAAGAAAGGCGCCGAATTGGTTCCGCTCACATTGTCCTCCCAGCGGGTAAACGAATTGCTGATGGCGGGCGAATTGAAATCGTTGGGCGGTCAGCGCTATTCGGCCGAATACCCATCTGGCACCCAGCATTTTTTTATTGGTAAGGATGGTGCGGTAACCAACCAACTGGGCGAAGCCGTACGGGTATTAACCAATCCGCCTGAAGTAGGGGCGGATTATCACGATCCCCGCCCGATAACGGCAGATTACGATCTGTTTAGTATCTCGCCAAAAGAAACGCAGAGTTACAACCTCTCGCCCTACAAGGTGGGTGCACGCTTTGCGTACGGCAAATGGGCTGAGAAGAACTTGCCTTTGTTTACCAGCCGCCCGAGCGCGGGAAACGAAGACCCCAATAAAGGCAATGTCAGCCATTTTGTTCGCACCCTGATCAAAAACCTGAATCGCGAAGTAGCTGCCGAGGGCTATGGCGGCGGTCCATTGGTATGGCATGGCGACGAGGCGAATAATCCCTTTAGCCCAGGTTTTGATCCGAACGACAAACCTATCTTTTTTGTTCCGGGTAAGAAGCCGGTACAGGTGGAGTCGAAACAGGAACTTCTGAAGTTTCAGGAGGCATTAAAGACCGAAGGTTACAGCCCGGGTACAAGCGACCGCTTCTGAGCATCACTAGAACCGCGTTTCTTTACCTGATCGCGAGAATGGTTGAACGCGGGCGAGGGGCAACGGTATTGCGTTAGCCCTTCGCGCGCCCGCGGGTTGGCGCTGCTGGCTAGGCGAGGGGCCTTTGCTGTGACTGCCACATTTGATGCTAAAGCGGGGGCACACAGCAGAGCGTTGCACGCACTGCACTGAAACCATGCGCCTATGCGTGTGCCTGGTGCGTCCGGGCTCCTTCCTAACCGCGCAAGCGGCCAAGCAAAATAATCAAGTTATTGAATTGGTGTGGGTTTCCTAACCCGAGAAGGCCCTGGCACCAGACTTGCTATAAACCCAATGAACGGGATGAGTTCTCGCGTCGGCACTGCCGTCACATAGCTGCTCATGACGCTTGGCACACAGGAGCTGTAACCAGAGGCGAACTAGGGTTCCGGTCCACATACAGTGGACGCTGGTCCGAGAGTTTTCCGGCCCTAAGGAAGAGGGCTACACGGCGGGAGAAAAGCCCGGGAGACGTGATGTCATCCCGTGCCTGTTTCCCTAACGTGTAGGAGTGTTGCCATGACCACGCCGTTGTCTTGCTTCAAGCTCTCATCAATGCGCACCCGCCTGCTCGGGGCTGTTCTGGCCACTGCTGCCAGCTTGTTGCCGTTGGCTTCCCAAGCCGCTGAAACGCTAAAAATCGGTACCGTTGTGTGGGCCGGTTATGCGCCGTTTTATGTCGCCGACAAACTCGATCTGTATAAAGCCCACGGCTTGAAAGTGGAGCTGCAGTTCTTCAACGACCCGGCACTGATTCCTACCGCCATGGTCGGCGGCGCGCTGGATGGCGGCATGCTCACCTATGACCAAGTGGTCGGCGGGGTTGCCAAGGGCCTCAAGCATAAAGTGGTAATGCCGATCGACTTCTCCAACGGTGGTGATGCCATCGTTGCCGAGAAAGCGATCACCTCAGTGAAGGATTTCAAAGGCAAAAAAGTCGGCTACAACCCGCTGTCGCCATCGGACTTCCTGCTTGCCTACGCCCTGAAAACCAACGGCCTGACCGAGAAAGACATCAAGCCAATCAACATGACCCCGGAAAGCATCCCCGGCGCCATGGCCTCCGGTAGCCTGCCGGTGGGCGTGACCTACGAGCCCAACGTGTCGCAAATCCTCGGCATGCCGGGTGACAAGTTCCACGTCGTTTACTCCTCCAAAGACGCCCCCGGCTTGATCACCGACGTACTGGTGTTCGACGAAAAAGTCATCGCTAAACGCAAAGTGGCAATCAACGCGCTGATGCAGGGTTATGTCGATGGCTTGGCGTATATCAAAAGCCATCCGGACGAGTCCGCGCAAATCATCGGCAAAGTGCTGGGCGTCAGCGCCAAGGAAGCCACCGAGCAGATGAGCGGCGTGTACAACATTCCGCTCGCCGAGATGAGCAAAAACTTTGAGAAGTCCGATGCCACCAGCTCGTTCTTTGGCAGCGGCGCAGTGATCGGCACCTTGCTCAAAGACAACGGCCAGATCCCGGCTATTCCGGATTTCGCCACCACCTTTGACGCGTCCTTCGTCGAAGCCCTGGCCAAGTAACTGCTCGATTTCGAGTTGCCTGTGGTGCGCACCACAGGCAACGCCGATTCAACAGGAGCCCCTATGTCGACCCAAGTATTCCGCTACGCCGACGGCAAACTGCCCAATAGCCTGGCGTTCGCTTATGTTTTTGTGGCCTACCTCGGCGGTTTTGCCCTGCTGTTTGCCGGCAACTGGGGCCTGAACCTGCTCGGCACCGTGCTGCTGGGCCACGGGATGATCATCGCCGCCTACCTGATCCACGAATTCGCCCACGGCACCATTTTCGCCAAGCCCAAGCACAACGAATGGGCGGGTGAGGTGTGCAGCTGGCTGTGTGGCAGTTGTTACGCCGGCTTCCAATACCTGCGCAAAAAACATATGCGCCACCACGTCGACCGCGCCGACGTCATCACCTTTGATACCAAGGTGTTTATGAACGCTTGCCCAGTCTGGCTACGCAACGTCATCCTGGCCTTGGAGTGGGCCTATATCCCGGCCATTGAGCTGGTGATGCATTACTACGTGGTGGTGTTGCCCTTTATCACCCACGACCCGAAACACCGCGCCAACCGCAAAAAAGTGCTGCTCACCCTGGCCATTCGCAGCGTGCTGTTTGCTGCTCTCGCCGCCGTGTCGTTCAAGGCCTTGGTGCTTTACTGCGTGGCGTGGATGTTGATGCTCACCGTGCTGCGCTTTGCCGACGCCTATCAGCACACCTACGACGCCTTTGCGGTGCTGGAAGACGGCGGCGCCATTCCCGATGACAAAGTGCGCGACCGCGTTTACGAGCAGCACAACACCTACAGCAATGTGGTCTCGGCGCGCTGGCCGGCGCTGAATGTGCTGCTGCTGAATTTTTCCTACCACAACGCCCACCATGAAAAACCCGTGGCGCCCTGGTACCGCTTGCCGGCCTTGCATCGCGAGCTGTATGGCAGCGATTACGCCCAGGTGCTGCCGATGTACCTGCTGCTTAAAAGCTTCCACCAACACCGCCTGCGCCGGGTGATGGACGATAACTACGGCGAAGTGGCCGCGCCGGAACAGCAACGGCGTGCCGATGGTTTTTACGGCGCTGTGGGCGTGTCGTTTCTGACGGCGGTATAACCCGATGAACCTCGACTACAGCGGCAAAACCGTGGTGCTGACCGGCGCCGCCAGCGGTATCGGCAAAGGCCTGGCGCGCGCTTTCGCCGAGCAGGGCGCATGCCTGGAATTGCTCGACCGCAATGGCGACTCCTTGGCTGCCGTGGCGGATGAGCTGCACAACCTTACGGCCGTCACCACTGGCACCCTGGACCTGGGCGACAGCGAAGCGATTGCCGCCTTTGCCGCCAGCCGCGACGGTCGGCCACTAGATGTGCTGATCAACAATGCCGGTGTGGAGTACGCCACGCCGCTGAGCGATACCGGCGCCGCTGCCGACGCCCATTGGCAGGCGCTGCTGGATAACAACGTCGCCTCCATGCTGCGCCTGACCCGTGCCCTGCAAGGCCAGCTCAAAGCCGGTAGCTCGGTGATCAATCAGGCCTCGATCTGGGGCCTGAAAGGTGTGCCGGGGTTCTCCGCCTATGTGGCCAGCAAACATGCCGTTATCGGCCTGACCCGCTCACTGGCCTGGGAACTCGGCCCGCGGCGCATTCGGGTAAACGCGGTATGCCCCGGTTGGATCGGCACCGACGCCGCCATGCGTTCGCTCACGGTGATGGCTGCCAGCAATGGCCGCAGCGAAGCGGACGAGCTGGCACTGATTCTTGCCGGCCAAGCCGTGCCCGAATTGCTCACGCCTGCCGACTTGGCCGGCACCTTTCTGTTTCTCGGCAGTGCCCTGGCATTGCCCCTGACCGGGCAAGCATTGTCGGTCAGCCATGGCGAGGTAATGCACTGATGGCCGAGCAAATTCTTAACGGCCAGGTGGCGCTGGTTACCGGTGCTGCCACTGGCATTGGCCGCGCCACCGTATTGGCCTTGGCCGAAGCCGGCGCCAAGGTGTGGATCAATCACCTGGGCCAGGAGCGTGCCGCCATCGGCTTGGTCGCGCGGATTACCTCGGCCGGTGGCTGGGCGCGGGCGGTGGAGGCGGATGTGTCGTCTGCGCCGCAAGTGGCGGCCATGTTTGAGCAGGTTTTCGCTGCCGGCGCCTTGGATATCCTGGTCAACAACGCCGGCATCATTCTGGAAAAACCCTTTCTGGACACCACAGAAGACGACTGGGCCAACCTGCTCGGCGTCGACCTGAGCGCCGTGTACCGCTGCTGTCGGCACGCCCTGGGCCATATGCAGCCGCGCGGCTCGGGCAGCATCGTCAATATCGCCTCTGAGCTGGGTCATTTAGGCCGAGAGAAATACGCCGCCTACTGCACCGCCAAAGCCGGGGTGATCGGCCTGACTAAATCCTTGGCCCGCGAATTTGCCCCGGCCATCCGTATCAACGGCGTGGCACCAGGCCCGGTGGATACGCCGATGGTTAGCGCAGAAAACATGAGCGCGGAAATGATCGCCAAGGAAGTGGCCATTCCCATGGGCCGCCTTGGCCGCCCGGAAGAAATCGCCGCCGCCGTGCTGTTTCTGGTCTCGCCGCAAGCCAGTTTTTTCCAAGGGCAAATGCTCGGCGCCAATGGCGGGGCGTGGATGGGATGAACATTCTGCTGAAACCGGAAAGCATCCTGCTGTTTGCCGCCGTGCTGTGGGGCCTGGGCTGGATGCCGCTGCACCATTTTGCCGATCAGGGCTTAAGCGGTATGCCGGTGGTGCTCGCCACCTATGGCTTGCTCTGCGGCCTGGCGATTCCGGTTTTGCTCTGGCAGCGCAAGGCCTGGTGGCCGCAGCGCTGGGGCTTGTTTGCTATTGGCGTGCTCGGTGGTTTTGGCACTGGGGGGCTGGTCGGCGCGTTGTCCGAAGGCGATGTGGTGCGGGTGATGCTGCTGTTTTACCTGGCGCCAGTGTGGGGCTTGCTTGGCGGCTGGTTGGCGCTGGGGGAAAAGCTCAGTGGCGAGCGGTTGCTGGCCCTTGGCCTGGCCATGCTGGGTATCGCCCTGACTCTGGGGCTAAGCCGCGACACGTTCAAACCGCTGACCACGGCCGACTGGCTGGCGCTGGTCGCCGGCTTTGCCTTTGCCATGAACAACCTGGTTACCCGCGCTGCCGACCAAGTGCCGCTGGCCAGTAAATCGGTGGTGGCCTTTCTTGGCAGCGCGGCAGTAGGGGCGGCGTTTTGCCTGCTGCAAGGCACGCCGGTACCGCCCATGTCACTGGCGCTATGGGGCCAGGTGCTGCTGTTTGGTGTGTTCTGGCTGGTGGCCATGGCCACGGCCCAATACGGCTTTAGCCATGTCGAGATCGGCCGCGCCTCGGTGCTGGTGGTGATGGAACTGGTGGTCGCCGTGCTCACCAGCGCCCTGTTTGGCGACCGCGAACTGGGCGTGCGCGAATGGTGTGGCGGGGCGCTGGTCACCCTGGCAGCGGTAATGGCCGCACGGCCGCCGCGAATTAACAGTCAACCGTCTTGTGAGGCCTCTTAATGACCGTACGCATGGACCAGCTCAGCTGGGTGGAATACGAGCGCCGGGTGCGCGAAGACGCGCCGGTAGTGTTTTTGCCCTGCGGCGCCACCGAGCAACATGGCCCGCACTTACCGCTGGGCACCGACGCCTTGCTGGCCAGCGCTTTGTGTGAAGACGTGGCCGGCAAGATCGGCGGCCTGGTGGCACCAGCGTTGTCCTACGGCTACAAGTCCCAGCCCAAGTGCGGTGGCGGCAACCATTTCTGCGGCACCACCAGTTTGGATGGGCAGACGCTGATTTCACTGGTGCGCGATGCGGTGCGTGAATTTGCTCGCCATGGCGTCACCCGCCTGGTGCTGGTGGACGGCCATTACGAAAACCAGTGGTTTGTCACCGAAGGCATTCTCTTGGCCATGCGTGAGTTGGGTAAAGACACCCAGCTTGAGGTCATGCGCCTGGAGCATTGGGATTTCTGCACCGAGCAAACCCTGGCCTCGGTGTTCCCCGACGGCTTTCCCGGTTTTGCCCTGGAGCATGCGGCGGTGATTGAAACCTCGCTGATGCTGCACTACCTGCCAAACCTGGTGCGCATTGATCTGATACCCGATCAGCCGCCCGCCGATTTCCCGCCGTATGACATGTACCCGACCCGCACCGACTGGGTGCCGGCCTCGGGCGTGCTGTCCTCGGCAAAAGGCTCGACAGCCGCGAAGGGCGCGCAAATGGCCGCCGACATTACCCACGGCATCGCCGCCGCTGTGCGCAAGGAATTCAAGTTGTGAGCACTGCCCTGATCGTGATCGACATGCAGCGCGACTTCTGTGCGCCGGGCGGTTATGCCGATCAGGCCGGGCTGGATATCGGCCTGCTGCGTGCGCCCATTCCGGCCATTCAACAGCTGTTGGCCTATGCCCGGCAACGCGGCTTGCTGGTGCTGCATACCCGCGAAGGGCACCGCGCTGACCTGAGTGATTTGCCCGAGGCCAAACGCCTGCGCGCGGAGAAAGCCGGTGCACCGATTGGCTATCCCGGCCCGCTGGGGCGCTTGCTGGTGCGCGGCGAATTTGGCCATGACCTGATCGACGAGCTGCAACCGCTGAGCGGCGAGCCGATTATCGACAAGCCCGGTTACAGCGCCTTTGCCCACACCGACCTCGACTTGCTGCTGCGCAATCGCGGCATCAGCAGCCTGTGGATAACCGGAGTCACCACCGAAGTGTGTGTGTCATCCACCCTGCGCAGCGCGGTGGAACGGGGTTACGCCTGCACCCTGGTCAGCGATGCCTGCGCCTCCGGCGACCCTGAGCTGCATGCCGCGGCGTTGGCCATGGTGGCGGTGGAAGGTGGGTTGTTTGGTCGCGTGTGCGACAGTCAACGCCTGATCGCAGAAGGGGCTCGCCCATGACTCAGGTGAAAAAACTCTGGCCGCTGCTGACAGCGACCCATCGCTACGACAAAACCATCTCCACCCTGAACCGTGGCCATGGCGTGCAGATTGAAGCGCCGATTCTCGCTTATCTGATCGAAACCACCCACGGGCGCATTCTCTACGACGTCGGCTGCGACTACGCCAAGATCAACGACCCCCTTCAGCGCGCGCGCTGGTACGACCCGGTGGGCTTTCCCATGGGCGCGCCCGAGATGAGCGAAGAACAACGCCTGCCCGCGCACTTCGCCCGCCTGGGCCTGACGCCTGCGGATATCGACGTGGTGTTTCTCGGCCATTTGCATTTCGACCATGCCGGTGGCCTGTGCGAGGTGTGTGGTGCCGAGGTGCATGTGCATGGCGCCGAGTTGGAAGCGGCGCGGGCCAAGGCTGACGATGCGTATTTTATCGACGACTTTGCCGGCGATTACCGCTGGAAAATCCACAGCGATGAATACGACCTGGTGCCCGGTGTGCGCGCCATCAACACGCCCGGGCATACCGCTGGGCATATGTCCCTGCTGATCGAACTGCCGCAAGGCCGCCCGGTGATCTTGGCCGGCGATGCTGCTGACTTGATCGAAAACCTTGAAGACGAAATCGCCCCCGGCACCCTTTGGCAGGACCGCGAAGACCTGGCGATCGACAGTATCCGCAAGCTCAAAGCGCTGGCCAAGGAAACCGATGGCGACCTCTGGCCCAACCACGACATGGCGTTCTGGCGCGGGCTTAAACACTTTCCGGAGTTCCATTCATGAGCGGACCGCTAACCGCCGCGCCGGTGCCTGAGCGCTATCTGGGTGTGTGGCAGCGCACCTTGCTGACCACCACCGCCGGTGTGCATGACACCAGCACCCGCGTGTATTGGCTGCAAACTTCGCGCTTGTTTGCCGACCTGCGCATTCCGTTGCCAGCGCCCTGCAGCGTGCGCGAGTTGCTCGCTCAGGGCGGCTTTGCTGGCGTGACGGAAGTCACCCAGCCGGCCGGCAGCGCCGAGTTATGCCAATGGCATCGGGCGGTGGATTTCCAACCGCCACGGGGCAGTGAAGACATTGGTTTTATGCGCTTTGAGCGCGATGACTGCGTGCTCGAAGACGGCCTGAACGCCAGCTACCACGAAGTCTGGGAGCGCCTGCCGGAATCGCTGGGGCGCAACTGGGGCGTGTGGCTGGTGGCCGCCGATGGTCGTCAGGGCTGCTTGTTGTTGGCCGGCGATTGCTTTGTGTTTGTCGCCGGGCGGCCCAAGCCGCTAGCGCCGGCCAGTTCCTTGCTGGCGTTGCTGGAGGCGGGCAGTTCGCCGCTGCAGTTGCTGGAATGCGAGCTGTCGTTTGGCTGGCATCGCGACGGCAAGCAGCCGTGGCAAATTGCCCTGTCGACCATTCCCGAACGCATCGGCCAGGCCCTGTTGCCCGCCACGCTCAGCCCTGACGACAGCGCGCAGTTATGTAGCGCGCAGACCCTGGAGCAGCTTGGCCACACGCCGCCTATTGGTGGCTGGCGAGTGCGCGAACACCCCGTTTTTCCCTTAGTCGAGGAGGCCTTGTGATGAGCGCCCATCAACCGTTGCCCGAACCGCAAGCGGCCGCGCAGCCAGCTCGCCAACGCTGGTGGGTGATCCGTGGCGAGCTGCCGCGCGGCGCCATTTGGGGCCTGGCCGCGGCCGGCCTGTTGCTACCGCTGTTGGTGTGGTGGGCGTACACCGCCGCCGGCCTGGCCAACCCGATGTTTATGCCAAGCCCCGGCGCTGTGGTGACGCGTGTGGCGCATTGGTGGAGCGACGAAGGCCTGCTCGCCGATATCGGCATCAGCGTGTACCGGGTCATGACCGGCTTTCTCGCCTCGGCGTTGTTTGCCTTGCCGCTGGGCTTGTATATCGGCACCTACCGGCCGGTGCAGGCCTTTCTCGAACCGCTCACCGACTTTATTCGTTATATGCCGGCGGTGGCGTTTATCCCGCTGGTGATGCTCTGGGTCGGCATTGATGAAGGCTCGAAAATTTTGATCATCTTTATTGGCACCTTTTTCCAGATGGTGCTGATGGTGGCCGAAGACGTACGCCGCGTGCCGATGGCACAGATCGAAGCGGCACAAACCATGGGCGCCAGCCGCAGCGAAATCGTCAAACTGGTGATTCTGCCCTCGGCACGCCCGGCGCTGCTCGACACCCTGCGCATCACCTGCGGCTGGGCCTGGACCTACCTGGTGGTGGCTGAACTGGTGGCGGCTAACTCGGGCTTGGGTTACGCCATTCTTAAAGCCCAGCGCTATATGCAAACCGACAAGATTTTCGCCGGCATTATTTTGATCGGCGTTATTGGCCTGCTCACCGACCAGGGTTTCCGCTGGCTCGGTCGTGTGGCCTTTCCCTGGTTGAAGAGGTAAGTGCGATGAACGACGCCAAGATCCACATCCGCCAGGTCAGCAAAGTCTTTAAAACCCGTGGCCGCGATGTGCAGGCCCTGCAAGACATTAACCTGGATATCCAGCGCAACGAATTCATCACCTTTGTCGGCGCCTCCGGTTGCGGCAAATCGACCCTGCTGCGCAGCATCGGCGGGCTGGAACAGCACAGCCGTGGCGAAATCTTGCTCGACGGCCGCGGCGTAAACGGCCCCGGTATCGACCGCGCCATGGTGTTTCAGCACTACAGCCTGTACCCCTGGCTGAACGTGATGCAAAACATCAAGTTTTGCCGGCAGTTGAAAGTGGTCTCCGACACGGTAAAAAGCGACGGCGATATCGAAGTGGCCAGCGGCCGTGCCGATGCGCTGCTGAGCCTGATGGGCCTGTCGGCGTTTCATCAGGCCTACCCCAACCAGCTCTCCGGCGGCATGCAGCAGCGGGTGGCGATTGCCCGCGCCTTGATGCCCAAGCCGGAAATTCTGCTGATGGACGAACCCTTCGGCGCCCTCGATGCACAAACTCGCGAAGTGATGCACGACCTGATTCGCCACGTCCACCGCCTGGAAAAGAGCACCATCCTGTTCGTCACCCACGACGTGGAAGAGGCGATTTACCTCGGCGGCCGCGTGGTGCTGATGGCGCCACGGCCGGGGCGCATCGACACCATCTACAACGTGCCACTGCCGGCGCAGCGCAACCAAGACATGAAACTGTCGCCTGAATTTCTTACCTTGAAACGCGAGATCTTGGCGCGGATACGCGAGACCTCAGGTATGAGTACGGACTTGGAACTGTTGGAGCAGCTAACGCGTACCCAACCAGCGGCGCTGTAACGATGTAGGGTGTGCTGTGCGCACCATGCGCTGGACCTGATATCGCTATGGTGCGCACGGCACACCCTACGCAACTAACCGCGTGCCTTCGTGTCACACTTGGGCGCGGCGATTAACCCAGTAGGCGGCCATCCGCTCTACGGCGCCGTGCCCGGCCTGGTTATTGCTCAGTCTTTCGAGCGCCCAGCGCCCCCTTCTAATAAAAATAAAACCTCTGATGTGTATCCCTTGCTGTGTGGCGTTGTGCTGAGAATAATCGCCGCCCTCGGGTGATCGACTGTGGCTGTGTGTAGGTGAGGGATAACGTGGAATTTGCTTTGTCGATTGCGCCCTATGCGGGCATTACCGTGATGATTCCGGCCGTGTTGCTGCTGGCGGTATGGCTGAACTACAGCGCTTCACGCCATGTGGCTGTGCTCTGGCTGAGCGTGGTGGTGCTCGCCTATGGTGCGGTAATGGTCAGTAAAGTGCTGTTCAAGGGCTGGGGCCATGGCTTCGAAACCCTGAATATCGCGGTGTTTAGCGGCCATGCCATGAACGCATGCCTGGTCACTCCGGTGCTGCTGAGCATGCTCGCGCGCCAGTGGCATCCGCTGTTGCGTTGGCCAGCTGCAGGTGTGGCGTTGCTGGCCGGTTGGTACTTTAGCGTCACCGTTGTTGCGCCCTTTGTGCATCCGTTGCCGGAGGCCATTGCTGGTGCGTTGATTGGCGGCCTTGGCTCGATGATTTTCCTGGCCCTGGCTGAACGCTACGAAATTCGCCCGCTACCAGGCCGCGCTGTGGCCATGGGCCTGACCGTAATCGCGGTGTGCGCCAGCTTGCCGAAATACACCGCCGAGGGTTTACTCAACCACTTCGCCATCACCCTCTCGGGTGCCGAAGCGGCGTATACCCGAACCCATTGGCAAGACTCCCCAACGGCGCAGTCGTCACGCTGAGCGGATCTTGCACGGACGCCTCCGCCCCATGACTAAACCCCTGCGCTGGTCCCTTGCCCTCCTGGCCGCCGCCCTTGTGCTGCCAGCCGGCGCCTACCTCTGGGCCAAAGCCGAGTACTACCCCGCCGACGCGGTGGATCGCGCCCAAGCCTTTATTAACCTGCTGCACGCTGGGCAATTTGATCACGCCCAAGACATGGCCCTGCGCAATGAATACGTCGGCCGCACGCCAGCAGAGTTTTCCGCGCTGATGGTTCGCCAACTGTGCGATGTCGACCACGTGGCCTGGACTGCCCCGCCGCAGACCAACGGCAACCGCCTACGGCGCTGGTTCAATGGTGTGCAGGTAGAAATGCCGGAGATCACCGTGGAGTTCGAAGGGCGCTGCCTGGTGTCCGTGCACCTGCGCCGCACGGCAGACGGCCAGTGGAAAGTCTTCAATATGCAGCGCCACGCCGGCTGAGGCGCTGCCCAGTTTTTGCCTAACCCGCGACGACAAAAAACCTAATTTCGCAATTGCCGAGCGGTGGACAGAATGCGGCGTAGGGTGTGCTGTGCGCACCAAACGTTTACCCCATCGATTCAGGGCGTCCTTATGAGCAAACCCACCCACACCCGCATTCGTATGTTCAACACCAAGGACACCTACCCCAACCAGACCCTAGACAACGACCTGTGCCAGGCCGTGCGGGCCGGCAATACCGTGTATGTACGCGGCCAGGTGGGCACCGACTTCGAAGGCAACCTAGTCGGCCTTGGCGACCCTCGCGCGCAAGCCGAGCAAGCGATGAAAAACCTTAAACAACTGCTCGAAGAAGCCGGCAGCGACCTCAGCCATATTGTTAAAACCACCACCTACCTCACCGACCCACGCTACCGCGAGCCGGTGTATCAGGAAGTGGGCAAGTGGCTCAAAGGCGTGTTCCCGATTTCCACCGGCCTGGTGGTCTCCGCCCTCGGTCAGCCGCAGTGGTTGATGGAGATTGATGTGATCGCTGTTATTCCGGATGACTGGGCATGACCTTCTCCATCGTCGGCCGCTGCGCCGAAACCGGCCAGTTGGGCATCGCCATCAGCTCCTCGAGCATCGCCGTCGGCGCCCGTTGTCCGTGGGTGCGCGGTGGCATTGGCGCGGTGTCCACGCAAAACGTCACCCTGCCAGCGCTGGGCCCGGAAATTCTCGATTTGCTGGAGCAGGGCGCAAGCGCCAAAGAGGCGCTGGACAAAGCCCTGACCACCCATGGCTTTAGCCAATTCCGCCAAGTCACGGTGATCGACCACCATGGCGCCACTGCCTTGTTTACCGGCAGCGAAGCCTTGGGCCTGCATAACGCTGTGGCCGGCGAGCAATGCGTGGCAGCGGGCAACTTGCTCTCCAGCCCCGACGTGATTAACGCCATGGTCGCCGCCTTTGAAGGCAGCAGCGGTGAAGCCCTGGCCGACCGTTTGCTAGCGGCGATGAACGCCGCCATGGCCGCCGGCGGTGAAGCCGGGCCGGTGCATTCGGCGGCGTTATCGGTGGTCAGTGATTTGATTTGGCCTATTGTTGACCTGCGTGTGGATTGGGCCGAAGAAGACCCGATTGGTGTGCTGGGCAATTTGTGGACGGCCTATCGCCCGCAAATGCAGGACTACATCACCCGCGCCCTCGACCCCACCAAAGCGCCGAGCTACGGTGTGCCAGGGGACGAATAAGGGAACATTGGTGCGCACAGCACACCCTACGCGTCGCATCCATTACCGACGTCAACCCGGCCCGTAGGGTGTGCTGTGCGCACCATTACACCGGCCGCCAAGTTTGTGCATAGAGCCCGCCATGCTATCGAGCCGCGATCTGCTAAACCGCCTCATCGCCTTCAACACCGTCAGCCGCGAATCCAACCTGGCGTTGATCGAATTCGTCCGCGACTACCTGACCAGCCTGGGCATCGACAGCGAGCTGATCCATAGCGACGACGGACGCAAAGCCAATCTCTACGCCCGTATCGGCCCGGCGCTTTCTGGCGGGGTGATGCTTTCCGGCCATAGCGATGTGGTGCCGGTGGATGGCCAAGCCTGGAGCGTGCCGCCGTTCGAGATGACGGAACGCGGCGGCAAGCTTTACGGTCGTGGCACGGCGGATATGAAGGGCTATATCGCCTGCGTACTCGCAGCGTTGCCGACGTTTCTGGCCAAGCCTCTGCGCGTACCGCTGCACCTGGCGATTTCCTATGACGAAGAAATTGGCTGCCTGGGTGTACGCAGCCTTATCGAGGCGCTCGAAGGCCGCCCCGAACGACCTAGCCTGTGCATCATCGGCGAGCCAACGTCTATGCGCCCGGTGCTCGGCCACAAAGGCAAACTGGGTATGCGTTGCGAAGTTCACGGCGCAGCGTGCCATTCGGCCTATGCCCCGCAAGGTGTAAACGCCATCGAATACGCCGCCAAGCTGATCGCCCGCCTCGGTGAAATTGGTCAACGCCTGGCCGCTATCGAGCGCCACGACGCGCGCTTCGATCCGCCGTATTCCACCGTGCAAACCGGCACCATCAGCGGCGGCAGCGCGCTGAATATCGTGCCTGAACACTGCCGTTTCGACTTCGAAGTGCGCACCCTGCCGGCCGACGATGCCGAGCAAATCGCCAGCGAATTGCAGGCCTACGCCCTGGAGCTGGTGCCACACATGCGCGCCGTGCAGCCCGACACCGGCATTCGCTTTACCCCCATCAGCGCCTACCCAGGCTTGGCCACCGCAGCCGATAGTGAGGCGGCAAAGGTGCTGGCGCTGATCAGTGGTTCGCAGGATTTCGGCACCGTGGCCTTTGGCACCGAAGGTGGGCTATTCGATCAGGCCGGCATCGCCACGGTGGTCTGTGGGCCAGGCAGCATGGACCAGGGGCACAAGCCGGATGAGTTTGTCAGCCTGGAACAGCTTGGGCAGTGCGAAGCCATGCTGCAGCGCTTAGCGCAGTGGATGAGGTTCTCAACCTACGAATTAAGCGGTGTGCCGCTTAATTCCTGCTGACAGTAATCGGCAAACAACTGCGCCACCTTGGTCAACTGCGCGCGCTTTAGCCACGCCGCCACCAATCCCGAGCCGGTCACGTCTTCGGCAATGTTTACGGCCACCACCTTTTGCCCGTCATAGGTGCATTCCGAATGCGGGCGGGTGACCAGCACCGAGAAACCAAAACCCTGACCCACCATGCCGCGCACCATCTCAATGGACGGTGAGCTAAAGGCGATATGCGGGGTTAGCCCCAGTTCTTCAAACAGGCTGACGAAGTAGGTTCGACTCGGCAGTACGTCGAGCAGAATCATGGGCTCCAACGCCAGGTCACGCAGCGACACCTGCGCCTGTTGAGCAAAGCGGTGGTCGGCTGGCAGCAAGGCATAGGGGCGCTGCGGTGGCATCAGCGCTTGGGTTTCGATGGTGCCGTCGAGGTCGTGGTCGTAGAGGATGGCCAGATCAAAACTGCCGGAGGTCAGGCCTTGCACCAGTTCCTGTTGTTCGCCGTCGCGGATGCGGATTTCCACGCCTGGGTACAGCGCATTAAAACCGGCGATCAGACGCGGCAGGTACAGCGGCGCCACGGTTTCAAAGCAGCCGATATCGATTTGCCCGGCAATGATGTCGTTGTCAGCCAGGGCGTTCTGTTCAAACTCCTTGGCCATGCGCAACAGTTCCTGCGCCTTGCGGTAGAAGCGCGCGCCGCTGGGGGTGAGCGATACGCCCTGGGCGTGGTGACGAATAAACAGCTGCACGCCAAAGCTTTCTTCCAGGCCCTTGATGGCGGTGGAGATCGACGGCTGGGCGATATACAGCTTGCGCGAGGCCTCAGCAACGCTGCCGCACTCCACCGTGGTGACGAAATATTTGAGCTGACGCAGGGTATAAGCGGCCACAACAAAGCCTCGGTCTAGGATATTTCGCAGCACACCTTACCGCTTTTGCAGCGGTAGGCGTGCTCTGGTCTGCCTACCTTTTTGCGCGGCACAGGGCATATTTTTCTTGGCCAGGTGCTTGCTACAGGTGCTGCTTAGCAGCGGCTAGAGTCTCTAGCAAAACCCATACACAGCAACGGGAGGTAGCACATGCGCTTGGCGCTTTGGCAAACACAAGGGCACCCCGGCGATATCGCCGCCAACCTGGCTGACCTGGCCGTGCAAGCGCGCGCCGCTGCGGCAGCGGGCGCGGAGTTGCTGCTGTGTTCGGAGTTGTGGCTGGGCGGCTATAACCTGCGTGCGCAACCGGCGGAGGCGGCCGATGGGCCGTCGGCGCAGCGCATTAGCGAACTGGCCCAAGAACATCGCATCGCCATTTGCTACGGCTATGCGGAGAGCCATGAAAGCGGCGGTAAACCCTATAACGCGGCGCAGGTGATTTCGGCCAATGGCGAGCGCCTGAGCAACTACCGCAAAACCCATCTGTTCGGTGCCTTCGAACGCACGTTGTTTACGCCCGGCGAACGCTTGCAAGCGCCGTTTCAGTTTGGCGATTGGAGCATTGGTTTGCTGATTTGCTTTGACGTCGAATTCCCCGAAAACGTGCGCAAGCTGACCCTGCAAGGCGCCGAGCTGCTGCTGATCCCTACCGCGCTTACGCCGGAATACCGCGCGGTGCCGGACCTGATCGTGCCGGCGCGGGCGGTGGAAAATCAGCTGTTTGTGGCCTACTGCAACCACAGCGGCGTTGAAGCGGGCTTGGCGTTTCTCGGTGGCTCCTGTGTGGCGGCGCCGGATGGCAGTAAGCTGGCCAGTGCGGCCAATGGTGAGGCGTTATTGATCGTTGATCTCGACCACGGCCAGCGTGCGGCGTTGGAAAGCACCTTTCCCTATTTAGCCGGGCGCCGGCCTGAGGTTTACACCTAGGGTGCGCACCAAAGCGGACACGGCAAAATCGCCTAGTGCGCACAGCAAACCCTACGGTTTGGCGGTCGCTGCGGGGTGTGCACTCTAAACCGGCATCCAGCACCAGCCTGGTGCAGGTCAAAGCAGCTTTTTCATATACCCCGAAGACATTTTTAATAATTTTCCTATGCAGCCCGCTGCGCCACCATCGCTCTCACTAAAGGGTTAACGGTGTGAGGGCTTTGCGGTGTCTCTTAACGAATGGCAACAACGGGCCGCTGCTCAGCGCTTTCCAACGCTGGCGATGATTAATGGGCAACAGGTGCCGGCGTTGTCGGGCGCTACCTTTGCCTCAGTCAACCCGGCCACTGGTGCAACGCTGGCGCACGTGGTGGCGTGTGACGCGGCCGACGTTGATGTGGCCGTTGCGGCGGCGCGTCAGGCGTTTGAGGCGGGAGTCTGGTCGCAGCGTTCACCTGCCGAGCGCAAAGCGGTGTTGCTGCGTTTGGCTGAACTGATCTTGCACAACCGTGAAGAGCTGGCGCTGCTCGATTCGCTAAACATGGGCAAGCCGGTGATGGATGCCTATAACGTCGATGTGCCAGGCGCCGCCGGGGTGTTCCGCTGGTACGCCGAGGCCCTCGACAAGCTCTACGACCAAGTCGCCCCTAGCGCACAAAACGTGCTCGCCACCATTACCCGCGAAGCCTTGGGAGTGGTCGCTGCCGTGGTGCCGTGGAATTTTCCCCTGGATATGGCCGCCTGGAAACTCGCCCCGGCATTGGCGGCCGGTAATTCGGTGCTGTTAAAACCCGCCGAACAATCACCCTTCTCGGCACTGCGCCTGGCTGAGCTGGCGCTGGAAGCCGGTATTCCGGCCGGCGTGTTTAACGTGTTGCCGGGCCTGGGCGAACACGCCGGCAAGGCCATGGGCCTGCACGCGGATATCGATTGCCTGGCGTTCACCGGCTCCACCGAGGTGGGCAAGTATTTTATGCAGTACTCGGCGCAGTCGAACCTTAAGCAGGTGTGGCTGGAGTGCGGCGGCAAAAGTGCCAACCTGGTGTTTGCCGATTGCCAAGACCTCGATCTGGCCGCGGAAAAAGCTGCCTTTGGCATCTTCTTTAACCAAGGTGAAGTGTGCTCGGCGAACTCGCGCTTGCTGGTTGAGCGCTCCATCCACGATGACTTTGTTAAGCGCTTGGTGGCCAAGGCGCAAGGCTGGCAGCCGGGCGATCCGCTGGACCCCAACAGCAGCGCCGGCGCCATCGTCGAAACCCGCCAAACCGAGCGGGTGATGGCCTATATCCACGGCGCCCACGAAGAAGGCGCGACCCTGGCCTGTGGCGGCCAGCAGCTGAGCTTTAACGGCTCCAGCAACTTTATTCAGCCGACCATTTTTACCGGCGTGACCCCCGAGATGGCCCTGGCCCAGGAAGAGGTCTTTGGCCCGGTTCTGGCGGTGATCCCATTCGATAGCGAAGAAGAAGCCGTGCGCCTGGCCAACGCCAGCATCTATGGGCTGGCTGCTTCGCTGTGGACCGACAACCTGCACCGCGCCCACCGCGTGGCCCGGCAATTGCGCGCCGGCACCGTGTCGGTCAATACCGTCGATGCCCTGGACGTCAGCACGCCTTTTGGTGGCGGCAAACAGTCCGGTTTTGGTCGCGACCTATCGCTGCATTCGTTCGATAAATACACCCAGTTGAAGACCACCTGGTTTCAGCTGCGATAAGAAAAAAGCTGCGGAGATTTTTGCTATGACTGCCCCTGTCCCACCACGCCAAACCAGCGACTACCAGGCGTCGGATGCCGCCCACCACATTCACGCCTTTCTCGACCAAAAGGCGCTAAACGCCGAAGGGCCGCGGGTGATTGTGCGCGGTGAGCGCTTGCACCTGTGGGATAACGACGGCAATCGTTACCTGGATGGTATGTCTGGCCTGTGGTGCACCAACCTGGGGTATGGCCGTGCCGACTTGACTGCTGCGGCGACCAAGCAAATGGAGCAGCTGCCGTACTACAACATGTTTTTCCACACCACCCACCCGGCGGTGGTGGAGCTCTCTGAGCTGCTGTTCAGCCTGTTGCCAGGTCACTACAGCCACGCGATTTACACCAACTCCGGCTCCGAGGCCAACGAGGTGCTGATCCGCACCGTGCGCCGTTACTGGCAGATCCTCGGCAAGCCCGAGAAAAAAATCATGATCGGCCGCTGGAACGGTTACCACGGCTCCACCCTGGCGGCCACGGCGCTGGGCGGCATGAAGTTTATGCACGACATGGGCGGCATGATTCCGGACGTTGAGCACATCGACGAACCCTACTGGTTCGGCCACGAAGGCGACCTGACCCCAGCCGAATTCGGCCTGCAGGCGGCGCAGCAACTGGAAGCCAAAATCCTCGAACTGGGTGCGGAAAACGTCGCCGGTTTTATTGCCGAACCGTTCCAGGGCGCCGGCGGCATGATCTTCCCGCCGCAAAGCTACTGGCCGGAAATTCAGCGCATCTGCCGCCAATACGACGTGCTGCTGTGCGCCGACGAAGTGATTGGCGGCTTTGGCCGTACCGGCGAGTGGTTCGCCCACCAGCACTTTGGCTTCGAGCCCGACACCCTGTCCATCGCCAAGGGCCTGACCTCCGGCTATATCCCCATGGGCGGCCTGATCCTCAGCAAACGCATGGCTGAAGTGCTGGTCGAGCAGGGCGGCGTTTTTGCCCACGGCCTCACCTATTCCGGGCACCCAGTGGCAGCGGCGGTGGCCATCGCCAACCTGAAAGCGCTGCGTGATGAAGGCGTAGTCACCCAGGTGAAAACCGACACCGGCCCGTACCTGCAAAGCTGCCTGCGCGAAGTGTTCGGCAACCACCCGTTGGTGGGGGAAGTGCAGGGCGTTGGCCTGGTGGCGGCGCTGCAATTTGCCCAAGACAAAAGCAGCCGTAAACGCTTTGCCAACGAAGGTGATATCGCCTGGCGCTGCCGCAGCATCGGCTTTGAAGAAGGCGTGATTATTCGCTCCACCCTGGGCCGCATGATCATGGCGCCGGCGCTGGTCGCCACCCGCTTGGAGTTGGATGAGTTGCTGGAAAAAACCAAGCGCGCGGTGGATCGCACGGCGCAGGAGATCGGTTTGCTTTGAGATCGTTTTGGTGCGCGCAGCACACCCTACGTGGTGCGTGCGCCAGACCGTAGGGTGTGCTGTGCGCACCCTGACACCGAACATCGTTACACCGCAGAACAAGAACCCCACCCGATAGAGGTGCGGGTCACGAGATCACTTGGCCGCTGGCCATTACTGCCCCGCAATTCAATCAATAACTAAGCCGTCAGGCTGTGGGAGTGTTCCATGCGTAAGTCCTTGCTCAAGCGTGTCTCGCTGTCCCTTGTCTTTGCTGCAGTCGCCACCGGCGCACAAGCCGGTAAATTGTCTATCGGCCACACCACCTGGGTGGGCTACGGCACCCTGTACCTGGCACGCGACCTGGGCTATTTCAAAGATGCCGGGCTCGACCTGGAACTGACCACCATCGAAGAAGCCTCCATGTATATGGCCGCCCAGGCCTCGGGCAAGCTTTCCGGTTCGGCGTCGACCATCGACGAAATCCTTAAATACCGCTCCAAAGACTTCTGCTTTAAAACCGTCGCCGCACTGGATGAAAGCCATGGTGGCGACGGCATCGTGGTGAGCAAAGACATCAAAAGCATCAAAGACCTGAAAGGCAAATCGGTGGCCGTCAACGAAGGCTCGGTGTCGCAGTTCTGGCTGTCGTACCTGCTGAAAAAAGAAGGCATGAGCATGGCCGACGTCGAGGTGCAGAACATGACTGCCGATGACGCCGCCAGCGCCTTTATCGCCGGGCGTATTCCCGCCGCCGTGACCTGGGAGCCGAACCTGACCATGGTCAAGCAAAAGGGCACCGGCAACGTGCTGGTCGACAGCAGCGCCACCCCAGGCGTGATCGTCGACGTCGTGGCGCTGTCGTGCGATGTGATCGAAAAACAACCTGAGGATGTAAAAGCCCTGGTCGCCGGTTTGTACAAAGCCGTGCAGTACACCAAGGACCATCCACAAGAGGCTTACACCATCATGGCCAAGGGGGTGGGCGGCTACCTGTCCAAGCCGGAAGACCTCGCTGAAGCGGCCAAGGGCGTGAAGTTCTACGACCAGGCAATGAGCGAAAAACTGCTGGGCACTAAAGGCAAGCCAGGCGATATCGCCGAGATCATCAAAATGGCCAACGAAACCTGGAGCGAGCTGCAAGGCAAGCCGTTCACCGTCAGCTATGACGATTTGGTCGATACCTCGTTCGTCACGCCGTAAGCCCGGCACGCCGCGTGTTCGTGCACGCGGCGTGTCTTTTGCCTTGTTCTTCCTGCCTTGCTTATGTGGAGGTGGCGTTATGGCCACTGCTCGATCCTGGATTAACCGCTGCCTGACCCCCAAGGTCGGCTTGCCGGTAAAACTTATTTTCGCCGCTAGCACCCTGTGCTGGTTGGCGGTATTGGGCCTGTGGGTGGGCCTGTCGTATGGCGGTGTGGTGCCAAACATGTTTCTGCCCACACCGGGCGCGGTGTTCGACGCCGCGGTGCGCCTGAGCAACGACGGCACCCTGGCCAAGCATGTCGGCGCCAGCCTTGAGGTGGTGCTGATCGGCTTTGCGCTTTCGTCCCTGGTGGCCGTGCCTCTGGGCCTGCTGATGGGCAGTTTCCGTATCGTGCAGGCGTTCCTTGAACCGCTGGTGAACTTTATCCGTTACCTGCCGGTAACCTCGTTTGTGCCGTTGTTTATCTTGTGGATTGGCATCGGCCTGGAACAGCGGGTGGCGGTGATTATCTTTGGCGTGTTTTTCCAGCAGCTGGTGATGATTGCCGACGTGTCCAAAGGCGTGTCCAAAGACCTGGTCAATGCCAGCTACACCTTGGGTGCGACCCGCCGTGATGTGGTATTCCATGTACTCGGCCCGGCCTCGTTGCCCGGTGTACTCGACACCCTGCGCGTCACCATGGGTTGGGCCTGGACTTACCTGGTGGTCGCCGAACTGGTCGCCGCTTCCAGCGGCCTGGGTTACATCAGCCTCAAGGCCATGCGCGGCTTTCAGGTCGACGTGATTTTCCTCGCCATCGCCATCATTGGCCTGCTCGGCCTGATCACCGATCAACTCTTCCGTCTGCTCCGCCTGAGGATTGCCGCATGGGCACAATAGCCTCCACCAAGCCCTATATCATGCCGGCGCTCAGCGAATACGCCGCCGTAGAAAGCCGCTTGAAAGTCGAGGGTGTCAGCCTGCGTTATCAGTCGCCCAACGGGGAAACCTTTACCGCGCTGGATAACGTTTCCTTTGAAGTGCCGGATCAGCAATTTGCCGTGATCGTCGGCCCGTCTGGCTGCGGTAAATCCAGCTTGCTGTACCTCACGGCCGGCCTGGCCGAACCCAGCGATGGCGCCATTTATGTTGGCGGTAAAAAGGTTGAAGGGCCGGGTGCCGATCGCGGCATGGTGTTCCAGAGCTACACCCTGTTCCCCTGGCTAACGGTGCGGGAAAACATCGCCTTTGGCTTGAAGCGTCGTGGCTTGCCGGGCGATGAGATCAACACCATCGTCGAGTTCTACCTCAACGAAGTCGGCCTGGCCAAGTTCGCCAAGCATTACCCCAAGCAGCTCTCCGGCGGCATGATGCAGCGCGTGGCGATTGCCCGTGCGCTGGCCAACGACCCACAAATCTTGCTGATGGACGAACCCTTCGGCGCCCTCGACAGCCAGACCCGCCTGCAAATGCAGCAGCTGCTGTTACAGGTCTGGGGCAACGCCAAGAAGACCGTGGTGTTTGTCACCCACGACATCGATGAAGCGATTCTGCTGGCTGACCGCATTTACGTAATGGGCGCCAGGCCTGGGCGGATTAAAGAGGTGCTCGACGTGCCCATCGACCGCCCGCGCAACCTGGACGTGGTCATGGAGCCGGAATTTATCCGCATGAAGCGGCGGATTCTTGAGCTGTTGCACGACGACCTCGCTGAGGTTCATTGAGAGCGCTTGGTGCGCACAGCACACCCTACGACGTGTTCGGCCGTAGGGTGTGCTGTGCGCACCAAAACCCTTTAAGACGAGACGCATATGCCTGACTACGACTACATCATCGTCGGCGCCGGCTCCGCTGGCTGCGTATTGGCCAACCGCCTAAGCGCCGACCCTAGCGTTACCGTCTGCCTGCTGGAAGCCGGCGGCAGCGATGCCAGCCCACGGGTGCAAACCCCGGCCGGCACCATCACCTTGTACAAGAGCAAAATCTTTAGCTGGAATTTCTTTTCCACGCCGCAAAAACAGCTGAACAACCGTAGCCTGCATACGCCCCGTGGCAAGGCGTTGGGCGGCTCCAGTTCGATGAACAGCATGATCTATATCCGTGGCGATGCGTCGGACTACGACCGCTGGGCTGAGCTGGGTTGCGCGGGCTGGAGCTGGGCCGAGGTGCTGCCCTTTTTCAAAAAGTCCGAAGGCAATCAGCTGGGGCAGAACCCGGCATTACACGGCACCCTTGGCGAGCTGCTGGTGGACCGCGCCCGCGACCCTAACCCGGTGTCTGCGCTGTTTGTGCAGGCGGCTGAGCGGGTCGGCATCAAGCGCAATGACGACTTCAATGGCGGCGACCTCGAAGGTGCCGGCATCTACAACCTGACGCAGAAAAACGCCAAGCGCCTGTCGGCCTATCGCGCCTTTGTTGCGCCGGTGCGGGAGCGGCCCAACCTGACGGTACTGACCGGCTGCAACGTTGAGTCACTGCTGCTTGAAGGCACTCAGGTGCGCGGTCTGCATCTGCTAAAGGATGGCCAACCGCTGACACTGAACAGCCGCCGTGAAGTGATCCTCTGCGCCGGCTCGCTCGGCTCACCACAGATCTTGCTGAACTCCGGCATCGGCCCGCGCGCTGAACTCGAAGCCGCCGGGGTGCCGGTGGTATGCGATTCCCCGGGTGTCGGCAAAAACCTGCAAGACCACCTCGACGGCCTGATCACCGTGCGCTCGGCCAGCCCGCTGACCCTGGGTTTTTCCTGGGGGTCGCTGGCCAGCATCGTCGCCTCGCCGTTCAAATACCTGCTACAGAAAAAAGGCTGGCTGACCACCAACTACGTGGAAGCCGGTGGCTTTGCCCGTACGCCGCTGGCTGATGGGTTACCGGATGTGCAGTTTCACTTTGTGCCGGGCTACCGCAGCCACCGTGGACGGTTGTTTGAGTGGGGGCATGGCTACGCCGTGCACACCTGCGTGCTGCGGCCGAAATCCATTGGTGAGCTGCGTTTGAATGCCCAGCGCCAGCTAGAGATCGACTTTAACTTTCTCGCCAACATGGACGATGCCAAGGTGTTGATCGAAGGCCTCAAGCTGGCGCGCAAGGTCTTGGCCGATAGCAGCTTTGACCGGCTGCGCGGCAAGGAAATGTTGCCGGGGGCCGAGGTGCAAACCGATGAGCAATTGCTGGCTTATATCCGCGAATATGCCGCCACCGTGTTTCACCCGGTGGGCACCTGCAAGATGGGTGTGGATGGCATGAGCGTGGTCACGCCCGAGTTGGAGGTGATTGGCGTGCAAGGGCTGCGGGTGGCGGATGCGTCGATCATGCCGACGCTGATCAGCGGCAACACCAATGCGCCGTGCATCATGATTGGCGAGAAGGCGGCGCAGATGATTGTGGCGGGGAAGGTCACCCAGCACCTCACTCTAGCCACCGTCATTCCCGCGTAGGCGGGAATCCAGAATGGTGCTGGAGAACGGCGCTCGTTCCGAAATCCTGGATCCCCGCCTTCGCGGGGATGACGGGGGTTTTGGGGTTAATCGCGGTATGTGTGGCGACGATTAATCCAGCTTCACAACCTTGGCCAAAACCACCTTCGGTCCTTTCATTTTTTTGATGATGATGCGCAGGCCTTCGACGTCGAGCACTTCTTCCTCTTCCGGCATGCGGTTAAGGGTTTCGTAAATCAGCCCGGCCAGGGTTTCCGCTTCGATATGGTCCAGGTCAACCCCCAGCAGGCGTTCGACTTTGAACAGCGGCGTGTCGCCACGTACCAGCAGTTTGCCCGGCTGGTAGGCGAGAATGCCGCGTTCGGCTTTGCGGTGTTCGTCCTGAATATCGCCCACCAGCGCTTCCAGCACGTCTTCCATGGTCAGGTAGCCAATCACCTTGCCGTCGGCTTCTTCCACCAGGGCGAAGTGCGAGCCGCCTTTGCGGAATTCTTCCAGCAGGCTGGACAGCGGCATATGCCGGGTAACACGCTCAATCGGCATCATCAAGTCGCTGATTTTCAGCGCCGAGGGCAGCATTTCCAGCAGCGACAAGTGCAGCAGCAAATCTTTGATATGCAGCACGCCAACGAATTCTTCCGTGGCTTCGTTGTACACCGGGTAACGGCTGTACTTGTGCCGGCGGAACAGGGCGAACACTTCGTCGAGCTTGGCGTTGAGTTCCAGGTACACCAGGTCTTCGCGGGAGTTGGCCCAGTCCACCACTTCCAGCTCGCCCATTTCCACCGCCGAGGCCAGTACACGCATGTCCTGGTCGCTGGGGTCGCTGGCGCGGCTGGAGTGCAGGATCAGTTTCAGTTCGTCGCGGCTGTAGTGGTGCTCATGGTGCGGCCCCGGCTCACCTTGGCCGGCGATACGCAAAATGGCGTTGGCGCTGGCGTTGAGGATAAAGATGGCCGGGTACATCGCCCAGTAGAACAGGTACAGCGGCGCGGCCGTCCACAGCGACAACAGCTCGGGTTTGCGAATGGCCCACGACTTTGGCGCCAGCTCACCGACCACGATGTGCAGGTAGGAAATGATAAAGAACGCGGTGAAGAAGGCGATGCCGTGCACCAGCTTTGGCGAGTCGACGCCCATGTAGTGCAACAGCGGCGTCAGCAGCTCGGCGAAGGCCGGCTCACCGACCCAACCCAGGCCCAGCGATGCCAAGGTAATACCCAGCTGGCAGGCGGAAAGGTAGGCGTCGAGCTGGTTATGCACGGTGCGCAAAATATGCCCGCGCCAGCCGTTTTTGGCGGCGATGGCGTCCACGCGGGTGGAGCGCAGTTTGACGATGGCAAATTCCGCCGCAACGAAGAAACCGTTGAGCAAAACCAGCAAAAGGGCGAAGAGGATAAGGCCGAAGTCGGCGAAATACGTGGCGGCGTCGTAACTAGGAGAAGGGTCCATAGGGGTGGTTCAGGGTGTCCAGATTTAGAAGTGAGGGGCGGCGCAAGCGGCGCGGCCAGATCAGCAGACTAGCCGCTCACGCGGCCGTTGCCCAGCCTGAAATAGTCAGGGTTAGCGTCTGACCACTTGGGCCGGGGCAAAGTGGCAAGTAAATGTGCTGCCTTTGCCCACCACGCTGCTGATATCCAGGCGCGCGCGGTGGCGCAGCAGTACATGCTTCACGATGGCCAAGCCCAGGCCGGTGCCGCCGGTGTTGGAGGCGCGGCTGGAGTCGACGCGGTAGAACCGTTCGGTCAGGCGCGGAATATGTTTGGCTTCGATACCCTGGCCGCTGTCCTGCACCGAGAGGTGCGCGCCGTGCTCATCGGCCCACCAACGCACACGAATTTCGCCGTTGTCCGGGGTGTATTTCACCGCGTTAAACACCAGGTTGGAGAAGGCGCTGCGCAGCTCCGCCTCGCTGCCTTTGAGGCGCACGCTGTTGTCGGCTTCCAGGCTGATGCGGTGGTTGCGGGTGTTGGACAGCGCCTGGGCGTCGCCCTTGATCGACAGCAGCAGCAGATCCACCGACACCGGTTGGTTGTCCGAGGGGTAGTCGGTGGCTTCCAGCTTGGCCAGCAGCAACAGGTCGTTAAGCAGGTTTTGCATACGCCCGCCTTGCTGCTGCATCTGTTGCAGCGCGCGCAGCCAGCGTGGGTTTACGTCTTCAACGTTATCCAGCAGGGTTTCCAGGTAACCGGCAATCACCGTGAGCGGCGTGCGCAGTTCGTGGGAGACGTTGGCGATAAAGTCCTTACGCATTTGTTCGAGCTGATGCATGCGGGTGATATCACGCACCAGCATCAGGTGCTCGCCGTTGCCGTATTGGGTGATATGGAACTGCAGGTGCACGCGGTCGTTGACCGGCGAAATCAGCTCCAGCGGCTCGGTGTGCGCAGGCTGGTCGAAGTAATCTTTAAAACGCGGGTGGCGCATCAGGTTGGTCACCGGCTGGCCACTGTCTTGCGGGGTTTTCAGGCCCAGCAGGGTTTCGGCGGCGCGGTTCCACCATTCCAGATTGCCGTCGCTGTCGAGCATCACCACCGCATCGTTGAGCGCGGCGGTGGACTCCTGCACACGGTCGATCACTGCTTGCAGGCGGCCACGCACCCGTTGGTCACGGCGTTGCAGGTGGTAAATGCTGTCGAACACCTCGCCCCACAGGCCATAGCCATCGGGCGGCGGTTGGTCGGTCTGGTGGTGCTTGAGCCAGTTATGCAGACGCAGCAATTGCGCAAGGGTCCAGCCCAGGTAAGCACCCAGGCCAACCACCAGGCTCCAGGCATATTCACCGCTGATAAAGCCGACAAACAGGCAGCCGGCGATCAGCAGTAGCAAGCGGCGGATAACGACGCCACGCCAGTCTTGATTCACGTGTTGGGGATTCCCGACCTAGTTAGCTTAACTTTTGGTGGAGAAACGATACCCGGTGCCGCGCACGGTTTGTACCAAGTTCTCGTACACCTCGCCCAATGCCTTGCGCAGGCGGCGGATATGCACGTCGACGGTACGCTCTTCCACATACACGTTGCCGCCCCACACTTGGTCGAGCAACTGGCCACGGGTGTAGGCGCGTTCTTGGTGGGTCATAAAGAATTGCAGCAGGCGGTATTCAGTAGGGCCCATGTCGGCGGGTTTGCCGTCGATGGTCACGCGGTGGCTGATGGGGTCGAGCAGTAGACCGCCAACTTCGATCGGGGTGTCGCTGTCACCGGTGCCGGCGCGGCGCAGTACCGCTTTCAGGCGGGCGACCAATTCACGCGGCGAGAAGGGCTTGGTGATGTAATCGTCGGCGCCGACTTCCAGGCCTTGGATTTTATTGTCCTCTTCGCCCTTGGCGGTAAGCATGATGATCGGGATATTACCGGTCAGCTCATCACGCTTGAGGCGGCGGGCCAGCTCGATGCCGGAGGTGCCGGGCAGCATCCAGTCGAGCAGAATGAGGTCGGGCTTGCGGTCGACGATGATGGCGTGGGCTTGCTGGGTGTTTTCCGCTTCCAGGCATTCGTAGCCAGCCATTTCCAGCGCGACGGCGATCATTTCGCGGATCGGCGCTTCGTCATCAACGATCAGGATGTTCTTACCAACCATGGAGCAAACCTCGGGTCGTTTAATCTGTCTTGCGCCGCATTAGATAACGGAATTATTGCAGCTGTGTGACAGAACGTTGGGCTTTGGTTGGGGATCCTTTGGCAGATGGCCGTAGGGTGTGCTGTGCGCACCATCGCTGTCTTCTTCGTTACCGCGTGCGCTGAACGTTTTGTTTCGCGCCTTACGCGCGAGTTTCTTTTTTCAGTCGCCAAAAAAGAAACCAAAAAGGCTTGCCCCTACCTTGGCCCTGCGCTGCGCTCCAGGTTCCCTCGCTTCGTCGTTGCTCCAGGGGTCGGCGTGCAGGGCCATCCATGGCCCCACGCCTCTCGCGGCTCCTGCCGCTCGCCCCCCCTACACAACGACTGCGCTCGGCCTTGCGATAAACGGGGCGGGTAGATCAACAGCCAGATCAAGATCACAGGCCAGATCAACGGCCCCTCGCCTAGCCGGCCGCGCCTAGCCTTCTCTCGCAAGCGGTAGAGGGCGCCACAACGAGCTGTTTGAGCGTACGCAGATCTGTTCCCCTCGCCCGCTTGCGGGAGAGGGGCTAGGGGAGAGGGGCTTTTGACCTTTGGGGGCCGTATATCTGGATCAGCGCAAGCCAAAGTCCAAGGCAATACCCACCAATATCGCCAACCCAGCCCAGTGGTTGTGCAGAAACGCGGCCAGGCACGCTTGCGGTTCGCGGTTGCGGGTGCTCCAGAATTCCCAGGCGAAGCAGCCGGCGGCGACAAACAGGCCGAGCAAAAACCAAATGCCGAGGGTAAAGCGCGCGCCGGCCAGGGCCAGGCACAGTAGGGCGATGCCTTGCAGGGTGAGGATGATGACGCGGTCGGCGTCGCCGAACAGGATGGCGGTGGATTTCACCCCGATTTTCAGGTCGTCTTCTCGGTCGGCCATGGCGTAGTAGGTGTCATAACCCACGGTCCACACCACGTTGGCGATAAACAGTAGCCACGCCGCGTTGGGTAGTTCACCGGTTTCAGCGGTAAAGGCCATGGGCATACCCCAGGAAAACGCCGCACCCAAGACCACCTGCGGGTAGAAGGTAAAACGCTTCATAAACGGGTAGGTGGCGGCAATCGCCAGGGCGCCAAAGGACATCAGGATGGTGGTGAGGTTGGTAAACAGCACCAGGATAAAACTCAGCGCCACCAGCACGGCGAAGAGGATCAGCGCTTCTTTCGGCTTGACCTTGCCGGTGGCCAGCGGCCGGCCTTTGGTGCGCGCTACATGGCCGTCGAAGTTGCGGTCGGCGTAGTCGTTGATCACGCAGCCAGCCGCGCGCATCAAAATCACGCCCACGACAAAAATCAGCAAATTGCTCAGCGACGGCACGCCTTTGGCGGCGATCCACAGCGCCCACAGGGTGGGCCACATCAGCAGGTAAATGCCGATGGGACGCTCCAGGCGCATCAACTGAATAAAGTCGAAGGCGCGTGGGTGCAGGTGGTTAAGCGATTGCAGCAGGCGGGTGTACATCAGGCGCGGCTCCTGTTGTTCAAAAAGGCGGTCAAGCCGAGACATCGGCCGCCGACCACAGCGGCGGCAAAAACACTTCGGCTACCAGCACGCTCAACCCGTCGCGGGTAAAGCATGAGCGCCGCGCCCACAGTTGCTCAGCGCGGACTTCGGCCGGCAACCAGTGTTGGGGATACCGACACACCTGCATTTCACCACGGCTAAAGGCTTGGTCGCTGAACAGCAGTTCGCCCAGGGAGCGGCTGCCCAGTTCGTCCATATGCAGGTCGGAGTTAAGCAATTGGCTACGCGGCGCCACACTGCGGGCAAATACCCAGGGCTGGCCATGGCCGCGCAGAAACACTTCGCGCACCCAACCGACGCTGCCTTCGCGCACCTTGAGCGCTTGGCATTCGTCGCTGCGCAGGGTCTGCCAGCTTTCTTGCAGCGGGGTAACGCTAAAGCCGTCATTGGACAAGGAGACAAGGCGACGGGTCAGCGAGCCGTCATCCAACAACCAGTCGAGCACCGCAGTGGCGGGCGCAGGGTGCAAGTCGGCGGCGGTCAGCCAGTGGGCGGTATCAGCAAAGGCGGCGTGCGGCACGGCGGCAATATCGGCGGCAATCGGGGCGGCGAGCTTAGCATGTTTGCCGGTTTTGCCCGTGGCCGGCTGAACTGCGCTTGTGCTAAACCCCCGCGTAGGGTGTGCTGTGCGCACCAGGGCGTACACGGTCCATAACACCATCCAGCAGGGGAGCTTTGCATGATCACCGTCCACCACCTGAACAACTCGCGCTCGCAGCGCATTCTCTGGCTGCTTGAGGAAATGGGCGTTGAGTACCAGATCAAGCATTACCAGCGCGACCCCAAGACCATGCTGGCGCCGCCCGAGCTGCGCGCCGTGCACCCGTTGGGTAAATCGCCGGTGATCACCGATGGCGAGCTGACCCTGGCCGAGTCCGGGGCGATCATCGAATACCTGGCCGAGCGCTATAGCCAAGGGCTTCTGCCCGCTGCCGGTACGCCCGAGCGCCTGCGCTGCAACTACTGGCTGCACTTTGCCGAAGGCTCGGCCATGCCGCCGCTGCTGCTCAAGCTGGTGTTCGACAAAATTGAAAGCGCGCCGATGCCGTTCTTCGTCAAACCCATCGCGCGCGGCATTGCTGGCAAGGTGAAGAGCTCGTTTATCAACCCGGCGCTGCGGCAAAACCTGGATTACCTGGAAGGCGAACTGGGCAAAAGCGAGTGGTTTGCCGGCGACACCTTTAGCGCCGCCGATATTCAGATGAGCTTCCCGCTGGAAGCCGCCGCCTCGCGCGCCGGGCTGGATGCCAGTCGACCCAAGCTCAAGGCGTTCCTTGAGCGCATTCATGCGCGCCCGGCTTACCAGCGCGCGCTGGAACGTGGCGGCGAGTACGCCTACGCATAGTGATAACGTGCTACTGCCGCGCGTTGGTTATTTGCCTTCGTAGGTCGATGTCCAGCGCGCGGGTTCCAGCTGTTGCGCGGTCAGCAATTGCTGCACGTCGCGGGCCTTAAACATGCGCCGCAGGGCGCGGTTGAATGGCCCCACCAACTGCACATCGGCTTGCTTGCTGAACGCCAAGTGATAGTTGCGCCCGCTGTCGCCAATCACGTAACGCACCTTGTCTTGCAGGCCGTTGCGCTGCAACAGGCTAAGCGCCACGTCGCGGTTCATATACACCGCGTCCAGTTCGCCGGCGAGCATGCGCTGCACGTTAGCCAGATCGTCCTGGCTGAGCTGCACGTCGAGATTCAGCACCGGCTTGACCCGTTGCAGCGCCTCGGAACTGCTCGAGGGGCCGAACACGCCGACGCGGTAACCGGTCAGGCTTTTTAAGCCCAGGTAGTCGCGCGTATCGCTAGCGGCGACCAAGTAACCCCACTCGGTATGCAGCAGCGGCAGGCTATAGCTCAGCCATTGCGCGCGGTCGCGTTCCCAGCTAACAACGAACAATCCATCGACCTTGCCGGCCTCTACTTCGGCTTTGGAGTCCTTCCAGCTCTGCACCTTAAAGCTGCATTCGATATTTGCCTCGCGGCACGCCTGCTTGACGATATCGGCCACCGCCCCGGAGGGCTGGCCGTCTTTTACCGAAACGAAGGGAACAAATTCTGCGGCGGCAAACGACAACGTCGCCGCACTGAGCCCGCGGTCCATCCACCCCAAGAGCAACGACAGCACAACAAGCCTTAGCCACATACAACGCCCTCCCTGTGAAATGACGAAAAAAGCGGGAGAGCAATAAACATTCCAAAAACTGTCGTAGTAGACAGGAATTGCAAATGCGCCGTTTATTCAGCGGTTTAGCAAAGGCCTCGCTCTATGTAAGAGGACGCTAAAAGTATCTATTTAGAGGCGTTACTTCGGGTTAAGCACAAAAAATGATCATATTTGTAAGCTGTCATCAGCGGCAGTTTCACTAACGTTCGCCTGTTGCCACGCCTGCCGTGTGCAAGATCACCACGAAGACACCCCAGCCAAAGAACAGAAGTGCCCGAAGGTGCTTGATTACTAGCGCTTCGATCAGTACAAAGCCGGGAGAGCCTGGCGGCATTCACAACCATCGACCGCTGCGCCAAAAAGCCTGAAGAGTTGAGGTAGTAGCAAAATGAAAAAGTGGCAATGTGTGGTCTGTGGCCTGATCTACGACGAAAGCCTCGGCTGGCCGGATGAGGGCATCGCCCCTGGCACCTTGTGGCAAGACGTTCCGGAAGACTGGCTGTGCCCAGACTGCGGCGTCGGCAAGCTGGATTTCGAGATGATCGAAATCGCTTGATTGCAGCGCTAGTGAATTTCGCAACGGCGACCTTTGGGTCGCCGTTGTTGTTTCTGCGCTCGTTTAAACACGCCAAACCTCTGACTGGCTGACGTCTTGAGTGATTGGCCTTGCCAGGCAATTGCGGTAGGGTCGCCTGCACATTTTCCAGTCTCGGCGCGGCCTTCGCGGGCCATTGCCTCAGCAGTTTCAGGAGTGAGTCATGTCTGCACCCGTGGTGATCATCGGCACCGGCCTGGCCGGCTATAACGTGGCCAAGGAGTTTCGCAAACTCGATGGCGAAACCCCGCTGTTGCTGATAACCGCCGACGATGGCCGCTCCTATTCCAAGCCGATGCTGTCCACCGGCTTTGGTAAGAACAAGGATGCCGACGGCCTGAGCATGGCCGAGCCGGGCGCCATGGCCGATCAGCTCAAGGCGGAAATCCGTACCCATACGCGCATTACCGGCATCGACGCTGGCCATAAGCGCCTGTGGATTGGTGAAGAGGCGGTGGAATACCGCGATCTGGTGCTGGCCTGGGGTGCGGAAACCATTCGGGTACCGGTAGAAGGCGATGGCGCCGATGCGGTATTCCCGATCAATGACCTTGAGGATTACGCGCGCTTTCGTGCCGCTGCCAACGGCAAGAAGCGCGTGCTGGTGCTGGGCGCCGGTCTGATCGGCTGCGAGTTTGCCAATGACCTGACCCTGGGCGGTTACAGCGTTGAACTGGTGGCGCCCTGTGAGCAGGTGATGCCGGGCTTGCTGCATCCGGCTGCGGCTGCTGCGGTGCAAGCGGGTTTGGAGGGCTTGGGCGCGCGTTTCCACCTCGGCCCGGTGTTGGCCAGCCTGCAACGTACGGCTGATGGCCTGGAGGCGCATCTGTCCGATGGCGCGCGGGTGCAGTGCGATGTGGTGGTGTCTGCCGTTGGCCTGCGGCCGCGTACCGATCTGGCTTCGGCTGCCGGCCTGACGATTAATCGTGGCGTGGTGGTCGACCGCCAGCTGCGTACATCCCACGCCAATATCTTTGCCTTGGGCGATTGCGCCGAGGTCGACGGCCTTAATTTGCTCTACGTGATGCCACTGATGACCTGCGCGCGCGCCCTGGCGCAAACCCTGGCCGGTAACCCTACAGCGGTGACCTACGGCGCCATGCCGGTACAGGTAAAAACCCCGGCCTGCCCGGTGGTGGTGTCGCCACCCCCGCGCGGTACTGCAGGGGAGTGGCAGGTTGAAGGCAGCGGCGCCGATATCAAGGCGCTGTGCCGGGATGCCGACGGTCGCTTGCTCGGCTATGCGCTAACCGGTACGGCCGTGCAGGACAAGCTGGCGCTCAATAAGGAACTTCCAGCGCTCTTGGCGTAAATAGCGCCCGTTCTGTCGCTTACAGCATGTCGTTGCCTCGCAATTCTGTCGGGCACGACTGGCGCAGGCCTCGGGAGCGTGCCATTCTCCCCCGGTCTGCCGCAGCGCAGAGCTGTTGCGGCGCCTTTGAGCGCTGCTGGAATGGCAGCACGGACACAAAAACAAAAAACCGTCTAAGGGGCTTTTTTATGCGTAAACCGGAACTAGCCGCGGCCATCGCGGAGCATGCTGATCTGACTAAAGATCAAGCCAATCGTGTACTCAACGCTGTATTGGAAGAAATTACTTCCGCGCTGAACCGTAAGGACAGCGTCACCCTCGTTGGCTTCGGCACATTCGTGCAACGCCACCGCGGTGCCCGTACTGGCAAAAACCCGCAAACCGGCGAGCCGGTAAAAATCAAAGCCAGCAACACCGTTGCTTTCAAACCGGGCAAGTCCCTGAAAGACGCTGTGAACTGAGCCGCGTACGCCCGGGGCTGAATGGCTCCGGGCGCACATCCTGTCGGACAATCCCGTGTTTAGCTGCACAATCGCTGCAAATCCCCGCCACAACCCAGCTAAAGGCTGGCTGTAGTTCTAATAAAACCTCGCTACACTGCGCCGCCGTTTCCATTTTTCGAGGCCCGCGCGCATGAAATTTCGTTTTCTTCTCTGGATGCTGGGCCGCATGATGGCCAAGGCCAGCCAAACCAATCCTGCATTTCAGCAGCAGCTTGAAGGCCGCGACTTGGTGTTTCAGTTGCATACCCTCGACGGCAAAGTGGCCCGTCACTTCATCGTTAAAAACCAGCGGTTGACCAGCAAACGTGGCCCCGCCACTCAGCCAGATTTCGCCTTGGGGTTTAAAGACGCTGACTATGGTTTTGCCACCATGAACGCAAAAAACAAGCAGCTGGCGTTTATGCAGGGCATTCAGAACAAAGATATTCAGATTCAGGGCAACCCGGCGCTGGTGATCTGGTTTCAAGGCCTGACCAAGTACATCGTGCCCAAAAAGAAAAAAGCCGCTGACAAAAAGGCTGCCTGATTCGCGCCCTGCCGCGCTGCTGCTGGTCGGCGCGCGGCGCTTTAGCTAGGCTGAGGGGAGTCTTTTTGGAATCCCCTCGCTATGCGTATCCCACTGCTCCTCTCGTTAGTTCTGCTGGCCACCTCAGCCCATGCTGAACCGAGCAAACCCGATGCCTTTGAGCATGTGTTTGACCTGGCCGGCATTCGCTTGTTGTGTGACCAAAGCGGCCCGCTGATTCAGCGTGGCTTGGCGGACGCGCAGCACAAGCAGGTCGAAAAAGCGTTTAACGCCGATGTCATTTGCACGGATTTAGCCAAGCGCCTGGCGCCAAAGATCACGGCCAAGCAAGTTGAGCAAGCCGCTCTGGTGCTCGATAGTCCGTTGGCGCAGCGCTTTACCGTGGCAGAGCGGGCCGTGGGCGAGGGTAGTAATGTCGACGGCCTGGCTAATTACCGCGAACAGCTAAGCAGTAAACCGCCGCGCGCCGATCGTGTGGCGCTGGTGCGACGGTTGGACAAGGCTGCGCACACCACTGAATTGGCCACCTTGTTGCGCTATGAAGTGGGCAAGACCCAAGCCTTGTTGGCCTTGCGGGCCGATGGGCAAAACATCAGCGAAGCCAAACTCAGCACGCAGACGGCCAAGCAGGTTGAGCCGCTGCGGGTGTCCAGTGCTCAAGCGGTGGAGTCGTTTATGTTGTATGCCTACCGGCAGATGCCCAGCGGTGAGTTAGCGGACTATGCGGCGCTGTATGAACAGGAGCCGGTGAGACAGTTGTTGGCAGCGGCGGTGAAAGAATTGCCTGCGGTGTTTGCTACGCGGCGGGCCGCCCTTAAGTAGGGTTTGGGGCCGCGTTCAGGTGGTTGCGGCAAGCGTGTATTGGTGCGCGCACCGTACGCGGACCGGCACACCGTCCGAGCGTTTATTCGCAGAACAAAAAGGCGCCCGCAGGCGCCTTTGTTATTTCTGCAGAAGCGATCACGCGTGGAACTGCGAGGCCAATTCCCGTAGTGCGGTTTCCGCTTCCAGCACTTTGTTGATGGCTTCGTTGGCTTTGTCGCGGGTCAGCCCCAGGCGGTCGAGTAAGGCCTGGGAAATCTCGGTCTGTGGGCCGGAGCCGATGCCACGGTTACGCAGCAGGCTGACGGCCAGGCATACCAGGTTTGGATAGGCCGAATGTGCGCCTTCGTAGTCTGGGTCGTGCTGAAAGCGCAGGGCGGTGGCCAGTTCGTCTGGCATGTCCCAGAAACGCATCAGCCAGGAGCCGATTTGCTCACGGGTAATACCCAGCAGGTGCTGCTCGATATAGCTATGGTCCAGGTGCGGGTTGACTTCCAGGTGCCGGCAGATCAGCGAGAAGTGCGGCGGAAACACATGGGCCAGCACCAGATAGCCGAAGTTGTGCAGCAGGCCAGCCAGGTAAGTCAGGCCAGCTTCCGGACGCTGGGCACGTGGCATGGCGCGGGTCAGGCCTTCGATAACGGCGGCGGTGTAAATCGCTTGATGCCAATACGGCGTAGCTTGCTGCGGTTGGTCTTTGGGCAGGGCCAGGGTTTTGCCCAGCGCCAGGCCAAGGGCCAAGTTGATGACCAGATCAAAGCCCAGCACACGGACGATGGCGTCTTCTACCGAGCGGATCTTGCCCGGCGCGGCGTAGTAGGGCGATGCCGCCCAGCTCACCACTTGCGCGGCCAGCGCCGGGTCGGTCTCGACCACGCCGGTGATGTCGTCAACGGTGGCATCCGGGTCTACGCGCAGCTTGATGATCTTTTGTGCGGTTTCCGGCAACGGCGGAATTTCGATGGTTTCTTCCAGGCGTTGCTGAATACGGCGCGCGGTAAACGCTTGCACGGCCTGGGTGATTTCCGCGCGGTCGTCGTCGGGGCGGTCGAGGTTGGGGCGAATGCCGCTCAGTGGCTCGCCGAAGCGCGCGGCGCTGGCTTTGCTAAGCAGGGTTTTATAAGCGTCGCGAGGGATTTCCAACAGCACGCCGGCTTGGCCGGACTCAATCACCAAGGTCGGTGCGAGCAACAGTTGTTCGTCATACAGGCACGGTGAGCTGGTCAGTGGTGGCAATGCCGGCAGCACGGTCAGATTGTGTTTGGCCAGCATGCGCTCTTGGCGCTCGGGTTTGACTGCGGCGAGTTTGCGCCCTGTCAATTCGGCGAGGCGATTGAGATCGAGCAATTGGCTGTGGGGGTAGAGCACCAGGAGGGCGCCGATGGCGTCGTCTAACAGAATGGCTTGTACGCGCTGGGCGAGGGCCAGTTTTGGTTGCTCATAGCAAACCTGATACGGAACGCCCAGTTTCTCGAGCAGCTGCAGAATAACCGTCGGTGGTTGCGCCAAGGTATCGGTGGCGAGGGCTACTTCCGTCATAAGCGTGCATCCGGTGCGTTAGGTTGACCCGAGTATAACCAGCCAAGATTCTGACTGACCGGTCACCCGACAGGCGTTTGTGAGTTGTATCACACTTGTCCGTATTGTTGCCCGTGGCGTAGCCAGCGCTCTAGCAATGGGCTGACATGTTGGGGCCAGCGTGCCAGTAACTCCTGTGCCGCATCGCGCACGGCGGGCAGCAGATCGGCGTCGCGCATCAGGTCGGCGACTTTAAATTGCAGCAGGCCAGTTTGCCGGGTGCCGAGCATTTCGCCAGGGCCGCGCAGCTCCAGATCCTTCTCTGCAATCAAGAAGCCGTCGCTGGTTTCGCGCATGATGCCCAGCCGCTCGCGGCCCAGTTGCGACAACGGTGGATGGTAGAGCAGCACGCAATGGCTAGCCGCGCTGCCCCGGCCGACGCGGCCGCGCAATTGGTGCAGTTGCGCCAGGCCCAGGCGCTCCGGGTTTTCGATAATCATCAGGCTGGAGTTGGGCACGTCGACGCCCACTTCAATTACGGTGGTGGCGACCAACAGCTGCAAGGCGCCTTCTTTAAATTGCTGCATCACTGCGGCTTTTTCCGCCGGCTTCATACGCCCATGAATCAGCCCGACATTCAGCCCACCGAGTGCCGCCGACAGGTCTTCATAAGTGGTCTCGGCTGCCTGGCAGGTGAGCTCTTCGGACTCTTCAATCAGCGTGCATACCCAATAGGCCTGCCGCCCTTCATGGCACGCGGAACGCACCCGCTCGATCACTTCAAAACGACGACTATCAGCGACCAACACGGTATTGACCGGGGTACGGCCGGGCGGCAGCTCGTCAAGAATAGAGGTATCCAGGTCGGCATACGCACTCATGGCCAGGGTGCGCGGAATGGGGGTGGCCGTCATGATCAATTGGTGCGGGCACATGCGCCCGTCGACACCTTTTTTGCGCAGGGCTAAACGCTGCTGCACGCCGAAGCGGTGTTGTTCGTCGATTACCACCAGGGCCAGGCGTTTGAACTGCACTTCGTCCTGGAACAGCGCGTGGGTGCCGACCACCATGGGCGCGCCGGCGGCAATCTGCTCAAGCGATGCCGCGCGCGCTTTGCCTTTGAGCTTGCCGGCCAGCCAGGCGACGTCGTAACCCAGCGGCGCCAGCCAGCGCTGAAAGTTGATGAAGTGCTGCTCGGCAAGAATCTCGGTGGGCGCCATCAGCGCCACTTGATAACCGGCCTCCAACGCTTGCAGCGCCGCGAGGGCCGCGACCACGGTTTTGCCCGCGCCTACATCGCCTTGCACCAAGCGCAGCATGGGTTCGCGCTGGCTGAGGTCGTAAGCGATTTCGGCGCCGACGCGCTGCTGCGCACCGGTGGGGGCGAAGCCTAAGTTTTTCAGGAATTTGGCCGGCAGCTTTTTCGCCTTGGGCAGTTGCGGCGCTTCTTGCGCGCGCAGGCTTTCACGCAGACGTTGCAGTGACAGCTGATGGGTAAGCAGTTCTTCAAAGGCCAAGCGATGCTGGGCCCAGTGGCGGCCTTCAGCGAGCTCTTCAAGGTTGGCGTCGGCCGGTGGGCGGTGCAGGTAGCGGATGGCTTCGTCGAGTGGCCCTAGCTGATATTCCTCAGCCAATTCGGCTGGCAACCAGTCCGGCAGGCTATGGGGGCCAAGACGGGCCAGGGCTTGTTCGCTGAGTTGACGTAGCCGCTGCTGGGTCAGGCCTTCGGTGGTCGGGTAGATCGGCGTCAGGGTTTGTTCGACGCCGGTATCGCTCTCGGCGGTCAGGGCGCGGTATTCCGGGTGATAAATTTCCAGGCCAGAGGCACCGGGGCGGGCTTCGCCGTAGCAGCGCAATTGCGTGCCGCGCTTGAGGCCGTCTTTCTGCGCCTGGCTGAAATGGTAGAAGCGCAGGCTCAGGGTGCCGCTGCCGTCTTGCAGGCGCACCAGCAGGCTGCGGCGCTTGCCCATCAGCACATCGGCGCCAGCGACCACGCCTTCGACCACGGCGTCCTGACCCGGACGCAAGGCGCCGATAGGCACGACGCGGGTGCGGTCTTGGTAGCGCAGGGGCAGGTGAAAGAGCACGTCTTGCAGGTTTTCCAACCCCACGCGGGCGAGCTTTTCTTCCAACGCTGCACCCACGCCTTTCAGCGCGGTTACCGGCACCGCCGCCAACTCAGTCATGTGCGCGCCTTAGGCAGTTTGCGACAGGGGGCGAGCTACCGAGCACAGGCGAATCGAGTCGGCCAGTACGTCTATGGCCTTAGGCCGCGGGAAGCTGGCGCGCCAGGCGATGGCCACGGTGCGGAACGGCACCGGCGGGGTCAGGGGGCGCACGTCGAATACGCCGGGGGCGTAGTGATGGCTGTCCACTGCCGAGAAGGGCAGGATCGAGATGCCCATGCCGGAAGCAACCATATGGCGGATGGTTTCCAGCGAGCTGGATTCCACGGTGGTGTGCTTGGCGTGTTCGTCGCCGCCTTTGCGCAGGGTTGGGCAGGCTTCCAGCACTTGGTCGCGGAAGCAGTGGCCTTCACCGAGCAGCAGCAGGCTTTTGTCGTTAAGCAATTCGGCGTCGATGGTTTTCTTCGCGGTCCAGGCGTGGCCGGCCGGCAGCAGCACGTAGAAGGGCTCGTCGTAGAGCACCTTGGTCAGTACGTCAGCTTCCTGGAACGGCAGGGCGATGATGATCGCGTCGAGCTCGCCATTGCGCAGTTTGTCGCGCAATACGTGGGTGAAGTTTTCTTCGATATACAGCGGCATCTGTGGCGCGACGCGGTGCAGTTGCGGAATCAGGTGGGGGAACAGGTACGGGCCAACGGTGTAAATGGCGCCGACTTTGAGCGGCGCAGCCAGCTGGTTTTTGCCGGCCTGGGCCAGCTCGCGAATGCCCTGGGCTTGTTCCAACACCTTTTGCGCCTGGGTAACGATGCCTTCACCGACCGGAGTCAGGCGCACTGCGCTTTTGCTGCGCTCGAAAATCAGCACGCCGAGTTCGTCTTCGAGTTTTTTAACACCAACCGAGAGGGTGGGTTGGCTGACATGGCAACGCTCGGCCGCACGCCCGAAATGCTGCTCTTGTGCCAGGGTGACGATGTAGCGCAGTTCGGTGAGGGTCATAGTGTTTTTCCATTGATTAGCGCTCAAGCATAGCGGTTGTATTCAATGGAACCAACCCGCCCGACAGGCTAAATGTGCTCGATTTTTCGGGCTCGGCCTGAGGACGGGTCTGGCTTTAGCGCTTGTCCAGTGTGTAGTTGAACGGAGCGGTCACTTCTTTGCTGTTGCCGTTGAGGATTTCTTCTGGCGGCTTGGGTAGCGGTTGCGCGCGTTTGATCATGCTCAGCGTAGCGCGGTCCAGCGCGGCGTTGCCGGAAGAGCCTTCTAGCGAAACGCTAAGTACCTTGCCATCGGCATCCACCGTGAAGCGCACCCGCACGGTACCTTCAGCGCCGCGACGGGATGCCTCGGCCGGGTAGCGTTTAAAGCGCGCCAAGTGGGTGAGCAGTTTGCTCTGCCAGGTGACCGTCGCTTGCGACGGCGCGCTGTTGACACTTGGCTGTGGCGCCTGTGGTGCAGCGGCTGGCGCAGGCGGCGCGGGCTGGGCGTCTGGTACGGTTTGCTCAACCGGCTTTTCCTCCGGCTTCGGCGGCTCGACCGGCTTTTCCTTTGGCTTGGGTTTTGGCTTGGGCTTGGGTTTTTCCAGCACGATCTTTGGCTTTGGCGCTTCCACCACTTCCGGAATCGGCTCGGGCTCAGGCGCGATGACTGCCGCTGGTGCCGGTGGCGGCGGCACGACCTCGGGCAGCGGCGGTAGCTCGATCATCATGGCCGGCGGCGGCAATTCCACCGCCACCGTTTCGGCGTGCCAATACAAGGCCCACAGGCCGATGCCGATATGCACGGCTAGCACCAACAGCCAACTGATCGTCCAACAGGAAGCTTTGCGCAGCGAAAGGGTCATTTCGGCCCGACCGCCTCAAGGCCAACCAGGCCCACTTTGAGGTAACCGGCAGCGCGCAGGCTGTTCATTGCTTCCATCAGGTCGGCATAGTCCACGCCCTTGTCGGCGCGAAAGAAGATCGTGGTGTCCTTCTTGCCTTTGGTCTGTTGGTCGAGCACTTGGCCGAGCTGCTCCTTGGTGACTTGCTGATCGCCGATGTAGAGGTTTTTGTCCTCTTTAACGGTCAGGTACACCGGTTTGTCTGGGCGTGGTTGCGGTTCGGCGCTGGAGGCGGGCAGGTCGACTTTGATGTCTACCGTGGCCAGCGGCGCTGCGACCATAAAGATGATCAGCAGCACCAGCATCACGTCGATAAAGGGCGTTACGTTGATCTCGTGGGATTCAACCAGATCATCGCCGCCGTCGTTAAGGTGCAGGCCCATGTCAGCTCACTTTTACCGCGTGTGGCTGGCTGCGTTCAGCCGGCAGGTGGTCGAGGTCGCGGCTAACCAGCAACAGCACCTGGGCCGAGGCGTCCGCCACCTGGGCTTTGTAGCCGGTGATGGAGCGGGCGAAGACGTTGTAGATCACTACCGCCGGGATCGCTGCAACCAAGCCCATGGCGGTGGCCAGCAGCGCTTCGGCAATACCAGGTGCTACAACAGCCAGGTTGGTGGTTTGCGATTTAGCGATACCGATAAAGCTGTTCATGATGCCCCACACGGTACCGAACAGGCCGACGAAGGGCGCGGTGGAACCGATAGTGGCGAGTACGCCGGTGCCTTGGCTCATCTCGCGCCCGCAGGCGGCGACCAGGCGTTCGAGGCGGAAGCTGACGCGTTCCTTTATGCCTTCTTTCTCGCGGGTGTTGGCCGACAGGCGCATTTCTTCCAGGGCATCGTGCACCAAGGTGTGCGACAGGCTGCCGGCTTGGCTGGCTTTGTCGGACGCATCTTTCAGCGAGCGCGCTTGTTTGAGCAGGGCCAGTTCGCGGCGCAAGCGACGCTTGGCGCCGAGCAGTTCAAAGCCTTTGGCGATCCAGATAGTCCAGGTGATTACCGAGGCCAGCGCCAGGCCGATCATCACGGCTTTCACCACGTGGTCAGCGTTCTGGTACATGCCCCATGGCGACAGGTCGCTGGCGAAAGTTTGCTCGTCTTCGGCAATCAGCTGGTCGGCTTTGGCCAGGTTGTTCAGCGCTTGGGTAACTTCTTCCGGCGTGGCGCCGTTGGCTTCCAGGCTTTCTTTGGTGGCCGCGCTGACTTGCTCGGGGGTGGCGTTCGGGCCGAGGCTGGCGATTTTCTCGCGTAGGGCGGCAGCCGCTGGTGTTTCGGCGCTGGGTGCCGGTGCGGCAGCGGGTGCTGGAGTCGCTGGTGCGCTGGCGGCTGGGGGCGCTGCCGGCGTGCTGGTTTCTTCAGCGAAGCTGCTGGTGGGCAACGCTAAGCTAACTAGCAGCGCGCCAAAGGCGAGCAGAGCGCGGGGCTGCGAAAGAGAGGACTGTGCGCGGTAGGCGTTGAAATTCATGCTGGCCGGACCTGAGATAGGAAGAGCGGTGACCGGGATCAAAACGACCCCTGGCGCAAAAGGGTCGATAGTATTGCAAACTATTCTTGTTTGTTAAAGTGATAATGTAACACTCGGCGGATGTTCGACACATCGCCCACTTTCCCGCCGGCCCATCTAGAATGCCGTTTTTGCCTGAGGTGCTGTCATGTCCACTGCCCCGACTCTGTTGATTGCCGGCTGCGGCGATGTAGGAAGCCGTCTAGCTACGCAGCTGAATGCAGCCGGGTGGCAGGTGTATGGCTTGCGGCGATCGGTCGCGCAGTTGCCTGAGGGCATTGTTCCAGTGGCGGCTGATCTGAATGATCCGATTTGCCCGGCGCAATGGCCACAGGGCGCGCTGGATTATCTGGTGTACGCCGCCGCAGCGACCGAGCACGACGAAGCCGGCTACCGCCGCGCCTATGTTGACGGTCTGGCCAATACCCTGGGCTGGCTGAAGCAGCACGGGCAAACGCCCAAGCGGGTGATCTTTGTTTCCAGCAGTGGCGTGTATGCGCAAGACGGCGGCGTGTGGGTCGACGAGCGATCACCGGCTGAGCCGGAGCGTTTCTCCGGGCGCATCTTGCTCGAGGCCGAGCGCGTGGCTCTGGACAGCGGCTTCCCCGCAACAGTGGTGCGCCTCACCGGCATTTACGGCCCCGGCCGCGAATGGCTGCTTAAGCAGGTGCGCATGGGCTATCGCGTGGTCAGCGAGCCGCCGTTGTATGCCAACCGTCTGCATGCCGATGACTGTGCCGGTTTACTGGCTTTTCTGCTTCAGGCTGACGCCAGAGGTAAGGCGCTGGATGAGCTGTATATCGGTGTCGACGATGCGCCGGCGCCACTGCATGAAGTGGTGGCGTGGCTGCGCGAGTACATGGGCGTTACCGAGTGGTCCGAGGAATCGACCGTGCGCCGTGCCGGCAGCAAACGCTGCAGCAACGCCCGAGCCCGCGCCTTGGGGTGGGTGCCGCGTTACCCGACCTTCCGCGAAGGCTACGCGGCGGTATTGGCGGGTAGCTGAGCATGGATGCCAATCGGCTGCTGGTGCAGCCTTGGTTGTCCGGCGTCGAGCTGTTCCAGGCCGACTTCTCCGGGCAGCCCTTTGGCCGGCATAGCCACGACGCCTTTGCCATCGGTGCGATTTTGCAGGGTGTCGGGGGCTATCAATGCCAGGGCGCGCGGCATGCGTTGCCGGCCGGCACCCTGTCGCTGATGAACCCGGAAGAACCGCACACCGGCCACGCCATTTCGTCGCGGCTGGTCTACCACATGCTCTATGTCGAAGAGGCGCGCTTACCGGCGTTGCTGGGGCGCAAACGTTTGCCCCGTGGTTTTAATCAGCTCAACCCGAACGATGACGGCGCCGTCGCGCAATTGATGGCGGGCCTTGCGCTGGAGTTTGAGCGTCACGATGCACTGGCGCTGGAAAGCCAATTGCTGGCGGTGCTAGAGCTGGTGTTTATCCGCCATGGCGGCATGCGCCCGCTGCCGACAGCCGCTCGTGACGGCGGTAGCACGGCGCGGCTGCGCGAGTACCTCGAAGCGCACTACCGCGAAGCCGTAAGCCTGGAACAATTGGCCGAGGTCGGTGAGCGCCATCCGCGCCATCTGATCGAAGCCTTTCGCCGCGCCTACGGCGTGCCGCCGCACACCTACCTGCTGCAACGGCGAGTGCGCGAAGCCAAACGTTTGCTGTTGGGCGAGGAGCCCTTGAGCGAGCTGGCTTTGCAGCTGGGCTTTTACGATCAAGCACACTTTAACGGCACGTTTAAACGCTTTACAGGCGTGACCCCAGGGCGTTTTCGCAGTACCGCGCGCACCTGATTTTTCTCCAATACTGCCACCCTAACCACCGCACAGACTGGCCGCCGAATTCACTCGGAGGTCGTTATGGTTGCGCTGTTTCTACTGGTCGCCAGCACTCACTTCGCCGCGTTGTTATCGCCAGGACCGGACTTTTTTCTGTTGCTGCGTACGGCCTTGGTACAGGGGCGGCGGCAAGCCGATGGTGTGGCGTGTGGGATTGCCCTGGCCAATGTGCTGATGATGGCGCTGGTGCTGCTGGCGCAACGCCTATTGCCCGCCGAAGACGGTTGGCTGTGGCGCAGCGTGCAGGGGCTGGGCGGGGCGTATTTTGTCTGGCTGGGCTTGCAAGCATTTGTCGGGCGCCGGCAGTTGGCCTTGCCCGAGCAGGGCGAGAACGTTACGGGGCGCTGGTGGCTAGGTTTTGTTCAGGGCCTGGCGGCCAGCGTAATCAACCCCAAATGCCCGGTTTTCTACGCCGGCTTGTTCGGCGTGTTGCACGAGGCGGCGATGCCGAGTTGGGGGCTGGCGCTGTGCATGGCATGGATGGGCGCGGTGGTGCTGGGCTGGGATCTGGCCCTGGTGCGCTTGCTTAGCGTCGAGCGTTGGCGGTTGTGGTTGCAACGCCGGGTGGTGGTGTTGGATCGGGTGTGCGGCGCACTGTTGCTGGTGCTCGGCGCGTATTTGCTTATGGGGTTAATACGCCCGTAGGCACCAGCTTAGGGGGCTAGTCCTTCTCCAGTATCCAGGTGCTGGCGCCTGGCAGGTAGCTCGGCATTTCGTCGACTTGCGCCTGATTTACCGCTTGGAAAATTTCAATACGTTCACCTTCGCGCTTGAACAGCCAGCTATTGCCTTGGTTGCCCAGTTGCAGCCACAGGCTGTCGTTCTCACCGCTCATGGCGGCGCAGTCGCCAGCCAGGCACAGGGCGTAACGATCGGCGCCGGGCAGGCCTTCGACTTGGCCGTCGGGGTGGAACAGCACCAGGCCGCCTTGGCCGACGCCCTGGGTGATCTTCCAGGTGCCACCGAGGTAGGCGCCGTAGAGGGCTTGTTCAAAGCTGCTGCCGGGTGGTGCATCAATCGGCAGCTTGAGGGTTGAACGCTGGAAGCGTTGCTCCGGGCCGTTCTGGCTTTCGGCCTGGCGCATCTGGTCGTTTTCGACGTTCAGTTGTTCGTGGTAATCGCCATAAAAGTCGACGCGCCATTGCCCTTCTGGTAGGCCGACAAGCTGGCCTTCATCCAGCTCAAAGCCATTGCTCACTTCAGCGGTTTTGCGCGCGGCGTCGATATTCCATTCCAGATTTGGCCCATAGGCCAGCAACGCCTCGCGCAAGTTGCCGCCTTGCGAGGCGGCGTCAATGGCCGCCTTGTTGATCCACGTGCCATTCGGATCATGGCTGGCGGGGCTGCTGCAGCCACCGAGTACAGCGCTTACTAGCAGCAGGGCGAGGACGTTGCGCATGGCGGCTTCCTTCCTTGGAGGTTAGGCGTTATTCGATGACCAGAATGGCGTCCATTTCTACCTGGGCGCCACGTGGCAGAGCAGCCACACCGATGGCAGCGCGGGCAGGGTAAGGTTGTTCGAAGTAACGGCCCATTACCTCGTTGACCTTGGCGAAGTGCGAGAGGTCGGTGAGGAAGATGTTCAGTTTGACGATGTCTTTAAACGAGCCGCCAGCCGCTTCGGCCACCGCTTTGAGGTTTTCAAACACCTGCACGGTCTGGGCTTCAAAGCCTTCCACCAGCTCCATGGTTTTTGGGTCCAGCGGGATTTGCCCGGACATGTAAACGGTGTTGCCCGCCTTGATCGCCTGGGAGTAAGTGCCGATGGCAGCCGGTGCGTGTTCGGAAGTGATGACGCTCTTGCTCATAAAAAGCTCCTTGAGGGTTAGCCTGCGCTTGGCGCAGGCCGTCTTACGAAAGGGGTGTCAGGCGCGAACGCGGGAAATATGCACCACGCCTTTAAGGGCTCGCAGTTTTTTGATCACGCGGGCCAGGTGCACACGGTCGTGCACGCTGACCACCAGCTGAACCACGCTGATGCGGCCGTCGCGTTCGTCCATGCTGATTTTTTCGATATTGCCGTCGGCGGCGTTAACGCTGCTGGCCAGTAGGGCAATAAGGCCGCGCTGGTGTTCCAGCTCGATGCGTAGCTCGACGTTGAACTCGCCGACCACGTCTTTGGCCCAGGACAGCTGAATGCACTTTTCCGGGTTCTGGCGGATATCGCTGATGTTTTTGCAGCTTTCCAGGTGCACCACCATACCTTTGCCAGCCGAAAGGTGGCCGACGATGGGGTCGCCCGGAATCGGCGTACAGCACTTGGCGTAGCTGAGCACCAAGCCCTCGGTGCCGCGAATCGCCAGCGGGCCTTCGGCGCTTGGTAGCTGTTCGCTCTCGCTGGCCAGCAGACGACGGGCGACCACATAGGCCATGCGGTTGCCCAGGCCAATGTCTTCCAGGAGGTCTTCGATCACTTCCAGGCGGTACTCGGCCAGTACGCCTTGCACCTGGTCGGCAGGCACTTTTTCCAGATGGCTGTTGAGGCCGGTCAGCACTTTGTTCAGCAGGCGTTCGCCGAGGCTGATGGACTCGGAGCGGCGCTGCAGTTTCAG